>NZ_JAPENL010000002.1:1426696-2848393 GCF_026342015.1 Micromonospora lupini
GCGTGGAACCGTTCGACGTGCTGCCGCTGGCCGTGCCGGAGGCCGGGCTGACCGGCGTCGCCGTCATCCTGCCCACCCCGGTGAACCCCGCGGCCCGGGCCGGGCACCGCGTCTACCTCAAGCGGATGCTGCTCACCGAGAACGCCGACGGGCTGCTGCCGGACTGGGCGTTCTTCGCGCACTGCGTGGTCGACGCGACCGAGCTGCGCCCGACGGCCAGCCGCGAGGCCCTCTACGAGGACACCCTGCTGACCGCGACCCGGGAGGCGCTCGGCGACCAGGTACGCGGCTGGCTGGTCCGGTTGGCGCGGCACGACCCGCACCGGCTGGCGGAGTTCCTCCAGGTGCACCACCTCGGCGTCAAGGCGCTGGCGCTGCACGACGACGAGATGCTCCGGCTGGTGGACAGGTGGTGGCCGATGGACACCAACGTCGGCACGCTCACCCTCGCCGAGTTCCGGGAACACCACGGGGTGCTCCGCTACGCGGCGAGCCTCGACGAGTTCCGCCAACTCGCCGCCGTGGCCGCCGCACAGGACCTGGCTGTGGTGAACGCGGGCTACACGTACGACACCGAGCTGATCGAGCGACTGCCGACGGTGGACCGGTCGGTGCTCATCGAACGGCTGGAGCCGAGCGACCTCACCACCCGGTTCGAGGCCCTCGACCCGCACGTGGAGCTGGCGCTGCGGCCGTTCCTCAGCGCCGCGCAGCGAGCCGTCGAACGTTCCGGCTGCGAGGTGGTCATCCGGGCGTACGACCCGGTCTCGCTGCCCGCGCTCTACCTGGTCAGCCGGTCGGCGGCGTTCAACGACCAGCTCGCCGCCAGCCGTGACCGCGCCGACGAGCTGTGGGGTGGGGTGCTCGACGCGCTCGCCGCCACCGCCCCACCGGACCGCCCGCAACTGGTGCTCAACCACCGCAACCCGCTGGTCCGGCGGGTCACGTCGCTCGGCGACGCGGAGCTGGTCGGCCTCGCCATCGAGGCGCTGTACGGGCAGGCGCTGCTGCTCGGTCACCATCCGATCCGCGCGGCCGACGCCGCGCTGCTGAACGATTCCTTCCTCGGCCTGCTCGGCCGGGCCGTGCCGGGACGGGAGTGACAATGAGCGACGAGGACCTGTGGCGGGTGCTGCGTGGCATCGCCGACATGCCGTACGGGGCGGGGCAGATCGCCGCACTGGAGCAGCTACTGCGCCGGGTGGACGCCGCCGACGACAGGCACCTCGCCTTCGTCACCCGGATGCAGGCCACCACCGGGTACGTCTACGGCGGCGAGCCGGCGAAGTCGTTCGTGACCTTCTCCTGGTGCCTGTCCGAGTTCGACCGCGACCCGCAGCCCTACCACCAGCGCCACCTGCACCAGTTGCTGTGGCACTTCAAGTACATGGTGTCGGGTCTGCTGAAGTTCCCCGAGGTGCCACTGGACCGCACGTACGCGGTGCTCGACGACATGGAACGGCGTTACCGGGCCGGCGGGCACAGCCTGCAGACCGTCCACAAGCACCGGTTCCGGGTCGCCGACCACGTGGGCGACGCCGATGCCGCCGCACACTGGTACCGGCTGTGGCAGACCACGCCCCGCGACGAGTTGTCCGACTGCGCCGGCTGTGACCCGACGAGCCAGGTGGGCTACCTCGCCGACACCGGGCGGGACGCCGAGGCGGTGGCGCTCGCCGAGCCGGTGCTCGCCGGCAGGCTGACCTGCACCGAGCAGCCGCAGGCGATCCTCACGGCGCTCCTGCTGCCCTATCTGCGTACCGGCCGGGGTTCCTCGGCGCGCGACGCGCACCGGGAGGCGTACCGCAAGCTGCGCGGCAACCTCGCCGACCTGTGGGACATCGGCGACCACATCGAGTTCTGCACGCTCACCGGCAACGAGGCGCGGGCTGTCGAGCTGGTCGAGCGGCACCTCGACTGGCTGGACCGGCCGCCGTCGCCGGCCGCCGCCATGCACTTCGCGGCGACCGCCGCCGCCGCGCTGCGTCAGGCGGGTGCGGCGACCGTGTACCGCCGGGCCGCCGAGGGTCGACAGGCCGCCGAGGTGCCCGCGCCGACCCTTGCCGACGAGTTGGCCGACACCGCGACCGGGCTGGCAGCCCGCTTCGACGCCCGCAACGGCACCGCCCACCAGTCCGAGTGGATCGCCCGCCGGCTCGCCGTACGGCCCAGCGGCGAGCACCTGCCGCTCTCCGCGAGCGTCCGTCGCCGTCCGGCCCGGTCGGCCGGGGACGAGCCGACCCTTCCGCTCCCCGCGGGCACGCCGGGGCCCGCCGACAAGCGGGGCCGGGAGCGGGCCGAGGCGTCCACAGTGACCGTGCCCGCCGACGCGGACGCGGACGAGTTGCTGACCCTCGCCGAGGAGAGCTGGGGCCGACACGACCGGGCCACGTTCCAGGCGGCGCTGGCCGCGTGCGACGACCGGTTCGGCGCCGCCGACCTGCCGACGCGTACGGTCGCGCACCGGCTGGCGCTGCGGGCCGCCGAGCGCGGCGACGAGGACGACATCGAGGGTGCTGTCGAGCTTAACCGGGCGGCGCTGGACCTGTACCGCTCGGCGGGTGAGGAGGTGCTCGCCCAGGTGGTAGCCGGGCGGCTCGGTGTGCTGCTGACCCGGGCCGACGAGCACGCCGAGGAGGGGCTCACGCTGGTCCGGGAGGCCGCCGAGGTGCTGGACCGGCTCGGGGACGTACGACAGCGGGCCGCCGGGCACGACCGACTGGCATTGGCGCTGCTGCACCAGCAACGGTGGGCGGAAGCCCTCGCGGCGCTGGACCGGGCACCGGCGGACGCGGGTGGCGACGAGCACCTGGCGGCTCGGATCGCCCTGCACCGGGCACACCTCTTCGAGCAGTCCGACCGCGTCGACGAGGCCCGCGCCGCCGCCGAGGAGGCTCGCCGGATCGGCCGGGAGCTGGGCATCGACGAGTTGGTCACCGCGGCCTGCCTGGCCTGCGCGCGGACCGTCGACGATCCGGTGGAGGCGGTGGCCGCCTGTGACGAGGCGCTGCGGGTGGCACCGCCGGACGCGGAGCTGCCGGTCCGGGTCGCGCGCGCCCGGGTGCTGCTCTCCGCCGGCCGGGCCGCCGACGCGGTCGACGATTTCGTCGAGGCGGTGACGCTCTGCGTGGAGCGTGGCGCCGAGGGGGACGCGTTCCTGCGCTGGGAGCTGGCGAACGCGTACCGGGTGGTGGGCCGGCTCGCCGAGGCGGCCGAGGTCGCCGAGGAGGCCGTGCTCGGCCTGGACCGGCTGGGCGCCCAGGCGGAGGCCGACCGCTGCCGGCACCTGCTCGCGGGTGTGTACGCCGGACTCGGCGAGATCGATCCGGCGCTGGCCCTGCTGGAGCAGTTGTCCACAAACCTGGACGGCCCGGACAACCTCCCACACCGGGCCCAGGTGCTGGAGGAGGCCGGCGGGATCCTCTACGACGCCGACCGGGACACGAAGGCCGCCGAGCGGTTCGCCGCGGCCGCTACGGCGTATCGGCTCGCCGACCTGCCCTTGGACGAGCTACGTGCCCGTCGGCGCGAGGCGTACGCCTGGTTCTGGGGCGACGACCGGCCGGCGGCGGTACGCGCCGTCGAGCTGCTGGACGGGCTGGCGGCCGTGATCGCCGCGCAGCCGGAGCAGGAGCCGCCTGTGACGTACGAGCTGGCGATGGCGGCCGAGGCCGGTGCGCGGGTGTTGGTCGGGGAGGAGCGGCCGGACGAGGCGCTGGCCCGGCTCGCCGGAGTGCCCGGCCGGCTGCGGTCGATCGAGGCGTTCGGTGAGGCGGCCCAGGTCGAGGTCCTCGTCGGTGAGCTGCTGCTGCGCCTGGATCGGCCGGCCGAGGCGGAGCCGCTGCTGCGCCGCGTACTCGGGGGGCTCCCGGCGGGTTCGCGGCCGGTCCGTCAGACGGCCTGGCTGCTGGCCCGCGCCCTGGACCTGCTGGATCGACCCACGGAGGCCGCCGCGCTGCGCGCTGAGCACGACCTCGACCCGGACGAGTGACCTCCGCGCCGGCCGGTCGCCCCCGCCCGAGCGGCCGCCGGCCGGCGGCGTGGCGTGCGCAACCGAGCGGTAACCGCCGCCCCACCGCGGTCTGCTCGCGGTCTACGCTTGCCCGGTGACGGTGGAGCAGCAGGCACGGGGTGCGGCGGGTGCGGGCCGACGCCGGTCCCGCAAGGACGAGATCCTGGAGATCGCGGTCGGTCTGTTCGCCGCCCGCGGCTATCACGGCGTGTCGATGGACGACATCGGTGCGGCAGCAGGGGTGACCGGCCCGGCGCTCTACCACCACTTCGCCGGCAAGGAGGCGATGCTTGCCGCCGCGCTGATCCCGGTCAGCGAGGGGTTGTTGGCCGGCGGCCGGGAACGCGCCGCCGGGCATCCGGACGACCCGCGCGGCGTACTGGAGTCGCTTATCGACTTCCACGTCGAGTTCGCGCTTGCCAACCCTGCGGTGATCGCCCTGCACCTGCACGAGCTGGACCGCCTGCCGGAGGAGCCGCGACGACGGATCCGCCGCCTGCAGCGGATGTACGTCGAGGAGTGGGTGACGGTGCTTACCGCGCTGCACCCGGGCATGCCCGACGGGGAGGCGCGGGTGTTGGCGCACGCCGCGTTCGGCCTGATGAACTCGACCCCGTTCCTCGGTGGCGAGGTGGACCGTCGGCGTCGCGCCGAGCTGCTGCGCGGCGCGACCCTGGCCGCGCTGCTCGCCTGAGCCCCGGCCGCGCTGCTCGCCTGAACCCCGGCTCGTCAGGGGTGGGTCGGTCGTGGTTCCCTGGCATCGTCCCAACATCCGGACGCCGGGAGAAAACATGATCGAGTCACTGCTGGTTGCCAATCGCGGCGAGATCGCCCGCCGGGTCATCCGGACCGCCAAGCGGCTCGGCATCCGCGCGATTGCTGTGTACTCGGAGGCGGACGCCGACCTGCCCTTCGTCGCCGAGGCCGACGAGGCCGTCCTCATCGGCCCGCCGAACCCGGCGCAGAGCTACCGCAACGTCGAGGCGATCCTCGCCGCCGCGAAGTCGACAGGCGCGCAGGCCATCCACCCCGGCTACGGCTTCCTGTCGGAGAACGCCGAGTTCGCCCGTACCGTCGAGGCGAGCGGGCTGATCTGGGTCGGACCCGGCGCGGACGCGATCACCGCGATGGGCGACAAGATCAATGCCCGGAACCTGATGGCCGCGGCCGGCGTCCCGGTCGCGCCCGGCACGACCGACCCGGCCGCCGACCTGGACGCGGCGGTCGCCGCCGCCGCGGAGATCGGCTACCCGGTCATGGTCAAGGCCGCCGCCGGTGGCGGGGGCATGGGCATGGGCGTGGCGGTCGACGAGGCCGCGCTGCGCATCGAGTACGACAAGGTGCGCGCGTTCGCCGAGCGGATGTTCGGCGACGGTTCGGTGTTGATCGAGCGGTACTTCCCCCGGGTACGCCACGTCGAGGTGCAGATCCTCGGCCTGGCCGACGGTCGGGTGGTGGCGCTCGGCGAGCGGGAGTGCTCGGTGCAGCGGCGCAACCAGAAGCTGGTCGAGGAGTCGCCGTCCCCGGCGGTCTCGCCGGAGCTGCGCGCACGCCTCCTGGCCGCGGCGGTACGGGCCGGCGAGGCGGTCGGCTATCGCAACGCGGGCACTGTGGAGTGCCTGTTGGATCCGACGTCCGACGAGTTCTTCTTTCTGGAGATGAACACGCGGCTGCAGGTGGAGCACCCGGTGACCGAGTACGTCTACGGCGTCGACCTGGTGGAGGAGCAGTTGCGGGTGGCCGCCGGCCTCGCCCCGACGTTCGACCCGGACGCGCTCGCGCCGAGCGGGCACGCCATCGAGCTGCGGATCAACGCCGAGGACCCGAAGCGCTTCCTGCCCGGTCCCGGCGTGGTGCGGACCTGGGTGGAGCCCACGGGCGCGGGGGTCCGGGTGGATTCCGGCTACACCGGCGGCAACACGGTCACCCCGTTCTACGACAGCCTGATGGCCAAGCTGATCCTCAGCGGCGACACCCGCGAGCAGGCGATCGAGCGGGCGAGGACGGCGGTCGCCGAGTTCCAGATCGAAGGCCCGAAGAACAACCTCCCCTTCTTCGCCGAGCTGCTGGAGAACGACGAGTTCCTCACCGGCACCTACGACACCGGCATCGTCTCCCGCATGCGCTAACCCCCCCCCGCCCCCCGCCCCCCGCCCCCCCGCCCCCGCTCTCGGTGATCAAGAGATTTGCGTCAGGATTCCGGTCCCGGATGACGCAAACCTCTTGATCACCGAGAGCAGGCCGGAGGGCAGGCCGGAGGGCAGGCCGGAGGGCAGGCCCGGTTTTTTACGGCTGTTGGCGCAGGTTGTGGGGGGTGTCGAGGGGTTGCTGGCGGGGGTGCCAGGGCTGGTCGAGCAGGCGGGGCAGCTCTCCCCTGTTCTGCCCGGGTAGGCCGGGGGAGGCCGTGTCCAGTCGCGGTGCCCGGTAGTGGCTCTGGGCCGGACCACCGGCCCTGGCCTGGCTGGGCGGGAAGTGCCTGGTGTTCGGCGTCGGGGTCGACGAGCCACCCAACGGTTCGCGCTGTCGAGGTAGATCGTCCGACGCGGGGCCGAGGGGCTGGGCCGTCTGGGCGGCCCGCAACTCGCTGACCTCCACCCGGAGGTCGAGGCACTCTCGTTCCAGGTCGGCGATCTTCTGGCGCAGGCACCGTTCGAGATCGCGGCCGTCCCGCAGCTCGGTCCGGTCCTCGGCGCGTTCGTCGCGAACGCCGTTCGGCGGCCTCTCGCCGCGGGCCCGCTCGTACAACTCGGCGAGGTCGACAAGCCACTGCCGTCGGAGCTCCGGCGGCAGCGCGTGCTTCACCACGAGCATCACCGTCTGCCAGGGTGGCCCCTTGCTCTCGGCGGTGAAGTGTCGCGACAGCTTCTTGCGCAGACGGGACTGTTTCCTGCTCCGACTTGCTCGGTCGGGATCGGACTGGGGCGTGTAGATCCGGTCCGCCAGTCTCTGCCAGGTGTCGATCGGCCCGATCTCGGGGCAGGTCTCCACGATGTCGCGGACCGCCAGCGCGTACGCCGACACGGCGGGGTTGTGATAGCGCTGACGGTATTGCGCTTCGAGCGTCGATCGCGGAACCAGTCGGTGTCTTCGGGTGAGTTCTGCTGAGAGTGGCACAGGAGCCTCGGCGTTCACATCGTTCCTTTCAATCCAGTGGTCATGGCGTCCCCGCAAACCGCGCCACGCGGTCCTTCCAAGCTCACATGGCGCCGGATCAACATTTGTACCGCCTCAGATCAAGTAACCGTGTATCCGAGGCTGTGTCGCCAGTCAGATTCTGGCCGGGTGGCTGGCCGGGTCGTCACGATGAACCTGCGTTCAGCCCTTACGCCAGACCAATGTGGCCGGGTCGTGGTCACCGCGCCGCCATCTCTCGTGTTGGCCGGGTAGTCCTGCGGCAACCCGGTCACAAGATCGTCGTGTTCATCGGGTCGGGTCGTTGTCAGGGAGATGGAAACGTCCGACGCCCGATGCAGATTGGTTGGCGGTCGTGGAACTTCCATCGACGTTAACCGCGCCGCAATTGCGGACCGATTGCCGGAGGAAGAGGGATGAACGGTAATGGTGTGTGGCCGCCGAACACACGACGACGAGGGGTCCGCATTCTGCGGAAAGCATCGCTCGGCACCGATGGCGCCGTGGTGATGGCCCTGCTCGTGGGTCGAGAGGGCGCCGCCGCGTGCGCCGGCGCCCTCTCGACCGCACTCCGATGCGCTGCGGAGCTCTTGGAAGGACCGTCGCAGCGCTGACCACCGGAGGCGTCCTGACGGCGGGGTCGAGCCGTTGGCCGGCCCCGCCCGTCACGCCGGCACCAACCTAGCCACCCTGCCGCCCGCAGTTCCATCGTGGTGCCGGTGATGACATCCTTCTGGCCTGATTCATCCCCCGAAGGGCGGTCAGGTGCTGGCCGGAAGTGCCACCTGAACGGCTGGCCAGCGCACAACCTGTCCGTGCCTACAGCGGTGCTGGCGGCTAGACGGGCCGGTGTCGCTACCGTTGCCCCAGCAGAGCAGACAGTGAGGTGACCCCATGACGGACCTGCCGAACTCGGTGTCGATTCGCGAGGTCGGGCCGCGGGACGGGCTGCAGAACGAGGAGCCGATTCCCGTCGACGCCAAGGTGCGGCTGCTCGACGCGCTCTCCGGCACCGGCGTACGCCGGATCGAGGCGGTGTCGTTCGTGCACCCCAGGGCCATCCCGCAGATGGCCGACGCCGACGAGGTGTGGCAGCGGGCCACGAAGGCCGACGGGGTGCGCTACTCGGCGCTGGTGCCGAACACCCGGGGCGCGCAGCGGGCCCTGGCCGCCGGGTTCACCGAGATCGAGGTGGTGGTGTCGGCAAGCGACACGCACAACCGGCGCAACGTGAACCGCTCCACCGACGAGTCGCTCGACGACATCGCCGAGCTGATCGACCTCCTGCACGGCGCCTCGGCGCGGGTCGAGGTGATCGTGGCGACCAGCTTCGGCTGCCCGTACGAGGGGGACATCGACCCGCGGCGGGTCGCCGGCATCGTCGACCGCGTGGTCCGCGACGGCGCGGACCGGGTGGCGTTCGGGGACACGACAGGCATGGCCACTCCGCGTCGGGTCCGCGAGCTGCTGACCGCGGTACGCGACAGCAACGCCCACGTGCCGGTGCTGCTGCACTTCCACAACACCCGGGGCGCCGCGCTGGCCAACCTGCTGACCGCGCTGGAGCTGGGGGTGACCGAGTTCGACGCCAGTGTCGGCGGCCTGGGCGGCTGCCCGTACGCGCCGGGGGCCAGCGGCAACCTCGCCACCGAGGAGGCCGTGCACATGCTGCACGACATGGGCATCGACACAGGCATCGACCTGGATGCCCTGGTCGAGGTGGCCGAGCTGGCCGAGGAGCTGCTCGGCAAGAAGCTGCCGTCCGGCGTGCTGCGGGCGGGTCCGCGTACCCGCCTGACGCCGCTGCCGAGCTGAGGACGCGACGAAGGGGCCGGCGAATACGCCGGCCCCTTCCACCTGCCAGGTCGGTCAGCTCACCGAGGTGAGCATGCTCGGCCAGCTGTCGCGGAAGATGTCCGCGCTGCGGGCGGAGCTGCGCTCGCTGGCGCTGAGCGTGCCGGCGAAGAGGTTGCTCACCCGGTTCGCCTCGGCGCTGCTCGGGTACGGGTTGGTGCAGCTGGTGCCGGCGCTGCCGCCGGACATCAGCAGCGAGCAGTTTCCGTTGTAGTTGTCCGGCAGGCCGAGGATGTGCCCGATCTCGTGGGTCACGATCCGCAGCGGGCTGTACTGCGCGGCCTGCTGCGTGTCGATGTAGACCCGGCCGTTGCCGAGGCTGGTCCGCACGGCGTAGGAGCCGCCGCCGGTGATCTGGTAGATCCGCAGGTTGGAGCCGCAGTTCGCGGAGAGCGTCAGGTTGACTGTGGCGTTGTTCCAGATCGAGGCGGCCTGGTTGGCGGTGCCGGCGTAGGCGCCTGCCTGGCTGGTGTTGTAGCAGATGGTCATCGCGGCGGACGCGGGCGCGGGGTTGGCGACCGTGACGCCGAGCGTGGCACCTGCCGTCGCGACAAACGCGACAGCGAGCCGACCGAGTCGTGAGGTCATCGCTGACTCCTATCCGGGAGGGGGTGTCAGGAGCCTATCCACAGAGATTAATAGATTTCAATGTTTCGAGCGAAGAAGCGTCGGTCGGTCGCGGGTCGCCGGGAGGCACGCGAATGCGATAGCCTAACGATCGTTCAGGTCAGTACGGGCGAGGGAGTCGGCGTGACGCTCGACGGTGAGGCGCTGGAGCAACTGCGCAAGCGGGCCCGGTCCGGCGGCGCGGACAAGTACCACGCGGCAAACGAGGCCAAGGGCAAACTGTTCGCACGCGGTCGCGTCGCGCTGCTCGTCGACGAGGGCTCGTTCGTCGAGGACGGCCTCTACGCCAACGCGCTCGCCGAGGGGCTGCCCGCCGACGGCGTGGTCACCGGCACCGCCACGATCGACGGCCGGCAGGTCTGCCTGATGGCCAACGACTCCACGGTCAAGGCCGGCAGTTGGGGCGCCCGGACCGTCGAGAAGATCATCCGGATCATCGAGCGGGCCTACGGCGCCGGCGTACCGATGGTCTACCTGGTCGACTCCGCCGGCGCCCGGATCACCGACCAGGTCGACCTCTTCCCCGGCCGACGTGGCGCCGGCAAGATCTTCTGGAACCAGGTCCGCGCCTCGGGCTCGATCCCGCAGGTCTGCGCGCTGTTCGGCCCGAGCGCCGCCGGCGGGGCGTACATTCCGGCGTTCTGCGACGTGGTGGCAATGGTCGACGGCAACGCCAGCATGTACCTCGGCTCCGACCGCATGGTCGAGATGGTCACCGGGGAGAAGACCACCCTGGAGGCGATGGGCGGGGCCAAGGTGCACACCGCCGAGTCCGGTGTCGGGCACTTCCTCTGCAAGACCGAGGCCGACGCGCTCGACGTGGTGAAGACCTACCTGTCGTACCTCCCGGCGAACTGGACCCAGGCGCCGCCGGCCGCGCCGGCGGTCGCCGCGCCCGCGAAGGCCGACCTGGCCGCGCTCGTGCCGGCAAGCGAGCGGCAGGCGTTCGACATGCGGCGGTACGTCAAGGGCCTGCTCGACGAGGATTCCTTCTTCGAGATCCAGGCGCTGTGGGCCAAGGAGCTGACCATCGGGTTCGGCCGCCTCGACGGCCAGGTCGTCGGCGTGCTCGGCAACAACTCGATGTTCAAGGGCGGCGTGCTGTTCGTCGACTCGGCCGACAAGGCCACCCGGTTCGTGCAGCTCTGCGACGCGTTCAACGTGCCGCTGCTGTTCCTCAGCGACGTGCCCGGCTTCATGGTGGGCAGCGTGGTGGAGAAGCAGGGCATCATCCGGCACGGCGCCAAGATGATCACCGCGATCTCCGAGGCGACAGTCCCGAAGATCTGCGTGGTGGTCCGCAAGGCGTACGGCGCCGGCCTCTACGCGATGGCCGGCCCCGGCTTCGAGCCGGACGCGACCATCGCGCTGCCCACCGCGAAGATCGCCGTGATGGGCGCCGAGGCCGCCGTGAACGCCGTGTACGCCAACAAGATCGCCGCCATCGCCGACGCGGACGAGCGGGCCGCCTTCGTCGCCGCCAAGCGCGCCGAGTACGAGCAGGACATCGACGTCGTCCGGCTGGCCAGCGAGCTGGTGGTGGACGCCATCGTCGAGCCGCACGACCTGCGTGGCGAGCTGGTCCGCCGCTTCGCCGCCGCCCGTACCAAGGATCGGCACTTCTCCCGGCGTCGGCACGGCGTCACTCCGGTCTGACCCTCGCCCCACCCCACAGCGATCCGCCCCGGCGTCACGAGCGCCGCGGCGGCCGTCCACCCAGGAGGATGAGATGGACTTCCGGCTCACCGACGAACAAACGGCGCTGCGGGAGAGCGTGCGGGACTTCGCGCGCGAGGTGGTCGCGCCGGTCATCGCCGAGCACTACGAGCAGCACACCTTCCCGTACGAGGTGATCCGGCAGATGGGCAAGATGGGCCTGTTCGGCCTGCCCTTCGGCGAGGAGCACGGCGGGATGGGCGGCGACTACTTCGCGTTGTGCCTGGCCCTGGAGGAGCTGGCCCGGGTCGACTCCAGTGTCGCGATCACGCTGGAGGCGGCGGTCTCGCTCGGCGCGATGCCGATCTACCGCTTCGGCACCGAGGAGCAGAAGGCCACCTGGCTGCCGAAGCTGCTCAGCGGAGAGGCCCTGGCCGGCTTCGGCCTCACCGAGCCGGGCACCGGCTCCGACGCCGCAGGCACCCAGACGCGGGCCGTGCTGGACGGCGACGAATGGGTGATCAACGGGTCGAAGGCGTTCATCACCAACTCGGGGACCGACATCACGGCCATGGTCACCGTCACCGCCGTGACCGGCACGAACGCGGACGGCTCCAAGGAGCTGTCGACGATCATCGTGCCCACCGGCACGCCCGGGTTCACGGTGGCGCCCGGTTACTCCAAGGTCGGGTGGACCGCCTCGGACACCCACGAGTTGACCTTCGACGACTGCCGGGTGCCCGCGGCCAACCTCCTCGGCGCCCGTGGTCGAGGGTTCGCCCAGTTCCTGCGGATCCTCGACGAGGGCCGGATCGCCATCGCCGCGCTGGCCGTCGGCCTCGCCCAGGGCTGCGTCGACGAGTCCATCAAGTACGCACAGGAGCGGCAGGCGTTCGGCCGCCCGATCGGTGCCAATCAGGCGATCCAGTTCAAGATCGCCGACATGGAACTGAAGGCGCACACCGCCCGGCTGGCCTACTACGACGCCGCCGCCCGGATGCTGGCCGGTGAGCCGTTCAAGCGGCAGGCCGCCATCGCCAAGCTGCACGCCAGCACCATCGCGGTGGACAACGCCCGGGAGGCGACCCAGATCCACGGCGGCTACGGCTTCATGAACGAGTACCCGGTCGCCCGCTTCTGGCGGGACTCCAAGATCCTGGAGATCGGCGAGGGCACCAGCGAGGTGCAGCGCATGATCATCGCGCGCGACCTGGGCCTCTGACCCACCGCCGAGGGCGAAGCCCCCCGGCAAGCTCTGTCCAAGATCTCTTCGGGCCGGTCGTGGCGGGGGCGCGGGCGGCGGCGTGCGTTGCCGACCGTCCGAGGCTGGGCCGTCGTTCGACGCCGGCTCGGCGTCCGAGGCCGGGCAGTCGCCTGAGGTTGGGCAGTCGTCTGAGGTTGGGCAGTCGTCTGAGGCCGGGTAGTCGTCTGAGGCCGGGCAGTCGTCTGAGGCCGGGTAGTCGTCCGAGGCCGGCCGACTGTGTGAGAGCCCGCTTGGTGTGACGTCGGCTCGTTGTGGCGGGAGTGCCAGCCGTTCGGCTGTCGGATATCGGCGAGCGGGCGTCGGCAGACCGACGTTCGACTGCCGATGGTCGGAGTCGATCCGTACTCTTCGTGCCCATGACTCCGGATCATGATCGGTCGCGGAGCCCGGCCGGTCGTACCGGGCTGCCGGAGCTGCTCCGCGCGCACCGGCGCGCGGCCGGCCTGACCCAGGCGGAGCTGGCGTCCCGTGCCGGGGTCGGCGTGCGGACGGTGCGGGACCTGGAGCGCGGCCGATCGGTCCGGCCGCAGCGCACCACAGTCGAGTTGCTGGCCACGGCGTTGGAGCTGGTCGGTGCCACCCGGGCGGCGTTCCTGGCCACGGCCCGCGGCGCCGCCGGCGGTGAGCAACCCCGACCGGACGTCATCTCGGGCACGCCCGGTGTCACGTCGACGGCCGAAGCGGCCCGGGCCGCCGCTCCGGTCGCCCTCCCACCACCGGTTGCCCTGATCGGCCGCGACCGCGACGTCAGCGAGCTGGCCGGAATGCTGACCGCGGAGCGTGGCCCCCGACTGGTGAGCCTGGTCGGGCTGGCCGGGGTCGGCAAGACCGCGCTCGCGCTCGCCGTAGCCCACGCGGTGGCCCGCCCACACCCGGGCGGTGTGGCGGGCGTGCTGGTGGGCGAGGGCTCGGACGGGCCGGACGTCCTCGCCGCCACGATGACAGTCCTCGGCGCGGCGCGGCTGCCGGAACTCGTCACCCGGCTCGCCGGCCGGCCGGCCCTGCTGGTCATGGACGCGGTCGAGCGTGCCCCCGGCCCGGTGGCCGAGACGCTGCACCGGCTGGGCGTCGTGCTGCCGTCGTTGCGGGTGCTGGTCACCGGACGGCACCCGGTCGGGCTGCCCGGCGAACGGGTCTGGCCGGTCGCTCCGCTCGAGGTGCCACCGCCGGACGCCGAGCACTCCGGGCCGGCCACGCTCGGTTCGTGGCCGGCGGTCGCGCTGTTCACCGCACGGCTCGCCCAGGTCCGTCGGGAGCCGCCGACTCCCGACGAGCTGCCGGCGTTGGCCGCCCTGGTCCGTCGGCTGGGCGGCCTGCCGCTGGCCATCGAGCTGATGGCCGCCCGGGGCCGGCTGCTCGACCTCACCGAACTGCTCGACAGGTACGGCGATCGCGTGCTCGACCTGACCACCTCGGCCGACCCGGCGACCCGTACCCGCTGGGACGGCCCGGAGGCGGCCACCCGCCGCCCGCCTGCCACCGATGCGACGCGGGCGGCGGTGGCGGTGACCCTGCGGGACGCGGTGGCGACCAGCTACCGCCTTCTCGCGCCGGCCGAGAGCGACGCGCTGCGGCGGCTCGCCATGTTCGGTAACCGGTGGTCTGTGGAGTTGGCCGAGGAGATGCTCGCCGACGAGGCCGACCGGGACGGTACGGTGGCAATCGATCCTGTCCCGTTGCTGGATCGCCTCGTCGAGCTTGGGCTGCTGAGCGTTCGCGGCACCGGGCCGTTCCGGTTCCGTCTGCTGGACGCGGTTCGTGACTTCGCCATCGAGCAGGCCGTGGGTGGTGGCGAGCTGACCTGTGTACGGCGTCGGCATGCGGAGGTGGTCGCCCGTCTCGTGGCGCGGACCGCCTCCGACCTGGCCGGCCCCCGGATGCTCGACGCGGTGCACCGGCTCGACGAGGTGAGCAGCGACATCAGTACGGCGCTGGCCCACGCGGCGACCGACGACCCGCTGACCGCGCTCCGTCTGGCGGCCTGCCTGCCCCGCTGGTGGCGCTTCCGGGGGCGCGATGTCGCCGGGCGGCAGTGGCTGCGACGGCTGCTGGCCGATCCCCGGACCGCCGACGCGGACCCGATCCTGCGCGGCTGGGCCAGCCTCGGGGTGGCCCGGCTCGCTGCCGAGCACGGTGCCGAGGTCGACGAGTTGCCGACGGCGCGGGCCGCGTTGGAGACGTTCCGGCAGGCCGGCGACGTGACCGGCGAGCTGGAGGCGCGCAGTGTGCTCGGCGCGCTGCTGACCACCGTCGGCGGGCACGACGAGGCCCGGGAGCAGGCCGAGGCGGTGCTCCGGCTCGCCGCCCGCAATGGCCGGACCCGGGATCTGGCGGTCGCGCAGAACAGCCTCGCCTGGCACGAGATCCGGGTCGGTGACCTGGGCGCGGCTCGCCGTCGGCTGGCCGCCGTGGACCGGCTCGCCGCCGAGGGTGGTGAGCAGCGGTTGCGGGTGCTTGCCTGGGCCAACCGGGCCGAGGTGTCCCGCCTGGAGGGCAGGTACGCCGACGCCGTCGACCAGGGCCGGCGCGCGGCGGCGGCACTGTTCGAGTTGGGTGACCCGGGGCATCGCCGGCGGGTGCTCGGGACTGTCGGGTTGGCGCTCGCGCAGGACGGGCGTGCCGCGGAGGCGACCGAGGTGCTCACCGAGCTGCGCGCGGGGGTCGCCGAGGCGGCAGTTGTCGTGCCGGGGCAGCAGTGGGTGGAGCGGGTCGGGCTCCCGCGACCGCGCTCGGACGAGACGGTGTTGTCCTGGGGTGGGCCGGAGGCGGGTATCTGTGCGCTGATAGAGGGCAACCTGGCACTGCACCGGGGTGACAGGGAACTGGCGGCGGAGTGGTTCGCTGCCGCCGCCGGGGCCGGTCACGATCGGCGGGACGTGGTGGAGGCGCTGGTGGGCCTCGCCGCGAGCACGTCGGACCCGACGGTCCTCGATCGTCTCGACCGGGCCTGCGAGGAGAGTGGCATCCGGCTGCTGCCGCAGGAGGCCGGGCTCCTCTATGCGCTGATGGCCGCGCGGGGCGGGACCGCCGAGCGCTAGTCGGGCACCCGTTGGTGGCCGGTCGAACGGGGAGTGGCGCGAGCGAAGAGCCCCCTTGGTGCTACCCCTCGCTGTTCGCCCGCGCCGTCACCCCCCGGTGATTCCCCGGTGGACGAAGCCTGCCACCGCTGAGGGGGTAGAAGATGCTCTTCAGGAGGTTTGTCCGGTCTGCAACATCACTTCTGCCGGTCTTTCTGCCGGTGCTCCGGCACCTGCGGTCAGGCCGGGTCGCAGTCGTCCGCGTCGGCCATCTCCTGATCGGTGCTGCCGGCGGTGGCACCGGGATGAACGGCGTCCCGCACTCGGCGCAGGCCGTCGAGCAGTGCCGCCAGGGCCTCGGGGTCGAGCTGGCCGGTGAACCACTGCTCGATGATCCGCAGGTGGCCGGGCAGCGTCTCGTCGAGCCGCTGCAGGCCGGCGGCGGTGACCACCGCGTACGAGCTGCGGCGATCGTTCGGGCAGGCTCGACGGGTGAGCAGCCCGTCGCGTTCCATCCGGTCCACCACACGGGTCACCCCGCTTGTGGACAGTGACGTCTGCGCAGCGAGGTCGGTCATCCGCAGCTGTTTGCCCGGCGAGCGGGCCAGTCGGGTGATCACTTCGAACTCGACCGCGGAGAGGTCGTGCTCCTCGAATTGGGCGGCGAACCGGGCCGAGAGCCCGGCGTGGACCTCGTAGAGGAGGCCAACCGCGGTGATCCGGGGGTCGTCGAACACGTTTGTCACTCGTTAATCCTACCAGTCCTTGACAGAGGGAATGTTGTTGCGGTTATATTTGCTCAAGCAGTCGTTGGGCTACTAAACAATCTTCTGGAGGCACCAGCATGACCAGCAGCATCGATGCGGTTACCCGCGACTGGGACGGTCTCACCATCCCGGCGGCAGGCACCTATGTGCTGGACGCGGCGCACAAGCGGGTCGGCTTCGTCGCCCGGCACATGATGGTGAGCAAGGTCCGCGGTGAGTTCAAGGAGGCGACCGCCACCATCACCGTCGCCGAGGACCCGCTGCAGTCCTCGGTCGTCGCGACCATCCAGGGTGCCAGCATCGACACCACCCAGGGCGACCGGGACGCGCACCTGCGCAGCCCCGAGTTCCTGGACGCCGAGAAGTACCCGACCCTGGAGTTCCGCAGCACCGGCGTCAAGTCCCGCAGCGGCAGCGAGTTCGTGCTCACCGGTGAGCTGACCATCAAGGACGTCACCCGTCCGGTCGAGCTGGAGGTCGAGTTCGAGGGCGTGGGTCGCAGCCCGTTCGGCCAGGACATCTTCGGCTTCTCCGCGAGCACCGAGATCGACCGCGAGGAGTTCGGTCTGACCTGGAACGTCACCCTGGAGACCGGTGGCGTGCTGGTCGGCAAGAAGATCAAGATCGAGATCGAGGGCGAGGCCGTCCGCCAGGCCTGATCCCACGGATCACCGGTACGCCGGGCCCGCGCCGCACGTCGGCGCGGGCCCGGCGCCAGCTATGCCGTACGCGTGTGAATTGTCACGACTTGTTGGCACCCCGGCGGGGTGCGGTGCCGCGGGTTCGGGGTAGAGATGGCGCCACGAGCGCATCCGCTCCGGCCGGCGTCGGAACACCGTCGTCGGCCTCTGGCCCTGGCCAGGTGAGCGCTCTTACCGTTGATGGTTCACAATGCGCTTTCCGGGACGGCAGGATCCCGACCGCGCCGGCGTCGGGAGGACACATGGGCAGGGACGTCTCGCAGGGCGCCTTCTCCCGGGAGGACCGCGTCCGCTACCGGCAGAAGGTCCGGCGGTGCCTGGACGTCTTCGCCCTGATGCTCGACGACTTCGGATTCGACGCCGACCGGCCGATGACCGGCCTGGAGATCGAGCTGAACCTGGTCGACTCGGAGGCCGAGCCGGCGATGCGCAACGAGGAGATCCTCGCCGACATCGCCGATCCGCTGTTCCAGACCGAGTTGGGGCAGTTCAACCTGGAGTTGAACGCCGAGCCGCGACTGATCGAGGGCACCGGTTTCGCCAACTACGAACACGACCTGCGGAGCAGCCTCAGCCGGGCCGACGAGCGCGCGGCCAAGTCCGACGCGAAGATCGTCCTGGTCGGCATCCTGCCCACCCTCACCGAGGGCCACCTGGTCGAGGACAATCTCTCCACAAACGAGCGCTACCGGGTGCTCAACGACCAGATCGTCGGTGCCCGGGGCGAGGCCATCGAACTCGACATCCGTGGCGTCGAGCAGTTGCGGACGCACACCGACTCGATCGCCCCCGAGGCCGCCTGCACAAGTCTCCAGTTCCACCTCCAGGTCGCGCCGGACAGCTTCGCCGACTACTGGAACGCGTCCCAGGCCATCGCCGGAGTGCAGGTGGCCGTCGGGGCGAACTCGCCCTTCCTGTACGGCCGCCAACTCTGGGCCGAGACCCGGATCGCCCTGTTCAAGCAGGCCACCGACACCCGCCCGGAAGAGCTCAAGGCTCAGGGCGTACGCCCCCGGGTCTGGTTCGGAGAACGGTGGATCACCTCGATCTTCGACCTGTTCGAGGAGAACGTCAGGTACTTCCCGCCGCTGCTGCCGATCTGCGAGGACGAGGACCCGGTGGAGGTGCTGCACGCCGGCGGAGTGCCCCAACTGGGCGAGCTGCGGCTGCACAACGGCACCGTCTACCGCTGGAACCGCCCGGTCTACGACATCATGAACGACCGCCCGCACCTGCGGGTGGAGAATCGCGTGCTGCCCGCCGGACCGACCGTGGTGGACATGCTGGCCAACGCGGCCTTCTACTTCGGGCTGGTCCGTGGTCTGGCCGAGGCGGACCGGCCGATCTGGAGTCAGCTCACGTTCAGCTCGGCCGAGGAGAACTTCCACGCGGCGGCCCGACGTGGTCTGGACGCCGTGCTGCACTGGCCCCGGTTCGGTGACGTGCCGGTCACCAAGCTGGTGTTGGAGCACCTGCTGCCCGTCGCCGCGACCGGCCTGGACGGGTTCGGCGTCGACCCGGCGCAGCGGGACCGGCTGCTCGGCATCATCGAGCAGCGCTGTCGTACCGGCCGCAACGGCGCCGTCTGGCAGACCGAGGCGGTCTGGGCGGCGGAGCGCCACCGGGGCATGGACCGCAGCGCCGCGCTGCACCAGATGGTGCAGCGCTACGCGGAACTCCAGCGCGGCAACGAACCGGTCCACACCTGGCCCGTCGACTGATCCCCACCGCACCGCCGAGGTCGGCCCGGGGTCAGTCGGTGGGGCGGGTGCTCCTACGGGGTGGGCGGGCGCGCCGAGGTGGCGTGTCCTCGTTTGCCCCGGTAGTGGCGGATTCGGCCGGTGCCGCGTCGTCCGGGGCCGGCCGAGGCGCCGGCACCCGAGGCGCGGCGGTCGCGTCGCCCGAGCGGGACTCCGCCCTGGTCGCCGGTGACGCGGTCGCGGTCCTGCCGCGCCGAGGCGCCGCGCCGGCCGAGGTGTCCGTCGCCGGCCCAGCGCCGTCCGGCCCAGCGTCGTCGGGGGGCGTCGGTACTGTCGCGTTGGCCGAGGCGGGGTCGATCCGAGCGCTCGGCCGGGTGGCCGGATCGGGCTCGATCGGTGCGGTCGGGACGGGCTGCGTACCTGCGGCGGCTGACCGTCGGTGGGCAGCGCGTCTGCGGCCGGCCCGCTCGGCGAGGACGGCGGCCAGTATCGAGCCGCCGACACCGGCGATCACCGCGTACGGGGCGATGATCTGGGTGGAGAACTGCGCGGGCCCCAGGGTGGCCCAGCGCGGCACAGTGGTCAGGTAGGCGAGCGCGACGAGCAGCGGGCCGGCCGCGCCGGAGGCCGCCGCGCCGATCCGGTGCCCGCCGGACCGCGCGCCGCCCCGGGCGACGAGCGCACCGATCAGGAGCGCGGGTACGAGTGCCAGCAGCGCGCCGGGCCAGTAGAGCTGGCCCCCGATCCAGTACCGCGCGTGGTCCGGATCGAGCTGCCACGTGCCGAGCTGAGCGCCGGTGAGCCCGCGTCCGACGCGTACCCCGTCGATGACCGAGACCACCGCGAGCAGCCAGAGCCAGGCGGCCGTCGCGGTGACGTTGAGCGCGGCGGTGCGGGAACGCAGCGCCCAGAGCGCGACGAAGACGCCGATCAGGATGCCAAGCGCCGCGTGCAGGGCGGCTACCCGTTGCGGCGTGCCGGTGTCGGCACCCGCGGCGACCCGCGCCGGTACGGCAACCAGCAGCACGGTGACCAGCCCACCGAGCCCGGCGCCGAGCGCAAGTGACAGCCTGCGGAACAGGCTGCCGCGCTCGTCGGGCAGCGTGTCGGCCACCGGTGCCGGCCGGTCGACGGTCGAGGTCGGCCGGTCGATCACCGCGTCGGCGCCCTCGACTCGGGCCGGCCGTCCATCGTCGAGCGCCGCCGGCTGCGGCGGCGCGGCCCCGGTCGCCGGGGCGGGCGACGTCGGCTCGGCATCGGCCGGGATGTCAACCCGGGGAGGTTCGGAACGCTTGTGCAGTCGCTGCGCGCATACCGCGCCGAGCACCGTCGAGCTGGCGGCGAGCCAGGTGGCCCATGCGAGGCCGTCCGCCCAGGCCGTGTCGTTGGCCCCGGCGTCGGTGGGCGTCCAGGTGATGACGCCGAGCCCGTAGCCGAAGCCGAGCTGTGCGGCACCCGCGCCGGCAGCGACCCCGATCGCCGTCACGATCGATACTCCCCAGCCCCGTCTGGCCATGCCGGGCAGCGTAACGTCCCGTCGTCGGTGCGGCGAGTCGCAGTGACCCGCCGGTATGGACCGTCGGCACAACGTGATGGGCGGCGAGCGGTACGGTCGCCGATGATGAGGCGGTGGGCGGTATGACGGACGCGAACACGGGTCGGCAGGATTCCGCAGGCGGCCAGGCCGGCGGCGGCGGCGGGAGCCGGGCCAGCGTGCTGCTCGGTGGCGGGCTGGTCGCGGTGCTGCTGGCGGTTGTCGGTGCGACAGGCGGCTGGCTGTTGGCCGGCGAGGACGACGAAGCTCCACCGAGCCCGCAGGCGGTGGCCACCACGGCGGGTACGCCGACCGGCCGGGCCACCTCGTCGCGGCCGACCACCGGCCGGACCACCCCCTCCGCAGCCCGGACGACGGCCTCCACGACGAAGGGGACCGGGCTGACCGTGCCACCTGTGGTCGGCGCCGACTTCGAGCAGGCACGCGAGATGCTGCGTGAGCAGCGGTTGGGCTGGCGTCTGGTCTTCGGGGGCGGCACCGGCCGCACGGTGGAGAGCGCCTCGCCGGCCGTGGGCACCGCGGTGGCCCGGGGCACCACGGTCCAGCTCCAGGTGGCCGGTCCGGCCCCCGCCGCCGAGGTGCCGGACGTGGTCGGCGAGCATTGCGACAAGGCGGCCGACGAGCTGGTCGAGAAGGGCCTCTACCCGCGTTACCGCAGTGGGCGCAGCGGGAAGGTCAGCCGGCAGGAACCGGCCGAGGACGGCCCGGCCCGCTGGAACGACGAGGTCAGCATCTGGTGTGGGGCGGTTGCCCCGCCAGGTCTCCCGACCACGAAGCCCACCCTCTGACCCGCCCCGCCGCATCGCCGGCGGGTCGGGCGTCGGAAATCGGGCTGTCCGGAGTGCCGGGACACCGCGACTTCACCAAAACCGAGCCGATCAATGCCGGCCCATGTCGACGTGGGCGGTTAGGTTGACGGTCGAGGGCCATGGCGCCTGCCCGGTTCGGGAAAGGACGTGCGATGAGCGACGACCGCCAGGAGCCGCCGGCCGGGGAGCCCGAGGACGACCGGACGCGCCCCCTGCCGCCCCCCGGCGGCAACCGGCCGCAGCCACCGGAACCCACCGGGTCGCCGGACGAGACGATGCCGATCGACCGGGCCGCGTCGGGTGGTCGTGGTGGGTCGCCGGACGAGACGATGCCGATCGACCGGGCCGCCTCGGTGCCGCCGGGTGACCGGACGGCGTCGATGCCTGTGGAGCGGTCGACGACGCCGCCGTGGTCCGGGCGGGCCGAGGTGCGGGCGCCCCGACCGGCCGAACCGGCCGCGGACTGGTACGTCGAGGAGCAGGGTGGCAGGCGTTGGTGGCTGCCGATCCTCTGGGGCGTACTCGCGCTGCTGCTCGCCGGGCTGCTCGGGGCGGCGCTGTGGGTGGTGCTCACCGCGCGGGACGACGACTCCGAGGACCCGGCGACGCCTTCTGCCCCGCCGCCCAGTGCCACCGCCGCGCCGAGCAGCAGCGCCCCGACCTCGGCGGCGCCCAGCAGCGCGACGCCGAGCAGCCCGGCGGCGACCACCGAGGAGGCGCAGATACCGGTGCCCCCACTGACCGGCCTGACGCAGGCCACCGCCGAAGGGCTGCTGGACCGGCTCGGCCTGAGCTACCGAGTGGTGTACCGCCCGTCCGAGCTGCCGCCCGGGACGGTGGTGAGCACCGACCCGGAGGCCGGCACGACGGTGCGGACCGACGAGGAGGTGCTGGTGGTGATCTCCCAGGCTCGGCCCTCGACCGGGACCAGCCCGACCGGTCCGAGTCCGACGGTGACGACCACCGGGTGACCGATGGTCACCACATCCGACGGCGGGTGCCGACGAGGCCGAGGCCGGCGAGCGAGATGGTGAGGCCGAAGATCCCGGACCAGAAGAGCGAGCGGCGGACGTCGGTGGCGGCGTGCCCGGCCGGCGCGGCCTCGGTGAGTTCCTGCCGTCCGTCGGACTGACCGCCAGCGCCGGTACCAGCGCCAGCGCCAGCGGCCGGGTCGGCGCCAGCGGTCGGGTCGGTCGCTCCGACGCGTCCGTCGGGGACATCGGCGCCCAGCCAGCCGAATTCGTCGGTCGGCGGGCCGGAGTCGACCACGGTGATCTCCGGAGCCGGCACCGGAACGGCCAGCCGGGTGGACGACATCGCCGGGTCGCGGACCAGGACCACGATTGTGGTCACGGCCCCGAGGAGGGCGAGCAGTCCGAGAGCGTAGGTGATACGGGAGCGGTGGTGCCGCCGCACGGCGGGCTGATTGACCATGACCATCCCAGGCTCAGGGTCCTGGACGTGCGGTGGAACGTGCCGGGGTGGGCGTACCGATTCTATGGCGACGGCACGCCTACCCGCGGCGGTTCGGGCTGGTCAGCCGACTCTGACCGGCGTACGGCTGACCGGTCGTCGGGTCCGTACGGTGTGCGGGCGGGGCTCCGGTGCGGCCTGCACCTGTTGCAGCCCTTCCCGCTGTACGAAGATCGACCGGCGGTTGACGGCATCGCCGGCGGCGTTGAGCTCGTAGCCGTCGAGCCAGAGCCAACCGTCGTAGGTCGGCCAGTCGAGCACCCGGATGACCCGGAACATGATCGGCCTGAGGAACTGGACACTCGCCGCGCGAGTCACGTGCAGAACGTCACCGGAGCGGGGAAGCACATGGGCTCCTGGGGAGGGAGAGCCGGCGTCGTGCCGGCGGGTGACTGGTCTGGGATGTCTCGGCCCGGTGACGGGATCGCGCCTCGTGGACCGGTTGGTGCGTGGTGGTGGTCGGGCCGTACCCGCTGGTGGCGTGCCGCCACCCGACCATCACCTGACTGCTTCCCGGGGAACCGCGCCCACCGCCGCAGTCAGCTGGCTTGCAGCGGTGGGGTCATCACCCCGGCGCAGGTCTGTGTGGCGCCGGCAGGGCCCGCGTCTCGTTCGGCGGTCCGGGGTCGGTGGGGTCACCACTCCCGGAGATCGAATGGAGACGCTGAGTGATCCGTGCCATACGGACAGAGTGCATCAGCGACGTGCTTCATGCAAGTTGCACGTCGACTTTTGCCGATACGTGAGTTCGCCACGCAAAGCGGCGCTTGAAGCCATCCGCGTGTGGGCGGCACACTGGGGGCCGGTGTCGCCCGTCGCGGCCGGCCGATGACCGGCACCACCCCTCGTCGCGAACGCTCGCCGGTCGACGGTCGCGCCCCCGGTGAGCGCCAGTCAGTGGCGCGTCGACCGGAGGTAGCCCGAGAGTGGGGTCGAGCAACCAGCGGCGAGGACCAGAAACACCGAGGCCGCGCGATGAGTGAGCGGCGCAGTCCGACTATCCGACGGCGGCGGCTCGGTGCCGAGCTGCGCCGGCAGCGGGAGTCGGCCGGGATCACGATCGAGGTGGTCGCCGAGCAGTTGGAGTGCTCGGCGTCAAAGGTCTCCCGGATCGAGACGGGGCACACCACGGCCACGCCGCGCGACGTGCGGGACATGTTGAGGATCTACGGCGTCGTGGGGGCCGAGAGCGACGAACTTGTCCAGATCGCCCGGGAGGCGCGGCAGAAGGGCTGGTGGCACCCGTACAGCACGGTGCTGGTCGGCGCGTACGTCGGGCTGGAGGCGGCGGCGAGTTCCATTCGGGCGTACGAACAGCAGGTCGTTCCGGGCCTGTTGGAGACCGAGGAGTACGCCGGGGCGATGATCCGCGCCGCCCGTCCGGACTTCACCGCCGATCAGGTACACCAAAGAGTGCGTGTCCGTCTGGGCCGTCAGTCGTTGTTGACCCAGGACGATCCGGTCGATCTGTGGGTGGTGCTCGATGAGGCGGTGGTAAGTCGGCCGGTGGGCGGGGACGAGGTGATGCGTGGCCAACTCAGGCGGTTGGTCGAGGTTGCCGAGTTGCCGAACGTGACGCTCCAGATCCTCCCCTTCGAGGTGGGTGCGCACGCCGGCATGGACGGGACCTTCACGATCCTCAGTTTCCCCGAGCCCGGTGATCCGGATGTCGTGTACGCGGAGAACGCCACGGGTGGGCTCTTCCTCGAGAAGAGCGACGAACTGCAGAAGTACAGCTTCATCTTCGATCACATCCGCGCTGCGGCCATTCGTCCAGAGGAGTCCATCGCACACATCGCAAAACTGGCAGAGGAGCCGAGATGGCGACCAAGGGGTTCCCCGTGGACCTGACGCAGGCGACGTGGTTCAAGAGCTCGAAGAGCGGGCCGAACTGCGACAACTGCGTAGAGGTGGCGTACGTGACCGGGGCGGTCGGAGTGCGGGACTCGAAGGACAAGGCCGGCCCGGCCCTGGTCTTCGCTCCCGGCGACTGGCACGCCTTCGTCGCCGGCACCAGGGATGGTGTGTTGGGCTCGGTCTGACCGAGTGAGCAGTGCGGTCCCCGTCCGGTCTCGACCGGGCGGGGACCTTCCGTGTCCCCCAGCGCCGGCGACCCGGAGCGGGTGGCCTCGGCGAGGTTCCGCCGGGATTCCCGTCGCCACAGCGGGTCCGCTTCGTTGAACCCGTCGGTACGGCGCTTGTCGACGACCCGCCGCACCGACCCGCACCCGAGCGAGGTAGGCGAGACGGATGACGACTATCGGTTCAGAGAACCTCACCAACGGTCCGGGTAAGCCGGAGCGGTTCGGTGGTAAGTACCGCGGGGCACGTCGGGACACCGTACTGACCGAGGTGGTCTCGACCGACCAGGAGCTGAACGGGCGGGAGGTGGCGGCCCCGGAGGCGGGCGACGCGCCGCTCTCGCTGCCGTCGCTGGACCCGAACCCGCTGGTCGAGCCGTCGTTCCCGCCGACCGGCTGGCCGATGGAGCCCGCCGGGTCGCTTGCCGACCATCCGCTGCTGCGCGGGCTGCTGCTGGAGTTGCCGCCCAAGGGCAGCATCCCGCCGCCGGGCTGGCTGGACCGCTGGTTCGAGGCGACCCGGGCGATCCTCGAGCTGCTATACGTGCAGGGGTCCGGCCGCTCGCGCTGACCGCGACGCGGCGGGCTGAGCCCGCTCGGTGAGCCGGCTGTGCCGCAGCGCGTGTCGGACGCCGATGGTGGCCACCGCGAGGGCGCCGATGGTGATCGCCGGCCCGGTGACCCCGGGCTCGGCGCCGAGGTCCGCGCCGGCCGCCGCGATCACCGCAGGCATCGTCGCCAGCGCGGTCACCTGCAACGGCAACCCGACGAGCGGGTGCGCCGCGGCGGCGCGCAGCCCGTGCGGGGCGGGTGTCCCGGGCGCCGTGTCGAACGCGCCGGCACCGGCCCGCAGGCGGCGGATCCGTCGTACGGAGCAGACGGCCACCACGAGCGCCGGGCCGGTGGCGATCGTGAGCCCGGCGGCGGCCCGGTCGACAGCCGCGGTGCCGGCGCTGAACAGCCCTCCGACGGACACCGCCGCGACGAGCGCCACGCCTGTCAGCGCGAGCGCCAGCAACCATCCGGTACGTCGACGCAGCGCACGCGCGTCGCGCAGTCGGGGCAGCCGGTCGGCCAGGACCCCGGCGGCCAGCCAGATGGCGGCGACCGGCAACAGGATGGTGAGCTGACTCTCCATGTCGGAGAGTCTTTCCCGAATCGCCGCGCGGTACATCCGGGCCGGACCCTCGTTGACCCCGGAAGCCGAGCCCGTAGGGGACATCCCATCCGGGTGATGGATGTTTCGACATGTTTATCTGCCCGGCCTCATCGATCTACTCTCGGCTCGATCGGCATGCGTCGATCGGTCTGGTGCCGGTGGTCGCGCTTCGCCGCCGGTCGGAGGGAGGTAGGAAGATGGGTCTTCCACGCAGGTCCGTACTGGTCGGGGTGGCCGCCGCGACCGTGTTGGCCGTCGGCACTCCGGCCCTGGCCGCCGAGCCCGTCGGCGTGGTCCGGGAGGCCGGCGGCGCCACCGCCGTGCCGGACAGCTACATCGTCGTCCTCAAGGACACCGCCGTGGCCTCCGGCCGGGTCGGTGACGCCGCGCAGCGGCTGACCGGCCGGCACGGCGGACGGGTCGCCCACACCTACGGCACGGCGCTGCGTGGCTTCGAGGTCACCGTCAGCGCGAAGGCTGCGGCACGCATCGCCGCCGACCCGGCCGTCGCGTACGTCGAGCAGAACCACACCGTGTCGATCTCCGGAACGCAGGCCAACCCGCCCTCCTGGGGTCTGGACCGCATCGACCAGCGCAACCTGCCGCTGGACAGCTCCTACACCTACCCGAACACGGCGAGCAACGTGCACGCCTACATCATCGACACCGGCATCCGCTTCGCCCACAACGACTTCGGCGGCCGGGCCACCTCCGGCTACGACGCCGTGGACGGCGGGTCGGCCGACGACTGCAACGGGCACGGCACGCACGTCGCCGGCACCGTCGGCGGATCGTCGTACGGGGTGGCCAAGGGCGTCCAGCTCGTCGGCGTACGGGTGCTGAACTGCTCCGGCAGTGGCACCAACGCCGGTGTGATCGCCGGTGTCGACTGGGTCACCGCGAACGCGATCAAGCCGGCGGTGGCGAACATGAGCCTCGGCGGCGGCGCGAACAGCTCGCTGGACACCGCCGTCCGTAACTCGATCGCGTCCGGCGTGACGTACGGCCTCGCCGCCGGCAACGACAACGGCGCGAACGCCTGCAACACCTCGCCGGCGCGTACCACGGAGGCCATCACGGTCGGGTCGACGACCAGCTCGGACGCCCGTTCGTCGTTCTCCAACATCGGCACCTGCCTGGACATCTTCGCGCCGGGGTCGTCGATCACCTCGGCCTGGTACACGAGCAACACCGCGACCAACACCATCAGCGGCACCTCGATGGCCACTCCGCACGTGGTCGGTGCGGCGGCCCTGGTGGCAAGCGCCAACCCGAGCTGGACCCCGGCGCAGGTGCGCAACGAACTGGTGGCCAACGCGACCCCGAACGTGGTGAGCAACGCCGGCTCGGGCTCGCCGAACCTGTTGCTCTACGTCGGCAGCGGCGGCACCACCCCGCCCCCCACCGGCTGCACCGGCACCAACGGCACCGACGTGTCGATCCCGGACGCCGGTGCGGCGGTGACCAGCTCGATCACCATCTCCGGCTGTGGCCGCAACGCCTCGTCGGCCTCCACGGTGGCGGTCAACATCGTGCACACGTACCGCGGTGATCTGGTCATCGACCTGCTCGCCCCGGACGGCAGCGCGTACCGGCTGAAGAACAGCAGCACCTCGGACAGCGCCGACAACGTGAACACCACGTACACGGCGAACGTGTCCGGCGAGGCCGCCGACGGCATCTGGCGGCTCCAGGTGCGCGACACCTACTCGGCGGACACCGGCTACATCAACTCCTGGACCCTGACCGTCTGACCCGTCTCTGACGGCCGAGACCCCACCCGCGATGCCGGGTGGGGTCTCGTGTCGTACCGAAAAGGGGTCAGACCGCGAAGGTGGCCGGCCGCTCGGTGGCCGGGGCCGGCGGGCGGGCCTTCCACAGGCCGGTCTTCTGACCGGCGAGACGGGTCAGGTAGGCGGGGTTGAGGATCACGTAGCGGCGCCAGAGCCGCTTCGGCTCCAGACCGAGCCGCCAGAACCACTCCAGGCCGGCACGCTGCATCCACGGCGGGGGCTGGCGCAGCAACCCGGCGTGGTAGTCGAAGGCCGCGCCGACCGCCATCAGCGGCATGTCGAGCAGTGGGCGCATGGCGTACGTGAAGACCTCCTGGCGCGGGCAGCCGAGCCCGACCAGGACGAGTCGGGCACCGCTGGACCGGATCCGGTCGGCGATCTCGGCGTCCTCGCCGGGCTGGACCGCGCGGAACTTCGACGGCTCCACCCCGGCGATCTTCAGCGCCGGGAACATCCGCTCCAGCGCCGGGATGAGCTTGGCAAGCGTCTCCTCGGTCGAGCCGTACAGGTAGACCGGCAGCCCCTCGTCGGCGAAGCGGGAGAGCACGTGCAGGGTGAGCGTCGGCCCGTAGACACGGTCGGTGAGCCCGGCGTGGTGCAGCAGGTTGAGCGCCCAGCGCACCGGCTGCCCGTCCGGGGTGACCACGTCGAAGGAGTTGAGCCGGGCGTTGTGCGCCGGGTCCAGCACGCCCGTCATCACGCCGTGCACGGCCAACGCGGTGAGCGCGAGTGGCCGCCGCTCGTGCGCAGCGGTCACCACCGCGTCGGTCGCCGTGGCGTAGTCGGTGGCGTCGACGAGGACGCCGAGCACGTTGCGCTTGGTCCTGGCCGTCATGGCTGCGGCACCCACTTGTCCACGTTGGCCTCGTAGATCTCCCGCAGGATCATCGGCACGTCGTACGTGATCTTCCACTCCGGGTACTGCTCCTCGAACCGGGCCATGCTGCTCACGTACCACTGGTGGTCGCCGGTGCGGTTCTGCTCGACGTAGTTGATCTGCGCCTCGCGGCCGGTGATCTCCTGGGCGACCGCGAACGCCTCGATGTGCGACGTGTTGGAGTGCCGGCCGCCGCCCAGGTTGTAGACCTCGGCGGAGCGGGGCGCCCGGAAGAACGCCTCGAACGCGGTAAGCACGTCGTGCGAGTGGATCGCGTCGCGGACCATCTTGCCCTTGTAGCCGAACAGGTTGTACGTCCGGCCCTCCATGACGCAGCGCATCAGGTAGGCCAGGAACCCGTGCAGCTCGGCGGCCGAGTGGGCCGGCCCGGTCAGGGTGCCGCCCCGGAAACAGGCGGTCTTCATGTCGAAGTAACGGCCGTACTCCTGCACCATCACGTCCGCGGCGACCTTGGATGCGCCGAAGACCGAGTGCAGCGAGTGGTCGATCGACATCTCCTCGGTGATGCCCCGGTACCAGCGGTGGTCCTCGGGCAGCTCGTACCGGGTCTCCAGCTCGATCAGCGGCAGGCTGTTGGGCCGGTCGCCGTAGACCTTGTTTGTCGAGCAGTGGATGAACGGCGCGTCGATCGCGTGGCGGCGGGTGTTCTCAAGGATGTTGAGCGTGCCGCCGGCGTTCACGTCGAAGTCCGTGTACGGCTCCTTGGCCGCCCAGTCGTGGCTCGGCTGCGCGGCGCTGTGGATCACCACGGCGATGTCCGAGCCGTACTTCTTGAACACCTGCTCCAGGCCGTCCCGGTCCCGGATGTCCACCGGGTAGTGGGTGTAGGAGTTGCCCAGGTCACGGCCGAGCCGTTCCAGGCTCCACGAGGTGGAGCCGTCCTCGCCGAAGAAGTACCGACGCATGTCGTTGTCGATGCCGACGACGTCCAGACCGAGGCCGGCGAAGTGCCGGACCGCCTCGGAGCCGATCAGACCGCCCGACCCGGTCACCAACGCGACACTCACACGCCACTCCTGGTCCATCGGAGGCAGAAACCATCGGAGCATAGCGTGACGCCCGGCACGCCCCGATATGACGGAAGGGCCCCGCATTTAGCGGAGCCCTCGTCTTTTGGTGGGGATGGGGGGAGTTGAACCCCCACGCCCTTTCGGGCACACGGACCTGAACCGTGCGCGTCTGCCATTCCGCCACATCCCCGTGGCACGACCCGGGACACTCTAGCTGCCCCGGCCCCGTTGTCTCCAACAGGCCCCGGGAATACTACGCTGTCCCAGTCGCTCGCCACGAGCGGTTACCGTTCGTGGCGGACGAAAGATTAGCACGGCGTTCCAGGTCCTTCCGAACGGGCCGGGAGCGGCCGGCCGAGCGGCGTGTGAGCTGCGCGCGCGCCGGCCGGATACCATCATGTCCTCGGGACCCGAGGAGGAGCCGGTGAGCGTGCTGCAACGCTTCGAGAAGCGTCTGGAAGGCCTGGTCGAAGGGGCCTTCGCCAAGGTCTTCAAAGGGGTGGTCCACCCCGTGGAGATCCTCAACGCCATGCAGCGGGAGGCCGAGGCGCACAAGGCGATCCTGGCCGGTGGGCGCACGTTGGTGCCCAACCGCTACGTGATCGATCTCTCGCCGTTCGACCACAGTCGTCTGGCGCCGTACGCCGCCGCGCTGGCCCAGGAGCTGGCCCAGTCGCAGGCGGAGTTCATCGGCGAGCAGGCCTGGACGGTCTACGGCGATGTGATCGTCGAGATCGAGCGGGGCGAGGGCCTGGACACGGGGATGTTCCGGGTCACCGCCGAGGTCTACACCGGTGGCGAGGTCGCCCCCGTGTCGGCGCCCGGCTACGACGCCGGCCCGCCCGCGTACCCCGCGTACGACCAGGGTGGCGGCTATGGGCCGCCGCCTGGGCACGGTGGCGGCCGCAACGTGCGGCTGGTCTCCGGTGACGGACGCACCTACCCGCTCCAGATGGGGTCGACGGTGATCGGTCGCGGCGACCAGGCGAACCTGCGCCTGCCCGACGTCGGCATCTCCCGGCGACACGCCCGGCTGGATTTCGACGGCGGCCAGGTTGTGCTGACCGATCTGGGCTCCACCAACGGCACCATGGTCAACGGGCAGCGGGTCTCCGCCGTCGCCCTCAACCCGGGTGACATGGTCCAGCTCGGCACCACGACGCTGACCTTCCGCGTGGACGGCTGAGCCGCCTTGCCGGCACTGGTCATCACCGTTGCCCGGTTCGGGTTCCTGATCCTGCTGTGGATCTTCGTGTTCACCGTGGTCGGCGTGATCCGCCGGGATCTCTTCGCGGGGGCCCGGTCCGGTCGCCTGGTGGCGGCACCACGCGCGGTTGGCGCCTCGACGGGGCAGGCGGCCAAACCGGCGAAGGTGAAGCGGGGCAGGGCTGCCCACCAGTTGGTGGTCACCGCAGGTCAGCTGGCCGGCACCCGCATCACCCTCGGTGAAGCGCAGATCACCATCGGTCGTGCCGAGGACTCCACCCTGGTCATCACCGACGACTACGCCTCCGCGCGACACGCGAGACTCGTGCCGCGCGAGGGTCAGTGGTTCGTCGAGGACCTCGGCTCAACTAACGGCACGTACCTAGATCGCGCTAAGGTCACCGGACCAACCCCCGTACCCCTCGGCGTGCCGATCCGGATCGGCCGCACTTCCCTCGAATTACGGCCATGACTCTGACCCTGCGCTATGCGGCCCACAGCGACCGCGGTCTGATCCGTGACGGCAATCAAGACTCCGTCTACGCCGGGCCGCGGCTACTCGCCGTTGCCGACGGCATGGGCGGCATGGCCGCCGGTGACGTCGCCAGCAACATCGTCATCGGTGCCATGGCGCCGCTCGACGAGGACGTCCCAGGGGACGCTCTCGTCGACGCGTTGCGTTCGGCCGTGGGCACCGCCAACCAACAGCTCCGCGACACGGTGGACGCCAACCCGCAGTTGGAGGGGATGGGCACCACGCTGACGGCGACCCTCTTCACCGGCAGCAAGCTGGGGATGGTCCACATCGGCGACTCGCGGGCCTATCTGCAGCGCAACGGTGAGTTCTCCCAGATCACCAAGGACGACACGTACGTCCAGATGCTCGTCGACGAGGGCCGGATCAGCGCCGAGGAGGCCAGCAGCCACCCGCAGCGGTCGCTGCTGACCCGAGCCCTCGACGGCCGTGACATCGACCCGGAGTACTCGGTACGCCAGGTGCTGCCCGGCGACCGGTACCTGATCTGCAGCGACGGCCTCTCCGGCGTGGTGAGCGCCGAGACCATCGGCGAGACCCTGCGGGAGTACACCGATCCGCAGCAGTGCGTCGAGCGGTTGGTGCAGCTCGCGCTGCGCGGCGGCGGTCCGGACAACATCACCGTGATCATCGCCGATGCCACCGACCACGACATCGTCGAGGCGACCCCGATCGTCGGCGGCGCCGCCGCCCGGGACCGGGGCATGGCCACGTCCGCCGACGACTCGACCCCGGCCGCGCGGGCCTCGGCGCTCTCCGCGCCGCGCCCCGCCGTGCCCGAGGAGCCGGCTGCCGCCGACGACGAGCCGGAGCGCCGCAAGCACCATCCGGTACGCACCACAGCCATGGCGCTCGCCCTCCTGGTGATCATCGGCGGCGGGCTCTTCGCCGGCTGGACGTACACCCAACGCCAGTACTACGTGGGCGCCACCGAGGAGGGGCAGGTCGCCGTCTTCCGTGGCATCCAGGGGCAGATCGCCGGGATGGACCTCTCGACTGTGCACCGCACCAGCGGCACTCGGCTGGACGACCTCACAGTCGCCGCTCAGGACACCGTCAAGGTCGGCATCCGGGCCAAGAACGAGCCGGATGCCGAGCGCCAGCTCGCCGAGCTGACAAGCGACACCCCGAGCAACCCCAACCTGAAGCCCGTCTGCCCGCCCGACTCGGGCGCGCTGGTCGGCACGCCGACGCCCACCCCGACGGCGACCCCGGCCGGGACGTCCCCGACGCCCAACGTCAGCCCCAGCCCCGGCGGATCGGTGAACGGGGTCGTCAGCGCGAGCCCGAGCAACGCGGCCACCACCGGCGGGACCGATCCGACCACCACACCCGACGCCACGCCCTCCGACTCGGCACCGCCGGCGCTCGACCCGGCCGGCTGCCGGTCTCCCGAGTGAGCGTCGGCTGAGATCCCAAGGACTCCACCCGTGACCGTAGCGGCCACACCGGCACCCTCGCCCGCCACCACGGGCGGGGAGTCCGGCGTACGCCTGGCCCGCTCCCGACGGAACGCCGAGCTGTCCCTGCTGCTGCTGGCCATGGTGTTGGTGGCGGCGTACATGGCGACCGTCGAGGCGAACCTTCTGGACACGGTCACCCCGGATTTCTGGATGCCCGCTGCCGCCCTCGGCGCGGTCTTCCTCGGCCTGCACCTGGTCATCCGGTTCCTCGCCCCGTTCGCCGACCCGGCTCTGCTGCCGGCGGTGGCCCTGCTCAACGGTCTCGGAGTGGGCTTCCTGCGCCGGATCGACCTGGGCGAGGCCGCACCTGTCGACCGGGAGGACCTGGCGACCTTCGCCGGTATCGGCGGCCGGCAGCTCGCGTGGACGCTCGCCGCGGTGATCCTCGCCGCGGGCCTGCTCGCCATCATGCGTGACCACCGCTCGGTCTCCCGGTACGCGTACACCCTGGGGCTTGCCGGCATCGTGCTGGTGATGCTCCCGGCGGTGCTGCCCCGCAGCATCTCCGAGATCAACGGTGCCAAGCTGTGGATCCGGGTCGGCGGCTTCTCACTGCAGCCGGGTGAGTTCGCCAAGCTGGCGCTGCTTGTCTTCTTCGCCTACTACCTGGTGCGCAAGCGTGAGGTGCTCTCACTGGCCAGCCGGCGGTTCCTCGGCATCGACTTTCCACGTGGGCGGGACCTCGGTCCGGTGGTCGTGGTCTGGCTGATCAGCCTCCTGGTGCTGGTCTTCGAGAAGGACCTGGGCACCTCGCTGCTCTACTTCGGCATGTTCGTGGTGACGCTCTACATCGCCACCGAACGGGTCAGTTGGCTGCTGATCGGTCTGCTCCTCTTCTTCGGCGGCGCCTACCTGGCGTACGTCCTCGGCTCGACGGTCGGCGGACCGTTCGCCAACTTCTACCTGCGCGCGGAGATCTGGCTGGACCCGTTCGCCGACCCCACCGACAAGGGCTACCAGCTCGTCCAGGGGCTGCTGGCCCTCGGCACGGGAGGGCTCTTCGGCGCCGGGCCGGGCGGCGGTCAGCCGGACATCCTGCCCGAGGTGCAGAACGACTTCATCTTCGCCGGCATCGGCGAGGAGATCGGCCTGTTCGGTCTCTCCGCGCTGCTGGTGGTCTACCTGCTGATCGTGGAGCGGGGTCTGCGCGCCGCGCTCGCGGTCCGTGACTCGTTCGGCAAGCTGCTCGCCGGTGGTCTCGCCTTCACCCTGGGCCTGCAGGTCTTCGTGATCGTCGGCGGCATCAGCAAGCTCATCCCGCTGACCGGCCAGACCACCCCGTTCCTGTCCGCCGGTGGTTCGTCGCTGATGGCGAACTGGCTGCTCATCGCGGTCCTGTTGCGCGTCTCCGACGGGGCACGGCGACCGGTGACGGGCAGTTCCGGCAAGGCGAGCCGGCCGTCGGGCGGCCCGCCCGAGCAGTTGCACGGTGCTCCCACGGAGGTGATCAAGCCGTGAACGCACCCCTGCGCCGCGTCGGCATCGTCGTCATGGTCCTGTTCGGTCTGCTCTTCGCGAACCTCAACTGGATCCAGGCGTACAAGGCGGATGAATACCGCACCAGTGACTACAACGGTCGGGTCCAGGTCGCCGACTACAAGCGCAAGCGCGGCAACATCGAGGCCGGCGGCACGGCGGTGGCCACCAGCAAGGAGACCACCGGCAAGCTGAAGTTCCAGCGCAGCTACCCGGGTGGCGCCAAGTACGCGCACGTGCTCGGCTACAAGCCGGTCAACCTGGCCGACACCGGCATCGAGCAGGTGGAGAACGACTTCCTGGCCGGCACCAGCGACCAGTTGATCGGTGACCGGTTCAAGGACATGTTCACGGGCGACGAGACGGGCGGCGGCAACGTGCTGCTCACGCTCTCGAAGCGGGCGCAGGACGTGGCGTACGACCAGATGCGCAACAACCAGGTGGATGCGAAGCGCGGTGCGGCGATCGCCATCGACCCGCGGACCGGTGCCGTGCAGGCCCTGGTGTCGATGCCCAGTTTCGACCCGAACCCGCTGGTCAGCCACAACACGACCGAGGCCGCGGCGGAGATCAACAAGCTGGAGCAGAACCCGGACGGCCCGCTGAAGAACCGCGCGCTCTCCGAGACGCTGCCCCCGGGCTCCACCTTCAAGATCGTGGTCGCCGCGGCGGCGCTGGAGAACGGCGTCACCAAGACGACCCCGATCCCGGCCGGCTCCAGCTACACCCCGCCCACCTCGGGCACCCCGATCCGCAACGCCGTCGCGTCGATCTGCCCCGAGCCGCAGGTCACCCTGCTGGAGGCGGTCACCGAGTCGTGCAACACCGGTTTCGCGCAGCTCGGCGTGCGGCTCGGCGCCGACAAGGTCAAGGAGAAGGCCCGGCAGTTCGGCTTCGAGCAGGAGGACCTCACGGTCGGCCAGCTCGGCGAGGGCGGTCTGCGGACGGCGGCCAGCCGGACCGGCGACATGCTGAACCCGGACGGCAGCCCCGACCCGGCCGCGCTGGCCCAGTCCTCGATCGGCCAGAACAACGTCCGGATGACCCCGTTGCAGGGCGCGATGATCGCCGGGTCGATCGCCAACGGTGGCAGCCAGATGCGGCCGTACCTGGTCCGGCAACTCCTCGCCCCGGACCGGACCACCAGCTACTACACCGCGAAGCCGCGGGAGCTGCGCCAGCCGGTCAGTGGCCAGACCGCCAGCGACCTGCGCGACATGATGGTCAGCGTGGTCCAGAAGGGCACCGGCCAGAAGGCGGCGATCAGCGGCTACACGGTCGGCGGCAAGACGGGCACCGCGCAGTCCGCCCCGGACCGGCCCGACCACGGCTGGTTCATCGGCTTCGCCCTGGACAAGAACGGCAACCCCGTCTCCGCCGTCTGTGTCGTGCTGGAGCAGGCCGGCAGCGGCGGCAGCGCCGAGGCGGCCCGGATCGGCGGCCAGATCATGCGGGCCGCCATCGCCGATCCCGGGGGCCGCTGACATGCTCAGCCCCGGCGTCCAGCTCGGCAACCGCTACCGTCTCGACGAGCGGATCGCCAGCGGCGGCATGGGCGACGTCTGGCGCGGCACCGACCAGGTGCTCGGCCGGACTGTCGCGGTCAAGAGCCTGCTCCCCGCGCTGCTCGACGACCCCGACTTCGCCGAGCGGTTCCGCGGCGAGGCCCGGACCATGGCGACGATCAACCACCCAGGCGTGGTGGACGTCTACGACTTCGGCAACGACCAGCAGATCGCCTTCCTGGTCATGGAGTACGTCGAGGGCGACGCCCTGTCGTCCACGCTGAGCCGGGTCGGTCGACTGACCCCGGCCCGGACGATGGCGCTTGTCGCGCAGGCCGCCGACGCGCTGCACGCCGCCCACGAGAAGGGCATCGTGCACCGCGACGTGAAGCCGGGCAACCTGCTGGTCCGGCCGAACGGCACGCTTGTGCTCACCGACTTCGGCATCGCCCGCTCCGACATCGTCGGCCAGCTCACCGCCGCCGGTTCGGTGCTCGGCACCGCCTCGTACATCTCCCCGGAGCAGGCAACCGGTCAGGTGGCCACCCCGGCGTCCGACGTGTACGCGCTCGGCGTGGTCGCCTACCAGTGCCTCGCCGGGCGGCGACCGTTCGAGGGCGACAACCCGCTCGACATCGCCATGCGGCACGTCCGGGAGACGCCCCGGCCGCTGCCGTCCGACATCCCGCCGCAGGTCCGGGCAGTGGTGGAACGCGCGCTGGCCAAGGATCCGGCCGCCCGCTGGCCGAGCGCCGCAGCCCTCGCCGGAGTGGCCCGCCAGCTCAAGGCCGCGCTGTCCCAGCAGGCCCGGGCCGGCGGTAACTCCGGCCCGGTCTCCGGTGCGCCGTCCTCACCCGCCGCTCCCGGCCGGGCCCAGGTGCCGCAGGCGCAGCAGCTCCGCCCGCCGGGCGCCCCGCACCGGCAGCCCCCCGTCGGGCAGCGCCCGACGGCTGTCGCGCCGGCCCAGCAGCCCCGCCCCACCGCGGTCGCGCCGGCAGTACCGCAAGCGCGACCGCAGGCCGGCCCGGCCAGCTACCCGCGCGGCGCCGCATCGGTGCCGCCGACGCAGACCCGGCAGGAACACCCGCAGGCGTACGCCCGGCAGGCCGGCCCGGCGCAACCGGCGCCCGAGCCCCGCCGGTCCCGACCCGGGATGGTGCTCCTCGCCGTCCTGCTGGCCTTGCTGGTCCTGCTCTGCTCCGGCGTGATTTCCTACAACCTGCGGAAGGGCCAGAACGGTGCGGCCGGGACGCCGGCTGTACAGACCGTGACGTCCGGCGCGCTGCGGCTCGACGGACGCGACGATGCGACCCGGACGTCGTACCGTCGTGAGGTACGACTCCGACCGGGTGACGGCGGGACGACGACGAGCGAAGGACGAGAGACGCGATGACAGCGCAGGCCCGCCTGCTCGGTGGCAGGTACCAGGTCGGCGAGCTGCTCGGCTATGGCGGCATGGCCGAGGTGCACCGCGGTCGCGACCTCCGGCTCGGTCGGGACGTCGCGATCAAGATGCTCCGCACCGACCTCGCCCGGGACGCGACCTTCCAGATGCGGTTCCGCCGGGAGGCACAGAACGCCGCCTCCCTCAACCACCCGGCGATCGTTGCGGTCTACGACACCGGCGAGGAGACCGCGCCGACCGGCGAGACGCTGCCGTTCATCGTCATGGAGTTCGTCAACGGGCGGACGTTGAAGGAGGTCCTCGGGGCCGAGGGCCGTTTGCAGCCCCGCCGTGCGCTGGAGATCTGCGCCGACATGTGCGCGGCGCTTGAGTTCAGCCACCGGCACGGCATCATCCACCGGGACATCAAGCCGGGCAACGTCATGCTCACCCAGACCGGCCAGGTCAAGGTGATGGACTTCGGCATCGCCCGCGCGCTTGCCAGCGGCGCGACCACCATGACGCAGACCAGCGCGGTGATCGGGACGGCCCAGTACCTGTCGCCGGAGCAGGCGCGCGGCGAGGCCGTGGACGCCCGCTCCGACGTGTACGCGGCCGGCTGCGTGCTCTTCGAGCTGGTCTGCGGGCACCCGCCGTTCGTCGGGGACAGCCCGGTCAGCGTCGCGTACCAGCACGTGCGGGAGACTCCGCCGACGCCGAGCGACATCAACCCGGACGTCACTCCGGCGGTCGACGCGATCGTGCTCAAGGCGCTGTCGAAGAACCCGCTCAACCGCTACCAGAGCGCCGGCGAGATGCGGGCCGACCTGCTGCGCGCCGCCGCCGGCCGGCCGGTGCTCGCCACTCCGGTGCTGCGCGAGGCGGAGACGGTGGCGATGGCCCCGGCCGGCGGCGGTGGCGGCTACCCGCCCGCCGCCACCGGGCCGCAGACCCGGCAGATCCCGGCCCGGGTCGGCGACCCGCGCCAGCGCAAGGCGTCCTCCTGGCTGATCGCCCTGTTCAGCGCGGTAGGCGTGCTGGCCGTGATCGCCCTGGTCGCCGCCCTGATGTGGAGCCAGCAGCAGGACAAGGACCTGAAGTCGGTCCCCACCCTCGCCGGAAAGACGCGGGACGCCGCGTTCACCGAGATCAGCAAAGCTGGCTTCAATCCGGTGGTCGGCGACCCGGTGCTGAACAGCACCTGCGCCGAGGGCACCGTGGTCGGCCAGAACCCGCAGCCGAACGCCCGCCTGAAGCAGGCCAGCACGGTCACCATCCAGCTCTGCGGCGGCAAGCCCGACGTGGCTGTCCCGCCCGGCCTCGAGGGCAGCAAGGAAGAGAGCGCAGTCGCTCGCCTCGCGGAGGTCAAGCTCGGTGCCACGATCAAGCCGGTCGACAGCCCGGAGAGCGAGGGCATCGTCGTCAAGGTCAACCCGCCGTCGGGCCAGAAGGTGCCCGAGGGAACGAAGGTGACCCTCGAGGTGTCGAAGGGCAACGTCCGTGAGGTGCCGGACGTCGTCGGGCTGAGCGTGGACGAGGCCACGCGCACCCTGCGCAACGCCGGCTTCGTGGTGAGCGTCCAGAATGGCCCCGAGGTGCCGGCGGCGCAGGCCGGCAAGGTCACCGACCAGAGCCCGAACGGCAAGGAGAAGAAGCCGAGCGGCACCAAGGTGACCATCAAGGTGAGCCAGGCGGAGGAGGTCGAGGAGACGCCCAGCCCGTCGGTGACGCCGACGCCGACGCCGAGCGGCACGCCGACGACGCCGGGTAGCGGTGGTGGCTCCGGCCAGCCGATCTTCCCGCCGCCGGTCCGGCTTCCCGAGGAGTAGTCGTCCGCTCCTGGATGCGGGGCCTCCGGAAGGGCTCCGCCGCCGACCGTCCGAGGACGAGCCGGTGGCGACGGCATCTGCTGCGCGGGGTGATCCTGGGCGTGGTCGTGCTTGTGCTGTGCAGTGTCCCGTGGCTCTGGACGACGATTGGCGCGCGCGGGCACACGTACGGCGAGGCGGACGCTCCGATCGCGGACGTCGTGATCGTCCTGGGTACCGCGGTGGCTGCGGACGGGCGGCAACCGGGCGAGCGGCTCGTCGGCCGGCTGGAGACCGCTGCCGAGCTGGTGCGTACCGGGCGGGCGCGGGTGGTGCTGGTCTCCGGCGACGGGGGCGGCACGTCCGGCGACGAGCCGACAGTGATGACCGCGTACCTGACCGAGAAGCTCGGCGTGGATCCGCGTCGGGTGGTGGCGGACCCGTTCGGCCTGGACACGTACGACAGTTGCGCCCGCGCGAGTGAGGTGTACGGCGTCGAGCGGGCTCTGGTCGTGACGCAGTCCTATCACCTGTCCCGGGCGGTGACGCTCTGTCGACACCTCGGCCTCGACGTCGACGGGGTGGCCGCTCGGTGCGATGGTTGCGGGTCGGGCCTGCTCGCGCGGAAGGCCGCCCGCGACTACTTCGCCAGCGGCAAGGCCGCCTGGGACGCTTTCCGGGGCCGGCCGCCCGCGGTCCGGTCCTCGGTGAACCCCTCAGTGCGGGACGCGCTGAGGAGCTGACCGGTCGGGGCGGGTCTGGACGAGACAGTCCTGACTCAAGACGGGGCTGGGCTGGGGTGGGGCTGCGGGTAAGGGCGGTGGCCATCGGCTGTGGCTGCCCGCCGTGTCGATGTGCTGGCGAGCGGTATACCTCAGAGGTATGAATATGACTCTGAGGTATATCGCTCACGACCGCATCCGCACCCACGGAAGTGACCGACTGTCACCTCCGGCCGCCGGCTGCGCCCACCGCCGAGGCCAGGGTCAGGAATTACTCGTCTAGGTGGTGGCGAAGGCGGCCCGGCGGCGGGCGTCGACCTCGGCGGCCAGCGCCGGGGCTCGCTCCAGCGCCTCCGGGTGACCGCAACCGGCCAGCCAGTTCGCCAGCATCAGGTGGCCGCCCTCGGTGAGCACCGACTCCGGGTGGAACTGCACGCCCTCAATGGGCAGCGTCCGGTGCCGCATCGCCATCACCACGCCGGAGCCGGTCCAGCCGGTGACCTCCAGCTCGTCGGGCAGCGTCTCGGGGAGCACGGCCAGCGAGTGGTAGCGGGTGGCGGTGAACGGGTCGGGCAGGCCGGCGAGCACGCCTACCGAGTAGTGGCGTACCTCGGAGGTCTTGCCGTGCAGCAACTCGGCGGCCCGGGTCACGGTCGCCCCGAACGCCTCGCCGATGGCCTGGTGGCCGAGGCAGACGCCGAAGATCGGCAGCTCGCCCGCGTACTCCCGGATGACGTCCAGGCAGATGCCGGCCCGGTCCGGGCTGCCCGGCCCGGGTGAGAGCAGGATGCCCGCCGCGCCCACCCGGCCGACCTCGGCTACGTCGATCTCGTCGTTGCGGCGGACGTCGCAATCCACGCCGAGCTGGCCCAGGTACTGCACGAGGTTGAAGACGAACGAGTCGTAGTTGTCGATCACCAGAACGCGCACTGTCACCTGCTCGGGGAGGGCGGCGGGGTGTTGTTCTGGTCGGTGTCGTACGGCAGGTCGTGCTCGTCGCCTGCAGGTGTCTCCCCGGTCACGGCATCCCCGCCGGCCGGCTCGCCGGGAACGCCGGAGTCCTGGGTGACCTGCACGTCGTCGAAGGGCAGCAGCGGCTCGGCCCACGGGAAGGCCACGTACCAGAGCAGGGCCACCGTCGCGGCCGCCAGCAGCACCGAACCGGCCAGCTTGCCGGCCAGCCCGAACGGGAGCTTGCGCCAGATGAACGAGTACACCGGGTCAGCCCTCCAGCTCGATCGGGCGGCCCGCCGACTTGGCCTCTGCGTGGTCCAGCTCGGCGTGGATGATCAGGCGCTGGTAGTTGTCCCACTTGGGGTTGCAGGTGGTGAGCGTCAGCATCCGCTTGGTGGGCTTCTTGTCCGGCTCGCCGGGCACCGGGGCAACCACCTCGACCTGGGTCGGCTTGACGATCCGGGTCTGCGACACCCGGTAGACGAACCACTCGGTCTTGCCCTCGACGACAATCGCGTCGCCCACGTTCAGCTCGTCCAGCCGCCAGAACGTGGCCCGGTTGCGGTGGCCGGCGACGGAGAAGTTGCCGACCTGGCCGGGCAGCACGCTTGTCGGGTAGTGACCCGGGGCGTACCTGATGTCGTCCTGGGTGACGCCCTCGACCACCACCCAGTTCTTGTCGAGCTTGGGGATGTAGAGGCCCGCGATCGGTTTGCCGTGCACCGGTGGGGACGGCTTGACGCTCGGGGTGGCCGACGGGGCGACAGTGGGGTCGGTCGCGCCGCCCCACTCCTGGGCGAGTTCGCTGTTGAGGTCGTTCTGGTGGGCGTCGACGATTGCCGACTTGCCCCAGACCTCGTAGCCGGCGAAGAGCAGCACCACCAGGCCGAAGGTGATCAGCACCTCGCCGGTGACCCGGACACCGGCGCGCAGCCGGGAGCCGAACGACGGGCGGGTCAGCTCCGAGTAGACGCTCTTGTAGCCCTCGCCCGTCTGGTGCGGCCGGAGCTGGACCACCCGCTCGCCCCGACGGGGTCGGGGTGGTTCGGCGGCGCCGTCGTCCGCGCCGGCGGGCTCGTCCGGCGTCGCCGTACGGGGGACGGCGCCCATCAGCGCCGTGGAGTCCATGGCCGGAGGCCTGGGTGCCGGCCCGGACGGTACGGCGGGGATGAGCGCGGTGGCGTTCGGGTCGGCGGGGCGGCCCGGCCCGGCCGGAGAGACCGGGGCGCCCGACGCGCTGGTCGGGCGTGCGGGCCCCGCACCGACCTTCGGGATGAACGCGGTCGGCGCATCGCCGCCGGACGGAGGCGAGGAACCGGGGCGAGTCGAGGCGCCGGCCGGGGTCGATGCGCCGGACGCCACGGGCCGGCCGGAGTCACCGGGACCCGTCTGTCGGGCAGAAGTGCCCGCAGCGCTGCCGGGCCCGGTCGGTGCGCCGAACGGGCCGCTGGCGGCCGCCGGGCGGGTCGGTGCGGTGCCGGGCGCCGGGACGCGCGTGGGGTCGTCACCCGGGGCGGCCGGCCGGACCGGCCCCTGCGTGGGGGGTGTGGTCGGCCGGCTGGGAGCGGCGGCGGAGGGCTGGCCGAACCCGCCCTGCGGAGCCGAGCCGGTCGCCGCGGTGCCGGGCCAGGGAGGCGGTGCTGCCGGGCCCGGGTGGCCCGGAGCGCGCTGTGGGTCGGGTCGCGCGGCGCTGGGCGGGGCAGGCTGGTCGGTGCGTGGGGCGGGGCCTGGACGGCCCACCTGCGGCGGGGCGGACCGGTCGGCCGGGCGCGGGCCGGCGGCGCTCGGCGGTTCGGGAGCTGCCGCCGGACGCGGTGCCCGTGGCCTGCTGGGCAGCACGGGCTCGGGCCAGTTGCCGGTCGGGGCCCGGCCCGGAGTCGGCTCGGGTCGGCCCGGAGTCGGCTCAGGTCGGTTCGGAGTCGGCTCAGGTCGGTTCGGAGTCGGCTCGGGTCGGTCGACCTTGGGCAGGAACGCGGTCGGGTCGTCGGCCTGGTCCCGGTGCCGCCCGTCGCGGCGCTCGTCCGGGCCGGTCACCTGGGCACCGTCGCCGAGCGCAGCGTCGTCGAGTCTTCGAAGGCGGGGACGGTCACGGTGGAGACGGACTCCTTGTAGCCGAGTTGGTAGTCATCGACTGCGTCCTTGAACAACCGGACTCCCTCAGAGCTGGCGAGGGCCTGCTGAAGAGCAGCGGGGTCGCCGATTGCTACGATCTTGAACGGTGGGGAGTACACCCGACCGTGGAGCAGCAGGGTGTTACCGACGCAGCGTACCGCGCTGGTTGCGAGCACGCGGACGTTCATGATTGACATGGCCTTCGCCCCACCCGCCCAGAGTGCGTTGACCACCGCCTGCACGTCGCCCTGGTGCACGACCAGGTCGTCGTTTGTGGCGTCGGAGTGGGCCTCGTCGTCGTGTTGGGGCGCGTCGTTCAGCTCGACAGTCACGGCCGTGCCGGTGACGGCGGTGAACCCGGCCGCTTTGAGGCTGCCCTGGGCGCGGGCCTGCTGGGCCTTGATCGGGGCGTCCGAGTCGGCAAGTGTGTTGGTGCGTCGCTCGACCTCGTCGCGGAGGGTGGCAGCGCGGCCCTCGCTCGCGGCCACCTGCTGCTCGCGCTCCTCGATGAGCTGGTTGAGCTGGGGCCGCCGGTCCTCGCGAAGAGCGGTGCCGCCCGCCGTGGTCGCGGTGGTGGTGAAGAGCAGCCCCGCCGCGGCGGCGATCAGGGGCACCCCGATCGACCAGCCTGGCCGGCGTTGGCGTGGCCGCCGGGGCAGCAGCCCGGCGACGGCCCGTCGGAGGACCTTCTGCCAGGAGGCGGCGCCGGATGTGTACTCCACCGAGCGTTCCTTCCGCGTGTCGGGGACTGGTGCGTGCCGGCCGGGCCGGTGATGCGAACAGTCCCGCCCTTTTCGGTCACTCCATGTACCTGCCTGACCCCATTCGTGGTCCAGGCGGCCGTTCGGGACTACGCTAGCTGTCGAACATTATTGGCCATGAACCGTCGCCTCCGCGTCCGGTTGTCAGGCCGGACGAGGTCGTCACCCCCTCTGGAGAGCGCCGTGCCCAAGTCTCAGGTCCGCAAGAAGAAGGTGTACACCCCGCCGACGGACGTCCGTCCGACGACGACGGCGGCGTCGCGCAAGCCTAGCCCGGTGTGGCTGCCGATCACCGCGGTCGCCCTGATCGTCGCGGGCATCGGCTGGCTGGTCGTCTACTACCTCTCCGAGCAGGAGTACCCGGTCGCCTCGTGGCAGTACTGGAACCTCGCGGTGGGCTTCGGCGCGATGGTCGCGTCGCTGGTGCTGCTCTCCCGCTGGCGCTGAGCCTGGTCCGGGCGTCGCCACACCTGTGGGCCGGCGCCCGCCACACCGGAGGATCCAGGTCACCCCACCACGCCCCTGCCCGGCAGGACCGGGCCGGGCACCCTATGGTGTCCGCAGGCAGCGTGGCCTACTGCGAGATGACTCACGTTACTGCTGGGTAACCTTGCGCGTAGGCTGCACTGCATGACCGAGCGGAGCGAGGTCATCGACCGGTCCGGTCGCAGGTGTGGCAGCGGCGCGACGCCGGCTCCGTCCTGCCCCGGTCCCGGTTGCTGAACCGCTCGACAGCCAGCAGACCGGGGAGGCCAACTCGATGGGCAGCGTCCAGATCGTCACCACGATCCTCGCGGCCGGCATCACCGCCGTGGCGGTGTGGCTGGCGGTGCGCGCGGTCATGAAGATGACGGCCGTCATCCGGTTGGGGCAACCCGCTCCGGAGCGGTTCGCCGACAAGGGCGCCCGCACGAAGAAGATGCTTGTGGAGACCGCCGGCCACACCCGGATGCTCAAGTGGGGCGTGGTGGGTGCCGCCCACTGGTTCGTGATGGTCGGCTTCATCGTGCTGTCGCTGCTGGTGCTCGAGGCGTACTTCGAGGTGGCGACCACCGACGGCGGGTTGCCGATCATCGGGCACTGGACGATCTTCGGTCTGGTCACCGAGATCATCGGGGTGTTGGGCCTGGTCGGCATCCTGGTGCTGATGGCGATCCGGCTCCGCAACCGGCCGACCCGCCCCGGCGGCCGGTCCCGGTTCACCGGCTCGACGATGTGGCAGGGCTACTTCGTCGAGTGGATCGTGCTGCTGGTCCTGATCTTCGGGTTCGTGATCCGGGGCTTCAAGGTCGCCACTGACCACTTCGAGTTCCCGTTCTGGGCCACCCCGGTCAGCCACGCCGTCGGCGCGGTGCTGCCGGACTGGGCGGACGGGGTCAGCGTCGCGGCCGCCATCAAGATCATCATTTCGATGACCTGGCTGATCGTCATCTCGCTGAACGTCACCATGGGTGTGGCCTGGCACCGGTTCCTGGCGTTTCCCAACATCTTCTTCAAGCGCGAGCCGACCAAGCCGGCCGGCTCCGGTCTCGGCGCGCTGCGCCCGATGACGAGCCAGGGCAAGCCGCTCGACTTCGAGGAGGCCGACCCGGAGAAGGACCAGTTCGGTGTCGCCCAGGTCGAGCAGTTCACCTGGAAGGGCCTGCTGGACTTCAGCACCTGCACCGAGTGTGGCCGCTGCCAGTCGCAGTGCCCGGCCTGGAACACCGGCAAGCCGCTGTCGCCCAAGCTGCTCGTGCTCAGCCTGCGTGACCACGCGTACGCCAAGGCGCCCTATCTGCTGGCCGGCGGCGGCAAGGACCTGACCGGCGAGGAGAAGGCCACCGCCGCGCAGCTCGCCCACCTGGACGTGCTGGCCCTCGCGGAGGCCGACAAGCCGCTGATCGGCACCGCCGAGGAGGGCGGGGTCATCGACCCGGACGTCCTCTGGTCCTGCACCACCTGTGGCGCCTGCGTCGAGCAGTGCCCGGTGGACATCGAGCACGTCGACCACATTGTCGACATGCGGCGCTACCAGGTGCTTATCGAGTCGAGCTTCCCCTCCGAGGCCGGCGTCATGCTGCGCAACCTGGAGAACAAGGGCAACCCGTGGGGCGCCCCGCAGAACACCCGCGAGGACTGGACCAAGGGCCTGGACTTCGAGGTGCCCCGGGTGGGTGAGGTCGACGACTTCGAGTACCTGTTCTGGGTCGGCTGCGCAGGCGCGTTCGAGGACCGGGCCAAGAAGACCACCCGCGCGGTGGCCACCCTGCTCAACGAGGCCGGCGTGAGCTTCGCGATCCTGGGCGAGGGCGAGACCTGCTCCGGCGACCCGGCGCGACGGATCGGCAACGAGTTCGTCTTCCAGATGCTCGCCCAGCAGAACGTGGAGACGCTGAACGAGGCGTTCGAGGGCCGGGAGAAGGCCAAGCGCAAGATCGTCGCGACCTGCCCGCACTGCTTCAACACCCTGGGCAACGAGTACGGCCAGCTCGGCGGCGAGTTCGAGGTGGTCCACCACACCCAACTGCTGGCCCACCTGGTGTCCACCGGCAAGCTGACGCCGGTGCAGCCCGTCGACGGCGGCGTCACGTACCACGACCCCTGCTACCTGGGCCGGCACAACCGGGTCTTCGCCGCCCCGCGTGAGGTCCTCGGCGACGCCATCGAGGGCGAGATCACCGAGATGCCGCGCAACAGCGAGCGCTCCTTCTGCTGCGGTGCCGGCGGCGCCCGCATGTGGATGGAGGAGAAGATCGGCAAGCGGATCAACGTGGACCGGGTCGAGGAGGCCATGGCCACCGGGGCGAAGACCGTCGCCGTCGGTTGCCCGTTCTGCTCGACGATGCTGAACGACGGGGTCAACGGAAAGGGCGCCGGCGAGCAGGTCGAGGTGATCGACGTGGCGAGCGTGCTGCTGCGCTCGGTCAAGCCGGAGCAGCCGCGGGGCGACAAGGAGTCCGCGCCGGTCGCCGGCTGAGGCGTACCCCGAAAATCATCGGACGGCGGCGGCGCCCACGGGGTGCCGCCGCGCCCGACCGCCCCGGCCCTCGCGGACCCGGCGTGGCACAATCGCGCCGAGGTGAGGCGACATCGACGGCCTGCTCTTGACCACGCTGCTGCCACTGGTCGGCTTCGTTGCGCTGACCGCAGGCAACGCGTTCTTCGTCGCGGCCGAATTCGCCCTGGTCACGGTCGACCGAGCGGAGATCGACCGCCGGGCCGCCGCCGGCGACGAGGCCGCCCTGAGGGTCCGCGCCGCGCTGCGCGAGCTGTCCTTTCAGCTCTCCGGCGCGCAGCTCGGAATCACCATCACCGCGCTGCTCACCGGCTACCTGGCCGAGCCGGCCCTGGCCCGGATCTTCACCCCGCTGCTGCGCCCGGTGGCCGGGGAGAGCACCGAGCGTTTCACCCCGTTCCTGGCGCTGGCCCTGGCCACGCTCATCTCGATGCTCTTCGGTGAGTTGGTGCCCAAGAACGCGGCGCTGGCCCAGCCGATGCCCGCCGCGCTGGCCACCGCCGGGCCGATGCACACCTTCTCGCGGACGTTCGGCTGGGTGATCCGGGGCCTGAACGGCTCGGCGAACCGGCTGGTCCGGGCGCTCGGGGTGGAGCCGCAGGAGGAGCTGGCCAGCGCCCGATCACCGGAGGAGCTGGGTCTGCTGGCCGCCATCTCGGCCCGCGCGGGCGCGCTGCCCACGGACACGGCGATGCTGCTGCGGCGCACCATCCGGTTCGGCGACAAACGGGCGGCCGAGGCGATGACCCCGCGGGTGGACGTGGTCGCGCTGCGCGCCACCGCCACCGTGGCCGAGCTGCTCGAAGAGTCCCGGCGGACCGGACGGACCCGCTTCCCGGTGTACGAGGAGACCCTGGACCTGGTCACCGGTGTGGCAGGTGTGCCGGACGCGCTGGGCGTGCCGCTGGCGGCGCGCGCGTCGACATGTGTCGCCTCGGTGGCCCGGGAGCCGGTGTACGTGCCGGAGAGCCTGGACCTGGACGGCGTGCTGGCGGCGTTGAAGGCGGCCGGGGCGGACCTGGCCATCGTGGTCGACGAGTACGGCGGCACGGACGGCGTGGTGACGATCGAGGACCTCGTCGAGGAGCTGGTCGGAGAGATCGCCGACGAGTTCGACACGGCCAGCGTGGACGACACCGGGCCGGTCGAGCTGACCGTGCCGGGTGGGGAGCGCACAGTGCTTGTCGACGGGGTGCTGCGCTCCGACGAGCTGGCCGAGCAGACGGGCTTCCGGCTGCCCGAGGGGCCGTACGAGACGTTGGCCGGCTTCCTGCTGGCGCGGCTGGGGCACATCCCGCTGGCCGGCGAGGTGGTCGAGGCGGACGGCTGGGAGTTCACTGTGGTGGAGGTGGAGCGGCACCGGATCGAGCAGGTCCGGGTGCTGCGCCCGGCGGAGCCGGACACCGATGACTGAGCTGCTGGTGACCGTGCTGCTGCTGCTCGGCAACGGGTTCTTCGTGGGCAGCGAGTTCGCGCTCATCGCGTCCCGGCGGACGGTGATCGAGCCGCTGGCCGCCGGCTCGAAGCGGGCCCGCTGGGCGCTGTCGGCGATGAACCAGATACCGCTGATGATCGCCGGTGCGCAGCTCGGCATCACTGTCTGCTCGCTGGGCCTCGGCGCGATCGCCGAGCCGGCGCTGGCTCATCTGCTGGAGTCGCCGTTCCACGCCGTCGGCCTGCCCGAGCGTGCGGTGCACCCGGTGGCGTTCGTGCTCGCGCTCGGCGTCGTCGTCTTCCTGCACACGGTTGTCGGCGAGATGGTGCCGAAGAACATCACGCTCGCCGGTCCGGAGGTCTCCGCCCTCTGGCTGGGCCCGGCCATGCTGGCGTTCTGCGTGGCGACCAAGCCGTTGCTGCTGGCGATGAAGTGGGCGGCCCGCCGAGTGCTGGCACTCTGGCGGATCGAGGCGACCGAGGCCGTGAAGACGGTGTTCACGGCCGAGGAGTTGGCCGGGCTGGTGTCGCAGGCGCGTACCGAGGGGCTGCTCGACGCCGAGGAGCACGCCCGGATCACCGGGGCGCTGGCCCTGCACACCCGGACGGCCGCTGACGCGTTGCAGCCGTGGTCGACTGTGGTCACGGTGGCCGAGGACGTCTCACCGGCGTCGCTGGAGGTGCTGGCGACCAGGACCGGCCGGTCCCGGTTCCCGGTGGTGCAGCGGTCCACCCGGCGCGTCCTGGGCTTCGTGCACGTCAAGGACGTGCTCGGCTATGCCGGGCAGGGTCGCCGGGCGCCGGTGCCGGCCCAGGTGTACCGGCCGCTGGCGGTGGTGCCGCCGGAACGTACGCTTGCCGATCTGCTGTTGGCCATGCGTCGCGAACGGCGACACATGGTGCTGGTCAGCGACGGGCGGCGTCCGCTCGGTGTGGTCACGCTCGATGACGTATTGACCGCAATCGTTGGTTAATAAAACAACACCCTTGGTGTGCAAGCGGTTGCGCCACAGTGATGGTGACTCGGCTCGCCTTGATTCCGGTGCGTCGTTTCCCTAATGTGGGGCACCGACCGCTGTGGGTCGTCTGCCTCGGCCCTTCCCTCACGCGAGGCGCCCGGCGGTCGGTTGCAAAGGAGTCGGTGCCGGTGGCAACCATGCCCCCTCATCGTCACGCCCCGGGACTGTCCGCTCGGCCGGGCGGTCTGCGCCGGGTCGCCCACCGTCTGCTCGTACTGGTCGCTGCCGCCGCGGTCGGTGCCGGAATGCTCGCCGTGCCGGCGCAGGCCGAGCCCACGGTCGACGAGATCGAGGCGCAGATCGACAAGAAGTGGGAGCAGTTGGAGCCCACCATCGAGCAGTACAACAAGGTGCGGGCGCAGCTGAAGGTCAACCGGAAGAAGTCGTCCGACCTGCAGAAGAAGATCGAGCCGCTGGCCCTGCAGAGCGAGTTGGCGCTCAACCGGGTCGGTGACCTCGCGTCCCGCTACTACATGTCGGGCCCGTCGCAGGAGATCGGCGCGCTGCTGATCAGCGCCAAGCCGGACACGCTGACCGAGCAGCTCACCCTCCTCGACCGGCTCGCCGCCCAGGAGCGCAAGCAGGTCGCGGGCGTGCTGGCCGTGCGGGCCAAGTACGACGGCGAGAAGCAGAAGCTGGACGCGCTGATCGCCACCCAGACCAAGCAGCAGAACGAGCTGGCGGCCAAGAAGAAGCAGATCGACGCCGAGATCAAGAAGCTCGAGGCGTCGATGCCCAAGACCACTGTCAAGACCGTCGGCTGCCCGACCATCAACGGTGTGCTCGCCGTGGCCGCCCAGAAGGCGATCAAGACCGCCTGCCAGCAGGTGGGTGATCCGTACGTCTGGGGCGCCACCGGCCCGAACTCGTTCGACTGCTCGGGGCTGACCCAGTACGCGTACAAGTCGGCAGGGATCTCCCTCACCCACCACACAGGTGACCAGTGGAACGAGGGCAAGGCCGTCTCGCGCGCCGACGCTCGTCCCGGTGACCTGGTCTTCTTCTTCTCCGGCCTGAGTCATGTCGGGCTGTATCTGGGTAACAACCAGATGGTGCACGCGCCACGTGCCGGCAAACCGGTGCAGGTGTCCAGCATCAACACCATGCCCATCGCCGGGTTCCGCAGACCCGGCTGATCCACCTCGCACGCCACGACGGCCCCCGGTCACGCTGACCGGGGGCCGTCGTGTTCTTTCAGCGGGGCGCGCCCACCGGTGACGGCAGGAGCTGCACGTCGGCGAGGTCGACGTACATGATGCGGTGGCCGAACTGGATCTGCGCGTACCGGTTCTTGCCCCGGATCACCGTCCAGTCGCCTGGCGAGGAGCCGTCGAACGTGCTGGCCCGGTAGTACTCGCCGCCCAGCACCGCGCCGACGGCGTAGCGCTGCCCGGCGGCCAGCGTGTACTGCAGCGGTGAGATCGCCTGGTAGGGCACGCCGGCCGGGTAGGCCGCCTGCTCCGGGTACGCCCGCCCGTACACCGGAATGGTGGCCCGGCCGGCCTTCGGGGTGGCCACCACGCCGACGGTCCAGGTGGCGGTCGGCGCCGACGCCGGGTTGTGGAACCAGGCCCGTTGCCCGAGGTACCAGATGGCCGTCCAGTCGCCCTGCCGCCCGGCCAGGGCGTACGTCTGCCCGGCGGAGGCCCGGGCGCCGTGGTCCGACACGTCCATCGTGTTCGGGGTGCCGTCCGGGCGCAGCGCGATGTCGTTCACCAGCGGCGCGTCCTCGGCCGGCGCGGTGTGCAGCACCACCGACGAGGAGCCGCGCGGCGCGCACGGCGTTCCGGGTGTGACGCATCCGGTGAACGCCTGTTGGTTGGTCGCGTAGTCGGGGTCGATCCGCACCAGCCCGGTGGCCGGGGTGCCGGTGTCCAGGCGCGGTGCGTGCAGCAGGTCGAAGTAGTGCGTCCAGTCCCAGTAGGGCCCCGGGTCCCAGTGCATCCCGCGCACTGTCGACGCGATGGTGCCCGGCACGTTGTCGTGGCCGATGATGTGCTGGCGGTCCAGCGGGATGCCGTACCGCAGCGCGAGGTGCCGGACGAGCTTCGACGAGGTCCGGTACATCGCCTCGGTGTACCAGGTGCCCTGCGCGGCGAAGCCCTCGTGTTCCAGCCCGATCGACTTCGCGTTGACGTACCAGTTGCCCGCGTGCCAGGCGACGTCCTTGGTCTTGACGTGCTGGGCGATGTGCCCGTCCACCGAGCGCAGCGAGTAGTGCCAGCTCACGTACGTCGGGTCCTGGACGAGTTGCAGGGTGGTCGCCCAACTCGCCTCGGTGTCGTGGATGACTATGTACTCGATCTTCTGCCGGGCGGGCCGGTCGGAGAGGTCGTGGTTGCCGTAGTCGCCGTCGCCGAACGCCTCGTAGGGGGCGGGGATCCACTCACAGGAGACGGTCGCGGGGCACTCCAGGCCGTCCGGACGAGGGAGTCGTCGTAGGCCCAGCCGGTCCAGCCAGGAACGCTCGGGTCGTACCGCACGGGCCGGCAGCGTGACCCGCTGGCCGTCGTCGGTCACGCGGGTCTCGCCGGCGCCGATGGTGGTGAAGACCTCGTCGGCGAAGGCCGCCGCGGCGTCGGCGCTGTCCGCGCCGGCATAGCGGGCCACCGCGCCGTACCAGGTGGCAGGGTCGGTGCCGGCGCCGACCGGGGCGCCCACCTCTCGTTGGTACGCGGCCAGCAGCGCCGCCCCGCCCCGGATGTTTGTCGTGGCGTCGCTGCGTAGCGCCTCGGGAGTGGCGCCGGTCAGCGCGGCGGCGGCGTCGACGGTCTGCAACGCGGCGCTGGGCGGGGCGGGATCGGTGGCCGGCGCGGGTGCCCGGACGGGACGGGAGTCGTCGCCGCGCGGATCCTCGGTGCCGGCGTCGTGGTGGCCGCGCGCGGGTAGGGCGGCCACGTGGCGGGCGTCGGTCAGGTGCATCGGTCCGTAGCCGCCGCTGGTGCTCGGGGTGCCGGCGTTGCTGTCCCAGCGGGACTCCAGGTAGGAGACGCCGAGCAGCACGGCGGTCGGCACGCCGTACTCGGTCGACGCGGCGGCGTACTGCTGCTGACGGTCGGCGGCCGGTGCGGCGGAGGCGGGGCCGGCGCTCAGCGGTACGGCGGTCGTTGCGGCGACCACCGCGGCGACGAGCAGCGCGCGCCGGCCGGCGGACAGGGTTGGACTTTCCATCGAACCCCCTAGATTCAACTGGTAACTGTGTGGCCACCTTCGCGCCGGTCGGGAGTCCAGGTCAATACCTTTCCATATATCAAAGCCTGCAGAAGGAAACCTTCACGTACGCTCGGTGACCCCCTCGAATCGGTACGGAGTGTCACGGCCGCACGGGTTGCGGATCGGTAACGGCCGTCTCTACTCTGGTCATTTGTCGGCCCGGTTGCAGGTCTGCCCACCCGGGCGGTAACGGACCGACACCGCCGAGTCGCTTGCGAGCGAGCCGGGGACCCAGGTTCCCCCGGGGTGAATCCGCAGCCAATGCGGTAGGGCGCCAACTTCCCGCCCGAACCCGTCAGCTAACCCGGTAGGCGGTCAGGAAGAAGGAGTACGGAACCCGGTGGCCCTCCATGTCCAGTGGCCGTCGCTTGAACGGTCGGCCTCGGCCGACCCGACGTCGACAGTGCCGCGTCCACGCTGGTCCCGCTTCACCACCGCCCTCGCCGCCCTGGTCGGCGTCGCCGTCGTCCTGACCGGCAGCGCCACGGCGGCGCACGCGGATCCGTCCGTCGCCGAGATCGAGCGCCAGATCGACGCCGACTGGAACAAGCTCGAACCGGTCATCGAACGGCACAACGCCACCCGCGCGGACCTGGCCGTCAAGCGCAAGCAGGCCGACACGCTCGCCGCGCGCATCGCGCCCCTGGAGCGCCAGGTCGACGCCGCGATGAACAAGGTCAGCGCGCTGGCCGTGCGCGCGTACATGGGCGAGAACCTGTCGACGGTCAACACGATGCTCGGCAGCCGGTCGCCCAGCGAGGTGGTCGGGCAGCTCGAGATGCTCGACCGGTTCGCCCACAACCAGCAGCAGGACGTCCGGCAGGTCGCCGGCCTCCGCGACGAGCTGGCCCGGCAGAAGGCGCCGCTCGACGAGATGGTGGCCCAGCTGACCCGGACCGAGGCGCAGTTGGCGGCGAAGAAGAAGCAGATCAACGAAGAGATCGACAGGCTGCAGAAGCTGCGCCTCAAGGTGTACGGCAACGGCGGCGGCGGTTCGCTGCGTCCGGCGCCCTGCCCGGCCAGCTACCCCGGCGGCGCCGCGGGCACGGCGGTCAAGTTCGCCTGCGCCCAGATCGGCAAGCCGTACGTGTGGGGTGCCGAGGGTCCGAACTCGTACGACTGTTCCGGGCTGATGCTCGCCGCGTGGGCGAAGGCAGGCGTGTCGCTGCCGCACAACGCCGCCGCGCAGAGCCGGGCGACCAAGAACGTCAGCAGGGGCGACCTGCGCCCCGGCGACCTGGTCTTCTACTACAGCGACATCCACCACGTCGGCATGTACGTCGGCGGCGGCTGGGTGGTGCACGCCTCCCAGGCAGGTCAGCCCGTCAAGATGAAGAAGGTCGACGACGGGCCGATCCACAGCTACGGCCGTCCCGGCTGACCGACGCCGAACGCACTAGGGCCCGTCGCGATCCTGTCGCGGCGGGCCCTCGTCGTCTCCTAGCGCGTCGGCCAGGCACGCCAGTTCTGCCAGGAGCGGCTCGGCGTCGGCCCCCGCTGACCCTGGTACCGCGAGCCGTAGACCACCGACCCGTACGGGTGCTCGGCCGGCGAGGACAGCCGGAAGATGCAGAGCTGGCCGATCTTCATGCCGGGCCAGAGGGTGATCGGCAGGTTCGCCACGTTCGACAGCTCCAGCGTCACGTGGCCGGAGAAGCCCGGGTCGATGAACCCGGCGGTGGAGTGGGTGAGCAGGCCGAGGCGGCCCAGTGAGCTCTTCCCCTCCAGCCGGCCCGCGAGCTGGTCGCCGAGCGAGATCACCTCGAGCGTCGAGGCGAGCACGAACTCCCCCGGGTGCAGCACGAACGGCTCGCCGTCGGGCACCTCGACCACCGAGGTCAGGTCGTCCTGCTGCATGGCCGGGTCGATGTGGGTGTAGAGATGGTTGTTGAAGACGCGGAACAGCCGGTCGAGTCGTACGTCGATGCTGGACGGTTGGACCAGGGTGGGCTCGAACGGTTCCAGGCCCAGCGTGCCGGCCTTGATCTCGGAGACCAGGTCACGGTCGGAGAGCAGCATCGGACCACCATAGCGAGGGTGGCGGTGACCAGCGTGTCGAGGTCGCTCCTCGTACATTTGTTCGATAGAATGCCGGCATGGCTTCCTGGTCCGAATTCGCCGCCGACGAGCCCCGCCTCGCCGACGGGATCCGCGTTCTCCTGCAGCAGTACGGGCCGGGCTTCGGCTACCTGGCCACGGTCCGCGCCGACGGCGGGCCCCGGGTTCACCCGGTCTCCCCGGTCATCACCGACGAGGGTCTCTTCTGCTTCATCATCGACTCGCCGAAGCGGCGTGACCTCGAACGGGACGGCCGCTACGCGCTGCACTCGTTCCCCCCGGAGGAGAGCGACGACGAGGCGTACGTGGCGGGCCACGCCTGGCCTGTCACCGACCCGGTCCGGGTCGCCCGGCTGGCGCAGAGCGCCCGCGCCGAGTCGCAGATCGACTGGCGGCTGTTCGAGTTCACAGTCGACGTGGCGATGTTGACCCGTCGTGAGCAGCACGCCGCCGGCGTTCCGGGTGTCACTCCGAGCCGCCCCGCCGTTCGGGTCTGGCTGGATCCGCAAGCCCCGCCCGCACCGGCCGCCCCTGTCGCCGTACCGCAGACGCGCCCGACCCGGCGCAGCCGTGACGTCCAGTGCACGGCCGCCTGACCACGGCCCTGCTGTCGAACAAGACGCCGGTGCCGGCTCCGTCGTGACGGAGCCGGCACCGGGTGTACGCGAGGAGGGCTACGCCGCGCGGTACGCGTTCCACGCGGTCAGCATGCGGCTCGCCTGCCCCGAGGTGAACTGGTACATGCACGAGTCGTAGGTGTAGTCCATGAAGTTGGTGATCGGATCCAGGCCGGTCGCCGAGCAGGTGTTGCGCCCGGTCGGGCATTCGTAGGCCGGTGACGCCTCGGCCGGGGTATCGCTGACGCCGTCGCCCGAGCCGCCGCAGCCACCCTGGAAGGTGTGGTAGAGGTTCAGCCAGTGCCCGATCTCGTGGGTGCCGGTGTCGCCCTGGTTGTAGTTGGTGGCGGTGCCCCCCGGCAGGGACTCGTTCAGCACGACCACGCCGTCCATGCTGCTGAGCTTGCGCTGCGGGAAGGTCGCCCAGCCCAGCAGGTCGTCGCTCAGCTCACCCAGGTAGATGTTGAGCGTGTTCTTGCCGCCCACCCGCAGCGACGACTTCATCGACCGCTCCGCCGACGAGCCGTCGACGATCGGGTACCAGGACGGGTTCGTCACCCGGTTGATCTTGTCGAGTCGGAAGGCGAAGGCGGTGGCCGCGCCGCCGGTCCCGCCCGCGTAGGCCTGGTTGAGCACGCTGATCTGCGAGGTGATCAGCGAGTCCGGGATGTTGCCGCCGGCCCGGGTGCTGTTCTCCTGGATCACGTGCACCACCACCGGGATGGTGACGGTGGCCAGCGTCGTGGCGCCGGCGCCGGCCCGGAAGTTGGCGCGCTCGCGCAAGGCCGCCGCGAGGTCGGCGTCGCGTTCACGGACCTGCTTCGCGGTCAGCTCGTTAGGCTCGTGCGTGGCCGCCGCGCCGGGCTTCACCCGGGCGTTGGCGTGGCTGTCGGCCGGCTCCGCGCAGGCGCCGCCAGGGGCCGCGGAGAAGGCTGAAGCAGCCGGAACGACGCCCACCGCAGCGGTGCTGAGCAGCAGCGCGAGGGTGGTCGACGCGACACCGGCGGCGCGCCGGGTCAGCAGGTTGGGACGGAGTCCCATGGGCCCACCTCTTTCTGGCGGCGCGGCAGGGGGTGTGTCACGCCGTGGCTGGGAACGTGTGGCAGACGTTACAACCCATCGACGCATTTGAGAACGGCCATATGTTGCCGTCAGGAAACTTCTTCCGAGGTGAGGGCTGCCCGCCGGGACGCGGGGTGGCCGGGTGCACCGGTTCGACGACTCGGGTACAGTGGTGCCGCCTGCGGGTGTAGTTCAATGGCAGAACATCAGCTTCCCAAGCTGACAGTGCGGGTTCGATTCCCGTCACCCGCTCCAAGCGAGGGCCCTGCCCAGGACGCCAGTTCTGGCCAGGGCCTTCGACGTTCCGCGCGGTTAACGATGGCCGCCATGCTTTCCGGGCCACCCATCACCGCGCCAGAACCGACCGCCCCAGCGCCGCCTACGCTTTCGCGGTGGACACGGGCAGGGTGTGGCGGCTGTACCACCGGGGAGAGTTGGTCGGCGAGATCGACGAGCAGGGTCACGACTTCCCGTGGACGTCCGGCCGGTTCCGCGCGCTGCCGGGGTTCGAGCCGCTTCGCCCACTCTTCGTCGCGCGGCACTCAGCCCTCGACGCGGACGACGACGAGGCGATGATCCGGATCGACGACGACATCCGGGCTGCCCTCACCATGACCCACCCAGACGGCCGCCAGGTGGCCGAGTTCCTGCTCGCCATCGAGGACGACGAGGCCAATTTTCGCTGGCATGACGAGCCATTCGAGGACGGGTAGCCCGTGCCATTGGCGTGCTATTAGCCCAGGCATCTCAAGGTCAACCCGCGTCAGCGCTCGTGTGAGCGTCCAGGTCCGCTTGGCGGGGCGAGTTGCGAATTCGGTCGCTGGATCTTGACGCTCTGCCGCAATTCTTGCCATGCTGCCCCCGTGCAGCACCCCATGCAAGACGGCGTTGAGGTAACGATTCTTCGTAACCGACGAGATCTTCGCCGCACTACACGCACGGTCTACGCTCGCGAGATCGGGCGGGTAAGCCTGGGGGGAATGATTGCGGCGCTGACTGGCGTGATCGCCCTCTGCGCTGAGCAGTTGGTCGTGGCAGCTATCTGTTCGCTGGGCGTCCTGGCCGCTTGGACCTATCGATGGTGGCGCGTTGAACTGACGGTTCGGCGTTTCCCTGACTGGGCGTACAGGCCAGTCACCTTCAGGGTCTCTCCACAAGGTGTCGAGATAGAGACTGCTGTGTCCCAGCGCCCGATCCGATGGGAGGACATGACGGAAGTTGTCGTCACGCCCGACGCCTACTTCTTTGGTTCGCCGAATCAGAAGGGGATTATCCTGCACCGCAGAGCCCTGGCCGAGTCGGAGACAGCTGCGATCAACTCAGTTATCGAACGGTGCCGGGAGCAGGTACCTGGCTCAACGAAGGCTCAGGGGGTTAGCCCCTAACGAGCGGCAGGGCGCAGCCACCGGCAATGCCGTCCGAGTTGCCTGCGGACAGGCTGACGGCGGCTCTGCGCCGGACCCGCTTCGCGTGGCAGATGCGATATGTCAGACCCTCGATGTCTCTGATTCCATGCTCGTCGCCTGGCTGATCTACGGAGGACGAATCCACCGTAGTCGGGTGCCCTGTCGTAGTCGACGGCCCACACGTAGGCGTCCGGCTGCTTAGCGGTCACGGTGACTGTCCAAGATCTATGAGTGACCGACCGCGCCAGGGGTGTGGCCACGACGCCTGGGCCGATTAGGGTCCGGTGAGGAGGTGGTCGCGTGTTCACCGAGGCTTTCCCCATCGTGACGACGCCCGACCTGCCGCGGTTGATCGCGTTCTACCGGGACGTCGTGGGCTTCGAGCTGACCTATCGGTTCCCCGAGGACGGCGAGCCGGAGTTCGTGGCGCTGCGGCTTGGCAGCAGCGAGCTGGGCCTGGCCGCCGATCCGCATGCCGGCGACCCTGCCCTCTCGCGTCGTTGGGAGTTGTGCGTGTACGCCGACCACTGCGACGCGGCCGTGCATGCCCTGCGTGCGGGCGGCGCGACGGTCACCGAGGAGCCGGTCGACCAGCCCTGGGGTGAGCGGTCCGCCCGGGTCACCGACCCGGACGGCAATCGGCTGCTGGTGTTGTCCCGCCTGTAGCGGCCGTGCTGGCGGCCGGTCATCGTCTCCAGAACAGGAGATGGGTGACCCCACTGGGGCTGGGGACCGACTCCAGGTGGAAGCGGTCGAGCAGCTCGGTGTGGTCGTCCCACAGCCGCTCGCCCCGGTGGAGGTCGACGGGCGCGACGGCGATGTGCATCGTGTCGACCAGGTCGGCCTCGAGGAACGCGCGGATGGTGGCCACCCCGCCCCCGAGGCGTACGTCCCGACCCTCGGCTGCCTTCTTCGCCTGGGCCAGGGCCTCGGCGGGGCTGGTGTCGAGGAAGTGGAACGTGGTGTCGGCAAGCGTGAACGACGGGCGTACGTGGTGGGTGAGCACGAAGACCGGCGTGTGGAACGGCGGGTTGTCCCCCCACCAGCCCTGCCACTCGTGGTTCTCCCAGGGGCCGCGCTGGGGGCCGAACTTGTTCCGGCCCATGATCTCCGCGCCGATGTTGCACTCGGCGTCGCGGGTCAGGTAGTCGTCGAGGCCGCGAGTGCCGCCCTGCTCGGTGCGGTACACGAAGCTGGCGGTGGCGGAACGCCAGGAGAACAGGGCGGTGGGGTCCGCGTGGCCGAAGGGCCGTTCCAGGCTCTGCCCCTCGCCGGTGCCGAACCCGTCGCGTGAAACGTTGAAGCACTGCACCCGCAACAGCTGCGGCATTGGCATCTCCTTCAGTTCGTGGTCGTCGTCGGGCCGCCACCGCTGCCCCGGTCGTCGAGCAGCAGCGGGGCGCGACCGGTCACCTGGTACCGGATGTGGGTGACCTGCGGTGTGGGGATGACCCGGGTCGGCGTCAGCTCGATGGCCTCCTTGTCGCCGAGGTCGAGGTCGGCGTCGAGCAGCCGCAGGCCGGTGCCGAGCACGACAGGTACGACGTGCAGCTCCAACTCGTCCAGCAGGCCGGCCTTGAGCACCTGTCGTACCAGGCTGCCGCCTCCGGCGACGGCGACGTTCCGGCCGCCGGCCGCCGCGCGCGCCTGCTCGACGGCGCTGGCCACGCCGTCGGTGACGTAGGTGAAGCTGGTGCCGCCGCCGCGCAGGAGGGTTTCGCGGGGTCGGTGCGTGACGACGAAGACCGGCGCGCGGAACGGCGGCTCCTCGCCCCAGGGCGCCTCGCCGCCGTCGGCCATCCGCCGGCCCATGACGTACGCGCCGGCGGCGCCGAACGTCTCGGCGATCACCTCGGAGTTGGTGTCCTGCTCGCCTCCGGCGAAGCCCTGTCGCTCGCGCCACGCCATCGCGTCGGTCACCCAGCGGGTGACCCGGAAGAAGCCGGCGCTCTCGGCCGAGTCCATCCAGTCGCCGTCGCCGTCGAACAACGGGCCGGCGTAGAACCCGTCCACCGACACCGACAGCTGGGCGGTCACCTTGGTCATGTCGCTTCTTCCCTCTCCTCGGGCGGCACCAGCGGGTGCCTGCTCGCAGAGAGGTCGGAGCCGATTCAGGACGCCCCTACCACGGCCAACTGTGACCTGAGTCACGCCGAGAGGGTTACGACCTGCGGTCGACGATCGCCGCCTCGATGCGCAGGCCGATGCCGGTCAGGATGAGGAAGGCGGCCAGGATCTGTGGTTGGAGCCCGCCGCTGTCGGACGGCATGGTGAGAAGCGACGTCAGGAAGCCGGCAATCAGCGACAGGGTGCCCAGAATGCGCACCGAGTCGGCCCGCCGTGACAGTGGGTCCACGGCGGAACGGTAGCGAAAGCCCGGCGTCCTGGGTGCCCCGCAGCCCTGCACATCCGCGCGGCTCGCCGGGCCTCGCTGCCGCGCTCCCAGTGCGGGTACAGCGGGCGCGGCTAGGCTGGCGATCATGCGGATTGGCATCGTGATCCTGCCGGACCAGCGGTGGGCGGAGTCGCAGCGTCGCTGGCGGCAGGCCGACGAGTGGGGCTTCGACCACGCCTGGACGTACGACCACCTGGGCTGGCGGGACCTGGTCGACGGCCCGTGGTTCGACTCGATGGCCACGCTTACCGCCGCCGCGACTGTGACGTCCCGGATCCGACTGGGGACGCTCGTGGCGTCGCCGAACTTCCGGCACCCGGCCGCGTTCGCCCGGCAGATCACCACTGTGGGCGACGTCTCGGACGGCCGGCTGCTGCTGGGGCTGGGCGCTGGTGGCATCGGCTTCGACTCGGCGGTGCTGGGCGGTGAGACGTTGCCGCCACGGCAGCGGGTCGACCGGTTCGCCGAGTTCACCGAACTGCTGGACCTGATCCTGCGCGAGGACGGCACGACCTGGCGTGGTGAGTGGTTCGCCGCGGTCGACGCCCGCAACAACCCCGGCTGTGTGCAGCGGCCCCGGGTGCCGTTCGTGGTCGCCGCGAACGGTCCACGGTCGATGCGGCTGGTGGCCCGGTTCGGTCAGGGCTGGGTGACCACCGGCACCGAGGCCGACGACGTGGAGGGCTGGTGGGGCACGGTGTCGGCGTTGTCGGCGCGGATGGACCGGACGCTGGACGAGGCCGGCCGCGACCCGGCGACGCTGGACCGCTACCTGTCGATGGACGCGGCGCCGGTGTTCTCGCTCAGCAGCGCGCAGTTCTTCGCCGACCAGGTGGGTAGGGCCGCCGACCTCGGCTTCACCGATGTGGTGACGCACTGGCCGCGCGCGAGCAGTTGGTACGCGGGCGACGAGGCCGTCCTGGCCGACGTGGCGACGCGACTGCTGCCCGAGCTGCGCGCCTGAGGCAGCGCGCCGAGCGGCGGCCAGGCCCGAGCTGCGCGTCTGAGGCAGCGCGCCGAGCGGCGGCCAGGCGCCTGTAGCGAGGGCTCAGGTGCCGAGATCGCCGCTGGCCACGCCGCCCTCGCCAGCGGAGACCAGCCGCAGGCGCAGGCAGACGATGGGCGTGTCGTCGTCGACGGGGGTGCCGAGCCGCGCCCAGTAGGCCGAGTGCCCGGCCCGCCACTCCTCGATCGAGCGGTCACCCTCGCCCTCGGCGCGCGCGAACTCCCAGGGCACGTCGCCGAAGCGGACCACCTCGACGCCGGTGATCTCCACGACGCCGGCCAACGCGTCGTTGTCGTCGACAAGCACGAGCCGCTCGCCGACCTGCTCCAACTCCTCGCCCTCTTCCGCGTACTCGGCGAGCCGGCCGGCCGTCGCGGTCTTCACGCCCGCCAGCACCAGGGTGTTCAGGGTCGCCCGCAGTTCGCCGGGGGTGCCGAGGGCGAGTGTGCGCAGAGCACCGATCCGAGGCCACATCCTGCCGAGGCTAGGCCAGCGTGGCCGGCGTCGTCGCGGTAATTCCTCAGGCGCTGCTCAGATCAGCTGCGCGGCGTAGCCCGCGGCGTCGAGCAGCCGCTGGTCACCGCTGGCGGCGTGCGCGTCGAGGACCGCGTCGGCGAGCTTGACCACATGGGCGTCGCCGTGTCGGGCCGCGCGGGCGAAGGCCTCCGCCGGGGTCGCGGCGGTCACCGATGGCGACGCGATCCCGTCGGTCGGGGCGTACACCGAGGTCACGGCCGCCGTCGCGGCCCAGGCCGCGGCGAGGCTCGGCGCCCACAGCGCCCGGTCCAGTGCCGGCAGGGTACGCAGCACGGCGGTCGGCGCGGTGACCGCGTGCACCAGCATGATCGGCTCGGCGTGCCCGAAGCGCAGGTAGTCGAGGCCGGCGCGGTGCACAAGCGTGCCGAGCCCGGCCTCCGCCTCGGTCGGCGTCCGCGCGGGGCGCAGCGCCGCGAGCGCCGGTTCCCATCGGGGTACGCCCACCAGCCGACCCAGCCGCTCCCGGATGCCCCCGGTCCGGTGGTCGATCCGGGGCAACCCGGCCAGCGCGGCGGCCACATCCGGTCCCGCGGTGTCCGGGCCGGCCTCGGGTGGGCCCGACGTGGCGGCGGCGAGCAGCCGGTCGGCGCCGGGCACCGGCTGCCAGCGAGCGGCCCAGTAGCCGAGAGCCTGACCCAGCTCGGTGAGCCGTTGCGGGCTCTCGTCGTGCAGGTGCAGGGCGCGTACGGCGTGCCCGACCCGGATCACCCCGTGCGTCGCGCCGGCGGCGATGCCGGGCAGCAGGCGGGGCCACCAGGTGCCGAGCACGTCCCGCCACGGCTGCTCGCGCAGGTGCCGGTCGAAGTACGCCAACCAGTCACCGGCCCGCTTCGCGTCGCCCAGCGCCGCACGCCAGTCGTCGATCGGGCGCAGCCCGCGCGGCAGCTCGTCGAGCCGGGTGAGGTAGTCGTCCAGCCAGCGGTGCACCCGCTGCTCGTGGCCGTGCCGGGCCAGCGCCTCGACGGCCATCGGACCGTGGTTGGACAGCCAGCCCTCGTATTCCGGGCCGGTTCGGTGCAGCCTGTCGTACGCCTCGTCGAGGATTCCGTCGCTCATGCATCGATCGTCGAAGGTGAAGCGGGCTTCAGGTCAAGTGGGCAGATCCGAGCCGGCGATGAGGCCGGTGATCCGCAGTGCGGTGGTGGTCTCGGGCGGGCAGTCGACGGCCACCACGGCGGTGCCGAGCACCTGCGCGCCGCGCCTGGCGCAGATGTCGTAGAGGGCGTGCAGTTGTGCGCCGGTGCGTACCCAGTCGTCCACCACCAGGACGCGGTCTTCGGGGCCGAGGTGCCGGTCCCGGACGGCCAGGTCGACCTGCCGGCCCCGGTAGTCAGGCGGGCTCTGCGCCCAGGTGAGCGGGCCGGCCGGCAACCTGCCGTCGCCGGGCTTGTGTGCGGCCACGAAGCCGACCCCGAGGGCTGTGGCGGCCAGTGGCCCGAGCAGCAGACCGGTGACCGCCGGGGCGAGCACCACTGTCGGGCGGGCGGCCCGGTACGGCGCCACCAGGGCCGGTCCCAGTTCGGCGAGCACGGTGGGGTCGCGCCACCAGCCGGAGATGTCGCTGACCAGGTGGCTGGCGTCGGGGCCGGGGTCGATCCACCGGAACAGGGCGGCCAGGCGTTCGGTCAGCTCAGCGGGCATCGGTCCATCGTGCGGCACGTGTGCTCGGCGCGTCCGCACGCGGGCCGGTCGACCCACCCGGCCTCGGATGATCGGCTACACGTAGTATGGCAAATACGGTCATAACACTATGATCACGTTGACTTCGGAAGTGCTTCTCTCGTTACGGTCCGACCCGGTTTGTTCAATCGACGAAAGGACCGGCCGGTGGTAGGCAGGCACTCCCGTACCCGCATCTTCTCCTCTCCGGCGGGCATCGCGGCCACCGCGGCGGTCGGCGTCGCCCTCGCCGTCGGCGGCACCGTCGGCGCCGTCCAGCTGACCTCGGGCTCCGGGCAGTCGGGCCAGGCGGCTCTCGATCTCACCCCGACCACCCCCGCCAGCCTCGCCCCCAGCTCTCCGACCGCCTCCCCGAGCGCCAGCGCCAGCGCCTCGCCGAGCGCGACGGCCAGCCCGTCCGCCAGCCGGTCGGCGCAGGCCGCCTCCCGGGGCAAGGCCCGGACCGCGGCGCCGAAGCCGCGCCCGACCGCGAAGAAGACCACCACGGCGGCGAAGGTGCTGGAGAGCGGCTCGTGTGGCGCCTCCTTCTACTCCGACGGGCAGCTCACCGCCAACGGCGAGTCGTTCAACCCGAACGAGTTGACCGCGGCCCACAAGACGCTGCCGTTCAACACCCGGGTCCGGGTGACCAACCCGAGCAGCGGCAAGTCGGTGGTCGTGCGGATCAACGACCGTGGCCCGTTCATCGACGGTCGCTGCCTGGACCTGTCCCGCGCCGCGTTCGCGACCATCGCCTCGACCGACGTGGGCGCGCTCACCGTCCGCTACGAGGTGCTCGGCTGAGCGCAGCCGGGAACGCCGATCCGGCCGCGAGCCTGGGCCGGCCGGACAGAACATCCTCGGACGACGGGCCAGGTTCATTCACCGGTTCACGTGGATCAGGCATGCTGTCCCTCGTACCCACGCGACTCCTCCAGTCGGGCCGTAGCCCGCTGAGCCCCGGATCCCGCGCCGGCCTCGGCGCGGCCCTCGCCCTGCTCGCGATCGTCTCGGGCCTGGAGGCGGCCGACGGTCGCCGGGCGCACTACGTCGCGCTCCTGGTGGCCCCTCCGCTCCTGGCCGCCGCCCTGGCGGCCTGGCGGGTGGTGCTTGGTGTCGGTGCCGCGGCGACCCTGATCGGGGTGGGCTTCGCTCTGGTCGACCCGAAGATGATGATGGTGACCTCGGTCAACGTGGTCGGCGTCGCGCTCGCGAGCGGGTTGGCAGTGGCGGTGGCCTCGATACGCCAGCGGCAGGCGGAGCACATCGTCGAGCTGACCAAGCTGGCCTCGGTTGCCCAGCAGGCGGTGCTGCGCCCGCTCGGGCCGCAGGTAGGCATGCTCTCGGTCGCCGGTCGCTACATCTCCTCCACCGCGACGGCCGAGATCGGCGGCGACCTGTACGAGGCGATCGACACCCCGTACGGCGTCCGCATGATCATCGGTGACGTCCGCGGCAAGGGCCTGGACGCGGTCCGGCTGGCCAGCATCGTCCTCGGCTCGTACCGGCACGTGGCCTACGAGCGGGCCGACCTGCGCGCCGTCGTCGCCGACCTGGACCGCGCGGTGGCCCGCAACGTCGGCGACGAGGACTTCGTGACCGCCGCGCTGGTGGAGGAGCGGGGCGGGACGCTCACGATCGTCAACTGCGGCCACCCGTCGCCGCTGCTGCTGCGCCGGGGCGCGGTGATCCCACTGGAGCCGCCGGCGCCGGCGCCGCCGCTCGGGTTCATGCCTGTGGTGCGCCCCCGCGTGGAACGCCTGGAGCCCGGCGACCGCCTGCTGCTGTTCACCGACGGTCTGGGCGAGGCCCGGCGGGACGGTGAGTTCTTCCCCACCGCCGACCGGGCGTGGCGGCTGCTCGGGCACGGCACTGTCGCCGACGGGCTCGCCTCGCTGGAGACGGCCCTCGTCGAGTGGGTGCGCGGGCACCTGGACGACGACATCGCCCTGGTCCTGATGGAGTACGTCGGTGCCCGCACGGGCGCGACGTCGGCCGTGCCGAGCTGGGAGGTCGGCGCCGCCGAGAGCTGAGCGCGGCGGCGGCGCGGAACTGTGTAATGGCCGTCACTTACGTGATCGGCTTGTCGCTGCCTACCCGCGAGTAATACAGTCGGGGTTACTGATCGGTAACACCTGTCCGGAAGCGGGGCCAGCGAGCATGACCCACTACAAGAGCAACCTCCGGGACCTTGAGTTCAACCTGTTCGAGGTCTTCGGGGCGGACCGGGCGTTCGGCCAGGAGCCGTACTCGGACCTCGACACCGACACCGCCCGGAGCTTCCTCGCCGAGGTGGACCGCCTCGCCCGTGAGGACCTGGCCGCCAGCTACACGGACAGCGACCGCAACCCGCCCGTCTTCGACCCGGCCACGCACACCGCGCCGCTGCCGGAGTCGTTCAAGAAGTCCTACCAGGCGTTCATGGACTCCGAGTTCTGGCGGCTGGATCTGCCGCCCGCGCTGGGCGGCACCAACGCGCCGCGCGCCCTCTGGTGGGCCCTCGCCGAGCTGGTGCTCGGCTCGAACGCGCCGGTCTGGATGTACGCCTCCGGCCCGTCCTTCGCGCACGTGCTGCACGTCGAGGGCAACGAGCGGCAGAGGGGCTGGGCCAAGCTCTTCATCGACAAGCAGTGGGGCTCCACGATGGTGCTCACCGAGCCGGACGCCGGCTCGGACGTCGGCGCCGGCCGCACCCGTGCGATCCAGCAGCCCGACGGCACCTGGCACATCGAGGGCGTCAAGCGGTTCATCACCTCGGGCGAGCACGACCTGAGCGACAACATCGTGCACTACGTGCTGGCCCGCCCGGTGGGCGTGGAGGGCGTCGGCGGCCCCGGCACCAAGGGCCTGTCCCTCTTCGTGGTGCCCAAGTTCCACTTCGACGAGACCACCGGCGAGCTGGGCGAGCGCAACGGCGTCTACGCCACGAACGTCGAGCACAAGATGGGCCTGAAGGTCTCCAACACCTGTGAGGTGACCTTCGGCGAGCACGGCGTACCGGCCAAGGGCTGGCTGCTCGGCGACAGGCACGACGGCATCCGGCAGATGTTCATGATCATCGAGTACGCCCGGATGATGGTCGGCACCAAGGCCATCGCCACGCTCTCCACCGGCTACCTGAACGCCCTGGAGTACGCGAAGAACCGGGTGCAGGGCGCCGACCTGATCCAGCAGGCCGACAAGACCGCCCCCCGGGTCACCATCACCCACCACCCGGACGTTCGTCGCTCGCTGCTGCTGCAGAAGTCGTACGCCGAGGGTCTGCGTGCCCTGGTCCTCTACACCGCCACCTGGCAGGACAAGGTCGCGCTGGCCGAGGCTGCCGGCGACGAGAAGGCCACCAAGCTGGCCAAGCGGGTGAACGACCTGCTCCTGCCGCTGGTCAAGGGCGTCGGCTCGGAGCGGGCGTACGAGCTGCTCGGCCACGAGGCCCTGCAGACCTTCGGCGGCTCCGGCTTCCTCCAGGACTACCCCCTTGAGCAGTACGTCCGGGACGCCAAGATCGACACTCTGTACGAGGGCACCACGGCCATCCAGAGCCTGGACCTGATCTTCCGCAAGATCGTCCGGGACAACGGCAAGGCGCTGCTCGCGGTCTCCGGCGAGATCCAGGAGTTCATCTCCTCCGAGGCTGGCAACGGCCAGCTCAAGGAGGAGCGGCAGGCGCTCGGCAAGGCGCTCGCCGAGATCCAGAGCATCCTCGGTGTGCTGACCGGCTGGCTGGGCGAGGCGCAGGGCGGCGACACCCGCGCGCTCTACAAGGTCGCCCTGAGCAGCCGGCGGTTCCTGCTGGCCATCGGTGACCTGGTCGTCGGTTGGCTGCTCCAGAAGCAGGCCGACGTCGCCCTCAAGGCGCTGGCCGGCGACGTCTCCGCCAGCGACAAGGCGTTCTACACCGGCAAGGTGGCCGCCGCCCGATTCTTCGCCCGTGAGGTGCTCCCGCGCATCGGCGCCGACCGGCGGATCATCGAGGGCGCCGACCTCGACATCATGGACCTCCCGGAGGAGGCCTTCTGACCGTGCCACGGCACACCTGAAGGTTCCGGGTCGCACCACCCGGTAACCCGCGCCGACGGCCGGCGGGCACCTGTCCCGTCGGCCGTCGCCGTCCTCCCACGGACAGCGCAGACGATGACGCATGCCCGACCTGCCCGGCCCCGGCCTGCCTGGCATCGGGTACGGCGAAAACGCCCGACAGCGACGTTTGTCGGACCAGCCGCTGCCGGCGCGAAGCTGGGGCATTGTGCGAACCGGGTCGGGTAGGTCGGCGGCTGGACGGGTAACCGTCGCGTGACCTCGAAAGGGAACGCCCAGAGCCACCGCACGGGGGAGTGCAGCGCACATGGGTGTAGGTAGCGGCATCTTTCTGATCGCGCTTGGCGCGATCATGACCTTTGCGATCAGGGCAAACGTCTGGTGGATAGACCTGCGCGCGGTCGGCTGGGTGTTCATCCTGGCCGGGCTGGCCGTGCTGCTGACCACCCTCTGGTTCTGGCAGGACCGGCGCAAGCGGGCCCGGACCCTCATCGTGGAGGAGAACCGGCTGTCTCATCCGACGGCGATGATGCCGCCGCCGCCGGACCCGCCGCCGCCGACCGCGCCACCGTCCTGACCTCCGCACGCCCGAGCGCGCACGCCTGAGCCACCCGCCCGGCGGGTGGCTCAGCCGCGTGCCGTGTGCCGTTGCGCGACAGGCGCCCCGCCTCGCCCCCACTCCGTCCAGGTGGCCACGCCGCGGTGCACCGCCAGCTCGGCGGTCCGTAAACCCTCCTCGTCCGACGTCTCCGGGTCGAGAAACGCGGACAGCAGCGAGACGCCCGGATTGTGGGCGATCAACAGCACCACCCGAGCCGTCGGATCGGCGGTGCGCACCAGCGCCAGCAGTTCCTCGGGGTGGGCGTCGTACGCGCCAGGCTCGTAGCGGACGGTAGGGCGGGGACCGGTCGGCCCACCCTCAGGCGGCGAGCCGGCCATCCCCATCGCCACCCCGTGCCAGGTCTGCCGGGTGCGCCGGGCGGTCGAGCAGATCACCACGTCGGGCAGTAGATCGTGGTGGGCCAACCAGGCGCCGGCCGCCGCCGCGTCGGCCTCCCCGCGTGCGCTGAGCGCCCGCTCGGCGTCGTCCGTGCCGTCGTCGCCCTGTTCGGCCTTCGCGTGCCTGAGCAACACCAGTGTCCGCGTCTCGGGGTGACTGTCCGTCATGCCACCAGCTTGCCCGATTGGCGATCTCCCTGCCGGGGTAAGTGCAGGGATGCCGCACCCCCTACCAACGGCCGCGGCGCGCCGTACGCCAGGTTAGAGCCGAGGAGCGAGACATGGGCATTGGTGGCAGCATTTTCCTGATCGCGCTGGGCGCGATCTTCGCGTTCGCCGTGGAAGCCGACCTGGGTTGGCTGGACCTGGCCGTGGTCGGCTGGGTGTTGATGCTCGCCGGCGTGGCCGGCCTGCTCATCACCCTCTACTTCTGGAACAGCCGCCGCCGTACGGTGGTCGCCGCCCCGGTCCGCGAGGAGCGCGTGGTGGCCGACCGGGTGGTGCCGGTCCAGGGCGACCAGGTCATGCAGGAGTACCGCGAGGTGCGTCGGCCGGGCCGCCCGGTCTGATCCCGCATTCGCACACTCCGGGGTCCCGCAGCGTGGCGGGGCCCCGGCTCGCGTGTGCGGGGGTCTGCCTCAGGCGAACAGTGCGAAGTAGATCGCGATGTGGTGGCACAGCGCCGCCAGCAGGGTGCAGGCGTGGAAGAACTCGTGGTGGCCGAAGACTGCGGGCCACGGGTTGGGGCGGCGCAGCGCGTAGAAGACCGCGCCGACGCTGTAGATGGCTCCGCCGACGATCAGCAGCACCAGCGCCGCGACACCGCCGCCGTGCAGGATCTGCGGCAGCATGGCCACCGCCACCCAACCGAGCGCCAGGTAGAGCGGCGCGGAGACCCAGCGCGGCGCGTGCGGCCAGATCACCTTGAGCGCCACACCGGCCAGTGCGCCACCCCAGACCAGGGCCAGCATCAGGGTGGCCTGCCGGGTCGAGAGCAGCATGACGCAGAGCGGGGTGTACGTGCCGGCGATGAACACGAAGATCATGCAATGGTCCATCCGGCGCATCACCTGGTAGCCGCGCTCCGACCACACTCGACGGTGGTACAGGGCGCTCGTGCCGAACAGCCCGCAGACCGTCAGGCTGTAGATGACGCAGCTCACCAGGGGCGCCCAGCCCGGTCGCGTGGCGGCGATCGAGCAGAGCACGATGCCGCAGACCACGGCGACGAAGAAGGCGTACGTGTGCAGCCAGCCGCGCATCCGGGGCTTGCCGATGTCGACCGGCTTCAGGCGAAGCGGGGCGGAGGTGGTCACGAGATCAGGTTACGGCACCGTAGGTTACTTTCAAGTAGTCAAGCCGGTGACACCGAGCACCGTCACCGTGAACACCGCGCGGGCACGGCATCGGCGAGGATGAGCGGATGCGGATCCGACCCGCCGGTGCGCACGCCCTGTTGCTCGACTGCACCGCCCCGGCCGACATCCCCGAGGAGGCCCTTGTCGAAGCGTGGCGGGCCGAGTTGTGGCGCCGCCGCGAGCACGGTGACCTGAGCGTCGTCGAGATCGTGCCGGCGGCCCGCACCGTCCTGCTCGACGGCCTGCCCGACCCCGCCGCCACCGCCGACCTGCTGTCCCGCTGGACCCCGGCGGTGACCGCAGCCGCCACTGCCACTGCCACCGCCGACGGCGGCCACAGCGGGGAGGTCGTCGTTCCGGTCGAGTTCGACGGGCCGGACCTGCCACTGGTCGCCGAGCACTGGGGCGTCGACGTGCCGGCCGTGCTGCGCCGCCTGACCGGCACCCGGTTCCGTGTCGCGTTCTGCGGGTTCGCGCCAGGATTTCCGTACCTGACCGGGCTCCCCGCCGACCTGGCGCTCCCCCGGCTGCCCACTCCCCGCCCCCGGGTGCCGGCCGGCTCGGTCGCCCTGGCCGGCCCGTACGCCGGCATCTACCCGAGCGCGTCCCCCGGCGGCTGGCTGCTGGTCGGCCGGACCGACCTGCCCCTCTTCGACGTCGACGGCGACCCGCCCGCCCGGCTCGGCCCCGGCACGCGCGTCCGGATGGTGGCGACGTGAACCGCGCCGCCGAGATCGAGGTGCTCCGCGCGGGCGCGCTCACCACAGTGCAGGATCTGGGCCGACCCGGCTGGGCGCACCTCGGTGTACCTCGCTCCGGGGCCCTCGACCCGACCGCCCTGCGGCTCGCCAACCGGCTGGTCGGCAACCCCGAGCACGCCGCCGGCCTGGAGATCACGCTTAGCGGCTGCACGCTGCGGCTGACCCACGCCGCCACCGTGGCGATCACGGGCGCCGAGGTGGCGGTGCGGGCCGGCGACCGTCCGGGCGACACCGGCCGTCCGCTCACCGTTCCGGCCGGGACCGTGCTGCACGTCGGCCCCGCCCGGCGGGGCGTACGGAGTTGGCTCGCCGTGGCCGGCGGGATCGACGTGCCGCAGGTGCTCGGGAGCCGCGCCACCGACACCCTCGCCGGGCTCGGCCCACCCGTGCTGCGGGACGGCGACCTGCTGCAGCTCGGCGTGCCACGTGCCGAACCCGCGCCTGTGGACGTGACCGTCGGCCCGCCACCCGCACCCGAACTGCGCCTGAGCGTGCGCCTCGGCCCCCGCGACGACTGGTTCACCCCGGGCGCGCTCGACCTGCTGTTCGGCACCGCGTACACAGTCAGCCCGGTCAGCAACCGGGTCGGAGCGCGACTCGCCGGCGCGGCCCTGCCCCGCGCGGTCGCCGGCGAACTGCCAAGCGAGGGCATCGTGCTCGGGGCGGTCCAGGTGCCGGCGGACGGCCAACCCCTGATCTTCCTCGCCGACCATCCGACCACCGGCGGTTACCCGGTCATCGGGGTGGTCACCGACGTGACCCCGCTCGCGCAGGCCCGGCCAGGTACTACCGTCAGATTTCATGGACCTCAACGCTGACCTGGGCGAAGGATTCGGCATCTGGCGACTCGGTGACGACGACGCACTGCTGGCCCTGGTGACCTCCGCAAACGTGGCCTGCGGCTTCCACGGCGGTGACCCGTCCACCATGCGGCGGGTCTGCGAGGGCGCGGCGAGGCGCGGCGTCGCGGTGGGCGCGCAGGTCGGCTACCGGGACCTGGCCGGCTTCGGCCGGCGGCGCATCGCGTACGACTTCGCCGAACTGCGCGACGAGATCACCTACCAGTTGGGCGCGCTGGACGCGTTCTGCCGGCTCTTTCGCACCCGGGTCCGCTACCTCAAGCCGCACGGGGCGCTCTACCACGCGGCCGCCACCGACGAGTCCCAGGCGGCGGCGGTGGTCGCCGCCGTCAGCGGCCACGACCCCGACATGCCCGTGCTCTGCCTGCCCGGCTCGACGCTCGCCCAGCTCGCCGTCGGCGCGGGCCTGCCCGTGGTCGCCGAGGCCTTCGCCGACCGCGGCTACCTACCCAACGGGTCGCTGGTGCCGCGCGGCGCACCCGGCGCGCTGATCACCGATCCGGAGGAGGTGGCCACCCGGGCGGTACGGATGGCCACCGAACGAACAGTCGTGGCGGTGGACGGCAGCGTGATCCCCTGCCCGGTGGAGTCGATCTGCGTGCACGGGGACACACCGGGGGCGGTCTCCGCCACCGAGCTGGTCCGCGCCTCCCTGATCGACGCCGACGTCCCGCTCGCCCCGTTCGCCGCCTAGGCGTCGAGGACGCGCAGGACGCCGGTCAGGCGTCGGAGCCGCGCAGGGCCGGTCAGGCGTCGAGGCCGCGCAGCGCCGGTCAGGCGTCGAGGCCGCGCAGGACCAGCGGAAGCCGGGACGCCGCGCCGTCGACCACCCGCACCGGGACGCCCCAGTCCTGCCGGGTCAGGTGGCAGGCCGCGTGCTCGACGTCCGCGTCGCAGGTCGCCGCCTGCGCGGTCACCTGGAGCACCCCGCCCGTCGCCTCGCTGTTGAGCACCAGCCGACGGGACAGCTCGGTGCCGGTGCCCGCGCCCTCCAGCAGCAGCTCCGGCGGGGACGCGGAGACCACCAGCCGGGTCGACGGCCCGTACGTCTCGTCCAGCTTCTGCCCCGGCGCGGGCGTGAAGACGATGTCCAACCTCACCTCGCCCGCCGCGACGTCGGTCGGTTTCCGCTCGGTGCGGTGCCGGGGGCCGTCCACGGTGCTCGCACCGGCCGCCGACAGCGCGCCGGGCGCCAGCCGGGTCAGGCGGTGCGCGGCGGACTCCACCACCAGCACCTCGCCGGCCGGGGTGAGCACCAGGTCACTCGGCTCGGCCAGCCCGTCCGCGACCGTGGACACCTGGCCGGTGGCCGGGTCGAAGCGGCGCACCGCGCCGTTGTAGGTGTCCGCGATCAGCACCGAGCCGTCCGGCAGCGCGCACACCCCCAACGGGTGCTGGAGCAGCGCCGACTCGGCCGGCCCGTCCACGTGCCCGAAGTCGAAGAGCCCCTGCCCGACGGCGGTGCCCAGCACCCCGTTCTCGACGTAGCGAACGGCGCTGGTCTCGCTGTCGGCGATCCAGAGCCGGGCGCCGTCGGCGGAGACGGACAGCCCCGACGGCTGCGCCATCCACGCCTCGGCCAGCGGGCCGTCGCGCAGCGCCTCGACAGTGGTGCCCGCGTACATGCCGGCGGTCCGCTTGATCGGGTCGAACCACCAGAGCTGGTGGATGCCCGCCATCGCGATGATCAGTTTGTCGTCGTACCAGGCCAGGTCCCACGGTGAGGACAGGTCCACCGAGAGCGCGTCGTGCGCGTGGTCGTCGACCGAGGCCCGCCACTGCCTGCCGCTGCCGGCGACGGTGACCACCTCACCGGACTCCAGCCGTACGCCGCGCAGCAGGTGGTTGACGGTGTCGGCGACCACCAGGTCGTACCCGGCCACCTCGGCGACGTGCGTGGGCAGCAGGCAGAGGCCCTGTGGCTCGGAGAACGTCGCCGCGGCCGCCGGCCCGTCGACCCGACCCCGCTCGCCCGAGCCGATGCGGCGCACCGGCGTCTCACCGTCCGGAGCCACCTCGACCAGTGAGTGCCGGGCCGAGTCCGAGACCAGCAGGTTGCCGTCCGGCAGCAGCACCGCCTTGCCCGGAAAGCGCAGCGCGGTCTCGGGGGCTGGTGGCGGCACGTACGGACCGCTGCCCCGGTGCAGGGTGCCCTTGGCCTCGTGGGTGGCGATCAGCTCGTCGATCAGCCGGGCCAGCCCTTCGGCGTGACCCTCGCCGGCCATGGTGGCCACCACGTAACCCTCGGGGTCGATCACCGACAGGGTCGGCCAGGCGCGGGCCGCGTACTGCTGCCACATGTCCAGCTCGGGATCGTCGAGTACGGGGTGGTGCACGCCGTACCGCTCGACGGCGGCGACAAGCGCGTCGGCGTCCTTCTCGTGCTCGAACTTCGGCGAGTGCACACCGATCACGACGAGCACGTCGCCGTACTTCTCCTCCAGCGGCCGCAGCTCGTCGAGCACGTGTAGGCAGTTGATGCAGCAGAAGGTCCAGAAATCAGCGAGGACGATCTTGCCGCGTAGATCCTGCAGGGTCAGGTCCTTGCCGCCGGTGTTGAGCCACTGCCGGCCCCGTAGTTCGGGTGCCCGTACGCGCGCTGTCGTTCCCATGCCTGTCAGCCTGCCACGCCCTGCCGGCCCGGCCGCCGTGACCCGGACGACAGGGGCGAAGTGCCGGTGATCGTTGGCAGCTCAGCAGCGCGATACCCGGCGTGTCGAGTTGCTCAACTGCCACCGATCAAGGAGCAGGCCAGGCGACGGCGGCGGGGCCACGGTTGCCCGTGACCCCGCCGTCGGTGGGTCTACTTGGTGGCCGGCTTGAGGCAGAGAACCCGGTTGGTGCCCTCGCCGGGCAGCACCACGTGGGGCTGAACCGGGTCGGCGCACTTGTCCTTCGCGTCCACCTTGGAGACGATCGTGAACGCGCCCGCCTCGCCACAGTCCACCGCCGAGGCACCCTGGCCGACCTGCTTCACGCAGGTGCCGACAGCCGGGTCGAAGGCCGGTGAGTCGTCCCCGCCACCGAACTTGCCGAGCAGCATCAGCAGGCCGAGCGGTACCGCCAGGATGAGCACGGCGGCGATCAACACCGCGGCCAGGACCCGACCGTTGCGTACCTTCGGCACCGGAAGCTCCGCCTTGGGCTCCTCCGCGTCCGGCTTGAACGCGTCGAACCGGCCCTGGTCCGACTCGGTGGCCTCCTGGCCCCAGGACGGCACCGGCTGCTGCGGCGGCGGGAAGGCAGGGAACTGACCACCCGGCGCCTGCTCGATGGCCGGCCCACCGAAGCTCGGCACGCCGCTCACCGCGGCGGTGCCGGCGGCCGGTGCCCCGAAGCGGTCGGCCTGGCGCTCACCGCCGGACTGCGGCCGAACCCCGTTCACCGGACGGTTGTTGCCTGGCGTGTCGACGAAGGACGGCACACCGGGTGGGAACGCCGGCGGCGCCGCGGCGGCCGAGGGGGGCTCACCGAACCCGCCCGGCGTCGACGACCGTTCCCGGTCGTCGAACTGCGACTCGGACGGCGAGTCGTCGCCCCAACCGGGGAAGCCCTGCCGGTCCGGCCCGTTCTGCCAGTCGGGCGTGGCCTGGCGGCCGGCGTCCTGCTGCCAGTCGGGTGTGGCCGGGCGGCCGGCGTCCTGCTGCCAGTCTGGTGCGCCCTGACGGTCCGGCGCCTGCTGCCAGTCGGGGGTGCCCTGGCGGCCGGCGTCCTGCTGCCAGTCTGGTGCGGCCTGGCGGCCGGCGTCCTGCTGCCAGTCTGGTGCGCCCTGACGGTCCGGCGCCTGCTGCCAGTCGGGGGTGCCCTGGCGGCCGGCGTCCTGCTGCCAGTCGGGGGTGCCCGAACGCTCGGGGGCCGGGTCGGCCTGGAACGCCTCCGGGGCGGCCTGCTCCGGCTCGTTGTCCGGCTCGGGTCGGGCCGGGCGGCCGTACACCCGGGGTTGTGGCGTGGCGGCGCTGGTCGGCCGCATGGCCTGGTCGTTCGGGGGCATCACCCGGCTGGCCAGCGGCACCGAGGCGCTCGCCGAGGCGCGGCCCGCTGCGCCGGCGGCCGACTCGGCGTCCGAGACCGGTACGACTGCGCGGCCCGCTCCCGCCTCCGGGGAGGTACGCGGAGCAGGAACGACGGCGGGGCTCGCCGAGGCATCCTCGGCCCGGCCCCAGCCGGCCGGCTCGGCCTCGTACGGTGCGGCGGCGTCCGGGGTCTCCCGCTCGGCGTACGCCGGCTGCTCGGGGATCGGGGGGTACTGCGTCGACGGCGCGTAGTCGGCCGGCGGGGCGGCGGCGAGGCTGGCGCCCGGCACGCGCTGCTCCTGCGGGGGCAGCGGCACCGCGTTGGCGGGTGAGATGCCCGGCGCGGGCGCGGGCTGGTAGATCGGTGGCTCGTCGGCGCGGTCGGCATCCCAGCCACCTCGCGACTGGGCGGAGGCTTCCGCCTCGGCGCGGCCCCACACCTCGCCCGGCGCCCACGGCTGCACCTCTGCGACGCCGGGGTTGGCCTGCACCGGGTTGTTGTCCGGACCGGCGGCGGCCCAGCCGGGGGTCGCGTCGCTGCCGGGCACGCTGACGCTGGCCCGGGCGGTCGCAGGGCCGGCCTGCTCGGCCTGGGGCCATGCGGTCGGTTCCGGACGCTCGGCCTGTTGGTCCTGCGACGAGAGCACCCAGTCCGGCTGTTGCGGGCGGCCCTCGGCGCCACCCCAGGCGGCGGGCTGCGGGGCCTCCTCCTGTGCGGGCCAGTTCGTCGCCGGGACCTGGGCCGCGCCACGGGCACCTGCGGACTCGGCCTGCCCCCAGGCGGGGGACGTCGGCTCGGCCTGCCCGGCGGGCTGACCCCAGGTCTGCGGGGCCTGCTCGGCTGGCGTCCAGACGGGCTGGTCCTCCCGAGCGGCGGCGCCGACGGCCCAGCCACCGGACCCGGACGGGTCGTCCTGCGGGCCGGGTGCCTCGGCTCGGCCGGCGGGCTGCGCCGGCTCGGCGTGCCACTCAGCGGCGGGCGGGTTGGCCTGCGCCGCGCCAGCGGCCCACCCGCCGGAGCGGGACGGGTCGTCCTGGGCGGCCGGCCAGGCGGCGGTGGCGGGGGGCACCTGCGCGGCGCCCCGGGCGGCCGGCTGGGCCTGCGCCCAGTCGGGCTGCTCGGCGGGACCGGCGGACCAGGCGGGTGCGGCCTGCTCGGGCGGCGTCCAACCCTGCTGTGTGGGAGTCCACGCTGCGGGCTGCCCCTGCTCCGGCGTGCCACCGCCGGTGGCCCACGCGGGCTGCGCCGGGTCGCTTGGCGGCGGCGGTGCGGCGGCGGCGCCCCAGGCGGGGTTCGGCTGCTGCTCGGACTGGGTCGCCCAGGCCGGGGCGGACGGGTTCGGCCGTGCGGGTGGCGGGGGCGCCCAGCCCATTTCGGGGCCGGCAGCGTTGTAGCCGTTGTCCGGCTGCGCCGGGCGGTCGCCGTACGGCGCCGGTCCGCCGGCGCCCGGTGACACCTCGTCCGGCTCCTGGCCGGGACGGTGCGGGCCCTCGGACGTCATGGGTGCGCCTCCTCCATCACATGTCGGCCGCCGGTGCCGATCGGTCTCCTCGGCATGGCTGCCGGCGTCACCGGCGTACCGCCGTGCCGGCTCCCCGCACCGTATCCGGTGGCCGCACGGGGCGTCCAAGGAGCACCGGTCGTCACTCCCCGTCGCCGGGTGGTGTCGAGCAGCTTCTATCGGCTCGGCGTCGGCCGGGCCGGCGGGCGGCGACCGAAGCCCACCGTACCGGGCGCTGCGGCAGGGCGGAATCCCGGTGTCAGGTGCTGGCGGAACGCCGATGGCCCACCCGGTGAGCCGGGTGGGCCATCGATCTGGAGGAGGTGAGGAATGTCGTGGAGCGTCAGCTCATGTGACGCTGGGCGATGACGAGGAGTTCCTCGCGAACGGCCGGCGAGTTGGCCGAGCGCAGCGCGTGCTCGATGGCACGGGCGCGGCGGTTGGCGTCGCGGTGGTTGCGGATTCGCTCGATCATGCTCATTGGTGGGTCCCCCTGGCTTATTCGGTTGTCGGCCCCTGATGTGTCTATTCAACAGCAGAAGCCGGCCAACTTCCATCGATTATTAGGTGAGCTGAGACACTTGCCTAACAATCAAAGGTCAACAGGGCTTGTGGCCGACGGTTCCGTCGCTCAACGGACACGGCCGGTGTGCCGGGCGTTAACCCGTGGCACACCGGCCGTGGCTGGCGTCTCGGACCGGTCAGGTCCAGGCGAGCAGCGCCGCCTCGGGGTCGGCGAGGAAGTCGCCGATGTCGCGCAGGAACTTCGAGCCCAGCTCACCGTCGATGATCCGGTGGTCGAAGCTCAGCCCCAGCGTGGTGACCTGCCGTGCCTTGACCTTGCCCTTGTGCACCCACGGCATCTCCCGCACCGCGCCGAAGGCCAGGATCGCCGACTCGCCCGGCGGCAGGATCGGCGTGCCGGTGTCCACCCCGAACACCCCGACGTTGGTGATGGTCAGGGTGCCGCCGGACATGTCGGCGGGCGAGGTGCGGCCGGACTTGGCGGTCTGCACCAGGCCGTTCAGCGCGTCGGCCAGCTCCCGCAGCGAGAGCCGCCCGGCGTCCTTCACGTTCGGCACGATCAGGCCGCGCTCGGTGGCCGCCGCGATGCCGAGGTTGACGTACTCCTTGACGACGATCTCGTCGCCGGCCCAGGTCGAGTTGACCATCGGGTGACGCTTGACCGCCAGCAGCACCGCCTTCGCCACCAGCAGCAGCGGCGAGACCCGGACGTCACGCCACTCCCGTCGGCCCCGCAGGCGCTCCAGCGCCCTCATCGTCCGGGTCACGTCGACGGTCAGGAACTCCGTCACGTGCGGGGCGGTGAACGCCGAGCGGGACATGTTCTCGGCGGTGAGCTTGCGGACGCCCTTGACCGGGATGCGCTGCTCACGGTCGACGCCGAAGCTCGCGGCGCTCGTCGCGGTCGAGGTGACCGCGACCGGCTCGGCCGCCGCGACGGCCCCGCTCGCGGCCTGCTGTACGTCCTCGCGGGTGATCGAGCCGAGCGGCCCCGACCCGGTCAACGTGCTCAGGTCGACGCCGAGGTCCTTGGCGAGCTTGCGGACCGGCGGCTTGGCCAACACGAGCCCGCCCGGCACCGTACCGGCGTGCCCGTTGCCTACCGGCTGCGGCGCGACAGGTGCCGGCGGGACCGGCTGCGGTGCGACAGGCGTCTCGGCCTGCGTCGGGACGGCGCCCTTGCGGGGCCGGCGCTTCGCGGCGGTGGTACGCGGGCCGTACCCGACAAGCACCGCCGTCCGCCCGCCCGGGGCGGCGCCGCCGATCAGGCCCGGCTCGACCATTCCCTCGGCCGGGGCCACCTCCACGGCCGCCAGCGAGGCCGCCGACGGGGTGGGCAGGTCGCCGCTGGGCGTGGCAGTGGTCGACGGCGTCTCCAACGGGCCGGCGCCGGGGTCGGTGTCGATCGCGATGATCGGCGTACCGACCTCGACAGTGGTGCCCTCCGGGTGGTGGATCGCCTGCACCTGCCCGGCCCACTTCGCCGGGATCTCCACCGCCGCCTTGGCCGTCTCGACCTCGACGATCGGCTGGTTCAGCTCGATGGTGTCGCCGACCTTCACGAGCCAGGCCAGGATCTCGCCCTCGGTCAGCCCCTCGCCCAGGTCGGGCAGGTTGAACGTCTTGATCCGGGACATGTCGCTCACCAGCCGAAGGTGCGGTCGACGGCGTCGAGCACCCGGTCGAGGTCGGGCAGGTACTCCTCCTCCACCCGGGCGGCCGGGTAGGGGGTGTCGAACCCAGTGACCCGCAGCACAGGCGACTCCAGGGAGTAGAAGCACTCCTCGGTGATCCGAGCGGCAAGCTCGGCGCCGAGGCCGATGTTGGACGGCGCCTCGTGCACCACTACCGCGCGGCCTGTGCGCTTCACCGACTCGTAGGCGGCGGCGAGGTCCAGCGGGGACAGCGAGCGCAGGTCGATGACCTCCAGCTCCCGGCCGTCCTCGGCGGCGGCCGTCGCGGCCTCCAGGCAGGTCCGCACCATCGGGCCGTACGCCAGCAGTGTCACGTCGGTGCCGGGCCGCACCACGCGAGCCGAGTGCAGCGGGTACGCGTCGGACAGCGGCGCGTCCAGGTCGACCTGGCCCTTCTCCCAGTAGCGCCGCTTGGGCTCCAGGAAGACGATCGGGTCGTCCGAGGCGATGGCCTGCTGGATCATCACGTACGCGTCCTGCGGGTTGGAGCAGGTCACGACCTTCAGGCCGGCGGTGTGGGCGAAGTACGCCTCCGGCGACTCGGAGTGGTGCTCGACGGCGCCGATGCCGCCGCCGAACGGGATCCGGATGACCATGGGGATGCTGAGCCGGCCACCCGAGCGGTAGTGCATCTTCGCCACCTGCGACACGATCTGGTCGTACGCGGGGTAGACGAAGCCGTCGAACTGGATCTCGCAGACCGGCCGGTAGCCACGGATGGCCAGGCCGACGGCGGTGCCGATGATGCCGGACTCGGCAAGCGGGGTGTCGATCACCCGCTGGTCGCCGAAGTCCTTCTGGAGCCCGTCGGTGATCCGGAAGACGCCGCCGAGCTTGCCGACGTCCTCGCCCATGATGATGACCTTGGGGTCGGTCTCCAGGGCGCGGCGCAGGCCGGTGTTGAGGGCCTTGCCGAGGGTGAGCGTCTCCGTGGCCATCAGTGGGCGCTCCCCTCGAACGACTCCATGTAGCTGTTGAACTGCGCGCGCTGCTCGTCGAGCAGCGGCGACCCGTTGGGGTAGACGTTGTCGAACATCGTCACCGGCTCCGGGTCGGGCATGCTGAGCACCCGCTCGCGCAGGTGCACCGACTCGCGGCGGGCCTGCTCGTCGACCTCGGCGAAGAAGGTCGCGTCCGCGATCTGCTGCTTCTCCAGGAAGGCCCTGACCCGGATGATCGGGTCCTTGGCCTGCCACGACTCGACCTCACTGGCGATCCGGTATCGGGTCGGGTCGTCGGAGGTGGTGTGCGCGCCCATCCGGTAGGTGTACGCCTCGATCAGGCTCGGGCCCTGCCCGTGCCGGGCGTTGTCAAGCGCCGTGCGGGTGACCGCGTACGACGCCAGCACGTCGTTGCCGTCCACGCGTACGCCGGGGAAACCGAAGCCGGCGGCCCGCTGGTAGAGCGGGACGCGGGTCTGCCGCTCCAGCGGCTCGGAGATCGCGTACTGGTTGTTCTGGCAGAAGAAGACAAGCGGCGCGTTGAACACGCTGGCCCAGACGAACGCCTCGTTCACGTCGCCCTGGCTGGTGGCCCCGTCGCCGAAGTAGGCGATGGCCGCCTCGCCGTCGTCGGTGCCGACCTTCCCGTCCATGGTGATGCCCATGGCGTACCCGGTCGCGTGCAGGGTCTGCGCGCCGATGACGATCGTGTACATGTTGAACTTGAACTCGTTCGGGTCCCAGCCGCCCTGGTCGACACCGCGGAAAAGGCCCAGCGGCATGATCGGGTCGATGCCCCGGCAGTAGAGGACGCCGTGCTCCCGGTAGGTCGGGAAGGCCATGTCCTGTGCCCGCAGCGCGCGCCCGGAGCCGACCTGCGCGGCCTCCTGGCCGAGCAGGCTGGCCCAGAGGCCCAGCTCGCCCTGGCGCTGCAGCGCGGTCGCCTCGGCGTCCAGCTTGCGAACCAGCACCAGATCGCGGTAGAGCCCGCGGTACTCCTCGTCGGTGAAGTCGACGCGGTACTCGGTGCCGTCCGGTCCGGTGGCGCTGTCGATCCGCTCGCCTTCGGGGGTGAGCAGCTGCACCAGCTCGGGGTCGCCGGCCGCGCCCTTCTTGGAGCGGGGAGCTGCCCGCCTGCTGCGGGTGGTGCCCCCGGGGTCGCCCTTTGCCATCGGTCTCTCCCTGTCGTGTCTGCGTCGGCACCGGGGGATCACCCGGCCACGCAACTCGTGCGCCTGTCCGGCTGCTGCCGGACCGGTTCCTGGCGGCCGCGCCTAGCCCCGGTGGGGGTTGCCGCGCGGCATGAGCCGGGGTTCTGGCCGAAACCCGGTTCGGGAGCGCCGGCGCCGGGCCGCGCCTGCCGCGAGGGTGCGCGGAGGTCACGGCTGCGTTGCCGTCGTGCTCCATATTCGCAGAGCAGGTGAGCGCGCCCACAGTACGCCCGCCCCGCATTCCGACCGCCTACGGTTTGATGTTCTTTGTCTTCCTCGTGCCGGCCTGCGTCTACCGGGCGATCCGGTGCTGATTCGTCACCGTTCGGTCAGTGCCGCGTGTCGACACGCGGTGGATGTTGGCTGACGGAGGGTGACTGGGCGAGGCTGATTACCGCAGGAACGTACCGATCGGGTGATTAGCCGGATTCCCACCGGTGAACGCCTCGGGCGTCCTCCAACGGCGACGACAAGGGGTGCGCGGTGGACGAGCCAGGTGACGGTCCCGGCACACCCGCGCTCGGCCGCCACCGGTCGCCGGGCGGCTACCGCCGGGTGATCGGGTCGCACCGGGCCCCCGGCGCGGGCGGCCCCTCCCGGGGCTACCTGCTCACCGTCGCGCTGCTGGCCGGCACCGCGTCGATGCCCGTCCTCGCGGCGGTCAGCGCGGGCTCGGCCACCCCGGGCAGCAGCGCGCTGCCGGACACCAGCACCCCGTTCATCCCGACCCCGTCGGTCGGGCCGGTGGTCATCCCGATGCCGGTGACCAGTCAGCCGCCGCCGCTCGCGCTGCCGTCACCGGGCACACCCAGCGCCGGTCCGACCGCGACCGCCGAATGGGTGCCCGCCGCCCCCTGGCGTCTGCCGGACGAGTCGTGGTCCGGCCCGACGGCCGACGACCGGCTGCCCACCCGCCGGGAGGTGCCCGCCCCGCCGGGGTCGCGACCCACCCGCAGCGTCCCGCCGGCCGCGCCGCCGCCGCCGTCCAGCCCGTCGCACTCACCGACGCCGACCGGATCACCGGCCCCCGACCCGACCGAAACGCCCACGCCGAGCCCGACGCCGTCCGACCAGGTGACACCCACCGCCACCGGTTCGTCGACAGCCACGGCCGTCCCCACCAGCACCCTCTCCGCACCCGCCAGCACCTCCCCGCCGCCCCCCACGCCCGACCCGCCCCCCACGCCCGACCCGCCCCCCACGCCCGACCCGCCGGAGCCCACCACCGAGCCGTAACCAACGTCGTCACACTCGCGCAACGTGTCGGCCCACCGCAGCGCGGCTGCCGAACCGCGGTGATCAAGAGATTTGCGTCAGTAATCGCGGTCGCGGTGACGCAAACTTCTTGATCACCGCGGTCGGGCGCGACCGCTCGCGTCGCCCGAGCCGGCACCGTCGGCCGGACCCGGCGGTACGGTGACGAGCAGGCGTTGCCGGGACGGCGGTGGTCGGCGGTAGGCGCGTACCGGAGGGGGTGGCGTGGGCGGCGGTGCGGAACCCCGCCCGGTCGCCGCCCGGCCCGGTCCGGGGCTGCGGGTCGCCCGACTGGTCACCGAGCTGTCCGCCCCGGCCGTGCTGGTGTCGCTGCTGATGGTCGCCGTGAGCTGGCACAGCACGCGGGGCAGTGCGCACGGCCTGCTCTGGGGTCTGCTCGCGACGCTCTTCGTCACCGGCATCCCGTTCGCCTACATCGTCGGCGGGGTCCGCCGCGGTCGGTTCACCGACCACCACATCGGCCGTCGGGAGCAGCGCAGGGTGCCGCTACTGGTCGGCCTCGGCTCGGTCGCCGCCGGGCTGGCCCTGCTCGTCGTCCTCGGGGCACCCCGGCCGTTGCTGGCGCTGGCGGTGGCCGGGCTGGTCGGCCTGGTGGTCGCCGTGTCGGTGAGCCACTGGTGGAAGATGTCGATCCACTCGGCGGTCTCCGCCGGCACCCTGGTCATCCTGGCGCTTACCTTCGGGCGCGGGTTCCTCGCCGCCGTGCCGCTGTTGGCAGTGGTCGGCTGGTCCCGCGTACGCCTGCGGGACCACACCGTCTCGCAGGTGCTCGCCGGCGGTGTGCTCGGCGCGCTGATCGCCGCTGTCGTCTTCGGTCTGCTGCGCTGACTGACAGTCGTCGGGCGGGCGGCGCGGGGCCGCCCGCCCGGCGGTCGTCAGGCGCCGTCGTCGGCGAGGCGGTGCCGGTTCGCCTCGATCCAGGCGTCCAGCGCGGCCGGGTCGTCCGGGTCCACGCCGTCGGCCATCAGTTGCGCGACCGCGGCCGTGGCCGGGCTGCGCCGCTCGCCCGTCGAGTAGAGCCTGGCGAACTCCGGCACCATCTCCTCGATCGCCTCGTCGGTGCGCGTCGCGGCCGCCTCGGGCAGCCCACGCTGTCGCGACGCGTACCGGGCCCAGGCGCGCAGCACCCGGGGAAGCATCGCCGCGTCGTCCATGTCCAGCACGGCACGGCGGTGCACCCAGTCGAGCAGGAAGAGCCCGGACACCGCCGGGCTCCACCGCATCGGATCGGCGTCCGGGAAGGCGGCCGAGTGGTCAAGCAGCAGGCTCAGGCAGAAGTGCAGCGAGGCGAGTTCCGGGCCGTCGACGCTGTCGAGCCCGAACCGGGCGGCCTCCGGCGCCGCCAGGAACCGCCGGACCAGGTCGGTGCGCTCGGCGGCGGACAGCGGCTCGACCTCCGCCGGGCCGGTCGGGTCGGCGGCCGTGGGCAACAACGCCAGCCGGGCGCCGACCAGCGCGCGGTCGGTGGCCAGCGAACCCTCGCCGGGCAGCTCGGTCAGGTCGTCGGTGACCGAGAGGTGACGGGCCACCTCGCCGCGCAGCCGGGACGGATCCTCGGTACGGAACCAGGTCAGCTCGTCGTCGGCGCACATCTGCCGGACCTGGTCCAGGATCCGCTCCGCCGGCCCGCCGACGAAGATGTCCTTGGTGATCCCGATGTTGTGGTCGATGAGGGCCACCAGGGCGTGCTCCGGGCCACCGGCCGCGTCGTCGTACGCGAAGGTGGCGAGGTAGGAGGTCTGGTCGCCGTACACGTCGCCGTACGCCCAGCTGCCGGTGAGGTGCACCCGGCCGAGCTGACCGGCCCAGGCGGGCGCCTGGCTGCCCGGACGTACCCGCTCGGTGCCCTCGGCGGTCGGGACGAGCGCGGCGAAGACTTGCCGGATGGTGGTGGCCGCCGCGATCCGACGGCGGGCGGTGGCGGCGAGGAACCCGGTGACGAACTCCCGCACGGCGGTGTCGCGGTCGGTCTCCGCGATCGAGTAGACACTGCCCAGCAGCGCGCTGCCGAGCATCTCGGCGTCCAGGGCGGACTCCAGCTTGGTCACGTCGCGTGCGGCGTGCAGCACCGCGTCGTAAGGGGTCTGAGGCGTGGCCATGCTTCGACCCTACGCCGGTCGGGGCGTACGCAGAGGCGTCAGCGGGCGGCGGCGTCCCGCAGCGCGTCGCGTGCCTGCGCGTAGGAGGCCAGCACGATCCGCACCGGGGCGAGCACGTACTCCTCGCCGACGCGGGCGACCTCGGCTGTCAGCCGCTGCTCGGCGCGGCTGCGGGCCCGCCGGGCGGCCCAGCGCACGACCGGGCGGGTCAGCGCCGCCACCAGCAGCCCGGCCAGCAGGCCCCCGAGCAGCAGCAGCGTGGGCAGCGGCACCTGGCCGACCATCGGGTTGTCCAGCGCGGGCAGGCCGAGCGCCCGCAGCGCGTAGCCGAGCACCAGCCAACCCAACCCGACCACGGCGGCCAGGGTGACAAGCCACTGCACACCACCGACGACCCGCCACCAGAGCGGCCGCCGGCCCAGGCCGAGGTCGGTGCCGGCGATCGTCCGGTCCAGCGCGTCCGGCAGGTCGCCCAGGCGGGACCGGGCGGCGGAGGTGACCGCCGCCGGCCAGGCGGCGGGCAGGTCGGCGGCGGCCCGGTCGGCCACCGCGCGGATCGCCAGGCCGAGCGCCGAGCGCTGGGCGGCGGTCGGGTCGGGCACCGAGGTCGCCGCGACCAGGCTCTCCGCCGGGTCGGCGTCGCCGCCGGACGGGCCGGGCAGGTGCAGCCGGCGCAGCGGGTCGGGTCGGAGCCGACGCCAACCCCGCACCAGCGGCCAGCCGGTGGCCGCGCCGGCCCGATGCCGGTACGCCTGTTCCACCGCCTCGGTCACCGCCGGCACACCGGCCGTGCCCGCCAGTGCCCGGTTCAGCGCCCCGACGGCCGTGTCGTCCGGGCCGCCCGCCGGTCGCGCCGAGCCGACCAGCTCGTCCAGCCCGGCGACTACCGAGTCGACGTCGCCGGCCAGCCGACGCAGGGCCGCCTGCCGCTCGGCGACCGTACGCTCCAGCGCGGCGCGCAGCCCGACCATCCCGGCCGGGTCGATGGCGGTGGTGGCCAGCAGCGGCACGCCTGTCAACCCGTCGGAGTCGAGCAGTCGGCGCAGGTCGTCCAGGACGCGGGGCAGCTCGGTGGGCGACAGCCGGTCGGCCTGGTTGAGCACGACCACTGTGACGTCCCGGTGCCTGTGGAACTCGCGCAGGTAGCTGTCGTGGATGACCCGGTCGGCGTACTTCTGCGGGTCGACCACCCAGACCACCTGGTCGACAAGGCCGAGCAGGCGGTCCACCTCCAGGCGGTGGGACCGCTGCACCGAGTCGAAGTCGGGCAGGTCGAGCAGGATCAGCCCGTGCAGCGCCGTCTCGTCGTCCCCGTCGAGCGCGCTCTCCCGGACGAAGCGGTGCCGGGGCAGCACCCCGGTCCAGTCGAGCAGCCGGTTGGCGCCCTCCAACGCCCCCCACACGCACGCGTGCGTCACACCCGTGGTCGGCCGGCGGACCCCGACCGGGGAGAGTTCCAGCTGGGCCAGCGCGTTGAACAGGCTGGACTTGCCGCTGCCGGTGGCGCCGGCGAGGGCCACCACGGTGTGGTCACGGGACAACGCGAGCCGGGTGCCGGCCCGCTCGACAAGTGTGTGCGCGGGCACCAGCTCGGCGTCCGGCAGCAGGCCGTCGACGGCGGTCAGGAACCGGCGTACGGCGTCCAGGCGGGCGATCAGCGCGTCCGGGTCGACACGCTGGTCGCCGCGGAACGCCTCGCGTACCCGGCCGGCGATGTTCGTCACCGCGAACCCTCCTCGTCGCCGACCGGCAGGACGCCGTCGCCGGTGGCCAGGCCGCTGCGGTGCCGCGCCAGCTCGACCCGGCCGGCGGCCCGCCGCAGCGCGTCGCCGGCCGCCTCGGCGGGCCGGGCGTCGGCGGTGCGGGTCAGGAAGCGGTCGGCCTCCGCGTCCAGCAGCGTCCGGACCCGCGCCACCAGGTCGACCCGGGCCTTCGCGGCGAGGGTACGCACCGCCTGGTCACCGAAGATCGCCTGGAGGACGGCCTGTGCGGCGACTGTCGTGCCGGCCCCGGTGGCCAGCTCCAGCCCGGTGGGGATGAACGCGGTCGAGGCGAACACGGCGATCATCACGGCGAGCCCGGTGGCGTTCACCGCGTACGCGGCCGTGCGGGCCACGAACCGCTTGTCGGCGCCCTCGACCCGAACCAGCTCCAGCACGCCGCGTTGCCAGTCCCGGACCATCCGTTCGGCGCGTTCGGGCAGGTCGTCGCTCGGGTAGGCGAGCCCCGGCTCGAGCAGGTCCGTCCCGGCCGGATGTGCCTTCCACCCGGTGTACGCGGATTCGGCGGCCTCGGAAGCGACGCCTCGCAGCAGGGTGACGAGCTGCGACTCGATGGCGTTGCGCAGCTCGGCGGCCGGCGCGGGCCGGCCGGTGACGGCGGCCACCACCCGGTCGCGGAGTCGCCCGATGCGGGCCTCGAGCGTGCGGAAGAACTCGCCGGTTCCGACGAACTCCTGCCAGCGGGCAAGCACCTCACCGCGGAGCAGACGACCGTCCTGGAGGCCCTGCTCGACGGTCCGCTCGGCACCCCGGTACGCGCCCCGGACCCGTTCGTCCAGGCCGTCGGCGGCGGTGACCTGCTCGTCCGCGGCGTCGGCCAGCTCCTCGACGGCGGGGTGCAGGGCGGCCAGTGCGCCGTCCAGGGTCTGCCGGACCACCGCCGCGCGGGCGTCGGCGTCGGCGGCCAGCCGGCCGAACCAGTCGGCCAACGCCGCGGTGACCCCCTCGGGCAGCAGCCCCTGACCGTCGACCCAGGTCTCCGGGAGGACGAACAGCGGCGCCCGGCCCAGATCCTGCGCGGCGAGCATCTCGGCCAGGTGCGCGGCGATCTCGTCGCTGGCCTCGGCGGGCACCCGGTCGAGCACCATGGCGATCACGGCGCCCCGGGCCCGCGCGCTGCGCAGCAGCTCCCACGGCACCGCGTCGGCGTATCGGGCGGCGGTGGTGACGAAGAGCCAGAGGTCGGCGGCGGCGAGCAGTTGACTCGCCAGCGCCCGGTTGGCGTCGACGACTGAGTCGATGTCCGGCGCGTCGAGGAAGGCCAGACCCGGCGGCAGGGCGGGGGCGGTGACCAGGTGCAGGGAGCGTGGGTCGTCGCTCGGCTCGGTGGTGCGGGTCAGACCGGGCAGCAGGTCCCCCTGCCGGAACCAGGACGCGTCGGCGGGGTTGCAGACCAGCACCGGGGAGCGGGTGGTGGGCCGCAGCACGCCGGCGGCGCTGACCCGGGCCTTGACCAGGCTGTTGACAAGTGTCGACTTGCCCGCGCCGGTGGAGCCCCCGACCACCACGAGCAGTGGGGCGTCCAGTCGGGCGAGGCGGGGCAGCAGGTAGTCGTCGAGCTGGTCGGTGAGGGCGCCGGCGGTGTGCCGTGCGGAGGCGGCGGAGGGCAGGGCGAGCGGATAGCGGGTGGCACCGATCGCGGCCCGGAGGCCCGACAGCGCGCCGGGGAGGCTGTCGTCCCCGGTGGTGGCGGGCGGCTCCTCCGCGGCGTCCGGCGGGCCGGTGCGGGCTGCGACGGCGGGCGCGCCGGAACGGGTGGCGGAATCGCCGTGCGTCGTCACCGCTAAAGCGTGCCCGACCGATGCAAGGGAAGACAACCGGACGGTAATAACGGCTGGGTTGCGTCGGGTCGGCTCAACTCGACTTGACGATTCGCCAGCGCGTGGCACTATTGAGTCAAGTTCACTCAACTTGTGGTGGGGTCCGCTGCGGGCGGTGCCCGCCAGCAGCCCACGGGCGACGCCCGTCACCTGCACAACCTTACGAAGCGAGGAAGCGAAGATGGCACGTGCGGTCGGTATCGACCTCGGCACGACGAACTCCTGCGTCAGCGTTCTCGAGGGCGGTGAGCCCACGGTCATCGCCAACGCGGAGGGCTCGCGGACGACTCCGTCGATCGTCGCGTTCGCCCGCAACGGCGAGGTGCTCGTCGGTGAGGTCGCGAAGCGCCAGGCGGTGACCAACCCGGACCGGACGATCCGTTCGGTCAAGCGCGAGGTCGGCACGAACTGGTCCGTCGACATCGACGGCAAGAAGTACACCCCGCAGGAGATCTCGGCCCGGACGCTGATGAAGCTCAAGCGGGACGCCGAGGCGTACCTGGGCGAGCAGATCACCGACGCGGTGATCACCGTCCCGGCCTACTTCAACGACAGCCAGCGCCAGGCCACCAAGGAGGCCGGTGAGATCGCCGGCTTCAACGTGCTGCGGATTGTCAACGAGCCGACCGCGGCCGCCCTGGCGTACGGGCTGGACAAGGGCTCCAAGGAACAGACCGTCCTGGTGTTCGACCTCGGCGGCGGCACCTTCGACGTGTCGCTGCTTGAGCTGGCCGAGGGCGTCATCGAGGTCAAGTCGACGAGCGGTGACAACCACCTCGGTGGCGACGACTGGGACCAGCGGATCATCGACCACCTGGTCAAGACGTTCCGCGGCGAGCACGGCATCGATCTCGGCCAGGACAAGATGGCCCTCCAGCGCCTCCGCGAGGCCGCCGAGAAGGCCAAGATCGAGCTGTCCGCCGCCACCACCACCAACATCAACCTGCCGTACATCACCGCCGGCTCGGCCGGCCCGCTGCACCTCGACGTGACGCTCAGCCGCGCCGAGTTCCAGCGGATGACGCAGGACCTGCTGGACCGCTGCAAGGGCCCGTTCGAGCAGGCCGTGAAGGACGCCGGGATCAAGATCTCCGACGTCGAGCACGTCATCCTCGTCGGTGGTTCGACCCGGATGCCCGCCGTGACCGACCTGGTCAAGCAGCTCACCGGCCGCGACCCCAACAAGGGCGTCAACCCGGACGAGGTCGTCGCCGTCGGCGCCGCCCTGCAGGCCGGTGTGCTCAAGGGCGAGGTCAAGGACGTCCTGCTGCTCGACGTGACCCCGCTGAGCCTGGGCATCGAGACCAAGGGCGGCATCTTCACCAAGCTCATCGAGCGCAACACCACCATCCCGACCAAGCGCTCCGAGGTCTTCACCACGGCGGACGACAACCAGCCGTCGGTGCTGATCCAGGTGTTCCAGGGTGAGCGGGAGATCGCGGCGTACAACAAGAAGCTCGGCACCTTCGAGCTGACCGGCCTCCCGCCGGCGCCGCGCGGCGTGCCGCAGATCGAGGTCGCCTTCGACATCGACGCCAACGGCATCGTCAACGTGCACGCCAAGGACCTGGGCACCGGCAAGGAACAGAAGATGACGATCACCGGCGGCTCGTCGCTGCCGAAGGACGACATCGAGCGGATGCGCCGGGACGCCGAGGAGCACGCGGAGGAGGACAAGCGCCGCCGCGACGACGCCGAGACCCGCAACGTGGCCGAGGCGCTCCAGTGGCAGACCGAGAAGTTCCTCGCCGAGAGCGGCGACAAGCTGCCCAGCGAGAACCGGGAGCAGCTCAACGAGGCGCTCGGTGAGCTGCGCGGCGCCCTGGGCGGTCAGGACATCGAGAAGATCAAGTCCGCTCACGAGAAGCTGGCGCAGGTCTCGCAGCAGGCCGGTTCGCTGCTCTACTCCCAGCAGGCCGAGCAGGGCCAGCAGCCGGGCGGCGAGGCCGGTCCGGGTGCGGCCGGTGCGACAGGTCCGCAGGCCGGCGCCGCCGGTGGCGCCGACGACGTGGTCGACGCGGAGATCGTGGACGAGGACGGCAAGAAGTGACAATCGGCCTCCGACACGTATCCACGGCGAAGGGGATGAGGTAGCCGCATGACGCAGAAGCCACGAGCCGCCGACCCGGGCGACACCGGGTCGACGCCGGGTGGCTCCGCGCCCACGGAGCCGGCCACCGGCGACGGGGAGCGGGTCGTCATCCGCAACAACCGCAAGCTCACCGACACGTCGGAGCCGGAGGGCACCGCCGCGGACGCGGGCAGCGACGTACCGGCCGAGGGCCTCGTCGAGGACGCCGAGATCGTCGTCGACGAGATCGAGGTCGAGGTCAACGCCACCGACGGGCCGGAGCCGTCCGGCCCGCCGGTGGTGGACGCCCCGGCGCAGCCGGTCGACGGCGGTGGTGTCGGCACGTCGCTCGGCGCCGAGCTGGAGGCGCTCCGGGCCGACCTGGACGAGCGGACCAGGGACCTCCAGCGGGTGTCGGCGGAGTACGCCAACTACCGCAAGCGGGTCGACCGGGACCGCAGCCTGGTTCAGGAGCAGGCGACCGGCTCGGTGCTGGCCGCGCTGCTGCCGATCCTCGACGACCTGGACCGGGCCCGGGAACACGGCGACCTGGTCGGGCCGTTCGGAACGGTGGCGGAACAGCTCACCACCGCGCTGGGCAAGTTCGGCCTGAACGCCTTCGGCGAGCAGGGCGACCCGTTCGACCCGACCCGGCACGAGGCGGTCGCGCACCAGACCTCGGCCGAGGTCAGCGAGCCGACCTGCGTGCAGGTCATGCGGCGCGGCTACCAGCTCGGTGAGCGGCTGCTGCGCCCCGCGCTGGTAGCGGTCGCGGATCCGGAATAGTGCGAGACGGTGACCGGGCCGTCCCGTCCCCCGCACAGCGGTGGGCGGGACGGCCGGGCCACGACTGTCGGAAGGGGGTGGTGGACCGGTGAGTTCGAAGGACTGGCTCGAGAAGGACTTCTACGCCGTGCTCGGCGTGGACAAGGCCGCCTCCGCGGATGACATCAAGAAGGCGTACCGCAAGCTGGCCCGGGAATCGCACCCGGATCACAATCCGGGCGACCCGCAGGCCGAGGAGCGGTTCAAGGCCGTGTCCGAGGCGTACAACGTACTGTCGGACGCCGGCCGTCGCCGGGAGTACGACGAGATGCGGTCGCTGTTCGGTTCGGGCGCGTTCCGGCGCAACGCCCGGGCGGGCGGCCAGCCGGGCGGGATGCCGTTCGACGTCTCCGACCTGTTCGGCGGCGGTGCCGCCGGTGGCGGTGACCGCCGCTTCGGTGGGGCCGGCTTCCAGGACCTGTTCAGCTCGATCTTCTCGGGCGGGCAGGCCGGTGGGCAGGCCACTCCGCGTGGTCCGGCGCGTGGCCGGGACGTGGAGACCGAGGTGGCTCTGGACTTCGGCGACGCGGTGGGCGGGGTGACCCTGCCGCTGACGTTGCGCGCCCCCGGCGTCTGCGACACCTGCCACGGCAACGGCGCCAAGCCCGGCACCCAACCGCGTACCTGCCCGGTCTGTCACGGCGCCGGGGTCACCACCCGCAATCAGGGGTCGTTCAGCTTCTCCGAGCCGTGCGGCAACTGCCAGGGCGTCGGGACCGTGGTGGAGGAGAAGTGCCCGGAGTGCCACGGCAGCGGCGGGGTCACCAAGACCCGCACGATGAACGTGCGCTTCCCGGCCGGTGTGGCCGACGGCCAGCGCATCAGGCTGGCCGGGCGCGGTGAGCCTGGTGAGCGTGGTGGCCCGGCCGGTGACCTGTTCGTGCACGTCAAGGTCCGGCCGGACGAGCTGTTCGGGCGTACCGGCGACGACCTGACGTTGACCGTGCCGGTGACCTACGCGGAGGCCGTGCTCGGCACGGACCTGCGGGTGCCCACGCTCGACGGCGCGGTGACGCTGCGGGTTCCGCCGGGCACGCCCAGCGGGCGGGTGCTGCGGGCCCGGGGCAAGGGCGTGGTCCGTCGCGACGGCCAGGCCGGTGACCTGCTGGTCACCCTGGACGTGGTGGTGCCCGCCCGGCTGTCGGACGAGGCACGGGCGGCGCTGGAGGCGTTCGCGGAGCAGAGCCCGCCGGCGGCGCGGGAACATCTCGACGCCCGGGTGCGTCGGGTCGGTTAGTCCGGTGGGATGGACGCGGAGGTGAGCGGGATGTCGGGCGAGTTTCTCGGTTCGGGTGACCCTGCCTACGAGGCCAAGGTGCTCATGATCTCGGTGGCGGCACGGATGGCGGGCATGCACCCGCAGACCCTGCGCCAGTACGACAGGTTGGGGCTGGTGCAGCCCGGCCGGGCGGCTGGCGGTGGCCGCCGGTACAGCGTCCGGGACGTGGTGCTGCTGCGCGAGGTGCAGCGGCTCAGCCAGGACGACGGGATCAACCTGGCCGGCGTCAAGCGGATCATCGGGCTGGAGCGGTTGCTGGAGCAGGCGCAGCAGCGGGTCGCGCGGCTGGAGGCGGAGCTGGATGCCGCGTACCGCCGGGTGGCCGAACTGGAGTCGTTGGCCCGCTTCCCGGGCCGGGATCTGGTGCCGACCAACCGCACGTCCACCGCGCTTGTGGTCTGGCGTCCCCGCCGTACGCCCGACCGCTGATCCTGTCTCCTCGGCCTGGCCCGTGCCGGATTTTCCGGCGCGGGCCAGGCCGTTTCCGTTAGCCTGTCGATACGGGTCCTATCGCCTTAATTCGGGCCTATCGGCGCGGTTGGGGGAGCGATGGCGGAGCCGGCGAAGAAAGTGGCCCAGCAGACGGAGGACCGGCTGGAAGATCTGGCCGACACCGTCCGGGAGAAGTTCGACAAGGTGACCGAGGGAAGTTTCCGGGATCGGATCATTGAGGGGCGGTTCGCCGAGCAGTCCGACGGCGACCACCGCCGATCCGAGACCGAGCGGAAGCCAGACTGACCGATCCGGTAACCGACGTGCGGGCCGGGACCCACGGGGGGTCCCGGCCCGTTCGTCCTTGCTGATGCGGGCCGGGACGCGGGGATGCCGCGGCGGGGGTCCCGGCCCGTTCGTCCTTGCTGATGCGGGCCGGGACGCGGGGATGCCGCGGCGGGGGTCCCGGCCCGTTCGTCCTTGCTGATGCGGGCCGGGACGCGGGGGATGCCGCGGCGGGGGTCCCGGCCCGTTCGTCCTTGCTGATGCGGGCCGGGACGCGGGGGATGCCGCGGCGGGGGTCCCGGCCCGTTCGTCCTTGCTGATGCGGGCCGGGACGTGGTGTTGCTCCGGCAGGAGACGTGGTGTTGCTCCGGCAGGAGACGTGCCCCGCGCGCCCTATGGAGCTGAGTACGTCCACGGCATCATGCATGCCTGATCCCACGCCGGTCGCGTGGTAATCGGCGCGCGATTCGTTTGCGGCATCAGCTCCAAAGGAGCCGCGGACCACCTGGAATCCGCTGCGGACGGGCGTTCGGACGTGGCCTCAGCCGAGGCGGCGGTTCTCGCGGACCAGGCCGCCCTCGCACCAGTCGCGATACACGAAGAGATCCGGTCGGGCCAGCAGCACGCGGCCGTTGTGCGCCCAGATCCGCATCAACTCGTCGCCGTCGCGCTCGGCCTGCTCGACCAGCTTGCGGAAGCGGCGCTTGGGGTGGGCGCGGAAGTTCGTCCGGATGCCGTCCGCGGCGTAGATGTAGAGGCAGTGCAGCGCGAAGCGCCGGGCGGGGCAGGTCGGGTCCATCGCCAGCTCGAAGAGCGTCAGTACCAGGCGGTCGCCGGAGACCAGAAGGTCCCAGTCGGGTGGCATGGACGACAACGGCACCGAATCGGGCTGGAACGCCCAGGCTCGCAACTCCGCCGGCGTCGGATCGACGGGGTTGGCAAAGCCGTGGAACGTCGACTCCTGCACGCTCACCGGCCAACCTTCCGCTCTCGCCCGCGTTGGCACCGCCGTTCGCGGACCGTGGCTGCTGGGGCGAAACGGTAACCCGCCGCCGGGTGCTGCGGTAGTACCCGCAGGGAGCAATTCGGCATCCGTCGGCCGGCCTGGCCCGAACGGCCGTTCGGGTGTCCTGGCCAGCGCCGCTGCCGCACCGAACGGGCACGACAGCGGCGGTGCGGGTCAGTCGTGGATCGGCACCGGGTCCCGCCGCTGGGCCGCCGCGCGGTTGCGTAGCCACCGCTTGAACCACGGGAAGTCCGGCAGCCGGGCCAGGATCGGCCCCGTCACCACGGTGATCAGGACGTACGTCGCGGCGAGCGCGGCCAACCGCGGCTCGACGCTGCCAGCCGCGACCGCGAGCCCGGCGATGACGATCGAGAACTCCCCTCGGGGTACGAGGGCCAGACCGGCCCGCCAGCGACCAGGCTCGGCGATCCCGACCCGGCGGGCCGCCAGGTAGCCGGTAAGCGTCTTCGTGGCCATGGTGACCACTGCCAGCGCGAGCGCCGGCAGCAGCACCGGCGGGATCTCCCGCGGGTCGGTGACCAGGCCGAAGAAGACGAAGAACACCGCGGCGAACAGATCCCGGAGTGGCGACAGCAGTTCGGTGGCGTGGTGGGCCACCGGACCGGAGAGCGCGATGCCGACCAGGAACGCGCCGACCGCCGCCGACACCTGGAGCTTCGCCGCGATTCCCGCGATCAGCAGGGTCAGCCCGAGGACGCCCAGCAGCAGCGCCTCCGGATCCTTCGCGGACAGCGCGGACGAGATCAGGTGGCCGTACCGGATGGCGACCACAAGCACGATCAGCACCGTGGCCACCGCGACGGTGAGCGCGATGCCGCCGCCGAGCAGGCCGGTGCCGGCCAGTACGGCGGTTACCAGCGGCAGGTAGAGCGCCATCGCCAGGTCCTCGATCACCAGCACCGAGAGGATCACCGGGGTCTCCCGGTTACCGAGTCGACCCAGGTCGGCGAGGACCTTGGCGATCACCCCGGACGACGAGACCCAGGTGATGCCGCCGAGCACGAGGGCGGCCACCCAGTCCCAGCCGAGCAGCAGGGCGAAGATGGCGCCGGGTAACGCGTTGAGGACGCCGTCGATCAGGCCGGCCGGTGCTGCCGAGCGGAGGTTGCCGACCAGCTCGTTCGCCGAGTACTCCAGGCCGAGCATCACCAGCAGCAGGATGACGCCGATCTCGGCGCCGACCGCGAAGAACTCCTCGCTCGCGGCGAGCGGAAGCAGCCCACCGTGACCGAAGGCGAGCCCGGCGAGCAGGTAGAGGGGAATGGGCGACAGGCCGACGCGGCGGCTGAGTCGGCCGAGGAGCCCGAGCAGCAGCAGCAGCGCGCCGACTTCGACGAGCAGTGTGGTGGATTCGTGCATCCGCCTCAGCCGTCCGGGTCACTGTCGGCGAGGATGGCGGACACGCCGTCGAGACCCTGACGGGTCCCGACCACGACCACCACATCACCGGCCGCGAAGCGGAAGGAGGGCTCGGGCGACACGTTCACCGTGCCATCGCGCAGCACCGCCACGATCGAGGCGCTGGTGCGGGTACGCGCCTTGGTGTCGCCGAGCATCCGGTTGACGTACCGCGACCCCGCCGGGATGGCGATCTGCTCGGTGAGCAGACCGGCAGCCTGCTCGCGCAGCCCGGAGAGTTGACCGAGCATCAGCGACGCGCCGAGGATGTCGGCCAACGCCTCCGCCTCGTCGTCGGTCAGCGGGATGTCCGCCTGGCAGGAGTCGGGATCGTCCGGATCGTAGAGGACAAGATCACGGCGGCCATTGCGGTGGGAGACCACGCCCAGGCGGCGTCCGGACTCCGTCACCAGATCGTGGCGTACCCCGATCCCCGGTAAGGCGGTCTGCTCGACACGTACTCGCACCCGCCCAGGCTACCGCGAGGTAAACAAAAGGCAGATCTTGGAGCGAGCACGCCACCGCGCCAGGCGCACCGCCTTGATTCACTCAACATCGCCGAAATGGCGGTATCGAGCACGGCTGGACACCCCAATGTCGGCGATGTCGTGTCGATGATGAAGCGGCCGCCCGACGCGCCGGTGCCCGCCCGGACTGAGCGGGACGGGCACCGGCGGCGCGTGAACGGTCAGCGGAGGCTGGCGAAGAACTCGCGGATGTCTCCGACCAGGACGTCGGTGGCCTGGTGGGCGGCGTAGTGGCCGCCGACGTCGCCGCGTCCCTCGACGTCCGTCTCGTACGCCGTCCAGCGGACGATGTTCGCGTGGTCCCGCTCGGCGAAGCGGCGGATGGACTGGAAGTCGCCGGGGAACATGGCCAGCGCGGTCGGTGCCGTGGTCGGCTCGGACGGCTGCTCGCCCGCGTGCGCGTCCTCCCAGTAGAACCGGATCGCCGAGGCGGCGGTGCCGGTGAACCAGTAGAGGGCGACGTTGGCCAGGACGAAGTCGTCGTCGAGGCTCTCGTCGAAGAGTTGGGCGTTCCAGGCCAGCAGCCCGATCGGCGAGTCGGCCAGGCCGTACGCCAGGGTCTGCGGTTGCTGGCTGTGCACCTGGTTGAAGGAGAACTTGTTCTCGTAGAACCACTGGAGGTGCCCCAGCGCCGCCTGGTCCGCGTCGGTCAGCCCGGCGAACTCGGCCGGGTCGCCGGACGGGAACGAGAAGAGCTGGGTGACGTGCACGCCGAGGACGTGCCCCGCGTCGATACGGCCCAGCTCCGGCGCGACCATCGAGCCGGCGTCGTTGCCGATGGCGCCGTAGCTGTCGTACCCCAGGCGGTTCATCAGCTCGGCCCAGGCGCGGGCCGTGCGGAAGCGGTTCCAGCCGGCGCTGCGGGTGGGGCCGGAGAACCCGAAGCCCGGCAGCGACGGGATGACCAGGTGGAAGGCCGGCGTCGTCGGGTCGCTCGGCGCGGTGAGCGACCCGACGACGTCCAGGTATTCCAGCACCGAACCCGGCCAGCCGTGGGTGAGCACCAGGGTTGTGGCGTCCGGCCGGGACGACCGGACGTGCAGGAAGTGGATCTGCTCGCCGTCGATCTCCGTGACGAACTGCGGGTGGGCGTTCAGCCGGGCCTCGACGGTCCGCCAGTCGAACCCGTCCCGCCACCTGTCGACGAGCCCGCGCACCCGGTAGGCGCTCATGCCGTACGCGTCGCCGGCGCCGGGCAGCTCGGCGGGCCAGCTCGTGCGACCGAGGCGGGCGGCCAGGTCGTCGAGGGCGGTCTGCGGGATCTCGACGCGGAACGGACGGATCGCGGTGCCGGTCATCTCGAACTCCTTCGGAACGGAATGTTTCGTTCTGCAATCACCGTAGCAGAGCGGAACGATCCGTTCCACTGTTAGGCTGACGGCATGGCAACGTCCCCCAGGCCCCTGGCCGGCCGCCGCGCCCAGGCCGCCCGCAACGACGAGGTGATCCTCGAAGCCGCCCGCGCGGTCTTCCTCGACGATCCGAAGGCCCCGATCGCCGCCGTCGCCGACCGCGCGGGCGTCGGCATCAGCGCGCTCTATCGGCGGTACGCGGGCAAGGAGGCCCTGCTGCGCCAGCTCTGCCACGACGGGTTGCGCCGGTACATCGCCGTGGCCGAGGAGGCGCTCGCCGAGCCGGACGACTGGGCCGCGTTCGCCGGGTTCCTGGCCGGGGTGGTCGACGCCGACGTGCACTCGCTCACCGTCCACCTGGCCGGCACCTTCGCCCCGACCGAGGAGATGGGCCGGGACGCGCTGCGCGCCGGCGAGCTGGCCACCGCGCTCGTCGAACGGGCGCACGCCACTGGGCGGTTGCGCGCGGACGTGGTCGTCCAGGATCTGGGGCTGGTCCTGGAGGGGTGCGCGGCGGTGCGGGTGCCCGATCCGGAGCGGACCCGCGAGCTGCGCCGCCGGCAGCTCGCCGTGCTGCTCGGGGGTCTGTCGACAGCCCCGGACTCCGACCCGCTGCCCGGCCCACCCCCGGCGGCCGGGGAGTTCGACTGGCGGTGGCGCGTGCGCGAGTGACGGGCGTCACAGCGGTAGGGTTGAGTGGAATACGCTCAACTCTGGTTGTGTCCAACCCAATGGACAACGCCGATCCGGGGGAGCCCATGAACACGGAAAGACTCACCACCAAGAGCCGCGAGACCATCACCGGCGCAGTCGCGCTTGCCAACAAGCGTGGCCACGCCACAGTCGAGCCCTGGCACCTGCTGCTGTCCCTGCTGGACACCGACGGCTCGACCGCCGCCGGCCTGCTGCGCGCCGTCGGGGCCGACCCCGCCGAGCTGCGCCGGGCCGCCCAGCGGGCGGTCGACGCCCTGCCGGCCGCGCGGGGCTCCAGCATCGCCGAGCCCACCCTGGCTCGGGAGTTCGTCAACGCCATCGCCGCGGCCGAGCAGATCGCCCGGCCGCTGGGCGACGAGTACACCTCCACCGAGCACCTGCTCGCCGGCCTGGCCCGGGTGGGCGGCGCGGTGTCCGCCGCGCTGAAGTCGGCAGGCGCCACCGAGGAGGCCCTGGTCGCCGCCTTCCCGACCGTTCGCGGCGGGGACCGGCGGGTCACCACAGCCGACCCGGAGCAGACCTACCAGGCCCTCACGAAGTACGGCGTGGACCTGACCGCAAGCGCCCGTGACGGCAAGATCGACCCGGTGATCGGCCGGGACTCGGAGATCCGCCGGGTCATCCAGGTGCTCTCCCGACGTACGAAGAACAACCCCGTCCTGATCGGTGAGCCCGGTGTCGGCAAGACCGCAATCGTCGAGGGCCTCGCCCAGCGGATCGTGGCCGGCGACGTCCCCGAGTCGCTGCGCGACAAGAAGCTGGTCTCGCTTGACCTCGGCGCGATGGTCGCCGGCGCCCAGTACCGGGGTCAGTTCGAGGAGCGGCTGAAGTCCGTGCTGGAGGAGATCAAGAACTCCAACGGGCAGGTCATCACGTTCCTCGACGAGTTGCACACGGTCGTCGGCGCCGGCAAGGGCGAGGGCTCGATGGACGCCGGCAACATGCTCAAGCCGATGCTGGCCCGCGGTGAGCTGCGGATGGTCGGCGCGACCACGCTTGACGAGTACCGCGAGCACATCGAGAAGGACCCGGCGCTGGAACGGCGTTTCCAGCCGGTGCTTGTCGGTGAGCCGACGATCGAGGACACCATCGGCATCCTGCGCGGGCTCAAGGAGCGCTACGAGGTGCACCACGGCGTCCGGATCACCGACGCCGCGCTTGTCGCCGCCGCGACGCTCTCCGACAGGTACATCACCGACCGGTTCCTGCCGGACAAGGCGATCGACCTGGTCGACGAGTCCGCGTCCCGGCTGCGGATGGAGATCGACTCCCGGCCGGTCGAGGTGGACGAGATCGAGCGGGCGGTCCGCCGGCTGGAGATCGAGGAGATGGCGCTGGCCAAGGAGCCGGACGCCGCGTCCGCCGAACGGTTGGCGCGGCTGCGCCAGGAGTTGGCCGACAAGCGCGAGCAGCTCACCGTGCTCTCCGAGCGCTGGCAGACCGAGAAGAGCCACATCACCAAGCTCTCCACCGCCAAGGAGGAGTTGGAGCGCCTGGGCGGCGAGGCCGAGCGGGCCGAGCGGGACGGGGAGCTGGAGCGTGCCGCCGAGCTGCGCTACGGCCGCATCCCGGCGCTCAACGTCGAGCTGAAGCAGGCCGAGGAGGAGCTGGCCCAGCTCCAGGCCGACGGCGCGATGCTCAAGGAGGAGGTCGGCGCGGACGACATCGCCGCGGTGGTCGCCTCGTGGACCGGCATCCCGGCCGGTCGCCTGCTCGAAGGCGAGACGGCCAAGCTGCTGCGGATGGAGGAGTCGCTGGGCGGCCGGGTGATCGGCCAGGCCGAGGCCGTGGGCGCGGTCTCCGACGCCGTACGCCGGGCACGGGCCGGTGTCGCCGACCCGGACCGACCGACGGGCAGCTTCCTCTTCCTCGGCCCGACAGGTGTCGGCAAGACGGAGCTGGCCAAGGCGCTCGCCGAGTTCCTCTTCGACGACGAGCGGGCGATGGTCCGCATCGACATGAGCGAGTACGGCGAGAAGCACTCGGTGGCCCGGCTGGTAGGCGCCCCGCCCGGGTACGTCGGCTACGAGGAGGGCGGGCAGCTCACCGAGGCGGTGCGCCGCCGGCCGTACTCGGTGATCCTGCTGGACGAGGTGGAGAAGGCCCACCCGGACGTCTTCGACGTGCTGCTCCAGGTGCTCGACGACGGTCGGCTCACCGACGGTCAGGGCCGCACGGTGGACTTCCGCAACGCGATCCTGATCCTCACCTCCAACCTCGGGTCGTCGGTGATCAGTGACCTGACGTTGGCCGAGGAGCAGCGCCGGGAGGGCGTCCTCGCCGTGGTCCGGTCGCACTTCAAGCCGGAGTTCCTCAACCGGCTGGACGACATCGTGGTCTTCGCCTCGCTGCGCGGCGACGACCTGGGCGCCATCGTCGACATCCAGCTCGACCGGATGCGAAACCGTCTTGCGGACCGCCGATTGGCACTTGACGTCACCGAGTCCGCCCGTCAGTGGCTGGCCGAGCACGGCTACGACCCGATCTACGGCGCCCGCCCACTCCGCCGCCTCGTCCAGACGGCAATCGGCGACCAGCTCGCGAAGGCTCTGCTGTCTGGCGCAATCCGAGACGGCAACACGGTAAAGGTAGACCAAACCCCGGGCACGAGTTCCCTGACGGTAACCCCGGCCTGACCCGCGGTGATCAAGAGGTTTGCGTCATCGGGACGTCTTCTCATGACGCAAACCTCTTGATCAAGAGGGTGAGAGGTCGGCGAGGAGGGAAAGGGTTGGGGCATGTTCGGGATGCGCAAGGCTTGGGAGCGGGACCTCGGTGCCGCCGTTGACGAGTTGGTCGCCGCCGACACGCTTGCGTTCGGCGGCGTGGGGATCGCCGGCGCGACCCTGCCGGTGACCGAGGCGTACCGCCGCGTCGAGGCCGCGCTCGACGACCACCCCGAGGAGGTCCGCCGGCAGCTCGACCGGTTGCTCGCCGAGGGGTCACCCGCCGGCCGGGCGTACGCGGCGACGCTGCTGGAGCGCGCCGATCCGGCTGCGGCACGGGCGGCGTGGACGTCGCTGCGGGACGACCGCACCGAGTTCACCACCTTCGTCGGCTGCGTCATGGGGCGTTCCACCCTCGGCGACTACGCCACCCAGCGACTCGCGGCGGCATGACCGACCGCGACACCACAGGCCGGCCGCACCGGCACGGCACCGCACGGCGCACCCGGGCATCCACAATGACCACACCGGGCGACATCCCGGCTGCCGTCGGTAGCTGAGCTTTCGGTCACGACACGACTCAATTCGGTGCGCGAGGTTGTTACCGTCTGCGCCGACGTACCTGGGGAGGTGGTCGGGTGGACGGGGCGCTGGCGTACCTGGTGACGGCGTTTGTCGTACTCATCGTGCTCGTGCTCGTGCTCGTCGTGCGGACCCGCCGGCGGGCCGCGGCCCGGCCCACCGGCGTGCCGCCGGCCGCCGGGCCCACCCGCGACGGCGCCCACCGACTGGCGTCGGGTGATCGCGTGCGGATCGGCCAGCGGGAGTACGTCGTGAGCGGCACCATCCGCCTGGTCGAGGGGGACTGGAGCTGGGTGCAGCACCTCCTCGACGACGCCTCCGGCACGCCACACCGGCTCTCCGTCGAGGGCGACGGCGACCCCGAGCTGGAGTTGGTGCTCTGGACCGCCGAGCCAGGCGCGACGGTCACCCCCGGCGCCCCGACCATCGATCTCGGCGGGCTGCGGTACACCTGGGCCGAGACCGGGCAGGCGCGCTACACCGCCACCGGCGAGACCGGCCTGCCGCCGGCCGGGACGATGCGCTACCACGACTACCAGTCGGGTGGGAACGCCCGGCTCTCCTTCGAGGCGTACGGCGAAGAGGGTTGGCGGGTCGCCCGCGGTGACCTGCTCGACCCCGCCGACCTGGCGATCCGACCCACCGGCGACGGGCGCTGACCGACCCGACGCGCCCGCCGCGTTCGGCACGGCATGCCGGAGTGGCCGGTTGCCGATACGGTGTGGGCCCGATCTAGGGAAGGAGAATCGTGGTCGATTCCCAGAGCACGCCGGCCCGCCAGCGGCCATCCACCGTGACGATTTCCAGCTATCTGCTCTACCTGTTCCTGGCGTGCCAGGTGATCAGTCTCATCCTCACCCTCTCCACCCTCGGCAAGACCCGCGACGTGCTCCGCGACGCCTACTCGGGCAGCACCACCGAGGGCGCGGACCAGGTGGCGAACTTCGTGTTCGCGTTCGCCCTCGGCGCCGGCATCCTCGTGCTCCTGCTCGCGATCGTGCTGGCCGTGCTGGCCATGTTCAACAACCGGGGTCGCAACGGTTCGCGCATCACCACCTGGATCGTCGGCGGCATCATGGTCTGCTGCACGGGTGGCACCGTGCTCAACGGCGCGGGCGGCGGCAGCTTCACCACCGGTGGGAACAGCGGCGGTGACATGCCGAGCAGCGAGGAGGTCCAGCGCCGTCTCGAGGAGGCGCTGCCGTCCTGGATCGCCCCGGTCAGCATCACGCTCGGCGTGATCAGCCTGCTCGCGTTGCTGGCGGCGCTCATCCTGCTGGCACTGCCCAAGTCGAACGAGTTCTTCCGCAAGCCCGCCGCTGCCTGGGAGCCCCCGACCCCCGGCGCCAGCTACCCGGGCTACCCGCAGGCATCCGGCCAGCCCGGTTACCCGCAGGCGTCCGGCCAGCCCGGTCAGCCCGGTTACCCGTCGGCTCCCGGCCAGCCGGGCTACCCGTCGAGTGGCGAGCCGGGTTATCCGTCCGGTGGTGAGTCGGGCTACCCGACGACGCCGGGCCAGGCACCCGGTTCGGAGCAGCCGGGCACCCCGCCGCCCGCGCCGCCGTCGGGCCCGTCCGGCACCGACCGGCCGGACGACACGCCGCCGGCCGACCGCCCCGGGCCGACCCCGCCGTCGACCAGCTGACCGCTGGATAAGCACGACGCCGACGATCCCTCCGAGTAGGTTGCAACCCGACGCCTACCGGAGGGATCCGTCGTGTCGTACCCCGAATCGGCACCGCCCCGCCGGCCCGCCGTGGTCCTGCTGGCCTCGGCCGTGCTGCTGGTGATGGCTGTGGGCGCGCTCGCGTACACAGTCGTCGACCTGGCGGTGCTGGGCCGGACCGTGGACGCGTTCCGGGCTGCCGCTCGGGACACCTCGGCGAGCCCGCAGCAGATCGACGGTGTGGTGACCCTGCTGCGCGCGTCGGCGGTGCTGACCGCTGTGGTGGCCGCCCTCTCCGCGCCCGTGCTCGCCGGCCTGGCCCTCGGGCTGCTGACCGGTCGGCGTGGCGTGCGGGTGGCCACGTGGGTGGTCTGCGGGATCGGTCTGCTCGCGGGCTGCTGCAGCGTGGCGGTGCTCGTCGGCGAGCGGGCCGCGCCGCTGCGGCTGGGCGCCGACGAGCGGGCCACCGCCGAGTTGCTCGGCCTCATCTCGGACGCGTACCCGTCGTGGTGGATCCCGCTCAATGCCGGGCTTTCGGTCGGACAGGCCCTCGGTTACCTTGTGGTAGCAACGCTGCTGACCCTGCCGGCGGCCAACGCCTGGTTCGGTCGACACCGCCCCACCGCGCCGTCCGCCCCACAGGCGTTTCCGCCCGCACCGCACCAGCCACCGCCCTCCGCGCCCCCGTACCCGCCCAGGTGAGGACCCGCCCGTGACGCTCGATCCCACGACTGCCGAGCGACGGGCCCTGATCACCGGCGCCACCGCAGGCATCGGAGCGGCGTTCTCCCGACGCCTGGCGGCCGACGGCTGGCACCTGGTGCTGGTCGCCCGGGACGCTGCTCGACTGAGTGAGATGGCCGCGGAGTTGGGCCCCCGGCACGGTCGGGCCGTCGAGACCCTGTCGGCGGACCTGTCCACCGACGACGGCTGCGCCGCCGTCGAGCAGCGGCTGACGTCCGACAGCCCCGTCCACCTGCTCGTCAACAACGCCGGCATCAGCCTGAACAAGCCGTTCCTGCACTCCACAGCGGAGGACGAGGCGCGGCTGCTCCGGCTCAACGTGCACGCCGTCATGCGACTGACCCTGGCCGCGCTGCGACCGATGGCCGAACGGCGCGACGGGGCAGTGATAAATGTCTCTTCGGTTGCGGGGTTTGGCGCGGTGATGCCCGGATCGACCTACTCGGCCAGCAAGGCGTGGGTCACCAATTTCAGCGACTCCGTAGGCCAGTCGGCACGTCCATTCGGTGTCCGGGTGATGGCTCTCTGTCCCGGCTACACCCGTACCGAATTCCACGAACGGGCCGGCATCAACATGTCGAAGACGCCGGAGTGGCTGTGGCTGCGGGCCGAGGATGTCGTCGACGAAGCCCTTCGTGACCTGCGAAAAGGCAAGTTGGTAAGCATCCCGGCATGGAAGTACAAGGTGGCGGTCGCCGGTCTGCGACACGCGCCGATCCGACTGCTCCAGGCAGTCGCCCGCGACACCCGCAGCCGGATCGGTCGCGACGAACGCTGAGCCGTCGGCGCCTGCTGGCGCCGAACGCGCCGCCGTCGGGCGTTGGCGCACCGCCGCCAGGTCGGTCGCTGAGCGTAGTCGAACATCGCCAACCGTCGGTTCCTCGCCGGGCCGATCGGGGAGGGCCGTGCAGACGCCGTTCAGACTTGAGCAGTAACCTCTATCGCCATGGGGGACCACGACGACCTGCGTAAATTCATTACCGACCTGGCTGTGGTCCACGGACGGGTCGTGCTCTCCTCGGGGCGCGAGGCAGACTGGTACGTCGATTTGCGACGTGTCACGCTCCATCACCAGGCCGCTCCGTTGGTCGGTCGAGCGCTGCTCGATCTCACCGCCGACTGGGAGTACGAGGCCGTCGGTGGGCTCACCCTGGGCGCGGACCCTGTCGCGCTCTCGATGCTGCACGCCGCCGCTCCGACCGGCCGGGCCCTGGACGCCTTTGTGGTGCGAAAGGCGGGCAAGGCGCACGGTCTGCAGCGACGGATCGAGGGACCGGAGGTGGCCGGCCGCCGCGTGTTGGCGGTGGAGGACACGTCCACAACGGGCGGAAGTGTGTTGACAGCTGTCGAGGCGCTTCGTGAGGCCGGAGCCGAAGTCGTGGGCGTGGCGGTTATTGTTGATCGAGGCGCCGGCGACGCGGTGCGAGCCGCCGGATTGCCGTACAGGGCGGCCTATACGTTGGCTGACCTCGGCCTTGTGGCGTAAAAGTTTACCGATTCGGATCTGCTGATATGCAGGCGGATCGATGCTGCTGGTGGAAGGATGTAATACGTGGGAACTGCGTTGGCCGAAATGACAATGCCTCAGATCTCGCCGCTTGCCGGTGAGCCGATCGAACGTGCCGATGCCGAGCGTCTCGCGGGGGTCCTCAAGGCCCTTGCGGATCCCGCCCGGTTGCGGCTGCTCAGCCTGATCCAGTCGGCCCCCGAGGGCGAGGCGTGCGTCTGTGACCTGACCGCACCCCTCGGCCTCTCTCAGCCGACGGTCAGTCACCACCTGCGCATCCTCACCGAGGCCGGCTTGCTGGAGCGGGAGAAGCGCGGTGTCTGGGCGTACTACCGGCTGGTCCCGAGTGCGATCGCGACGATCGCCGACCTGCTGACCCCGCCGCGTAAGCGGGCCACCAAGAAGGCCCGCTGACGTAGGCGCTGCGCACCGTCCCATGCCGGGGCGGTGTCCGGTGGCGAACCAGGGGTGGCGCCACCGGTGGGTGATACCTGCTCGTCCTCGGCCGCACCGCCGCAGGGCGGGCCTGACATGCCGACGGCCGACCCCCTCACCAGGGGGCCGGCCGTCGTCGTCTCTCGGGTTCAGCGCTCCTGGCCGTGCCCCCGCCGGTCGTGCGGGTGCTCGTCGTGGTCGAACTTCTCGCGTACCGCCTCGACCGCGCCCGCGGCGCTGGCCGCCGCGACCACGGCGACCGCCTCGCCGCGCTTGCGCGCCCGCCGGTCCCGCAGGAACTCGAAGAAGATCGGCAGCACCGAGATCAGGATGATCAGGGCGACCACCGGCAGGATGTAGTGGTCGATCTTGTCGCCGATGGCCTTGTAGATCCGGTCGGCCAGCAGGTAGCCGATCAGCAGGATGCCGTCGACCCAGAGCACCGCGCCGACGATGTTCCACATCAGGAACTGCCGCGCCGGCATGCCCAGCGCCCCGGCGACCGGGTTGAGGAACGTCCGCACGATCGGGATGAAGCGCGCCAGCACCACGGCCTTCGCCGGGCCGAACTTCTGGAAGTAGTACTCGGCCTTCTCGACGTACTCCTTCTTGAAGAGCCGCGAGTTGGGCCGCTCGAACATCCTCCGGCCGTACCGCGCGCCGAGCCAGTGGCCCAGCTGGGCGCCGAGGATCGCGCAGATCGGCCCGCCGATCAGCAGGCCGGCCAGGGTGAGCCGGGTGCCGTCACCGAAGATGGCGTCCGCCACCGGCGAGGCGGCCACGCCGGCGAGGAACAGCAGCGAGTCACCGGGAAAGAAGAAGCCCACCAACAGGCCGGTCTCGGCGAAGAGGATCACCCACACACCCACCAGCCCGAAGGTCTGCAACAGGTCCTTGGGATCGAGCGGGTTCAGGGCGACGCTCTCCGTGAGAGCGCGGGTCTTCTCAGCTGTGTCCACGGCCACAAAGGGTACCGAAGCCCGGTGCCCGCACCGCGACGGACCGGGCCCTACCACCCGCTGGCCGTAAACGACGGCGCCCCGCCGACCATCGTGGTCGGCGGGGCACCCGTGGTGCGGGACGGATCGTGTCGTGCGGGCTGGATCAGGCGACGAAGCGGGTCCGGCGCCGCTTGGCCACCAGGTAGCCGCCAACGCCCGCGGCGAGCAGCAGAGCGCCGAGACCGGCGATCAGGCCGGTCGACTGACCGGTGATCGGCAGCGCGCCACCGTCACCGCCACCCTGGCCACCAGCGGCGTTCACCAGGATCTTGGCGGAGTCGTTGGCCGGCTTCAGGTCCTCGGTGAAGCCCTCGCACTCGCACTTGGCGTTGATGGTGACAGTGCCCTCGGCGTTCGGGATCACCTTGTCGATCCGGAGGCCGACCTCGACCACCTGCTCCTCACCGACGCCGATGAAGATGTCCGGGTAGCACCGGTAGAGCTTCGCTCCCGGCTTGCCGGCGTTCTCCCAGTCCTGCTGGTCGCCGTTAAGCGGCGCGCAGACCTCGGGCACCTCGACCGCGGTGGTGCCAGCCGGAACCGTGATGTCAATCTTCGTGACCGGCGAGCCCCCACGGCCGAAGTCGAGTGCGGCCGGACCGTCGTTACGAACGCCGACGGTCGCGGTGACCACGTCGCCTGCCTTGCCGGTCAGCTTGTCGCCGATCGCCACCAGGTCCGCGCCGTTCTTGCCGGTGACCTTGACGGTCATGCCGGACCAGTTGTTCATCGGGTCGGTGTCGGCCTGGAAACCGCGCGCCGCTGCCTTGGACGGAACGGTCGGAAGGGCCAGCACCGAACCCTTGCCCGGCTGCCCCATCGAGTAGCCCCCCGCCTGCAGGTACGCGGAGAAGTCCTCGAACTCCGAGACGGTCATCCAGTTGTAGTAGCCGTAGTCGCTACCCGGCGCGTAGGTGTCCTTGCCGAGCACGTAGGGCAGTGCTGCGGAGCGGGTCTCACCTGCCGCGGTCACTTCGGAGAAGGTGCAGGTCAGCAGGCGGCCGTCCTCGTACGTGCAGTTGCTGTACTGCTTGTCCGGGCGGATCGCGTAGTCCAGGTCGAAGACCGCCACGGCGCCCTTCGCCGCGGTCTCACCGGCGTTGCTCAGCGTGAGCGGAGCGCTGAACTTGCCGCCGGGGGCGGCCGACACGATGGCCTCCTCGCCCGGGGCGGCCAGGTCGACGCCCTCGCCGATCCGGATCTTCGCGGAGTGGCTCGCCGACTTGAGCCCCTCAGCGCTGACCGTGACCTTGAGGACGCCGGTGTCGCCGTCGGCAGCCTTCGCGGTCGGCGTCATGACCACGCCGAAGAGGCCGCCGTAGGCCCACTCCTCGAGGCCGATTTCGAACGGGTCCGTGCAGACCAGAACGCCGGCCTTCGGCGACTCGCAATCCGTGCCTTCGCCGTCGCGCTTGACCTGCAGAGTGCCGTCGAGATCGGTGTAGTCGTACGTGACCGTGAGGCCCTGGACGACCACCGGCTCGGAGGCGAACAGAAGGGGAGAGTCGATCTTGCCCTCGGAGCCGGCGGCGAGCGTGGTGTCGTTGAAATACACGCCCAGTTCGAGGGGAGCTTCCTTGGCGGCGGCGATGGCCGGGCTGGCGGATGCGGCGACGAGCGCGCCTGCTACGCCCAGTCCGGCGAGCCAGCGCCGCGAGGTGTGAGTGAGCATTCCGGGTTCCTCCCGAAGGAATGACGAAAGGGGGCGGTGCCCGCCGCGGATGGGGCAGCGGGCACCGGTGTTGCGGGGTGGATCAGGCGACGAAGCGGGTCCGGCGGCGCTTGGCCACCAGGTAGCCGCCAACGCCCGCGGTGAGCAGCAGAGCGCCGAGGCCGGCGATCAGGCCGGTGGACTGACCGGTGATCGGCAGCGCGCCACCGTCACCGCCACCCTGGCCAGCGCCGTTGCCGCCGCCAGCGGAGGCCGGGTTGATCACGATCTTGGCGGTGTCGTTGCTCTTGTTCGGGTCACCGGCCAGCTTGGCGGTGATGGCACCCGAGGCGTCCGGGACGACCTTGTCGATGCGGAGACTGAACTCGTACCAGTTCTCGAAACCCTTGGGGCTCTCGGTGATCTGGCAGCCGTACTCCTTTGCGCCCGGCTCGCCCCAGTTGCCGTTCCACTGGTCCCACTCCTCGTCCGAGGTGTAGGGCTGGCATTCGCTGGAAACCTCTACCGCCGTGGTGCCTTCGGGAACCTTGACCCGGAACGCCGGACGCCCCTGGTACTCGAGCAGGGCGGGGCCGAGGTTCGTCACGGACGTCCGTACCTGGACCACGTCACCCTTCTTGCCGCTGGCCGTCGCCCCCTTGACGCCGAGATCGGCCGGGTTGTCGCCGGTCACCTTCACCGAGATCTCGGTGTAGTTGTTCATCTGGTCCGGGTCGGTCTGCTTCGCCAGCGACTTGGCCTCGGGCTGCTCCACGAGGCGCAACTTGTCGCCCTTGCCCGGCTCGCCATCCTGTGGCCAGTCGCTGCTGACGATCTCCCAATCGTCCTTGGTCCACCAGACGCCCGTCGTCAGCAGGTCGGCGTTGGTCCGGAGGTCCTTGTCGAGCTGGAAGGGCAGCTTGTCGGAGAGCTGGTAGCTCTTGCCCGGCTTCAGCTCCTCATCGAAGGTGCAGAGCGCCCCCAAGCCGTCGATCACTTGGCAGTTCGAGTAGTCGCCCACGTAGCTGACGAGGTAGTCGCCGTTCACCAGGAGTACCGCGCCCTGGCTGACCGTCTCGCTGCCGTTGCGAACCGACGTCGGCATGTTCACCTTGGTGCCGGGCGCGCCGCTGACGCTGGCCTCCGGAACGGTCTGAAGGTCGACGCTCTCCGCGACGGTGACGGTTGAAGCCCCCTTGACCGTCTTTCCGCCGGAGGTCATCGCGAGCTTCAGCTGACCGGTCTGGCCCGGCGTGGCGTTGGGCTTGCCAAAGACCTGGATGCCGAGCCAAGGCGTGTCGTCCTCGGCGAAATCGGTCTCGCAGTGCACGACCTGGCCCGAGGTCTCGCACGCCCATTCCCAGCCCTCACCCGGCATCTCCAGAGTGGCGAAGTCGGAGATGCCGGAGAAGTCGAAGTCGAGCGTGGTGTGGCCGAACTGGTGTGGCTTGTCGAAGTCGTTCGGCTCGGTGTAGATGTACGCGAAGCCGCCGTGATCCGGCGTGGTCAGGATGTCCTGAGCAATGATCTTGAAGGGGTCACCTTCGGCGAGGGCCGGGCTGGCGGAGGTGGCGATGAACGCGCCTGCTACGCCCAGTCCGGCGAGCCAACGCCGGGTGGAGTGGGTGAGCATGAGGGGGATTCCTCCAGTTGGGGGATTCAGGTGCAGCCTGCGGATCTTAAGGAATCCCTAAGGTTCGCCGTCGCCCCTGATCACCGCTCGGTCGGCAACACGAACCGAAAGGTTGATCACCGGCACCGCAACGTTCCAGCCCTCCGGGCCCGTCAATTGAGGCAGGACCTCGGGAGGTGCAGTGACGTACGAGGAGTTCGCGGACGCGCGACTTGCCCCGCTGCTGCGGTACGCGGTGATGCTCACCGGTGATCCGCACCAGGCGCAGGATCTCGTGCAGGAGACGATGGTCCGCGTCCAGCTCAACTGGCGGCGGGTCGCCCACGCGGACTCACCCGAGCGGTACGTGCGCCGGATGCTCACCAACCAGTACGTCGACTGGAAGCGCGGCTCGTGGATGCGTCGGGTGCTGCTGCGCGGTGATCCCGACGACTCGCTGCCGGCGTCCGCGGACCACGCCCAGTCCGCAGTTGACCGGGACCAGATCTGGACCTGGCTGTCCCGGCTGCCGCGCCGGCAGCGCGCCACCCTCGTGCTGCGCTACTACGAGGATCTGCCCGACGCCGAGATCGCCGACATCCTCGGCTGCGCCGTCGGGACCGTACGTTCGTCCATCTCCCGGGCCCTGGCCACGCTCCGGGCCGAGTACGTGGAGGTTCGCTCATGATCGAAGATGACCTGCGGGCGGCCTTCGCCCGGCACGAGCCGTTGACCCCGCCGACCGGCCCGCTGCGTGCCGCCATCGACCGGCTGACGATCAGACGGCGCCGACGCCGTCGACGCTGGCAGGCCGGTGGCACCACGCTGGCCCTGCTCGGGGTGCTGGGGCTCGGGGTGCCCCTGCTGACCCCGGAGCCCGCGGGACCTCCGCCGACCGCCGAACTGCTCAGCGAGTCGAGTCGGCCGGCGCCGACCGGCGCGCTTAACGTTCTGCTGCTCGGCATCGACGGCGACGGACCGAAGAGCGCACGCGCGGATTCGGTGCTGTTGGTGCACATCCCGGCCGACCGCAGTCGCCCCTACCTGATCTCGCTGCCCCGCGACCTCGGCGTGCCGATCCCGGGCCAGGGGACCGACAAGCTGAATGCCGCGTTTCCGTTCGGCGCCGGGTTCACCCGCCCGGAGATGGCCAAGGGGTACGAGCTGACTCGGCGTACGGTGACCGAGCTGACCGGGATCCAGGTGGACGCCGGCGTGGTGCTGACGTACCGCGCGGTGCGCTCGCTCAGCGACGCCGTTGGCGGGGTGCCGGTCTGCCTGCCCGATGAGGTGCGCTCCGTCCACACGAAGCGGCTGTTCCCAGCCGGGTGCCACCGCCTCGACGGCGCCGCGTCGGTCGACCTGCTCCGCCAGCGCTATGGTCTGCTCGAAGGAGTCCAGGATCGGGACCGCAACGCCCGGGTCTTCGCATCCGGCCTGCTGCGCCAGGCCGCCGACCAGGGCGTACTCACCAATCCGGCACACCTCGCCAAGCTGCTGACCACCGTCGGCCCCGATCTCGTCGTGTCCCCCGACCGGGCCGCTGTGCTGGACCTGCTGCGGCTCGTCCCCACGCTGCGGACTGTCGATCCGGTCGGGCTCAGCCTGCCGGTCGTCGGGGTTTTGGAGAAGGACCGCTACCTGCGTACCGACCCGAAGCTCGCACCGGAGTTCCTGACGGCGCTGCGGGAGGACCGGCTGGGCGACTGGGCGGCCCGCCACCCGAAGCTGGTCGACAACGCCCGCTGAGGTCAGCGGTAGTCGTCCTCGTCGGTGGTGATCACCCGGGCCTGCTCCATCGCGTCCCAGTCGTCGACCTCCAGGCCGCGCTGCGGCTCGGCGTCGACGTCGGTGGGGTCGAGCGCGGCGGCCTGCTCGACCGCGTCGGCCGGCTCCGCCTCGTGGTCGCGCTCGTCCGCGGCGAGGTGGTCGCCGGGGGTGAAGTCCTCATCGGGCTGACCCATGGTCCCTCCCGGGTTCTCGGGGCACGATTCTCACCACCGTACGGGCTGCGTCGGCGCCGCGCGCGGATGCCGAGTCGGCCGAATCAGCCCGTGACGGCGCGAGCCGATGCCAGGATGGTGCCGTGGGCTTCCTCATCCGATTGGCGATCACCGCTGTCGCGTTGTGGGTGACCACGCTCATCGTGCCCGGCGTCGACGTGCACGGCCGTTCCGGTGGCAACACCGTGCTCACGCTCATCGTGGTGGCGCTCATCTTCGGCGTGATCAACGCGGTGCTCAAGCCGATCATCCGGGTGGTCGGCTGTGTGTTCTACCTGCTGACCCTGGGCCTGTTCGCGCTCGTGGTCAACGCGCTGCTCTTCCTGCTCACCGACCGGATCGCCCGCGGGCTCGACCTGCCGTTCCAGGTGGACGGCTTCTGGGCGGCGTTCTGGGGAGCGATAGTCATGACAGTGGTCACCTGGCTGATAAGCGTCATCGTGCCGGACCGTCTGGACGGCCGGTGAGCGGCTGACACCCCCCTCGGTTGGTCCTGCGCACCACACCTGCGGGATACTGCCCGGCGGAGGACAGCGCGGTCCGGCGCACACGTGAACAACAGCGGCCAGCACGGCCGAGAGTGGTAAGTAAGGAGCGCATCACATGCCCATCGCTTCTCCCGAGGCCTACGCGGAGATGCTGGACCGCGCCAAGGCTGGCCGGTACGCGTACCCCGCGATCAACGTGACCTCCTCCCAGACGCTTAACGCGGCGCTCAAGGGCTTCGCCGACGCGGAGAGCGACGGCATCATCCAGGTCTCCACAGGTGGTGCCGAGTACCTGTCCGGTCCCTCGATCAAGGACATGGTCACCGGCGCGGTGGCGTTCGCCGCGTACGCGCACGAGGTGGCCAAGAAGTACTCGGTGAACGTCGCCCTGCACACCGACCACTGCCCGAAGGACAAGCTGGACAAGTTCGTGCGTCCGCTGATGGGCATCTCGCAGGAGCGGGTGAAGCGCGGCGAGGAGCCGCTGTACCAGTCGCACATGTGGGACGGCTCGGCCGTGCCGGTCGCGGAGAACCTGCAGATCGCCTCGCAGCTCCTCGACGAGGCCGCCAAGGCCAAGATCGTCCTCGAGATCGAGGTCGGCGTCGTCGGTGGCGAGGAGGACGGCGTCGAGAACGCCATCAACGACAAGCTCTACACCACCACCGATGACGGCCTGGCCATGGTCGAGGCGCTCGGCCTCGGCGAGAAGGGCCGCTACATGGCGGCGCTGACCTTCGGCAACGTGCACGGCGTCTACAAGCCGGGCAACGTCAAGCTGCGTCCGGAGATCCTCAACCAGATCCAGGAGGCGGTCGGCGCCAAGTACGGCAAGGACAAGCCGCTCAGCCTGGTCTTCCACGGCGGCTCGGGCTCCCTGCTGAGCGAGATCCGTGAGGCTCTCGACTACGGCGTGGTGAAGATGAACATCGACACCGACACCCAGTACGCCTTCACCCGGCCGGTGGCCGACCACATGCTGCGCAACTACGACGGCGTGCTGAAGATCGACGGCGAGGTCGGCAACAAGAAGCTGTACGACCCGCGGGCCTGGGGCAAGGCCGCCGAGGCCGGGCTGGCCGCTCGGGTCGTCCAGGCGTGCGAGGACCTGCGCTCCACCGGCACCACGATGACCAGGTAACGACGTCCCACCGACGGCCGGCTCTCCCTCGGGGAGCCGGCCGTCGCCGTCAGGCCGTCAAAAGGCGTACGGCCTCGTGGACGTCGTCGGTCAGGTGGATCGTCGACGACAGGTCACCGAACGGGGACGCGGCCAGCAGCGGACGCAGCAACGCCTCCACCGGCAGCTCCCGCGTCCAGTAGTCGCGGTCCAGGAAGATGTACGCGCCGCTGGTCCCGTCGGTGCCGTAGTAGGTCTTGGTCGCCGCCTGGAACACCTCCTGCACCGTGCCCGCCCGCCCCGGCGCGAAGACGATGCCGCCCCGGGCGAGCCGCAGGATCGTGTCCTCCCGGATGGCGTTCGAGAAGTACTTGGCGATCCGCCCGGCGAACAGGTTCGCCGGCTCGTGCCCGTACAGCCAGGTGGGGATGGCCAGCCCTCCGGTCCGGGCCCACCCGGAGTCGCCGGCGCGCTGGCGGGGCACGCCCGCGTACCGCTGCCGGACCGTCAACGCCACTGCCGTGTACCGGTGGTGGTCGGTGAAGTCGGGCGCGGTGGCCAGCAGGTCGATCGCCGCGGTCAGGTCCGCCGCCGGCCGGTCCGCCAGGTACGCGCCGAGGTTCGCCGCCTCCATCACGCCGGGACCGCCGCCGGTCACCACCAGGCGGTCGGCCCGCGCCAGCTCCCACCCCAGCACGGCAGCCATCCGGTACGCCGGACTGCCGCGCCGCACCGCGTGCCCGCCCATGATGCCGATCACCGACTGCGGCCCGTACCCGTCCAGCCAGGCGCGGGTCGCGTCGGCGAGCGCGTTGTCCACGCCGTGGTCGTGCAGCCGCTGGCCGAGCGCCTCCTTCACGTCCGGCAGCGCCCCACCGTGCGCGCGGTAGTGTTCGTACACCCGGGTGTCGTACATCCCGGCGAACCCGCCCTCGGCGAACCCGGCGGCCAGGTCGTCCGGGGTGTAGAGGTGCGCCGGCTGGGTCGGGTACGGCAGCCCGGAGAACGGCGGCACCACGTTCGCGCCGCGCCGGACCAGGTCGGCGCCGACCTCCCGGGAGGCGAACCGGCAGCCGAGGAAGAGCGTGCCGGTGACCTCGACGCCGGTCAGGTCGGGCACCGGGGCGAGGTCGAGGCGGAGCCCCTGCACGGTCAGCCCGGTCAGGCGGCCGGTGACCAGTTGCCTGTCGAACTCGTCCCGGGTCTGGATCTCGTCGGCGTGCAGGTGCGGTTCGATGACGTCCGTGGGAGGTGGGGTCGGCACCGGGCCATCCTGCCCCTTCGGCGGGGCCGGCCAAACCCCGGGCGGGCTGTGGACACGACAGGAGCCCGGCGGTCGTGGCCACCGGGCTCCTGCGTAACCGGTTCCTGGGGAGGCTCCGGACCAATAGTTGTAGTGGAAAACACCTGGCGGCGGCATAGGCCGCAGGCGTGACCAACTCCTCAGCCGTTCAGCGGAACGCGTCGGCCGACCCGCTCGCGTGTCGCCCTGTCCAGCGGGTTGAATGGGGCGATGCAGAACCTTTTGCCGGAGCCACCGGCCACCCTCCTGCCCGCGAACGACGAGGCCGACGCCGCCCTGGCCGCCGCACAGGAGGCCGGCACCGACGAGGCGTTCGCCGAGGTGGCGGCCCGTTTCCCGACCTTCAGCGCGGCCTGGGGCGCGCTCGCGGCCCGGGCGTTCGCGGCCGGTGCGGTGGTGACGGGGTACGCGTACGCCCGCACCGGCTACCACCGTGGCCTGGACCAGCTCCGCCGCAGCGGCTGGAAGGGCCACGGACCCGTGCCGTGGTCGCACGAGCCCAACCGGGGCTTCCTCCGCTGCCTGTACGTGCTCTCCCGGGCCGCCGACGAGATCGGCGAGGCCGACGAGGCGGCCCGCTGCGCACAGTTCCTACGTGACTGCGACCCGGCCGCGGCGGACGCGCTGGCCAGCAACTGAAACCGGCCCGAGGGCCGGCCCGACGCGGGCCGGCCCTCGGCGGCTACAACCCCTCGGCGACCGCGGCGGCGATCTTCAACCAGGCGTCGCGGGTGGCTGAGGAGAGCCCGCCGTACCGGATCGGCTCGCCGCTGTCGATGAGCCGCTCGTACGGCGCCAGCAGCACCGCCCGGGTCCGGGCCGCGAAGTGCTCCTGGATGGCCGGCAGGTCGATCTCCTTGCGCGACGGCGGCATCGACACCACGGTCACCGCCTGCCGGACCAGCCGCTGCCGGCCGCTCTGCTCCAGGTGGTCGAGCATCCGGGCGGCCGTCTCCGCCGAGTCGTTTCGGGCCGACATGGTGACCACGAGTTGGTCGGTGGCGTCCATCGACGCCTGCCAGTTCTGCGCCCGGACGTTGTTCCCGGTGTCCACGAAGATCAGCTTGTAGAACCGGCTGACCACCTCGCGGATCTCGGCGAACGCGGCGGCGGTGAGCATCTCGCCACCTGTCGCCGACTCGTCCGAGGCGAGGACGTCGAACATCCCCTCGCCCTGCGAGCGCACGTACTGCGACAGGTCACCGACCCGACCGTGCGCGCCCTGGAACTGCCCGAGGTCGCGCAGCATGTCCCGCACCGTGCGGGAGTGGAAGTCCTGCTGGGCCCGCATGCCGAGCGTGCCCTGGGTTTCGTTGTTGTCCCAGGCCAGCACGTAGCCGCCGCGCTTCTGGCCGAATGTCATGGCCAGCAGCAGGATCGCCACCGTCTTGCCGGCGCCGCCCTTCGGGTTGACCACGGTGACCTGCCGCAGCCCGCCGAAGTTGCGGCGCACCATTTCGATGTCCCGCTTGAGCTCCTGCTCGTGTCGCCCCGGCGAGAGCCGCACCAGGCCCATCTTGTTGACCACCGCGCGTACGCCCATGGTGGCAACCGGGTCGGCGGGCCGTACCTGCCGGCGGCGGGCGAAGTCCTCGGCCGTCGGCGCGGCCGAGGTCTCCGGCGTCCAGGTGGCGTCCGGGTAACCGGTGGCCGGCACCCGCGCCACCGGGTCGGTCTCCTGGTACTGCTGGGGCGGCGCCGGTGGAACCGCCGCCGCGCCCTGCTGCCAGGGCGGCGGATACCAGCCCGGCGACGGCGGGAACGGCCCCGGTGGCGGGGTCGGCACCGCGCCCTGCTGCGGAGGCTCGACAGGTGTCGGGCCGGCCTGAGCGGGAACCGTCGGCGAGTACGTCTGGCCGGCGTAGGTCTGGCCGGCGTACGTCTGGCCCGCACCGGCGCCCTGGTCGACGGCGGGCGGCGGCGGAACGGGCGGGGCGGGGATCGGCGGTGTGACGGCGGCCTGGTCCTCGACCGACGGGATCGGGTTGGCCGGCCGCTGCGGCGGATACGCCCAGGGCGACTCGGTCGCCGGCCGCACCGCCCCGACGGCAGGACCGTCCTCCCCGACACCGGCTGCTCCGCCACCCTGCGACGCCGGTCCAGCGGTGGCCGGCCCTGCGGTGCTCGGGCCTGCCGTGGTGGGTCCTGCCGTGCTTGGTCCTGCCGTGCTTGGTCCTGCCGTGCTTGGTCCTGCCGTGCTTGGTCCTGCCGTGCTTGGTCCTGCCGTGCTTGGGCCCGCCGTGGTCGGTCCTGCCGTGCTTGGTCCTGCCGTGCTTGGTCCTGCCGTGCTTGGGCCCGCCGTGGTCGGTCCTGTCGTGGCCGGGCCTGCTGCCGGCAGGTCTGCCCTGTTGGGCCCTGCGGTCACCGGGCCTGCCGTGTTAGGCCCTGTCGTCACCGGGCCTGCTGCGGGCGGGCCTGCCGTGGTCGATCGGTCGACGGGCATGGCCGTTGCCGGCGGGCGGTCCAGGGAGAACGGCAGGTCCAGGTCAACGCCGCCCGACGCGACCGGCGGGTCGGCGACCGGACCCGGGCCGGGCTCCACCGGCACCGCTCCGGTCTCGGTGCCGGTCCCCCCGGTGGTGCCCGTGGCTCCGGTCGTGGTGCCCGTGGCCTCGGTCGTGGTGCCCGTGGCTCCGGTCGTGGTGCCCGTGGCTTCGGTCGTGGTCCGTGTCGCCTCGGGCGTGGTGCCCGACGTGCCGGCCGCGGTGCCCGCCCACGCGGAGGTGGTCGCAGGCGCCGCAGTGCCGGTCGCCGCAGTGCCGGTCGCCGGAGTGCCGGTCGTCGGCGGGAACGTGTCGCTACCTGGCCCGATGAGAGCGCCCACCGCAGGCGGCACCGGTGCTGTCGACGGAAAGGGCGGTGCGGGCGGAGTGGCCGGCCCGGGTGGTGTGGGCGGCCCGGGTGGTGTGGGCGGCCCGGGTGGGGCAGGTGGAGTGGGCAGCGCGGGTGGGGTGGCTGGCGTGTCGGCCGGCGGCCAGCTCGGCTGTGCCGGCGCCCAGCCCGTGCCCACCCCGCTCGGGCCGGTGGCTCCCCAGCCACTCGGCGGCGGCACCGCCCCGGTGAGGGACGGATAGTCCGACGGGGACGGCGGCGGCAGGGCCGCGGCCCCCGGTTGCCCGGGAACCGGGGGACGGCCGGTCGGCGGCGCGGCCACCGGCGGCGAGATGGTCGACGGCGGCGCGGGGGGCGGCGGGCCACCCCGCTGCTCGGCGACCGCCGCCCACGGCGGCACCACGTCACCCGCGCCCCGCTCGGCCGGATCCGGTGGCCAGAGTGGTTCGATGTCCCGCTCCGGCACCGGCTGCTGGCCGGGCACCTGCGCCCGGTCGGCGTTCTTGTCCATTACGGTTCCTCCCCAGTCCTCCTGCGAGGATAGGCCCACCGGACGACCGGGGCCGGTCGGCGCAGCCGGGGTCAGACCACCCAGACCGCCCAGGCACCCGGTTCGATCCACCAGGAGCGCTTGCGCGTCAGCTCACCCTCGACGCCATCGTCGAGATAGGGCACCTTTCCCTCCCGGGGCAGCACCGACACGGCCCGTCCCCGGGCTCGCCGCACCTCCAGGCGTACCCGCTTGCGTCCCAATGCCGAGCGGACGACCACCGGGACGGCCACCGCGACCTCTACCTGGCCGTCGGCCGGGTCCGGCGCGGCCAGCAGCGTCACGTCGTCGAGCGACGCGTACCCGCCGGCGTTGCCGATCGCGCAGGCCAGCAGCGGTTCGTCACCGTCGGTGAGGATGGCGTCGTCCACCTCCACCCGAGCCCGCCAGTGCAGCGGGCGGCCCGCGTCGTCGGCAGCGCCGAGCAGGGCGCCGTCCAGGGTCACCGAGCCGCCGTCGTTGCGCAGCAGGTCCAGCCGGCGCGGCGTGCCGTCCAGCACTGCGGTGGCCACGGCCGCCGGGTTGCGCGGCAACCCGAGCTGCGCGGCCAGGTCCCGGTGGGCGCCGCCGCGCGCCGGGTCGAGAGGGAGTACGGCGACCGGCGGCAGGTCGGGCAGGGTCCGGTCACCCCGCAGGTCAGCCGGGCGCTTGCTCGGCGCCGGGGCGTACCGCTTGACGAGTCGGCGCAGCACGGCGCGCAACTGCGCGTCGTTCGCAGTGGCGACGACCAGCCGGGTCTTGCCGTCGGAATCCGGCCAGGTGAGACCGTCCGGGCGGGCCGGGCCGTCGAGTTGGGCCAACACCGCGTCGATCTCCGCGTCCGAGCGGGCGGTGACCGTCTGCACCCGGGCGCCCCGGGCGGTCAGCGCATCGGCGCAGGCCAGCACCGGCACCCGGGGCCGATCGGTGGCGCACTGCTCGGTGTCGGTCTGGCTGCTGCTGGCCTGATCGGCGTTGGCTTGACCGGCGTTGGCCCGGCCGGTGTCGGCCTGACTCGTCGGGGCGGCGTCGGCCCCGGTCGCGCCGCCGCAGCAGGCCCCGCCGCTGCCACAGCCCCCGGGAGCGTCGCGCTCCGAAGCGAGGGTGAGCAGCACCACGTCGTACACGGAAGGAGCCTCCTGCCTCTCGACGCGACCCCTGCCGGTCGCGCCGTCACTACTTGTTAACCTGACACCCCGGGCTCGCCAACCGGTCGCCACCTGGCACCCGAGCCTTCTGGAGGCGGAAAAGATGCCAGCGATCGTGCTCATCGGCGCTCAGTGGGGCGACGAGGGCAAGGGCAAGGTTACCGACCTGCTGGGTGAGCGGGTCGACTACGTCGTGCGCTACTCCGGCGGCAACAACGCCGGGCACACGGTCATCACCCCGGACGGCCAGAAGTACGCGCTGCACCTGATGCCCTCCGGGGCGCTTTCGCCGAGCGCGATGATCGTCATCGGCAACGGTGTGGTGGTCGACCCGAAGGTGCTGCTCGCCGAGATCGACGGTCTCGCCGAGCGTGGCGTGGACGTGTCCCGGCTGCGGATCTCCGGTGACGCGCACCTCATCATGCCGCACCACCGTGCGCTGGACCGGGTGGTCGAGCGGTACCTCGGCTCGTCCCGGATCGGCACCACCGGTCGGGGCATCGGCCCTGCGTACGGCGACAAGGTCGCCCGGATGGGCATCCGCCTTCAGGATCTGCTCGACCCGGGCATCCTGCGCAAGAAGCTGGAACTCGCGCTGCGCGAGAAGAACCAGATGCTGTTCAAGGTCTACAACCGCAAGGCGATCGACCTTGAGGCCACCGTCGAGGAGTACCTGGAGTACGCGGAGCGGCTCACGCCGTACATCGCCGAGACCCGGGCCATGCTCTGGGACGCCCTGGACCGGGGCGAGACGGTGCTCCTGGAGGGCGCCCAGGCGACCATGCTGGACATGGACCACGGCACCTACCCCTTCGTGACGTCGTCCAACCCGACGGCCGGTGGCGCCTGCGTGGGCGCCGGGATCCCGCCTACCGCGATCACCCAGGTGATCGCGGTGAGCAAGGCGTACACCACCCGGGTCGGCTCGGGACCGTTCCCGACGGAGCTGTTCGACGCCAACGGCGCGCACCTGCGCAAGATCGGTGCGGAGTACGGCACCACCACCGGCCGGGAGCGCCGGTGCGGATGGTTCGACGCGGTCGTGGCCCGCTACGCCTGCCGCCTCAACGGCGTCACCGACCTGGTCATCACCAAGCTGGACGTGCTCACCGGGCTGCCCAAGGTGCCGATCTGCGTCGGGTACGAGATCAACGGCAAGCGGGTCGACGACATGCCGATGAGCCAGACGGACTTCCACCACGCCACGCCCATCTACGAGGAGCTGGACGGGTGGTGGGAGGACATCACCAAGGCCCGCACCGTCGACGAGCTGCCGGAGAACGCCCGCCGCTACATCGCCCGGGTAGAGGAACTCTGCAACACGAGGGTGAGCGTCATCGGCGTAGGCCCAGGCCGAGAAGAAAACGTAGTCCAACACCCCCTCCTCCCCTAACCCCACCCCCCGGGGGCCCCGCCCCATCGCCTTGTCGATCAAGAGGTTTGCGTCAAAATCCTGCGCGGATTTGACGCAAACCTCTTGATCACCGGGGCGGGGCGGGGCGGGCCGGCCGCACCGGGGCGGGGTGGGCCGGGGCCGGGTGGGCTGCGGTGGGCTGGGGGTTATCCACAGGGGGCCGGGGGTTGTCCACAGGGGCTTCGGTGGGGATGGGTTGGTGGGCAGGGTGTTGGTGTGGGAGCACACCAACTTCTCTGCCAGGTCGCGGCCGGGCAGGACGGGATGGTCACCCTGGCGCAGGCGCTGCGCGCGGGTCTGACCAGGGGCCAGGTCCGGCAGTTGTGTCGGTCGGGCAGGTGGCGACGGCTGCTGCGCGGCTGCTTCGTGCCGGACGCGGAGCCGAGCGATTCGACGCTGCGGCGGGCCCGTGTCCGGGCGGCGGTCGTGGGGCTGGGCCCGGGGGCATTCGCCGTCCTCGACACGGCGTTGGAGCTGCATGGCATCGCCGGTCTACGCCGTACCCCTCTGGTCCACGTCTCGGTGCCGGTTGATCGACCTCGGCCTCAGCGTGCTCTCGCGCCGTGGCTCGTCGTACACCAGGTGACCGTGCCTCCCGGTGACATCATCGAGGTCGCGGGTGTGCGCGCGACCTCGCCGCTCTGCACGGTCTCGGACGTCATTCTCCGGGTTGACCGTTACCCGGCCGTCTCGGTCCTTGACTCGGCCCTGAACCAGGGCCGCATCACCACCGCCCAGATGGCGGTGATCCCGAGCCTGATCGGGGGCCGACGGGGTGCGGTCGCGGCACGTGGCCATCTCGTCGAGGCGGACGGCCGGGCCCAGTCGCCGCTGGAGACACGAGCCAGGCTGCGGTGCGTGGACGGCCGGGTGCCGCCCGACACGCTGCAATTGGAGGTACGGGACGACGATGGATATCTGCTCGGCATCGGCGACCTGGGCTGGCGCGCTCCACGGGTGATCGCCGAAGCCGACGGGCGAGACGCGCACGGCACCCCGGAGGCCGCTTTCGCGGATCGCCGACGGCAGAACCGCCTGGTCAACGCCGGCTGGACCATCCTTCGCTTCACCTGGCAGGACACCCTCCACCCCGCGTACATCCCGCACACGGTCCGCGCGGCGATCGCGGCCGCCACTCAACGGAGGTGATCAAGAAGTTTGGGTCAGAGACGGGTCGATATCTGACGCAAACTTCTTGATCACCGGCGCTCTGGACGGAGGTGGGGGCGCGGGTGCGGTGGACAGTAGGATGTTTGGTTGTGCGGGTTCTTTTGGTGGGTGGTGGGGGGCGGGAGCATGCGCTCGCCCTTGGGCTGGTTGCCGATCCGGCTGTTTCGGCGCTGATTGCCGCGCCTGGTAACCCGGGCATCGCCTCGGTGGCCGAGGTGCGAGCCGCGAATGCCTCCGATCCGGCCGCGGTGGCCGCGTTGGCGGTGGAGACCGCCGCTGACCTGGTGGTGATCGGGCCGGAGGCGCCGCTCGTGGCCGGTGTCGCCGACGCGGTACGCGCCAAGGGCATCGCCGTGTTCGGCCCGTCGGCCGAGGCCGCCCAGTTGGAGGGCTCGAAGGCGTTCGCCAAGGACGTGATGACCGCCGCCGGTGTGCCTACCGCCCGGGCGTACGTCTGCACGGACGAGGAGAGCACCGCGCGAGCGCTTGACGAGTTGGGCACCCCGTACGTGGTGAAGGACGACGGTCTGGCCGCCGGCAAGGGCGTCGTGGTGACCGACGACCGGTCCGCCGCGTTGGCGCACGCCGCGGAGTGCGGCCGGGTCGTGGTCGAGGAGTTCCTCGACGGCCCGGAGGTCAGCCTGTTCGTGGTCACCGACGGCGAGGCGGCGCTGCCGCTGCTGCCCGCACAGGATTTCAAGCGGATCGGCGACGGCGACACCGGCCCGAACACGGGCGGCATGGGCGCGTACGCGCCGCTGCCCTGGGCCCCGTCCGACCTGGTGGACGACGTGATGCGCGACGTGGTCCACCCGACCCTCGCGGAGATGCGCCGCCGGGGAAACCCGTTCGCGGGCCTGCTCTACGTGGGCCTCGCGATGACGGCCACCGGCCCCCGGGTGATCGAGTTCAACGCGCGCTTCGGTGACCCGGAGACCCAGGTCGTGCTCGCCCTGCTGGAGACCCCGCTGGGTGGGCTGTTGCACGCGGCGGCCACCGGCACGCTGGCCGAGCACCCGCCGCTGCGGTGGCGGGACGGCAGCGCGGTCACCGTGGTGCTCGCCGCGCAGGGCTATCCGGCGGCGCCGCGTACCGGCGATGTGATCACCGGCGCGGATCGGCCGGGCATCATCCACGCGGGCACCGCCCGCCGGGCCGGCGACGGCGCGTTGCTGTCCGCCGGCGGCCGGGTCCTCTGCGGTACGGCCACCGGCCCCGACCTGGCGACCGCCCGGGATGCGGCGTACGCGCTGCTGGACGGGGTGGAGCTGGCCGGCTCGCAGCACCGCACCGACATCGCCGCAGCCGCGATCGACGGCCGGATCACGATTCCCAGCTGATTCCGGGCAACCCCCGCCCGTCCCGCCTCCGTTTGAGCGGTGAGATGAGGGGGTGGCGGTCTGCGGGTCGACGTCGATGGCAATACCGAGGCCGACAAAGGGTCTTCGAGCCTCACAGCTTGCTGACAACTCTTCGTGATCCTTGCTGCGCGTTCACGCTCGGCGTGGTGCGGCGAGGTACAGCTCGCTCAGCCGTGCTTTTCGCGGTATCGCTGAGTGGTGCTCAGCCGTAGTAGCGGCGTAGTTCCCGGGCGAGCACCTTGCCGGTGGCGTTGCGGGGTAGGTACTTCACCAACACCACGTCCCGGGGTACGGAGAACCGGGCCAGGTAGTGCCGGACGTACTCACGGACCGCCTCGGGGTCGAGGGTCTCGCCGGGGTGCAGGGCGAGGAACGCGGCCAGTCGCTGGCCGTACTCGGGGTCGGGTACGCCGATCACGGCGGCCTCGCGTACCTGCGGTAGTTGGGCGAGCAGGTCCTCCACCTCGGACGGGAAGACGTTCTCGCCACCCGAGACGATCATGTCGTCGGCCCGGCCGTCGACGAAGAGCAGCCCGTCGGCGTTGAGCCGGCCCAGGTCGCCGGTGTCGAGCAGGCCGTCGCGGGTCTCCCGGCTGGCACCTGAGGTGTAGCCCTCGAAGAGCATCTCGTTGCCGACGAAGATGCGGCCGACCCGTCCTTCCGGGACCGGCTGGCCGTCGGCGTCGATTATGTCCAGGCGGGTGCCGTGCGGCGGTCGGCCGGCCGTGGTGGGTGCCTGGCGCAGGTCCGGGGGGCCGGCGATGGACGCCCAGGAGACCTCGGTGGAGCCGTAGAGGTTGTAGAGGACGTCTCCGTACACGTCCATGAACTTCGGGGCGAGCCCGCCTGGCAGAGCCGATCCGCTGACCGCGACGACCCTGAGCGGGGGGCGCGGGTCCGGTGGGGGTACTTCCAGCAGCCGTTGGAGCATCACGGGTACGGCGAAGAGGGCGTCGCAGCGGTGTGTCACCAGGGCGGCGAGCGTGGCGGCCGGGTCGAAGCGGCGGTGCAGCACGATCGTGGCCCGCAGCGCGAAGCACACCTGGAGGGCGGCGAATCCCCAGGTGTGGAAGATCGGGGCGGCGATCAGCACCCGGTCCTTGGCGTGCAGTGGGATGCGGTCGATGATGGACACGAGAGGCCCGAAACCGCTGGGTGTGGGCCGGCGGGCGCCCTTGGGCGCGCCTGTGGTGCCCGAGGTGAGCACGATGATCCGGCCGTCGCGCTCCGGTGGGTGCAGCTCGCTGGGCAGCGCTCCGGCCACCAGCTCCTCGCGGGCGCGTTCGTCGAGGCGGGGCAGCTCGGCGGGGAGGCCGAGGACCCGTTCGGCGAACTCGTCGTCGTGCACCAGCAGCCGCAGCCGTTGCTCCTCGGCGACGGTGGACAGTTGGGCGGCGGAGAGCCCGGTGTTGACCAGGACCGCGTCGACGCCGAGCAGGGTCGCCGCGACGATGGTCTCGATCAGCCCGTGGTGGTTGCGGCACAGCACGCCGATCCGGTCGCCGGCCTGTACGCCGAGCCGGGACCGCATCGACCGGGCCATGCGTTCGGCCCGGTCGAGGAGCGTCTGGTAGGTCAGTTCGACGCCGTCCTCATCGATGATCGCCGGCCGACCGGGGTCTCGGGCGGCTGCCTGGCGTAGTTCGCCGGCGAGGCTCCACCCCCAGATGCGCAACGCGTTGAGCTGCGAGGCGATCCGGACGGGGCGGCCCGGCGTGAGCAGCCCGCGACGGGTCAGCGTGGCAACGATGAACGGCAGGTCCATGCCGCAGACCTCCTAGGGGTGGTACGCGGACGGGCAGTCGATCTCCCCGCCCGTCAGGGTGTCGTCCCTTGATCATGCACTGGGCGTGGCTGGGGGCCCAGTCGGCGTCGGCGTGGGGTGACGAAGACGGCACGGATCGTGGAATCCGCTGCCCTGCGGCCCCGCAGGCCGCCGTGGTCGGCGTAACCACGAGTCGAGTCTCGCCTGACCGTGGACCAAACAATGTAGGAGCGAATTACTGCCATTGTTGGAAATTGACACATTACTGCGTCGGTCGCGTCGAGCCGGAGCCGTTCAGTGAACATAAACAGTTCTTCCAGACCGTCCGCGTATGTTCATGAACGAAGGCCAGCGATGGAAAGGGCGTCGAGCGCTTCCATCGCCCACGTAGCGCTTCGGAAAATTTGGAGGTTCGGTGAACCTGTTGAAAATGCGTACTCTCGCCGCAGGGGCAGGAATCGTCGTAGCCGTGACCGGCTCCCTCTTCGCGATTTCCTCGCCCGCCTCGGCGGACTACGCGTGCCCGGCGCGGCAGGTGTGTTTCTTCCAGGACAAGGACGGCCACGGTAGCCCGGGCACGCTGGCGGGTCTGGTCCAGGGTGGCGGTGGCGTCGCCAACTTCTCTGATCACAAGTTCCACAACGGTGTGAACCTCAATGACCAGGCGTCCTCCGTCTTCAACAACACCAATCAGTACCTGGGGGTCTTCGAACACAACAACTACGGTGGGCGGTGGCAGCGGGTCAAGCCGTACGGGTGGGCCAATTTCGGGGGCGATGTCAAGAATGACAGCGCCTCGTCCGCCCGGTTCGTCGACGAGGGATGCACGCCGGGGCCGGAGTGGTGCCTTTAGGCGCCCAGGTCTTATCGTCGCGACCCAGCGGTAGAGCGAGGGCCGGAATTCCCGGCCCTCGCTCTGCAGTTCTACGGTCAGCGGATCTGCATACCGGAGATCGCCCGGGAGATGACCAGTCGCTGGATTTCGGACGTACCCTCGAAAATGGTGTAGATCTTGGCGTCGCGGTACCAGCGTTCGACGGGGTGGTCGCGGAGGAAGCCGGCCCCGCCGAGCAGCTGCACCGCCTTCTCGGTGACCGACACCGCCACTTCGCCGGCCTTGAGCTTGGACATCGAGCCCTCGCCCCCGGTGAACGGGCGGTTGTTGCGGCCCATCCAGGAGGCACGCCAGACCAGCAGCCGGGCCGCGTCGATCTCCATCCGCATGTCGGCGAGCGCGAACGCGACGGCCTGGTTCTCGATGATCGGCCGACCGAACTGGACCCGGTCCCTGGCGTAGTCCAGGGCGTACTCGTAGGCGGCCCGGGCCACGCCGAGCGCCTGCGCGCCGACAGTGGGTCGGGACAGCTCGAAGGTGCGCATCGCGGCCTGCCCGCTGGCCCGTTGACCGGAGCGGGCGCGGTCCAGGCGTTCCCGCAGGGCGTCGCGTCCGCCGAGCAGGCAGCGGCCGGGCACACGTACGTCCTCGAGGAACACGTCGGCGGTGTGTGACGCGCGCAGGCCGAGTTTGCGCAGCTTGCGGGTCGCGGCCAGGCCGGGGGTGCCGGGCGGTACGACGAACGCCGCCTGCCCCCGGGAGCCGAGCGTGGGGTCGATCGAGGCGGTGACCACGTGCACTCCGGCGATGCCGCCGTTTGTGGCGTACGCCTTCTGGCCGGTGAGCACCCACTCGTCGGTGGCCTCGTCGTAGACGGCCCGGGTGCGCATCGCGCCGACGTCGGAGCCGGCCTCGGGTTCGCTTGTGCAGAACGCGGCGACGGCCGGGGAGTCGACGTCACCGAAGCACTGTGGCACCCACTCGACCATCTGGTCGGGGGTGCCGGCGCCGTAGATGGCGGCGACGGCGAGCGAGGTGCCGAAGATACTCAGGCCGATGCCGGCGTCACCCCAGAAGAGTTCCTCGCTGGCGATCGGCAGGGAGAGCCCGGTCGGGTCTGCCCAGCAGGTGGCGAGGAACTCGAAGCCGTAGAGGCCGACCTTGGCTGCCTCCTGGATCACCGGCCACGGGGTGTCCTCGCGTTCGTCCCACTCGGCGGCGGCCGGGCGCACGACCTCGGCGGCGAAGCCGTGCACCCAGTCGCGTAGATCCCGCTGTTCCTCGTTCAGGTCGAGCGAGAACTCAGCCATGTCAGGCCTTGGGGATGTCGAACAGGTTCGCGATGTTGGCGGCGAGGCCGAGGTCGCCCTTGGCCTTGAGCTTGCCGGTCATGAACATCATCACCGGGTTGGCGCCACCGGAGACGATCTTCAGGAACTCCACCGGGCCCATGGTCAGGCTCAACTTCGGGTCGTGCTGCGGGGTCTCGTTCACTTCGCACTTGCCGTCGGCGATGACCACCTCGTAGGTGTCGCTGCCGCCGTCCGGACGACCTGTGATGATCCAGTGGATGACCGCGTTGGTCGAGCCGGCCCGGTCCGCGCGGAACAGCGACGGCATCCGGCCGAACACCTCACCGAGGACCTTGCCGCGCAGGTCGCCGGCCATCACCTGGGCGATCTTGTCGTCCGGGGTGGACTTGACCAGCTGGGCGAACTCCTTGGGGCCGACGTTGGCGAAGGTGGCCGGGTCGAAGTCAGTCATGAGGTGCGCCTTCCGGAAGATTTGGCTACTCGCGCGTAACCCTACGCACGAGTAGGTATGCTCGCAAGGTGTCCAGTGTCCCTGCCTTCAAGCGTCTGCCACGCGCCGTCCGCGAGCAGCAGATGCTCGACGCGGCCGTGAAGGTCTTCTCCCGGCGCGGCTTTCACGCCGCCAGCATGGACGAGATCGCGGAGGACGCCGGCATCTCCAAGCCCATGGTGTACGCGTACCTCGGCACCAAGGAGGAACTCTTCGTCGCCTGCCTGCACCGGGAGGGCACCCGGATGATGCAGGCCATCGCCGGTGCCGCCGCCCCCGACCTGCCGGCCGACGAACGGCTCTGGCGTGGCCTGCGGGCGTTCTTCGGCTTCGTCGGCGCGCACCGCGACGGTTGGGCGGTGCTCTACCGACAGGCCCGGGGCGAGCAGCCGTTCGCCGGCGAGCTGGCCACCATGCGGGCCCGGCTTGTCGAGGTGGTCGCCGGAATGCTCGACCACGCGCTACGCGCCGAGGGTCGCGAGATCGCCGCCATCGACCTGGAGGTCGTCGCGTACGCCCTGGTCGGCGCAACCGAGTCGCTCGCCGACTGGCTCGCGGACCACCCGGAGGCCGACCCGGAGAAGACTGCCACCCGGATGATGAACGTGGCCTGGCTCGGTGCCGCCCAACTCCTGCACGGCGTCACCTGGCGTCCGCCGACCGACTGACGGCCTCGGCGGAGACAGCGTCGCTGACCGGCTCGCCGGACCGGCGGCGGTTCCGGAGCCAACGAACCACCTCGACGACCGCCGTCACCGTCAGGGCGAGGCCCAGACCGAGCAGGAGACCACGCAGCGGATCCTGCTCGAAGGCCAGCCCCCCGACGTAGCCGACAAGCGCCGAGTAGAGCCCCCACGAGCTGGCGGCCAGCGCGTCGAAGGCCAGGAACCGTCGCCTCGGATAGCGCACCGCACCCATGGTGAGGGTGACAGCGGTCCGGCCGCCCGGAATGTAGCGGGCCACGGTGAGGATCAGACCGCCCCGGGTGGCGATCCCCCGACGGGCCCGGTCGACGGCGGCTCGGCGTCGACCGTCGGGCGGCAGCCGGTCGAGCAGCCGCGTGCCACCGCCCCGCCCGATGGCGTACGAGATGTGGTCGCCGACCAGCGCCCCGGCGGCGGCCACCACGATCACTGCCGGCAGGTACGGCGCTCCGGAGGCCGCGAACACCCCCGCGGTGATCACCGCCGTCTCGCTCGGCACCACCGGGAAGAAGCCGTCGAGCACCGCGATGGCGAAGATCGCCAGGTACACCCAGGGCGAGGACATCGTGTCGTGCAGCAGGTCGAGCAGATCCATGGTCCCGATGCTTGTGTGGGCGGCGGCAACCGACATCGGCCAGTGGTCAGGCAGGCACCACTACTTAGGTAGCGGCCGGCCCGGACGGTGGGTAGGGGTCTTCCCCCAGCCCACCCCTGTTCGACGGCGCGGGACGGGCCAACCCGACCGGGAAGCCCTACGCTCACCGCGTGGCCTCCAGCGCCGTCGCCCGTGGGCGGGTCGTCCATCGGTACGCCCCGCCGCTGCTCGCCGTCCTGGTCGCCGCGGCCGTGTGGGCAAGCGCGACAGGTGACATCGGGGTCCGTTCGCCGCTGCCGGGCGCGGTCGTGCTGCTTGTCGCACTGGGCTCGGCGTGGGCCGCGGGCACGATCCGGACCCGTCGCTGGCCGTTGTTCCTGGCCGCGGCGGTCGGCTGGCTGGTGCTCGCCGCGGCGGCCGCCGGGGTGCTGGCGTCGTACCAGGCCGGTCTGCGGTTGCGTGGTCGCCAACTCGTCGGCTACCTCGCCGGCGCGGCGGTGGTGCTGACCGGCGGGGTGCTGGTCGGGCTTGCGGTGGGTGGTGTACGCCGGATCACCACCGCCAGCACCGGCAACGTGCTGCTGCTCGCCGCCTGTCTGGTGGGGCTGCCGTTGGTCTTCGGCCTCTGGGTGCGGGCCCGTCAGGACACGCTCGCCGCGCTGCGGGACCGCGCCGAGCGGCTGGAACGCGAGCAGGAGGCCCGCGCCGACCGGGTTCGCGCCGAGGAGCGGACCCGGATCGCCCGGGAGATGCACGACGTGGTGGCGCACCGGGTGTCGCTGATGGTGGTGCATGCCGGGGCGCTGGAGGTGACCGCCGTGGACCCGGCGACCGTCGAGGCCGCCGCGCTGATCCGGACGACCGGCCGGCAGGCGCTCACCGACCTGCGCGAGGTGCTGGGTGTGCTGCGGCAGGCCGGCCCGGCCGTGACGCCGGAGCGAGGGCTCGACACGTTGGACGAGTTGATCGGGGAGTCCCGTGCCGCCGGGCTGCGGGTGACCCGGCAGGACGAGGGCGTACCGACGGCGCTACCGGCGACGCTGGGGCGTACCGCGTACCGGGTGGTCCGTGAGGCGCTGACGAACGTGCGCAAGCACGCGGCCGACGCCGAGACGACAGTCTGCCTGCGCTACCTGCCCGACGGGCTGGAGGTGGTGGTCCGCAACGGCCCGTCCGGGGGCGGGTCGGCGCTGCCCGGCGCCGGGCAGGGGCTGCTGGGGCTACGGGAACGGGTCGAGCTGCTCGGCGGCCGGTTGGAGGCAACTCCCGTGAACGGCGGCTTCCTGGTCCGGGCCCTGATCCCGCTTGCGGGTGCGGCGTGATCCGGGTGGTGGTTGTCGACGACGAGCAACTGGTCCGGGCCGGGCTGCGGTTGATCCTGGAGGCGGCGGAGGACATCACCGTCGTCGGTGAGGCAGGGGACGGCGTCGGCGCGCTGGAGCAGGCCCAGCGTCTGCGCCCCGACGTGGTGCTGCTCGACGTGCGGATGCCTGGCGTCGACGGGCTGACAGTCGCGCCCGAGGTGGTCGCCGCCGGCCCGAAGGTGATCATGTTGACCACCTTCGACCTCGACGAGTACGTGCATCGGGCGCTGCGGGCAGGCGCGGTCGGGTTCCTGCTCAAGGACACCCCGCCCCGCGAGTTGGCCGCCGCCGTCCGTACGGTCGCCGCCGGGAACGCCATGCTCGCCCCGACTGTGACCCGGCGCCTGATCAGCTCGTTCGCCGAGCGTGGTCCGGCCCGCCGGGACGCGGCCCGTGAGCGGTTGGTGTCGCTTACCGAGCGGGAGCTGGTGATCGTCCGGGAGGTGGCGCGCGGGCTCGGCAACGCGGAGATCGGCCGGCGGTTGACGATGAGCGAGGCCACCGTGAAGGCACACGTCAGCCGGGCGCTGGCGAAACTCCACGCGGGCAACCGGGTGCAGTTGGCCATCCTGGTGCACGACGCCGACCTGCTGTGACGGCTGTCAGGTCGATCCGCCCGGTCGGTCGCGGGCGGCGGCGCGGCGGTGCGCCAGGCGGCGCAACCAGCGGACGCCCTCGATGCCCAGCGTGACGAGCACCGAGAGGCCGAGCCCGGCGAGGACGCCCTTGACGGGGTGGCGCTCGAAGGCCAGCCCACCGAAGTAGCCGAGCAGTCCGCAGTACAGGGCCCAGGTGACCGCCGCGATCGCGTCGTAGAACAGGAACGGCCGGCGGGGATACCGCACCGCGCCCATGGTGAGGGTGACCGCGGTCCGGCCACCCGGCAGATAGCGGGAGGTGGTCAGGATCAGCCCGCCACGCTGGTCCAGGGCACGGCGGGCCCACTCGGAGCTGGCCCGCCGTCGGCTGCCGTCGGGAAATCCGGCGAGCCGGTTCGCGCCGCCACCGCGCCCGATGGCGTACGAGACGTGGTCGCCGGCGCAGGCGCCCACCGCGGCGGCGACGATCACCGCTGGCAGATTGGGGTTTCCGCTTGTGGCGAGCACGGCGGCGGTGATGACTGCCGCCTCGCCGGGTACGGCCGGGAAGAACGCGTCGACCGCCGTGAGCCCGAAGATCAGCAGGTACACCCATGGTGAGGTGACCAGCTGTCGGAGCAGGTCGAGCGCGGAGTCCATGCCCCCATGCTCGCCGGGCGCGAGCCGCCCGGTGGCCGAGTCGGCGGATCACCCCCTCCGGTCCCGCGCGTCAGGCCGAGCGTGCCAGCTCGGGTGCGGCGAGCAGCGGACCGTGGGTCCTCTTGTCGTCGGCGGTGGGACCGCGCGAGGTCAGCACCACCGGGGCGTCCAGCTCCGTGCCGACCGCCTCGGCCCAGTCGCGCGGCGGATCGTCGTAGAGCGGGCGGGAGCGCAGCAGGCGCGCGGTGAGCGCGGTCTGTCGGTCCAGGTCGCCGGGTGGGCCGGGGTCGAGCCGGTCGGTGGTGTCGTAGCGGCGGCAGATCCGCAGGTCGGGGCCTGCGAGGTCGAGGTGGGTAAGCGCCAGGCCGTCGACCCCGCCGGCAGCGGCGAGGGCGTACCGGTGGGCGACCGCGTCGAAGTGGCCGAACCGGAACCGGCCCTGCCAGGGGTTCGTGGGGTTGTGGCTGTCAACGAGCGGCAGGGCCGGATCCTCGGTCACCAGCGGGCCGGCGCCGTGTCGGGTGGTGACGATCCGCAGCACCCCGATCCGGGTCGCGCCGCCGGGCTGGCCCGCCTCGGCGAGCAGGCTCTCGACGTTGGCGAACGTGGTGGTGCTCCACGTGGTGTACGGGTGGAAGCCGTGCCACTCGTCGAGCAGCACCCCCTGCGCGCCCTCGAACACGCAGGTGCCGGAGCGCAGCGCCCCGGCGAGCCAGCTCGCGTCGACGATCGCGACCCGCCCGGCGAACCCGGTGAACGCGGGCAGGCAGTCCTCGACCGGTGGCGCGTCCAGCGGGCCCAGCTCGGCGGTCAACCGGTCCCGCAGGACTGTCAGCCGACGGCGCAGCAGTGCCGGGCTGCGGCAGTCGGCGACCCGGGGCGCGTCGTCGGGGTGGGCGAGACCGTACGCCACGGCCTCGCCCACCCCCAGCCCGCAGGAGCCGTGCCGGTCGGCTCCCCGGGCGATCTCCCGGGCCCGGTTGGCGGCCCGGTGGTACGGGGTGGCGAGCAGCGCGTCCCCGTCGACCGTCAGCCGGTCGAGCGCGTCGGGCACCCCGACCGTGGCGAGATGGTCGGCCTCGGCGGCCAGCGCCAACGGGTCCACCACCACGTGCCGGGACAGGTGCGTACCGACACCGGGATGGAACGTTCCCGCGCCGAACTGCGCGAACGTGTGGTGCCGCCCGTCGCGCAGCACGACGTTGTGCGCCGCCTGCGCGCCCCCGTTGAAGCGGATCACCGTGTGCACCCGGCGGGTGGCGCAGAGCCAGTCCACGATCGTGCCCTTGCCGGCGTCGCCGTAGCCGAGGTCGACCACCGCCACATGCCTCACAGCCTCCTCACCCCGCCTGTGGTGTCGCGGAACGCCGGCAGCGTCGACACCTCGGCCCGCCGCCCTCGGCCGAGGCGGGCCAGGGCCTTCGACACGGTGCCGGTGGCGGCAGAACCGGCGTGGTCCAGGTGGCGCAGGCCCTCGTCCAGGTCGATGGCCTGCTCGCCGAGGCCGATGGTGAGCGCGATGGTCTCGCAGACGGCGTCCAGGTCGTCGAGCACGACGGCGTTCTGCCCGAGCAGGTCGCGCCAGAAGTCGAGCACCGTGGCGTTGCCGGCGTAGTGGCTGCCGGCGGGGAGCAGATAGTAGGTGTCCCAGCGGCGGGTCACCTCGTCGACGACCTGCCGCAGCGGCACGTCCTCGCCCAGGTCGTCGCCGATCAGGCCGGCCACCTCACGGGCCTTCACCTGCGGGTACGCCAGCTCGTCGCCGATGATGAACAGATAGCCACGCCGGCCGCGCTTGTCCCAGTTGTCGGTGACTGTGTGCCGGGCCATGAAGTACAGGGCCAGTTCGTACGACTCGCTCATCTGCCCGCCGCCACCGCCCTCAAGCACGATGCGGCCCAGGTCGTCGTCCATCCGGTTGTCCGACTCGAACTGGCCGACCTGCAACGGCACGCGGTCACAGGTGGCGTCGCCGATCGCGCCGAACATGATCTGTGGGTCGCTGGCGTACCCCTGCCGCTGCAGCAGCCCGAGAAGCTGCGGCAGCTTGGTCTGCAGGGCGCGTGGCACCCTGCGCATCGAGCCGGTCACGTCGAAGAGCACCGCGATTGGCGTCGACTGCGGGTGCTCGTCGGAGTCGCGGCTCTCCCGGCTCGCGTCGCGGGGGTCGAGCGCGGGGTGCACGGTGCGCGCCCCGCTGTCGCTGTAGGAGAACGCGCTGCGGCCGGTGGAGCGCCGGTAGCGGTCGGCGGCGTCGTACACGTCGGTGGACCAGATTCCACTGCCCATGACAGCAGCTCCTTAGGGGGTGAGGGTGAAGGGTCGGAAGGTGCGTGGCCCGTAGAGCCGGTCCAGCACCTGGTCGAGTTCGCGCAGCAGACGCCAGGCGTCGTCGGGCCGGCCGTCCAGGGACCGCTGCCGGCAACCCTGCGCGAAGGTGTGCAGCTCGCGGGGCGCGCGCGGCCCCATCAGCCAGCTCATGCAGCGGCTGGCCATCGCGATGTCGGTCCCCGGGCCGCAGGGCCGCCTGCGGAGGATCTCGTCCGGGTACCACTCCTCCTGGCCGGGCACCAGCGCCGGGATCGTGCTGCCCACGGCCGCGGAGAAGCACCAGTCGACGAGCACGACGCCGTGGGCGTCCGGCTCGATCAGCACGTGTCGCGGCAGGACCGCGCCGTGCACCAGGCCCGCACGGTGGGCCAGGCCGAGCACCACAAGCAGCCGCCGCCACATCCAGGCCACGTCCCGGGCGTCCAACCCGTCGGGGTACGCGCGCCGCACCTCGTCCAGGTCGTGCAGGCCGGGTGCGGTGGCGAGCACTGTGATCCGCCGTTCGGCGCCGGAGGTGGCATCGCGGTGCGGGAACTCGTCGACGAGTCGGGGCACGTACGGCAGGTAGCGCGGGTCGCCGCGCTCGGCGATGGTGCGCAGCGCGTGTGCCTCGCGGGCCATCAGGTCGTTGTCGGTGGGCCGTCGGGGGAGCTTGAGCAGCCGGTCGTCGCCGACGTCGTAGAGGTCGGCCAGGTCACCCGAGTGGGCAGGCGTGCCGAGGCGGTAGTCGCCGAGGACGGTGACCCGCCGGGCCTGCCACCGGGTGGTGACGTGGACGAAGGCGTCGAGGGCTTCGGCGCGTACCGCAGGGTCGGCCGGCAGGCGGTCGGGGTGCAGGGCCGCGACCAGCTCGCGGTAGCGGCGGGCCGGCTGGTCCGCGCCGAACAGTTCGGCGTCGGTGCCTGCCGCCGCGACCAGGTCGATGGCCTCGGTCGCCCTCATCGCACCGTCTCCTCGCGGGCGGGGCGCAGTAGCGCCGGGTGCAGCAGGCGGGCGTCGCCGGCCCGGTAGAGGCGGGCGCGCGGGCCGCCGCGGGCGCCACCGCGCTCGGTGCTGGCGCCGGTGCTCTCCACGAAGCCCGGGACGGAGAGCACCTTGCGGTGGAAGTTGCCGGCGTGCAGCGGGTGCCCCCACACCGTCTCGTAGACGGCGCGCAGCTCGCTGATGGTGAACTCGGCGGCGAGGAAGCGGGTGGCGAGCGGCGTGTACTCCAGCTTGGACCGGGCCCGCTCCAACGCGTCGTCGATGATCCGGCCGTGGTCGAAGGCGAGCTGCCGGCTGCTCAACGCGGTCATCGGCAGCCAGATCGCCTCGTCGGCGTCGGTGCCGGCCGCCGGATCGGGCAGGTCGGGGGCGAACGCGAGGTGGGCGATCGAGACGACACGCATCCGCGGGTCACGGTCGGGAGCGCCGTAGCTGCCCAACTGCTCCAGGTGTACGCGGCGCAGCGCCTCGCCGCCGAGCCCGGTCTCCTCGGCCAGCTCCCGTCGGGCGCCGGCGGTCAGGTCCTCGTCGGGGCGAACGAACCCGCCGGGCAGCGCCCAGTGCCCCGCGAAGGGCGCCTCGCCGCGCCGGATCAGCAGCAGGTGCAGCGCGCCGTCGCGGATGGTCAGGGCCACCACGTCGACTGTCACGGCGACCGACGGGTAGTCCCGCGGGTCGTACGCGGCCAGGAACTCCTGCTCGTTCATCGCGTCTCTCTCACTCTGAGAACATCTCGATGTGAGAACAACTTAGCGCATGCGAGCGCCCCTGCCAAGGGGGGCGCTCGTCAGCGCACGAGACCCGCCAGGTGGGGTCGGCCGCGCGAGTCGTGCAGGGCGAACCCGCCGTCCGGCAGGAGGGCGAAGTTCACAGTGCTCGGCAGCGGTACGGGCAGCTTGAACGCCACCTCGACGGTGCAGGCGTCCGGCAGCCGGGTCTCCAGCGCCGCGAGGCAGCGCGCCTTGCTCCACATGCCGTGCGCGATCGGCCGGCGGAAGCCGAACAGCCGCGCCCCGAGCCGGGAGGTGTGGATCGGGTTGTGGTCCCCGGAGACCCGCGCGTACTCCGTGCCGACGCGCGGCTCCACCCGCAAGCGGGCCGTGGCGGCCGGCGGCGCGGGACGTTCGCCCCGGTCGCGCTCGCCGGACTTGCGCTCCCGACCGAGGTACGTCGAGACGCCGCGCCACACCTCCTCCCCGTCGACCGAGCCGACAAGCACCACGTCCACCTGCCGCCCCCGGTCGTGTGGGCGCAGCTTCTCCGCGTACGTCGTGAAGTCGAGGGTCTCGTCGGCGGTGATCGGTCGGCGTGTGGTGATGCGGTTACCGACGTGCACCAGGCCGATCAGCGGGAGGGGAAAGCCCGGCGCGGTCATCAGTCGCAGGGCCAGCGGAAAGCCCAGGACGTGCGGGAACGTCGCGGGCAGCCGGTCGGTGAGCCGGAACCCGCAGACCCGGTCGTAGTCGGCCAGGTGCGCCCGGTCGGTCCGCACCCCGGCCACGGCGAACTCGACCGCCGGGAGGTCGCTCCCACGCCGCCCACCGCCGAGGCCGGGCAGCGCGCCGAGCGCGGCTCGCCGGTACAGCGCGCCGGGCGCGGGCATCCGGGGCAGTTCGACGCGCGTCCGGCCACCCGCGCCGGCCGGACCGTCACCGCCGAGGTCACTCGTCACCTCGGCCGCCGAAGCGGTCAGGTCGTGGGTCTGCTCGACGCTCAGGTCGGCACCGGCGGCTTGCGGCCGGCGGATCGCGTCAAGCGTCTCCCGCGACAGGATTTCGGTCGGGCCCTCGATCAGGTCGTGAACCGAGAGGTCGTCGGGTTCCCTCGCGGGCTCTCTCCTTCTCGCCATCACGCCCCCAGCAGGCTCTGGCCGCAGACCCGGACCACGTTGCCGCTGACCGCGCCGCTGGCCGGCCAGGCCAGCCAGCCGATCGTCTCTGCCACGTCCTCCGGCAGACCGCCCTGCGCCAGGCTGTTCATCCGCCGGCCCGCCTCGCGGACCACAAGCGGGATGCGGGCGGTCATCCGGGTCTCGATGAAGCCGGGGGCGACCGCGTTGACGCTGATGTTCCGGGCGCGTAGGGCCGGGGCGAGCGAGTCGACCAGGCCGATGACGCCGGCCTTGCTTGTGGCGTAGTTGGTCTGCCCCCGGTTGCCGGCGATCCCGGCGATCGAGGAGACGCCGACGATCCGTCCGCCGGTCGGGATCAGCTCCCGCTCCAGCAGCACGTCGTTGATCCGCTCCTGACTGGACAGGTTGACGTCGATGACCTGGTCCCACCGGTCGGCGTCCATCCGGCCGAGCGTCTTGTCCCGGGTGATGCCGGCGTTGTGCACCACCACATCGACCCGCCCGTGTCGGCTGGCCAGGTGATCGGCGAGCCGGGTCGGCGCGTCCGGCGCGGTCAGGTCGAGTTGGACCGCCGTACCGCCGATGTCGTTCGCCACCGCGGCGAGGGCGTCGCCGGCCGCCGGGACGTCCAGGGCGACCACCTGTGCGCCGTCGCGGGCGAGGACCCGGGCGAGGGCCGCTCCGATGCCCCGGGCGGCCCCGGTGACCAGCACGACCTGCCCGTCCAGCGGGCGGTCCCAGTCGGCCGGGGCGCTCGCCGCGCCGACGCCGACCCTGATGACCTGCCCCGACACGTACGCGGACCGGCCGGAGAGCAGGAAGCGGACTGTCGATTCGAGGCTCGTGCGGGTGCCGGCGTCGTCGTCGCGACTTACCTGGACGAGTTGGGCGGTGGTGCCCCGACCGAACTCCTTGCCGATGCTGCGGACCAGCCCTTCCAGGGCGCGCTGCGCTGTCGCCTCGCGGGGTGTCGGGCACTCGCCGGGCGGGGTGCCGAGCACGATCACCCGACCGCTGGGCAGCAGCGCCCGGGCCTGCGGGTGGAAGAAGTCGTAGAGCTGACGCAGCTGGGTCGAGTCGGTGATGCCCGTGGCGTCGTACACCAGGGCGCCGAAGCGGTCCTGCGGCGCGGCCGTGCCGGTGTCGCGCAGCTCGACCCCGGCGGCGGTCAGGATCGTGGTGACCGGCTCGGCGAGCCGGCCGCCGTCGGCCGCGCCGAGCAGGGCCGGCCCGGTCAGCAGCGGGTCGCCGGGGTGGTGTCGGCGCAGTCGCGGCGGGTCGGGCAGCCCGAGGCGCTTGACCAGCGCGCGGCCGGCGGCCGATTGGACGAAGCTCGCGTACCTGTCGGTCATGGGCGTAGCCTACTGGCGAGTAGGGTTCGAGCAACACTTGTCGAGGAGGCGGATCGTGCAGAGCATCCGGCGGGTCGCGGTCATCGGGGGCAACCGCATCCCCTTCGCCCGTTCCAACTCCCGCTACGCGGACGCGTCGAACGCGGACCTGCTCGGCGCTGCGCTGGACGGTCTGATCGCCCGCTACGGGCTTGCCGGGCAGCGGGTCGGCGAGGTCGTGACCGGGGCGGTGCTCAAGCACTCCCGCGACTTCAACCTCACCCGCGAGGTGGTGCTCGGCTCCCGGCTCGACCCGCACACCCCCGCGTACGACATCCAGCAGGCCTGCGGCACAGGTCTGGAGGCGGCCATCCTGGTCGCCAACAAGATCGCCCTCGGTCAGCTCGACGTCGGCATCGCCGGCGGTGTCGACACCACCTCCGACGCCCCGCTCGCGGTCAACGAGCAGATGCGGCGCACGCTGCTCAAACTCAACTCGGCCCGGACGCTCGGCCAGCGGATGAAGATCGCCGCGAAGCTGCGCCCGCTCCAGCCGTTCACGCCGGAGATCCCGCGCAACGCCGAACCGCGTACCGGGCTGTCCATGGGTGACCACGCCGCCCGGACCGCGCTGCGCTGGCAGATCGACAGGCGCTCCCAGGACGAGCTGGCGCTGCGCTCACACCAGCGCCTCGCCGCCGCGTACGACAGGGGCTTCTTCGACGACCTGATGACGCCGTACCTGGGGCTCAACCGGGATCAGAACCTGCGCCCGGACAGCAGCCTGGAGAAGCTCGGCTCGCTCAAGCCGGTCTTCGGCACCCGTGGCCCGGACGCCGAGCAGGCCACCATGACCGCCGGCAACTCGTCGCCGCTCACCGACGGCGCGTCCACAGTGCTGCTCGCGTCGGAGGAGTGGGCGCGGGAACACAGCCTGCCGGTGCTGGCCTGGTTCAGCTGGTCGGAGACGGCGGCCGTGGACTTCGTGCACGGCGACGAGGGGCTGCTGATGGCCCCCGCGTACGCGGTGCCGCGGATGCTGGCCCGTGCCGGGCTGACGTTGCAGGACTTCGACTACTACGAGATCCACGAGGCGTTCGCCTCGCAGGTGCTGGCCACCCTCGCCGCCTGGGAGTCGCCGGAGTTCTGCAAGGACCGGCTCGGCCTGGACGCGCCGCTGGGCGCGATCGACACCGACCGGCTCAACGTCAACGGCTCGTCGCTCGCCGCCGGGCACCCGTTCGCCGCCACCGGGGGCCGGATCGTGGCCACGCTTGCCAAGCTGCTGGCCTCCAAGGGCGGCGGACGCGGGCTGATCTCCATCTGCGCGGCCGGCGGCCAGGGCGTGACGGCGATCCTGGAGCGCTGATCGCTGGCCCGGCCCGGTCCGTGTGCTGGTCAGCACGTGCGGGACAATGAGGCACGTGACGACGATCCCCAACGTGCTCGCCAACCGGTACGCCTCACCCGAGTTGGTCGCCCTCTGGTCGCCCGAGGAGAAGGTCCGGATGGAGCGGCGGCTCTGGCTCGCCGTGCTCCGCGCGCAGCGTGACCTGGGTGTGGCCGTCCCGGACGGCGTGGTCGAGGCGTACGAGCGGGTGCTCGACCAGGTCGACCTCGCCTCGATCGCGGAGCGGGAGCGGGTCACCCGGCACGACGTCAAGGCCCGCATCGAGGAGTTCAGCGCGCTCGCCGGGCACGAGCACGTGCACAAGGGGATGACCTCCCGGGATCTCACCGAGAACGTCGAGCAGCTCCAGGTGCGCGCCTCGTTGGAGCTGATCCGGGACCGGGTGGTGGCGACCCTGGCCCGGTTGGCGTGGCTCGCGCACGAGCACTCCGAGCTGGTCATGACCGGCCGTTCGCACAACGTGGCCGCGCAGGCCACCACGCTGGGCAAGCGCTTCGCGTCGGCGGCGGAGGAGCTGCTCATCGCGTACGAGCGGTTGGAGGACCTGATCGCCCGCTATCCGCTGCGCGGGATCAAGGGGCCGGTCGGCACGTCCGCCGACCAGCTCGACCTCTTCGACGGCGACGCCGACAAGGTGGCCGAGCTGGAGCGTCGGGTCGCCGAGCACCTGGGCTTCGCGCGGGTGCTGGACAGCGTCGGGCAGGTCTACCCGCGCTCGTTGGACTTCGACGTGCTGTCGGCGCTGGCGCAGACCGCCGCCGCGCCGTCCTCGCTGGCCACCACGATCCGGCTGATGGTCGGTCAGGAGCTGGTGACCGAGGGCTTCAAGCCGGGCCAGGTCGGCTCCAGCGCGATGCCGCACAAGATGAACACCCGCTCGTCGGAGCGGGTGAACGGCTTCGCGGTGATCATCCGGGGTTACCTGTCGATGGTCGGCGAGCTGGCCGGTGACCAGTGGAACGAGGGGGACGTGTCCTGCTCGGTGGTCCGGCGGGTGGCCCTGCCGGATGCGTTCTTCGCCGCCGACGGGCTGTTCCAGACGTTCCTCACCGTGCTCGACGAGTTCGGCGCGTACCCGGCGGTGATCAACCGGGAGCTGGAGCGGTTCCTGCCCTTCCTGGCCACCACGAAGATCCTGGTGGCGGCGGTCCGGCGTGGCGTCGGCCGGGAGGTCGCGCACGAGGTGATCAAGGAGCACTCGGTCGCCGTGGCGCTTGCCATGCGCGAGAAGGGCGCCCCGGAGAACGACCTGTTCGACCGCTTGGCCGCCGACGGCCGCCTCGGCCTGTCCCGAGCCGACATCGACACCCTGGTCGCCGACCGCAGCGCCTTCGTAGGCGCCGCGAAGACCCAGGTGGAAGCGCTGACCCGCCGCATCACCACTGTGGTCGAAACCCATCCAAACGCGGCAACCTACAGCCCACCCCCGATCCTGTAACCGCCCCCCAGCTCTTGTTGATCAAGAGGTTTGCGTCATTTTCGATCTCCTGGATGACGCAAACCTCTTGATCACCGGGGCGGGGCGGGGTGGGGTGGGGGTTATTCGCCCGTTGGGGTTTCTGCTGCTGTTCGTAGGTTGGGGGCGCTCGCGGGTTCGGCGATGCCGCCGAGGGACTCGGCGAAGGCCGGGTCGGTGGCCGTCTCCGCCGCCACCGCCGGCTGGTCGGCCGGCATGACCTGGGCCATCGTGGGCACCGCGACAACCGCCGTGCCGTACGCGCAGATCTCCATCCACATCTCGCCGCAGTCCCGGCTGTCGAAGCGCATGCCGATCACCGCGTTCGCGCCGAGCCGCAGTGCCTCCTCGCCGAGGCGGGTGACCGAGTCGGTACGCCAGCGGGTCAGGTTGTCAGGCGCCATCGGGTCGTACGCGCCACCGCGCAGGTTCTTGACCCCCTCGCGGTACGGGTTCCGCGTCCTGGCCATCGATGACACCACCTCACCGAGAATCTGGCGGATCTCGTAGCCGGGCAGTTGCTCTGTCGTCACGACCAGCACGGTTCCGATGCTGTCAGGAGTTGCGCGACCCGATCGTGTGCCGTGTTCACCTGATCGGATGCTGCAAAACGACGCGGCGCGGACGGCCGGCACGAGGCCGACCATCCGCGCCGCCCCGGGCGCTAACCGTCAGACACCGGCCACCGAGGTGATCCAGGCCCTGTTGTACGCGACGCTGCCGTAGTTCTGGATGCTCTGCCCGTCGGCCGTGGAGGCCACGCCGACCTGCTGGCCGTTGTAGAACTGCGGCCCGCCCGAGTCGCCGCGCCAGGCATTGCCGTTGATCCGGCTGCTGCGGATCGCCTGCCCGCCGTACGCGTCGGTGACGTTGGTGCTTGTCACCTGGACGGTGGCGGTCTTGAGCTGGCTGGACGCGGAGCAGCCGCTGTAGCAGGTCATGCCCCACCCGTAGATCGAGTTGGTCGATCCGACGGGCGGGTTGCTGCTGGCCAGGGACACCGCCGAGGTGCTGACTGTGCTGGAGAGCCGCATGAGGGCCAGGTCGTTACGGGTGTAGGTGGCGCTGACGCTGCGGGTGACCCCGCCCGAGGCGCGGTAGACGCTGCCGACCCGGACGGACATCGTGCCGCTGATGCAGTGTCGGGCGGTGAGCACCCACTGTGCGGCGATCACGCTGCCGGAGCAGGTGAACGAGCCGTTGCTCAGCACCGCGGCGGCCCAGGGGGCGGACGACACGGTGCTGCCGCCGATGATGGGCTGGGGACCGGCCGGGGCGGCGGACGCGCCGGACGCGGCGCCGAGGGCGCCGACGAGCGCGGTGCTGATCAGGGCGAGCAGGGGACGAACGCGCATCGGTGGACTCCTTGGACGGGGCGGGCCCGGGGTCGCCGGGTGCCCGAGGACGACGGTGGGAGGTCCCCACCGCCGCTGACATCGAGTTATGTCGATGTACTGTAGGGCCGACGAGCATCGTTTTCAAGAAGGTCATCGAGATCAGGCAATGTAACGATTCGGCTACCCGGCGCGTCGTATATGCCCTGCTGGGGCCGCCTGTCCCGGCCCGCCGACCACCCTCGCCGCCGGTTATGTGGATCACTGCCTGAACTGCGCCCGGCCGGTGCGTCCGCGACGGTATCTGCCAGGTACGCTGGCTGCGCTCGCCCGTTGTGGGTCGGCACCCAACTGCGTACACAGTCAGGAGTGCCCAGTGCCTCGCGTCGTCGTCGACGTCATGCTCAAGCCCGAGATCCTCGATCCGCAGGGCCAGGCCGTCGCAAACGCGCTGCCCCGGCTCGGCGTCAGCGACGTCGCCTCAGTGCGGATCGGCCGGCGCATCGAGATCGACTTCACCGGTGAACCGGACCTGGACCGGGCCCGGGAGATCGCCGACAAGTTGCTCGCCAACCCGGTCATCGAGGACTTCACCGTCCGCCTGGTCGAGACCGACGAGACCGCGGACGCCCGCTCGTGACCGCCCGGGTCGGTGTGGTCACCTTCCCCGGCTCTCTCGACGACGGGGATGCGGCCCGCGCCGTCCGGATCGCCGGCGCCGAGCCGGTCCGGCTCTGGCACGGTGACCCGGATCTGCACGGTGTGGACGCGGTCGTGCTGCCCGGCGGCTTCTCCTACGGTGACTACCTGCGCTGCGGCGCCATCGCCCGGTTCGCCCCGGTGATGGAGACGCTCGTGGACGCCGCTCGGGGTGGGCTGCCGGTGCTCGGCATCTGCAACGGCTTCCAGATCCTCTGCGAGGCGCACCTGCTGCCCGGCGCGCTCACCCGCAACCAGCACCTGCACTTCCGTAACCGGGACCAGGTCCTGCGCGTCGAGTCGGCAGGCACCGCGTGGACCAACGCGTTCCAGCCCGGCCAGGAGATCCTCATCCCGGTGAAGAACGGCGAGGGCTGCTACGTCGCCGACACCGCGACGCTTGACCAGCTCGAAGCCGAGGGCCGGGTCGTCGCGCGCTACGTCGGCGGCAACCCCAACGGGTCGCTGCGCGACATCGCGGCCATCACGAACTCTGCCGGCAACGTTGTCGGCATCATGCCGCACCCCGAGCACGCGGTGGAGGCGCTCACCGGCCCCTCGCTGGACGGCCTCGGCTTCTTCACCTCCGTCCTCAAGCACCTGGTCGGGGCACCCGCGTGAGCGCGGGGAGTCGGTCGGGCGGGCACGAGCGCAGCGAGGAGAGGTCATGACCACCCATCCGGACCCGGTACGGGACACACCGGAGGCGTACTCCGCCCCGGCGCAGCCGACCGAGCCGCTGGCGCAGCCCACCGCCCCGGCAGCCGCCCCGGCCCAGCCGGCGACCGCCGACTGGACCGACGGCGTGGACACCGTGCCGCGCGCCGGTGGCACCCCTGGCGAGTTGCAGCCGTACACCGAGCTGGGTCTGCGCGACGACGAGTACGACCGGATCCGGCAGATCCTCGGCCGTCGACCCACGCAGTCCGAGCTGGCGATGTACTCGATCATGTGGAGCGAGCACTGCTCCTACAAGTCGAGCAAGGTGCACCTGCGCCAGTTCGGTGAGAAGGCCCCGCACAGCGACCGGATGCTCGCCGGCATCGGCGAGAACGCCGGCGTCGTGCAGGTCTCCGACGAGCTGGCGGTGACCTTCAAGGTCGAGTCGCACAACCACCCGAGCTTCGTCGAGCCGTACCAGGGCGCGGCGACAGGCGTCGGCGGCATCGTCCGGGACATCCTGGCCATGGGCGCCCGCCCGGTCGCGGTGATGGACCCGCTGCGCTTCGGCGCCGCGGACCACCCGGACACCGCACGGGTGCTCACCGGCATCGTCGCCGGCGTGGGCGGCTACGGCAACTGCCTTGGCCTGCCCAACATCGGTGGCGAGCTGGTCTTCGACCCGTCCTACCAGGGCAACCCTCTGCTCAACGCGCTCTGCCTGGGCGTGCTGCCGGTCAGCCGGCTGCAGAACAAGGCAGCCGCCGGCCCCGGCAACGTCGTCGTGCTGATGGGTGCCAAGACCGGCCGGGACGGCATCGGTGGCGTCTCGGTGCTGGCCAGCGCCACCTTCGACGAGGGCAGCGAGGCTCGTCGCCCCGCCGTGCAGGTCGGCGACCCGTTCACCGAGAAGCTGCTGATCGAGGCGTGCCTGGAGCTGTACGACGGGCAACTGGTCGTCGGCATTCAGGACCTCGGCGGTGCCGGTCTGACCTGCGCGCTCACCGAGACCGCCGCGGCTGCCGGCACGGGCATGCGGGTCTGGCTGGAGCGGGTGCCGCTGCGCGAGCCCTCGATGGACCCGCACGAGATCCTGGCCAGCGAGTCGCAGGAGCGGATGCTGCTTGTCGTCGAGCCGGAGAAGCTCGACGCCGTGCTCAAGACCTGCGAGAAGTGGGGCGTCCTCGCCACCGCGATCGGTGAGGTCACCGCACCGGAGCCGGACGGCAGCCCGGGTCGATTGACGATCACCTGGCAGGACCACCTGGTCGTCGACGTGCCGCCGGGTTCGCTCGTCGACGACGGCCCGGTCTACGCCCGGCCGATGCGCGAGCCGGCCGACCTGATCCTGCTCCAGGCCGACCGGGCCGAGACGCTTCCCCGCCCGGCCGACCCGGACGCGCTGCGGGAGACCGTGCTGCGCATGATCGCGTCGCCCAACCTGGCCGACAAGACCTGGGTCACCGAGCAGTACGACCGCTACGTGCTGGGCAACACCGTGCTCGCCCAGCCGGAGGACAGCGGCGTGATCCGGATCGACGAGCGGACCGGTCTCGGCGTGGCGCTGTCGCTGGACGGCAACGGCCGGTACGCCCGACTTGACCCGTACAACGGCACCAAGCTGGCCCTCGCCGAGGCGTACCGGAACGTGGCGGTGACCGGCGCGAAGCCGATCGCCGTGACCAACTGCCTCAACTTCGGCTCGCCGGAGGACCCGGGCGTGATGTGGCAGTTCGCCGAGGCCGTGCGCGGCCTGGCGGACGGCTGCCTGGAGCTGGGCATCCCGGTGACCGGCGGCAACGTCAGCTTCTACAACCAGACCGGCGCGGCCGCCATCCACCCGACCCCGGTGGTCGGCGTGCTTGGTGTGCTGGACAACGTCGCCGACCGGGTGCCGATGGGCTTCGTCCCGCGCCCCGGTGGCGACCACGACCAGCTCTACCTGCTCGGCGAGACGAACGTGGAGCTGTCCGGCTCGGAGTGGGCCTGGGTGACCCACGAGCACCTCGGCGGGATCCCGCCGCAGGTCGACCTCCTCCGCGAGAAGGCGCTTGCCGAACTGCTGGCCGAGGCGGCCCGCGTCGGTCACCTCAGCTCGGCGCACGACCTCTCCGACGGTGGCCTCGCCCAGAGCCTTGTCGAGTCCTGCCTGCGGCGTGGCGTCGGCGCCCGGATCGCCGTGCCGGAGCAGTTCGCCGGCGGGTCGATGCCGTTCGTCTACCTGTTCAGCGAGTCCGCGACGCGGGCGCTGGTGTCGGTGCCGCGTGGCCACGACAAGGCGTTCGCCGCGCTCTGCGCCGAGCGGGGTGTGCCGTTCGAGTTGATCGGCGTCACCGACCCGACTGGCGGCGCGCTGGAGGTGCACGGCCAGTTCCGGATCGGTCTGGACGAGCTGCGGGCCGCGCACACCGAGACGCTGCCGCGTCTCTTCGGCGGCACCGCCGCCGTCGAGGTGCCCGCGCCGGCCGCAGGCGTGGCGGGCGCGGTCGAGGGCGTGCCGCTGCCGGGTGCCCCGGCCGAGCCGGTGGACGCGTCGGAGGTGCTCTCCGAGCCGATCGCCTCATCCGGTCCGTCCCCGCAGACCGGAGCTGTCGACCCGGTCGGGTCGGCGCAGCCGGGTGAGTCGTCCGAGTCTGACCCCGGTGCCACCGAGCCGTCGCCTGACGAGCGCTGAGGCGTTGGCGGCGGCCGTCCACGGCCAGCCCGGGTCGGGCGCCAGGTTCGACTGGGGCCTGACCGGGGCGGCCGAGCTCGGCCGGGTCTGCGCGGCGCTGGTGGTGGTGGACGTGCTCTCGTTCACCACCGCCGTGGAGGTGGCGGTCGCCCGGGGCATGCGGGTGCACCCGTTCCCGTGGGGTGAGCAGGCCGCTGAGTACGCGTTGCGGGTCGGCGCTGTCGCGGCGGTGGGCCGTCGCCGGGTGACTGCCGACCATCCGTGGTCGCTGTCGCCCGCCGCGCTGAGCGCCGCGCCCGTCGTGGCGGACCTGGTGCTGCCCTCACCGAACGGCTCCGCGATAAGCGCGGCCGCCAGCGCCACCGGGTTGCCGGTGGTCGCGGCGTGCCTGCGCAACTCCCGCGCCGTCGGGCGTTGGCTGCGCCGCCAGGGGTACGGCACGACTGACGCCCCGATCGGCGTCATCGCCTCCGGTGAGCGGTGGCCGGACGGGTCGCTACGACCGTCGGTCGAGGACCAGCTCGGCGCGGCGAGCGTGCTGGACGCCTTGTCCGGTGTGCCGGGTGGCCTCTCCGTGGAGGCGGCCATGGCGCTCGCCGCGCTGGCCAGCACTCCGGACGTCCCCGCCGCGGTGCGCGGCAGCGTGTCCGGTCGGGAGTTGACCGAGAGTGGCTTCGGCGCCGACGTCGACATCGCGGTCCAGGTGGGCGTGTCGGACGTCGTTCCGGTCCTGCGCCAGGGCGTGTTCTCCGCCGCCTGACCGTCGCGCGGTGCTGATCAACTCGGCTTCCGGGAAACCGGTGTGTCGAAGCCTGGCGGACACCCCGCCTTCCTTGAAGACGATCACGCCGCCACCCGTCACCCGCAGCGAAACGGCCGCCCGGAGAACCGGGCGGCCGTTTGCCGTCGTGCTGTGCGTGGTGCTTGTCAGTCGTCCAGCCAGTCGAGGCGTCGGCCGCCCCGCTCGGTGGGAGGCGGCCCGTCCGGCCGGGCCCGACCACCCTGCTGCTGGCCGTAACCGGCCTGGTCGTAGCCGCGGTCGTCGTAGCCGCCGCGTTGCTGCGGGGGCTCCTGGCCGTAGCCGCCCTGGTCGTACCCGCCGCCCTGCTGCTGGCCGTAGCCGCCCTGGTCGTAGCCCCGGTCGTCGTAGCCGCCGCGTTGCTGCGGGGGCTCCTGGCCGTACCCGCCCTGGTCGTACCCGCCGCCCTGCTGCTGGCCGTAACCGCCCTGGTCGTACGCGCTGGTCTGCTGGCCGTAGCCGCCGGTCGGCTCCGCCGCCCGACCGCCGCCGTACGGGGCCGTCGGATCGGGCTGGCCGTAGCCCGGCGTCTGCTCGGGCTGGTAGACGCCTGTGGCGTACGGGTCGGCCGGAGCCGGGTACTGGGTGCTGTCGCCGGTGTACCGGCCGGTCGGCTCGTCGAAGCGCTCGTCGTATCCTGCCGCCCCACCCGCGGGAGCGGGCGGGTATCCCGCGCCACCGGCCGGGGCGGTGTAGTCACGGCTGCCGTAGCCGCCACCGGACGAGGGTGCGCTGCCGTAGCCGCCGCCCGGAGCCGCGCCGCCGCCGTAGGCCGCGCCCGAGCCGGGTGCGGCGCCGCCGTAGCCTGCGCCCGAGCCGGGTGCGGCGCCGTAGGCGTCCCCCGCCGGGCCGGCGCCGTAGCCGCCGTCCGGCGTTGCCACCGTGCCGTAGCCGCCGCCCGAGGAGGGCGCGTTGCCGTAGCCACCGGCGCCGTAGCCGCCCGGGGAGGGCTCGTCGCCGTAGCCCGCGCCGCCCCAACCCTGCTGGCCGGCAGCGCCGTAGGGCTGTGCTGGTGCCGCGTACGGATCCGGCGGGACGTCGTCGACCACCGGGCGGTGCATCATCGTCGGCGCCTCGCTCAGCGCCGCCCCGCCGACCATTGTCGGGTCGGGCCCGCCACCGGGGCGGTTGACCACACGCGTCGGGTCATCGGCCCCGTGGAAGGCGCCTCGGGCCGCCGGCACGGCGCCAGCCGCCCCGGCAGCGCCCGCCGCCGTTGGCTCGTCATCGTCGTCGCCGCTCTCGCGGCGCTTCATCCAGAGCAGCACGATCGTGCCGACGCCCGCCGCGACGAGCAGGCCGCCGAGCAGGATGATCAGGTACGACCCGAAGCCGCCGCCGTCGTCCTCCTTGCCGGCGTTTGCCGGTGCGCCCGGGCTGGCCGCCTCGGAGGGCTCCTCCTCGGCACCTTCCTCGGTCGCCTCGTCGGTGGGGGTGGCCTCGGCGGTTGCGGACGGCGTGGCGCTTGGCGTCACCTCGACCTTGATCTCCAGGCTGATCCGCTGGCCGGTGACGGACTGCCCGGCGCTCGCGGTGAAGCTCTTGACCGCGTTGATGTTGTCGAAGCTGGCACCGACGGTGAGCCGGCCCGGAGTGATCGGCTTGTCGGTCGTGCCGTCGATCCGGAAGTTGCCGCTACCGTTGCTTATCGTGTCGTAGCGGTGGCCGGCGTCGTCCTGCAGGATCACGATGGCGTTCGGAACCGCTGTGCCGTCGGCCTTCTTGACCACCTTGCCGGAAACCGACTTCACAGTCTGGTTCTGGGGCGGCGTCGGCGGCGGAGCTGCCTTGGCCTGAAGGTTGACCGTGGTCGAGCCGTTCCCGTTCCCGAGCCCGGCAGTGGCCTTGACGGTAATGCGGGCGGACCCGTTCGAGGCGTCGTCGGCCAACTTGAACTTGGCGGTGTAAGTGCCGCTCTCGGTTACGTTCCCCTTCGAGCAGCCATCGATGCACTGAAGCTTGGAGTTGTCGGAGCTGACGGTGACATCGGCGGGCACCGCCGGATCGTCAAAGCCGAGCTTGTAACTCACTGTCGTCTCGCCGCCTGCTTGGACGGTGCCTGGGGAGGCTGAGACGTTGGTGACGTTAGGCGCGGCCAAAGCTGGTGTGGCGGGGACGGCGAGCAGAGCGCCGGCAACCAGCGCTACGACCACACCGGCCCGCTGCTTCCAGGCACGTCGGTGTGTTGACACGTCCACCGCCTTCCGGGCTGACTTCCCTTCGACCGGCGGGGCGCCGGGCCGGGGATCATCACGGTACGAATACGCCGTCGGCCACTATGCCTTGTCTGACTGGATCGGCGCGACCCAGGGCCAGCGTCGGGTGCTTCACGTGTGCGTCGTATCGTCCCGTCGTGTCCTCTCCGCACAGTAAGTCCACCGCCGTAGCGTCGGCTTTGTCGGCGCTTGACGAGGGTCGTACACCCGAACGGCCGGTGCTCCGGGAGGCGGTCCGGTCCTTGTTGGCCGTCCTCGCGGAGCGCGCCCCCGGCCGATCGGTGGAGGTGCGCGTCCCACCATACGGTGCGATCCAGTGCGTTCCCGGTCCTCGACACACCAGGGGAAATCCGCCGAACGTCGTCGAGATGTCCCCGCAGACCTGGTTGGAGTTGGCCACCGGGCGGATCGGGTGGGTGGAGGCGGTCACCGACGGTCGCGTGCAGGTGAGCGGTGTTCGGGCGGACCTCTCGGCGTTTCTGCCCCTCTAGCTGCCCGGATGTCCGTGTGATCGTGACTCTCGGCACGGAAATCGTGACTATCTGTATTGACGTTGACTCGCGTACACTGTCAGGCGACGACAGTGGTCCCGGCCGAGGAGTGTGGATCCGCACCGTGATCCCCGCCAGGCCGGTCCAGACCAGCATGAGGGAGCGGTAGTGCCCCGAGGCGACGGCCGGCTGAGCCACGACCTTGACCCCCAACGACCCGGCCCGCAGGACGCCTGTGGCGTCTTCGGTGTCTGGGCCCCCGGTGAAGAGGTTGCCAATCTGACCTACTTCGGCCTCTACGCCCTGCAGCACCGCGGGCAGGAAGCCGCGGGCATCGCCGTGAGCGACGGTTCGGGCGTGGTGGTCTACAAGGATCTCGGCCTGGTGGCCCAGGTCTTCGACGAGCCCACCCTGGCCAGCCTGCGCGGCCACCTGGCGATCGGGCACGCCCGATACTCCACGACCGGCGCCTCGAACTGGGAGAACGCCCAGCCGACCATCCGGTCGACCAGTTCCGGCACGACCATCGCGCTGGCCCACAACGGCAACCTGGTCAACACCGCCGAGCTGGAGAAGGAGGTCGCCGAGCGCGGCCTCGTCGCGGACGGCTCGACAAACGACACCTCGCTGGTGACCATGCTGTTGGCCAGTCGTCCGGACCTGTCGGTCGAGGCGGCCGCGCTCGAGGTGCTGCCGCAGCTGCGCGGCGCGTTCAGCTTCGTCTTCATGGACGAGTCGACGCTGTACGCGGCCCGTGACCCGCACGGCGTACGCCCGCTGGTGCTCGGCCGGCTGGAGCGTGGCTGGGTGGTGGCGAGCGAGACCGCCGCGCTGGACATCGTCGGCGCCAGCGTGGTGCGCGAGGTCGAGCCCGGTGAGCTGATCGCGATCGACGAGGAGGGGCTGCGCTCCACCCGGTTCGCGGCGCCGGAGCCGAAGGGCTGCCTCTTCGAGTACGTCTACATCGCCCGCCCGGACGCGACAATCGCCGGGCGGAACGTGCATGCGGCGCGGGTGCAGATCGGCCGGCAGTTGGCCAAGGAGCACCCGGTGGAGGCCGATCTGGTCATCCCGGTGCCCGAGTCCGGCACGCCTGCCGCGATCGGTTACGCGGAGGCGTCCGGCATCACCTACGGCGCGGGCCTGATGAAGAACCCGTACGTGGGCCGCACCTTCATCCAGCCGTCGCAGACCCTGCGCCAACTGGGCATCCGCCTCAAGCTCAACCCGCTGCGGCAGAACGTCCGTGGCAAGCGGCTGGTGGTCGTGGACGACTCGATCGTGCGCGGCAACACGCAGCGGGCCATCGTGCGGATGCTGCGCGAGGCGGGGGCGCTGGAGGTGCACGTCCGGATCTCCTCCCCGCCGGTGAGCTGGCCGTGCTTCTACGGCATCGACTTCGCCACTCGGGCGGAGCTGCTGGCCAACGGGCTGGACAACGACGGCATCCGGCGCTCCATCGGCGCCGACACGCTGGGCTACGTCTCGCTTCCCGGCCTGATCGCCGCGACCGAGCAGCCGAAGACCCGGCTGTGTCGGGCGTGTTTCGATGGTGAGTACCCGATCGAGCTGCCGGCCGGCAACCTGATCGGCAAGCACGTCCTCGAAGGGATGGGCCGCCGGGTCGCGAACGCGACGCCGGAAGCCCCGGACAGCTTCGGCCCGCTCGTCGCCACCCCTGGTGGCGTGACCGCAAACCGCCCGTAGCACCAACCGGCGCGGCCCGGCCACCGCCGGCGCGGCACCGAGAACCACAAAGGGGAGAACCGTGACGCACGTGTCCGAGCGCAGCGGCGCAGGAAGCAGCCCGACCGGCGCCGGCGGCGACCACCAGCCGTGGACGGCCGGCGCTGGCCGACAGGCCCGTAAACGCTCGGTCTCGTACGCCGACGCCGGGGTCTCCATCGACGCGGGCGACCGCGCCGTGGAGCTGCTCAAGTCGAAGGTGCGCCAGACCCGCCGCCCCGAGGTGCTGGGTGACCTCGGCGGCTTCGCCGGCCTGTTCCGGCTGGACACGAAGAAGTACAAGAGCCCGATCCTGGCGTCCTCCACCGACGGTGTGGGCACCAAGCTGGTGATCGCCCAGCAGATGGACATCCACGACACGGTCGGCATCGACCTGGTCGCGATGGTCGTCGACGACCTGGTGGCCTGTGGCGCCGAGCCGCTGTTCCTGCTCGACTACATCGCCACCGGCGAGGTCGTCCCGGACAAGGTGGCCGAGATCGGCGCGGGCATCGCCGACGGCTGCCGGTACGCGGGCTGCGCGCTGCTGGGCGGGGAGACCGCCGAGCACCCGGGTGTGTTGCGCCCGGACGAGTACGACATCTCCGCGACAGGTGTCGGTGTGGTCGAGGAGGCCGACATCCTCAGCCCGGACCGGGTCGAGGTGGGCGACGTCGTCATCGCCATGCGTTCCTCCGGCCTGCACTCCAACGGCTACTCGCTGGTGCGGCACGTGCTGCTCGGCGCTGCCCGCATGCGTCTGGACATCGTGATCGACGACTTCGGACGGCAGCGGACCCTCGGTGAGGAGCTGCTCACCCCCACCAAGATCTACGCCAAGGACTGCCTCAAGCTGATCGCCGAGGCCGAGGTGCGGGCGCTGTCCCACATCACCGGCGGCGGCATCCCCGGCAACCTGGTCCGGGTGCTGCCGGAGCACGTCGACGCCGTGGTCAACAGGTCCACCTGGAAGCCGCAGCCGATCTTCGACCTGATCCAGTCGAAGGGCCGGATCGACGACCACGACATGGAGTCGACCTTCAACATGGGCGTCGGCATGTTCGCGATCGTCTCGGCCGAGGACGCCGACCGGGCTCTGGCCACGCTCACCGGCCGTGGGGTCGAGGCGTGGCAGGCCGGCGAGATCATCGAGGGCACCGGCAACGTGCAGATGGTGGGTCAGCACACTCGCGGATGATCACGCTCCGGTGATCGTATGGGCACCTGATCAGGGCTTCACCCGAGTGGCCAGTGCCGCCTAGCCTGAAGGGCTCGGGCTGGGCGGAGGAGGGTGATGGCTGCTGGGGGACTGTCGTTCAGCGGGATGCGCGGTCTGGCCGCGGTCCCGTCGTACGTCGTCATGCAGCCGACGACCCTCTGCAATCTCGACTGTGCGTACTGCTACCTGCCGTTTCGGTCCGCTGACCGGCGGATGTCGGTGCCGGTGGCCGAGGCGGTGGCGGCGGCGGTCAACCCGTGGGCGGCGGCCGGGCGCTTCTCCGTGGTGTGGCACGGCGGCGAGCCGCTGGCCGCCGGCCGGGAGCACCTGGCCGACCTGATCGCGCCCTTCGGGCCCGAGGTCGAGCACCACGTGCAGACCAACGCCACGTTGATCGACGACGAGTGGTGCGCCTTCTTCGCCCGGCACGAGGTGCGGGTGAGCGTGAGCGTGGACGGGCCCGCCGAACGCAACGGCGACCGGGTCAACCGTGGCGGTCAGCCGGCGTACGACCGGATCCTGCGCGGTGTGGCGGCGCTGCGCCGCCACGGGCTGCCCTTCTCCGCGCTGGCCGTGGTGTCCCGGCCGGCACCGGGGCTCGCCGCCGAGTTGTACGACTACTTCCTCGGGCTGGGCTGCGACGTGCTGGGCATCAACATCGAGGAGACCGAGGGGGTAAACACCCGCGACAACAGCCATGACGCGGCGGCGGTGACGGCGTTCTGGGCCGAGTTGGTGTCGGCCTGGCGCAAGGAGCCCCGGATCCACCTGCGCGAGGTCGAGTGGTCGCTGCGGTACGCGGCGGCGGTGCTCGACGGCGCGGCGGACGGCGTGTTGCCCCGTCGGCTGGACCCGATCCCGACCATCGGGCACGACGGCTCGGTGACAGTGCTCTCCCCGGAGCTGGCCGGCTTCACCTCCCCGCACTACGGCGACTTCAGCAGCGGGAACGTGCTTGCCACCCCCCTGGCCCGAATCCTGCGGGACGCGGCGTCGACGCCCTGGGTTGGCGAGTTCCTGACCGGCGTGGAGGCGTGCCGGGCGTCGTGCCCGTACTTCGGCTTCTGTGGCGGCGGTCATGCCGCCAACCGTTACTTCGAGCTGGGGCGTTTTGACGGTACGGAGACCGAGCACTGCCGCAACAGCAAGATCCGCCTATTGGAGGGAGTGTTGGAGCATGCCCGAGACCACCAGTCACCGGCGGCCTGAGCGCGAGGCGGACGACGCCCCGGACGGAGTCACCGAACGGGTGCGGGAGGCCGCCCCCGGGCTCGTCGCGCTGCTTCAGGAGGCCGAGGACGCGCGGCGGCTGCGGGCGGAGGTGTCGGGCGGAGACGGCGTCAGCGCGGTCTGCGCCTGGAACCACTTCGAGAACATCCCGACCTTCTACAACTGGAACAACCGCCCGCGCTGAGGCCGACGGTGATCAGGGGCCTGTCGACCGGTCGGAGTGACCTCCGGTCAGGGCAGGCCCCTGATGATCGGCACCGATCTCGCTCCCGACGGGCACATGCGTGAGCACGCGGGGGTTACCGCGTGCTCAGCTGCGTCGAGAGGTCAGCGGGTCGGTCGGACCCAGGGATCCGGGTCGTCGTCCGCGTGATTCTCATCATCGTCGTCGACGAACTCTTTTGAGTCGTCGTCGAAGTGGTGCTCAGACTTACCAGCACCCGCCAGTTCGCGCTGCAAGGCGGTGAGGTCGGTGTTCGGGGAGTGGTACTTCAACTCCCGGGCCACCTTCGTCTGCTTGGCCTTAGCACGGCCGCGCCCCATGGCTCGACCCCCTCGCACAGAATGCGGGGCAGCCCGAAGGCGGGCCCCGATGACGTCAGGCATCTCTCGTGGCTCTTACGGTACATGGGGATGCCATCGTTCGGCACCTCGGGTTACCGTCGGCCGGCTCTGCGCGTCGCGGCGATCCGGCCGTCACCCAGTGTACCTGGTAAGGAGCGGAACGAGGTGCACCCGTGACACCGGACAAAACATGCCAAACTTGATCCGGCCTCAGCTTACCGAGACGGAGCGGCGCGGGAGGCCCGGAGGCGGATCCCGGTCGATCCGCCTCCGCCCTCGAATGGTCAGCGCAGGTGGATCGTGCGCAGGCGACCGACCTCGGCCATCCGCCGCTCGGCCAGCCGGTCCGCGGCGACCGCCGGAGGCACGCCCTCGGCGTCCGCCAGGTGCAGGATCTCGCGGGTGGTGTCGTAGATCCGGGTGGCCCGCAGCTTCGCCCGCTCGAAGTTGAAGCCCTCGATCTCGTCGGCCACCTGGATCACACCACCGGCGTTGACCACGTAGTCAGGGGTGTAGAGGATGCCCCTGTCGGCCAGCAGCTTCTCGATGCCCGGGTGGGCGAGCTGGTTGTTCGCCGCTCCGGTCACCACCTTCGCGCGCAGCGCCGGCACCGTGTCGTCGTTGAGCGCGCCGCCCAGCGCGCACGGGGCGTACACGTCGATGTCCGCCGCGACGAGCGCGGTGGCGTCGTCGACCAGGGTGACCTGCGGGTGGTTCGCGCGCACCCAGGCGAGGGCCTTCGGGTTGACGTCGGTGGCGACCACCTCAGCGCCGTCCTCCAGCAGGTGCCCGGTCAGGTACTTGCCGACCTTGCCGAGGCCCGCCACGCCGACCCGCCTGCCACGCAGGCTCGGCGTGCCCCAGACGTGCTCGGCGGCGGCCCGCATCCCCTGGAAGACGCCCCAGGCGGTCAGGATCGAGGAGTCGCCGGCGCCGCCGTGCTCCACGCTGCGGCCTGTCACGTACCGGGTCTCGCGGGCGATGATGTCCATGTCGGCCACGTAGGTGCCGACGTCGCAGGCGGTGTAGTAGCGGCCGGCGAGCGACTCCACGAAGCGGCCGTACGCGCGCAGCAGCGCCTCGCTCTTGACCTGCTCCGGGTCGCCCCAGATGACTGCCTTGCCGCCGCCCAGGTCCAGCCCGGCGAGCGCGTTCTTGTACGCCATTCCGCGGGACAGGTCGAGCACGTCGGCGAGCGCGTCGTCCTCGCTGTCGTACGGGTAGAAGCGGGTGCCGCCGAGCGCGGGCCCCAGCGCGGTGGAGTAGATCCCGATGATCGCCTTCAGGCCGCTCTGCTTGTCCTGGCAGAAGACGACCTGTTCGTGACCTGTCGATCCCGGGTCGTCGGTGCTCGCGAATACGCCCATGACTGGCTCCTGAGTGGTGTGCGTTCCTTGTGGGACGCGGACCTGGTGGACCCCGGCGGGGATGCTGCCGGTGCGGTCGAGCCTAGTATCGGCCGCCGTACGACCGCCCGACGTGCCGCCGCCGTCCCACGTTGCGGCGCGCGTGGTCCGGCCGCTGGCCGCGTACGAGAGCGGTTCGTGGGAGGATCGCGCGGTGCCGTCGCTCTTCGCTTCTTACCTGCGCGTGTACGAGCCGCTGACCGCCTTCGACCGGGACCGGCAGAGCTACTGGCGCCGCTACGTCTCGGAAGGGCGGGCGGTCGCCCCGGTCGAGGGCCCCGGCCGCCAGCGGACGGCGGTGATCGAGGCGCTGGGCGCGGGTTGGACCCGGCTGCCGGACCTGCCCGAGGAGGCGTACGTCCTGGAGACGGACGACGGCCTGCTGGTCTGCCCCTGGAACCTGCGCATCCGGGTCGCTGAGGCGGCGCTCAACGCCCGCGACGGGGTGCCCTCGGTGCTCGCCGACGCGTTCGTGCCGCCGGTGCTCGCCGGGCAGGCCAGGGCGGTCGTCGACGACTGGCGCAGCGGCGCCCGGGTGCTGGAGCACGGTGTGCCCCGGGTGCACGAGCAGATAGCCACCTGGGGCGTACCGCTGCGGTGGTTCGTGCTCTTCGACCCGGCGGAACGTGACCTGGTCACCGAGCCGGGCCGGCGGGCGTTGCGCTACCGGACGGAGATCTCCAAGGCCCGTCGCCGCTCGTCGCGGGCGTTGTCGGTGCTGCGTAAATCGGTGGGCGAGGCGCCGATCACCGAGGCGGTGGAGGAGGCGGCACGCTGGCTGGAGGAGTTCCACCCGCGCTCGGTGGTGGAGCTGGACTACGGCGGCCTGGTCGACCTGCTCTCCGACGAGACCCTGGCCGCGGACGACTCACCGGAGCTGGTCGCCGGTGGCCTTGCCGGGCTGTCGCGCGGTGAGGCCGAGGAGGCGTCCGCCGCGTACGACAAGCTGGTGGCCCGCTGGCGTGCCGTGCAGCTGCTGGAACGGTGCAACTAAGGCATTTCGCCCCTAGGAGCGCTCCCAAGGCGAGGTGCGCTCGTAGTTGACGCATCACGAACCGTGATCATGAGTCCGAATAAGGTAGTTTCTGCCGTGTAAAAGTCGTAAAAATCGGGCATGGTTCATCCGTCCGTCTAGGGACCTTCATCCGTTCGGCCCATGTCGGACATCGGGGACTAGCCGGACCATGGGAGACGCGTCGGCCGGCGGGACCCCGGCCGATGTCTATACATGTGGAGGAGTGACCGATGGCATCGCGAACGCACGAACCAGAGCCGCTACTCACGCCGGCCGAGGTGGCGTCGATGTTCCGTGTCGACCCGAAGACGGTGACCCGGTGGGCGAAGGCGGGCAAGCTCAGTGCCATCCGCACCCTGGGTGGTCACCGTCGATACCGCGAGTCGGAGGTCAGGGCGCTGTTGCAGGGCCAGATCCCGCAGCAGCGGCAGGGCGACTGAGCCGGCAGGAGTTTTTCCGGCAAAGGGCGGTGGATCTCGGTCCGCCGCCCTTTGTCGTGCCCGCCCTCAGCGCTGCCCCTCGGTCAACGTGACCCGGATGCCGACCGTGCCACCCTCGCCGCGGCGCAGCCGGCTGCCGATCAGGCTCAGGCGGCCGATCACCCGGTACTTGTGCTTGAGGAGATCGCGGATGCGGCCCGTGTCGCGGCGACCGGAGATCGTCGCGTGGGCGGGCACCTCCGCCCCGTGCGGCCGGCCCCGGACGTCGCACGGCGCCACAGTCACCTCGCCGTTGTGGCGGATCCGTTTCACCTTCCCCGAGTCGGCCCGGGTCCAGACCGCCAACGCCTCGCCGTCACGGACCGCCCAGACCGGGGTCGGCACCGCCCGACCGTCCTTGCGGAAGGTCGTGAGCAGGAGGTACTTCTCGGCCGACAGCCGGTCCAGCGTGGTCACGCCGCCAGGATACGGCCGCTGCGGGCCACCCGGAGGCCGGATAGCGTGAACCCCGTGACGGGGGAGCCTCTAATCGGTGACGTGGTCGGCGAACTGCTGCGGGACGCGCTCGCCGTGGCCACAGGTGTCGGACCGCGGCCCCTGGTCGGCGGGCGGCTGCCCCGGCCGGTCATCGAGATCATCGAACGCGACGACGGCCTGATCAACGGCGCCCCGGCCGCGCACTACCTCGACGGGCCAGCCGACTGGCAGCCGTACGACCACCGGGCCGTCGACCGGGCCCGGGGCGAGACGCTTGACGTCGGCTCCGGGGCCGGCCGGATCGCGCTGCTGCTCCAGGAGCGCGGCGTGCCGGTCACCGGGCTTGACACGTCGGCGGGCGCGCTCGCGGTCAGCCGCCGACGAGGCGTACGGCGGCTGGTGCACGGCACGGTGGACACGCACGTCGGCGACGGCCAGCGGTACGACACGTTCCTGCTGCTCGGCAACAACCTCGGGCTGTTCGAGGGGCGGGAGCGGGCGCCCGGGTTCCTGGCCGCGCTCGCCGCGCTGGCCCGACCGGGGGCGCAGATCATCGCGCACGGCACCAACCCGTACGGCACCCGCGATCCGCTGCACACCGGCTATCACGAGCGCAACCGCAGCCGGGGCCGGCTCGGTGGCCAGCTGCGACTACGGCTGCGCTACCGGGAGCTGGGCACCGGGTGGTTCGACTACCTGGTCTGCTCGCCTGACGAGTTCGCCGAGCTGGTGCACGGCAGCGCCTGGCGGCTGACCGATGTGGACGACCACGACGCCCCCTACTACCTGGCCACCCTGCGCCTCGCCGGCTGATCGGAAGGGGGCCCTCATCGACGAGGGCCCCCTCCGGCAGATCAGACCTGGACGGTCGGGGTCAGCTCCTCGGGCGGGAGACCGCCATCGCCGTCGACCACCTCGTCGGGGGTGCCGTCCTCGTCGATGTCGACCATGGTGATGTCCACCTTGCCGTCACCGTCGGTGTCGAACTGGAAAAGGTCGGCCTTGCCGTCGCCGTCGGTGTCCACCACCCACACGTCGGTCTTGCCGTCGTTGTTGGTGTCGGCGCGCAGCAGGTCGACCCGCTCGTCGCCCCGGGTCTCCACGATCTCGGAGTCGGTGCTCTCCCCGGTGGTGACGCTCTCCGGTGCCTGGCTCATCTCGATGCGGTCCTTCCCTCGGTTGACTCGCCGTACGTACCCGATCGCGCGCTCCCCCATGCATGGGCGGGTTCGCCGTGCTGTCTAGGGTCGCACCATGAGCGAGCGGAGCGGACCGGGCACCCGAGCCGGCGTGGCGGGGACCCCGCGCGCCACCGGGACGGACAGGGAGGCGTGATGAACGATCGTTTCGTGGTCGTCGGTGCGGGCACGATGGGGCTCGGCATCGCGTACGTGGCGGCCGGGGCCGGGCACGCCGTCGAGCTGGTCGAGGTGGACGCGGCCCGGGGCGCTACCGCCCTGACCCGGCTCGCCGACCTGTGGGAGCGAGCCGTGCAGCGCGGCAAGCTGACCGCCGACGAGGCCGCCGCGAACCGGCAGCGGGTGACGCTGCGTCCGAGCCTCGCCGAGATCGCCCCCGCTCCGGAGGTGATCGTGGAGGCGGTGCCGGAACGGCTGGACCTGAAGCGGACGGTGCTGCGGGACGCCGCCACCCTGAACCCGGCCCTGCTCGCGAGCAACACGTCGAGCATCGCCATCGGCGAGTTGGCCGCGGGCCTGGCCGCGCCCGAGCGCTTCCTCGGCCTGCACTTCTTCAACCCGGTCTGGGCGATGGCGTTGCTGGAGATCGTGGTCGGCCCAGCCACCGCCGAGGAGACCACCGCGGCGGCCGTCGCGCTCGCCGGTCGGCTCGGCAAGGACCCCGTCGTCGTACGCGACCTGCCCGGCTTCGCCACCTCCCGGCTCGGGGTCACCCTCGGCCTGGAAGCGATCCGGATGGTCGCCGACGGGGTGGCCAGCCCGGCCGACATCGACAAGGCGATGGTCCTGGGCTACCGGCACCCGATCGGGCCGCTGGAACTCACCGATCTGGTCGGCCTGGACGTGCGGCTGGACATCGCCCGCACCCTCCAGGCCGCGTACGGGGACCGCTTCGCGCCGCCGGAGCTGCTGGTGGAGATGGTGGCCGCCGGGCGGCTGGGCAAGAAGTCGGGGCACGGCTTCTACCACTGGGAAGGCGGTGTGAAGCGGTGAGCGCGGTCGCGGACGGATGGTGGGCACGGTGAGCGGGTTGCGGATCGAGGAGCGGCCGGATCGGCTCGTGGTGACGCTGGCCCGGCCGGAGAAGCGCAACGCCATCGACGCCGACCTGATCGCCGAGCTGCACCAGGTCTGCGCCGAGTTGGAGACGCACCCCCGGCTGCTGCTGTTGACCGGCGGGGCGGAGGGCATCTTCGCCGGTGGCGCCGACATCGGTCAGCTCCGCGAGCGGGGCCGCACCGACGCCCTCGCGGCGATCAACTCCGCGGCCTTCGCGCGCATCCGGGCGCTGCCGATGCCGAGCGTGGCCGCCGTCGACGGCCCGGCGTTGGGCGGTGGCGCGGAGTTGGCGTACGCCTGCGATCTGCGGGTGTGCACGGCGCGGGCGGTCTTCGGCCAGCCGGAGGTGCGGTTGGGCATTCTGGCCGGCGCCGGCGCGACCCACCGGCTGCCGGCCCTCGTCGGCGAGGGCCGGGCCAAGGAGTTGCTGTTCACGGGCCGGCGCGTGGACGCCGCCGAGGCGTTGCGGATCGGTCTGGTGAACCGGGTGGTGGACGAGCCCGGCGAGCTGCTGACGGTGGCGCACGGGCTGCTGGACGAGATGGCGCAGGGCTCGCCGCTGGCGTTGCGGCTCACCAAGCTGGCGGTGGACGCACCCGCCGCCGCACATCCGCAGCTCGACCTGGTCAGCCAGGCGGTGCTCTTCGAGGACGAGGAGAAGCACCGCCGGATGACCGAGTTCCTGGAGCGTCGCCGGGCCCGCTGACGCGGTGACACGGAACGGCCGCACCGGCTCCGAAGCCGGTGCGGCCGTCGCGGTCCGCGGTGGTGCTCAGTGCCGGATCTGCACCCCGGAGTCGGCGACCGCCCGGATCACCTGGGCCGACTCACCGAAACCGATGATGAGGACGGCGTCCGCCCCGAATTCCTTGATCTCCTTCGCGCCGCCGGTGAAGTCCACGGGGGCGGCCTTGGCGTCGGCCGGAGGGTCGTACGTGAGCAGCTTGAGCCGGTCGGCGGGGATGCCTGCCTTCTCCAACTCGTCACGGACGGTGGCCTGGAGGCCCTCACCGTAGGAGTCCTTGCGGGCGACGATGACGATCTTCTGCGATCCGTCGCGGAGGACCACGTCGGCCAGCGCCCGACCCTGCAGGCTGTCCGGCGGGGCGGTGCGGAAGTAGAGGCCCTTGTCCTCGATGTCGGTCAGGCTGGCGTCGGTGTTGCAGGGCGAGAAGAGGATCTTGCCGGCCCGCACGACGTCCGGTATGACCTCCCGGGAGATGCCCGAGGCGCCCGCGCCGATGATGATGCTGACCCCGTCGGCCACATGCCTGGCGACCGTCGCCTTGGCCACGGCCGTGCTGGTGCCGTCGTCGCCGTCCTTCCACGTCACCGGCTTGCCCAGCGCGCCGCCAGCGGCGTTGATCTCCCTGATCGCCAGCGCCGCGCCTGCCGCCATGGGCGGGTACGCGATCGCCAGGTCGCCGGTCTTCGGCAGCAGGCCGCCCACGATCAGCGGCTGCTGGTTGTCGGCGGCACCGGGACGCGACTTCTTCGCCTTCGGCGGGGTCTTGGTGCTCGCCGCCGACTCGGCGCCCGCGCCGACGAACTCGGTCTTGCCGTCGTTGATCTGCTGGCCGTCGAACGTCAGCGTCGCGTAGCTCGCGGTGGCCGGCTCACCCTTGTCGGTGAAACCGGCACGGCTCAGCGAGACGCTGCGGTACTCGATGTCCTGCCCGGCCCGGGCCAGCGTGAGGCAGCTGGCCGGGTCCTCGCAGCGCTGACCGTTGTTGGTCACGCCGACGATCTGCTTGGCGATGGCGGCCGGGTCGGTGCTGCCGGCCAGTTGGGCGGCGAGCACACCGATCACCACAGCGTCGTACGTCTCGGCGGAGTAGAGGTAGTCCGTCAGCGCCGGATTGACGGACCGTAGCCGGCTCTTGAAGTCGTCGGGCAGCGGGGTGAGCGGCGTGGTCCCCTTCATCCCGTCGACGAGATCGGCGCGTTCCTTCAACTCCGCTGGATAGGAGTTGAGCATGTTGCCGTCCGTGCCGTAGAGGCGCACCTGTTGGGCGCTTCCTTCTTCGGCCTTGTCATCCCCGCAAGCGCTTGTGGCGAGCAGGATCGTCGCGCAGGCGGCCAGTGTGGCCACCCGCGAGCGGCGTGATACGAGCATGGTCGTCCTTCCTCCGGCGAAGGTCCGCTGCGCACATTAGCGTGCCGGAGCCGGCCGCGGGACCGTGGAGGTGGCGAAATGCGCAGGTCGCTCGCGTCGTACACGGAGAGTGACGAAATTGGTGGGCCTTGACCGGCCGTCCTACTGTGCGCTGGGTGACGGACCTACCACAGCAGACGTTCGACGACGCGACCGCCGTGCTCCGCTCGGCGCTGGCCGGCGATGGGGAAGCGGTGACAGGTGCGTTCGACGCGGTCGTCGACCGGGCCGGCCTGCCCGGCGCGTACGGGGTCGCCTGGTGCCTGGCGGCGACGATGGTCGGCGACGCCCCGCCGAGCACCGGATGCGCGCTTGACTTCCCGGGCATCGAGCAGGCGGACTACGACACCCGCTGGGTGGCCCGCTTCGTGAGCGCGTACGCCAACCGGGACGTGCCGACCGGGGAGGCCCTGTTCGGTGCGGCCGCGGCCGACGGGCTGCTCTCCGACTGCCTGCTCACGCTCGCCGGTTCGACGATCGCCACCCTGCGCAGCCGCGCCGACTGACCCCGCCTCCGGAGCGCGGCGCCCGTCCGGCGCCGCGCCCGCGCGGACCGTTCAGAAGGCGTGGTACGCGACCAGCGGCTCGTACTCGTAGCGGACGTTGTCGAAGCGGACCCGGAAGTTGACCCCGTCCCGGACGTTCGTCGCCACGGTGATCCAGCCGGAGTTGGCCGGCAGGTAGGTCCAGTAGTTGCAGTTGCCGGTCTTGTCGATGAAGATCACACAGGCGTCGGTGCCGTACGCGCTGGCATTGCGCACGTTGATGTCGCGGCAGCGGCTTGTGGTGCGGTACGGGCCGGCCTGGCCGCCGTAGCCGCCGGTCTGGAAGAACGAGCGAACCGCCCCGCCGTAACACGTGGCGAGCGGGGCGAAGAGGTTCGGCCCCGAGGTGAAGTCGGTGTCGTCGGCGGTCTGAGCGGCCGGCGCGGCGGCCTGGGCGGCCTGGGTGGGTGCGCCGGTCGCGAGCAGGGCGGCGGCCGTGGCGACGGCGAGCAGGCGGGCCTTCGGGGATGACATGCGTGCCTCCGGAACAGTTGACTAACCGTCCGTATTGGACGGTCTCGCTGATCGTGACGATGATACTGATCGATCAATGCGCTCGTGGTCCCAGATCGTCCGCCGTGTGTGATAGCTCTGGGGACATGTCCGAGGCCATGCTCAGCAAGGTGCGCAAGCTGCTCGCTCAGGCCGAGGACCCGGCCTGCACACCCGCCGAGGCGGCGGCCTTCACCGCCAAGGCCGCCGAGTTGATCGCCCGCTACGGCGTCGACAGGGCGTTGCTCGCCGTCCGGGACCCGACCACCGACCCGGTCGGCGACCGGGTGCTCGACGTCGTCGCCCCGTACGCCCGGGACAAGGTCGGCCTGCTCGCCGCCGTCGCCGAGCCGCTGCGCTGCCGCTGCGTCCGTCGCCGGCAGGGCAACGGATTCGCGGTGCACCTGTTCGGCTTCGCCAGCGACCTGGAACGGGTGGACCTGCTCTTCACCTCACTGCTCGTGCAGGCCGCACAAGGGCTGGCTGCCACGGAGGTGCCCGACGATGACCATCCGGCAGCCTTCCGGCGGTCCTGGCTCGCCGGCTTCGCCGAGGTGATCGGGGGCCGACTCTGGGCAGCCGAGACGGCGGCGGCCGGCGAGTCGGGCGGCCCGTCGGTGGCGCTGGTGCTGGCCGACCGCTCCGACCGGGTGCAGCGGCGGCTCACCGAGGAGTACCCGCGACTGCGAACCGCGCCGGCACGCCGGCTCGGCGGCACGGGCTTCGGCTCCGGGGCGGAGGCGGGAAACCGCGCGCACCTGGGCGGCCGGGGCCTGGACGGCAGCCGGGCCGGTCGACAACTCGACCGCTGACTGTGACTCTGGCCTGGGCTCAGGCAGGATCGGCGGGATGGGGGCGTGACACCGTGGCGAGATAGCGCGTGAGCAACTCGTGCCAGCCCGCCGTCAGCGCCTTGCGGTATCCCTCGGCCGCCTCGCCGTGCCTGTCGAAGTGCCTGTGCTCCAACTCGACACGGGTCCGTTCGGGCCCGTCGGGAAGGAACAGCACCTCGACCTCGCTCGCCTTCGCCGGGTCCGGCACCGGCACCCGGTCCGGACCGAGCTGCCAGGCGAAGACCAGCCGCCGTGGCGGATCCCACGTCAGCACCCGTCCCCAGTCGGCGCGGAAGCCGTACGGGCCGATCTCGTAGAGCATGCCGCCGGCCCGTGGCTCCATGCCCAGCTCGGCGAGGGCCTCCGGACCGGACCACGTGTACTCGGTGACCCACCAGTCGGTCAGGTCATCGGTGAAGACCGCGAACGCCCGCTCGGGGGGACCCGGGACGAGGAGGCTGCAGCGTAAGGAGAACCGCTCCAGGTCCTGCCGGATGTCGGCCGGATCAGCCATCCCCTGTCCCATAGGCCCGGACCATACCGGCTGATGCCTCGGTGTGCAGCTTCGCGAGGTGCCCGGTTCCAGACAGTGGGTTGCCGAGCCGTCACGGACGGGATGCCCCGCCGGAAATCGGGTACCCGCGCCGAACGGCCGGACGACCGGGTCGGCAAACGGGAGCGGGAGAGCATGAGCGAGAGCGCGCAGCAGCGGCATCCGGACCGGGATGCCGACGCCGGGGAACCGGACGTCCTGCTCGACATCCCGAATGTCTCGGTCGACTCGATCCGACTGGTCGTGGACGGGCTGGACGCCGACATCTCGCTGCGTGCCCGGCTGGCCAACCTGCTTCAGCTCGACGCCGGCGTACGGGTCCACCTCCACGGCGTCGAGCTGGACGTCGACGGAATGCACGCCGAGGCGCAGCTGCGGGTACGGCTGGAACAGTTGGCGACACTCCTGGGCCGGGCACTCGACACGATCGACAACAACCCGCAGGTCATCGAATCCTTGTCCCGGGCGGCCAGCAGCGCGCTCGACGACGTCAACCGCAGTACCGAGCAGTTGGCCGCCGCCGGCGCCGCCGGGGTCACCGCCCTGGCACAGCACTCCGGCGTACGCGACGAGCTGGCCCGACAGGCGGGTCTGCCAGGCCAACTCGGCGACCAGGCAGCACAGCGCGCTCGCCCGGCGGAGCCTCGCGCCGCAGGGTCTCGCCCGGCGGAGTCTCGCCCCGCAGGGCCTCGCCCGGCGGAGTCTCGCCCGGCGGAGTCTCGCCCGGCGGAGTCTCGCGCCGCAGGGTCTCGCCCGGCGGAGTCTCGCGCCGCAGGGTCTCGCCCAGTGGAGTCTCGACTGGCGGGGTCCGGGTCGGCGGGGTCCGGGTCGGCGGATGGGCAGCGGGTGGAGTCGCGGTCGGCGGATGGCCAGCCGCCGGAGTCACGCCTGAAGGGCCGGTGGCCTGTGGATCGGGCCTCCGCGCAGGCGCACCCGACCTCCGCGGGGCAGGGATCCGAGGGGCAGCGTCCGCCCGAGGGCCAGGACCAGGGCGAGGCCCGTCAGGGTGGCGGCGGTCAGGGCGGTGGTGGCCAGGCCGGCAGTGGTCAAGGTGGCGGTGGTCAAGGTGGCGGTGGTCAAGGCCGTGGCGGGCGAAGTGGCGACGCGCAGGCCGGTAGTGGTCAGGGCGGTGGTGGTCAGGCTGGCGGTGGTCAAGGTGGCGGTGGTCAAGGCCGTGGCGGGCAGAGTGACGATGCGCAGGGCGGCGGTGGTCAGGGCGGCGGTGGTCAAGGTGGCGGTGGTCAAGGCCGTGGCGGGCGAAGTGGCGACGCGCAGGCAGGCGACGGTCAGGGCGGTGGTGGCCAGGGCGGTGGTGGTCGGGCCGGCGGTGGTCAAGGTGGCGGTGGTCAAGGCCGTGGCGGGCAGAGTGGCGACGCGCAGGCAGACGGCGGTCAAGGCCGTGGTGGCCAGGCCGGCGGTGGTCAGGGCGGCGGTGGCCAGGGCGGCGGTGGTGTGTCCGGTGGGGCGTATGCCGCAGCTCAGAGCGCGGCGCAACTCGCCGAGCAGGCTGGGGAGACCCTGCGGCAGGCGGGACGCAGCGTGTGGGAGGCGATCCAGGGCGGGATGGCCCAGCACCGTCACCAGGGCCGCCGCGATCAGTGATCACGTCCTGCGCAGGCGGTGGTGCTCCTTGGGACGCGATGATCGACTCGGTTTCGGCGATGTCGCGGTATCCCGGTCGCTGCGATACCCCGATATCGCCGAAACCGAGTCGATCAAGGGGCGGGCCGGGCGATCACGGCGCGGGCCGGGCGGTCACGGGGCGGGCCGGGCGGGCCGGGCGGTCACGGCGCGGGCCGGGCGATCACGGCGCGGGCCGGGCGATCACGGCGCGGGGAGAAGGTCGGGCAGAAAGCAGAACGCCGACCGCGTTTCCGCTGGTCGGCGCTCCTGTAGCCCGGCGAAAGGCTATGTGGCCAGGGGCGGGGTCGAACCGCCGACCTTCCGATTTTCAGTCGGACGCTCGTACCAACTGAGCTACCTGGCCGTGTTGCTCGGCTCATGCTACCCGCCAACCGGATGAACCGCTGGCAGGGTCACCTGCGCCGATACGCAGAACGCCGCGCGAGGCGCGGCGTCAGCGCTGCGGTCCTGACGGGACTTGAACCCGCGACCTCCGCCTTGACAGGGCGGCGAGCACTCCAACTGCTCCACAGGACCTAGCTTGTGTTGCTCCGGCTTGCGCCGGTCGTGCCCCCAACGGGATTCGAACCCGTGCTACCGCCTTGAAAGGGCGGCGTCCTGGGCCGCTAGACGATGAGGGCGGCCCCGCCATCATTGCACATTCGCAACTTCAAGCGGACTTGCTCCCATCCGGCCCCGCCGGAGGCTTGGAAAGCATACGTGATGCCTGGCTGGTCAACAAAATCGGTATCGCTGAAGCGGTTGTGAACCGTATAACCGCAGGTCAGGGCCCTGATTTAACGAAGTCGGGTGATGCCGAAGCGGTGCTTCAGGTCGGCGATCAGGCCCGGGCAGGCGGCGAGCGTCGCGCCCCGGTTACCGCCTCCGTCGTGCAGCAGCACGATGGAACCCGGACGTGCGGCGTTGTGGACCCTCCTGGCGATGGTGGCGGCGCTCGGCTTGTCCCAGTCCTGCGGGTCGACGGCCCAGTGCAGCGGGCGCATGCCGAGATCCTTCGCCACGGCCAGGACCTCGGGTGTCCACCGGCCACCGGGTTGCCTGTAGAAGGACACCTGTGCGCCCGGGGCGGCCGTCTGGATGGCCTTGTTGGTGCGGGCCAGGTCGGCCCTGATGTCGGCCTCCGGCCGGCGGGCGAGGTCGAGGTCGTGCCGCCAACTGTGGTTGCAGAGCTGATGCCCCTCCCGGACGATCCGTCGGATCAGCTCCGGGTGTCGCTGGGCTTCGAGGCCGACGACGCAGAAGGTGGCCGTCACGTGGGCCGCCCGCAGTTGGTCGAGCACCTTCGGGGTCCAGGCTGGGCTGGGCCCGTCGTCGAAGGTCAACGCCACGGGGCGTACGCCTGTGGTGCGCCGCAGCCCGGCGGGGAGCTTCGCAGGCAGTGGTCGCAGGGGCGGCTTCGGCGCCTTGGTGTGGGTGGGGCTCGGCGACGGGGTGGGCGTCGGGGTGGGCGGGGCAGACGGGGTGGTCGACTCGGCGGGTTGCGGCCCGCCGGCGGCGTGGACGGTGCTGTCTGGCTGAGCGCAACCGGACAAGACCAGCACCACGGCGAGGACGGACGCCAGGGCGGCGCGGGCTTGCATCTGTTCGCTCCCGGGGGGTCGGGGCAGGCGGACATCCCCGACGGTAGTGGAAGCGGCCCAGTGACCGACAGGCCGGTCACGCCTCCCGCGACTGGTCGAGCGAGTCACGGACCGCCACCGCGAGTGAGACCGCCTCGGCCAGGTCGACCGGTCGGACCACTCCGGCGGGCAGCGTGTCGGCCCGCCAGCCGGGGCCGGCGGCGAGGATCAGCAGCGGGCGGCGGGGTGCCGCGAGCAGCGCGCTGAGCTGGGTCGGGTCGGCCGTGGCCCGGGTGTGTGACCAGAGCACCACGGCGGCCGGGCCGGTGCGGTTGACCGCCTCGACGAGGGCGGCCACCGGCACCCGGGCACCCAGCATCCGATAGCTGACCCCGGCCTCGGCGAGCGCGGCGGCCAACGCCTCCAGGGGCAGGGTGTGCTGCTCCTCGTCGGCGCAGGAGAGCAGGATCCGGGCGGGGCCGATGGGCGCCTTGGCCTGGCTTGCTGCCGCGAAGGCCTCCGAGACGCACCTGGAGACCAGGTGTTCGACCTCGATCAGGCCGGCGGTGGTGGCGTGCCGCTCGCCGACGCCGGCGAGCACGGGGCGCAGCAAGGTCTCCCAGGTGGCGATGACGCCGCTGGCGGCGATCGTGTGGGCGATGGTCTCGTTGATCGCCGCCGCGTCGAGGCGCATGGCGGCGCGGGCCAGGCCCCGGGCGGCCGGGCCGGCACGGCCGACCGGGATGGCGCCGCCGCCGTCGCGGCCGGTCTGGCGGATCCGGCTCCGGGTGACGGAGTCCACGTGTGTCCGGTCCGGTGCCTGCCGCGCCCACCGGGCCGCCTCGGCGGGGCTCACGCCCTCGGCGGTCAACCGCCGCATGGTTTCGAGGCGAGCCAGATCGGCGGGGGTGTAGCGGCGGTGGTGGCCGGGCACGTGCTCGCTGGGCCCGAGCCCGTAGCGCTGGTGCCAGGTGCGCAGCGTGGTGACCGCGACCCCCAGCCGGCGCGCGACGGCGCCCGCGCTCAGCGCCTCATCGGCCACCCGACCGCTCCGCCGTGTCATCCGCCGACGATCCGGACGGGGTCATGGTGGAGCCGGGGGCGCCCGACGGCCCCGAGGGGCGCAGCAGACGGTTCACCACCCCGCCCAGCCAGGGCGCGTACGACCGGGGGTCGCGGTCGAGTTCGGCCTCCAGAGCGGCCGGGTCGGCCCAGCGCAGCTCGGCCACCTCGTCCGGGTCGGGTCGCAGCGGGGCGGCGGGCAGGAAGTCGCCGCGCAGCACGTGGTCGTACTCGAACTCGACCCGACCGGAGGTCGGATCCTCGGCGTAGTAGACGTAGACGCCCACCTCGGTCAGCTCGACCGGGCCGGTGCCCAGCTCCTCCTTCAGCCGCCGGTTGGCCGCCTCGGTGAGCGATTCGCCGGGTCGCGGGTGGCCGCAGCAGGAGTTGGCCCAGCGCAGCGGGAAGCGGGTCTTGACCGCGGCCCTTCGTTGCAGCAGCACCTGGCCGTCCGGGTCGATCAGCAGCACCGAGAAGGCCCTGTGCAGTTGCCCCGGCGGCTGGTGGGCGGCGGCGACAGTGGTGTCACCGTGGGCCTGCCCGGCGTCGTCGACCAGCTCGACGAGGTGGTCCTCGCGGCTGGTCATCGGCCTTCTCCGGTGATCCGGCCGGCGGCCAGCTTGCCGGAGATCAACACCATCGGTACGCCCACACCGGGCTGGGTGCCGGAGCCGACGAAGACGACGTTCGACAGGTCGCGGTGCAGGTTCGACGGGCGGAACGGCCCGGTCTGGAAGAGGGTGTGCGCGGCGGCGAACGGGGTGCCGGCGGCCATTCCCTGCTCGGCCCACTCGGCTGGCGTGATCGCCTGCAACACCTCGACCCCGGCGCCGAAGCCCACGTACCCGCGCTCCTCAAGCGTGCCGATCAGCTGGTCGCCGTAGCGCCTGGTCAGGTCGCCCCGCCACTCGAACGGCGCCCGGTCGAGGTTGGGCACGGGCGCGAGCACGTAGTAGGTGTGCCGGTCCGGTGGGGCCACCGACGGGTCGGTCCGACTGGGGTTGGTCACCAGCAGTGACGGATCGGTCATCAGCTCGCCCCTGCGGATGACCTCATCGAAGGTGCCCTTCCACGCGCGTCCGAAGTGGATGTTGTGGTGGGCGATCTTCGCATATCCCTGTCGCGAGCCGACGTGCAGGACGACGCAGGAGGGTGAGTAGGTGAGGCGTCGCGCGGGCGCGGCGGGGAGCAGGTCCCGGTAGGCGACCGGCAGGTCCGGGTTGAGCACCACGACGTCCGCCGGCACCAGCTCGCCGTCGGCGGTGAGTACGCCTGTGGCCCGGCCGTTCGCGGTCTGGACCCGGGTCACCGTCGTGTCGTACCGGATCTGCACGCCGTGCTTCTCGGCGGCGCCGGCCATCGCCCGGGAGACCGCGTGGATGCCGCCGCGGGGGAAGTAGACCCCGGCCACCGAGTCGAGGTACGCGATGACCGCGTAGATGGCAAGCGCGTCGTGTGGGGCGAGCCCGGCGTACATCGCCTGGAAGGAGAAGATCCGCTGGGTGCGCGGGTCCCGGAAGAACTGGTTGATCTTCGTTTGGAGGCGGCGGAAGGCCCCGCCGGTGAGCAGCTTGAGCAGGTTGCCGGTGATGAGGTCGGTGGGCGCGTCCAGGTTGCGCTCGATGAAGTCGGCCCGCTCCAGCCGCCACAGCTCCCGGGCGTAGTCGACGAAGCGCAGGTAGCCGTCGGCCTCCCGGGGCCCGCAGACCCGGGAGATCTCGGCCGCCATCCGGGTGGTGTCGGTGAGCACGTCGAGGGTCGAGCCGTCCGGGTAGTACGCCCGGTAGGCCGGGTCGAGCGGCGTCAGGTCGAGCCAGTCGTGCAGCTCCTCGCCGACCGCGCCGAGCGCCTCGGCGATGAGGTCGGGCATCGTGAGCACGGTCGGGCCGGTGTCGAACTCGTACCCGTCGACGGAGAGTCGGCCCGCGCGCCCGCCGGGGACCGGCTCGCGCTCGAGCACCGTCACCTGTCGGCCGCTGCCGGCCAGGTGCAGCGCGCAGGCGAGCCCACCCAGGCCGGCGCCGACGACCACCACCCGGTCCGTCCGTCCCGTCACCGTCCGCACGTGACCACCTCCTCGATAAGATCGCTCATCAGGCCCGCCGGCTGGTGGCGGCGGTGGCCAACCCGGTCAGCGCGGTACGCGCCGTCCGGTCCACGGGCGCGCTGTCGAGCGCGGCCAGGGCGTCGCCCACCCGCTCGGCGATCATCCGCTCCACCCGGGCCACCGCGCCGGTCTCGGCGACCAGGTCGGCGAGCCGGTCGACAGGCTCGCCGTCGGCCTGTTCCAGGTCTCGGAGCTGGCCGGGCGTGGCCAGTTGCCGCGCCAGCATGAGCAGCGTGGTCGGCTTGCCGGTGCGCAGGTCGTCGCCGGCCGGTTTGCCGGTCGCCGCCGGGTCGCCGTAGACGCCGAGCAGGTCGTCGCGGAGCTGGAAGGCCTCGCCGACGGCCAGGCCATAGCGGGTGTACGCGGTGACCAGCGGGGCGTCGGCGGTCACCCCGGCCAGGAAGGCGCCGAAGAGCAGCGGCTGTTGAACCGTGTAGCTGGCGGTCTTGTAGCGGGCCACGCGCAGAGCCCGGTCGACCGACCAGTTGGTCGGATCGTTCTCGCCGAGCACGTCCAGGTACTGCCCGGCGACGGTCTCGACGCGCATCTGGTCGTAGCAGCGGCGGACCTCGAACAGCCGGGCCGGGGTGATGGTGGCGCGGGCGAGCAGCTTGTCGGCCCAGACCATGCAGAGGTCGCCGATGAGCACTGCCGCCGCCTCGCCGAACCGGCCGGGGTCGCCCCGGTGGCCGGCGGCGACGTGCTGCGCGGCGAGCGCGACGTGTGCGGTGGGCCGGCCGCGGCGGGTGGTGGAGGCGTCCATCACGTCGTCGTGCACCAGCGCGAAGGTGTGCAGCAGTTCGAGGGCGGCCAGCGCCGGCAGGACCGGCGGCAGCGGCTCGGTGCCGCCGACCGCTCCGCGCCAGCCCCAGTAGGCGAACGTGGATCGGATCCGCTTGCCGCCGGCCAGCACGGCTTCGCGCGCCGCGGACGCGAAGCCGCCCATGGCCGCGTCGATCTCGGTGAGTGCGTCGACCTCGGCGGTGAGGAAGGTGGCGAGGGTCTCGTCGACCGCCGTGATCAGGTCCTGGGTGTACGCGGCCAGGACGGCGCGGACTGGATCGTCCCTGTCGCCCGGGCCCGTCGGCGCCACACGTGTCGCGTTGCCCGCAACTGCGTCGTTGGCCATGTTGGCGAGCGTACCCTAGGGTACGAGTTGCGTCGATTGGTGCGTCGATAATTGAGGAGGGCCGGTGGACACGGATCTCACCGCTGCCTATGACCGGTGTCGTGAGCTGCACAAACGTCACGGTCGTACCTACTATCTCGCCACCCGGTTGCTCCCCGCGTGGAAACGACGACATGTGCACGCCCTGTATGGATTCACGCGGTACGCCGACGAGATCGTCGACCGCACCGAGGACCTGCCGCCGGCCGAGCGGGCGGCCCTGCTCGACGACTGGGCCAGCAGGTTCGTGGCCGGCCTGCGCGGCGCGCCTGTCGACGACCCGCTGCTGCCGGCGGTGTTGCACACGATTGCCGTCTTCGATCTCGACCGGGACGACTTTGCGTCGTTTCTGAAGAGCATGGCGATGGACCTGACCGTCACCTCGTACGCGACCTACGACCACCTGCTCGACTACATGGAGGGCTCGGCGGCGGTCATCGGCACCATGATGCTGCCGATCCTGGGCAGCAGCGATCCCGTGGCGGCCCGGGAGCCGGCCCGGCAGCTCGGCTTCGCCTTCCAGCTCACCAACTTCATCCGCGACGTCGCCGAGGACCTCGACCGGGGTCGCACCTACCTGCCCGACGAGGACCTGGCGAAGTTCGGCGTCACCCGTGACGACCTGGCCGAGGCCAGCGCCCGCGGGCGCGGTACGCCCCGGACACGCGAGCTGATCGAGTACGAGGTGACCCGGGCCCAGGCGCACTATGCCGCCGCCGCGCCCGGCATCACCATGCTCGCGCCGGCGTCGCAGGCGTGCATGCGCACCGCGTACGCGCTCTACGGCGGCATCCTCGACGAGGTGGCCGCGCAGGACTACGACGTCTTCACCCGCCGGGCCCTGGTGCCGCAGCGGCGGCGGATGGCGGTGGCCGCCCGCGCTCTGCTCACCTCGACAGGTACCCCGGTCACGATCCCCGGGCCGACGGTCCAGCCGGCGGCCCGGTGACAGCGGGCACCGCGATCGTGCTCTTCACCCGCGACCTGCGGGTGCACGACCACCCGGCGCTGGCCACCACCTGCGCGGCGTTCGACAGGGTGGTGCCGCTGTACGTGCTCGACCCGGCGCTGGCCGGCCTCTCGGCCAATCGCACCCGGTTCCTGCACCAGGCGCTCGCCGACCTGCGCGACGCGCTGCGCGAGCGCGGCGGTGACCTGGTGGTGCGGCGCGGCGACCCGGTGGCCGAGACGATCCGGTTGGCCGGCGAGGTCGGCGCGACAGCCGTGGCGCTCTCCGCCGACGTCAGCCACTACGCCCGTGGGCGCGAGCGGCGGCTGCGCGCCGAGTGCGAGCGGCACCGGCTGCGCCTGCGGCTCTTTCCGGGGCTGACCGTTGTCGAGCCGGGCGCGCTGCGCCCCGGCGGCGGAGGCGACCACTACCGGGTGTTCAGCCCGTACCACCGGGCGTGGACGGCCGCGCGGTGGCGCGACGAGCTGGCCGCGCCCCGCCGGATCACGCTGCCCGACGGGGTACGCGTGGGTCGGGTGCCGACGCCGCCGGCCGGGGAGTCACCGGACGCGGCCACCGGTGGCGAGCGGATCGCCCGCCAGCGGCTCAGCGACTGGCTGCCCGAGCTGGGCAGGTATGACGAGCAGCACGACGACATGGCCGGCGACGACACCTCACGGCTCAGCCCGTACCTGCGCTTCGGCTGCGTGTCCCCGCTGTCGGTGGCCAACCGCGCCGGCGACCGGTCCGGACCGTTCGTGCGGCAGGTCTGCTGGCGCGACTTCTACTACCAGGTCACCGCCGCGTTCCCGGAGATCTCGACGGCCGCCTACCGGCGGGGCGTCACCGAGCAGTGGCGTTACGACGACGATGCCCTGGTGGCCTGGGCCGAGGGGCGGACCGGGATGCCGATCGTGGACGCCGGGATGCGGCAGATGCGGGCGCAGGGCTGGCAGCACAACCGGGCGCGGCTGATCACCGCCGGCTACCTGACCAAGCACCTGGGTCAGGACTGGCGGGCCGGGGTGGCTGTCTTCTTCCGCTGGCTGCTCGACGGGGACGTGGCAAACAACTCCGGCAACTGGCAGTGGGTCGCCGGCACCGGCAACGACACCAAGCCGTACCGGGGGTTCAACCCGGTACGGCAGGCCGAGCGGTACGACCCGGCCGGCGACTACGTGCGCCGCTGGGTGCCGGAGCTGTCGGCGGTGCCGGGCAAGGCGATCCACCAGCCGTGGAAGCTGCCCGAGGATGTCCGCCACACGCTTGACTATCCGCCGCCGCTCTCCGTGCCCGGCACCGACCCGGTCTGGCTGCGCTGACGGGCAGTTGGAGCCCACGCCTGCCAGACCCGTCCGCCGCCGCGGCCAGCTTCGCGGGCGCCTGCGTGGCGTGCGATCGCGGCTACCGGTCCGGAACGCCGCTCGGCAAGGTGATCGCCGACTGAGCGCACGTGGCCTGCGCCGACGTGGTCTGCGAGCGCGACCGGATCCCGCTCGGGGAGACCTTCGCCTCGCAGAAGCCCTCCGACTGTCGACTCGGCAAAGCCCCCTCATCGGCCCGAGTCACCCGATGACCAGGTTGCCGTTTGTTCCGGACCGAACGAAAACCGGGAAAGCACTCACGCTGGCGTCTAGCGGCCATGACCGCGGTCTCCGCTGTGGCCCCGCTGAGATGGCGGGCGCTGGGACGAAGGCCTGCCCATACTTCCCCCATGTACGGCTCTCGCGGTGTTCACCGGGAACGCCAGTGCGGCTCGGTGTGCCGCCTCCGCTCCTGGCACGGTTGAAGGACCCCTTGGCGAGGGAGCGGGCGGGCCCGCTGTAGGGGGTTGGGGCCGTGCCGACTTCCGGTCGTCAAGATCGACTTGGTGAAGCACCTGCTTGATGTAGGTGGCCTGCTTCGGTGGCGACAGTTTGAGGAGGGTTGCGGTGTCGAGGTAGTGAGGCCGATTCGGGTCGTCGATCTGGACCCGGGCCCGTATGGCGTCTGGGTAGAGGAGGCGGCGTACCGCCGCGGGCAGGGGCGACCGGGGCTCGGTGTGGCGGCTGCTGCGCCGCCTCGCCACCACGGCGCAGATCCCGGTGAAGATGAGCCCCCACGTGCTGCGCCACACCTGCGCCACCCTCGCCCGCGACGCCGGTGCCCGCCTGGGAGACGTCCAGGAGCACTCGGGCACGCCGACGCACCACCACTCGCTGCTACGACCACGACGGGCAGCGCCTCGACCGTGCGACGACCTACACCCTTGCCGCGTACCTCACCGCCGCCGGCGACGCGCATTCCGACGAGCATTCCGCGGAATCGGCAGAGGGGGACCGGTATGCCCGGCCGGAGCTACGGTCCGGGTCTGTACGCTGCCTGATCTCGCCCGGCCGGGGCGAGAACGAAAGCACGCACCTGGTCGTGCTCGACGTGCTGGTGAACCTACGCGCGATCGACCCGATCGGCACCAGCCAGGTCTGGGCCGCCCGCACGCCCATACAGGGGTAGGGGAGTCCGGATCGCGGCGCTAACGCCGACTCGCCCAGCTCGACACCGACGGCCACCAGCCGTTGCTGGCCCCCACTTAGCGCGCACCCGCGTGATGATCCGATGCCCTAGGGTGACCAGCATCGTCGATGTGGACGACGAGCTGGACCACCAGGGCATGGCGATCGGGCTGATCGACGCCTTCGCCGAACGCGACGCGGCAGGTCTGGCCGCGCTCGACGCCGCTGGCCGGGCAGCGGCTACCGGGCCCGCCGGGTGTGCGAGCACGTCACCGCCGGTGGCTGAACACCCATCACGATCTTGGGGAGGACATGCACATGACCCGCCAGCTGCACGAGGTGGACTACGCCACCGCCCCCCGCTCGCCGTGGAAACGGCCGGGCACCATCGCCGCCGCCGTGCTCCTCGCCCTGGTCGTCATCGCCGGCGTGGTGGTCGCGCTGATGGGTGGCGATGATGGCGTGCCGTCGCCTGCTCCTTCGAATGCTCCGGCCTCACAGCCTGCGGGCGGCACCTCCACCGCCGCTGAGGCGCTGCCCACGGCGATTCCCACCACCGCACCCCGCGGTGTGACGTGGGAACTGGTCGGTCAAGTCGCTGCGCCCAGGAGCGCGACGGCCGGGCCCCGCCAGGTTGCGGGCGGAGTCGCGTCCGGCTACGCGCACACCCCGGAAGGCGCGCTTATCGCCGCCGCCCAGCTGGCGTTGCGCTCTGACCTCTACGCAGGCCGTGAGTCCTGGGAGCCCACCGTCACCAAGCAATTCACCCCTGGCGCCGACCGGGACCGGCTCTTGGCCATGTACGCCGAATATGATCCGGTGCCACCGGTCGAGGCAGCCGACCGCGCGACCATCGGCGGGTACCGCTACATCAGCTACTCGACTGATACGGCCGTGATTGCGATGGCGATGCGGGTACCCCGCAGCTCGGCGTGGGTCACCCTCACGCTCACCGTGCGGTGGATGGATGGCGACTGGCGCATGGTCCCGCCGCCTGGCGGTAACTGGCAGGCGCTCCAGGCCCCGGCACCAGACCTGTCCAGCGTCGTCACCTGGGGACCGTAGCCGTGGCAGATTGCGTGATCCCCACCCCGACGTGCGTCGTGGGTGGCATCGCCTCGTCGGCCGGGGACTCCATCTTGGAGAAGCTGACCAACTGGGTGTCCGAAGGGGCCGCGAAGGCACTCGGCATGGTGGTCACGGGCTGGATGAAGGCGCCCACGCTGCCGATCGCGTGCCTTCCCGGTTCGTCGCCTTCGCCTTCGCCTTCGCCCTCGGCTACGCCGACTACCTGCACGAAAACGGGGGAGGCGGTGGGCGCGGCTGCGAATTTGCAGGCTGCGACGGCATGGATCGTCGGGGCCACGGCGGTGGCAGCGCTGTTGTGGATGGCCGGGCGCTTGGTGCTGACCCCGTCGGGGCGCACCGCGGCGGAGCTCGCGAAGAACTTCGGGGCTGCGGTACTGCTGATGACGGCGGGCCTGGCCGTGGTGGAGACCCTGCGGGTCTTCGGTGACCAGTACTCGATCTGGATCATCAACCAATCGCTGGGTGTCGCACAGCCAGGTGAACAGATCGACGGCTCCAAGCTCGGAGACCGCTTGCTGTTACTCGCGCCGACCGGTGCGGCCGCCGGGACACTCGCTCCGGTACTGCTCGTGGGTGTCAGCGTCCTGCTGATCATCGTCACCATCACCCAACTGGTGATGCTGTACGGGCGAGCCGCCGCGCTGGTGCTACTGGCCGGGCTACTTCCGGTCGCGGCGGTGGTTGGCATCGCGGGCGGCGCCGGCAAGCAGATGCGGCAGCGGTACGTGACATGGCTGATCGCGATGCTGCTGTACAAACCGGTCGCAGCGACGATCTACGCCGCCGCGTTCTGGTCGGTCGGCACCGAGATACCGAAGGACCCGGACCTGATCATCAGTAACGTCATGACCGGGCTCATGCTGTTCGTCATGGCGCTGGTCGCGCTGCCCGCGCTGATGCGCCTCATCACCCCTGCCGTCGAAGCCGTCGCCGGCGGCGGAAGCAGCGCCGGCGCCGCCGTCGGCGGCGCGGCAGTCGGCCAGATCGCGCAGGGCGCGGTCCAGCTCGGTTCCTCCCGCAGCAGCAGCAGCAGCGGTGGCGGTGGTCAGGGACCGGGCAGCAACTCACCTCCAGGAGCCACGCCGAGCGGTGGCGGCATGCCACCCGCCACCCCGGGAGCCGGGGCGAGCGGGGGCGGCGCAGCAGGTGGGGCCGCCGGCGGCGGCGCAGCAGGTGGGGCGGCAGCAGGGGCAGGCGCAGGAGCCGCGGCAGCCGGACCGGTCGGGCTGGCAGTCGCGGCAGGGGTAGCAGCCGTGCAAGCCACCCAAGGCGCCATCAACAAGCTGGGAGGCACCGCCGCCGCCGGGGCAACCGGACCGTCCGGCGAACCCCCACAGTGATATGGCTGGTGCGTCGTACGTCCTGCGGCCCCTCGCCTACGGTGACGAGAACCAGGGCCCGGCACCGCCGGCGTGCCACAGTGACGGCGATCCGCGCGTGCACCGGATGACCGTGCGGTTGTCCGAGGCAAAGATGGTTACGAGCCCTGGCTGCGCTGATCACAGGCAGGAGTGCAGGGCCTCGGCCAGTTCGTCGACGCGGTCGTGGTCGGCGAGCCGCGCCGTGACGTACCCGATGGTGTAGCCGCGCACGGGGTCGGCCCACGCACTGCTGCCGCCGAGGCCGCCCATGCCCCAACTGCCGTCCGGCTCCCACTGCATGCCCAGCGTCCACCGGACCTGGCGGTCCAGCAGCACGTCCGGCCCGTCGTACTGGACCCGGGTCGCCTCGGCCACCAGTTCGGGGCTGAACAGCCGTACGCCGTCGAGGACGCCACCGGCCAGCAGGCCCGCGTAGAGCCGGGCCAGGCCGGCGGCGGTGGCGTGCAGGTTGACCGCAGGCATCTCGGCGCCCCGCCAGAGCGGGCTGTTCAGCACGGCGAGGTCGAGCCCGCCGGCCGGGTTGCCCATCGCCCGCGCCCGCAGCGAGCCGGGTTCGCCGAGCTTCCGGATCGGCCACTGGGGGTCTCCGTAGCGCAGGTCCGCGCAGCGGCGTTGGTAGGCGTCGGTCAGCCCGAAGCCGAGGTCGAGCTGCCACGGGCCGGCGATCTCGTCGGCCAGGAAGCGGCCGACGCCACGGCCGTCGACCCTGCGGACCAGCTCGCCCACCAGGTGGCCGTACGTCCAGGCGTGCTCTGCGGCCAGCGACCCCGGCGTCCACTCGGGGTCGGCGACCGCCAGGTCTCCGGCCAGCAGCGCCCAGTCGGCGATTGCGGTGGCCGGCCGGGGCACCGGGAAGGCCGGCAGCCCGGCGGTGTGCGACAACACCTGCCGCACGGTGGCCGGAGTGCGGAACTCCGGCCAGTACCGCTCGACCGGCGAGTCGAGGTCGACGCGTCCCCGGTCGACGAGCAGCAGCAGGCAGAGCGCGACCACTGGCTTGCTCACCGAGTAGACGTTGACAAGCGTGTCCGGCCGCCACGGCTGGCTTGAGGGCCCGTCGGCGGTCCGGGAGCCGCCGACCAGGTCGAGCACCGGCTGGCCGTCGTACCAGACGGTGAGGCTGGCGCCGGACTCCCGGCCGGAGGCGAAGAGGTCGTGGAAGCAGTCCCGGACGGGGTCGAAGCGTGCGTGCATCGGATCACCCTAGGCGGTGGTTCGCGCTGACGGGGTCGACTTTTCCGCGACCCCGGTGGTCGGGGCGAGGTGGCTGGGGGATGCTGTTCCGATGGCGGAGCCGGAGCTGGTGGATGTGGTCGTGGTGGGGCTCGGGGTCGGCGGCGAGGAGGTGGCCGGGCGGCTCGCCGAGGCCGGCCTGAGTGTCGTCGGCATCGAACGGGACCTCGTCGGTGGCGAGTGCCCGTACTGGGGCTGCATCCCGAGCAAGATGATGATCAGGGCCGCGAACGCCCTCGCCGAGGCGCGTCGGGTGGACGGGCTCGCGGGCGTGGCGCAGGTCCGTCCGGACTGGGCGCCGGTGGCGAAGCGGATCCGCGAGGAGGCCACCGACAACTGGGACGACAAGGTCGCGGTCGAGCGGTTCACCGGCAAGGGCGGCCGGTTCGTCCGGGGCAGTGGCCGGCTCGACGGTCCGGGGCGTGTCCGGGTCGGTGACCAGGTGTTCCAGGCCCGGCACGGCGTCGTCCTGGGCACCGGCACCCGGGCTTCGGTGCCGCCGATCGACGGTCTGGCCGGCACGCCGTACTGGACCAACCACCAGGCGATCGAGGTCGAGCAACTGCCCGGGTCGTTGCTGGTGCTCGGCGGCGGCGCGATCGGGCTGGAGCTGGCCCAGGTCTTCGCGCGCTTCGGCGTCCGCGTGACGGTGGTGGAGGCGCTGGACCGGGTGCTGGCCGTCGAGGAGCCGGAGGCGTCCGAGGTGGCCGCCGCGGCGCTGCGCGCCGACGGCGTCGAGATCCACACGGGGGTACGGGCCGAACGGGTCGCGCACGACGGCGACCGGTTCACGCTGCACGGCGTCGGGGGCGCGCAGTTCACCGCCGAGCGACTGCTCGTGGTGACCGGCCGTCGGGCGCACCTGGAGGAGTTGGGGCTGGACACCGTCGGTGTGGACGCCACCCAGCGTTACCTTCCGGTGGACGACCGACTGCACGTCACCGACGGCATCTGGGCGGTGGGCGACCTGACCGGTCAGGGCGCGTTCACCCACATCGCCATGTACCAGGCGGGGATCGTGGTGGCCGATCTGCTGGCCCACGCGCGGGAGGCGACGGCGGGGGCCGACGCCAGCGGGACCGCAAGCGTCGTCGGCGGTGCGATGGGGGCGTCCAGTTCGCTGGCCGCAAGCGGGTCGAGTGGGTCGGCCGGCACCGTGCCGCGCGCCGACTACCGCGCGCTGCCCCGGGTGACCTTCACCGATCCCGAGGTCGGTGCGGTCGGGCTGACCGAGCAGCAGGCCCGCGAGCGCGGCATCAACGTGCAGGTCGGGTTCACCAAGCTGGGCAGCTCGACGCGGGGGTGGATCCACCAGGTGGGTGACGAGGGCTTCATCAAGCTCGTCGCGGACGCCGACCAGGGCGTGCTGATCGGCGCGACGTCTGTCGGCCCGGCCGGCGGCGAGGTGCTGTCCGCCCTTGTGGTGGCGGTGCACGCGGCCGTGCCGCTGAGTCAACTGCGGCAGATGATCTACGCGTACCCGACCTTCCACCGGGCCATCGAGGACGCGCTGCGCAACCTGTCCTGACGACGCGGAAGGCGACAAGCCACAGCAAGCGGGGCGGCAAGATTTGGCCGTCTGGCTGTTCATTTCTTTCATCCTGGTGACGTACGATTGCGGCCGTGACCAAGCGGTTGACTGAAGTTGCCAAGAAGGCGGGCGTCAGCGAGGCCACCGTCAGCCGGGTGCTCAACGGTCGGGACGGGGTCTCCGAGACGACCCGGACTGCGGTGCTGACCGCGCTGGACGTGCTCGGCTACGAGCGGCCGACCAAGCTGCGCGGCGAGCGGGCCCGGTTGGTCGGGTTGGTGCTGCCCGAGTTGCAGAACCCGATCTTCCCGGCGCTCGCCGAGGTGGTCACCGGAACCCTCGCCCAGCGGGGCTACACCCCGGCGCTCTGCGCCCGCACCATCGGCGGCGTGTCCGAGATGGACTACGTGGAAATGCTCCTCGACCACCAGGTCTCCGGTGTGATCTTCGCGGGTGGCTCGTACGCGCTCGCCGACGCCCGGCACGACCACTACCGGCGGCTCACCGATCGGGGTCTTCCCGTGGTCCTGGTCAACGCCGGTGTGGACGAGCTGGGCTTTCCCCGGGTCTCCACCGACGACGCGGTGGCGGTGGAGCAGGCCTACGGGCACCTGCGTTCGCTCGGCCACGAACGGATCGGGATGGTGCTCGGCCCGGAGGGGCACGTGCCGTCCCGCCGCAAGCTGAACGCGATGGTCCAGGTCGCGGGCTGGGGCGAGGGCGACGCCGAGTGCGTCGAGCGTTCCAGCTTCTCGATGGAGGGCGCGCGGGTCGCCGCGACGAAGCTGGTCGAGCGTGGCGTGACAGGCATCATCTGTGCCAGCGACGTGCTGGCCCTGGGCACCATCCGGGCCGCCCGGCGCCTGGGTCGCGCGGTGCCGACGGACATCTCGGTGGTGGGCTTCGACGACTCCGCGTTCATGACCTGCACCGACCCGCCGCTGACCACTGTGCGGCAGCCGATCGAGACGATGGGGCAGGCCGCGGTGGACCTGCTCGTCACCCAGATCGAGGGTGCCGGCGTCCTGCAGGACGAGCTGCTGTTCGAGCCGGAGCTTGTGGTTCGCGGCTCCACAGCGCCCGCGCCCGGCCGCTGAGCGTGACCCTGCCGTACTGACCGACAGCCTGCACCGGCCGTCGACCGCTTCCTGCGGTCGGCGGCCGGTTCTTCGTGGTTGCCGGCAGTTTTTCGTGGTTGCCCACGGCGCGGGAGCGCCGCCGTTTCACCCGTGGACCAGATAGGACGGAAAGCCGCCAAACCCGGCGCAAAACACGTCACTGTCGGTGTCTGCCGTAACTATGTCGTGTCTTTTCAGCACCCCGTCGACACCTTGCTGAAATGAGTCGCCCTCGTTACAGTGACTCCACTCACACCTGGCTCCGGCGCAGCTACAGGGCGTCAGGTCGCATCACCGCAGATCAGCGCATCTCATGGAGACACCCGTTCCCGAAGGGATGGACAGATGTCCGTACCGCAATACCGAAGGGCTGCGGCGCTGGCGCTCGTGGCCGGCCTGGGGTTCAGCCTCACGGCATGCTCCACGAAGAGCGACGACAAGGGCACGACCGCCGACGGCAAGGTCACCATCACGGTCGACTGCCAGCCGGTCGGCGCCCAGAAAGAGCTGTTGAAGAACTGGAACGACGACGTCGTCGAGTTCCAGAAGCAGAACCCGGACATCGTCGTCAAGAGCGTGAGCGTCGGCGAGCAGTGCAACAACCCGCCGGACTTCACCGCCCGCCTCGCCGGCGGCACCGTGACCGACGTGTTCTACGGGTACATGACCGATCTCCAGCAGGTGCTCGACTCCGGTCAGGCGATGGACATCTCCGGAGTCGTCAACAAGGACACGATCCCCACCTGGGACAGCGTCGACCCGGCGCTCAAGGGGGCCTTCACCGACGGCGGCAAGCTCTACGCCGTCCCGGTGAAGAACTACTCGATGGGCCTGGTCTACAACAAGGTCCTGTTCCAGAAGGCCGGGCTCGACGTCAACAACCCGCCCAAGACCTGGGCGGACGTCCGGGCCGCCGCCAAGAAGATCTCCGCCCTCGGCAACGGCATCGCCGGCTACTCCGAGTACAGCGCCGGCAACACCGGCGGCTGGCACTTCACCTCGCTGCTCTACTCGCAGGGTGGCCAGGTGCTGACCCCGGACGGCAAGAAGGCCGACTTCAACAACGCGATGGGCAAGCAGGTCCTGCAGAACATCAAGGACATGCGGTACGGCGACAACAGCATGGGCTCCCGCCAGCTGCTCCAGTGGGCTGACCTGCTGACCAACGCCGGCGCGGGCAAGGTCGGCATGTTCATCGGCGCGCCGGACGCCACCCAGGCGATCGTCAGCCAGTTCCAGGGCAAGTTCCAGGACTGGGCGATGGCCCCGCTGCCCGGCCAGGACGGCGCGGCGAAGGGCACGCTCGGCGGCGGCGAGGGCTACTTCTTCAAGAAGGACCTCTCCCCGGAGCAGGTCAAGGCCGGTCTGAAGTGGATCGCGTACCAGAAGCTCACCCCGGGCAAGGGCCAGTTCGACTACGTCCGGGCCAAGCCGCAGAACTACCCGGTGGGTCTGCCCCAGCCGCTGCTGTTCGCCAACGGCAGCGAGGCGCAGAAGCAGGAACTCGAGCTGCGCAAGGCGAACGCGAACGTCGACACCACCAACTTCGCGATCTTCGAGGCGACCCCGGTACCGATCAAGGGTGAGCCGCGCAACGCGCAGGCGATCTACGCCGTCCTCGACGCCGCGATGTCCGGGGTGCTGACGAACCCGAACGCGAACATCGACGCGCTGCTCAAGACGGCCGAACAGAAGGTCAACCAGCTCCTGGCCGCCGAGAGCTGACCGGCAGGTGTGGGGGCCGGCCCGACGGCCCCCACACCCCGCGCCGCACAGTCCGCGTCACTGACTTCCGCAGGAGTTGCCTTGGCGATCACCGCCGTCCCCCAGGCCCCCAGGAAACCGGGTCGCCCGATGTCGCCGTACGCGACAGGGCCGCAGCGCACCAGCCTCGGCCGCAAGGTACGGGACAACCTCACCGGGCACGCGTTCCTGATCGGCGCCGTGCTCTGCTTCGTGGTCTTCTCCTGGTACCCGATGGTCCGCGGCATCGTCATGAGCTTCCAGCGGACCAGGCGCGGCGAGACGACCTGGGTCGGCTGGGACAACTACTCCCGTCTCATCGCCGACCCCAGCTTCTGGCCCGCCTGGAAGAACACGTTCTACTTCACGGTGCTCGCGCTCGTGCTCGGGTACGCGGTGCCGTTCTTCGTGGCGATCCTGCTCAACGAGTTCCGCCACGCCAAGGGTTACCTGCGGATCCTGGTCTACCTGCCGGTCATGCTGCCACCGGCCTCGGCGCTGTTCCTCTTCAAGTTCTACGCGTACGACCCCAGCGAGGCCGGACTGTTCAACGCGATCCTCAAGGCGCTGCACCTGCCCACGTCGCAGTGGATGCAGTCGCCGGGGATGACGATGCCGGCCATGGTGATCGCGTCCACCTGGATGAACATGGGCGGCGCGGTGCTGATCTACCTGGCGTCCTTGCAGAACATTCCCGGTGAGCTGTACGAGGCGGCGGAACTCGACGGCGCCGGGATCTGGCGGCGGATCCGCCACGTGACGATCCCGCAGACCCGGCTGATCCTCGCGCTCCTGGCGATGCTGCAGATCGTCGCCACGATGCAGCTCTTCATCGAGCCGCTGATCCTCGCCAACGGCGCGGGCGCGGAGGACTCCGCGACCTCGGTGGCGTACCTCATCTACCAGCACGGGTTCTTCCAGAACGACCTCAACGGCGCCGCCGCGCTGGGCGTGATCATGCTCGTGGTGCTTGCCGGCTTCTCCGCCGTGTACGTGCGACTGACTGCGAAACAGGACTAGGACGGCGAGGAATGGCACAGGACTCCGGGACCCGGACCCTCATCTCCCACTCCCAGCTCAACCGGGGGCGCGGCAAGGTCATCTACTGGACGCTGCTGATCGTCGTCGTCACGGGCTTCACGCTCGTCTTCCTCGGGCCGCTCTACTGGATGGTCACCGGCGCGCTCAAGTCCGGCCAGGAGATCGCGCAGACCCCGCCGTCGCTGTTCCCGAAGGACCCGCAGCCGCAGAACTACATCGACGCGTGGAACAACCTGGCCCTGGCCAAGCTGCTGTTCAACACGTTCTACTACGCGATCGGCGCGGTGCTGTTCCAACTGGTCTTCGACGCCGCCGCCGCGTACTCCCTGTCGAAGCTGCGACCGATCTTCGGCAACGTGATCCTCGGCCTGATGCTCGGGACGCTGATGATCCCGGCGATGGTCCTCATCGTGCCGCAGTACGTGACGGTGCTCGACCTGCCGATCCTGCACATCAGCCTGCTCGACTCGCCGTTCGCGATCTGGCTGCCGATGGTCGCGAACGCGTTCAACATCTTCCTGTTGAAGCGGTTCTTCGACTCGATCCCGGAGGAGCTGATGGCCGCCGCCCTGATGGACGGGGCGTCGTCGCTGCGCACGCTCTGGTCGATCATCCTGCCGCTGTCGCGTCCCATCCTCGGCGTCGTCTCGATCTTCGCGGTGACCGCGGTCTGGAAGGACTTCCTCTGGCCGAAGCTGGTCATGCCGTCGCCCGAGACCCGGACGGTGAGTGTCGGCATCTACACCTTCGCGGGTGGCACCCCGATGAACGTGGTGATCGCCGCGTCGGTCATCGCCGCCATCCCGACTGTCATCATCTTCCTGATCTTCCAGCGGAACATCATGTCCGGTCTGACCACGGGCAGCATCAAGGGATAGCCCACGACCGCATTCACCCGCGCGGCGAACAACGACCGTTCGCCCCGACACATAACCAGGTCCGGCGAACCCGCCGACGTACTGACGCAGAAAGCAGGTGCTCGTGTCCACAGCTGACAGAAGTCCGTGGTGGCGTGGAGCCGTGATCTACCAGGTGTATCCCCGGAGCTACGCCGACGGCAACGGCGACGGCATCGGTGACATCGCCGGCATCCGGTCCCGGCTGAACCACCTGTCCGCGCTCGGCGTCGACGCGATCTGGTTCAGTCCCTGGTACCCGTCCCCGATGGCCGACGCCGGCTACGACGTCTCCGACTACCGCGACATCGACCCGGTCTTCGGCACCCTGGCCGAGGTCGAGGCGCTGATCGCGGAGGCGCACGACCTCGGCATCCGGACCATCGTCGACGTGGTGCCCAACCACTGCTCCGACGCGCACCCGTGGTTCCAGGCCGCGCTGGCCGGCGGCCCGGGAGCGCCCGAACGGGACCTGTTCTGGTTCCGGCCCGGCCGGGGCCCCAACGGCGACGAACGACCCACCGACTGGATCGGCGAGTTCGGCGGCGAGACCTGGACCCGCACCACCAACCCGGACGGCACCCCCGGCGACTGGTACCTGCACCTGTTCGCTCCCCAGCAGCCCGACTTCAACTGGGAACACCCCCGGGTGCGGGCCGAATTCGAGGACATCCTGCGGTTCTGGTTCGACCGGGGCGTCGACGGCATCCGGATCGACTCCGCCGGTCTGCTGGTCAAGGACGGAGAGCTGCCGGAGGTCCGACCGGACCACCAGCACCCGTTCCACGACCTCGACGGGGTGCACGACATCTACCGGGGCTGGCGGCGGGTCGCCGACTCCTACCCGGGCGAGCGGGCGCTCATCGGTGAGGTGTGGTTGCCGGACCGGCAGCGGTTCGCCAACTACCTGCGCCCGGACGAACTGCACGCCGCGTTCAACTTCGACTTCCTGGGCTGCGCGTGGGACGCCGCGGCGCTGCGGGAGAGCATCGACGGAACGCTGAGCGCGCACGCGCCGGTCGGCGCGCCGGCTACCTGGGTGCTCTCGAACCACGACGTCACCCGGCACGTCACCCGCTACGGCCGGGCGGACACCACGTTCAGCTTCGCCGCCAAGCGCGAGGGGATCCCCACCGACCTGGAGCTGGGCAACCGCCGGGCGCGGGCCGCCGCGCTGCTGTCGCTGTCGCTGCCCGGCGCCGCCTACGTCTACCAGGGCGAGGAGCTGGGGCTCTGGGAGGTCGAGGACATCCCGTACGCGCTGCGTCAGGACCCGATGTGGGAGCGGTCCGGCCGGATCGACCCCGGTCGCGACGGCTGCCGTGTGCCGCTGCCCTGGGCCGGTGAGGAGCCGCCGTTCGGGTTCAGCCCGGACGGCGCGGCGGCGCCCTGGCTGCCGCAGCCGGCCGACTGGAAGGACCGGACGGCGCTGGCGCAGACCGGCGACGCGGCCTCGATGCTGGAGCTGTACCGGGCGGCGATCCACCTCCGGCGTGCCGAGGCGGCGCTCGGCGACGGTGAGCTGAGCTGGTTGCCCGCCCCGGACGGCGTGCTGGCCTTCAGTCGAGGCGGCGGCTTCCGCTGCCTGGTCAACCTCACCGACACCGCGGTGCCGCTGCCCGCCGACGGGGAGTTGCTGCTGGCCAGTGGCCCACTCGACGACGGTCTGCTGCCCTCGGACACGGCCGTCTGGCTGCGTACCCCCGAAGCGGTGGACGGACCGCGCACGGACGCCGCCGCCCTGACCTGATCCGACCGACGTGGTGCCGGCGGTCCCGTCCCGGCCGCCGGCACCACCCACCCGCGCACCGCGCACGACCCAGAGGAAGGAGGAACGAGGGGGAGAAACGCCACGCCGCACCGCAACGGGGGACCTGGCCTGCCTGACGAAAGGGAGCGCAGCTCATGGCCAACCACACCACCGCCACCCCGCACCACCTCCGACACCCGGCACGCGTCGGGCTGGCCGCGATCGCCGCCACCCTGCTCGCCGCCACCACGGTGACCGCCCTCGCTGTCACCGGCACCGCCACCCCGGCCTCGGCGGCCGGGTTGTCCCCCTTCGACATCTCCGGCCGGGGCGCGACAGTTCCGTTCGTCGAACAGGAGGCGGAGAAGGCTGCGCACAACGGCACGAAGATCGGCCCGGACCGTCACTACGGCACGCTGCCGTCGGAGGCGTCCGGCCGCGAGGCGGTCACCCTCGACTCCGTCGGCGAGTACGTCGAGTTCACGCTCACCGCTCCTGCCAACGCGGTCACCTTCCGGCACAGCCTGCCGGACAACTCGGCCGGCACCGGCCGGGACGCCGCCCTCGACCTACGGGCCAACGGCACCCTGCTGAAGTCGGTTCCGGTGACGTCCCGGTACGGCTGGTACTACGGCGGATACCCGTTCAACAACAACCCGGGCGACACGAACCCGCACCACTTCTACGACGAGACCCGGGCGATGTTCGGCACCACCTACCCGGCCGGTACGAAGATCCGGTTGCAGGTCTCCTCGACCGCCCAGTCGCCGACGTTCACCATCGACCTGGCCGACTTCGAGCTGGTGGGCGCACCTATCAGCAAGCCCTCCGGTGTGCTCGACGTGGTCACCGACTTCGGCGCCGACCCGAGTGGCGCGACGGACTCCACAGCGAAGTTCCAGGCCGCGGTCGACGCCGGTAAGGCCCAGGGCCGGGCCGTCTGGATCCCGACCGGCACGTTCACCCTGTGGGACCACGTGGTGGTCGACGGGGTGACCCTGCGCGGCGCCGGTCCCTGGTATTCGGTGCTCGGCGGGCGGCACCCCACCGACCGTAAGCGGGCCGCAGGCATCTACGGCAAGTACGTCTCCGGCGGCGGCTACACGGGTGAGATCCGGTCGCACGAGGCCGGCGGGCCGAGCCGCAACGTCACACTGCGGGACTTCGCCATCATCGGCGACATCCGCGAACGGGTGGACGAGGACCAGGTCAACGCCCTGGGCGGGGCGATGACCGACTCGGTGGTGGACAACCTGTGGTTGGAGAACACAAAGGTCGGGGCGTGGATGGACGGCCCGATGGACAACTTCACGATCCGCAACAGCCGCATCCTGGACCAGACCGCGGACGGGGTGAACTTCCACACCGGCGTCACCAACTCGACTGTGACAAACACGTTCGTCCGCAACACCGGCGACGACGCCCTGGCGATGTGGGCGCAGAGCGTGCCGAACGTCAAGAACTCGTTCACGCACAACACCATCGGTGTGACGCTGCTGGCGAACCACCTGGTCAGCTACGGCGGTCGGGACATCACGATCTCCGACAACGTGACTGCCGACTCGATCACCAACGGCGGTGGCATCCACGTCGCCAACCGCTACCCGGGTGTGCAGGGCGACACCGCGGTCCGGGGCACCTGGACGATCGCCCGGAACACGCTGATCCGCAACGGCAACTCGGACTACAACTGGAACTTCGGCGTCGGGGCGATCTGGTTCTCCGCCCTCAACGAGGCGTTCCAGCAGGCCACCATCAACATCACCGACACCGACATCCTGGACAGCTCGTACGCCGCCCTGCACTGGATCGAGGGCCAGACCAGCGGGATCAACCTCAACAACGTACGGATCGACGGCGCCGGCACGTACGCGCTCCAGGTGCAGGCGCCCAGCCAGGTGTCGTTCACGAACGTGCGGGCCACGAACATCGCGCAGAGCAACCCGATGCACAACTGCGTGGGCGGCGGCTTCCAGATCACCCAGGGCAGCGGCAATTCGGGCTGGTACACGTCCACCCCGTACTGCGGGCCGTGGCCGGAGCCGCAGTGGGGTGGCGGCCCCAGCAACCCGCCGACGACCGGCCCCACCACCGCGCCACCCACCACCGCTGCACCCACCACCGCGCCGCCGACCACGCCGCCACCCACCGGCGGGAACCTGGCGCTGAACCGGTCGACGACCGCGACCAGCACCAACCAGAACTACACGGCGGGCAACGCCGTGGACGGCAACGCGGGCACCTACTGGGAGAGCGCCAACAACGCCTTCCCGCAGTCGCTGACCGTGGACCTGGGCGCGGCCCGTTCGGTCGACCGGGTGGTGCTCAAGCTGCCCGCCGGCTGGGAACGCCGTACCCAGACCCTGTCGGTGCTGGGCTCCACCGACGGGTCGTCGTACGCCACCCTGGCGTCGTCCGCCGGCCGGGTCTTCGACCCCGGCAGCGGCAACACCGTCTCGATCGGTCTGCCCTCCGGTGACCGCCGCTACATCCGGGTCACCGTCACCGGCAACACCGGCTGGTCGGCCGCCCAGCTCAGCGAGATCGAGGTGTACGGCGGCACCGCCACCACGGCACCGCCGACCACCGCACCCCCGACGACGGCACCGCCGACCACCGCCCCGCCGACCACGCCCCCGCCCAGTGGCAACCTCGCGGCCGGACGGTCGGTCACCGAGACCAGCCACTCCGACGTGTACGCGGGGACCAACACGGTGGACGGCAACGCGAACACCTACTGGGAGAGCGCCAACAACGCCTTCCCGCAGTCGCTGACTGTTGACCTCGGCGCCACCCGTTCGGTGTCCCGGGTCGTGCTGAAGCTGCCGCCGTCGTCGGCGTGGCAGACCCGTACGCAGACGCTGGCGGTGCTCGGCTCCACCACCGGCTCGTCCTTCACCACTCTGAAGGCGTCCGCCGGCTACACCTTCAACCCGGCCAGCGGCAACACGGTCACCGTGACCTTCACGGCGACCAGCCAGCGATACCTGCGGCTGACCTTCACCGGCAACACCGGCTGGCCCGCCGGTCAGCTCAGCGAGTTCGAGGTCTACTCCAGCTAGGCCGACGGCCCCCGCCCGAGCTGGGCGGGGGCCACCGGTCGGGAGCCCGGCGCAGCGCGGCGCCGAGCCCGTCCGCACCCGTCCCACACCGCACCGTCCCCCACCTGTCGCGGCACGACGGGCGTACCCCTGCACCCGTCACCGGGCAACGCACCCACACCACCCCCGAAAGAGGTGTAGCCACCCATGTCGAGAAACGGCCCCACCCGAGGCACCCCGCGTACCGGCTCGCCCGGTCCCTTCCCCCGAGCCGGCCGACTGCCGGCCCGCCGACGGCTGCTCGCCGGCACGCTCGCCGGACTGCTCCTCGCCGCCGCCCCCGCCCTCACCCCCGCGAGCGCGGCAGCGACGACCAAGCCGGCTCCGGCTCCGGCTGCGGCCGGGTCCGCCCGCGCGGCCCTGCTCGCCGGGCTCTCCGCCACCATGAGCGCCAGCAGCTACAACCAGAACTACGTGGCGAGCAACGCCAACGACGGCAACGCCTCGACCTACTGGGAGAGCGCCAACAACGCGTTCCCGCAGTGGATCCAGGCCGACCTCGGCGCCACAGTGAACGTGGACCGGGTGGTGCTCAAGCTCCCGCCGTCCTCGGACTGGCAGACCCGTACGCAGACGCTGTCGATCCTCGGCTCCACGAACGGCTCGTCCTTCACCACCCTGAAGGCGTCCGGCGGCTACACGTTCGACCCGGGCACCGGCAACACGGCGACCGTCAGCTTCACCGCGGCCAGCACCCGCTACGTACGGGTGCAGGTCACCGGCAACTCCGGCTGGCCGGCCGCCCAGTTGTCCGAGGTCGAGGTGTACGGCGCCAGCGGCAGCACCGACACCCAGGCCCCCAGCGCCCCCGGCAACCTGGCCTACACCCAGCCGGCCAGCGGCCAGATCCGCCTCACCTGGTCGGCGTCCAGCGACAACGTGGGCGTGACCGGGTACGACGTGTACGCGAACGGCGGGCTGCGCGGCAGCGTCAGCGGCTCGACGCTCACGTACACCGACAGCCAGTCGGACAGCGCCACCGTCTCGTACTACGTGCGGGCCAAGGACGCGGCCGGCAACCAGTCGTCGAACAGCAACACGGTGACCCGGACCGGCACCGGCACCCCGCCGACCGGCACCAACCTGGCGGTCGGCAAGCCGATCACCGCCTCCGGGTACGTGCACACGTTCGTGGCCACCAACGCCAACGACAACAACGTGGCCACCTACTGGGAGGGCAACGGCAACCCGAGCACGCTCACCGTGCAGCTCGGCGCGAACGCCAGCCTCAGCCAGGTCGTGTTGAAGCTCAACCCGGACTCCTCCTGGGGCACGCGTACCCAGAACATCACGGTGTTGGGCCGGGACCAGGGCTCGTCGACCTTCACCACCCTGGTCGGCGCGGCGAACTACACCTTCAACCCGTCCAGCGGCAACACGGTGACCATCCCGGTCTCCGGCGCCGCGGCCGACGTACGGCTCTCGATCGCCTCGAACTCCGGCGCACCGGCCGGGCAGGTGGCCGAGTTCCAGGTCATCGGCACCCCCGCGCCGAACCCGGATCTCACAGTGACAGGCATGTCGGTCAGCCCGTCCGCGCCTGTGGAGACGAGCACCATCTCGCTCTCGGCCACCGTGCGCAACGCCGGCTCGGCCGCCTCCGGGGCCACCAACGTCAACTTCTACCTGGGCTCCACCCGGGTCGGCACCGCGTCGGTCGGCGGCCTGGCGGCCGGCGCCTCGACCACTGTCAGCGCGAGCATCGGCACCCGCGACGCGGGCAGCTACCCGCTCAGCGCGAAGGTCGACGAGGCCAACGCCGTCGTCGAGCAGGACGACACCAACAACAGCTACTCCAACCCGAGCCCGCTCGTGGTGAGCCCGGTCGCCACCAGTGACCTGGTCGCCTCTGCGGTGGCCTGGTCGCCGGGCAACCCGTCGGCAGGCAACACGGTCACCTTCTCCGTGTCGATCCGCAACGCCGGCAGCGTGGCGTCCGCGTCCGGGTCGCACGGCATCACGCTCACCGTGCTCAACGAATCGGGCACCGTGGTCCGTACCCTGACCGGCTCGTACTCCGGTGTGATCAACGCCGGGGCCACAGTCGGCCCGGTCAACCTGGGCACCTGGACGGCCGCGAACGGCAAGTACACGGTCCGGGTCGTGCTCGCCGCCGACAGCAACGAACTGCCGGTCAAGCAGGGCAACAACACAAGTGACCGGCCGCTCTTCGTCGGTCGCGGCGCCAACATGCCGTACGACATGTACGAGGCCGAGGACGGCGTGGTCGGCGGCGGCGCGGCTGTCGTGGGCCCGAACCGGACCGTCGGCGACGTGGCCGGTGAGGCGTCCGGCCGGCGTGCGGTGACCCTCAACTCGACCGGCAGCTACGTCGAGTTCACCACCCGGGCCAGCACCAACACCCTCGTCACCCGCTTCTCCATCCCCGACGCGTCGGGCGGCGGGGGCATCAACTCGACGCTGAACATCTACGTCAACGGCACGTTCCACAAGGCCATCGACCTGACGTCCCGCTACGCCTGGCTGTACGGCAACGAGACCGGCCCGGGCAACTCGCCGAGCGCGGGTGGACCGCGGCACATCTACGACGAAGCCAACGTCATGCTCAACTCGACGGTCCCGGCCGGCAGCAAGATCCGCCTCCAGAAGGACTCGGCCAACACCACCAACTACGCCATCGACTTCATCAACACCGAGCAGGTCTCGCCGATCGCGAACCCGGACTCGGCCCGCTACGCGACGCCGGCCGGCTTCACCCACCAGGACGTGCAGAACGCCCTGGACCGGGTGCGGATGGACACCACAGGCAACCTGATCGGGGTGTACCTGCCCGCCGGCACCTACTCCACCTCGTCGAAGTTCCAGGTGTACGGCAAGGCGGTCAAGGTGACCGGCGCCGGGCCCTGGTACACCCGGTTCAACGCCCCCTCCGGCCAGGAGAACACCGACATCGGCTTCCGGGCCGAGAACTCGGCGGCCGGATCGTCGTTCGCGAACTTCGCCTACTTCGGCAACTACACCTCGCGCATCGACGGGCCGGGCAAGGTGTTCGACTTCGCCAACGTGTCGAACATTGTGATCGACAACATCTGGGCCGAGCACCAGGTCTGCCTCTACTGGGGCGCCAACACCGACTACATGACGATCAAGAACTCGCGGATCCGCAACCTGTTCGCCGACGGCGTCAACATGACCAACGGCAGCACCAACAACCTGGTCAGCAACAACGACGCCCGGGCCACCGGCGATGACAGCTTCGCGCTGTTCTCGGCGATCGACTCGGGCGGCGCGGACATGCGGGACAACATCTACGAGAACCTGTCCTCGACCCTGACCTGGCGGGCCGCCGGTGTCGCCGTCTACGGCGGCTACGGCAACACGTTCCGCAACATCTACATCGCGGACACGCTCGTCTACTCAGGCATCACCATCAGCTCGCTCGACTTCGGCTACCCGATGAACGGATTCGGCGCGAGCCCGCCGACCCGTTTCGAGAACATCTCGATCGTGCGTGCCGGTGGACACTTCTGGGGAGGGCAGACCTTCCCGGCGATCTGGGTCTTCTCCGCCTCGAAGGTGTTCCAGGGCATCCGGGTCAGCGACGTGGACATCGTCGACCCGACCTACAGCGGCATCATGTTCCAGACCAACTACGTCGGTGGGCAGCCGCAGTTCCCGGTCACCGACACGGTCTTCACCAACATCTCGATCAGCGGCGCCCGCAAGAGCGGTGACGCCTACGACGCCAAGTCCGGCTTCGGCATCTGGGTCAACGAGATGCCCGAGTCCGGGCAGGGGCCGGCCGTCGGGTCGGTGACCTTCAACAACCTGCAGTTGAGCAACAACGCGGTGGACATCAGGAACACCACCTCGACCTTCACCATCAACCGCAGCTGACCCACCCCGCACCGGATGCCGCCGGGAGGTTCACCCTCCCGGCGGCATCGCGCCGTGCCGGCCCTCGCCGGCCGCGAACCGGGCTGCCCCGGCCGCCGCGTCGGTGGCCAGCGAATCCAACCCGTACGCCAACTCGGTCGCCAGCGCCTCCGACTCGGGCCGTCCGGCGCCGGCCAGCACCGCCGCCCGGTCGTTGCGCAGGCAGGTCTGCGGATGCCTGGCGATCGCCGCCGCCAGTTCCTCGGCTGCCGCCCGTGCCTGGCCCGGCGGCACCACCCGGTTGACCAACCCCATGGTGTACGCCTCGTCGGCGGGCACCGCCCGCCCGGTGAGGATCAGGTCCAGGGCGCGGCTCTCACCGATCAGCCGAGGTAGCCGGACCGTTCCGCCGTCGACAAGCGGCACTCCCCAGCGTCGGCAGAACACTCCGAGCGTGGCGTCGGACTCGGCGACCCGCAGGTCGCACCAGAGCGCCAGCTCCAGGCCGCCGGCCACCGCGTACCCGGAGATCGCCGCGATCACCGGCTTGCTCAACGCCATGCGGGTCGGACCCATCGGGCCGTCGCCCTCCGGCTCGACCCGGTTGCCGCTCGGCGTGCCGATCGCCTTGAGGTCGGCGCCTGCGCAGAACGTGCCGCCGGCACCCCAGAGCACGGCCACCGCGGCCTCCGGATCGGCGTCGAAGGCGCGAAACGCGTCCGCCAGTGCCCGCGCGGTAGGCCCGTCGACGGCGTTCCGCGCGGCCGCCCGGTCGAGCACCACAGTGGTAACCGCACCAGCCCGCTCCACCCGCACACCCATCGAACCAGCATGCCCGCCCGGCCCCACCCCCGCAATCCCCGCCGATCTTGCACCCTCGGTCTGCCGGTTCGCGGCGTATGTCCCGGATTCTTGGAGCAGAACGTGCAAGATCGGCGGCGTGGGTCGGCGCAGCAGCTTTGTCGCCGCCGACCGGTTTGCGACGGCGATCGCCGGGAAGTCGGTACTCGTGCGAGCACTTTTGACGAAAGTCGAGCAGGACTCCCGGCTGGACCGCGCGGGTGACCGGTTGCAGAAGGTGGTCCTCGGCACGCTGCGACCGCGGCGGCTGCGGGACCTACTGCACGGTGTGACGTTGGGGCATCCGCTGCATCCGGCGATGGTGCAGGTGCCGGTCGGCGCGTGGATCAGCGCCGCCGTGCTGGACCTGATGCCGGGTCAGCGCCGGCCGGCCACCGTACTGGTCGGTCTGGGCACCGTCAGCGCGCTGCCGGCGGCGGTCGCCGGTCTGAACGACTGGGCGGCGCTCTCCCGGGACCAGCGCCGGGTCGGCCTGGTGCACGCCGCCGCGAACACCGTCGGCGTCGGCCTCTACGCCGGCTCGCTGGCGGCAAGGCTCTCCGGGCGGCACGGCGTCGGTCGGGCGCTCGGCTTCCTCGGCCTCTCCGCCGTCAGCCTCGGCGCGTACATCGGTGGCCACCTGGCGTACAAGCAGGGCGCTCAGGTCAACCAGAGCGTGTCCGAGCTGCACCGGATGACCGACGGCTGGCACTCGCTTGCCGACATGGCCACGCTGCCGCAGCGCACACTGATCACCCGGGAGGTCGACGACGACATCTCGGTGATCCTCTACCGCCACGGTGACGAGGTCACCGTGATGCTGGAGCGCTGCCCGCACCAGAGCGGACCGCTCGGCGAGGGCGAGGTCCAGGAGATCGACGGCCACGCCTGTGTGGTCTGCCCGTGGCACGGCAGCGCGTTCCGACTCAACGGCGGCGAGGTCATGCAGGGGCCTTCCGGCAACGACCAGCAGATCCTGCCCACCCGGATCCAGGACGGCGTCCTCCAGGCCCGCCTGCCCTGACAGGCTCTGCCAAGAGCGACCCGGCGGCGTTGGTGTTTCTCGGGCCGTCGGGTTGGTGTTGCCTTGACCGGGCGGCGTCGGTGTTCCCGGGCCGTCGGGGGGTGTCGCTCTCACGCTGACGGCGTCGGCGTTCCCGGCCGTCGGGCTGCTGTTGGCTTGACCGGGCGGCGTCGGTGTCCCGGGCCGTCGGGGTGGTGTTGCTCTCAGTCGGTATACCTCAGAGTCATAAGTATGCCTCTGAGGTATACCGCTCTCCGGACCATCGGCCGCCGGTCGCGATTCGCGGCGCCTGGAACGAGCTGACCAGCCCGTGCCGCCGGTCGTGCCGCGTGCCGCGTGACCGGCCAGCTTCGTCGTTGGCGACTGGTGGACGGCTCGTCCGGCACGTGCCGTCGCCTGAGAGGTCAGCCGCGTCGGTGCCGACCGGTCGACGGTTCGTCCGGCACGGCATCCCAGCCGGGCCCGCCGGCGGCGAGTCCGCGCTGGTCATCGCCGGTCCAGCCCTCTGTGCCGGTCCAGCCCTCGTCGCCGGTCCGGCCCTTCTCGCCGGTCCAGGCCGTTGTGCCGCCGAAGGCGGGGCCTCCGGTCGGTGCCGCCGTGCTCTCGGTGGCTGCCGCCGCACGACTGGCGGCCCACGCGGCACCGCTGCTCCGACGGCCGCTGCGGGAGCTGCCGCTGCTCCGACCCGAGCCACCTCGGGGCGCGCGGGTGGCCGCGGTCAACCGAGGGGCGGCACCGGCGGTGGCCGGGCGGCGGCGCAACCCGAGAACCGCTCCGATCTGCGCCCCCACGATGCTCGCCACAGCCAGGACGGCGGAGACCGCCAGCGGTCGGTTCACCCGGTCGGTGGTTCCGGCCCGTGCCGCGCCGACGGTCATCGAGGGTGCCTGACCTGTCGGCTCCGTACCGCCGGGGGGTGCCTGCTCCGCCCGCTCCGGCGCGGTCCGCTCCGGTGTCGGTCGTGGGGCCTGCGGCTTGGGCGCGGCGGGCCGGCCGACGAGCTTGCCTGTGGCGTGTGGGTGAGCGCCCTGGTCGGTGGCCTCCGCCGGAAGCCGGAGCAGTTGGCCGGGGCGAATCCGATCCGGGTCGTCCAACCGGTTCAGCTTGGCGAGCTGTCGATAGTCGTCGAACTCGTCGAGGTACCGCTCGGCCACCTCTCCGAGGTAGTCGCCCCGCGCCACGCGATACACCGGAGCGGCCTGGTCGCCGGCGCCCGGCCCGGGTGGCGCGACCAGTCCGAGCGGCCCGCTGCCGGCCGTTCTGATCGGCCCGCTGCCGGTCGTCGCGAGCGGCCCGCTCCCGGCCACTCCGAGCGACCCACGGTCGGGCAGTCGGGCGGCGCCTGTCGACGCGCTCGACTGGGCGTACGCCGGACCGGTGTAGATCGCGGCGGCGCTGGCGGCGGCCGGGCTGGCCGCGAGGATCAGCGCGACCGAACCGACAAGCGCGGCGGCGGCCTTCTGCTGGCGGCTCATCCCCGGCAGCTTCGGCGCGGGCCGGCGCAGGCTCTGCGCACCCAGCTCGACCACGACGGAGAAGGCGAACGTGGCCCAGCCGAACCAGCCGGCCAGCGCCAGAGCCCGCAGGAAGAGCTGCCCGTCGTCGCGGCTGGTCAGGGCGGTGCCCATCTCGGCGAGGGTGGGTAGATGGTCGGGCAGGGGATTGCCCGCGAAGGCGAGCAGCGCGACCGGCGCGCCCACCACCAGAGCGCAGAGCACGACGAGCGCGCCGACGCCGGTGAGGACGCGTCCGGTCCGCCGTACGACGGACCGACCCGATGCGGACATGGCGGCCTTCCTTCCTACGGTCCTGCGGTGATGGCTCGCGCGGTCGCCTCGCCGGTGACGGTGACCCGGTCGGCGAAGCCGAACAGCCCGAGCATCGAGCGGCGGTAGGTGATCGTGACGCGTACCCGGACGACGATCTCCCCGGCGATCTGCGGGAAGCTGACGGTGTGACCGGTGGTGCCGGCGGCGGTGAGGTAGTCGGCGACGGCGACGCGGGCCTGCCGCTGGTCGATTCGCGTCGGCCCGCCCTCGATCGCGGTGGCCCGGTCGATGGCCTGCCCGCCCGCGCGGGCCGCCTCGGCGGCCAGGTTGTCGGCGCGTTGCAGCGTGCGCAGCTGCCCGGCGCCGTCGAAGGAGAGCCCGACGATGGCCAGTACGCCGACCATCGCCACCGCCAGGAAGATGCTGACCCGCCCGTGGTCGCCGGACAGCGGACGGGCGTTCATCCCCGGCTCCGGTAGCGGTCCAGTGGCGAGGTGAACCGTGCCACGATGCGGTTCTCGCTTGGCATCCCGGGCACGGCGGCGAGCCGCAGGTCGCGGAAGGACACCTGACAGACGATCTCGACGGTGACCGTGGCGTCCTGCCCGAGCGCGCTGCGGTAGGCGTCGTCGAAGCTGGTGGCGGTGCCGCCGACCGAGCCGGTGAACCTCAGCGTCGGAGCGCCGGTGCAGGCCAGACCCCGCCAGTCCAACTGTTGCCGGGCCGCGTCCCGGGCCGCCTTCCGGGCGTCGCCCGCAGTCCGGGAGATCGAGGCGGCGCGGGCCGCGTCGTGCGCGGCGGTGTCGAGAGCCTCGGCCGCCACCGCGCTGCGTCCGGCCACGCCGGCCAGCACCATCAGCGCGATGATCGCGGGCGCGAGCACCGCCACCTCGATGGAGACCGAGCCCCGCTCGGCGGCCCGGTTCACGGCGCGGTCACCCGCTCCACCGTCCCGTGCGCGGTCTGCCGCACGGCGAAGTCCACGCCGGGCACCACCGACAGGGACCGGCCGGTCACCGTGCAGGTCACCTCGATCTCGGTGGTCACACAGGTCGGCCCGGTCTTCTCCCAGCCCACCAACCAGCCGCCCGTGGCGGTCAGGAACCGGGTGGCGCTGGCCTTTCCGGAATCGTCCGACGCGTTGTAGAGCCGCTGGGCGTTGACCCCGCTCTGCGCGGCGTTCAACGCGGTGGAGCGGGCCAGGAACACGGCCGCGACCTGGATCGAGGCGAACAGGAGCACCAGGATCAGCGGCATCAGCACGGCAAGCTCCACCGGGTTGGCGCCCCGCTCCGGGTCACCGGCCGCGAGGCGGCACCGGACGGCGCGAACCGTCCGGCGCCACCTCGGGAACGCGGCTCGGCGCATGCCGGCTACTTCGGGTTGGTGTGGCCCGGGACGGCATTCATCCAGTCCCTGGCCTTGCCGAGGGCCAGGCCGGTGACGATTGTCGCCACGAAGACCAGACCGAAGATGATCACGGCGGTCGGTACGGGGCTGTCGCCGCGCTCGGCGTCCCGCCGCAGCTCGGCGAAGCGCGTCGTCACCACGACGTGTAGGTAGGTGAGGATGGACATGGCGTACTCCTTCTCGGGGGTCGGATCAGACACGGGCGATGAACGGATAGACGACGAAGCCGAGCAGCACGAAGACGAGTAGCGCGCCCGGGATGTCGAGTCGGCTGGTCACGCCCTCGGCGCGAGCCAGGTTGTCGGTGCGGATCTGGTCGCGCAGCGAGTCGGCCCGGCTGCGCAGGGTCTCGTGCACCTGTGCGCCCTCGCTGCCGGAGGAGCGCATGATCGCCCCGACGTCGCCCAGCTCCGGGATGCCGATCTTGTCGGCGAGATCGCGCAGCTCGTCCCAGGGCGCGTGCATCTGCATCTGGGCGATCCGCAGCGACTCCTGAAGCCTGTCGAACACCCAGCCGTCGCAGACCGCCGCGGCCCGCTCCAGCGACTGCACCGGCCCGTGCGCGGCGGAGAGCTGGAGGGCCACCAGATCCAGGTACGTGCAGACGGCCTGGCGGAACTCGTCGCGGGCGGCGTCCGCCTTGGCCAGCACCGAGCGGTGCGCCAACAGGCCGGCGATCAGCGCCATGCCGAGGCCACCCAGCACCGGTACGACGAGCGGCAGCGACACACCGAGCACGAACAGCGCCACCCCGAGCAGGGTCGGCGTGGCCAGCCCGACGAGCGCGGACAGCAGCACCGACAGCGCGTACTGCTCGGAGGTCTGGCCGATCAGGGCGAGCTGCCGGTGCGGTGGTCGCAACCAGCGGGACGGCCCGGTCAGCCAGTCCAGCCGACGGGAGGCGGGAGCGGCCACCCGCCCGGTGCCCTGGGGCTGGTGCAGGCGGCGCAGCGCCGGCCCGAGCGCGGGGGTCGCCGGCACCAGCTCCCGGACCACCAGGAACACGCCCAACCCGATCGTCGCCCCGCCGCAGACCGCGACGGCGAGGTGCCAGTTGAGGATCATCGGGACCACCGTCCGATCGCGACCACCGCGCTCATGCGACCACCACCTCCTGGGGGTCGGGCGCCGGCAGGAACCGGGCCGGCCGCTGCGGCTGGCTCATCGACCGCACCCAGGCCAGCAGGCCGATGAAGGCGGCGCCGAGCGCGGCCATCACCACCTGACCCGTCGGAGTGCCGTACGGCTTGATGTACTCGGTGTTGACCAGCCCGTACGCCAGCGTCGCAAGCGTCATCCCGGTCAGGAAGCGGACCGCGAACCGGGGCTGGGTGCGCTTGGCCTCGATCTCCCGGCGGGTAGCCACCTCCGCTGCCGCCGCGCCGGCGATCGAGCCGAGCACGTCGCCCAGCCGCTCACCTCGGTCGGTGAGGTGCAGGATCAACGCCGCCACCACCTGGTCGCAGACCGGGTCGCCGATCTCGTCGGCGAACGCCAGCAACGCGGACCGGGCCAGCCAGCCGGCCTGCAACCGGGCGGCGAGAAGCCGTACCTCGTCCTCGATGCCGGGTGGGACGCTGCCGATCGTGCTGATGATCGCCTGTTGGAGGCCCTGCCCCGTGCCGGAGACGTCCTTGAGCCGGCGGGTCCACTCGCCGACGGCCTCGATCCGGGCGATCGCCCGCTGCTCGGCCTTGCCCACGGCGAACAGCCACGGCGCGCCGGGCACCGCCACCGCCACCAGCAGGCCCACCACCGGCAGGCCGGTCAGCAGGAACGCCAACGCTCCGGCGACCACCGCGACGAGCAGCAGCGTCTGGTAGGCCCGGCGCTCGGAGGGGGTGGCACCGGAGCCGTGCCAGAGGCGGCTCAGGCCGGGCCCCGCTCCCGGGCCGGGCCCGGCAGGCCGACGGGTGCCCACAAGCGCGACGACCGCCAGCAGCAACCCGGCCACACAGGCGGCCCCGGAGACCACCGCGATCAACTCCAGGCTGTTCCCCATCAGGTCACCGCCGGGCCAGTCGGGTCTGTCGGGGACGCCGCCAGGCACCCGTACCGGCCTCGATCCAGCGGGTCAGCAGCCGGACGTCGTACCCCACCCGCAGCAACTGGTCGCGGACCCGTTCCGGCAGGTGGCGGGGGACCGCGCGGCCGTCCGGACCGGGACCGAAGACGGTGGTGGTGGTGATCCGTCCGGCCTCACCGGCCCCGATCACCTCCTCCACGTGCGAGACGAACCGGTGCTTACGGCCGCCGATCGCGCTCTCGTCCTCGATGGTGACGTAGACGATCAGGTCGAGGGCGTTGCCCGCCATCCGGCGGGCCTGGTCGACTGTCATCTCCCGGCCGTGCGCCAGCGCCAGCTCGACGATCCGTTCACCCACCCCCGCCGCCGTACGGGCGTGAATGGTGCACATCGAGCCCCGGCTGGTGGTCATCGCCTGGAGCATCGGCACGATCTCCCGGGACCGCACCTCACCCACGATGATCCGCAGCACGCCCATCCGCAGCGAGAGCGGGATCAGGTCCGCGATCGTCACCTCACCCGCCGGCCGGCCGTCGAAGCCGCGCTCGCCGTGCCCCTCCCGCGCCTCGAAGCTCATCACCGCCCGGTGCCTCTCGCGGCGGCGGGCCGGCAACAGCTCCCGGCTCTCCTCCAGCAGCACGTACGGCTCGTCGGGCGGGATCTCGTTCATGAGCGCTCGGATGATCGTGGTCTTTCCGGCGCCGGCCAGCCCGGCGACCATGATGTTCAACCCGGCGCGCATCGCCGCACGCAGGAAGTCGCGCAGCAGGGGGTCGATCATCTCGTCCAGGTCACCCCGGGCGCCGGCCACGTCGTCGAGGCTCACGTCCAGGGTGTTGTGCTTGCGGATCACCGCGTACGGGCGGTGGCTGACCAGGAACACGGCGGCCAGGCGACTGCCGTCGGGTAGTTGCAGGTCCAGGGTGGGCTTCACCGTGGACAGTGACCGTTCGGTCGCGCCGGCCCGCCGCGCCGCCGCCTGGAGGATCTCCACCAGCTCCGCGTCGCTGTCGGCGATCGGCTCGGCCCAGTCCACGCCACCGCCGTGCCGGGTGATGCGCACCACGTCACAGCCGAGGATGTGCACCTCCTCGATGGTGTCGTCGACCAGCAGGGTCTGTAGCCGGCCCAGCCCGACCAACTCGGCGGTCACCTGGTCGAGCAGCAGTCGTTCCTCGCCGGCGGCCATCGGTGTCCCGGCGCGACGGACCGCGTCCGCGTACTCGGAGACCACGGTGACGGCCAGTCGGGCCCGCTCGGTGTCCTCCTCGTCGACTGTGAACTCCCGGCCGCGTTGCCACAGGGTGAGTCGTTCGGTCAGTTCCCGACGCAGCTCCCGGACCACCTGGAAATCCATCCGGGGTCGCGGCGCCACCTCCGGCGGCGCTGTGGCCGTGGGCATCGGCTGCGGTATCGCCGCCGACTGGTGGTGCCGGCCGTTCGGCGGGGCCAGCGGCGGCGCGGTGGACGTCGCGCCCGGCGGCTGCTGACGTGGGTCGGTGGAGACGGGCTCAAACCGCATCCGGCACCCCCTGCTGCACCGGCCACGCCAGCCGTGCCCGCCGACGTTCCAGCAGCGCCCCCACCGGCACCTCCAGCGCGGCGGCCGCGCGCAGCAGCGGGCGTCCGGACCGGACGGTCCCGCCGAGGGCGAGCACCCCTGCGGTACGCGGGTCGTGCGGCAGCCGGGCGATCACCGGCAGTTTCAACCCTCGACTGATCTCCGCGCGCCCGTGCCCGTTGCCGACAAGCAGCAGCCGCAGGGTGCCCGGCGGCACCCGGTGTTCGGCGAAGTCCCGCTCGATCGTGCTGACGACCGCCCTGGTGCCGGACAGGTCGGGCAGGTGGGCCCGGGTTACCAGCAGCACCACCGAGGCGGCCCGCAGCAGTGGCCACGGCGGGCCGGTGACGTGCAGCCGGCCGCAGTCGACGAGCACGTCGTAGCCGGGGGTGCCCCGGTCCAGGGCGGTGAAGTAGTCGGCGAAGCGCTGCCAGAGCGGGTTGACGCTGCCGGCCTGCGCCGGGTCGATCAACCCGGGCAGCAGCAGCCGTTCCCGGCGCGGCGCGTCCAGGTCGACCAGTTGGGACCAGAAGGCGGTCTCCAGGTTGCCGTCGCGCAGCTCCCCGACGGCCAGCTCGCCGATGCCGCGCGGCCCGTCCAGCTGACCGCCCAGGTAGCCGGCGAGGATCGAGCCGCCGGCCGGGTCGCACTCGGCGAGGACCAGCCGGCGGTGCCAGGTCAGGGCGCAGGCCAACGCCGAGGTGGTCACGCCGGGCGAGCCCTTCGCGGACACCAACGCGATGATCGCCATGCTCAGGCCGCCTCGGTCAGGACGACTGCGATCCGCTCCTGGGCGGCCAGCGCCACCACGGCGGGTACGTCCCGGATGAGTAGCGCCAGGTACAGCACCTTCTCGTCGTCAGTCGGGCTGACCATGTCGATGACTGTGGCCGCGAACCGGGTGCCCGCACCGGCCGCCGCCCCGGTGGCGTTCTCGTCCGGGGTGCTGACCAGCAGCACCTTGTCTCCGGGGTGCAGTGCACGGGCCGGCACCTGGGCGGTCTTCAGACCGAGCGCGATCTGCTGCTGACCCGGGCCGAGCAGCGGGTCGTCGGTGACCTGCCCGAGGGTGAGCAGGGTGCCGGGCACCAGCGCGACGGCCGCCCGCTTACCGACCACCTCGTCCAGCCGGCCCGCGGGCACCGGGTGCAACCCCTGGCCGCCGGCGACCTGCACGGTGATCAGATCGGCGGCGCTGATCTCCCGACCCACCTCCACCGGCCGGGCCACCGCGAGGTAGCTGCCGGTGGCCCGGACCGAGGTGACAGCGAACGCGGCTCCCAGCCCGCCGAGGGCGATCAGGAGCACGGCGAGGCCCAGCAGCCCGGGGCGGACGCGACGCTGCCGGACCACCTTGGGCGGGGTGACCGGCGCGTCCACCGGCCCGGTCGAGTTGCGCGTCGCCAGACTCACCGTTCGATCTCCGTTCCCGACTGTGGGGCTCGCTGAACCGGCTCACTCACCTGGTCACCACCTGGAGTTCCTTGATCTGGACCGGCACGGTGCCGCTGGTCCGGGTCTGCGCGATCGGGTCGCCCTCGTCGCCGTCGCCGGTCCACCAGCGCACCGTCCAGTACGTGGTGGCGCCCACCCGGTAGGTGCCGGCCTTCGGGTAGCCGCTGTCGTAGCCGCAGTCCGGGGAGGTCTTGCCGGCGCGCTTGCCCTTCGCGTCGTACGGGGTGCCGGCCTTGGTGCAGGTGACCGTGGCGCCGTTGCCCATGCTCCAGACGATCCGGTCGACAGTCGCCTCGATGGAGACGGTCAACCCACGGTCGGACGCGGAGGCGCGCAGCGGCCCGAAGTAGCTGGGGCTCGGGGTGGCCCACATCCACACCGGCAGGCCAACCAGTCCGGGGCCGATGTCCTTGCGGGGCGCCACCTTGAGCCGTGCCGGCAGCAACTTGATCGACGCGAGGGCACGACGGGCCAGCTCCTCCGGGTCCGGCGGAGCGCCGAAGCCGGCCGGTGGCCCGTCGAGCGGCACTGTCTCCTGGGCGCCGAGGTCGCCGCCGTTGCAGGTCTGCACGTACCACTGCTGGCCCTCGGCTGCCGGCGGCTGCGGCACGGCGAGCTTGTAGTAGCACCCGTCACCGTTGTTGAACCAGCCCAGCACGTCGTCGTAGCAGGGGATCGTCCGCCCGCCCCACTGGCAGACGCCGCCGCCCCCACCGCCGCCGGAGTCGCCACCGCCGTTGTCGCCACCGCCGCCGGGGCCGCCCGGCGTGCCGGGCTCGTCGTCCCAGACGTTGCAGTCCGGTTGGCCGGGGGGGCACTCCACTCCCGGGTCCGCGCGTCGGGCGGCGGCGGCCGGCAGGGTCGCGCCGACCACCAGCAGCAACGCCAGACCGACCCCGGCGAACACGCGGCGGGTCAGCACGGCTGGTCCGGGTGCGCCGAGCCGGAGCTGATCAGCCAGCGACCGTCGGGATAGCGGGTGGCGGTGGCCGTGGCCAGGTGCTTGCCGCCACCGCTGCCCGGCACCGCCCGCTGGTCCTTCGTGTAGACCAGCCGATATCCGGTGGCGTCCAGGCAGTCCTGGATCTCCACGGTGGCCGGGTCCGAGTCGAGGTCGACGGCGGCCACGGTCGGATCGGATTTCAATGTCCCGGTACGCATCGCGCCGTGCTCCTTAGCGTCGCGAATGGACAGTTGCACCCGGGTCAACAGTGGATCAGCGAGAAATCTGGACAGTTCCGGCGCGTGCGGATCATTGCGCCGGCTCGCCGTGCGCGAGGCCGTGAGATATCCGGAGTACGCCTCAAGCGCCGCCTTTTCCGCCGCCGCGCGTTCGGCATCCGAAGCCGTCCGGGCCCGCTCGCCCCGCCCCGACGCCTGTCGTTCGACCGCCTCCTGCCCGCTGCCGCAGCCGGTGACCGGCACCGTCGCCCCGACCGCCAGCAGGCAGATTGCCGCTCGTCTGAGCTGCCGTCCGCGCACCGTCGAGCCCTCCTCGTGATCGCCCGACGTGGCGACGAAACGCCTGTGTCGAGCATGCGGAAGCGCGCCCGGATCATTACGTCCGGCCGTTCATTGCGCTTCTGCATTCACCGTTGCGGATCTTCTACAAATGCAAGGTCCCGTGTTCTCCGGTAGTCGAGGTGAGGCTTGCGTCACACCCAAGGGGCGAGCATAAGCTCACGATCGCCGATGCAACAGAGGCAATTCAAGTGAACACTCTGCGTGATGATGGGTGGTGGTGGCAGGTGTCCGAGCCGCGCTGCGGAGGGCGACCGGTCGAGGGGTCGTCGACGGCCTGGCCTCGTTGGCGCGGGTCGATCCGCCGTGACCCCTGCGCCCCTTACGGAAGCGGGACATCCCGCCCGCATCCCGGCATCCAACCCGCACCTCGGGCTACGCCGCGACGCGTGTCGACCGGTCCGATCCGAGGCGGGAGCCACCGCTGGCGGACGTCCCTTTCCGCGCTATCCGCTACACCCGAGCGAACGTTCAGTCACGATCCGTGTTCACCTTTCGAGTCGGTCGCCCGACGTTCGGTGGGCTCGACGTGGCGCTGACGACCGAACCAACCAGCCAACCGTCCGAGTCGGCCGGCTCCCCGGCCACCGCCGCAGGTGCTGGCCGTCCCCGGCTCGCCGCCGTCTGGCCAGGTCTGCTCGTCACCCCCCTGCTGCGGCTGGCCGTCGTGCGTCACGCCGTACCCTCGGGCGCCCCCAGCCGGACCGGCTGCGACGCCTGCGGGGGCGTGATCAGCCTGACCAGGCCGTGGCCCGCGCTCGGCCCGGCGGGCCGGTGCGGCAGGTGCCGCGCCCGGATCGGGCCCCCGCCCGGCACGATCGAGGTGGCCGCGCTCGCGGCCGTGGCGCTGCTCGTGCTCGTCGGCCCGCCACTCGGAGCGCTGCCGGCGCTGGCCTGGTGGCTTGGCTGGACGCTGCCGGCGGTCGTCGTCGACCTTGCCGTGCACCGGCTGCCCGACCGACTCACCCTGCCCGCCGCGGGCGGGACCTGGCTGCTGCTCGGGGCGGCGGCGCTCGCCGGTGCCGGGGCAGGTCCGTGGCTGCGAGCCGTCGCCGCCGGTACGGGACTGGCGCTGTTCTTCGCGGCCAGCACGCTACTGCTCGGTCGCCGGGGCTTCGGGCTGGGCGATGCCAAGCTGGCGTTGGGCGTGGGTGCGCTGCTCGGCTGGTACGGCTGGCCCGTCCTCGTGCTCGGGCTGCTGCTCATGTTCGGGCTGTCCGCGCTGGTGAGTCTGGGACTGCTGGCCACCCGACGGGCCAGGTGGGGCACCCACCTGCCGTTCGGCCCGTTCCTGCTGCTCGGCACGGTGGGCGCCCTCCTCCTGACCACCTGACCGCAGCGGCGCGGCGGGTTCAGGAGCGGGGCCGGCTGGCCAGGTCGGGGACCGGGCGTCGGGCATCGGTGCGGCGGCGCAGCGCCTCGGTGGTCGGACGGGCCAGGAGCGGGGTCGCCACCATCGCGACCAGGGCGCCGAGCAGCAGGCCGGCGGCCACGTCGTGCGGGTAGTGCACGCCCACGAAGACCCGGGAGAAGGCGGCCAGCACGGCCAGCGGCAGCGCGACCAGCCCGAGTCGGCGGGAGAGCAGGAGTGTGGTGATCGCCAGCGCGCCCGCCAGGGTGGCGTGGTTGCTGGGGAACGACCAGTCGCCCGGTGGTGGGCAGGTGCCGGCGATGATCGCCCGGCCCACCGTCCGGCACGGCCGATCCTCGTCCACCACTGTCTTGAGCCACTCGCTGCTCGCGTACGCCAGCAGGGTCGGCAGCGGCGCGACCAGGGCGAGTGCCCGGTCGTGCGGGCCGCCGGCCAGACGGCGCAGCGCGGCCACCACCAGCAGCGCGCCGAGCAGCAGGATCACCCCCTCGGTGGCGTGCCCGACGAACCACTGCACCGGGTGTGGACTGCCGGCGGCGGTGTCGACGATGTCGCGGTACCACTCGGCGCTGATCTCTGGAACGTCAGTGCTGCCGTTGTCGGCCATGAATCACCTCACCACATGTTCATACCTCGTTCATCTTGGAGACACCCTGGGAACGCGTCAGGAGACGGCACAGGAGTCAGAGGTCGGGTTGCTCAGCGGCTCAGGTCGGGGTGGGGCCGCCGGCCATGCGCTCGCGGACTGCCTCCAACGCTTCGAAGGCGTACGCCCAGTTGTGGCACTTGAAGCTGCGCAGGCCGTCGATGGCGGTGTGGCAGTCGGCGCAGCGCACCCCGGGGATGGCGTCCGGCACCTCGGTGTTGACGTAGCGCTGTTCGCCGAGGATGACCGCGGCGATCATGTTCTTGTCGTGCAGGCCGGTGAGCGCCGACGAGACGATGTCGTACCAGGTGATCCGCCGGCCGCACTTCGGGCAGTCCGGTTCGTCGCCGCTGACCCACAGCGGGGCGCCGATGCTGCGCGCCGGCATCCCGAGCAGCTTCTCCAGACGCCGGACGTCCGCCTCCGGCGTGGTCCACCGGTGCCGGCCCGGCAGCGACGCGGGTGAGTCGTACACGGCGCGGAACAGGTCGTGGTCGACACGCACGGTTTCCCGCTGACCGGTCATCGCGTCCCCCTCGGTGCTTCGGTGCGCCCACCGTGGCCGGCCGTGACCAGGGGTGCAGCCGGATCAACGACACGAGGGGTCAGCGGGTCGTCGCCCCGGGTGCTAGACATCGAGATCGACCGCGGCGAAGGGACCCCTCGTGACCGACCAGCCGACACCCGACACCACAGACGTCACCGCCCGACCCAACGTCGCCCGGATGTACGACTACTTCCTGGGTGGCAGCAACAACTTCGCCGCCGACCGGGCCGCCGCCGAGCGGGTGTTGGAGATCTTTCCCGGCACCGGGTTCGCCGCCCAGACCAACAGGCACTTCCTGCGCCGAGCCGTCCGGTACGCCGCCGCGCAGGGCGTCCACCAGTTCCTGGACATCGGGGCGGGGTTACCCACCCAGGGCACCGTGCACGAGGTGGTGCGGGCCGTGGCGCCGGACGCCCGGGTGGTCTACGTCGACTACGACGAGGTGGCCGTCGCGTACGCCCGGCGGTTGTTGACTGACGTGCCCGGCACGGCCGTCGTGCAGGGCGACCTGCGGCGGCCGGACGACCTGCTCGCCCTCCCGGAGGTGCGGGGCACGCTCGACCTGGACCGCCCGGTGGCCGTGCTGCTGCTCGCGGTGCTGCACTTCGTGCCGGGTGACGACGACCCGTGGGCCGCCGTCGCCCGGCTGCGCGACGCCACAGTGCCCGGCAGCCACCTGGTGCTGTCGCACCTGACGCTCGACGGCGTCCCGCCGGAGGTGGCCGAGCGCGGACAGGCCGTGTACCGCACCAGCAGCGCCCCGCTGGTGCCCCGCACGCACGCCGAGACGCTGCGCTTCTTCGACGGGTACGACCTGGTCGAGCCCGGCCTGGTCGAGACCACCAGGTGGCGACCGGACGGCGAGCAGGAGGCCGGGGACTCGCACGGCTACGCCGGGGTCGGTGTCCGCCCCTGACGCGCTTTCGCCTCCGGTGGCGGGCCTGGGGTGGTACGACGGACCCAGCGCCGGCCACCGGGAGGAGCGCCGATGGCGAGCAGACCCGAGCGGCTGTTGCGGGGCAACGACGCGCCGCTGAGCGCCTCGTTCCTGGAACTCTTCTTCGATCTGGCGTTCGTGCTCTCCCTGAGCCAGTTGACCGAGCATCTTCTGCACGACCTCACGCTTGCCGGCGCGCTGCACACCGCTCTGCTGCTGGCCGGCGTCTGGTGGATCTGGGTGAGCACCACCTGGAGCGCCGACTGGTACGACCCGGAGACCCCGGCCATCCGCGCGGTGCTGGTCGCCGCCACGCTGGGCAGCCTGCTGGCCGGGGTGGCGACCCCACAGGCTCTTCGGGAGCGCGGGGTGCTCTTCGCCGGCGCGTACGTCGCCGTTCATCTCATCCGGGGTGTGGTCACCGCCACGATGCTGCGTGGTCATCCACGGCAGCGCCGGGCGCTGCGGATCCTCTACTGGTACAGCGTCACCGCCGTGCCGTGGCTGGCCGGCGCGTTCCTGCCGCAGTGGCGGGTGCCGCTCTGGGTGCTCGCCCTCGCGATCGACCTGTCCGGCCCACGGCTCGGCTGGCCCACGCCGAGGCTGGGCCGCGCCCGTCAGCAGGAGTTGCACCTCGCTGGCGCGCACTTCGCCGAGCGCTACCAGCAAATCATGATCATCGCGCTCGGCGAACTCGTGCTGGTCGCCGGGCTCGCGTACGCCGGCACCCACCTGGACCTCGCCCAGACCGCCGCCTTCCTGCTGGTCTTCGTCACCGCCGTGTTGATCGGCCTGCTCTACGTGACCCCCGCCGGCCGCCACCTGGGCTCGGCCATCGAGCACGCCGACCCGGCCCGGCTCGGTGTCATCACCGGATACCTGCACCTCGTGATGATCGCCGGCATAGTGGTCACCGCCGTCGGGGCCGAGCTGAGCATCGCCCATCCCTCCGGGGCGGGCGACACAGCGGCTGTCGCGGTAATCCTGGGCGGACCCACGCTGTTCCTCGTCGGCCGGATCCTCTTCTCGGTGGCCATCCACAGGCGGTTGTCCTGGCCCCGGGTGAGTGCCCTGTTCGTGCTGGCCGGTGCGGCGGGCGCCCTGCGGCTGCCACTGCTGGCGACAAGCGCGGTCGCCACCGGAGTGGTGCTCGTGGTGGCGGTCCTCGACCAGGCGGCCCTCTTCACCTACCACCGCCCCGGAAAACCTGACTAAAGTCAGGCAGATGGACTCCACCCTTCTCGCCGCCGTGCGGCGGTTCAACCGGACGGTCACCCAGCGGGTGGGCGCGCTCGACGACGAGTACATGGCGCAGGGCCGTCCCCTCGGGCAGGCCCGACTGCTCTGGGAGATCGGCCCCGCGGGTGCCGAGGTCGCGGCGCTACGGGCCCGGCTCGGCCTGGACTCGGGCCATCTCAGCCGACTCCTGCGTACCCTGGAGAACGACGGACTCGTCACCGTGGGCCCGGCCGACCAGGCCGGCGGCGACGGCCGGGTACGCGTCGCCCAGCTCACCGACGCCGGCCGTACGGAATGGGCCGAACTCGACGAGCGGTCCGACCAACTCGCCGCCTCGATCCTCGAACCGCTCACCGAGCGACGCCGGGAACGACTCGTCGCCGCCATGGCCGAGGTCGAACGCCTGCTCATCGGGTCGATGGTGGTCATCGAACCGTGCCCGCCGAGCGACAGGCGAGCCCGCGCGTGCCTGCGGGCGTACGCCCGGGACATCGGGCGACGGATCGACGGCGGGTTCGACCCTGCGCTGAGCAAGCCGGTCGACGACGAGGCGCTCGCCCCGCCCGCCGGGGTGCTCCTGCTCGCCACTCTCAATCTCGAACCCGTCGGCTGCGGCGCCGTCAAACTGCACCGCGACGCACCCGCCGAGATCAAACGCGTCTGGGTGGCGGACACCGTACGCGGGCTGGGCGTCGGGCGGCGGCTGCTCGGCGAGCTGGAACGGTACGCCGCCGACCGGGGCGCGAGCGCGGTCCGGCTCGACACCAACCGCAACCTCACCGAGGCGATCGCCATGTACCGGGCGGCCGGCTACCGAGAGATCGAGGCGTACAACACCGAGCACTACGCGCACCACTGGTTCGAGAAGGAACTGCGGCAGTGACGGGGCGGGGCGATGGGCGCGGCCGGCGGTGACCGTCGGTCACCTCCGTGAGGGCCGATGCTGTCGTCAGCGGTATACCTCAGAGTCATATTCATACCTCTGAGGTATACCGCTCACCAGCACATCGACACGGCAAGCAGCCACAGTGGACGGCAGCGCCCTTCCGCGCCCGCGTTCTCGACTCGACGTACCCGGTCAGCCCTTCACCGCGCCGGCAGTGAGCCCTTCGGTCAGGAAGCGTTGCCCGAGGGCGTACATGATGACCACGGGGATGCTGACGAGCAGCGACGCCGCGGCGAGTTGTCCCTGCGGTACGACGTCTCCGGCGATCATCGACTGCATCCCCACCGGGAGCGTCTTGTACTCGTCCTTCGTGATGAACACGAAGGCGAAGAGGAACTCGTTCCAGGCGTTGGTCAGGGTGAAGAGCGCGACCGCCAGCAGCCCGGGCTTGGCCAGCGGCAGCACCACCCGGCCGAACGCCTGGATGCGGCTGCAACCGTCGACGAGGGCGGCCTCCTCCAGCTCGACGGGGATCGACGAGAAGTACCCCACCAGCAGCCAGGTGGCGAACGGCAGCGTGAAGGTCGGGTACGTCACCACCAGGGACCACAACGAGTCGGTGAGCCGCGCGCCGATGAGCATCTGGTACAGCGGGATGAACAGCAGCGCGCCCGGCATCACGTAGGTGAGCAGCACCGTGACGGTGAAGCCCTGCGCCCCGCGGAACCGCAGCCGGGCCAGCGCGTAACCGGCCAGGGCGGCACAGACGAGTGCCACGGCGGTGGACGCCGCGGACACCAGCAGGGTGTTGAGGTACCAGCGGCCGAACGGCTGGTTGTCGAACAGGGCGCCGAACTGCTCAAGGGTCCACGGTGTCGGCCACAGGTCGTCGGTGCGCATGACGACCTGACCCTCGGACTTGAAGGCCGTGACGGCTATCCAGTACAGCGGGCCCAGCACGAAGAAGAGCAACCCGGCCAGCGCGACACCTGATCCCAGGCCCGACACCAGCGACGACGACCGGCGACCGCCCCGCGACGAGAGGGTCGAGACCACCCGACCCACCGCCGCCGCGATAAGCAGGATCACCCCGAGGACCACGGCCGCCTTCCAGAAGATCTGCGGAGACGCCCAGGCCAGCAGACCGGTCACCACTGCGGTGACGACCCAGGGCAGCGCCCTGCGCGCCGGCGCGGCCCACCTCCGCGCTCCGATCCACCGCGCTGTCCGGCGTCGCCCGGGCAGCTTGATGCCGCTGTCCTGGCGCAACAACCGCACCAGGACGAACACCAGGCCGCCGATGACCGGCAGCATGACGAGCGTGACGGCCGCGCCGGCGCCGTACTGCAACTGCAGGATCGCCTTCGAGTACGCGACGAGCACGTACGGCGCGGTCACGTCGCCCGGGCCGCCCTGGGTCAGCAACCAGACGAGGTCGAAGTTGTTGAACGTCCAGATCGACGACAGCGTCACCGTCACGGTGATCACGTGGCGCAGTCCGGGCAGCGTCACGTGGGCGAACCGCTGCCAGGACGAGGCGCCGTCGATTGTCGCCGCCTCGTACAGGTCCGCCGGGATGGCCTTCAACCCCGCGAGGAAACACACGGTGAAGAACGGCACGCCCTTCCAGACGTTCACGAGGATCACCGATGGCATGGCCAGCGACGGGTCGGACAGCCAGCCGGCGGGCCAACTGTCGACCAGGTGCGCGTCGGCCAGCAGCGGCCCGATTCCGGTGGCGGTGAGCAGCGTGTTGACGCTGCCGAAGATCGGGTCGAGCAGCGCGCGCCAGCTAAAGGCCGTCACCACCGTCGGCACCACCCACGGCACCAGGAGCAGCCCGGCCAGCACGGCCCGACCACGGCGTCGCTGGTGCAGCAGCAGGGCCGCGGCCAACCCGAGCACGACCTTGAAGACCTCGGCGTACGCGGTGAAGACGAACGAGTTCACCACGCCGGTGTGGAACTGGTCGTCGCCGACGAGCGCGAGGTAGTTGTCCAGGCCGACGAACACGGTGTCCTGGCCGTGCCGTTCGGTGGTGCTGGTGATGATCGACCGGGCGATCGGCACGAGGACGAGCCCGCCGACAAGCACGGCCATCGGCGCCAGGAACAGCGCCGCCAGCCGCCAGTCACGCCCCAGCCTCCGCTGGACCGCAGTGAGCGAGCCGGGCCCCGACGGCGGGGACTTCCTCGCCGTCGGGACCCGCGCCTGACGGACCGAGTTCACTGCCGCAGCCCCTGCTGGTTGAAGATCTGCACCATCTTGGCGTGGGCGTCCGTCACGGCCTGCGCCGGCGCGGTGCCCTGGACGACCTGCTGCATCATGTCGGTGAGGACGTAGGCGGAACCCACCGCCTGCTGGCCCGCGCTTGCCTTCTGCGGGAAGGTCAGGCCGTTCTTCGTGTTCAGCGGTAGCGACAGTTGGGTGATCCTGCGCAGCATGGGGAACGCCGGGTCGCCGCTCGTGAAGAACGGGTCGGCGTCCCAGACCTTCTCCCAGGCGGGCATCACCAGGCCGGGTGCCTCCTTCGCCACGCCGAGCAGCGCGGGCGCGCTGACCAGGTACTGCGCCAGGAGCTTGGCGAGCGCCGGGTTCTTGGCGCCCTTGAAGATGACGAAGCCCTGCGACTGGCCGAGCAGCAGCGGATTGTTCGTCGCCGGCCCGATGCAGTCGGAGAACACGTGGGTGTTCGCGTGGACCGGGTTCTTCTTGGTCCGGGAGTCCGCGTAGACGCTGAACTGGTTGCGGGTGTAACCGAGGATCCCGGCGAGCCAGTTCTCGTTGTTGCTGGTGTCGGTCCAGCTCGCGATCCCCGGCGGCAGCATCGGCTTGTACTTGGAATTGGTGTAGATGTCGCCGAGGAAGGTCACCGCCTGCACCGTCTCCGGGGAGTTGAACGTAACCTTCCGGCCGTCGTTGGAGGCGATCGAGCCGCCGTAGGCGTTGATCAGCGCCTCGATCATGCCGTTGCCGTCACCGGACCGGTTCACGGTCATGCCCCAGCCGAAGCGGCGCTTGGTCGGATCGGAGATCTCCAGGCACAGGTCCCGCAGCTCCTCCCAGCTGTAGATGTCCTTGGGGGAGATGCCCTTGTCCTGCATCCAGTCCTTGCGCAGGAACGATCCGATCCCGATGAAGTGGTACGGGATGGCGAACCACTTGCCGTCGAACACGCAGAAGTTCTTGGCCTCGGCACAGGGCTCGCCGTACCTGGCGGTCAGTGCCTGGACGACGTCAGTCACGTCCTCCAGGTCGCCAAGCGCCTGGAACTGCGCGACGAACCGCGAGTCGGTCATGAACGCCAGGTCGCGCGCCACCCCGCCCTTGACCTCGGCGTCGATCTTGGCCACCACGTCGCCGGCGTCGGCCTGGACCAGGCTGTTCTCGATCTTCGTTCCGGTCGTGTCGGCGAACTTCTTGATCGAGCTGTCGAGGGCCTCGTTCGCCGCCGTCGAGTACAGCTTCTGCGACAGCATCCCCATCGAGGAGCCCTTCATCGACGCCGCGGCGTCGATCAGCTCCTGTGGAACTTCGGGCTGCACCTTGCTGGGCGAGTCGGAGTTGCCCCCGCACGCGGCCAGGCCGGCCGCGCCGAGCACTCCCACCCCCATCCCCAGAAAGCCGCGTCGAGACCAGGCTGGATTGTTCTCCATGGACATTCGCCTCCTCAGAGTCCCCGCACCACTGCACGCCCGAGGCGTGCCTGACGAACACCGCGATCCTTGTGTTCCAGGTGTGTCTCCATGCGGCGACCAGGAACGGGCCGCCCGCACGGATCAGTGCGTTCGCAAGCCCGTCAGGGGAGTTGGCGGGGTTGCGACGGCCCGCGAGAGATTTCGCGTGCCGCTCGCCGGGTAGCGCGACGAGGTCGAGGCGATCGGCGACCGGGCCGAGAGGGTGCCGCTGGCGTTCCAGGTCGGTCGGGTCACGGGACCACCGCCGTTCGAGATTTCGAACTGAGTTCGAGATACCGGATCGAGTGGACGCGACGCTAGAGCAGCATCGAGAGGAATGTCAATGTTTCGATGCTGTTTCGAGCCGAAAACAGGAGGCCGGCTATCGAGGCTGGGCCCGGTAGCCCATGCGGGCGGACAGCGAGGCCGCGCCCTCGCGAACCAGCCCGGTCCACTCCACCTGCACCTGAGACGTCCAGCGAATGATCGGCGCGGACAGGCTCATCGCGGCGATGGTGACACCAGAATGGTCCCGGATGGCCGCCGCGACGCAGCGCATCGCGCTGTCCGACTCGCCGACGTCGACCGCGACGCCCTCCGCCCGGACACGTTCGAGATGCTCGCGGAGAAGGTCCGGGTCGGTGATGCTGTCCGGCGTCATCCCCGGCAGAGCGTCCTTCGACAGAACGGCGTCCAGGTCCGCCTCGTCGAGGGCCGACAGCAGCACCTTGCCCACCGCCGTGCAGTGGGCCGGCAGCCGCAGCCCGACACCGGAGACCATCCGGACGGGGTGCGTGCTGTCGAACTTGACGAGGTAGATGACGTCGGCGCCGTCGAGCACCGCCACGTGAACCGCCTCGTCACACTTGGAAGCCACGTCCCGCGCGACGCCCTGCGCCTCGCGTACCAGATCAAGCCGGCCCGCGAACGCCGCGCCCAGCTGGAACAGCGGCATGCCGAGCCGATACTGCACCGGCTGGCCCGGTACGGAGATCAGGTACGAGCGAGCCTCGAGCGTGACGAGCAGCTCGTGGACTGTGGTGCGGGGCAGGTCGAGTCGCTCCATCACCTGGCGGGCCGACAGTTGGGGGCAGTCCAGGAACAGTTCGAGGACGTCGAGTGCGCGGATGACCGCCGGTACGACACGGGGCATGTCGAGAAGTCCCTTCGCAGTGCTGGACTCGTGCCAACGATCTCCACACGGACCAGCACCCGAAGAGGATAGCTACGTCAACTTCGAGCGCGCCATGAATGCGGCCGGGCAGTAAGGGGTGCGGGTGCGCTCACATCCGTTCGGGAGTCCGGATGCCGAGCAGGTGCAGGCCCTGCCCGAGCACCCGCGCGGTCAGGTCGCAGAGCACCAGCCGGCTCTCCCGGACCGGTTCGTCGGCCCGCAGCACCTGGCACCTCTCGTAGAACGTGCTGAACGCGGCGGCCAGCCGGTACAGGTAGCCGGCGAGGTGATGGAACTCCAGGTTCTCGGCCACCTCGCCGACCACCCTGCCGAAGCCGACAAGTTCGAAGGCCAGCGCCCGCTCCGCCGGCTCGGCCAGCGAGACGGCCGCCTCGGGCCGGGCCGCCACCCCGGCCCGCCGAAAGATCGACCGGATCCGGGAGTACGCGTACTGGAGGTAGGGTGCGGTGTTGCCGTCCAACGACAGCATCCGCTCCCAGTCGAGCACGTAGTCCCGGTGCCTGTCGTTGGACAGGTCCGCGTACTTGATCGCGCCGATGCCGACTGCCCGGCCCACCTCGGCCGCCTCCGCCTCGCCCAGCTCCGGGTTCCGCTCCCGGGTCAGCGCTGTCGCCCGGGAGATGGCCTCCTCCAGCAGCCCGACCAGCTTCACCGACCCGCCGGCCCGGCTGCGCAGCATCCGCCCGTCCGAGCCGAGGATCGAGCCGAACCCGACATGCTCGGCCCGGGCCGGCGGCGCCAGCCAACCGGCCTGCGCGGCGACGGCGTACACCATCTCGAAGTGCCGCCGTTGCGGCAGCCCGACCACGTAGAGCAGTCGGGTCGCGCCGAGCGCGCCGGTCCGCTGCCGGATCGCGGCCAGGTCGGTCGCCGCGTAGCCGTACCCGCCGTCGGACTTGCGGACGATAAGCGGCAACGGCTCCCCGTCCCGGCCCACCGAGCCGGGCGGGAACACGCAGGCAGCACCGTCGCTCTCGCGCAGCAGCCGGAGCCGCTCCAACTCCTCGACCACCGGGCCGAGCAGGTCGTTGTAGCTGCTCTCGCCGTGGAAGTCCCGCTCGCTGAGGGTCACGTCGAGCCTGTCGTACACGGTCATGAAGTACCGCTCGGACTGCTCCACCAGCAGCCGCCACAGCCGCAGCGTCACCGGATCGCCGCCCTGCAGGGCCACCACCCGCAGCCGGGCCCGCCCGGCGAACGCCTCGTCGGCGTCGAACTTCGCCCGAGCCGCCTTGTAGAACGAGTCCAGGTCCCCCATGGACAGCTCCTGCGCGGCCTCGGCCTCGCCCAGATCGGCCAGATGCTCGATGAGCATGCCGAAGGGAGTGCCCCAGTCGCCCAGGTGATTGGCCCGCACCACCCGGTGCCCCAGCCATTCCAGCAGCCGGGCCGCCGCATCGCCGATCACCGTCGAGCGCAGGTGCCCGACGTGCATCTCCTTCGCCACGTTCGGCGCCGAGTAGTCGACCACCACCGTCTCCGGCTCAGCCGCCACCGGCACGCCCAACCGCTTGTCGACGGCGAGCGCGGCGACCAGGCCCGCAAGCGCCCGATCGGCGACTGTCAGGTTGAGAAAGCCCGGCCCGGAGACCTCCGCCACGCTGCACACGTCGGCCAAGTCGGCGTGCGTGAGCACCTCCGCGGCGATGTCGCGCGGCGGCCGGCCGAGCCGCCGCGCCAACGCCAGCGCCGCGTCGGACTGGAAGTCCGCGCGCTGAGACCGCCGCACGACCGGGTCGACAGGTACCCCGGCCACCGTCGCGAACGCCGGCGCCAGCCGGTCGGTAAGCAGATTCTCCAGATCCATGGGTACGCCGATCTCGCTCGGATCCGTCGCTCGCGGATCACCGGAAGGGGATGCGGGCGGACCGAGACGAACGGCGGTGACCGGCGGCTCGATCCGCCGGTCGCAGGTGAGGAATGCTCAGCGCGGGCGGTCGCAGGACCGCCGGCGTCGCAGCGCGCCGAACAGGACGTCGGGGGACGCCGTCGGGAACGCGTACGAGCTGGGCATGGTGTCAACCTAACCAGCCGGCCCGGGGGCCGTGCAACGCCATTCACGCCCCACCGGCCCGCCAAGGTGACGGCTGTCACACCCACGCGGGACCCGATCGCGAGGGGGTCGTCGTCTTACCCCATGTGAGACGAAGTCTGGACGCGGCCGACGAGCAGGAACTCGTACGCCGCGTGGCCCACGGTGACCGGCGGGCCTTCGACGAGCTCTACAGGCGTACCGCGCCCTGGCTGGAGGTACGGCTGCGGCGTCGGTGCGCCGACCCGGACGTGGTCGCCGACGTCCTCCAGGAGACCTACCTGACTGTCTGGCGGGCGGCTGGCAGCTTCGCCGGCGACCAGGTCAGCGGCAGCGCCGTCGGCTGGTTGTGGACAATTGCAGCGCACCGCCTGGTCGACGCGTTCCGGCGTCGCTCCCGGCAGGCCCGGATGCCGCAGGTGCACCCGGTCGAGACGGTCGCGCCCGCCGCCGAGGACGAGGTGCTGTCCGGCCGGGTCGGGCAGGAACTCGAACAGGCCCTCGCCGTGCTGCCGCCCGAGGTCCGCGCGGTGCTGCGGGCCACAGTCCTCGACGGGTTCACCGTCCGCGAGACGTCCGTGCTGCTGGGCGTACCCGAGAACACCGTCAAGTCCCGGATCCGCCGCGCCCGGATCGTCCTGCGGGAGGCCCTGTCATGACCGTGCATCCCACCCTGAACGACATCGACCGTTACGCCGACGGTGACCTCGGCCTCGACGAGGCGACCGTCTGGTCCATCGAGGTGCACCTGGAGAGCTGCGCCGACTGCCGCGCTCGCCTGGCCGGCAGCACCACGGCCGAGTCGCGGGCCCTGGTCGCCGAGGTCGCGGCAGCCGTCGACAGCGGAATCGCCGCCGGGCCCACCCCACGATCCAGGACCTTCTTCCGTACGCCGGTGCGGCAGCGGTGGTTCGTGGCGGCGCTGCTGCCGTGGGTCGCCATGACCGCCGGCCTGCTGGGCACCGCCGCCCTGCTCACGTACTTCCTGTCCGAGTTGCCGTCGATCGTGTTGCTGCTCGCGCCCCTGGCGCCGCTGCCCGGGGTCGCGGCCGCCTGGAGCAGACGCGGCGACCCGGCCTGGGAGCTGGTCATCGGCACCCCGTCGGCCGGCCTGACGATGTTGCTGCGACGTACCGCCGCCGTGCTCGTCCTCGTGATCCCGGTGCTCGCCGCGTTCGCCGCCCTCGGGACCAGCCGGGCGAACCCGGCGCTGATGCTGCTGCCGTGCCTGGCCTTCACCGCCGCGACGCTGCTGCTCGGCTCCCTCGTCGGCGTCCGCCGCGCCGCGATCGGTCTGATGGCGGCCTGGGCCGCCGCCGTGGTCGCGCCCAGCCTCGCCACCGCCGAACTGCCGATGCTCCTGCAGCCGACTGCCACCGGCGGGTGGGCCGTCGTCACGGTCGTGCTGGCCGCCCTGACCCTCCTGCGCGCCAACAGCTTCCGGCGCCTCACCTCGTTCTGAAGGGAACCCACAATGCGAGCGGTGAGCACTGCCGAAACGGCCCCCACCATCCACCCCTGGGCCATCCACGCCGAGGCCCTGAAGGTGCGGGCCGGTCGCCACCTGGCCGTCGACGGGCTCGACCTGAGCCTGGCCACCGGCGTCCACGGCCTGCTCGGGCGCAACGGCGCGGGCAAGACGACGCTGATGCGTGCCCTCGCCACGGTGCTCAAGCCGGCCGGAGGTCGACTCACAGTGCTCGGCAGTTCGGTCGACGGTCGCGCCGATCTGCGCCAGGCCCGCCGATCCCTCGGTTACCTGCCGCAGCACTTCGGTTACTACCCACGGTTCACTGTGCGCGAGTTCGTGTCGTACCTGGCCTGGTTGAAGGAGATGCCTAAGCCCGACATCCCGGCGGCCACGCAGCGCGCGATCGACCGCGTGGGGCTCAGCGCCAAGGCCGACGCCCGGCTCAGGACACTCTCCGGCGGGATGCTGCGCCGGGCCGGCGTCGCCCAGGCCATCGTGAACGACCCGCAGGTGCTGCTGCTGGACGAACCGACCGTCGGCCTCGACCCCGAACAGCGCCTCGACCTGCGCGAGCTGCTCCGTGACCTGGGCACGGACGCCTGCGTGCTGGTGTCCACCCACCTCGTCGAGGACGTGGTCGCCGCCTGCACCGAGGTCGTGCTGATCAACGAGGGCCGGCTGGTGTGGCAGGGCACCCCCACCGCCCTGGCCGCCCAGGGCGACGAACGCCACCCGGGCGACAGCCCCGCCGAACGCGGCTACTCGGCCCTTCTCCGCGGCCACCACGCGGAGGTCGCCCGATGAGCGTCCTCCGGATCGAACTGCGGCGCTCCGCCGCGGCCGGCGCCGCCCTGCTCGCGTTGGTGGTCGGCGTCGCCGCCCTCTACATCGCCCCGGGACGCTGGTCGGCGGGCTGGATGGACCTCGCGCTGGCCACGAAGGAGTACATGATCCTGCTGTGGCCGATCGCCCTGGCCGCCGGAGCGTGGCAGGGCCGCCGCGAGCACCGGGCCAGGGTCGGCGAACTGTTCGCCACCACACCCCGCTCCCGCACCCGCCGGATGCTGCCGGTCCTCGTCGCGATGGGCGCCTCGGTCGGGCTCGCCTTCCTGCTCGTGGTCGGCGCGGGCGGCATGCGGATCGCCTCGACAGCCGCGTACTTCCCGCCAGACGTCGTCGCCATCATGCTTGTCGGCGCGCTCTCCCTGGTCGCGGCGGCCTGGCTCGGCCTGGGCGTCGGGCGACTGCTGCCCGCCCTGGTGACCGCCCCCGTGCTCGCCGTGGCCGGTGTGCTGCTGGTCTTCTTCACCGCGATCATGCGGCCGGACTGGATCGGCGCGATCCTGTCCCCCGCCTACGGCAGCAGCCCGTTCTACCCGTTCCAGACCATCGACCCGCGGGTCACCGCCGTCCTCGCCACCTTCATGGGCGGGCTCGCGCTCACCGGCGTACTGCTGCTGGTAGCCCGAGGCCCACGGGCCTTCGCGGCCGCCGCGCTGCCGGTGCTGCTCGGCTTCGGCGCCGCGGCGGCGATCGTCCCTCGCGACGAGGCTGCCCTCGTCGCACCGATCGACCCGGTGGCCCGCGAACTCGTCTGCACCGACGACGCGCCGAAGGTCTGCGTCACCCGGGTCAACGCGAACGTGCTGGACGCGCTGACTCCACTCGCCCGCCAGGGTCTGTCCGTCCTCGCGAAGATGCCGGACGCCCCCACGCAGGCGCACGAGGACAGGCGGGCGTACCTCGTCGAGGACGAGCCCGTCCGCGACGCCGACATCGTCACGATCGACGTACGCATCGACGACCACGGCGGCCTGGCCCATCCCGACGCGGTGGTCCCCGAGATGGTCTCCGGTCTGGGCGCCGGGTACGGCGGCCCGGAATGCGAGCGCGACGCCGCGGTCGAACGGGCAGCCGCCTACCACCTGCTCGGCCGCGAACCGGTCTCCGACGTCGGCGTCATCCCCGGGATGATCGAGGAGGATCCGCAGCTCAACGCCGAGGCGGTCACCCTGTGGCAGGGCCTGCAGAAGCTGCCCCCACCGGAGGCGATCACCCGCGTGACGGCGGTACGCGACGCGATCCTGGCCTGCCGGGACACCACCGGACTGCTGTCCCGATGACCCTCCACCTCCGCGCACGACGCGTACCCCTGGCACTGGCCGCTGCCGTCGGCGCCGCAGTCGCGATCTGGGCGCTGTGGCTGACCCTCTCCACGGAACGCGACGCGATCCTCCTGCTCGTCGTACTGACCGTCATGCTGATGGTGGCGGTCCTGTCGACCACGCTTGCCGCCCCGGACGAAGACCTGGAACGCACCGCCGCCCTGAACTGGCCGTGGCGCCGAGCCGTGCATCTGCTGGCCGCGCTGGCGCTCGTACTCGTCGTGCTGCTCGCCACCCAGCCCACCGGCGCCCGGTTCGGCCCCGCCGCGCTCGTGGTCCGCGACTCCGCCGGCCTGCTGGGCCTCACCGCCCTCTGCGCGACTGTCGCCGGCGTGGCCCGCGCCTGGTTCCTCCCCATGGGCTGGGCGGTCGTCGCCGCCATGTTCCCGCAGTCGAGCACGTGGGGCGCCCTCGCCACCTGGCCGGGCCAGCCGCACACCAGCCGTCCGGCGGCGGCGGTCGCGGCCGTCCTGGCGGTCACGGGCCTAGCGACGTACGCGATCCGCGGACCCGCCCGACGCGAGTGACGGCGTCCGTTGTCCTGCTCGGGCCCTCCGCGCCGTCGGGACTTCCCGGGCACAACTGGGCTGTTTGCACCCGGTCTCGATGTCGCCGGCACACGGGAAAGCACGCGAGGTGGCAGTGGTCTCCACGAGGATCGAACGAGCAGCCCCGTCCAGTTGCCTCCGAGAGACGCGCCGTCGCCCGGCCGATCGAACCAACTGACCACACACCCCAGGAGACGATGACGATGATTCCCGACGACGATCCCACTCGCTCGCTGACCGTGGCGGACCCCGACGATCCCGACACGACCTACATCTCCCTGGTGGGCAACACCTACGGCATGTTGATCACGGGCGAGCAGACCAACGGCGCGTACTGCCTGATCGACATGCGCGTCCCCGACGGCGGCGGCCCGCCGCCGCATCGGCACGACTTCGAGGAGATGTTCACGATCCTCGAGGGCGAGATCGAGTTCACCTTCCGCGGCGAGAAGCACGTCGTGCGGGCCGGCTCCACGATCAACATCCCCGCCAACGCACCGCACAACTTCCGCAACAACTCCGGTGCGCCGGCCCACATGCTCTGCATGTGCACCCCGGCCGGGCAGGACGAGTACTTCACCCGGATCGGCGACGTCGTCGCGGGCAAGGACGCACCGCCGCCGCAGCTCTCACCAGACGAACTGGCCGAACGCCGCCGCCGCGGTGCCGAACTGGCCTCGACCTACCGCAGCGAGTTCCTGTGACCAGCCAACCGCTGGCGCTCTGACGATGGAGAGCCCGGGCCGCAGCATCCGTCAGACTGACTGCGGAAGAGGTCCGAGCCGCCTGTGCGCGACGGGGCACTCGCCGCGTTCTCGCAGTTCACCTGCCGTTGGTGGGCCGCCAGGGACTCGAACCCTGAACCTATGGATTAAAAGTCCACAGCTCTGCCATTGAGCTAGCGGCCCGCGCGCTCAGGTTACCGGACGGCGCCCACCGACGGCTCGCGGCTTCCGGCCGGCCGTCGATGCCTGGTCGGTGCGCCTCTGATCGACTCGGGTTCCGGGAAGTCGGGCTGTCCCGCCCGCGCGAATGCCCCGACTTCCAGGAGGTCGAGTCGATAACGAGCGCCCCGCGGCGGGCAGGGCGGTTGAGCTGCTGCTGGGCGGGTACGGGGTCGGGCATGCGGATCGTGGTGGTGGGGGCGAGTGGCAACGTCGGTACGGCGGTGCTGCGGCGGCTGCGCCGGGAGCGCGGCGTCGAGCTGGCCGGGGTGGTCCGGCGGTTGCCCGGCCCGGATGCCGGTACGCCGTACGACCAGGTGGAGTGGCACTCCTGCGACATCGGTGCGCCGGGCGCGGCAGGGCAGCTCGCCGAGGTGTTCGCGGGAGCGGACGCGGTGGTGCACCTGGCCTGGCAGATCCAGCCCAGTCACGACCAGCGGGTGCTGCGCCGGACGAACGTCGACGGCAGTCGCGCGGTGTTCGAGGCGGTGGCGCGGGCGGGGGTGCCGGCACTTGTGTACGCCTCGTCGGTAGGCACGTACGCGCCCGGCCCGAAGGACCACCCGATCAGCGAGCGGTGGCCGGCCACCGGGGTCTCCGGCTCGTCGTACAGCGAGCACAAGGCGGAGGTCGAGGCGCTGCTGGACGGGTTGGAGCGGGAACATCCGACGCTGCGGGTGGTGCGACTGCGGCCCGGTCTGATCTTCCAGCGGGACGCCGGCGTGGAGATCACCCGCTACTTTCTCGGCCCGTTGGCGCCGGTGCGGCTGCTGCGCTTCGGCCGGATACCGCTGGTGCCGACGAACCGGCGGCTGCGGATGCAGGCGGTGCACGCCGACGATGTGGCTGACGCGTACGCCAGGGCGGTTATGGGTGATGCGCGCGGCGCGTTCAATGTCGCAGCGGACCCGGTGCTGACTCCGGAGCTGGTGGCTCGGCACTTCCACGGCTGGACGGTGCCTGTCGCGGCGCCGGTGCTGCGGGTGGCGGCGGCCCTTACCTGGCGGGCGCGGTTGCAGCCGGTGGACGCGGGCTGGGTCGAGCTGGGCCTGAACGCGCCGTTGATGTCAAGCGAGCGTGCCGAGGCCGAGTTGGGGTGGGTACCCAAGATCGACGCGTTGACCGCGCTCAAGGAGCTGATCGCCGGCATGTCCGGTGGCGACCACACGGCCAGTCCGCCGCTCTCCGCGGCGCGCACCCTGCCCGGCCGCCCCGGGGGGCTCCTGCACGCCCACGCACCTGGCGAAAAGAACCCCTACTGACGCGGTGATCAAGAGGTTCGGGTCAGAAAACCCGGCCTCGGTGACCCAAACCTCTTGATCACCGGCGGGCGACGGCCGGCGGGCGACGGGAGGGGCGGGGAGGGGGGTCAGGCGGGTTTGGGGCCGATCACCTCGGGGTTGCGGGCGCCCAGGAAGAAGATTCCGCGGTAGCCGGGGGTCTCGAACTTGCCGCTCGGGTTGCGGCGCAGGGTGGAATTCTCGATCTTCATCGTGCCGGTGCGGTTGTTGCTGACGAAGAAGATCGCGCCGCCGCCCTCGTTGGCCTTGTTGTTCTCGATGACGGTGCCGGCGATCCGTACGGTGAACTCGTTGCCGTCGCAGTAGATCGCGCCGCCGCTGCCGCCGCCGGGCGTGCCGGACTTTGCCGGGTTGGCGCCGCTGCCGATCGCCTCGTTGTTCTTCAGCAGGCTGTTGAGCACCACCCACGACACGCCGATGCTGCTCAGCGCGCCGCCGTTGGAGCAGGAGCCGCCGTCGAAGGTGCTGCTCACGACGTACACCGGCTTGTTCTCGTACTGGCTGAGCACCCGGACGGCCGCGCCCCCCAGGTCGGGACCGGTCCGGTCGCAGCGGTTGCGGACGAAGCGCGAGTTGACCACCTTGAGCCGCCCGCCACGGACGAAGATCGCGCCTCCGCCGCCGCCCTCGGCCTTGTCGCCTGTGGAGTTGCCGTCGGCGAAGGTCAGGTTCTGCACGGTGAGCTGCGGGTGGTCCTGGTTCTGGCAGTGCGAGGTGGTCCAGCCCTGGGCCTCGTCACAGGTGTTCAGGTAGAGGATGCGGCGCTGCCCCTGGCCGCTCAGCGTCACCCTGCCGCCGCCGTCGAGCACCACCCTGGGCCCGTTGGCGTTGCGGACCTTCGCGGTGGCGGTCATCTTGATCGTCACCGGGGCCGGTCCACAGTTGAACGTGATGACGCCGCCGGCGGCCACGGCCTTCACCACGGCCGCCGAGGTGCAGCTCGCCGGGGTGCCGGTGCCGATGGTCCGGGTCGGCTTCGACGTTTCCACCGCGCGTGCCTCGGCCGGCACGGTGGCGTGGCCGTTCGGGTTGCCGGCCGCGAGCGCCTTGGCGGCCGGGGCGGTCGGCTTCGGGCTCGCGCTGGCCCCGGGGCCACCGAGACCGTCCCGGCCCGCCGCTGCGACACCCGGGTCACCAGTCGAGGGAGTGTCCGGCGTGGCCGACGGGCTGGCCTGCGAGCCGGCCGGCGTCGGATCGGTGGACCCGCACGCGGGCAGGGCCGCGGTGGCGACACCGAGGACGAGCAGGGCGGCAAGCGACGTCATGCGCACCGGGTCATGCTAGGAGCCCCGACGGCGTCCCGACGAATCCGCCGTGCCGGCTTAATGCGCTGCTAAGCCACGCCGGGCATCGGGGCCGCCGGGGCACTCACGCGTGGGAGAGCGCGAAGGCAGTCAGGAAGCCGGCGACCGTGATGAGGCCGACAAGCAGGTGGGCGTTCTCGAACGCCTCCGGCACCATCGTGTCGGTGATCATGGCGAGGATCGCGCCGGCGGCAAGCGCGGTGATGGCGGCCAGCACCTCCGGGGGCGCGCCGCCCAGCAGGGTGTTGCCGAGCAGCGCGGCCACGCCGCTGATCAGCGCGATGCCGGTCCACAGCAGGAAGACGTACCGCCGGGTACGGCCGGCCTGGCGCATGCCGGCCGCGCTGGACAGCCCCTCCGGGACGTTGCTGAGGAACACCGCCACCACTGTGACCAGGCTGACCGCGCCGCCGCTGAGCAGGCTGGCGCCGATCACGACCGATTCCGGTACGCCGTCCAGCAGCGCCCCGACCGCGATCGCCGAGCCGGAGCCGGGCTGCTCGTCCTCGGAGGGCTGCTGGTCGCCGGAGCGCTTCCGGTGCCGCGCGCCGTGGCGGGCGAGGCCCACGTTGGCCAGGGTGTAGACGACCGCGCCACCGGCCGCGCCGAGCACTGTTGGCAGCATCCCGCCCTGCTCGTGCGCGACCTCGATCAGCTCGTACGAGACGGCGGAGAGCAGCACCCCCGCGCCGAACGCCATGACCGACGCGGTGATCCGCTGCGGTACCCGGGCGAAGAAGCCGACCGCCGCCCCGATCAGCAGGGCCGACCCGGCCAACAGTCCCCATCCACCCGCCTGCAACCACTCCGGCATTCCGCGGACCGTACCCGCTGCGCCCGGGCCGGCAAACCGCCCTCAGAAATCGGCGAAGAGGTACGGCACCCGGCGCGGGAAGAGGCCGCGCAGTTCGGCAGCGGCATCCGCCGGCACGTCGCCGAGCCCACGCAACGGCAGCTCGGCCGGGTCCAGCACCCCGTACGCCAGGGCGGACAGCCCGGCCGCGGTAAGCGTGGCCGTCGGCGCCCGGCCGCTGTCGCCCGCGACGAGTTCCAACGCGCCTGTCGTACCGTCCAGCAGGTGCGTTCCGGTCAGCCACCGGTCCCCGGTCAGTTCGACCCGGACCCGGCCCGGCCCGGCGGGCAGCCCGTGCAGCGCGTCCAGCGACAGCAGCCGGGCCATCGGGGCGGACGAGCCCGGCCGGCCCGCCCGCGCCTCGACGTGCACGTCCAGGTCGGTCAGCCACAGCTCCGGCAACTCGTCGGGCGGGACCTGGACGGTGACGCGCTCGACCTGGTCGACGTGCCGGGCGAGGAACTGGAGCAGCAGCGTACGGGCGAGGGGATCGGCGACCAGCAGTTCGTTGCCGATCAGGGTGCCGCCGTGGTCGTCGATCCGGTACGTGAGAGCGCCGGTGACCTCGCCGGCCACCCGTGCGGTGACCAGCCAGTGCTCGTCCCGGTCACGCAGGCCGGCCGCCCGGTAGTCCGGGAACACCGAGAAGCCGTGCCGGGTGTGGAGACACCGTTCGGTGAACGCCCGCCACGCGGGATAACCGGCGGCGATCCGCTCCCAACCCACCTCGCCGGGCAGCTCGGCGCGTACGAGCGACCCCAGGTCGGCCGGGGAGAAGGCGACCGTACGCGGCTTGGGCAGCCCGACGTAGCCGAACCGGGCGTAGAAGCTGGGTCGGAACGGGTAGAGCGCGCTGAGCACGTGCCCCTCGTCGCGCATCTCGTCGAGGAGCTGGTGCAGCAACGTGCGGACGTGCCCCTGCCGGCGGGCCAGCGGGTGGGTGGCCACCCCTGCGACACCGGCCATCGGCAGCACCGCGCCGCGCAGGTTCTGCCGCATGCCGATGGCCGAGACGGCCGCCAGGGTGGTGCCGTCCTCCTCGACGACAAGCGTCCGGTTGCCCTGGTTGTAGGGCAGGTAGTCGCGGAACTCCTCGACCCGGGCGGCCCCGAGCGGCGATGCCTCGAAGGCGTACGCGGCCAGCGGGAAACTCGTGGTGAGACGTTCGTCGGCGGTCACCCGTCGGATGGTCATCCGCCCATCTCAACCCGCCGCGCAGGTCCCAGCAACCGGATTGGCCCGATCCGTGGGTGTCGCGCCCCGGCCCCGCGGACCGCCGAGCAGGCCGTGCGGGTCAGCGGGTCGTGACGTCGGAGACGACGACAGTGACGTTGTCCGGCGCGCCGGCGTGGTGGGCGAGCTTCACCAACTGCTCGCCACACTGCTGACGGTCGGCGTACATGCCCAGCGCCGCCGCGATCGCGTCGTCCTCGACGTAGTCGGAGAGCCCGTCGCTGCACAGCAGCAGCCGGTCGCCGGGGACCACTGTGAGCACGCCGACGGCCGGTGGGGTGTCGGCGCCCTGCACGGCCCGCGTCACCAGGGACCGCTGCGGGTGGTGCCGGGCCTGCTCGGGGGAGAGCGTGCCCTGGTCGACGAGCGCCTGGACGAACGTGTCGTCCCGGGTGAGCTGGGTCAGCTCCCCGTCGCGCAGCAGGTAGCAGCGGGAGTCGCCGACCTGGGCCAGCACCAGCGTCTCCCCGGCCAGCAGCGCGGCGGTGAGCGTGGTGCCCATCCCCTCGCGGGCCGGGTCGACGGTGATCGCGGCGTGGATGCGCTGGTTGGCGGTGCTGACCACGGCACGGAGCGCGTCGGCGGCCCCGTCCGGGTCGGTGGGCGGGGCCAGCTCGTCCAGGATCCGGATCACGATCTCGCTCGCCACCTCGCCCGCGGGCAGCCCGCCCATGCCGTCGGCGACGGCGATCAGGCGGTCACCGGCGAGGGCGGAGTCCTCGTTGTTGGTGCGAACCAGGCCGATGTCGTTGAGGATGACCGAGCGGAGGATCAGCGTCATGGTGCCAGCTTGCCAAGAACACCCTGCCTCCGTCTCTACGCACTACTGCGTAGGGTTGAGAAATGATGCCGGTGTCCATGGTCGGACGCGCCGGCGAGCTCGCCGAGCTCGACCGGGCGTGGTCCGCCGTGGCGGCCGTACGCCGCTCGGCGCCCGCCGTCGCGGTGGTCACCGGTGCGGCGGGAGTGGGCAAGAGTCTGCTGGTCGCGGCCGCTGTGGACGCCCTCACGCCGCGTCCCGAGCTGGTCCTCTCCGGCGCGGCCCGGGTGCACGGCCCAGCCCCGTACGACTGGCTGGCGGCGGTGCTCACCGGTCGGGACACCAGCCGACTCGGTCTCCCGTCGGACGCGCTGGCCTGGTTGGCCCAGCAGCCCACCGCGCCCCGCGAGCGGTACGCGCCGGGCACCCTGCTCCGCCTCGCCGTGCGGACCGTCCAGCTGCTCGTCGGCGCCGGCCCGGCGGTGCTTGTCGTGGACGACCTGCACGCCCTCGACCCGGCCAGCGTCAACCTGGTCGGAGAGCTGGCCACCGTCGCCGACCTGCCGGCTCTGCTCGTGGTGGCGAGCCGACCGCCGGCCGACTCGGTGGCGCCGGACCTCACCCGTCGCGCGCTGGCCCGCCTCAGCGGCGTCCGCGGCGCCGTCCGTCAACACCTCGGCCCGCTGCGCCCGGCCGAGGTCGCCGAGGTGCTGACCCAGGTGTACGCGGGCAGCACCCCGTCCGGCCGGCTGGTGACCTCCCTCTGGCGGTGCACCGGCGGCAACCCGTACGCGCTCACCGAACTGCTTGCCGCACACGCGGGGGAGGGGCCGGAGGCGTTGCTGCGGCGGCTGCCCGGCCCGCGTCAACCGCGTCAGCCGACCGCGGCGCCCGCTCCGGCGTCGGTGGCCGATCCGATCGTCGACGTGCCGCTTGACCCCGAGTTGACCGCCCGCGAGGTCGAGGTGCTGGGCTGCCTGGTCGCCGGGATGTCCAACAAGCAGGTGGCGAAGGCACTGGGCATCTCGGTGCGTACGGTCACTGTGCACGTGTCGAACCTGCTGCGCAAGACCGGCTCGGTGTCGCGTACCGAGGTGGCGCTCTGGGCGGTCCGACACCGGCTGCCGGTGCCCGCTCCGGTGGACTGAGGCGGGCTCAGCCGCGCGGGTAGCGCAACAGCAGGGTCGCGGCGACCTCGTCGTCGCCCACCGCCGCGTAGCTGTGCGGCACGTCGGAGGTCCAGCGGAGGTGACCGCCGGCCGGGGCGGTCAGCGGCGCGTCGGCCGGGCCGGCCCGCAGCACGCCGCCGAAGACGGTGATGTGTTCGGTGACACCCGGTTGATGGGCGGGGGAGATCTGCACGATGCCGGGCGCGACGTGCATCCGGTACAGCTCGTAGGTCGCGTCGGTGTCGTCGAACACCTCCAGCAGGGTGGCGGTGACCGCGGTGCCGTGCACGGTGGGCTCGGCCGTCGGTTCGGCAAGCAGTGCGGTGAACGGCACGCCGAGCTGCGCGGTGACCGCCCAGAGCGTCTCCAGGGTGGGGTTGCGGGTGCCGTTCTCCAGGCCGGAGAGGGTGGCCTTTCCGACGCCGGCGAGCCGCGCCAGCGTGGACAACGAGATGCCCCGCTCCTCCCGCAGGGCACGGACCCGCCGGCCGACGACGGCGGGATCCACGTCGAGGCCCGGACGGCGGGCTGGTGGTGGGTGCGGCACCCGGCTATCGTGCTACATGTGGTCGTTCCGTAAACGGAACGCTTTGAGGAGGTCGGGATGGCGGGACGGGCGCAACCGGTGCTGGCCGGCGTCGTGACCGCGCTTGTCGGCTTCGCCAGCTCGTTCACAGTCGTGCTGGCCGGGCTCCGTGCGGTGGGCGCGTCGGACGCGCAGGCGGCCTCCGGCCTGCTGGCCCTCTGCGTGGCGTGCGGGCTCGCCGCCGCCTGGCTGGGCTGGCGGCACCGGATCCCGATGAGCGTGGCCTGGTCGACGCCCGGCGCGGCGCTGCTGGTGGCGACCGGGCCGCCGACTGGCGGTTGGCCCGTCGCGGTGGGCGCCTTCCTCGTCTCCGGGGCGCTTATCGTCGCGGCCGGCCTCTTCCCGCCGCTGGGTCGGGCGGTGGCCGCGATCCCCAAGCCGGTGGCCGGCGCGATGCTCGCCGGTGTGCTGCTGCCCCTGTGCACCGCCCCGGTCCGCGCGCTCGTCGAGTTGCCCAGGGTGGCCGGCCCGGTGGTGGTCGGCTGGCTCCTGCTGCACCGGTTCGCCCGCCGCTGGGCGGTGCCCGGCGCACTGCTGGTGGCGGTGGTGGCGATCGCGCTGACCGCGCCGCCGGCCGGGTTGAGCGGTGCCACCCTGACCCCGTCGGTCACCCTGACGACGCCCGCCTGGAACGCGTCCGCGCTGGTCGGGCTCGCCCTCCCGCTGTTCCTGGTCACGATGGCGGCGCAGAACGTGCCAGGCATGGCGGTGCTTGTCGGCTACGGCTACCGGCCGCCGTTCGGAGCGGCGCTGCGGGCCACCGGCCTGGCCAGCCTGCTGGCCGCCCCGGCCGGCGGGCACGCCGTGAACCTCGCGGCGATCACCGCAGCGTTGGCCGCCGGCCCCGACGCACACCCGGAGCCGGAGCGCCGATGGGTCGCCTCGGTCACCGCCGGCGTCGGGCTGGCGCTGCTCGGGCTGGGCGCCGGCGTGGCGACCGCGCTGGTCGCTGTCGCGCCGCCGATCCTCATCGAGGCGGTCGCCGGGCTGGCACTGCTGGGCGCGCTCGCCACCGCGCTCGCGGCGGCGGTGACCGACCCGGCGACCAGGGAGGCCGCAGTGGTCACCTTCGTGGTGACCGCCTCCGGGGTGACGCTGATCGGCGTGGGCGGCGCGTTCTGGGGACTGGTCGCCGGCTGCCTGATGCTGCTGCTCTTCCACCGCCGCCGACCCGCGCCGCCCGCCGCGCCGTCGCCGTCGCCGTCGCCGTCGCCGTCGAGATCAACACCAGATCAGGGAAGTGGTGCCATCCCCGCCGACCGGACACCGCAACATCACTGATCTCGTGTCGATCTCCGCTGTTCGCTCTCCGCGACCCGGGCCAGCACCACGGCGTCCGCCCGACGATTCGGGAAGGCCAGGAAGCTCCTCAACACGCCCTCCTCGACGAAGTCGGCCGCCGCGAGTACCCGCCGGGACGCCAGGTTGTCCGGCTCGACCCACGCCTCCACCCGGGCTAGGCCGGCGGTCTCCAGCGCCCACTCCGTGAGCAGCCGCGCCGCCCTGCTGGCCAAGCCCCGTCCCCGTCCGATTGGGGTCAGCCAGTAGCCAAGACCGGCCACACCCGACTGGGGCCGCAGCAGCAAGGTGACCGAACCGACTGCGACGTCGGTGTCCGCGTCGACGATCGCCAGCGAGAGGCCGGCACCGTCGGTGGTCCGACTCCACTGCCGGCGTACGAACGCACGGCCGGCCTCCTCGGTGAACCGAACCGGCACGGTGGTGGCTTCGGTGATCCGCCGATCCGCCGCAGCCTGCCGAACGCTGTCGAGGTCAGCCATCCCCCACGGCCGGAGCCGGACAACGGCGTCGGTCAGTTCCGGCTGCGGTGGCACCAGGGACACCCCGCGACGGTACGCGTCTCTCGTCTGGGCGCGTCCACCCGCATTGATCCACTCGCCTTCAAGGAAGGCGGGGGCCCGGTCCGCTGGGATACCGCGGCTTCCTTGAACCCGAGTCGATCAGGGCGACGGGACCGACGGGGCTACTCCTCGGGCGGCAGGTCGGCCACGCCCACGGCCAGGAGGACCCGGCCGTCGGCCACCGACCCGATTCGGTCGGCCGGTACGTAGACCGCGCCGGTGGGGGTCAGCTCGGTGGACACCTTCAGGTAGCCGGTGTGCAGCAGCCGCGCCGCCAGGTCGGCTGGCACGTCCGGCTCCTCGACCGCCGTCGCCTCGATCAACTCGTCCAGGCTGCTGCCCGGGTCGGCGCTCGGTGTCTGCACGGTCACCGCGTTGGGGTCGCCCCGCTGGACGAGGTCCACGGTCCCGACCGTGGTGCCGGCTGAGTCGATCACCGGCATCCCGGTGGTGATCCGCGAGATGGTCGCCTGCTGCTCGTCCTGCTGGTCCATCCCTCAGCGGTTCCCGGGGCGGCACGCCACTAAACGCCGTCAGCGCCCCGCCGGAGGCCCGCCCCGCCCGCACGCCGGCCCGCCCGCCCGCACGCCGCCCGCCGCCAGTCGGCCGGCCTGCCCGCCGCCGCCAGCCCGCCAGCCAGCCCGCCGCCCGCCCGCCAGCCAGCCGGCCTGCCCGCCGCCGCCCGCCGCCCCACCAGCCCGCCAGCCAGCCCGCCGCCCGCCGCCCGCCCGCCAGCCGCCGCCCGCCCGCCAGCCGGCCCGCCCGCCGGCCCGCCCGCCGCCCGCCGCCGCCGGCCCGCCGGCCCGCCAGCCCGCCGCCCGCCGCCGCCCGCCAGCCCGCCAGCCAGCCGGCCCGCCGCCCGCCGCCGCCCCGCTCGCCAGCCCGCCGGTCAGCCGCCAGCCTGCCCGCTCAGCCCGCCGCCGGCCGGTCGGGCCGCCCGCTCAGTTGTTCGGGAGCGTCCAGCTGCCCGGTGGGCGCGGCGACAACTCCCGCCAGGTGTCCGTGCCGTCGAGCAGCGCCCGGACCGTCTCCTCGGCCTCGTCCGCACTGCCGTACTCGTAGAACCGGGAAATGCCCTCGGCGCCGCCGGCTCGCTGCTCGACATGCCACCGGTCGGCGTCCACCCGCAGGAAGACATCCCGTCGGGCGAGTCGCCCCCATTTCCCGTTCCACCAGTGCTTCCGCTGCTCCATGGCGGGACTCTATCGAACACACGTACGAGAAAGTGCGGCCCCTGCGGGAATCCCGCAGGGGCCGATGTGCATCCGTTCGGGTCAGCGCTGCATCGGCGGGTCGGTGCGACGGCCCAGCACGTCGTCAAGCGCCCCGCGCTGCTGGCCGGGGGTGGTGTGGCCGGCGGAGACGAGCGCGTCCCGGATCTCGGTGAGCAGCTTGACCTCCTCGCTCGGCGCCGAGGGCGGCGGCTCCTCGCCCCGCTTGCGCCGCTCGGCCAGCCGGTTCATCGGGTAGACGACCAGGAAGTAGAGCGCCATCGCGGTCAGCAGGAAGGTGATCACCGCGTTGACGAACGCCACCCAGTCGAACGGGATCTCTCGGAACGTGGGGACTGAGCCGGTGAGGCCGTTCTTGTTTCCGGTGATCAACACGATGATCACCCGGACTAGCGGTTCGAGAAACGACTTGGTGAGCTGGGTGACCACGCCGGTGAACGCGGCGCCGATGACGACACCGACCGCCAGGTCGACGACGTTGCCGCGCATGATGAAATCTTTGAAGCCCTTGAGCATCCGTACTCCCGAGGTGTCCGTTTTCCGTCGCGGACAACCTATGCCCCGCCGGTGGGCTCCAGAAAAGCGCCGGCTTCGATCGCCGCCCGGCTCGGGTCGCCGGCCCGGATCGCCTCGACCAGTCGGGTGTGGTCGACGTAGCGCTCAGGCGTGAGCGCGCTGCCCATCGCCTGGGCGACTGTGCTGCGCAGGGCCGTGCCGACCGAGGCGTACAGCTCGGCGAGCATGGCGTTGTGCGCGGCGGCGACCACCGCGACGTGCAGCGCCGCGTCGGCCTCGACGAACGCGTCGACCAGGCCGCCGAGCCAGGCCGCCTCGCGGTCGGCGAGCGCGCCGTCGAGCGCCGCCAGGTCGGCAGGTGTACGCCTCAGCGCGGCGAGTCGGGCGGCCTCCACCTCGAACGCGCGCCGCACCTCGATGACCTCGGTCATCCGGTCGTCGCCCAGTCGGCGGGCCACCACCGGCGCCAGTTCGTCGGTGGACACCACGTACGTGCCGGAGCCCTGCCGGCACTCAAGCACCCCGGCGTGCACGAGGGCGCGGACCGCCTCGCGGACCGTGTTGCGCCCGACGCCCAGCGCGGCGACGAGTTGTGGCTCGGTGGGGATGCGCCCGCCGACCGGCCACTCGCCGCCCAGGATCCGGGCCCGGAGCTGCTCGATCGTCTGCCGGACGCGGTGGCCGCGAGGCGGCACGGCGGGCTGGCCGCGGGGCGGCGCCGGCGGTGCGGAGGGGGAATCGACCGACGGTGGCACTGGTTACATCACCGGCCCAAAATTCATCCCATGATTGTAGGTTAGAGGTCATGACCCCGCCACCCGTCGCCGCTCCGGCCCCGCCCGCTTCCGCCGCCGTCGACACCCGCCCGACGCGCGACCCCGGGGGCCGGCGTACGCACCCGGCGACCGGTGGCGCGCTCGTGCTGGTCGGGATGCTGCTTGTCGCGCTCAACCTGCGCACCGCAGTCACCAGCCTCGGCGCGCTGCTCGACGAGATCCGCGACGGTCTGGGGCTCTCCGGCGTCATGGCCGGTCTGGTCACCACCCTGCCGACGATCGCGTTCGCCGGCCTCGGCGCGCTCACCCCGTGGCTGGTCCGCCGGGTCGCGCCGGCCCGGGTGCTGGTGGTCGCCATGCTCGCCCTGGCCGCCGGTCAGGTGCTCCGGGCGGTGACCGACTCGGCCTGGATCTTCGTGCTCACCAGCGCGCTGGCCCTGGCCGGCATCGCGGTCGCCAACATCCTGCTGCCGATGCTTGTCAAGCAGCACTTCGGCCATCGGACCGGCCTCGTCACCGGGGCGTACACCATGGCGTTGACTCTGGGCACGACGGTGGCGGCGGCAAGCGCGGTGCCTATCGCGCACGCCTTCGGCTCCTGGCGGGCCGGACTGGGCGTCTGGGCGGTGCTGGCCGCGGTGGCCGTACTCCCGTGGGTGCCGCTGGCGCTGCGGACCCGGGCGGGCGCGCGGCGCGCGACCCCGACGGCGGCCGTCGCCGCGCCGACGCGGGTCCGGCCTGCGCGGACCCGGCTGGGCTGGGCCATGGCGGTCTACTTCGGGGCGCAGTCGCTCAGCGGGTACGCGATCATGGGCTGGCTGGCCCAGCTCTTCCGCGACGCCGGCTACCGGCCGGAGTCGGCCGGGCTGCTGCTCGCCGGGGTGACCGCGCTCGGCGTGCCGATCGCGCTGCTGATGCCCACCCTCGCCGGCCGGCTCGCCACCCTGCGCCCGCTGGTGCTCGGCCTGACCGCCGCCTCGGCGCTGGCCTACCTGGGGCTGGCGTTCGCTCCGCACGGCGCCGCACTGCTCTGGGTGGCCCTGCTGGCGCTCGGGCAGGGCGCGTTCCCGATGATCCTCACCACGATCGGTCTGCGCGCGCGCACCGCCGAGGGGACCGTCGCGCTCTCCGCGTTCGCGCAGAGCACCGGGTACGTGATCGCCGCCCTCGGCCCGCTGATGGTCGGCATCCTCTACGAGATCACCGGCGGGTGGACGGCGCCGATCGGGTTCCTGCTTGCCGCACTTGTCGTGCAGACGGCTGCGGGCATGGCGATCGCCCGTCCCCGCTACGTCGAGGACGAGTAGGGCACGACAGCGGTCAGGAGGACGCCGGAGTCGGTTCGCCGGCGACGGCCTCGTCCACAGTCGGATAGGTGTGCAGCACCTCGACGAGCCCGCTCACCTCGAGGATGCGCAGCACCCCGCGCTGCGGAGCGGCCAGCCGCACCACACCGCCGGCCTCGTCACAGCTGTTCTTGGCGCGAACGAACACCGACAGCCCGGTCGAGTCGCAGAACGAGACGTCCGCCAGGTCGAACACCAGCCGGTTACGGCCCTTGTCGAGCAGGTCGGTGATCTGGTCCTGCAACTGCGGTGCGGTTGCCATGTCCAGTTCGCCCGCGACCGACACGACGACCACGTCGCCGCGTTGTTCCGTGTGCACCGTCAGGGACATTCGCCAGACCTCCTGTTATCGGGGGAACGGTATCCCACGACCGTGGTCCCACGCAGAACGGGAGCCGGCATCCGGTGGCCATCGTCATTCCGTTGCTACGGAGCAAGTAGTTGCGCAGATCCCGGTGATAGAGTCCGGCCGGTCCAGGTCGAGGGGGGTTTCACGATGGCGTTGAACGCCGAGGAAAGTGGTCGGCTCGCCGCGCTGCTGAGTGGGCACGCCGAGAAGGTCACGCAGCGGTGGACCGACATCGTTGCCGGTTCGCTGCGAGGCCGGCTGAGCCACGCCGAGCTGCGCCGGCAGGTCGAGGACCTGCACCGGGCCATCGTCGGCACCGGCGAGCAGGGCGCCATCGACCTGTCCGCCGAGAGCGCCGGCGAGCTGCGGGCCGCACTCTCCGAGCTGTCCCGGGGCAGGGCCCGGCAGGGCTTCTCCGCAACCGAGACGACGATCAGCATCTTCGCGCTCAAGGACGTGCTGGCCGAACTCGTGCGGGAGGCCGGCGGCGCGAACGCGCTGCACGACTACGTCGCCTTCTCCAAGCTGGTCGACGAGCTGGGCCTGTTCACCTTCGAGAGCTTCGTACGCACCCGCGAGAGCCTGATCGCCGACCAGGCCGAGCAGCTTCTCGAACTCTCCACCCCGGTGGTCAAGCTCTGGGAGGGCGTGGTCGCCGTCCCGCTGGTCGGCACCCTGGACTCGGCCCGCGCCCAGGTGGTCATGGAGCGGCTGCTGCAGACCCTTGTCGACACCGGCTCCCCGTACGCGATCATCGACATCACCGGCGTCCCCGCGGTGGACACCCAGGTCGCCCAGCACATCCTGAAGACCGTGGTGGCCGCCCGGCTGATGGGCGCCGACTGCATCATCTCCGGCATCCGTCCGCAGATCGCGCAGACCATCGTGGCGCTCGGCATCGAGTTCGGTGACATCGCCACCAAGGCCAGCCTCGCCGACGCGCTGCGCCACGTGCTGCGGCTCAACGGGGTGGAGACCGCTCGTCGCCAGCCACGCCGGGACGCCTGATGGAGCGCGTGCCGATCCTCAAGATCGGTGACATCCTGCTCGTCTCCATCCAGCTCGACATGTCCGACCAGACGGCGGTCCAGCTCCAGGAGGACCTCGCCGAGCGGATCGTGGCCACCGGCTGCCACGGCGTCATCATCGACATCACCGCGCTGGACATCGTCGACTCCTTCGTCGGTCGGATGCTCTCCACCATCGCGTCGATCTCCAAAGTCCTCGACGCGGAGACGGTGGTGGTGGGCATGCGACCCGCCGTCGCCATCACCCTTGTCGAACTGGGGCTGTCGCTGAACGGCATCCGTACCGCCCTGAACGTGGAGCGCGGCATGGAGCTGATCGCGGCGGCCCGCGGCGACGAGCTCGACTACCAGCTCGACGACGATCCGGACGCCGAGACGGCCAGGCCGTGACCGCGGGCGTCGACCTGGGCCAGCCGCAGGCGCAGTCGGTCCGCAGCGACGAGGACGTCGTCCGCGTCCGGCAACTGGTTCGCACGGTGGCGGTCGCCGTCAAGCTGTCGCTCGTCGACCAGACCAAGGTGGTCACCGCGGCGAGCGAGCTGGCCCGCAACACCCTGGTGTACGGCGGCGGCGGCACCGTGGAGGTGACGACCGTGGACAACGGCCGTCGCAAGGGCGTCCGGATCGTCTTCGCCGACTCGGGCCCCGGCATCGCCGACCTCGACATGGCCCTGACCGACGGCTACACCACCGGAGGCGGCCTCGGCCTCGGCCTCAGCGGGTCCCGCCGACTTGTCGACGAGTTCGAGATCGAGACGTCGGCGGAGACCGGCACGCGGATCACGGTCACCAAGTGGTCCAGGTGAACGGGGACGCGGTCACCGACAGTGGCATCTGGTTCCGCGTGGAGGCCAGCAGCGCCGCCAGCGCCGTACGGCGGGCCGCGGAACGCCTCGGTGAGCAGATCGAGATGGGTGCGTCGCGCATCGCCGACCTGGCCATCGTCGCCGCCGAACTGACGAGCAACCTCGTCAAGCACGCCGACAACGGCGTCCTGCTGCTCCGGCCGGTCCGCCGCGCCGGGCAGGCCGGCGTGGAGATGGTGGCCATCGACTCCGGGCCCGGGATGGCCGACCTCACCGTGTCGTCCAGGGACGGGCACTCCACCACCGGCACCCTCGGGATCGGCCTCGGCGCCATCGTCCGCCAGGCGAACTGGTTCGACGGGTACTCCCTGCCCGGCCGGGGCACAGTCCTCGCCGTGCAGGTCTGGCCGGCCCAACCGGCCCAGCCGTCCTGGGCCGGCGCCCTCACCCGGCCGATCACCGGCGAGACGGTAAGCGGCGACGGGTACGCCGTCCGGCTCGCCGACGGCCGGCACCAGGTGCTCGTCAGCGACGGGCTGGGGCACGGCCCGCTGGCCGCCGCCGCCACCGAGGCGGCGCTCGCCGCCTTCCGTGACGCCCCGGCCAGCCCACCGGCCGCGGTGGTCAGTCACCTGCACCGGAGCATGTCGCACACGCGCGGCGCCGCGCTCGCGGTCGCCGAGCTGGCGGACGGCGTGCTGCACTACGCCGGGCTGGGCAACATCTCCGGAGTGATCGTCGAGGGCGACGGTAAGCGCCGGGGGCTGGTGTCGCTGCCCGGCATCGCCGGGCACCAGCGGCCGACGGTCCGCGGCTACGACTACCCGTTCGGGCCGGGCGCCCGGCTGGTGATGCACAGTGACGGCGTGGTCGACCGCTGGCGGTTGACCGACTACCCGGGCCTCGCCGAACGGTCCCCGCTGGTGATGGCGGCGACCCTGCTGCGCGACGCCGGGCTGCGCCGAGACGACGCCTGCGTACTGGTCGCGAGGTCCCGGGCATGAGCGCGGAGCCGGCCGCGCCGCCGCTGCTGCAGATGGCGCTGCGGGTCGAGCAGGACATCTTCGTCATCCGCCAGCGCGGCCGCGAGGTGGCGGGCGTGGTGGGCCTCGAACACCAGGACCAGGTCCGGATCGCCACCGCGCTCAGCGAGGTCGCCCGGGACCTGCTGCGGATGACCGGCGGCGCGGACGTCACGTTCCACATCGACGCGGGATCCGACGGCCGGTTCCACCTCCGCGCCGACCTGGCCCCGGTGGCCCCGCTGCCCGACGGCCGGTACGAGCCGCAGTCGGGTGCGGTGTCCCGACTGGTCGACACACTGAGCGTGTCGACCGTCGAGGGGGTTACGGTCGTACGGATGTCCCGAAGAGTCCCGGCCAACGCGCCGACGCCGACCCCGGAGCGGCTGACCGAGTTCCGCGCGGAACTCGGCCGCACCGCGCCGGCAAGCGCGCTGGACGAGCTGACCGTGCAGAACGGCCAGCTCATCGCCGCACTCGACGAGGTACGCAGCCAGCGCGACGAGCTGGCCGTGCTGAACGACGAGCTGGCCGAGACCAACCGCGGTGTGCTGGCGCTCTACAACCAGCTCACCGAGGAGCTGGAGGAGACCAACCGGGGTGTGGTCGCCCTCTACGCCGAGCTGGACGAGAAGTCGGCCCAACTGCGCGCCGCGAGCGAGTCGAAGAGCCGCTTCCTGGCCAACGTGAGCCACGAGCTGCGCGCCCCGGTCACCGCGATCATCGGGTTGGGGCGTCTGCTCGCCGACTCCTCCTCCGACCCGCTCACCGCCGAACAGGCCCGCCAGGTGGGCCTCATCCGCTCGTCGGCGGAGGACCTGCTCGGACTGGTCAACGAACTGCTGGATCTCGCCAAGGCCGAGTCGGGCCGTATCGAGCCGGACTGGGCGGACGTGGATCTCCGCCCGGTCTTCGGCCAACTGCGCGGCACCATGCGGGCGCTTGCCACCCGGCCTGGTGTGGAACTCGTGGTGGAGGAGCCGCCCGCGCCGGCCGTGCTCCGCACCGACGAGGTGCTGCTCGGCCAGGTGCTGCGCAACCTGCTGCACAACGGGTTGAAGTTCACCGAGCGCGGCGAGGTGCGGCTGCGTGTCCGGCGCCGCGACGACAGGTGGAATTTCGAGGTCAGCGACACCGGCCCGGGCATCGCGCCCGAGCTGCACGATCGGATCTTCGAGGAGTTCTACCAGGTGCCGGGCGCGACCCGGGTCGGCGGCACCGGCCTCGGCCTGCCGTACGCCCGACGGCTGGTGACTCTGCTCGGGGGCACCCTGGTGCTGGCCAGCGAGCCGGGCCGAGGCAGCACGTTCACCATCTCCCTGCCCACAGGCGGAGCGTGACGGTGGATGGCGGCCCGGCGACCCTCCTGGTGGTCGACGACAGTCGTACCAAGCGCTACCTGCTGGTCAGTTGGCTGACCCGGGCCGGGTACACAGTCCTCGAAGCGGAGAACGGCGCCGAGGCGTTGGCCCGGGTCGGCACGGACCGGATCGACCTGGTGGTGCTCGACGTCCGGCTGCCCGACCTGAGCGGCTACGAGGTGTGCGAACGGATCAAGGAGGCACATCCGGCGATGCCGGTGATCCACGTCTCCGCGCACGCGGTGGACGTCGCCGACCGGGCCCAGGGGCTCACCCGGGGTGCCGACGCCTACCTGGCCGAGCCGATCGAGCCGGAGGAGCTGATCGCCACCACCCGGGCGGTCCTGCGCTACTACCAGGCCCGGCAGCGAGCCGAACTGCTCGCCGAGCGGCTCCTCGGCCTGGCCGACACCACTGTGGCGGTGCACGCCGCGTCGACATTCGCGCGGCTGCTCGAGGTCGCCGCTGAGGGCGCCGCGCAGATCTTCAAGAGCCCGGCGGCGGTGATCGCCGAGACGTTCGACGGCGACTGCCTGGCCGGGATCTGCGCCGGCCCGGGCGCCGAGGCGGTCATCGTGCCGTGGGTCGTCGACGACACCGGGGTGCCCACGGGCGCCACGGTAAAGGTGGAGGCCCCGGCGAACTGGGGGCTGCTCGCCTGGCCGGCGGACGACACGGTGACGGTGGCCGCAGCCCGGCTGCGGGAGGACCGGGCCCCGCTGTACGTGGTGGTCCCCACCGCCACCCAGACCGCCCGCACGCCGGTGCTCGTGCAACTCGCCCAGGCCGTCGCGGCGGCGGTCGAGGCCCAGCGCTCCTTCGACGAGGAGCACCGGATCGCCGTCACCCTCCAGCGCAGCCTGCTCCCGCGCAGCCTGCCCACGGTCGCCGGTCTGGACCTCGCGGTGCGCTACGAGCCGGCCAGCGCGCAGACCGAGGTGGGCGGAGACTTCTACGAGCTGGTGATGCTCGACGGACACCTGCTGCTGGCGATCGGCGACGTGGCGGGCCACTCGCTGCACGCGGCCACCGTGATGGCCGAGCTGCGGCACGCGGTGCGGGCGTACGCGGTCGAGGGGCACCAGCCCGGCGAGATCCTGCACCGGGTCAACGAGCTGATGCGGACCCTGCTGCCGGACGAGTTGGCCACGCTCTGCGTCCTGCTGCTGCACCCGCCGACCGGGCGGGTCCGGCTTGCCAGCGCCGGCCACCTGCCCCCGCTGCTCCAGCAGAACGGCAAGATCGAGTTCGTGCAGCACTCGGCGCCACTGCTCGGCGTCCGCGCGCCCCGACCTGCCGACCTGGAGTTCGTCCTGCCGGCCGGCGCCACGCTCGTGTTCTACACCGACGGGTTGATCGAGCGCCGGGACGCCACAATCGACGAGGGGCTGGCCGCGCTCGCCGCGGTGGCCGCCACGGTGGACGACGACCTGGACGAGTTCTGCGCCCGCCTGCTCGTGGAACTGGCCCCGTCCAAGATCCAGGACGACGTCGCCGTTGTCGTCCTGCGCCGTCGCTGACCACGCGAGCGGCTCCTCGCCGGGGCGGGTGCGGCTCAGCGCACCGAGCGGGCGTACGCGGCGGGTGACACTCCGGCGACTGCGGTGAAGTCGCGGACCAGGTGGGCCTGGTCGCTGTAGCCGAGGTTGGCGGCGAGTCCCGCCCAGTCCAGCGGAGCGCCGGCAGCCCGCTCGACGGCCTCCTGGAGGCGGTAGCGGCGGATCACCCACTTCGGGCCGACCCCCACGTACTCGGTGAAGAGCCGTTGCAGCCGGCGGACCGGAACGTCGTGGCGCGCGGCGAACTCGTCGACGCGCAGCACCGTCCGGTCGGCCCGGATGGACTCGGCCAGCCGGACGGCCTCCGCGGCGGCCGGGTCCGGGTCGGGCGCCCACGCGGTGAGCGCCGCGTCGAGCGCGCGACAACGGTCGGCGTCGCTGCCCGCGCACACCGGACGGGCGGGACAGGCCAGCCGACCGGCGGGCAGTGGCAGTCGACGCCCGGTCAGCTCGGCCACGGGCCGACGCCAGAACGGGTGGAAGCCACCGGGGCGGAACTGGATCCCGCAGACCCGGCCGGTGCCGGTGAGCGTGATCCGGAACAGGTCGCGGCCCACCCCGGCCACCTCGCCGGACTCCGCCGCGTCGCCGTGAGCGTAGCGGCCGTTGCCGCGGTCGTTGGCGCGGTCGCCGTTGCGCTCGCTGTCGCGGTCGGTCTCCCGGTTGGTCGCGCTGTCGCTCCGGAACACCACGTTCACCGCCGGGTGCGGCACGATCCGCTGCTCGAACGGCGCGCTCAACGCCCAGTCGATCAACCAGTAGTGCTCGACCCACAGGCGCAGCGGTTCGGCCGGCAGGTGCCGCCGGAAGCGGACCTCGCGCAGCAACCGCGCCGGGTCGAGAATGCCCCGACTGTCGCCGCGCGGTCGCTGTCGCATTTCTTCAAGACCACCCTCATACGCTGGCCATATGGCCACTCAGACTAGCGATCTGCTGGCGGCTGCGGCGCCGCGAACCGTCGACGTGGTGCGCGGCGTCGCCGACGACCAGCTCGACCTGCCCACTCCGTGCCGCGACTACGTGGTCCGTGATCTGCTCAACCACCTGTTCGAGGTGGTGGTGAACTTCCAGGACCTGGCCGAGAAGAGGCCTGTGGAGTGGGCCGAGAAACCCGACCACCTGGACGACGGCTGGCGGGACCGGTTCCCGGTCGAGACCGACCGCCTGGTCGCCGCCTGGTCGGACCCGTCCACCCTGGAGGGTGTCTCGCCGGGCATGGGGCTGCCGCAGACAGTCGTCGGCGGCATGGCGCTGCTGGACCTGATCGTGCACGGCTGGGACCTCGCCGTCGCGACAGGCCAGCCCTACCGGCCCGACCCGGAGGCGGTGGTCGAGCTGCACGCCCTGGTCGAGCAGTTGGGCCCGACAGCCCGCAAGATGGGCGTCTTCGCCGACCCCACCCCCACCCCACCCATCGCAACCCCCACCCCCGCCTCCACCACCCCCGCCTCCACCAACCCCGACCTCGATCACCTCCTGACCCAAACCGGCCGAACCCCCACCTGGCCCCAAACCCCCTAACCCCCCACCCCCAACCCCCCACTCCCACCCCCACCCACTCCCACCCCACCCGCCGCGGTGATCAAGAGGTTTGCGTCATCAGCGCGACCAGATCTGACCCAAACCTCTTGATCACCGCGGCGGGTAGGTGGGGTGGGTGGGAGGGGTGGGAGGGGAGGGGTGGGGGTGGGTGTTGACTTGCGGTATTCGCTCGGTGAATAGTGGGCCGGGTGTCCACGCCGCATGTGCTGCTCGGGTTGCTCGCTGGGGGCAGCCGGCACGGGTATGAGCTCAAGCGTGCGCATGACCAGCGGTTGCCGCGGGCTCGGCCGTTGGCGTTCGGGCAGGTCTACGCCACCCTCGGCCGGCTGGAACGGGACGGCCTGGTGGCCACCGCCGGCCAGGATCGGGCCTCCGGGCCGGACCGCACGACGTACGAGCTGACGGGTGAGGGTCGTGCCACGCTGGACCGGTGGCTGTCCACTGTTGAACCACCGATGCCGTACGTGGCCAGCACGCTCTTCGCCAAGGTCGTGGTGGCGCTGCTGGTGGCCGACGTCGACCGCGCCCGGTCGTACCTGGTCGCCCAGCGAGCCGCGCACACCGCACGGCTGCGAGAGCTGACGGCGGTCAAGGCGGACCCGGCCGCCACCCTCAGCGACGTGGTCGCGGCCGACTTCGCGATCGCCCACCTCGACGCGGACCTGCGGTGGCTGCACACCACCCTGGGCCGGGTCGCCGACTGGCACCGGGAGGTGCATCCGTGACGCAACTCCAGGCTCGCGGCGTGGTTCGGGCGTACGGCCCGACACCCGCCCTGCGCGGTGTGACGCTCGACGTGGCCGAGGGCGAGATCGTCGCGGTCACCGGTCCGAGTGGCTGCGGCAAGTCGACCCTGCTGCACTGCCTGGCCGGGATCCTCCGGCCCGACGCGGGCGAGGTCACCTGGCGCGGCCAGCGGATCGACACCTGGCCGGAGGCGGCCCGGTCCCGGTTGCGGCGCACCGAGTTCGGCGTGCTGTTCCAATTCGGCCAGCTCGTGGCCGAGCTGACCGCTGCCGAGAACGTGGCCCTGCCCCTGCTCCTCGCCGGCACGGGGCGGCGAGAGGCACGGACGGCGGCGCTCACCTGGCTGGAACGGTTCGGGGTGGCCGACCTGGCCGACCTCCGGCCGGGCGAGATGTCCGGCGGTCAGCAGCAGCGGTGCGCCACCGCGCGGGCGTTGGTCACCGAACCGTGGGTGCTCTTCGCCGACGAGCCGACCGGCGCGCTGGACACGCTCACCGGCGAGCAGGTGCTCACCCAGCTCGTACGCCTGGCCCGGGAGCAACGCACCGCTGTCGTGCTGGTCACCCACGAGCCGCGGATCGCCGCGTACGCCGATCGGGAGATCGTGCTGCGCGACGGCGTGGTGGACCACACCGGCCTGGGGCTCGACGTGCCGTTGGCGGGCGGCGCCCGGTGAGGCCGGCGACGCTTGTGCGGCTCGCGCTGGCCGGCAACCGGACCGACACGGCACGGGTGGTGCTGACCGCGCTCAGTGCCCTGCTGGCGACGCTGGCCGGGCTGGCGGCGCTCACCGTGCTGGCGATCCAGAAACCGGCGGGTGATGCCTGGGCGGAGTCCGAGCAGTACCGCAACGAGTTGCTGCGTGAGCCGGGATTGCGCGGGGGGACGGCGTTCGCGCTGCTGATGCTGGCCATCCCGGTGCTGGCGCTGGCCGGCCAGTGCGCCCGACTCGGCGCGCCGGCGCGGGACCGGCGACTCGCCGCCCTCCGGCTGGCCGGTGCCACGCCCGGTCAGGTCACCGGCCTGGCGGTGCTGGAGACCGGCCTGGCGAGCCTGCTCGGCACCATCGCCGGGCTGGGCGTCTACCTGGTCGGTCGCGAGCTGCTGCACCGGCCGGACGAGCAGGGTCGCCTGGCCCTGCCCACCGACGTGCTGCCGTCGGCAGGCGCGCTGGTCGCGGTGGTGCTGGGTCTGCCGCTGCTGGCGGCGGCAGCCACCGCCCTGATGCTGCGCACGGTCACGACCAGCCCGCTCGGGGTCAGTCGCAAGGCCGTGCGGGAACGGGGTCCACGCCCCTGGGCCGGGCTGTTGATCGGCCTGGGCCTGGTCTCCTTCGTCGCCGTGCGCCCGGTGCTGGGCCGGATGGACGGGAACGACGTGTTGTGGGGCTGGGTTCTGCCACTGCTGCTCCTGGCGGGTGGGCTCGCCGCGATGGTCGGCGTGGTCGTCGGCACCGGCTGGATCTCGCACACCTGCGGGCGTCTGCTGCACCGGCACGCCCGCGGCGCGTCGGCGCTGCTCGCGGCGGGCCGGCTGATGGCCGACCCCTGGGCGGGCAGCCGGACGTTCGCGGCGCTGCTGGCCGCCGTGATCTTCGGTGCCGGCGCGGCGGCGCAGCGTGCGTACTTCGCCGTGCAGGACCAGGTGGATCGGGAACAGAGCCGCCTCGCCGGCGTGGACGCGGACATCAACCCCTTTTATCTGTCGACAATGGACCTCGTCGACGCGGCGGTGGCCGTGGCGGTGCTGATCGCGGCGGGTGGGTTGATCGTCGCGCTGGTCGAGGGGATCGTCGCCCGCCGACGCGCCTACGCCGCGCTGGTGGCCACCGGCGTGCCCCGCGGCACGCTGAGCGGATCGGTGGCCTGGCAGGCGCTGACCCCGGCGGTGCCGGCGATCCTGCTGGCGCTCACCGTCGGGGCGCTGCTCGGCCGAGGACTCTTCCCCAGCGTCAGCACGGGCGGGTCGTCGACGATGGTGTGCGACGCCACGGCGGCGCTCTGCGCCGATCCGGCGACCCGCGACCAGTACACCCGGATCGTGCAGATCGCCGAGGCGGAGCGGGTGATCCCCGTACCCCTGGAGCAGTTGGCCTGGCTCGGCGCCGGCGCCCTGGCGGCGGTGCTGGTGACGGTCGGCGTCGGCCTGCTCTTCCTGCGGGTGAGCACGGCGGTGGACGAGCTGCGGACGGCCTGAGCCGGGGTGGCAGGCCGCGTCAGGCGCTGAGCAGGCCGGCGGAGAGCGCGACGAGCGTGCCGACGACTGCCGAGCAGCAACACACCAGGAGCCCGGCGACCACCGCGAGGATCAGCCAGACGCGACGGTCCCGGGCGAGGACGGCGATGCTCGGCCGGCGAGCCTCGTCGGCCGACCCGCCGCCATCCTCCGTTGCCCCGGTCACGCCGGAAGTCTAGGCCGTCACCCCTCCGGCCCGGCCCGGACCGCGCCACACCCGCCTGGGTCATGATCGCGCTCGATCCTGGAACCAGTGGCCTCCCGAGCCGTCGAGGGGACTACTTCCAGGATCGAGCGTGATCATGCGGTGGGCGGCGGAACGGGTCAGGCGCGACCGAGGCGGTCCAGGATCCAGGCGTTGATGAACGCCTCCTCCCGCCACGCGTCGTAGCGTCCGCTCGGGCCGCCGTGCCCGGCACCCATCTCGGTCTTGAGCAGGTAGTCGCCCTGCGGGGCGGTCGCCCGCAGCCGTGCGATCCACTTCGCCGGCTCGGAGTAGAGCACTCGCGTGTCGTTGAGGCTGGTCACCGCGAGGATCGCCGGGTAGTCCACCGCCGCGACGTTCTCGTACGGCGTGTACGACTTCATGTACTCGTAGACCTCGGGGTCGTCGAGGGGGTTGCCCCACTCCTCCCACTCGGTGACGGTGAGCGGCAGCGACGGGTCGAGGATCGAGGTGAGCGCGTCCACGAACGGCACCTGCGCCACGATCCCCGCGAACGCGTCCGGGGCGAGGTTGGCGACCGCGCCCATCAGCAGCCCACCGGCCGAGGCGCCCCGGGCGACGAGCCGGTCGCCGGCCGTCCAACCGGACTTGACGAGGTGCCGGGCGCAGGCGACGAAGTCGGTGAAGGTGTTCTTCTTGGCCAGCATCTTGCCCTGGTCGTACCAGCGCCGGCCCAGCTCTCCACCGCCGCGGATGTGCGCCACCGCGAAGACCACGCCCCGGTCCAGCAGGGACAGGCGGGCCACCGAGAACCAGGGATCCATGCTGGCCTCGTACGAGCCGTAGCCGTACAGCTCGCAGGGCGCCGAGCCGTCCCGGGGCGTGCCGACCCGACACACGAGCGAGATCGGCACCCGCGTGCCGTCGTCGGCGAGCGCCCAGTCGCGGTGCTGCTCGTACTCCGCCGGGTCGTACGGCCGCCCGTCCGGGCCGGGCAGCACCGGCTTCTGCTTACGCAGCACCATCTGGCGGGTGACCAGGTCGTAGTCGTACACCGAGTCGGGGGTGACGAGCGACGAGTACCGCAGCCTGATCTGCCCGGTCCGGTACTCCGGGTTGGCGTCCAACCCCACGCTGTAGAGCGGCTCGGGGAAGTCGATGTCGTACGAGTCGTCGCTGCCGACCGGCAGCACCCGCAGGCCGGTGAGCCCCTCGGTGCGCAGCGACACCACCAGGTGGTTCGCGAACGCGTCGACCGCCTCCAGGCGGGTGCCCGGGGTGTGCTCGATCAGCGGCACCCAGTCGCCCGGGGTGTCCGCCGAGGTGAACGCCAGCGCGAAGTCCTCCGCGCCGTCGTTGTGCAGGATCAGGAAGCGGTGGCCGTGGTGCTCCACGGCGTACTCGACGCCCTGCCGGCGGGGCGCGATCACGGCCGGCGCCCCGGTGGGGTTGCCGGCCGGGATCACCAGCACCTCGCTGGTGACCTTGCTGTGGATGTCGATCAGGATGAACTTCTCCGACCGGGTCAGCTCCACGCCCACCCAGAACCGCTCGTCGTCCTCCTGGTGGATCACCACGTCGTCGGCGGCGGCGGCGCCGATGGTGTGCCGCCACACCCGGTTCGGCCGCCAGGCGTCGTCGACAGTCACGTAGAACAGCACCGACGCGTCGGCAGACCAGGCGGTGCCGTAGAACGTGTCGGGCACCTCGTCCGGCAGCAGCTCGCCGGTGCTCAGGTCCTTCACGCGCAGGGTGAACCGTTCGTCGCCGGAGAAGTCCGTCGAGTACGCCAGCCAGCGCCCGTCCGGGCTGACGTCGAACGCGCCCAGCGAGAAGAAGTCGTGCCCCTCGGCCAGCAGGTTGCCGTCGAGCAGCACCTCCTCGCCGTCGAGCGGGGCGCCGTCCGCGCTGACCGGCGGGTCGGTCTCGCCGTCGCGGACCGCGCGCCGGCAGTGCACCCCGTACTGCTGGCCCTCGATCGTCCGGGTGTAGTACCAGTGCGCGCCCTTGCGGGTGGGCACGGAGAGGTCCGTCTCCCGGGTGCGCTGACGGGTCTCCTCGAACAGCTCCGCGCGCAGGGCGGCCAGGTGCGCGGTGCGCTCCTCGGTGTACGTGTTCTCGGCGGTCAGGTAGGCGATCGTCTCCGGGTCGTCCTTGGCGGCGAGCCAGGCGTACTCGTCGACGACTGTGTCGCCGTGGTGGGTGCGCTCGGTGGGCACCCGCTTCGCCGCGGGCGGGGCAGTCTCGGTGGTCACGGCGGCCACGTTACCGGCCGGCTCACCCCGTGCGCCGGACCCGCGGCATCCCGAAGGCCGTCACCACGACTTTCGAACACATGTACGATAGCCGGCATGGCGGCAGCAGCGAGTTCCCTCGGCCGGTCCGGAGCCCTTGAGATCACCAGGCGACTGACGGCGATCTGCGGTCCGCCGTTCGCCCGACTCGCCGGCCCTGCCGACGAGGTGGCCGGGCGTCCGGCCCGCTGGGTGGCGGTGCCCGGTGGGCCGCACGCCGCGGCCGAGGTGCTGCGGCTGGCAGCCGTGCACGACCTGGCGGTGGTGCCCCGGGGCGCCGGCACGAAGATCGACTGGGGCGCCACCCCGACGCAGGTCGACATCATGCTCGACACCGGCCGGCTGGCGGGCATCGGCCACGAGCCGGTCGGCGCGCCGGTGGCCGAGGTGGGAGCGGGCACCCCGCTGCGGGCGGTGCAGGCCACTCTGGAGCGCACCGGGCAGCGGCTCGCGATGGACGCCCCGTCACCGGGCGCGACGCTTGGCGGGGTGCTCGCCGCCGGGGAGGCCGGGCCGCTCCGGCACCGCCACGGCAGCCCGTGCGACCAACTCCTCGGCGTCCGCTACCTCGCCGCCGACGGTGAGCTGGTCAGCGCCGGCGGCGGCGCGCCCGGGCTCGACCTGGCCCGGCTGCTCTGCGGCTCGCAGGGCGCCCTCGGCGTGCTGGTCTCGGCGAGCCTGCGGGTGCATCCGGTGCCGGCCAGCCGGCTCTGGGTGTCCCGTCCGGTGTGGACGCCGCTGGAGGTCCACGACCTGGTCCGGGCGATTCTCGCCGCCCGACTGGAGCCGGCGGCCATCGAGCTGGACCTGCCCGGTGGGCCGCCCCGGCCGCGCACCGCCTACCCGCCCGGCCACCCGGCCGCCACCGCCCGCGAGCGCCACCCGTCGATGTCCGGCCGATCCGGCGCCCCGTCGCGGGCCGGCAGTCTGGTCGTGCTGCTGGAGGGCGGCCCGGCCGAGGTCACCGAGCGCGCCGAGCGACTGGTCGGCCTGCTGCACGGCGAGGCGACTGTCGCCCACTCCGCCCCGCCGTGGTGGCGGCGTTACCCGTTCGCGCCCGGCGACACCGCGCTGCGCCTGGAGGTGCCGATAAGCGACCTGCACGCCGCCGTCTACGCCCTGCGGGACGCGGCCGGCACTCCCGTGCCGGTGCGCGGTTCGGCCGGGCTCGGCGTGGTGCACGCAGCCCTGCCCGGCGCGGTGGCGCCCGACCGGGTGGCGTCCATCCTGGCCGCCGTCCGTGGCGTGCTGCTGGCCCGGCAGGGCCGCTGCGTTGTCGTCTCCGCTCCCGCACCGGTCCGTCGGGCCGTCGACCTCTGGGGCGACATCGCCGGCCTGGCACAGTTGCGGGCCGCGAAGGAGCACCTCGACCCGGAGCACCGGCTCGCTCCCGGTCGTCTCCCCGGCGGTCTGTGACCCGTCGGCCCGTGCTGCCGCGGCTCTGCCGCCGCAATCGCCCGGCGGCGGCGCCGAGCGCGGTCGGTCCGGCGGTCAGACCGCGTCGTTGCGGAGCACCAGCACGGCGATGTCGTCCCGGGGCGGCTCGACCGAGAAGTTGATCGCGGCGGCGCGCAGGCGGGCGGCGACCACGTCCGCCGAGTAGCCGGCCAACGGCGCTGCCGCGTCCCGCAGCCGGTCGGTGCCGAACAGCTCCCGGCCGCGCCGCCGCTCGGTGACCCCATCGGTATAGAAGATCAGCGAATCACCCGGCGCGAGAGTGATCTCCGCCGTCGGCGAGGTGATCGTGTCGAGCAGACCCAGCGCCGTGCCCCCGGTGCCGACGAAGCGGGCGCCGCCTCCACCGGCCAGCAGCACCGGCCGGTCGTGCCCCGCCAGGTGCAGAGAGACGTCCAGGTGATCACCGTCACCCGGCCCGACCGCCGCCAGGGCCAGCGTGCAGTACCGGCCGCCACCCCGCTCGACAAGTGTCTCGTTGAGCCGGGCCAACGCCTCCGGCAGCGGCTTGCCGTCGCCGACAAGCACCCGGATCACGTCGCGGACCAGCCCTGTCACCGCCGCTGCCTGGACGCCCTTGCCCGAGACGTCGCCGATCACCACGAGCCAGCGCCCGTCGGGCAGCGGCACCACGTCGTAGAAGTCGCCACCCACCTCGGCGTCGTCGCCTGTCGGCACGTACTCGGCGGCGAAGCCGATGCCGTCCACCACTGGCAGCACCGGCGGCAGCAGGGACTGCTGGAGCGTCTGCGCGACCCGTCGACGCTCGGCGTGGATCCGGGCGTTCTCGATCGCCAGCGCGGCCCGCCGGGCCACGTCCTCAAGCACCGCCACCTCGTCCGGGTCGTGCCGGTGCCGTTGGTGCCGGCCCACCGCCAGGGTGCCGAGCCGCTGGCCACGGGCGATGAGCGGGACCGCGAAACCCTCCATCGGCCCGCCGAGCGGGATCTGCGCCGCGCTGCGGGACGCCTCGCGCAGCCGGGCCTGGATGGAATCCTGGCCGGTCTCCGCCAGCACCTTGTGCAGTTGCGGCAGCATCGACTCGTCGGCGTGGCTGGCCGCCGCCAGCCGCAGCCGGCCCCACTCGTCGGTGGTGTGCACCGCGCACCACTGACCGAGGCGGGGCACCACCAACTGCGGGATCAGCGCCATGGTCAGCTCGACGTCCAGCGACTGGGCGAGCAGTTCGCTCGCCTCGGCCAGGAACGTCAGCCACGCCTGCCGGCGTACGTCCGCCCGGCGCAGCCGGTCGTTCTCCAGGTGCAGCGACAGGCGCTCCGCGGTGAGCACCGCCAGCGGCCGGGCGTACGCCGACGGCGCGGCGTCCAGCTCCAGCTCCCCGGCGTACGGGCGGTGCACAGTCAACGGCACCCGCAGCAGCTCGCTGTCGGGGCGGGCCTGCCGGCCGAAGCGGGCCAACAACTGTCGGCCCTGACCGTCGCCCCGGTCCAGGCGGATCGCGCCGCCGGCCGCGCCTACCATCTCGGCGACCCGGCTGAGCAGGCTGGTGGCGAAGTCGGGAAGCGGGTCGTCCGCGTACACGTCGGGGGCGGTCTGCATGAGTTCGCTCATCGCGCCGGCGCTCGGCGCCGAGCTGTCGACGGCTCCGGGGTTGCCCGCCATCGACGTGCCGCCGGCGCTGGATCCGGCCGCCGGCTCGGCCCCGGGTCGGTCCAGCCGGAACCAGACGCCCTTGCCCGTCGGCAGGTACGTGGTGCCCCAGCGGCTGGCGAAGTGGTCGACGAGCAGCAGCCCGCGACCCCGCTCGGAGACCTCGTTGATCTCGGTCGCGTCGTTGCGGGTGCCGACGGTCAGCTCGTCGTTGCCCGAGCTGGGCGCGAAGTCGGAGACGGTCACGGAGAGCCCGACACCGTCCGCGACGACCTCGATGTCCAGTTCGGTGCCGGCGTGCTCGACGGCGTTTGTGGTCAGCTCGGTGGTGAGCAGCAGCGCCTCGTTGACCAGGTCGTCCAGGTGCGCCTCGGCGAGGACGGAGCGGACGACCGCGCGGGCGGCGGCGGGCGTACGGCGGTCGGCGGGCAGGCGGACACGCCGGGCGGCCCCGCTCCCGGCCCCGGCCGTCGCGGCCCCCGCCTCGGCTGACATCCCCGTATCCTCCACCGTTCCCCCGCCGGGTGCCAAGCCGATGCCCGATCGGCGGGGGCGGGCGTCGGCGGCTGGGCCACGGTCCAGAGGACAGCGGCAGCCACGAGCCCTTCCGGTGACAAGCGCCACTCGGCGAGGTCTGTGCCGGGTTGGGCGTCGCCGGGGGGATCGCGGAGGCCACCAGGGCCGACCGGCGGGTCGCGCACCCTGGCACTACGGCGCGCGCGGGCACAATATGGGGTGCCGGTGTGTCCGTACGGGCACGGCGCCCCCGAGTTGAGCGAGGAATGATGACCACGGCGAAGCAGTCGGTCGCGGACCCGTCCGCGCCCGACCACGAGGCGCTCCTCGGTGAGTTGACCGAGGCGCTCCGGCGGATCGGTCGCGGCGACCTGAAGGTCCGGCTGCCCCGCCGTGCCGGCGCGGCCGGCGAGGTGGCGGACGCCTTCAACGAGGTGGTCTCGCTCCAGGAGCGGCAGTACCTGGACCTGCGGCGCATCAGCCGGATCGTCGGTCGGGACGGTCGGCTCACCGAGCGCCTCGACGACGAGGGGCTTGACGGCTCCTGGGCGGAGGGGCAGCGGGCGATCAACTCGCTGATCGACGACCTGGGTCGACCGACAACCGAGATCGCCCGGGTCATCGTGGCGGTCGCCGACGGCGACCTGTCCCAGCACATGGCGTTGGAGATCGACGGTCGGCCGCTGCGCGGCGAGTACCTGCGCATCGGGCGCACGGTGAACACGATGGTCGACCAGCTCTCGTCGTTCTCCAACGAGGTGACCCGGGTGGCCCGCGAGGTGGGCACCGAGGGCAAGTTGGGCGGCCAGGCCGACGTCCGGGGTGTCGCCGGCACCTGGAAGGACCTCACCGACTCGGTGAACACCATGGCGTCGAACCTGACCGGCCAGGTGCGGTCGATCTCGCAGGTGGCGACGGCGGTGGCCAAGGGCGACCTGTCGCAGAAGATCACGGTCGGCGCGCGCGGCGAGGTCGCCGAGTTGGCCGCGACTATGAACTACCTCACCGACACGCTGCGGCTATTCGCCGAGCAGGTGACCCGGGTGGCCCGCGAGGTGGGCACCGAGGGCAAGCTCGGCGGCCAGGCCGAGGTGCCGAACGTGGCGGGCACCTGGAAGGACCTGACCGACAGCGTCAACTCGATGGCGTCGAACCTGACGGCCCAGGTCCGCAACATCGCGCAGGTCTCCACGGCTGTCGCGCGCGGTGACCTCTCGCAGAAGATCACGGTGGCGGCGCAGGGCGAGATCCTGGAACTCAAGGACACCGTCAACACGATGGTGGACCAGTTGTCGTCGTTCGCCGACGAGGTGACGCGGGTGGCCCGTGAGGTGGGCATCGAGGGCAAGCTGGGCGGTCAGGCGCAGGTGCGTGGGGTCTCCGGCACGTGGCGGGACCTCACCGAGAACGTCAACCAGTTGGCCGGCAACCTGACCAGCCAGGTCCGCAACATCTCCCAGGTCTCCACGGCGGTGGCGAAGGGCGACCTGAGCCAGAAGATCACTGTGGACGCCCAGGGTGAGATCCTTGAGCTGAAGAACACTGTCAACACGATGGTGGACCAGTTGTCGTCGTTCGCCGACGAGGTGACCCGGGTGGCCCGTGAGGTGGGCACCGAGGGCAACCTTGGCGGGCAGGCGCAGGTCAAGGGCGTCTCCGGTACGTGGCGGGACCTGACCGACAACGTGAACTCGATGGCGTCGAACCTGACGAGCCAGGTCCGCAACATCGCCTCGGTGACCACTGCGGTGGCGAAGGGTGACCTGTCGCAGAAGATCACTGTGGACGCGCGGGGCGAGATCCTTGAGCTGAAGTCGACTGTCAACACGATGGTGGATCAGCTGTCGTCGTTCGCCGACGAGGTGACCCGGGTGGCCCGTGAGGTGGGCACCGAGGGCAAGCTGGGCGGTCAGGCCCAGGTGCGTGGGGTCGCCGGCACGTGGCGGGACCTGACCGACAACGTGAACTCGATGGCGTCGAACCTGACCGCGCAGGTGCGCAACATCGCGCAGGTCTCCACGGCGGTGGCGAAGGGTGACCTGTCGCAGAAGATCACTGTGGACGCGCGGGGCGAGATCCTTGAGCTGAAGTCGACTGTCAACACGATGGTGGACCAGTTGTCGTCGTTCGCCGACGAGGTGACCCGGGTGGCCCGTGAGGTGGGCACCGAGGGCAAGCTGGGTGGTCAGGCGCAGGTGAAGGGCGTCTCCGGTACCTGGCGGGACCTGACCGACAACGTGAACTCGATGGCGTCCAACCTGACGAGCCAGGTCCGCAACATCGCCTCGGTGACCACGGCCGTCGCGAAGGGTGACCTGAGCCAGAAGATCACCGTGGACGCCCAGGGCGAGATCCTTGAGCTGAAGTCCACTGTCAACACGATGGTCGACCAGTTGTCGTCGTTCGCCGACGAGGTGACCCGGGTGGCCCGCGAGGTCGGCATCGAGGGCAAGCTCGGCGGTCAGGCGCAGGTGAAGGGCGTCTCCGGCACCTGGCGTGACCTCACCGAGAACGTCAACCAGCTCGCCTCGACGCTCACCACCCAGTTGCGGGCCATCGCCCAGGTGTCCACGTCGGTGACCCGCGGCGACCTGACCCAGCGGATCGCGGTCAAGGCGCAGGGCGAGGTCGCCGAGCTGAAGGACAACATCAACCAGATGATCGTCACCCTCCGGGAGACGACCAAGAAGAACGCCGAGCAGGGCTGGCTGGACTCCAACCTGGCCCGCATCGGTGGCCTGTTGCAGGGCCAGCGGGACCTGGGCGAGGTCTGTCGCATGATCATGACTGAGGTGACCCCGCTCGTCGACGCCCAGCTCGGCGCCTTCTTCCTGGCCGACGACGCCGACGGCAGCATGCGGCTGCGGCTGACCTCGTCGTACGGGTACGTGGCACGTGGGCACGACGTCACCTTCGGGCCGGGTGAGGGATTGGTCGGGCAGACCGCCCTCTCGCGCCGGACGATCCGGGTCAGCGCCTCCCCGAACAGTCGTCTCACGCTGCGCTCCGGCCTGGCCGAGACACCCCCTTCCGACCTGGTGGTGCTCCCCGTGCTGTTCGAGGGGGAGCTGCTCGGGGTGATCGAGTTCGCAAGCGTGGCCGCCTTCTCCGAGCTGCACCTGTCGTTCCTGGAGCGGCTGGTGCTCACCATCGGCATCGCTGTCAACACCATCCAGGCCAACAGGCGTACGGAGGAGCTGCTGGCCCAGTCGCAGCGACTCGCGCACGAGTTGCAGGAGCAGTCGGCGGAGTTGCAGCGCACCAACGCCGAGTTGGAGGAGAAGGCCACACTGCTCTCCGAGCAGAAGGGCAACATCGAGACCAAGAACCGGGAGATCGAGCTGGCCCGGCTCGGCCTGGAGGAGAAGGCGCAGCAGCTCACGCGGGCCTCGGCGTACAAGTCGGAGTTCCTGGCCAACATGAGCCATGAGCTGCGTACGCCGTTGAACTCGCTGCTCTTGCTGGCCCGGCTGCTGGCCGAGAACTCGGAGCAGAACCTCAACCCGAAGCAGATCGAGTTCGCCAGGACCATCCACAGTGCCGGCTCGGACCTGCTCTCGCTCATCGACGACATCCTGGACCTGTCCAAGATCGAGGCCGGTCGGATGGACGTCGAGCCCACCGAGATCCGCTTCACGGAGATCCGTGGCTACGTCGAGCAGGCGTTCGCCCCGCAGGCCGAGGAGAAGAACCTCGACTTCCAGGTACGCGTGAGCAAGGATCTGCCGCCGGCGTTGGTCACCGACGCGCAGCGGTTGCAGCAGATCCTGCGCAACCTGCTGTCCAACGCGGTGAAGTTCACCGACAACGGCGCGGTGACGTTGCGGATCGCCCCGGCCGCGGAGAACGTGGTGTTCGACGTGCCGGCGCTCACCAACGCCCAGCAGGTGATCGCGTTCACGGTGATCGACACGGGGATCGGCATCTCCGACGACAAACTGTCGATCATCTTCGAGGCGTTCCAGCAGGCGGACGGCACGACAAGTCGCCGCTACGGCGGCACCGGCCTGGGGCTGTCGATCAGCCGCGATCTGGCCCGGCTGATCGGGGGCACCATCACCGTGTCGTCGGCGCCCGGGCAGGGTTCGACATTCACGTTGTTCGTGCCGCAGGTGCTGGCGCCGGACGCGGTGGTCGCGCCCCAGTCGCCGTCACCGCAGCGTGCCGGCCTGCCGTCGTCGCTGCTGATGCCGCCGCTTGAGTTGCTGCCGGCGCGGCCGGAGGCGCCTGTCACCCGTCAGTTGGACGGTGCGACCGTGCTGATCGTGGACGACGACGTCCGCAACGTCTTCGCTCTGACCAGCGCGTTGGAGCTGCACGGCATGACCGTGCTGTACTCGGACAACGGGGCGGACGGCGTCCGCCTGCTGGCCGAGCACCCGGAGGTGGACATCGTGCTGATGGACGCCATGATGCCGGATCAGGACGGCTACGAGACGACCCGCCAGATCCGCCGCAACCACCGGTTCGCCGACCTTCCGGTCGTCTTCCTGACCGCGAAGGCGATGCCGGGTGACCGCGAGTCCGCGCTCGCGGCCGGGGGAAGCGACTACATCACCAAGCCTGTCGACCTGGACGACCTGATCGAGTTGATGTCGTCCTGGATCAGCGGCGGCCGGATCGAGGAGACTTCGTGACCCAGATGGCCAAGGCGCTGCTCGTGGACGATCGCCGGGAGAACCTGATGGCCCTGGAGGCGATCCTCCAGGGCCTGCCGGTTCAGTCGGTGGCCGTGGAGAGCGGCGAGGCGGCGCTCAAGCAGCTGCTGGTGGACGACTTCGCGGTGATCCTGTTGGACGCGCAGATGCCGGACATGGACGGCTTCGAGACGGCCAGCCACATCAAGCGCCGGGAGCGGACCCGGCACGTGCCGATCATCTTCCTCACCGCCGCCGACAGGGACGCCCAGCTCGCGCTGCGGGGCTACCAGGTGGGTGCGGTGGACTACCTGACCAAGCCGTTCGACCCGTGGGTGCTGCGGGCCAAGGTGTCGGTCTTCGTCGAGCTGTGGGTGAAGACCCGGCAGTTGGCCGCCCAGTCGGACCTGGTCCGGGAGCGCGACACGCAGTGGCGGCGGCTCACCGACGCGGTCGACGAGGCGACCACCCTGCTCCGCTCCGACGACCAGGAGTCGCGGGACCGTGCGGTGGAGCTACTCGAGCAGGCCCGCTGGGGCAGCTCCGCCTGACCCGACCGGTCAGGCCTCGCCGGGGCGCAGGTGGCCGGTCTGGGCCCGGCGGATCCGCCAGCGCTCACCCAGCGAGTCGATTTCCTCCTGGACGAAGATGAAGAAGTCGCGCATCTCGGCCACCCGCTCGCCGGCCGGCGTCTCCGGGCCGTTGAGGGCGACCACACCACCCTCGGCCGCGTCGATGAACGTCTTGTAGATCGCGGTCTTGGTGATGGTCCCCTCGTACCAGGGGTTGTCCGGCATCCGGTAGCGGTCGCGGCGGGACCGGGGGACGGGTTCGCGGATCAGCATGCCGAACTGGGTGAGGTAGCGGACCGCGCCGCTGACCGCCGCCGCGCTGACCCCGAGCCGCTCGCCGATCTCGGCGGCCGTCAGCGGGTCGTCGGCGCTCATCACCGTGAACAACACCCGGGCGGCCATCCGGGGAAAGCCGACCTCGGCGAACGTGAGGGCCATCCGTTCGACGAAGAGGTGCACCGGGTCGTGGCCGTCGACGGCTGCCATGGCGGTCCCTCCCTGCGCGGTTCGTGGGCACCGATGGTGCCCCGACTCTCACTGTCTTCACAACTTTGTGAAACGAGTGTAGCTTCCGATATATGGAAACTCCGATTGCGGTGTCCGGCCTGGTCAAGACCTTCGGCCGGACCCGGGCGCTGGACGGTCTGGACCTGACCGTCCGCGCCGGCGAGGTGCACGGCTTCCTCGGCCCGAACGGCGCCGGCAAGTCGACGACGATCCGAGCGCTGCTCGGCCTGCTGCGGACGGACGCGGGGGACGTCCGCCTGCTCGGCGGTGACCCGTGGCGCGACGCGGTGGCCCTGCACCGCCGGCTGGCGTACGTGCCGGGCGACGTGACGCTCTGGCCCAACCTCTCCGGCGGCGAGGTCATCGACCTGCTCGGCCGGATGCGCGGAGGGCTCGACCCGGCCCGCCGAGCCGAGCTGCTCGACTCCTTCGAGCTGGACCCCCGCAAGAAGGGCCGGGCGTACTCCAAGGGCAACAGGCAGAAGGTCGGCCTGGTGGCAGCCCTCGCGTCGGACGTCGAACTGCTCATCCTGGACGAGCCGACCTCCGGCCTGGACCCGCTCATGGAGGAGGTCTTCCAGCACTGGGTGCGCCGGGCCAAGGCCGACGGCCGCACCGTGCTGCTCTCCAGCCACATCCTGGCCGAGGTGGAGGCGCTCTGCGACCGGGTGACGATCATCCGCAACGGGCGGGACGTGGAGACCGGCACCCTGAGCGAGCTGCGGCACCTGCGCCGCACCTCGATCGAGGCCGAGCTGACCGGTCCGGTGGACGGGCTGGGTCAGCTCACCGGCGTACACGACCTGCGTGTGGACGGGCAGCGGGTGCGCTTCGACGTGGAGGACGTCGCGCTTGACGTCGCGCTGCGTCGGCTCACCGAGATCGGCGTACGGAGCCTGGTCAGCCAGCCGCCGACGCTTGAGGAGCTGTTCCTGCGGCACTACCAGGCCGAGCAGGTGCGGTCATGACCCCGTTCACCGGCACCCGGCACCTGGTGCGGCTGATCCTGCGGCGGGACCGTGTCGTGCTGCCGATCTGGGTCCTCCTGCTGGCCGTGCTGCCGGCCAGCTACGCCGCCACGTACGCCGAGCTGTACCCGACCGCCGCCGAGCGGGCCGCGTACCTGGCCGGCACCGCGAGCAACCCGTCGATCGTCGCGCTGCTCGGGCCGGTGTTCGGCGACAGCGTCGGCGCGCTCGCCGTCCAGCGGGCCGGCCTGCTGGTGTTGATCGCCGCGTTGGTAAGTGTGCTGACCGTGGTCCGGCACACCCGCACCGAGGAGGAGGCCGGCCGGCGTGAGCTGCTCGGCGCGACGGTCCTCGGCCGGTACGCCGGTCTGACCGCGGCGCTGCTGGTGACGTACGCCGCGAATGTGCTGCTCGGTCTGCTCATCGCCGGCGGTCTGGTCGCCACGGGTCTGCCCGGCGCGGGTTCGCTGCTGTTCGGCGCGGGGGTGGCGCTCACAGGCGTCGCCTTCGCCACGGTCGGCGGCCTGGCCGCGCAGCTCACCGAGAGCGCCGGCGGCGCGCGCGGCATCGGCCTGGGCGTGCTCGGGTTGGCCTTCGTGCTGCGGCTGGCGGGCGACGCCGGAGGATCCGGCGGCACCGCCGGAAAAGCCGAGTGGCTGAGCTGGCTCTCGCCGCTGGGCTGGGCGCCCCGGGGACGGGCCTTCGCCGGTGAGCGCTTGTGGGTGCTGCTGCTGCCGGTGCTGTTCGCGGCGGTGGTCGCGCTCGTCGCGTACCCCGTCTCGGTGCGCCGGGACCTCGGCGCGGGGGTGCTGCCGCCGCGGCTCGGCCCGGCCACCGCCGGTCCGGGGCTGGCCGGTCCCTTCGGCCTGGCCTGGCGGCTGCACCGGGGCCAACTGCTCGGCTGGACCATCGGCTTCGGGCTGCTCGGTTTGGTGCTTGGTGGCGCGGCGGACGCGGCCGGCGACGCGGTGCAGGGCAACGAGCAGATCGCCGAGATCATGGCCCGGCTGGGTGGCACGTCGGCGCTCGCCGAGGCGTACCTCGGTGGCACGTTGAGTCTGACCGCGCTGGCCGCCGCCGGGTACGGCATCCAGGCCGCGCTGCGGGCGCGGGCGGAGGAGGTCGCCGGGCGGGCCGAACCGCTGCTCGCCACTGCGGTGAGCCGGACCCGCTGGCTTGCGGCGCACCTGCTCTTCGCGCTGCTCGGCCCGGTGGTGGTGCTGGCCGTGGCGGGCCTGACGACCGGGCTGGCGTACGGCCTGAGCGTGGGCGACGTCGGCGGTGAGTTGCCCCGACTGGTCGGCGCCGGGCTGGCCCAGGTGCCGGCGGCGTGGGTGCTCGCCGGGCTCGCGGCGCTGCTTGTGGGTTGGCTGCCCCGGTTCTCCTCGGCGGCCTGGGCGGTGCTCGCCGGCTGCCTGCTGCTCGGTCAGATCGGCGCGGTGCTGAAGCTGAGTCAGTGGGCGCTGGACCTGTCCCCGTTCACGCACACCCCACAGGTCCTCGGCGACAACTGGACAGCAACCCCCCTGGCCCTGCTGACCGCCGTGACAGCGGCCCTCCTGGCCCTGGCCCTGCGCACCTTTCACACCCGAAACATCCCCACCCCCTGACGGTCCCCCGAGGGTCCGCGGGGCACCCGGACGCGGTGATCAAGAGGTTTGCGTCAGCGGAAGCGCGATCTTTGACGCAAACCTCTTGATCAACAGGGCGAGGCGGGGGGTCAGCCTGTTGGTTGGTCGTTGCGGATCATCAGGGCGCTGCGTAGGCCGGTGATGTCCAGGACGCGGATCAGGAAGTCGCCCACGTGGGTGAGCATCAGCAGGCTCTGCGCGTGACTGGCCTTGCGGCTGAGCACCACGAGCGTGCCCAGGCCCTGCGAGTCGCAGAAGGTGACGCCGCCGAGGTCGAGCACGATCCGCGGAGGCGGGTCGGCCAGCACCTCGTTGACCACGGTGCTGAGCTGGGCGGCCGTGAGCATGTCGATCTCACCGGCCAGGCGCAGCACTGCTTCGTCGCCCGTCCGGTGTAGCGTGATGGACAGTTCGGCACGATCCACCCGGTCAGCCTAGCGCGATCCCGCCGACCCGGCCTGTCGAGGCCGCAAGCCGCCGCCCCACCCGCGTGCGGGCTGGTCACGGGCACCGGCAGCGGGTGAGCCTGATAACCCCGGCCCGGGGTGGCTGCCGGTTGACAGCCCGGCGCTGACACAATGGCGGCATCGTGACCGACATCGTTTCCGCCGGAAGAGGCCGTTACCCGGCCGACGCGCCGGCCTCCGAGGCCCTGTTCGACCGCGCCCGCGCCATCGTGCCGGGCGGGGTGAACTCCCCCGTGCGCGCCTTCCAGGCGGTCGGCGGCACCCCGCGTTTCATGGTCCGTGGCGAGGGCCCGTGGCTGTACGACGCCGACGGTCGCCGCTACGTCGACCTGGTCTGCTCGTGGGGGCCGCTGATCCTCGGGCACGCCCACCCCGAGGTGGTGGCCGCCGTGCAGGCCGCCGCCGCCCTGGGCACCAGCTTCGGCACGCCCACCCCGGGCGAGGTGGAGCTGGCCGCCGAGCTGGTCGACCGGACCCCGATGGAGCAGGTACGCCTGGTCAACTCCGGCACCGAGGCCACCATGTCGGCGATCCGGCTGGCGCGCGGCTTCACCGGCCGCTCCAAGATCGTCAAGTTCGCCGGCTGCTACCACGGTCACGTCGACGCGCTGCTCGCCTCTGCCGGGTCCGGCGTGGCGACACTGGGCCTGCCCGACTCGCCCGGCGTGACCGGCGCGGCGGCCAGCGAGACGATAGTCCTTCCGTACAACGACATCCGGGCCGTCGAGGAGGCGTTCGCCGCCGAGGGCCCGCACATCGCCGCGGTGATCACCGAGGCCGCCGCCGGCAACATGGGCGTGGTGGCCCCCCGCGACGGGTTCAATTCCCAGCTCGCCCGGATCGCGCACGCGCACGGCGCGCTGCTCGTGGTGGACGAGGTGATGACCGGGTTCCGGGTCTCCCGCGCCGGGTGGCACGGCCTCGACGCCTCCGACGCGGACCTGTGGACGTACGGCAAGGTCATGGGTGGTGGTCTGCCCGCCGCGGCCTTCGGCGGGCGCGCGGACATCATGGCGCGGCTGGCCCCGGCCGGCCCGGTCTACCAGGCCGGCACGCTCTCCGGTAACCCCCTCGCGTGCGCCGCCGGCCTGGCCACGCTGCGGCTGGCCGACGACGCGCTGTACCGCAAGCTCGACGAGACGGCCGCCGTCGTGGGCAAGCTCGCGTCCGACGCGCTTGCCGCCGCCGGGGTCCCGCACCGACTGTCGTACGCGGGCAGCATGTTCTCGATCTTCTTCACCGACGCCGACGTCGTGGACTACGACAGCGCGCGCACCCAGCAGGTGCCGGCGTTCAAGGCGTTCTTCCACGCGATGCTCGCCGCCGGCGTCTACCTGCCGCCGAGCGCGTTCGAGTCGTGGTTCGTGTCGGCGGCGCTCGACGACGCCGCTCTGGAGCACATCGCCACGGCGCTGCCCACGGCGGCGAACGCGGCGGCAGCGGCGGGTCACGGGGGGTAACAAACTGTGAGCAAGACTGTGGTCCACGTGCTCCGGCACGGCGAGGTGCACAACCCCGACCAGATCCTCTACGGGCGGCTGCCCGGTTTCCGCCTGTCCGAGCTGGGCGTGCAGATGGCCAAGGCCGCCGCGGAGGGTCTCGCCGACCGGGAGATCGTGCACGTGGTGGCCAGCCCGCTGGAACGGGCCCAGCAGACCGCCGAGCCGATCGCCGCCCAGTTCGGGCTGCCGGTCGGCGTGGACGAGCGGCTGATCGAGAGCGCCAACTGGTTCGAGGGCAAGAAGGTGTCCCCGGGTGACGGGTCGTTCCGCGACCCGCGCAACTGGTGGGTGCTGCGCGACCCGGTGACACCGTCCTGGGGTGAGGCGTACCGGGTGATCGCCGAGCGGATGTTCGCCGCCGTGCACGCCGCCCGCGTCGCCGCCGAGGGGCGCGAGGCGGTGCTGGTGTCGCACCAGCTCCCGATCTGGACGCTGCGTCGCCACGTCGAGCGCAAGCGGCTCTGGCACGACCCGCGCAAGCGGCAGTGCGGGCTGGCGAGCCTCACCTCGTTCCACTTCGACGGCGCGAAGGTCGCGGGCATCGGCTACAGCGAGCCGGCCGCGCACCTCGTCGCCCTCTCCGCGACAGCCCGGACGGCCAAGGGGGCCTGATGACCACCCGGAGGTGGACCGCGGGTCTGCTCGCCACAGTCGCCGCGGTGGCGCTGGCCGGCTGCTCCTCCGGGGGCAGCGAGGAGAAGAGCTGCGCCAGCGACGGCCTCACGATCACCTGTGCGCCGGACCAGCGGTCGAAGACCCCGAAGGTGACCGGCGAACTCCTCACCGGCGGCCAGTACGACGTCTCCCAGGCACGCGGCCAGGTCGTGGTCGTCAACTTCTGGGGATCCTGGTGCGCGCCCTGCCGTGCGGAGGCCGACGACCTGGAGACCACCTACCAGGCCACCAAGGCGTCCGGCGTGGCCTTCCTGGGGGTCAACGTGCAGGACAGCAAGGACAAGGCGATCGCCTTCGAGCAGGGGCGGGCCACCTACCCGAGCATCTTCGACCCGTCCAGCCGCCAGGCGTTGAACTTCGACATCCCGCCCAACACCACACCGGCGACAGTGGTCCTCGACCGCGACGGCCGGATCGCCGTGGTGATCCGCCGCGCCGTGACGCAGGACGAGCTGAAGCCCATCGTCGAACGGATCGCGGCCGAGAAACCGGCGTCGAACTGATGGGTGAGACCTTCGAGGAGCTGGCCCGGAGCGGGCCGCTGGTGCTCGCGATCGGCGCGGCGGCGCTCGCCGGGCTGGTCAGCTTCCTCTCCCCGTGCGTGCTCCCACTCGTCCCCGGCTACCTGTCGTACGTCACCGGGCTCGCCGGCGCGGACCTGGAGGGTCGCCGGCCGGCGGTCGATCCCGCACCATCCGGTGAGGGCGGCGGGGGCGTCGCTCTGCGCGAGCGCGCCGGGACGGTAGCGCTCAAGGGCCGGGTGCTCGCCGGCACCCTGCTCTTCATCGCCGGCTTCACAGTGGTCTTCGTCGCCAGCGCGATCCTGTTCGCCGGCATCGGTCGGGTCTTCTTCGACTACAAGCGCGAGCTGCAGATCGGCATCGGCGCGTTGATCATCGTGCTCGGCCTGGGCTACCTCGGCATGATCCCGGCGCTGCAACGCGAGTTCCGCATCTCCCGGCTGCCGTCGGCCGGCCTGCTCGGCGCGCCCGTGTTCGGCGCGGTCTTCGCGCTCAGTTGGGTGCCGTGCACCGGCCCGACGCTCGGCGCGGTGATGGGCATGGCCGCCACCAGCGGTCAGAGCGACCGCGCGGTGGTGCTCGCCGTGGCGTACTGCCTCGGACTGGGGATACCGTTCGTGGTCTTCGGGCTCGGCTTCGAACGCCTGCTCGGGGTCTTCCGCGCCATCAGGCGCAACAGCCGCTGGGTCACCCGGGTCGGCGGCGCCCTGCTCATCCTGGTCGGCCTGGCGCTCGTCACCGGCGGATGGCAGAGCTTCGTGATCTGGTTGCAGACCACCGTCGGGGTGGGCGAGGTGAGCATCTGATGACTGTCGTCGACGACCGACCGGAGACCGTGGCCCCGGCGCCCCGGCGTCGGCCCAACCGGCTGCTGGCCCTGCTGCGCAACTCGTGGCGGCAGCTCACCAGCATGCGCACGGCGCTGATCCTGCTCTTCCTGCTGGCCATCGCCGCGATCCCCGGTTCGGTGCTGCCGCAGCGGGGGATCAGCCCGGAGAAGGTGAACCAGTACTTCACCGACCACCCGGACTGGGCACCCCGACTGGACCGGATCGGCGCGTTCGAGGTCTTCGGTTCGGTCTGGTTCTCCGCGATCTACCTGCTGCTGTTCACGTCGCTGATCGGCTGCATCACGCCCCGGCTGCGCGACCACGCCCGGGCGCTGCGCTCCCGGCCACCTGTCGCGCCCAGGCAGTTGGCGCGGCTGCCGCAGCACGCCGTCCTGCCCGCCCCGGCCGGTGGCGCGACCGCCGTCGCCGAGGTGCTGCGCAAGCGACGCTGGCGGGTCGAGGTCCGCGGCGACGAGGTCTCCGCCGAGAAGGGCTACCTCAAGGAGACCGGCAACCTGCTGTTCCACACCTCGCTGATCGCGGTGCTGATCGGTGTCGCGCTCGGCTCGTGGTACGGCTGGAGCGGCAACCGGCTGCTCGTGGCCGGCGCGGACAACGCCTTCTGCAACACCCGCCAGCAGTACGCCGAGGCCAAACTCGGCCCCCGCGTCGACAGCGCCGACCTGCCCCGCTTCTGCCTGCGGCTGGACGACTTCCAGGCCCGTTTCCTGCCGTCCGGCCAGCCGGAGTCCTTCAACGCCCGGGTGACGGTCGACGGCCCGGACGAGCCGACACGCGTCGCGGACTTCTCGGTGAACTCGCCGCTGCGCCTCGCCGACGCGAGCGTCCACCTGCTCGGCCACGGGTACGCCCCGGTGATCCGCTACACCGACCGGTTCGGCAACAGCCAGGTCAGTGACGAGCCGTTCCTGACCACCGGCGACAGGGGCCTGACCAGCGAGGGCGTGGCCCAGTTCCCGGACGCCAACGTCGACCCGGCCACCGGCACGCGGGCACCGGACCAGCAGGTGGCGTTCAGCGGCATCTACCTGCCCACGGCACCGCAGCAGGGCCCGTTCGTCCGCTCGGAGTACCCGACCGAGCGCAACCCGGTGCTGAACCTGGTCGCCTACCGCGGCAACCTGGGCCTGGACGCCGGCATCCCCGGCTCGGTCTACCAGCTAGACCAGCGGCAGGTCCGCAACGGCAAGGTCAAGGAGATCGGCAGCAAGCTGCTCCGCAAGGGCGAGACCTGGACGCTTGACGACGGCAGCACCGTCCAGTTCCTGGGCACCGAGCGGTACGTCACGCTCTCCGTCCGGCACGACCCCGGCTCGATGCCGCTGCTGCTGAGCTGTGCCGCGCTGCTGGTCGGGCTGATGGGCTCGCTGTTCGGTAGGCGTCGCCGCGTGTTCTTCCGGGTGGCGCCGACCGACCCCGCGAACGGATCTCCGACGGGCGGTAGTAGCTTGATGGAGGCCGGTGGGTTGCCGCGCACCGACTATCCAGGGTTCGCCGACGAGTTCGCCCAGCTCGTCACCGCCGTGAGCGGTGCCGACCGGGCTGCCGAGCGGGCCGGGACCGACGCTGACTCCAGCGACCGGGCCGGTGTGCGAGAAGGGACCGAGTGATGTCCGCGCTCTCCGACAATCTGGTGACCTTCGCGATCCTGACGTACCTGATCGCGATGATCAGCCACGCCGTCGAGTACGCGCTGGGCAACGCGCGTACCCGGGTCGCCGTGGCGTCGCCCGCCCGCGAGCTGGTGGGTGCGGGGGTCGGCGGTGGCGGCGTCCTCCCGGAGCCGCCCGCGCCCGTCCCGCCCTCGGCCGACGCTTCGGCGCGCCGGGCACGAATCGCCGGCCTGGTCGCGGTGGGCGCCACCGCGCTCGCCGCCGTGCTGCACCTCGCGGCGCTTGTCACACGCGGTCTCGCGGCGGACCGGATGCCCTGGGGCAACATGTACGAGTTCGTGCTCACGGTGACGTTCATCGGTGTCGCCGCCTGGCTCGTGGTGCTCTGGAAGCGGCCGTCGCTGCGCAAGCTCGGGCTGTTCCTCACCCTGGTGATGGTGCTGCTGGTGGCCACCGCCGAGCTGGTCCTCTACGTGCCGATCGTGCCGCTGGTGCCGGCACTGAACTCGTACTGGTTCGTCATCCACGTCTCGACGATCGTCTTCGCGTCCGGCATCTTCCTGCTCGGCGCGGTGCCGGCGGTCGGCTTCCTGATGCGCAACGGGTACGAGCAGGGCAAGCGGAGCTTCCCGTACACCCTGGCGAAGCGGCTGCCCGGCGCGGTCGGCCTGGAGCGGTTGACCTTCGCGCTGCACGCGTTCGCCTTCCCGGTCTTCACGTTCGCGGTCATCGCCGGCGCGATCTGGGCCGAGGCGGCCTGGGGTCGGCCGTGGGGCTGGGACCCGAAGGAGACCTGGGCGTTCATCTCCTGGGTGGTCTACGCCGGCTACCTGCACGCCCGCGCCACGCCAAGCGTCAAGCGAAACGTGGCCACCTGGCTCGCGGTGCTCGGCTTCCTCACCATGCTGATGAACCTGTTCGGCGTGAACATCTTCTTCACCGGCCTGCACTCGTACGGCGGGCTGAGCTGACCCGATCAACGTGAACGGGCCGGCCACGGAACTGTCCGTGGCCGGCCCGATTCGTCGTGGTGGTTCGGTCAGCTCACCGTGACCGGGGCGATGTCGTTGCCCGGGTTGTCGTCCACGCGGGGGTAGCGGCCGCTCGGCTGGACCTCTCCGGCGGCTCCGGCGAGGCTGTCGATCCGCAGATCGAAGGTGACCGTGTTGCTGGTCCCGGCGGGGAACACGGCACCCCGTCCGGAGCAGTACCAGGTGCGCGTGGTGGGCTCCCCCTCCTCACCGCCGATCTGACTGCAGCCCAGCGGGTCGGCCAGGACGGTGACCCCGGTGGGCGGGGTGAACAGGAACGCCCCGACCGTGTCGCCGGAGTTCGTGCCGTCCGGCACGCCCGGCCCCTCGTTACGAAGGCCCACGGTGACCTGGACGGTGTCACCGACGGCACCGGTGACGGCGGCGCCCTGGGCGACGACGTCGAAGGCGCCCCGGACGTCGCGCAGGTAGGTCTGCCCGCCGGCGCCGGCCACCTCGACCGGGATCACGCCGAGCGGCTTTCCGAGCTGCCGCAGCCGCAGCGCCTGGTCGGCCTCGCGGTGCCGGAGCCGCACACCGCTCGGGAGGGGCCCGGCGTCGGCCAACGGCTCCACGAGCTGGGTGATCCGCTTGCCGCCGATGGTGGCCGGGCCGACAGTGGTGGCGAACCCGCCCCGCAGCTCGTGCCGCTGACCCGGCGCGAACGTGCCACGCACTGTGCAGACGACAACTGTGGCGAGCACCTGGTCGGTGCCGTACCGGCAGTTGCGGTAGCTCGCCGGGACCAGGCCCACCGCGAAGCGCATGGTGAGCCGCAGGTCGACAGCCGGCTGGTCACCGGCGTTGACCAGGGTCACCGGAACGGGGCGCGTGTCGCCCACCTCGACGCCGCTGACGTACTCGTCGACCATGTCGAGCAGGTCGGGACCGGACCGCACGGTGATCGTCGCCTGCTCGGCGTACGCCTCGGTCTGCTCGCCGAGCGCCGTGTAGTCGAGGGTGCCGGTGGCGCCGTCGGCGGCACCGGGAGCGGCCCGGAACACCACAGGCACGACACCTGTGAGCGTGCCGTCCTCGTCGACGGCGGTCGGTGGCATCGGACAGGTGACCGAGGTGCCCGCGGTGACACACCACGTGGGGAAGCTCGCCGTCGCGACGCCGGCCAGGCCGGTCAGGTCGATCGTGACCCGAGGCTGGGTGGCCCCGGTGCTGTTCAGAGTGAGCGGCACCGTCCGGCCGGGAGCGCCGGGGCCGCCGAGCGTGACGTCGCCCAGCCAGCCGCTGACCCAGCCGGGGTCGTCTTCCGCCGCAGCTGGGCCAGCCGTTGCACCGACCGCCGCGGTGGCCACGACCAGCGCGGCCAGGCTGCGCAGGAGTCGGCCACGCGTAACGCGCACAGATCTCATCGATCTCCTTGGTGAGGGTGAGCCGGTCGGAAGAAGCCTGGGCTGCTCACCCACGACCCGACCGGCACCCCTGATCCTAGAGATCGCCTGTGACAGTTTTCGATCAGTCGACGGGGCAGCGATCGCCGTCGGAAAGGTGCTCTACTGGGGACAGACGCCCTGGTCGCCACGCGCGTAGCGCCCGCTCGACCTGGATCGTGACCTGGTAGGACACCTCCGGCAGGTCGGCCAGCTCGATCCGTTCGCCGCGAAGCGCCACCTGCGCGTGCAGCTCCCGGGCGATGGCGTCGCGCAGCGCGACCAGCAGGGGCGACAACCCGTCCGGGTCGCCGACGACGTACGCGTCAGACATGTCCCCAGCCTGCCCCGAGTCGGTGCGGCCACGCCAGGGCCGGTGAGATGTGCCCGCCGTGCTTGATCCACTGCACATCGGCGATGTGGGGGTGTCGCGCGGTCGGCAAGGCGCCACCTCGGCGACCTGGTGTCGATCAAGGCCCGTAGGTGTGCGAGCGCCGTGGTCAGCCGCCGAACCAGCCTGGCACGTCGAGGCGGAACCAGTTGGCGGCGGCCATGGTGCGCAGGTCGTCCTCAAGCGCGTCGACCCGGTCCGGGCCGAGGGTGTCGGCCCACTGTGCCCGCAGCCGGTCGAAGACCTCGGCCGAGCGGCGTAGGCCGTCGACGCCGCGCGGGGTGACCCGGACCAGTCGGCGGCGCGCGTCGGAGGGGTCGTCGACACGTTCCAGGTAGTCGACGGCGACCAGCCGGTCGATCGTCTTGCCGGCGGCCTGCTTGGAGATGCCCAGTCGTTGGCCCAGCTCGGTGGCGGTGGTGCCGTCCACGCCGACGGCCTGGAGCACGAAACCGTGCAGTGGCCGCAGCTCCGGATGCCCCTGGCGGGCCAGCTCGGCGTGCAGGTCGTCGATAAGCGTCCGGAAGCCGGCCAGGAGCAGTAGCGGCAGGTGGAATCCGGGGCGCGCGGGTTCAGGGCTTGCCACGTTCGACAACCACGTTTACTATTTCGTCAACCACGTTGTCTATCGTACGGGATGCGCCACCGGCCCTCCCGACCGACGCTGCCGAAAGCAGGTAACCGTGTCCGTCTTCACCGAGCACACAGCCGAAACCGCACCCGCCGCCGCCCGTCGGACCGTCGAGGGGGTGCAGGGCCGGTTCGGCTGGCTGCCAACCGGGGTGGCGCTGATGGCCGAGTCACCACAACTGCTCACCGGCTTCTTCACCGCAAACGCGGGGTTCGAGCAGACCGATCTCACCCCGCTGGAGCGGGAGGTGGTCGTCCTCGCCGTCGCCACCACCTACGAGTGCCACGTCTGCGTCGCCCTGCACACCGGCACGCTCACCCGACTCGGTGCGAGCACCGAGCTGATCACCGCGCTGCGTTCCGCGACCGAGCTGCCCGAACCACGGCTGGAGGCGCTTCGCCGGTTCACGCTGGCCGTCCTGGAGCACCGGGGGGCGGTGCCCGACGACCAGTTGGACGACTTCCTGGCCGCCGGCTATCAGACCCGGCACGCGCTGGACGTGGTGCTCGGCGTCGGGGCGTACACCATCTCGACCTTCGCCAACCGACTCACCCGCGCGCCGCTCGACCCGCCACTTGCCGCCCACGCCTGGACGCCCGCCTCCTGACGCGGATGGTGCAGGGTCAGGTCGCCTGCAGGAAGTCGCGCAGCAGGGCGAGCATCTCGTCCGGGCGCTCCTCGTACAGCCAGTGCCCGCAGTCCTCGACCACCTCGCCGCGGACCGTGTCCGCGTACCGGCGAACCTGTTCGGCGACCTGTCCACCGAGGCTGGCCGCTGCGCCGACGGCAAGTACCGGCATCGTCAGCTTCGTCGACAGGTGCTCGGCGTTGTCGGCGATGTCCTGCTCGAACGCCCGGAAGTAGGCGAAGCTGGCCCGCAGATGCGCCGGGTCGCGCAGGTGGCTGGCGAACTCCTCGATGTCGGGCGCGGCGATGCTGCCCTTGCGCACCATCAGCGCGTCGGTGAACCGGTCCACCCAGAGCGACTCCCGCCCACTGACCAGGTCCTCCGGGAGCCCGTTGCCGAGGGAGAAGAAGCCGAAGTTCCACACCCCGGGCCCGGCCTGGGTGAGCGCGGGGAAGGTGTAGATGCTCTCGTCGGGGATCGGCGCCTCGCTGAGCACCAGTCGAATCACGCGCTGCGGATGGGCGGCGGCGTACGCGTACGCCACCATGGTCCCCAGGTCGTGCCCGACCAGCCGGAGGTCACCGACCAGGCCGAGCTGGTCGAGCAGGCCGTGCAGGTCGGCGGCGACGGTCTTCTTGTCGTACCCGCCGGGCGGGGCGTCGCTGTCCCCGAACCCGCGCAGGTCGGGTGCGACCACGTCGAAGGAGCGTCCCAGCTCGGGCAGCAGGTGCCGCCACATGTGCCAGCACTGCGGGTAGCCGTGCAGCAGCACCAGTGGCGGGCCACTGCCGCCCCGGACGTAGTTCATGCTGATCTGGCCGACCCGCGCCCGCTGCTCGGTGAACCCCGCGGGAACCCGCTCCGCGCCCATCGCCGCCTCCGTCCGCCGGTTGCCCGGCTACCCGCTCAACCGCCCGCCATGCCCGCAGGGTGCGGGCGGTACGGCCGGACTGCCGCTCGCGTTACCGCAATATGGGCGTCGAAGGGTGACGCAGCGTCGGGCACTAGCTACCGTGCGGCAAGTGGGTCGCGTGTGACCCGACGTTCGCGGCGGAAGGTGGTGCGCAGTGACCTCAGTGGTGTCCACGGCGACGCTTATCCGGGAGCAGCTCCGACGGTCGCGGCTCGCGGCCGGGCTGAGTCAGGAGGAGTACGGAAAGAAGGCGCACTATTCACCGTCCATGGTGTCCTCGGTCGAGCTGGGCCACACGGTGCCCAACGAGGCGTATCTGAAGCGGGCCGACGAGGTGCTCGACACGGGTGGCCTGCTGACCTCGCTGCGAGATCTGGGTCGGCGCGACAGGGAGCCGGTGTGGTTCCGCCCCTGGCTGGAGGTCGAGCGGGTCGCCACCCAGTTGCGCTGCTTCGGGGCGACGATGATCCCCGGGTTGTTGCAGACCGCCGACTACGCCCGTGCGGTGTTCCAGCTCGACCTGGGTCTCACCGCCGAACGAGTGGAGGAGTTGGTGGCCGCCCGGCTGGAGCGGCAGGCGATCCTCGACCGGGAGCATCCGCCGCAGCTCACCGCCGTGATCGACGAGGCCGCGTTGCAGCGCTTCGCGGAGGGCTGCGCGGGCGTGCTGGCCGATCAGCTGCGGCACCTGGTGGCGTGCGCCCGCCGTCCGCACATCCGGGTGCACGTGCTGCCGCAGCAGGTTGGGTTGCACGCCGGCCTGTTCGGGCCGTTCATCCTGGGCCGCACCACCGACGGCAGTTGGCTCGGCTTCCTCGACAACCAGACCGGCGGCACCGCCGTGGACGACATCTTCGAGGTGGCGACCCTGCTCGGAAGGTGGGAGAGTCTGCGCAGTGACGCGCTGCCCCGGCAGCAGTCCATCGACCTGCTCGAGGAGATCGTGAAGCCATGGATCTGACCGGAGCCCGCTGGCACAAGTCCACCCGGAGCGGCAACGACGCCGGCGCGTGCGTCGAGGTCGCCGACAACCTGCCCGGCCGGGTGCACGTCCGCGATTCCAAGGACCGCGACGGCGGCCTGTTGACCTTCACACCGGCCGCGTGGCGGGCTTTCGTCGAGCTGGCCCGCACCCACTGACCCGCTGCTGACCCCTGGCCCGCACGGACTGACCCGCCACTGGGCGCGCGTGCCGGCGACCCATGGTCCGTCTACCAGCGCCTGATCGCGCTGACCGCGACGAGCGCCAGGTCCACCCACGCTCGGAGCGTCCGTGACCGACAGGCGGGTGGTCAGTGCTCGTCGCCAAGATCCGCGCAACATCAGGGATGTTGGTGTCTCCACCGTGTCGGAGGCAGCAACATCCGGGAAGTTGCGCGGATCTTGGGCGCGGGGCGCGGGGCGCCGGGGCGCGGGGCGCCGGAGCGCGGGGCGCCGGAGCGCGGGGCGCCGGAGCGCGGGGCGCCGGAGCGCGGGGCGCCGGGGCGCGGGGCGCGGGGCGCGGCGCGGCGCGGGGCGCGGGGCGCGGGGCGGGGCGCGGGGCGCGGGGCAACGGCCGTCGCGGGTGTCACAGCACCCGCTGTGGGCCGCCTCGGACCCGGTGCGGGAGACTGGGCGACATGGCGGCTCGTGGCTTCCCGTACACCGATCTCAAGGACTTTCTCGCGGCGCTGGAGCGCGCGGGGGAGCTGCGGCGGGTCGACGTCCCCGTCGACCCGACCCTGGAGATCAGCGAGGTCGTCACCCGCACGGTGCGCGCCGGCGGGCCGGCGCTGCTCTTCGAGCACCCCACCCGGGGCGAGATGCCGCTGGCGATCAACCTGTTCGGCACCGAGAAGCGGATGGCGATGGCCCTCGGCGTCGATTCGCTCGACGAGATCGGCGCCCGGATCGGCGCGCTGATCAAGCCCGAGCTGCCGGTCGGCTGGTCGGGCATCCGCGAGGGGCTCGGCAAGGTCATGCAGCTCAAGTCGGTGCCGCCGCGCAAGGTGAAGACCGCGCCCTGCCAGGAGGTCGTCTACCGCGGTGACGACGTCGACCTGAACCGGCTGCCGGGATTGCAGGTCTGGCCCGACGACGGGGGCATCTTCCACAACTACGGGCTGACCCACACGAAGCACCCGGAGACCGGCAAGCGCAACCTGGGCCTCTACCGGCTCCAGCAGCACGGCCGCAACACCCTGGGCATGCACTGGCAGATCCACAAGGACTCGACAGCACACCACGCGGTCGCCGAGCGGCTCGGGCAGCGCCTGCCGGTCGCGGTCGCGATCGGTTGCGACCCGGTCGTCTCGTACGCGGCAAGCGCGCCGCTGCCCGGCGACATCGACGAGTACCTGTTCGCGGGGTTCCTGCGCGGCGAGCGGGTGGAGATGGTCGACTGCCTGACCGTCCCGTTGCAGGTGCCGGCGCACGCGCAGATCGTGCTGGAGGGCTACCTGGAGCCCGGCGAGCGGCTGCCCGAGGGGCCGTTCGGCGACCACACCGGCTTCTACACCCCGGTCGAACCGTTCCCCGTGCTGCACATCGAGGCGATGACCATGCAGCGCAACCCCGTCTACCACTCGATCGTCACCTCCAAGCCGCCGCAGGAGGACCACGGCCTCGGCAAGGCCACCGAGCGGATCTTCCAGCCGCTGCTCAAGCTGATGATCCCGGACATCGTCGACTACGACCTGCCGGCCGCCGGGGTGTTCCACAACTGCGCGATCGTGTCGATCCGGAAGCGCTACCCGAAGCACGCGCAGAAGGTGATGAACGCGATCTGGGGCGCACACCTCATGTCGCTCACCAAGTTGATCGTGATCGTCGACGAGGACTGCGACGTGCACGACTACAACGAGGTCGCCTTCCGGGCGTTCGGCAACGTCGACTACGCCCGCGACCTGCTGCTCACCGAGGGGCCGGTGGACCACCTCGACCACTCGTCGTACCAGCAGTTCTGGGGCGGCAAGGCCGGCGTCGACGCGACCCGCAAGCTGCCCACCGAGGGCTACACCCGCGGTTGGCCGGAGGAGATGAGCATGGCACCGGAGGTCACGGCCCTTGTCGACAAGCGCTGGAAGGAGTACGGAATCTGATGGCCGTCCTCGACGCACCAGTGCAGAAGCCGAGCCGGGTCAAGTCCTTCCTCAAGCTCGTCGCGATCGAGCACTCCGTGTTCGCGTTGCCGTTCGCCTACCTCTCGGCCCTGACCGCCATGCAGGTCAACGGCGGCCATGTGCGGTGGCTCGACCTGCTGCTGATCACCGTGGCGATGGTCGGGGCGCGGACGTTCGCGATGGCCGCCAACCGGATCCTCGACAGGCGCATCGACGCGCGGAACCCGCGTACCGCCGGACGGGAACTGGTCACCGGGGCGGTGAGCGTGCGGACGGCCTGGACCGGCGCGGCCGTCGCGCTTGTGGTCTTCCTCGCCGCCGCCGCGCTGCTCAACCCGCTCTGCCTGGTGCTGGCGCCGCTCGCCGTGGTGCCGCTCGTCGTCTACCCGTACGGCAAGCGGTTCACCAACTGGCCGCACGCCATCCTCGCGATCGCCCAGGCGGTCGGCCCGGTCGGCGCCTGGCTGGCGGTCACCGGCACCCTGGGCGGCTCGTGGCCGGCCTGGCTGCTCGGCGCGGCGGTCGGCCTGTGGATCGGCGGCTTCGACCTCATCTACGCCTGCCAGGACTCCGAGATCGACCAGGAGATCGGCGTGCACAGCGTGCCCGCCCGGTACGGCAGGCGCTTCGCCCTGCACGCCTCCACAGTCGCGCACGTGGTGACGTTCGGGCTGTTCATCTGGTTCGGCGCGCTGATCGGGTTCGGCTGGCTCTGGTGGATCGGGCTGGCGTTGACGGCTGTCGCGTTCGCCTACCAGCACCTGGTGGTCAGCCCGACCGACCTCAGCAAGGTCAACCGGGCGTTCTTCACGGCCAACGGCTTCGTCGGCATCGCGCTGTTCGTGTTCGCCCTGCTCGACCTGGTGATCCGCCTCGACCTGCGTCCGTAGGGCCGGCCGCCCTAGGCGTTGGTCGGGTAGCGGGCGCTCTCCAACGTCCAGTCGATGGTGCCGCGCACCGCGTACGCGACCCCGTCGAGATGGTCGGTGACCGCCTCGTCCAGCGCCGGCCCGAACGACGGCACGCTGGCGCGGAGCGCCTCGAACTGACGCATCGACTCCCGCCAGCGCCCGGCCACCCGGTCGACCGCCTCCTCCGCCGAGACGCCCCACTCGGCCTGCGTGGCCAGGACCAGGTTGTGCCCGCCCGCGGTGGCCCGGTCCCGGTCCAGTGAGGCCAGGTCGTTGTACCAGGAGAGCAGGTCGTTGCCGGTGCTCGCGACCTGCCGTAGCAGCGGATGGTGGTAGACGGGATCGGGCAGCGGTCGGCCGCTGACGAACTCCACAAGCGGGTACGACACCTCAGCCGCCGAGGTCTCGCGCCGCAACTCGACGTACTCGCCGACGGTGGGGCGGCGGGCGGTCTCCTTGTTGACCGCCTCCCGCCAGGTGCCGTCGAGGTGCCGGGCCACCGCGTCGGCGAAGCGCAGCCGCCACCGGGCGGGCATCCGGCGGCGCGGCTCCCGCCAGGCCAGCACCAACAGCCGCCGCAGCGGACCTGTCAAACCGCCGTGCCTGAGCCGTGGCCCGTCGTGCAGCAGTGCCAGCGTCCCGTCGCGCAGCGCCCGGATCTGCGCCGGGTCGAGCCGGTGCGGGCCGTCGCAGGCGTCGTCGACGAGGAAGAACCAGGTGAAGAGGGTTGTCAGCACCCGCAGGTCGGCTTCGCTGGCGTCCGGGTAGAGCCGCCCCGCGTACCGCGCGAAGCCTCCGCGGGCCAGCCGGCGCAGCGCGGCGTCATCAAGCGGCAGACCCAGTTCGGGAAGCAGACCGAGCAGCCACTGCTGGACCCGGTCCGCGTGCGGTGAGAGCCGGGCAGGAATCGGGCACTCGGCGCGCAGCGCCCAGAGGACCTCGCCGGTCGTCACCCTGCCTCCCGCGCGATCTGCTCCCGGTGCGAACCGCCAGCGGCAGCATGTCAGGTCGCCGGGACAGGCAGGTGCCCGCCCGGACATCTCGGACCGCCCCGTCGACGGATCGCGGGGGTGCCCACCGGCGCGCGACGCCGACCAGGCAGGCTGAAGGTATGCGGGAACCATGGGTGGTCGGGGTCTCCGGAGCCTCCGGCACGCCGTACGCGGCTGCCGTCGTCGGCGGGCTGCTCGACGCGGGCGAGCCGGTGGACCTCATCGTGTCCCGGGCGGCACGGCTCACCGTGCTCGACGAGACCGGCCGACCGTTCCGCGACGCGCACTGGGCCGAGGACCTCGCGGCCTGGCTCGACCGGGACCTGACCGACGCGGACGTACGGCACTGGCCGGCGGGCGACCTGGCGGCCGGGCCCAGCAGCGGCTCCTACCGGGTACGCGGAATGGCAGTGGTACCCGCGAGCACGGCGGCATGCGCGGGCATCGCGATCGGGCTCTCCAAGGATCTGCTGCAACGCGCCGCCGAGGTCAACCTCAAGGAGCGCCGACCGGTGGTGGTGGTGCCCCGGGAGACCCCGGTGACCCGCAGCCACCTGGAACATCTCATCGCGTTGCACGACGCCGGTGCGGTGGTGCTGCCGGCCAGCCCAGGCTTCTACGGCGCGGGCGCGGCAGCCAGCGCGCAGCAGCTCGTCGACTTCGTGGCCGGCAAGGTGCTTGACGCGCTCGGCGTGCCACACACCCTGTTCCGCCGGTGGTCCGGCCAGCTCGGCGCCGCCCGGAGCTGAGCCGTCGGCTCAGCCCGTGCTGCAGTGCCGTCCGGTGGATCGTCGCAGCGGGACGCGGACCGGACTGATGTCCGGTCCGCCTGACGTTGTCCGCACCAGTTCAGTACATGCCGGCGTTGGCCGGACCCGGCCCGGTGGAGGCTGCCGGACCCACGTTGCGTGGCTTTCCGACCTCATCCACCTCGTCCAGCATGCCCTCCCCCTCAAGCAGGGCCCGCACCTCGGATTCCCGAAACCGGCGATGCCCGCCTGGAGTCCGGATGCTTCCTATCCGGCCGGCCGCCGCCCATCTCGTCACAGTTTTCGGGTCCACCCGAAACAGCGCGGCGACCTCACCCGGTGTCAGCAGGCGATCTCCAGTGTCCACAGCCCCCTCCTCGCGTCGACGAAGCCCCTGGCTGAACACACTGCCCCCGGCTGGTGCGAGCCCAGAGCCGTCATGAGGGACGTATGGCAATTACAGCACCAGGGACCTGGCCTGTCCGCCAAACGCGAAAAATGCACTGACTGGGAAGTTAGTAAATGGTACTGGTGCAACCCCTACCTAGACCGTCAGTTTATGAACAGTTACTCACTGTTCTGTCCAACGGATGCCGAAGGCGTCGCGTTACGCCCAACCCGTTAAGGTCACTCTCCGTGGACGCCATCGACCTGAGCCTCGTCGACCTGCTGCGGAGCAACGCCCGCCTCTCGTACGCCGAGCTGGCCCGACAGGTGGGCCTCTCCGCCCCGGCCGTGCACGAGCGGGTCGGCAAGCTGGAGAGCAGCGGCGTGGTCCGGGGCTACCGGGCGGACGTGGAACCCGAGGCGATCGGGCTGGGTGTCACCGCGCTCATCGGCATCGTCGAGGACTCCGGCGCGGACTCCGACGACATGCTGGAGTCGCTGCGGGTGCTGCCCGAGATCGAGTCCTGCTACTTCATGGCCGGCGTCGAGTCGTTCCTGCTCAAGGCCCGGGTCGGCACGATCGCCGAGCTGGAGCAGCTCATCGTGCGGCTGAACCGCACCCCCGGGGTCGCCTCCACGCGTACCGCCATCGCCCTCTCCACCAAGTGGGAGAACCGCCCCCAGGCGGTCGGCCCGGCCCCCGCCTGACCCTGCTGCGCCGCGTACCCCTGGTGTGGTCCGGCGCGCGGCGGTAGCGTGCGCCGATGACCTCGCCGGGACGGGGCGCGGCAGTGGTGACCGGGGCCGCCGGCGGCCTGGGCCGCGCCGTCGCCGCCGCGCTGCACGCCGACGGCTGGTCGGTGCTGCTCACCGACCTCGACCCGGCCGCGGCAGCGGCGGCCGCCGAGCCGTTCGGCGGCTGGTCGGCCGCGCTGGACGTTCGCGACGAGGCCGCGTGCGCCGAGATCGCGGCGACCGCCGCGAGTCGAGGCGGCCTCGGCCTCTGGGTCAACAACGCCGGCATCCTGGTCACCGGCCCCTCCTGGGAGCACGACGGGCCGACCCGCCGCCGCGTGCTCGACGTCAACGCGCTCGGCGCCATGAACGGCACCCTGGCCGCCCTGGCGGTCATGCGCGGCCAGGGCCACGGCCACGTCCTGAACATCGTCTCGCTGGCCGGGCTCGTCGCCGCACCGGGCGAGACGGTGTACGCCGCCAGCAAGCACGCCCTGCTGGCGTTCAGCCTCGGCACCCTGTCCGACCTGCGGATGGCCGGGTACCGGCGGGTGCACGTCTCCTGCCTCTGCCCGGACGGCATCTGGACCCCGATGCTGCACGACCGGCTGGACGACCCCGGCGCGCTGGCCTCCTTCACCGGGTCGATGCTGACCCCGCAGCGGGTGGCCGCCCGCGCGGCCCGGCTGGCCCGCCGACCCCGCCCGGTGGTCAGCCTGCCCCGCTGGCGGGGCGCCCAGGTCCGGCTGCTGGACGCCCTGCCCCGACTCGCCGTCGGCCTCAGTCCTCTCGTCCAGGCCGTCGGCCGGGCCGGGCAACGCCGACAACGCCGTCGGGGCACCCCACCGGACCGGCGCTGACCACCGCTGACCTGCTTGCTAGGTTTCCGAGCGTGACTCATCTCGACAGGTGCGACGAGGCCAGCCGCAGCTGGGTGACCGAGGCGATCGCCGCCGTCGAGGCGGACGCGAACCGCTCGGCCGACACCCACCTGCTGCCGTTCCCACTGCCCCGGTCCTGGGGAATCGACCTCTACCTCAAGGACGAGTCGTCACACCCGACCGGATCGCTGAAGCACCGGCTGGCCCGTTCACTGTTCCTCTACGGCCTCTGCAACGGCTGGATCGGGCCGCGCACCACCATCGTCGAGGCGTCCTCGGGCTCCACGGCCGTCTCCGAGGCGTACTTCGCCCGGATGCTCGGGCTGCCGTTCATCGCAGTGATGCCCGCCTCCACCTCGCCCGAGAAGATCACGCAGATCGAGTTCCAGGGCGGCCGGTGCCACCTCGTGGACGACCCGGCGAGCGTCGTGGTCGAGGCCCGCTGGCTGGCCGAGGACTCCGGCGGCCACTTCATGGACCAGTTCACGTACGCCGAGCGGGCCACCGACTGGCGGGGCAACAACAACATCGCCGAGTCGATCTACGCGCAGTTGGAGTTGGAACGGCACCCGATCCCGGCGTGGGTCGTCGTGGGCGCCGGCACCGGGGGTACCAGCGCCACCATCGGCCGGTACGCCCGCTACCGCCGCCTGTCCACCAAGCTCTGCGTCGTCGACCCGGACAACTCCGCCTTCTATCCGGCCTGGCTGGCCGCCGACTGGTCGGTACGCACCGGCAAGGGCTCCCGCATCGAGGGCATCGGCCGGCCCACAGTCGAGGCGTCCTTCCTGCCATCGGTCGTGGACCGGATGGTCCAGGTGCCGGACGCCGCCTCGCTGGCCGCGATGCGCGCCGGCTCGGCGGTGCTCGGCCGCCGGGTGGGCGGCTCCACCGGCACCAACCTGTGGGGAGCGTTCGGCCTGATCGCGGGGATGCTCGCCGACGGCCGGACCGGCTCGGTGGTCAGCCTGATCTGCGACGCCGGCGACAGGTACGCCGACACGTACTACTCCGACGACTGGGTGACCGCCCAGGGCCTCGACCTGGCACCCCATGCCACCACCATCGAACGCTTCCTGACCAGCGGCGCCTGGCCCGCCTGAGCGGCTGGTTCCCCGCGCGTACGTCAGCGCGCACGGCTCTGGTCCGCGATGCGGGCCTCGCTTCGGCTGCCGGCCTGGCGGCGTGTCGGGTTCGGCTCGGTCAGCGTGGGTCGATGCGCTCCGCCAGGCCGGGATAGCGCACCACGTAGCCGTCGGCGTCCAGGTCGATGTCCGCCGTGAAGGTGCCGCTGGCGAACCGCACCCGGCCCGGCCCGAGCCCGCTGTAGATCTGCTCGGCCGGCACCACCTCCAGGCCGGGCAGCAGCACCCACGCGACGGTGATCCGGCGCGGCATGTCGGCCGGCCCGCTGGCCAGCCCGAGCCGGTGCACCGGGAGGGAATTGAACAGCGGTGAGCCGCTCAGGTCGACGTCGAGCGCCTCGGCCAGGCGATCCGGGTCGTCGGTGCCCGGCAGGCCGGAGCGTGGATGCCCGGCCCTGGTCAGCGCCGCGTCCAGGTCGCCCTGCTCGGCGGTGGTCACCCGCCACCGGGACGCGGCACGCTCCAGCGTCACCCGGCGCAGCCAGCCCGACCCCTCGGCCTCGACCTCGACGCGCGCGGTGCTCCAGTCGGGCGCGGTGGTCAGCCGGTAGCGGGCGGTGAACGGAATCGGGTCCACGGCGAGCAGCGTGCCCCGCGCCGCCAACCCGTCGTCGTCGGTGAACAGGGCCTGCTCGCTGCCGGCGGTGTCCGTCCGGGACCAGAAGATCGACTTCGCCGTGGTCGCCATGAGCCGGACGTTACGCGACCGGAGCGACATCGGCAGGGCATGCGCGAACGCCGCCGCGGAGCGTGCGCTCCGCGACGGCGTTCCGGTGGATCAGTGCGTCAGTGCATCAGTGGGTACGCGCCGGCGGCCGACCGCCGAAACCGCGCCGCTCGTCGCGCGGCCGGTCGTCGCGCGGCCGGTCGTCCCGACCTCGGCCCTCGGAGCGGTAGCCACCCCGGGTGTCCCGGTCAGCGAAACGCCGCTCACCTGCCGGCCGGTCACCCCGGTCAGCCTGCGGCCGGTCGCCGAAGCGGCGCTCACCTGTGGGTCGGTCGCCGTACTGGCGGTCACTCTGCGGCCGGTCGCCGAAGCGGCGCTCACCTGTCGGCCGGTCGCCCTGCGGGCGGTCGCCGTAGCGGCGCTCGCCTGTCGGCCGGTCGCCCTGCGGGCGGTCGCCGTAGCGGCGCTCACCCTGCGGGCGGTCGCCGTACTGCCGGTCGCTGGTGGGTCGATCGCTGTAGCGGCGCTCGCCGGTCGGACGGTCGCCGTACTGGCGGTCACCCTGCGGCCGGTCGCCGAATCGACGCTCGCCGGTCGGCCGATCACCCCGGCCATCCCGGTCGCCGAACTGCGGGCGGTCGCCGTAGCGCCGGTCGCCTGTGGGCCGGTCGCCGTAACCCCGGCTGTCCCGGTCGGCGTAGCGGCGCTCGCCGGTGGGCCGGTCGCCGTACTGGCGCTCGCCCTGCGGGCGGTCGCCGAAGCGGCGCTCACCCTGCGGGCGGTCGCCGAAGCGGCGCTCACCGGTCGGCCGGTCGCTGTAGCGGCGCTCACCGGTCGGCCGGTCGCCGAAGCGACGCGGGCCGCCGGAACGGTCGTCGAAGCGACGCGAGCCGCCGGAGCGGTCGCCGTAGCCGCGCGGCTCCGCCTCCACGCGCACCGGGACGCCACTGGGCTCCCGGGCGCCGATCAGCTCGCCCAGCACCGGGTCACCGACCCGAACCCGGGTCTCGGCCGGCGCCACGCCGGCCTTCTCCAGCATCGCGAGGGTGGTACGGCGCTGCTTGGGCAGCACCAGCGTCGCGACCGCGCCGGACTCGCCGGCCCGGGCGGTGCGGCCGGCGCGGTGCAGGTAGTCCTTCGGGTCCTTCGGCGGGTCGACGTGCAGCACCAGGGTGACACCGTCGACGTGGATGCCCCGGGCCGCCACGTCGGTGGCGACCAGGACGTTCATCCGACCCTCACGGAACTCGGCCAGGGTCTTGGTCCGCATCCGCTGGGTCTTGCCGCCGTGCAGCCCACCGGCCCGGACGCCGACCGCCGCGAGCTGCTCGACGAGCCGGTCAACGCCCAGCTGGGTACGCGCGAAGACCATGGTCCGTCCGTCCCGGGCCGCGATCGACGCGGCCACCGGGAACTTCTCGTGCGGCGGGATCAAGAGCATGTGGTGATCCATGGTGGACACCGACGCCGTGGACGGCGCGGTGGAGTGCGTCACCGGGTCGTTCATGAACCGCTTGACAAGCGCGTCGACGTCACCATCGAGGGTGGCCGAGAAGAGCAGCCGCTGACCGTTGGCCGGCGTCTTCGCCAGCAGGTCGGTCACCTCGGGCAGGAAGCCCATGTCGGCCATCTGGTCGGCCTCGTCGAGCACCGTCACCTCGACGTCGTCGAGCTGGCAGATGCCCCGCTCGATCAGGTCGCCGAGCCGGCCCGGGGTCGCCACGATGATCTCCACGCCGCGCCGGAGCGCGTCGATCTGGCGGTCGTACGGAACGCCGCCGACGGCGGTCTTCAGGAAGACGTTGAGCGCCTTGCCCAGCGGCAGCAGCGCGTCGTTGACCTGCATGGCCAACTCACGGGTCGGCACCAGGACGAGGGCGCGCGGCCGCATGGGCCGGGCCGGGCGACCGGCGGCGACCCGGGCGAGCAGAGGCAGGCCGAAGGCGAGCGTCTTGCCCGACCCGGTCTGCCCACGGCCCAGCACGTCCCGGCCGGCGAGCGCGTCCGGAACGGTGGCCCGCTGGATCTCGAACGGGGTGGTGATGCCCTGGCGGGCCAGGGCACGCACCAGCGGCTCGGGCAGGCCCAGGCCGGCGAAGTCGATCGGCTCGGCGGCCTCGGCCGGCGTGTTCTCGGTCGAGACCGGCTCGGCCGCGACGACGTCGGACGTCTCCGGGGCTGCGTCGATCGCCACCGGGGTGGAATCGGAAACGGACGAAACGGTGCTGGAGTCAGCAGAGGTGGTCAACAAATGCCTTTCGAGCGGGGCGCATCTTCGCGATGGCCTGCCGCGGCTGTGCCGCCGGATCGCCCGCAAGATCGCCCAAGGGCGCGCACCACGCGCGCCGGGTCAGTGATCTCAACCAGTGTACGGCGGTTCGGCGAACCCGCCAGCCGGTTGACCGACGGTAGTGGGCGGACTCACGGACCCGCCACGGCGTCCGACCGTCGGATCAGCCGTTGAGCACGCTGCCCACCAGGCCGTCCATCGCATCGTTCGCGAGTAGGACGACAAGCACGCTGATCGCCACCAGCAGCCCCAGCGCGGCGATCAGGACGATTACCACCCGGGTGTTTCGCGATCGCTCGGTCGGCGTGTCGGACCAGCCCTGGGCGAGAATGTGCCCGGTCAGCGAGCCGGAATTCTCCACCGCCGCGTTGGCCGGCAGGGCGATCGTGGCGAACCCCGGTCCCTCGCCGCTGCCGTAGACGGTGCCCGCGAGATCGGTGCCGCCGTCGCGCCTTCCGGCGCGGGCGCCGGCTGGCGCGTCCCGCAGGGCGGGGCCGCCCGGCGGCGTGGTCGTCCGGTAGCCCGTACCACCGGTCGCCGGGGTGCCGGCGGTGGACGGCGTACTGACGGTCGTTGGCGTGCTGGCGGTGGACGGCGTGCGGGAGGTGGACGGCGTACCACCGGTCGTCGGCGTGCTGGCGGTGGACGGCGTGCCAGCGGTGGACGGTGGCCAGCTCGGGAGCGCGGGCGCGGGCACCACCGGTGGAGCCGAGACCGGCGCCTCGGCCCGGGCGCTGCTCGGTGCCGACGACGCGCCAGCCGACGTCCATGCGCCGCTCGGGGCCGTTGGCGCGCCAGCCGACGTCCATGCGCCGCCGGGGGCCGACGGTGCGGCATCCGACGTCGGGGCGCTGCCCGGACTCGGCCAGGCGGCCGGCGGCGCGGAGGCCGAGGCGGTGGCCCGCACGCCCGGGCTGGATGACGTGCCAGTGACACGCCTGTCGGAGTCGGCGCGCTCGACCGGCGACGAGGCTGTCCATCCGGCCGAGCCGGCCGGCGGCGCGGAGGCCGAGGCGGTGGCCCGTACGCCAGGCGTGCCTGTCGTCGCCGGGGGCGGCGGGAACGGTGGTGCCGGCATCGGACCGGGCGGTGGCATCGGAGGCCCGGGGACGGGCGGTGTCGGCGGGCCCGGCAGGGGCGGCAGCGGCGAGGGCGGCGGCACGGGTGGCCCCGGCACGGGTGGCACCGGGTCGGGCCGCGGAGTCGGGAAGGGGCCCGGCGTCGGCGACGGACCGGGCGGGTACGGCCCCGGACTCGGCGCGGGCTCCGGGTCGCCCGGTCCGGGAGGCGTCGGTTCCGGGGTCGGCGGCTCGGGAGGCTGCACCGGCTCCGGCGGCTCGGGACTCGCCGGCCCCGACCGGTAGACGGCAGACGTGCTCGCCCGGGAGTCCGACGTACCCACGCTGCCGGCCGCTACCCGGCTGCTGCCCGGCACCGTGGCGCTGGCCCGCGCCGGAGCGGTCGAGGTGGCCCTCTGGCCGGGCACCGGGACACCGGCCGGGCTGGCGGAGCCGGTGGCCCGGTAGGTGGTCGCGCTGGCCGGGGCGCCGGCCGGAAGATCACCGGGCAGCGCTCCGAGGGTCGCGACGCTCGCACGAGCCCGCACCGGTACGGCGGCAACCGCGCCGGCGGCGGCGTCATCCGACGCGGGTTGCTCGATGTCCGCCTCACGGGCGTCCGTGGAGGCGGCCCTGTCGCCAGGATCGCCACCGACGTCGTCCGCGTCGGCGACGTCATCCGCGGTGGAGACATCGTCCGCGGTGGAGACATCGTCCGCGGCGGCGGCCACTGAGGCGGCGGCAGGGTCCAGGTCGGCGTCGTCCTCCACGTCGGCGGCCCTTGCGTCGGGCTCGGCGGCCCTTGCGTCGGGCTCGGCGGCCCTTGCGTCGGGCTCGGCGGCCCTTGCGTCGGCGGCCCTTGCGTCGGCGGCCGTTGCCTCGGGCTCGTCGGCCTTCGCGTCGGCGGCCTCTAGGTAGGGCGTAGCGGCCCGTGCGTCGGCGGGCGCTGCCTCGGGCGTGACGGCTTCTGCGTCGGCAGCCTTCGCGTCGGGCGCGGCAGCCTTGGCGTCGGCAGCCTTCGCGTCGGGCGTGGCAGCCTTGGCGTCGGCGGCCTTCGCGGCGGCTGTCGCCGCTGCCCGCCCGTCGAGCGTGGCGGCGGCTTCGCCGTCGAACGGGTCGGCCTCCGTCAGCGCGGAGTCGACACTCTCCGCCGTATCTCTCTGCTCGGCCATCTCCGCCCTCCGCGCCATGCTCGCACCCGGCCCGTGACATCGGACCGGATGTGCCTGGTTGTCACCGTGCCACAGATCGCCCCGGGCGGACAGCCGGAGCCCGTGTGGCGGCTCAGCGGGCGGTGCTCGTGCTGGTCGTCGGGCTGTCGCTGGAGACCCCGCTCCGGCTGGCGGAGGCGGACGCGGACGCCGAGGCCGAGGCCGAGGCGCTGGCCGGTGCCGTGGTGGGCGGCGTCGGCATAGTCGGCGGCGTGTTGGTCGGGCTGCCGGTCGGGGTCGGGGTGCTGCCGCCGGTCGGCTTCGGGGTCGGGGTGCCGGTGGGCTTGGGGGTGGCCGATCCGGTCGGCTTGGGCGTCGGCTTGGTGGTCGGCGTCGGCTTGGTGGTCGGCGTCGGCTTGGTGGTGGGGGGCGGCACGGGCGGGAGGGGCACGGTCGGAGTCGGCACGGCCCCGATCACCCGGGTCGCGGCGTAGAGCCGGGACCAGCCGACCACCGAGATCTTGACCACGTCGCCGGTCGTGGGCGCCTGCACCATCTTGCCGTTGCCGATGTACATGGCGACGTGGTGGATCGTGGTCCAGCTGCTGCCGGAGGCGAAGAAGAGCAGGTCGCCGGGGAGCAGTGCGGTCTGCGGCACCGTGCGGGACCGGGTGGCGGCGTACTGGTCGCGGGAGACCCGGGGCAGGTCGAAGTAGTCGGCGCCCGGGGACCGGTACGCGGCCCACATCAGACCGGAGCAGTCGAAGCGGTCCGGCCCCTCCTCGGACCACTTGTACGGGTCACCGAGCTGGGCCAGCGCGTACCGGACGGCGGCCAGTGCCCGCGGGTGCGCGGACATTCCGTTGCTGCTCTGGCCGGTGACGTAACCCGCCCCCAGCTGCTGCTCGCTGGCCTCCTGCTGTCGCTCGATCTCGATCAGCTGCGCGGCGTTGTCCTTGCGCAGTTTGAGCAGGCTGGCCTCGGCGGTGCGCAGCGCCTTCTCGCCGGTGGTGAACTCGGCCTCGGCGGCGTCCACGGCAGCCTTGGCCGTGGCGTGCGCCTGGTAGGCGGCCTGCTCGCTGGCCCGAGCCCGGGACAGCTCACCGGCCACGGCGGTGGTGGCGCCCTCGACCTTCTCGCCACGGTTGATCCGCTGGAGCCGGCTCAGGCCCTGGATGTCGTCGACGAAGTCGCCGGGGGGCAGGGCGGCGGCTGCCTTGACCGCGTCCGAGGCGGCCGCGTCGGCTGCCTGCTGGGCACGGAGCAGAGCGTCCTGCGTGGTCGCCAGCACCTTGCCGGCGGAGGCGAGCTGGGCCTGCGCGTCGGTGCGTTTCTGCCGCGTCAGCAGCAGCTGGTCGCCGAGCAGGCCGACCTGGCTTTCACCGGCGGCGATCTGGGCGGCCAGCGGGCCGGTGCCGATGTTGGCCACCGGCGGGGCGGGGACGCCGACGACGGGCGGGCTGCCGGGCACCTGCGGCGCGCCGATCGCCGGCGGGCGGGCGCCGGTGTCCGGCACCGTCGTGGGCACTGCGGGCTCGGCGTACGCGGGGGTGGCCAGCACGGCGGCGGCGATCGCGCCGAGCAGGGCGGCCCAGAGCTTCGGCCGCAGCACCGGCGAGATCACCGGGCTCCGTCGTCGCTGCCGTCGCCCGCGCCCGCTGTCGACCATTCCACTCCCCGTCCGGTGCTCGGCGCCGCGCTCGGTGGGCACGGCCGTCGGGACGGTACCAGTGTGTGAGTTCCGCCCCACCTTGTCTTACCGCACGACGGCAGTGATGTCGATGCATCGGCGGGTTACGGGAGGCTGAGAGTCCGGTGAACTGGATCGCTGCCGCCGACCGTGCCGCCGAGGCCGCCCGAGTGCCGACGTACCCTCGGGAGGGACCGCAGGTGGAAGGGACGTGCCATGGACGCCGGACTCAAGCGTGAGCTCGAAGCGAAGGTGTACGCCGGTGAACGGCTGAGCCGGGAGGACGGCATCGCCCTCTACGACAGCGACGACCTGACCTGGTTGGGGCGGCTGGCGCACCACAAGCGCACCGCGCTCAACGGCGAACGGGTGATGTTCAACGTCAACCGGCACCTCAACCTCACAAACGTGTGCTCGGCGTCGTGTGCGTACTGCTCGTTCCAGCGCAAGCCTGGCGAGAAGGACGCGTACACGATGCGCATCGACGAGGCGGTCCGCAAGGCCAAGGAGATGGAGGACGAGCAGCTCACCGAGCTGCACATCGTCAACGGCCTGCACCCGACGCTGCCGTGGCGCTACTACCCCAAGGTGCTGCGCGAGCTGAAGGCCGCGCTGCCGAACGTCAAGCTCAAGTGCTTCACGGCGACCGAGGTCCAGTGGTTCGAGAAGATCAGCGGCCTGAGCGCCGACGAGATCCTCGACGAGCTGATGGACGCGGGCCTGGAGTCGCTGACCGGCGGTGGCGCGGAGATCTTCGACTGGGAGGTCCGGCAGCACATCGTCGACCACGCCTGCCACTGGGAGGACTGGTCGCGGATCCACGCCCTGGCGCACAGCAAGGGCATGAAGACCCCGGCGACCATGCTGTACGGCCACATCGAGGAGCCCCGGCACCGCGTCGACCACGTGCTGCGGCTGCGGGAGTTGCAGGACGAGACCGGCGGCTTCGCGGTCTTCATCCCGCTGCGCTACCAGCACGACTTCGTGGACTCGGCGGACGGCAAGATCCGTAACCGGATCCAGGCGCGCACCACGATGGCCTCGCCGGCCGAGTCGCTGAAGACGTTCGCCGTGTCCCGGCTGCTCTTCGACAACGTGCCGCACCTGAAGAACTTCTGGGTGATGCACGGTCTCTCGGTGGCCCAGCTCTCGCTGAACTTCGGTGTGGACGACCTGGACGGCTCGGTGGTCGAATACAAGATCACTCACGACGCCGACTCGTACGGCACCCCGAACACCATGCACCGTGACGACCTGCTGCACCTGATCTGGGATGCCGGTTTCCAGCCGGTCGAGCGGGACACCCGCTACAACGTGGTCCGGGAGTACGACAAGGCGCCGTCGCTGGCCGAGCGCCGCGCCGAGCCGCAGCAGGTCTGGGCCTGAGGCACCACGTACCCTCGCAGTCGATGACCGAGCAGCGCGGATCCGAGCAGCAGGGCGGGTTTCCCCGGCGGGACGCCGAGGGACGCGTGCGTACCCTGGGCGATCTGCTCGGGGTGTGCCTGGCCGGCCTGGTGATCGGCGTGCTGGCGCTCGTGCTGTTCGAGTGGGCGTTCGCCTCGTTCGGCGCCGGCGACTTCGGTCACACAAACGGTTGGCTCGCGGTGATCCTGCCGGCCTGGCTGTTCTGGGACGACTTCCGGGCCTGGGACTTCGGCGCGGCCCGGGTGGCGGCGGCGCTCGCCGCGGTGGCCGTCGCGGTGCTCGTGGGGCTGCTTGTCGCCGGACTGGCCGCCGGGTTCGCGCCGCTGCTGTCCGGCGCGTTGGGGGCGGTGGCGTTCACAGTGGCGTATGCGGTGGTCTGGTTTCCCGGCGTCCGTTGGCTGGCCCGCCGGACCGGCTGACCTCGACCGCCCGCCGGGCGGGTCGACCCTCCGCCGGCACACTGGCGGTCGAGCAGAGAACGGAGTGGTACAGGTGAGCGCGGCGGTCAAGTACACGCTGGGCCGGATCGGGCTGTTCGTCGCCGTGCTGGCGGGCCTCTGGCTGGTCGACATGAACGTGTTTCTGAAGCTGATGCTGGCGCTGGTCTTCTCCGCCGCGCTCTCCTTCTTCCTGTTGCGCGGCTGGCGCGACGAGATGGCCGAGGAGATGGCCGGCGCGGCCGAGCGTCGCCGCACCGAGAAGGAACGCCTCCGCGCGGCCCTGGCCGGCGAGGACGACAAGCCGGACGAGGCTCAGCGGCGGGAGCCGTAGGGTCCGCGGTCGCGCACTGCACCGGGCTCGTCGTAACGGGGCGGCGGAATCGGCCGCGTGCCGTTAGGGTCTGCCGCCGTGGAAATCTTCAGCAAGATCAACGACTGGCGGGCGAAGGTGTTCGTCTGGATCGGCCTGCCCGTCATCGCCGGCATCGGGTTGATGCTGGGCATTGGTGATCTCGGGCCGGCCTGGCAGGCCAAGGGCGGCGGCGGTACGACCGGCACCTTCACGGCCGTCTCCGAGGAGTGCTCGCGGCGAAGCTGCACCTGGCACGGGAACTTCGTGGCCGACGACGGTGCGAAGCGGGCGGACGTGATCCTGTACGACGCCCCGGACGCCCTGTCGACGGGAGAGACGGCTTCGGCACGGGACACGGGCGCTCGCAAGGGAGTCTTCTCCGCGACCGGGGGTTCGACCTGGCTGCTCGTCACCGGGCTCACCCTCGCCGGCGTGGTGGCCGGGGTCGCCTGGGTGATCTTCTTGGTCTGGACGATCCGCCGCCGCCGAGAGCAGAACAAGACGTTCGCCGAGGCGGTGGACCGGTAGAACGGCCGTGATCAAGAGGTTTGCGTCACCGGGAGCCATTCCCATGACGCAAACCTCTTGATCAACCAGGGTTGGGGGGGCAGCGGGGCGGGGCCTACCAGTTGGTGGAGTTGGGGACCTTGGGCCAGGGCTTGGACGTCGGCTTGATCAGGTATGCGACGCCGCCCGAGCCGCCGGAGACTCCGCCGGTGGCGTTGGTGCGCTTGGTCCGCAGCCAGATCTGCTCGAACTGCGCGCGCTTGTAGACGTTGCGTACGACGTCGTTGCTCGACGACGCGGGGTCGTTGACGATGACGTCGCCGTCGGCGGTGAAGCCGACCACCACGAACAGGTGCCCGGAGGTGCCGTAGTTCGCCCCGTCCAGCTCACTGGCGAGGAAGGACTGGCTGGTCACCACGGGGATGCCGGCGGCGATGAAGCGCTCCAGCTCGTCAAGCGAGTGCAGCCGGGTCACCCGCCCCTCCAGCCCGGGGAAACTGGCCGCGTACGCGGTGTTGAACGGCCAGTTGCCGGCGCCGTCGTACGTGTAGTCGTAGGTCATCCGGGCGGCGTGGTTGACCGTCGGGTCGGGGTAGGTCGGGTCCACCCAGGACGTGTCGGCCGCCGACGGCTTGCGCCCCCAGTACTCGACGACCATCTCGGTGGAGGTGGGCGAGCACCACGCCTCGCCGCCGCCGTCGTACTCGGGGTAGTGCCCGGCGTGCACGTTCTGCGAGTAACGGGGCACCGGCAGTTCGACACCCCAGGCGATGTGCCCGGCGCTCGGCGCGACGGTGAACCGGTCCGGCACTGTGGAGCTCATCGCGCCGAGCATCCGCACGACCGGCGCGGCGGTCTGCCCCGGCGCCCGGTAGAGGGTCAACCGCAGCTGGTACGACCGCAGCAGCACTCCAGCGTCGGCGTCGTCGATGCTGAAGGTGTCGGTCCAGATCGTCGACCAGGGGTCGCCCTGCTTGTCGACGCTGGTCCGCTTGATGTCGGTGTCGCCGGAGGCCCAGCGACCCATGACGTACCACGGGGTCTGGTCGCCGCTCGTGTAGCTGCCCTGCATCTCCACCTGGATCCAGGTGCCGGCGGGGGTCTCGGCGTTCCAGGAGGCGATCAACTCGGTCGCGTCGAAGCCGATCCGGGTCACCGGCGAGGTCCAGGTGCCGTACTCCCAGGTGCGGGTGGCGCCTGTGTGCGGGTCGGCGTACTCGATGGTGCCGGCCGGGCGGGCCAGGGTGACGCCCGCTCGCGGGCCGGGCACGACGCGGGTGCCGTCCCGGCTGCCCCGGTGCCAGTCGGCGGGACCGGACCAGTCCTGGAAGGTGATCTGCTCGTCGTGGGCGGGGGAGGGCGGCCGGGCCGCCGTCGCGGGGGCTGCGGTGGCGAGCAGGGTGAGCGCGCTGACGCCGGCGAGGGCGGCCGCGTGCAGGCGGGGACTGGCCATGGGTGCTCCGCGGTGTCGAGAGGGGGGATCGTCGCTGGTCAGTTTTCCGCTTGGAGGGAAGTTTCGCCATATGTTGAGCGGCAGAAAATCTTTGCCGCAGCGATGGTCAACCTGGGATGCACAGGGCGGTGCACGGGGCAGCGATCAATATTGATATGACCATGTGACTGATGGTGAAGTGTGCTTCACCGAGCGGGACATCCCGCCCTCCGAGGAGGTAGTCCATGACCCTGGGCAGACCCCACCCTCTCCGTCGCGTCCTGGTGCTCGCCGTCGTCACCGGGCTGGGAATCGTCACCGTCGCCGCCGGACCGGTAGCCGCCCAGCCGGCGCCGGACCGGACCGCCGAGCCGGCCGCCGCCGGCTACCGGGTGCTCGGGCCCCGGACCCTCGCCGACCGCAACGCGGTGGCCCGCACCGGGGCCGCCATCGACTACTCCGAACACGGAGTGCTGCACATCTCGGCCACCGCCGCCGAGGCCGCCGCCATCGGCAAGCTCGGCTTCCGGCTGGAACCGCTCGCGCCGCCGCCGAGCGCCGAGCGCGGCGCCGGCGAGGTGGGCACCCTTGCGTTCCCGCCCGCCGACTCCAACTACCACGACTACGCGGAACTGACGGCCGTCGTGAACCAGGTCGTCGCCGACCATCCGGCGATCGCCCGCAAGATCAGCATCGGTTCGTCGTACGAGGGCCGCGACCTGATGGCCGTGAAGATCTCCGACAACGTCGGCACCGACGAGAGTGAACCGGAGATCCTGTTCAACGCCCAGCAGCACGCCCGCGAGCACCTGACCGTCGAGATGGCGATCTACCTGCTGAACCTCTTCACCGACAGCTACGGCAGCGACTCCCGGATCACCAACCTCGTCAACGGCCGGGAGATCTGGATCGTGCCGACGGTCAACCCGGACGGCAGCGAGTACGACATCGCCACCGGGTCGTACCGGTCCTGGCGCAAGAACCGCCAGCCCAACAGCGGCTCGTCGAACGTCGGCACCGACCTCAACCGCAACTGGGGCTACAACTGGGGCTGCTGCGGCGGCTCCTCCGGCACCACCTCGTCGGAGACCTACCGCGGCCCGTCCGCGTTCTCCGCGCCCGAGACGCAGGCGCTGCGCAACTTCGTCAACAGCCGCGTCGTCGGCGGCGCCCAGCAGATCAAGGCGAACATCGACTTCCACACCTACTCCGAGCTGGTGCTCTGGCCGTACGGCTACACCACAGCGAACACCGCCACCGGGATGAGCGCCGACCAGTACAACACGTTCGCCACCATCGGCCAGCAGATGGCGGCCACGAACAACTACACCCCGGAGCAGTCCAGCGACCTCTACATCACCGACGGGGACAGCCTCGACTGGTTGTGGGCCACCCACAACATCTGGGCGTACACCTTCGAGATGTACCCCGGCTCGTCCGGCGGCGGCGGCTTCTACCCGCCCGACGAGGTGATCACCGCGCAGACCACCCGCAACCGGGAGGCGGTGCTGCTGCTCAGCGAGTACGCCGACTGCCCGTACCGGGCCATCGGCAAGCAGTCGCAGTACTGCGGCGGTGGCGGCGGCACCACGGTCTGGTCGGACACCTTCGAGACCGCCACCGGCTGGACCACCAACCCGGCCGGCACCGACACCGCCACCCTCGGGGCGTGGGAACGGGGCGCCGCCCAGGCCACCACGTCCTCCGGCGCCAAGCAGCTCACCCCGTACGCCGGATCCAACGACCTGGTCACCGGCCGGCTCGCCGGTTCGGCGGCGGGTGACTACGACGTCGACGGCGGCGTGACGAGCGTCCGGTCCCCGGCGGTGACCCTGCCGTCGTCCGGCACGCTCACCCTCTCGCTGGCCTGGTACCTGGCGCACGGCTCGAACGCCTCGTCGGCCGACTACCTGCGGGTGAGCGTGGTGCACAACGGCGGCACCACAGCCCTGCTCACCCAGGCCGGGGCGGCCGCCAACCGCAACGGGAGCTGGGCGGTGGCGAGCCTCAACCTGACCCCGTACGCCGGCCAGTCGGTCCGCATCCTCGTCGAGGCGGCGGACGCGTCCGGCGCCAGCCTGGTGGAGGCGGCTGTGGACAACGTCACCATCACTGCCTCCTGATCGGGTGGGGCCCCGCTCCGCCCCCGGCGGGGCCCCGCCACCCGCTCCCGAGGCTCGGGATTCGGGACATATGCCGCCTCCGCAGCCGCCGCGTCTATCGACGGGTTCCGATCAGCACTTGATCGATCCGGCACGTCCCGGCGGTGCGCTACCGTCTTAGCGACCACTCCGCAGCGAAGCCGGTGCGAAACCCGGCGCTGTCCCGCAACTGTGATGCCCCGCCGCACGGCGGGGACGAGCCAGGTCGCCTGCGGATGGGTCGCGACACGCGCTCTCGAGGAAGGGCGCCTCGTGGGCGGGCGTACGGAAGTCCTGTCGGCGAAGCACCACACTCCTCGACCGACAGGAGGCCCCCATGTCCAGACGTACCCCTCGGCTCCTCGCCGCGACCCTCGCGGTCGCCGCGCTCGCCCTCGGCGCCTGCGCCGAGAAGGCCGACGACAAGCCGAGCGCGGGCACCGCCGCCGCCGCGTACCCGGTGACGGTCGGCGCGCTCACCCTCGACAAGCGGCCCGAGAAGATCGTGTCGCTCTCGCCGAGCGCCACCGAGATGCTCTTCGCTATCGGCGCGGGCCCGCAGGTGAGCGCGGTCGACGACCAGTCCAACTACCCGGCCGACGCGCCCAAGAGCGACCTGTCCGGCTTCCAGCCCAACGCCGAGGCGATCGCCGGCAAGAACCCCGACCTGGTGGTGCTCTCCAACGACACCAACAAGATCGTCGACCAGCTCGGCAAGCTGAAGATCCCGGTGTACCTGACCCCGGCGGCCACCACGCTCGACGACTCGTACGCGCAGATCACCGACCTGGGCAAGCTGACCGGGCACGGCGACCAGGCCGCCGACGTCGCCAGCCGGATGAAGGACGACATCGCCAAGCTGGTCAAGGATCTGCCGCAGCGCAGCGAGAAGCTCACCTACTACCACGAGCTGGGCCCGGAGCTGTACAGCGCGACGAGCAAGACCTTCATCGGCTCGCTCTACGGCATGGTCGGCCTGACAAACATCGCCGACCCGGCCGACGCCGACAGCAAGAACGGCGGCTACCCGCAGCTGTCCCAGGAGTTCATCGTCAAGGCCGACCCGGACTTCGTCTTCCTGGCCGACTCCAAGTGCTGCCAGCAGAACGCCGACTCGGTCAAGGCCCGCAGCGGCTGGTCCGGCCTCACCGCGGTGAAGAGCAGCCAGGTGGTCACGCTCGACGACGACATCGCCTCCCGCTGGGGCCCCCGTGTCGTGGACCTGCTTCGGGTGATCATCGACGCGGTCGCCAAGGTGCCCGCGTGACCGCGACCCGTCGGTGACCGGGACGCCGATGCCCGCCCCGCCACCCGCCACCCCGCCAGCCGGGACGCCATCCTCGTCCCGGCCCGGCGGGCTGCCGTCCGGCGCTGGGCCGTCGTCTGGTGGCGGGCCCGGCGGGCTGCCGTCCGGCGTCCGGGGCGCGGGGTTGCCCCCTGCCGTGTCGCGTCCCGCCGGACTGCGCAAGCGCTGGTTGGTCGCCGGCGTCCTCGCGGTGCTTTTCGCGCTCCTCGCCGGGGTCTCACTCGGGCCGGTCAGCCTGCCGCCGGGAAGCGTCGCCGCCGAGCTGCTCAACCTGATCCCCGGGGTACACCTCGACAGCGGGCTGACCGAACGCGAGATCGCCATCGTCACCGAACTGCGGCTGCCCCGGGTCGTGCTGGGCCTCCTCGTCGGCGGTCTGCTCGCCCTGGCCGGCGGCTGCTACCAGGGCGTGTTCCGCAATCCACTCGCCGACCCGTACCTGCTCGGGGTGGCCGCCGGCGCGGGCCTCGCGGTCACCGCGGTGATCGCCCTCGGCGGGGCCGGTCGGCAGGGCGCGATCTCCGGGCTGCCGTTGACCATCCCGCTGGCCGCGTTCGCCGGCTCGTTGCTCGCCGTGACGATGACCTACCTGCTCGGCGCGGCCGGCGGGCGGAGCAGGTCCCCGGCGATGCTGATCCTGGCCGGGGTCGCGGTCTCCGCGTTCCTCTCCGCAGGTCAGACGTACCTGCTCCAGCGGCACTCCGACAGCATCCAGCCGGTCTACTCCTGGCTGCTCGGCCGGCTGGCCACCGCGGGCTGGCACGATGTGCTGCTGGTGCTGCCGTACGCCGCCCTGACCACGGTCGTGGTGCTGCTGCACCGCCGCGAGCTGGACGTCCTCGCGGTCGGCGACGACGAGGCGAAGAGCCTCGGCCTGCACCCGCAACGCTCCCGCTACCTGTTGATCGCCGCCGCGTCGCTGGGCACCGCCGCCGCGGTCTCCGCGACGGGGCTCATCGGCTTCGTCGGCATCATCGTGCCGCACACCGTCCGGCTGCTCGCCGGGTCGAGCTACCGGGTGATCCTGCCGCTGTCACTGCTGTTCGGGGCCGCGTTCCTGGCCCTGACCGACGTGGTGGCCCGTACCGCCGCCGCCCCGGCCGAGGTGCCCATCGGCGTGGTCACCGCCCTGCTCGGCGGCCCGTTCTTCGTCCTCGTGCTGCGGACCGCCCGACGGGTGCTCACGTGAGCCCATCACCCGCCGGCCCGCCGGCGGTCGAGGTTCGCGGCCTGCACGTCAGTCTGGACGGCACGCCGATCCTCACCGGCGTCGACCTCACAGTCGTGGCCGGCGAATGGGTCACCGTGATCGGCCCGAACGGCGCCGGCAAATCCACCCTGTTGCGCGCCGTCGGCGGCCTGCTGCCCGCGCCGCAGGCCATCACCCTGTTCGGTACGCCGAGCACCGCGCTGCGCCGCCGCGACCGCGCCCGGGTGGTGGCGACTGTGACGCAGTCCCCGGTGGTGCCGCCCGGAATGCCGGTGCTGGACTACGTGCTGCTCGGCCGTACCCCCTACATCCCGCCGCTGGGCCGGGAGTCGACAGCTGACATCGCCGCCGTGCACGAGGTGCTGGACCGCCTGGACCTGACCGGCTTCCACAGTCGCGAGCTGGCGACCCTCTCCGGCGGGGAACGGCAGCGGGTCTTCCTCGCCCGCGCGCTCGCCCAGGGCGCGACGCTGCTGCTGCTCGACGAGCCGACAAGCGCGCTGGACATCGGCCACCAGCAGGAGGTCCTGGAGGTTGTCGACCAGTTGCGCCACGCGCACGGCCTGACGGTGCTCGCCACCATGCACGACCTCTCCCTGGCCGGCGAGTACGCGGACCGGATGGTGATGCTCGCCGACGGCCGGGTGGTGGCGACCGGAACGCCGCACGAGGTGCTCACCGAACACCTCCTCGCCACCCACTACCGGGCCAGCGTCCGGGTGGTCCCCGGCACCAACGGCCCCCTGGTGGTCCCCGTCCGCCCCGCCCGGCCTAACCCAGGTCGATGACCGAGAAGAGTGCTCCCTGGGGGTCACGGAGGGCGGCGAACCGGCCGGTCGGGATGTCGCGGGGCGGCACCAGGATGGTTCCGCCCAGCTCGGCGGCGCGGGCGGCGGCGGCGTCCGCGTCGGTGACCGCGAAGTACACAGTCCAGTACGCCGGGAGATCGGCGGGGAAGTCGTCGGCGAGCGGCGGCATCATCCCGGCGACGATCTGCGCGCCGAGCCGCCACCCGGTGTACGTCATGCCGCCGACCGCCTGTTCGTCCGGCTGCCATCCGAACACCAGCTCGTAGAAGACCTTCGCCCCGTCCGGGTCGGGGGTGACCAGTTCGTTCCAGCTCATCGCGCCGGGCACGTTGAACACCTCGGCGCCGGGCATCGCCAGTGGCTGCCAGACGCTGAACGTGGCGCCCGCCGGGTCGGCGAACACCGCCATCCGCCCCCGGTCGAAGACCTCGAACGGCGGCACCACTACCTGCCCGCCGGCCCGTTCGACCCGACCGGCGACGAGTTCCGCGTCGTCGGTGGCGACGTACGTCGACCAGATCGGCACCTGGTCGGGGATCGCCGGCGGGCCGACACCGGCCACCGGCCGGCCGTCGAGCAGGAAGACCGTGTAACCGCCCGCCTCGGGCTCCGGCGTCACCCGTCCGGTCCAGCCGAACAGCTCGGGGTAGAAGCGCCGCGCGGCGGTCAGGTCCGGGGTGGCCAGGTCGGCCCAGCACGGCGTACCCGGCGGGACGGTGCTCACGTCAGACCCCTCTCGGCCGGCGGCCACGGGCGGCCCCCCTGCCGGAATCCTGGCACCGTCCCGCTGTGGCACGGGGCGGAAACGGACGAATCGTCAGCTGAACCGGCGACCCTCGTCCCGTCGGTACGCCCAGGCCGCGAGCGAGGCGAGCAGCACGACCCAGACGCCGAGCATGATCAGCGCCAGCGGGTCGACCCGGTAGTCGCCGACCGCCCACCACATCAGTTCGGCCGCGCCCCGGGTGGGCAGGAACGGTGCGATCGTCTCGATGAACCCGGGCGCGTCTCCAGGGGCGGAGAGCAGCCCACCACCGAACGCGAGCGGAAGGAAGACGATCTGCGCCACCACGATCGCCGCCTTGCTGGGCAGCGAGTAGCCGATGGCGAGCCCCATCAGCGTGAACGGCACCGAGATGACGGCCACCGTGGCGGCGGTCAGCAGGAACGCCAGCGGGGTGACCCGGGCCGGGGTCAGCGTCGCGCCGATCACCACGACGGGGATCAGCGAGAGGTACGTCAGCGCGAGGCCGGCCAGCACCCGGCCCGCGAAGCGAGGCGCGGGACCGGCCGGCAGAGTCCGGGTGTACGGGCTCCACGGCTGGTCGCGGTCCTCGGCGATTCCGGCGCCGTACTGGAAGATGTTGGCGCTCATCACCGAGAAGGTGATCATCGACGCGGTGGCCAAGGTGGCGCCGACCTCGTCGTCGCCGATGAACGGCACCACGAAGAAGATCATCGCGGCGGCGGGGAAGAACGCGCTGCCGACGACTGCCACCGGGATCCGGATGATCTCCAGTAGCTGGTAGCGGGCGTGGACCAGGGCGAGCTGCACGGTGCGCCTCCTCAGACGGTGGTGGGTCGGCCGCCGGCAGCGGCGGTGGGCTGGTCGTCGATGGCGGTCGGGTCTCCGGCGCCGGTCTGGTTCGGGGCGCTGGTCGGGGGCACGCCGCCGGCCTGCTCACCGACGCCCGGCTGGTCGCCGCTGGTGATGGCGAGGAACGCCTCCTCCAGCGAGGTGGGCCGCACCTCCAGGTCGGTGAACGCCGCCCGAGAGCCGACAAGCGCACGGACCAGCTCGTCGGCGTCCGTGGTGAGCAGGTGCAGGCGCCCGTCGACGCGGTCGGCGCGTACGACGCCGGGCAGGTCGGGCAGCTTGTCGGCGACCAGGCTGACCCGGCGTACGCCGACGATGCCGCGCACGGCCTCGACGGTGTCGTCGGCGAGTACCCGGCCCTGCGCGATCACCACCACGCGGCGGGCGAGCGCCTCCACCTCCTCCAGGTAGTGGCTGCTCAGCAGGACGGTTCCGCCGTCTTCGTGGAACGCGCGGATCGCCTCCCACAGGGTGTGCCGGGCGGCGACGTCCAGGCCGGTGGTCGGCTCGTCGAGCAGCACGAGCCGGGGCCGGCCGGCGAAGGCCAGCGCCACGGCCAGCCGGCGACGCTGGCCCCCGGAGAGCCCGCCGGTCTGTCGTCGGGCGAGGTCACCCAGGCCGAAACGGTCGAGCAACTCGCCCCGGGGCACCGGGTCGGCGTAGTGGGCGGAGACGAAGTCGACGACCTCTCCGACGCGGAGCGTCCCGGGGAGGCTGGTCTCCTGGGGGGTGACGCCGATCTGCCGTCGGGACGCCGGGTCGCGGGGGTCGCCACCGAACAGTTCGAGCCGGCCCGAGCTGGGCCGACGCAGGCCGACCAGCAGGTTTATCAGGGTGCTCTTGCCGGCGCCGTTGGGGCCGAGCAGGCCGACCAGTTCGCCGGCCCGGACCTCCAGGTCGACGCGGTCGAGGGCGAGGACGTCGCCGTACCGGCGGCTGGCCTGGTCGGCGCGGGCGAGGATCATGACTGCTCCTTTGACGGGGTGGAGTCGAGCTGGGTGGGATCGAGCAGGGCGCGGATGGCTTCGGTGTACTCCTCGAACGCCAGCCGGCCCCGCCGGCTGAGGCGGATCAGGGTGGTCGGGGTGCGTCCCCGGTGGGTCTTGCTGATCTCCACGTATCCGGCGTCCTCCAGCTTTCGCAGGTGCACGGAGAGGTTGCCGGCGGTCATCGCGAGCAGGTCCTGCAGTCGCGGGAAGGTGATCCGGTCCCCGTCCCCGAGCGCGGAGAGCGCGGCGACCACCCGCAGTCGCGCCTGGGCGTGGATGACCGGGTCGAGGTCGGTCATGACCGGCGTCGCTGTCGCAGGTGGGCGATCGTCCCGGCGACCAGGATCCCGCCGCTGCCGGCCACCGCGACGACAAGCGAGTGCCAGCCCGGCCCGGCGATCGCGCCGACCACGTTGAGCACGCTGATCCAGACGCCCAGCCGGAACAGGTCCCGGTCGAGCCAGATCGCGCCGCCGGCCATCTGCAGCGCGCCGGTCAACCCGACGGCGGTGGCCGACCAGAGCAGCGCCGCCAGATCGTGCGGCAGATGTTCCGAAACTCGGCTGAGCCCCACGTACACGCTCACCGAGCCCACCGCCCAGGCGCACCCGTACCAGCGGCCGCGCCGGGCCGAGTCCCCGGTCACCTGGCCGTACGCTCGCGCGCCGGCGATTGCCTGCACCACCGAAGCGGCCGCCAGTAGGACGAAGAGGACGGTCAGCGGCAGCCAGTCGGGCAGCCGGACCAGCACCCGACCGTCCGGGGAGAAGCGCAGGAAGAACAGCCCGAAGCCGACCAGCCAGGCCACGCCCCACGGCCAGTAGATCAGCCGGGCGTCCGGTTCCAGCCGGGAGACCGTGGCCGCCCGCTGGTCACGGATCAGTTGGAGCGCCGTCGCGGCATCGGCGGGGGGTCGATCATCGTCCTGTTCCACGCAAACAACTTTACGACGCAAAGTAGAAGTTGTGTGCCCCGTTCCGGTGGCGGGTAATCGACAGCGGCCCGAAGTGCCTACGGTGGGGTCGGCAATGGCTGAGTCGTCGGCGGTGGGGCTGATCCGTCGCACAGGACACAGGGGAGGGCCGGTGTCGGGTCCGAACGATGCGCTGGAGGCACGGACGGCGTTCGCCGCGTCGTCGACCGACCGCGCGGCCGGACACTGATTCGATGGCCACCATCGGTTACCAGGTGCCGTTGACCAACCTCGTCGAGCCGGACGAACAGGTGCTCGCCGTCGCGAAGGCGGAGATCGCCCAGGGCGTCCAGCCGGCCGACCCGCCCGTCACCGACCCGCCCGCCGCCCAGCGTCCAGCCCGGTCCGGTGCCGCTGGTGTCGCCTCCGGGGTGCTGCTCAACCTGCTCGTGCCGCTGCTCTCCTTCCCGGCGGGCGACCGGATCGTCGACCGCGTGATCTTCGGGGTCGCCGGCCGGGGCGCCCCCGGCTCGGCCGCCTCCACACTGCGCTACGCCCGGCGACCGGCGCCTCCGGTGACCTCGATCGAGGACACCATTCTCGCGGTCACCGACCGGCGGCTGCTCGTGTGCGCATCCGGGCCGGTGACACTCTGGTCGAGCCGGGCCGACGACGAGCGGGCCGCCGCCGAAACCCGGATCGTCTGGTCCGTGCCCCGACCCACGGTGGCCGACGCCCGCGTGGGTTGGCACCGGCTCAACCCGAAGCGCCTCCGGATCGAGTTCACCGACGGCTCGTGGCTGGCGTTCACGGTGCCGCTCGCCGAGCCCGGCAAGCCACTGCGCGAGGTCGCCGCCGCACTCACCAGCCGCTGACCCGCTCGACGCCCCGAGCACCGGCAAGCTGGCCGCGACCAGCGCGGCCTTCGACCAGCGCGGCCTTCGACCAGCGCGGCCTGCGGCAGTCCAGCCTCCGGCAGTCCAGCCTGTGGCAGCGCAGCCGACGGCAGGCTGGTCTACAGCGGCGCCGACGCCAGCGGTGCGGCCTGCGACGGCGTCTGCGGCGGCGCCGGCAGCAGAGGCGCGGGCAGTGGTTCGCGGTGCAGCACCGAGAGGCGGGACACCGCGCGGGTGAGCACCACGTACAACCGGTGCAGCCCGCGTGGTTCGGCCGCGACGATCGCGGCCGGCTCGACCACCACCACGTGGTCGTACTCCAGACCCTTGACCAGCGTCGCGGGCACCACGGTGACCCGCTCCGCGGCGGTGACGTCGTCGGCGGTCGCGGTGGCGACGCCCGCTGCGGCCAGCGCCGCGCGCAGCTCGTCGACCGCGTCGTCCGCGGCGATCACACCCACCGAACCGACGTGCGTGAGCGCCGCGTGCACCTCGGCCACCGTCGCAGCGGTCAGATCGGCCACGGTACGCACCTCCAGGCCGCCGTCGTGACGCAGCGACTCGGCAGGCGGTACGTCCACTGCCAGCGCAGGCAGCAGCAGGTTGGCGAACGCGACCACCGCGGCGGGTACCCGGAATCCGACAGTCAGCGGAACCACCACGGCGTCCGGCTTACCCAGGTGGGTGAGGGACTCCCGCCAGTCGGTCGCCGCCCACGGCGCGGTGCCCTGCGCGAGGTCACCGAGCAGCGTGACCGAGCCGTGCTCGCTGCGGCGGGCGATGGCCCGACACTGCATGGGGGAGAGATCCTGCGCCTCGTCCACCACCACGTGCCCGAACCCGGAGGGGCGCTCCAGCAGCCCGGCGGCCTCGTCGACAAGCACCGCGTCGGCGGCGGTCCAGCGGGCGGCCTTCGGCGTACGGGCCGGCTTCGCCCAGACCAGCAGCGCCTGTTCGGAGTCGCTGAGCAACCCATCCGCGGCGGCGGCGAGTCGGGCCGGGTCGGAGAGTAGACCGTGCACAAGCCCTTCCGGGGTGAACGCCGGCCAGACCGCGTCCAGGAAGTCGACCACCGGCCGGCACCGGCTCATCCGGCGCAGCCACGCATCGCCGGGCGACTCCGCCCGCCGCGCCTCGGCCTGCCGTTGCAGCAGACTCACCACGCGAGCCCGGACCCGCTCCCGGCCGGTGCCGTACGGCAGCTCCTCCCGGCGGGTCTCCTCGACGATCCGGTGCAGCGGCTCCAACCCGATCCGCCACCGGAACGACCCGTCGGACACGGTGATCGAGTCGGTCGGCGTGCCGATTTGTGTCTGCACCGCGCGCCGCAGGACGCTCGCCATCCGCGCGTCGTGCTTGAGCGCGGCGACGGCCGGCGCCTCCACCGCCCGCACCGGTACCCGTGAGATCAGCTCCTCCACGGTGGCCTGCTCGACCTCGACCTCACCGAGCGCCGGCAGCACCGCCGCGATGTACGACAGGAACGCCCTGTTCGGGCCCACTATCAGCACACCCGCCCGCCGCAGCCGCTCCCGGTGCAAATAGAGCAGGTACGCGGCCCGGTGCAGGCCGACCGCCGTCTTGCCGGTGCCCGGCGCCCCCTGCACGCAGATCGAGTCGGCCAGGTCGGCCCGGACCAACTCGTCCTGCTCGGGCTGAATCGTGGCGACGATGTCGCGCATCGGCCCGACGCGCGGACGCTCGATCTCGGCGGTGAGAATCCGACTGGTCGTGCCCAGCTCCTCGCCCCGATCCAGCCGCTCATCCTCGAAGCTGGTCAACACCCCGTTGCTGAACCCGAACCGTCGCCGGACCGCCACCCCCTGCGGGTCGCGCGCGCTGGCGCGGTAGAACGACCGGGAGACCGGCGCCCGCCAGTCCAGCACCAGAGGCTCGCCGTGCTCGTCGGTGACATGCCGCCGCCCCACGTGATACCGCCGACCGTCATGGTCGCCGACGCTATGGCTGTCGCTGCTGCTGCCGCCGTTGCCGCCGTCGCTGCCGCTGCTGCTGCCGCCCGCGTTGCCGTTGCCGCTGCTGGTGTTGCTGGTCGTGGTCGCGTTGGTCGTGCGTCCGGTGGCTGCTTCCTCGTCGCTCGTGGTTCCACCGAAGTCGAGGCGGCCGAAGAACAGCGGTGTGGTGGGGTCGTCGGCCAGTTCGGCCACCCGGCGGGCAAGCGTACGGCCGAGCATCTCCGCCGCGTAGGGGTCGCCGGCCACCTGGTCGCCGGTCGAGAAGAGGGCTTCGGCCCGCTCCCGCATCCGGCGCAGCGCCGCACGCGAGGTGGCCAGATGGGCGCGTTCGGCGACCAGGTCCGTGTCGGGGTGGGTGTCCAGGTCAGGTGCGGGCATGCTGACGTCCCATCGTTCACATCTGCTGCGCGCTCGCGTGTCCGGGGGCGGATGGCCGCCCGCCCGGCGCGGTGACGTCCGTTCCGGTGCAGCTCACCTCGGCCGTCAAGCGGGCTGCAACGCTACGCCCTTCCGGAGACCCCTTCCACCGAATTACCGACCAGACCACCCGTGAGTGCTGGCGTGGCGCACGACGCCGTACCGCTGCGGGCCCTGCCTGCAAGATCACTGCGCGGTCCTGGTGCACGAGGCGCGTAGGTCGCGAGCAGGGCTGGGGCCGGTGTCGGGTGGCCCGACGGAAGGCGAGGGCCGGCTGATTTTGGGCAGGACGGGCAGCCGAACGACATAGCGCCGGACGGGCACTGCGCCGCGAGACCTTCGCGCGCTGACCGGGTGTGCGGGGCGCGGGACGTCGCGGGCGGGCCTGATCACCGGTGTTGGTGGGCCGGCGGGGTGGGACCAGCATGGGTTCGCTGATGTCGGGCGCGAGCGATACGCCGGTCTGGCCGGGCCAGATGATGGGCCGGCCGGTGCGTCCGAGCCGGCCTGGATAGGCGTTGGCAGCCTGGTCGCTGTTCTATGCCGCCGGGCTGCGTTGGTGGTTCGGCGGGCGGGCTCGGCCGGTTCGCGAAGGGTGAGCCTCGCGGGCCTCAGCAGCGCCGGTGGTAGAGGTTGCGACGCGGGGTGCGGAGTGGGTCCATCCAGTCGGGCGGGAGGAATTCGGGCTGGCCGTCCGGCGCGATGCGGACCGTCCAGTCGCCCCGATGGAGAAGGCGGTGATGGTGGCCGCAGAGCAGCACCGCGTTGGCAAGCGTCGTTGCACCGCCATCGGCCCAGTGGCGGACGTGGTGACCGTCGCACCAACGGGGTGGTCGGTCGCAGCCGGGAAAGGCGCACCCGCCGTCGCGCAGCACCAACGCGCGTCGCAGGGGACCGCTGAAGAGCCGGCGCTGACGCCCGACGTCCAGGACCTGGCTGTTGCCGCCAAGCACGGCCGGCAGCACGGCTGAGTCACAGGCCAGGCGCCGCGCAGCGCCCGGCGTGAGACGCGCACCGGTCTCCAGGGTGCCCACGCCCACGCCGTTGAGAAGCGCTTCGAGCGACATGGTGACCACCAGTTGGGGCCGGTCGCCGCCGTTGTCGGGCAGGTGCCCGGTGCGCAGTGCCAGCCGGCAGATCTCGCCGAGTGCGTCCGCCCGGCGTTGGCCAGGGCTTCGGTCGTCGTGCTCGCCGGCCGGGGCACAGAGTGGATCGATGGCCTCGCGTAGCAGGCTTGCGGTCTCGGTGTCGAGGTTCCCGGTGAGGCGTACCTGCCCGTCCCTGGGCTCGGAGAGGGTGACGTGCCGGCGAGCCTCGGCCCGATCGGCGGCCCGGTCGAGGGCGGCCAGCTCGGCCTCGTCGGCCAGGTCGGGTGCGACGTGCGTGAGGACGCGCTCCCCGAGACGACTCAGGATGGTCGGGTCGAAGCGGTCGGCCCAGGAGATCAACAGCTCGGTGGCCTTGTCTGCCACCGCCGGCCCGGCCTCGACCGGCAGGGCCGCGACCGTCTCCGCCACCACCCGGCCCTGCTCCACGGTGAGGCGGCCGCCGAGCAGGGCGTCGCGCACAGTCTGCGGGGCGGCGTCGATGGTGGCGGCGAGCTTGACCATCTGTCGGGCCGACCGGCCCGAGAGCCGCAGCCGCTCCCCTAACCAGACAGCCGTGGACGACGCTCCCTGAGCGACGGCGACACCACGGGCGTCCAGCTCGCGCACCAGAGCGAGCTGGACGGCCGCCAGACGCTGCGCCGCCACGTGCGCCGCGTCGAGCGACGCGAGCAGCTCGTCGTCGGGGAGGGCCCACAACGCGGCCTCGGCGCAGTCGTCGACGGCACCCGCCGCCTGCGCCAAACCCCTCAACATGAAATGACAATAGAACAGGTGTACGACACTTCTGGCCGTCCAGGAAGCCGACCGCGCGGCCCGCGATCAGACGGTCTGGCGAGGTGGCCCGCAGCGGCAGCGCCCAATTGAGGAAGCCGACCGCGCGGCCCGTGATCCGGCAATGCGGGGAGGTGGCCCGCCGCGGCAGTGCTCCCGAGGAAGCCGACCGCGCAGCCCCGCCATCAGGCAGTGCGGCAGGTTGTGCATGGCGGCAGCGGACACCTTCCCTTCGTCGCGCAGGCCATCCCGATCCGGTCGAGCGCCCACCGTCGCCACCGCCACCAACCGCACGCCACGAATCCCGCCGGATGTGGTCATAAGCGTTCTCCGATCCCACAGGGCCTCGGCCGAAGATCATGCCGACCGGGTCGAGGGCGGGACGCGATGCTGCGGTTGGCGCGACTCCAGGGCTGATGGCGGGTCGGGTGGCTGGCCGGGATCATGGGGGCATGACCGAGGCCCGTCCCGAGCCGCGTCGGATGGTCAGTGACCCGCAGGTGATGCGGGCGTTGGCGCATCCGGCCCGGATCGCGATCATGGAATATCTGAGTAGCCGTGAGGGTGGCGGCACCGCCACCGAGTGCGCGGAGATCGTCGGACTGTCGCCGAGCGCGACAAGTTACCACCTGCGGGCGCTGGCGAAGTTCGGCCTGGTGGAGCAGGCGCCGAGCCGGGGCGACGCCCGGGAGCGGGTGTGGCGCACGCTGAGCCCCAGCCTGATGGTCGACGCGGGCCGCGAGGCCGGGCCTGAGGCGCGGGCTGCGGAGCAGGCTCTGGTGGAGGCGCACACCGTGCTGGCCATGGAGCGGATCCGGGAGTGGTCGCGCCGCGCCGGGGACGAGCCCGCCGAGTGGTACGACGCGGCGCTGTTCAACGAGGCAATGCTCGTGCTCACGGCGGAGGAGCTGACCGGGCTGAACGAGGCAGTCGTGGCGCTGCTCAGGCCGTACCAGGCTCGACGTCGAGCCGATCCGCCGCCGGGTGCCCGTGCCGTGGCGGTGCAGTACCGGGCGGTGCCGCTGGCCTAGCGGGGGTTGTGCACGACAGTTGTGAAGGATTATTTTCGAAGTATGTCCTTCACAACTGTCGACTCGCGCTGGACGGACGTCTGGGTGGCGGCCACCGCCCGGGGCACCACCATCTGCGGTGACTTCCTCGCCGCCACCGCGCTCGCGCTTGCCCTGCAGGGTGCCGGCGCCGGAGGGCTCGCCGTGTCGGGGCTGCTGCTCGCGGCGACCCTGCCCCTGGTGGCGTTGGCACCGCTCGCCGGCCGGCTCGCCGACCGGGTCGACAGCCGTACCCTGCTGGTGACCGTCGGGCTGGCCCAGGCCGCGATCTGCACGTTGCTCGCCGTGGTCGATCACCCCGTCCTGGTGGTCGGGCTCGTCGCGCTGCTCGCCTGCGGGCTCGCGGTGACCCAGCCCTGCCTGGCGGCGCTGCTCCCGGCCATGGTCCGACCGGCCGACCTGCCCCGCGCCAGCGCGATCAGCCAGACCGCCGTCTCCCTCGGCGCACTCGGCGGCCCGGTGCTTGCCGGGCTGCTGGTCGGGCAGTTCGGCACCCGCGTACCGCTGCTTGTCGACGCTGCGACCTACCTGGCGCTGGTGGTGGCCGGCCTGCTGCTGCGGACCCGGCGCGGCGGTCGCCGGACCGCAGCCGCCGCGGGTGACGTGTCGACCGCCGGCCCGTCGGGCAGTGCCGGGTCGGACGCGGCCGAGCGGGCCACCCCTGGTGGTACGGCCCGGAGCTGGCGACTGCGGCGGGATCCGCTGCTGCTCGTCATGGTGGTGAGCACCGCCGTGGTGATCGCGGCCATCGGCGGCATCAACGTGATCGAGGTCTTCTTCATCCGAGAGACGCTTGACGGTTCGGCCACCACGTACGGGCTCGTGGGCGCCGCCTGGATGGCTGGCATGTTGCCCGGTGGCTGGCTGGCCGCGCGGCTCGCCCGCCGGCTCGACGACGACGGCGCGCTGGTCCGTGGAGTGCTTGTCACGCTGGCCGGATGCAGCCTGATGGTGCTGCTGGCCGCGTGGGTGCCGGCGGCGGGTCTGCTGGTGCCGCTCTGGCTGGTGGGTGGCGCGGCCAACGGCGCGGACAACGTCTTCGCCAACCTGCTCACCGCCCGCCGCGTGCCGGAGGCGATGCGCGCCCGCGCGTACGCCGGTTACGGTGCGGCGGTGCAGGGCGGCTCGATGGCCGGCTACCTGGTCGGCGGCGCGCTGCTCACGCGAGTTCCGCCCCGGCCGTTGATCGCGGCGGTTGGCGTGGCCGGGCTCCTGGTGGTGCTGGCCCTGGTGCCGGTCGTCGCCCGGGCGGTACGCGGGCCGACCACGGAGGAGCCAGGTGGATGCGAGAGCCGGCAGCCCGCCGGGCACGAACGCGAGCGGTCGGATGCACCGGAGGACCAGCAGCCGACCGGGGCGGATGCGGGTTTGGCCACTCCGGGCCGACCCGCCGAGCCGGGGCCGGAGGCCGGGGATACGGTCGGGTCATGGCTGAGCGCATCGCACGCCCGCGGGTCGGGCACATCCAGTTCCTGAACTGCCTGCCGATCTACTGGGGCCTGATGCGCTCGGGTGCCCTGCTCGACGTGGACCTGCACAAGGATTCGCCGGACCGGTTGAGCGCGGCGCTTGTCGCCGGCGATCTTGACATTGGCCCGATCACCTTCGTGGAGTACCTGAAGCACGCCGATGAGCTGCTGCTCCTGCCGGACCTGGCGGTGGGCAGCGACGGGCCGGTGCTCTCGGTCAACATCGTGTCCACGAAGCCCCTCGCCGAGCTGGACGGCGGGCGAGTGGCGCTCGGGTCGACCTCGCGTACCGGGGTGCTGCTGGCCCAGCTGCTGCTCGCCGAGCGGTACGACGTCCACCCCGACTACTTCCGCTGTCCGCCGGACCTGACCCAGATGCTGCTGGAGGCCGACGCCGGGGTGCTGATCGGGGACGTGGCGCTGCGGGCGCTGTACGAGGCGCCGCAGCTGGGCCTCACCGTCACCGACCTCGGGCAGGCGTGGCGGGAGTGGACCGGGCTGCCGATGGTCTTCGCCGTCTGGGCGGTTCGCCGTGACTTCGCCGCCGCCCATCCGGGCCTGGTCAAGGAGGTGCACGAGGCGTTCCTGCGTTCGCGTGACCTCTGCCTGGCCGAGCTGGACCAGGTCGCCGAGTCGGCGGCGCGGTGGGAGACGTTCGACGCCGCGACGCTTGCCACGTACTTCCGGACGCTGGACTTCTCGCTCGGTGAGCGACAGGTCGCCGGGCTGCGGGAGTTCGCCCGGCGCGCTGCCGCGATCGGTGAGACCCCGGCGCTGCCGGACGGCGGCCCGGAGTTCTTCGCCGGCTGAGCCGCCCCTGCGGCGTCAGGCGCCGGGGCGGAGCAGCGCCTCGGTGATCTTCTCGCAGTTCTTCATGCCGTAGTCGTAGCCCATGCCGATCGGGTACTTGACCATCACGCCCATCGTCCAGGTGTCGCCGATGGCCAGGCAGTTGATGTGCATCTCCTGCTCCCTGGTCCGGTCGATCCACCCGTTCTTGATGGCGATATTCTTCTGCTCCGCCGCCGGGAAGGCTTTGCGGATGCCGAAGTCACCGGCGCCGCGAACGAGCTTCATCTCGTTGAGCAGCCACTTGGTCCACTTCGGTCCGGCGGCGGTGCCGGTGGCGATGCAGTTGCCCAGCCGTGCGGTGTCTCGGGGGGACAACGCCGTCCGGCTCCAGCCCTTGTCGGGGGCGACGCTGCTGTCGGTCAGCTTGCACATGGAGAGCAGCCGCTTGATCGAGGCGTCCCGGCCGACATCGTTGTAGAACTGCTCGGCGCGGGTGTTGTCGCTGTCCCGGATGATCCGGGTGGCGTCGGCGAGCTTCGCGTCGCTCGGCGTCCGGCCGGCGTCGGCGGAGCGGCGCAGGTAGTCGGCGACGATCCAGGACTTGATCATCGAGGCGGTGGTGCTGGTCTCGCCCATGTTCTTCGAGCCGATGATCTTTCCGGTCCGGCGGTCCAGCACGCTCCAGGAGTACCAGCCCTGGATGTCGAGTTTGAGGTCCTTGGCCTGGAACGGCAACGGCGCGAGCGAGGGGCTGGGGCTCGGCGACGGCGACGGCGGGGACGGCTGACGGGCACTGCGGTCGGTGGCCGCGCCGGTCTGCCGGTCGCTGGTCGTCGCCTCGGAGTCACCCCACTGGGCGGCCGCGGACGACTCGAACGGCGAACCGGGGAGGAGGCGTAGCGACACCAGCACCAGCCCGATGAGGATGACCGCGACAGCGATCAGGCGCAGCGGTGAGGTCTCGCCCGTGCCGCGCCGGCCGGCCCGCCGGTTGCCGGCCATCAGAGCTTCCCGACCGGCTGCTGCGGCACCTTGAGCGCGGCGCCCGGCTGCGGAGTGACCAGCTGGGTGGCCACGCTGGCACAGACCTGTGCGCCGTAGTCCAGACCACTACCGATCGGGTAGCGCAGCATCACCGCGAGACTCCACTTGCCGTTGACGGCGAGGCAGTTGACGTGCCAGTTTCCGTCGCCGGCGATCGGCGTCCAACCGTTCTTGATGCTGACCGGCCCCTGCGCGGTGATCGACTTCGGCAGGCCGTCGATGATCCCCCAGCGCCCACCGCCGGAGGAGGACTTCTGGTCCTTCTTGGCGGTGGTGCCTTCGACCTTGCTCATCTGGTCCAGCACCCATTTCGTCCACTTCGGCCCGGCGGCCTTGCCGTCGGCGATGCAGTCGCCGAGCCGGACGGCGTCCCGGGGGGACATCCGGGTGAAGCTCCAGAAGCCGGTGTACGGCTCGGTGTTGCCGCGCTTGGTGTCGGTGAGGCCGCAGATCTTGATCGCCCGCTGGATCACCGGGTCGGGGATGCTGCTCCGCACCGGCTTGTAGGACCCACCCGCCGCGGCATAGACCTTGTTCGCGGCCGTGTCGTTGCTGTCGATGATGGCCAGCCGGGCCGCCTCCTTCAGCGCGGCCGACGGCTCCCTGTCCCTGAGCTGACGCAGATAGTCGGAGACGATCCACGCCTTGATCATCGACTCGGTGGAGCTGGTCGCGGCCATGTTCGCCGACCCGGAGATCTTGCCGGTCTTCCGGTCCATCAGGGCCCACGAGAAGAACTGACCCTTGAAGGCCACCGACACCCGGCCGGCGGCCAGCGTGGGTGGTGGCGGCGGGGTGGGTGCGGGCGCGGCGACGCTGCTGCTGGCGGCACCGCCGCCACCGCCTCCGCTGCTGTCGTCGGCGGAGAGTCGGGCGTACGCGGTGGGAACCAGTAGGACGCCACCGAGGAGAACCGCCACGACGGCGAGCACCATGGTCACGCGGGATCGCATGAGTTGGGTGAGCTCCAGATGTCAGGGCCGGGGGGACCGGCTTCGTTGTCCGGGGCGACCGGTGCGCTACGCCGAGGCCGGGGGAGGTGGCCTCTGTGGAGCCGGCGGGAGGGCAGCCGATCGTGTGACCGGCAGAAGTCTACGTCCGAGCGGGCCGGGTGCCAGGGTTCGACACCACTGAACGTGCGATATCGGTGCAAAATCCGGTCGGTATGGGGTTTCTGGGGGGTTTCATCTTCTGCCGGTGACCCACGTCATAGGCGAATGAGTTGCGCTGGGTGGTCGGGAAATGCCCACCGGTGACGGAAGGTGACTCGGGTTTCCTGTTACACCCCCTAGTGCATCGGGGCGCAAGCTGTAACACTTGTCGACATGTATGGCAACGACTTCTCCGCCCCGGGCGACGCACCGGACGACGCGCCCGGCGCTGGCCTGCTCGGCGAGGTCGAGGCGGCCGAGGCGGAGCTGCGCGCCGCCGCCGCGCGCGAACGCCGCGGCGGCCCCGCACCGGACGAGGACCTGGCGGCGTACTTCACCGGGGTGGTCGACGCGGAGCAGAAGATCGAGCCGCGCGACTGGATGCCCGAGGCGTACCGCCGGACGTTGATCCGGCAGATCGCGCAGCACGCCCACTCCGAGATCATCGGCATGCAGCCGGAGGGCAACTGGATCAGTCGGGCGCCCTCGCTCAAGCGCAAGGCGATCCTGCTGGCCAAGGTCCAGGACGAGGCGGGCCACGGTCTCTACCTGTACGCCGCCGCCGAGACCCTCGGCATCAGCCGCGACGAGATGGTCCAGCTGCTGCTCGACGGCAGGCAGAAGTACAGCTCGATCTTCAACTACCCCACGTTGACCTGGGCGGACGTGGGCGCGATCGGCTGGCTGGTGGACGGCGCGGCGATCGTCAACCAGGTGCCGCTGTGCCGGTGCTCCTACGGGCCGTACGCGCGGGCGATGATCCGCGTCTGCAAGGAGGAGTCGTTCCACCAGCGGCAGGGCTACGAGATCCTGCACACCCTGGCGCACGGCACCCCGGAGCAGCAGGCCATGGCGCAGGACGCGGTGGACCGCTGGTGGTACCCGTCGCTTGCCATGTTCGGCCCGCCGGACGGCGACTCCACCCACTCCGCCCAGTCGATGGCCTGGAAGATCAAGCGCTTCTCCAACGACGACCTGCGCCAACGCTTCGTGGACATGTGCGTCCAGCAGGCGGAGGTCCTCGGGCTGCGCATCCCCGATGACGACCTGCGCTGGAACGAGGAACGGCAGGCGTACGACTACACCCAGCCGGACTACGACGAGCTGATGCAGGTCATCAAGGGCGACGGGCCGTGCAACCGGGAGCGGATGGCGCACCGCCGGGCCGCCCACGCCGACGGCGGATGGGTACGCGAGGCCGCCGCGGCGTACGCCGCCAAGCGGGCCGACAAGAGGGAGAAGGTGGCCGCGTGAGCAACGAGCACTCGCCTCTGTGGGAGGTCTTCGTGCGGGCGCGACGCGGGCTGTCGCACACCCACGTCGGCAGCCTGCACGCCCCGGACGCCGAGCTGGCCCTGCGCAACGCCCGCGATCTCTACACCCGCCGCCAGGAGGGCGTGTCGATCTGGGTGGTGCCGGCGGGCGCGATCACCGCGTCCAGCCCGGACGAGAAGGACGCCTTCTTCGACCCGGCCGCCGACAAGGTCTACCGCCACCCCACCTTCTACGAGGTGCCGGACGGGGTGGCACACCTGTGAGCGAGCGGAGCGAGCAAACCAGCCAGCCCCGCAACGGGGCGCTTCACGCCGCCGAGCGAAGCGAGGTGATGGTGTGAACGGCCCGTTCGACTTCGCGCTCGGCCTCGGCGACGACGCGCTGATCGCGGCGCAGCGGCTGGCCGAGTGGACGACCCGCGCGCCGGAGATGGAAGAGGACATCGCGCTCGCCAACATCGCCCTCGACCAGCTCGGCGCGGCCCGCCTGCTGCTGTCGTACGCGGGTGAGCTGGAGGCGGCAGGTCGGGACGAGGACGCGCTGGCGTACCTGCGTGACGACCGCGAGTTCCGCAACGTGCTGCTGGTCGAGCTGCCCAACGGCGACTTCGCGGTGACCATGGCGAAGCTGTTCTTCCTGGCGGCGTACCAGTTGCCGCTCTACACCGCGCTCGCGTCCTGCCCGGACGAGCGGTTGGCCGCCATCGGCGCGAAGGCGCGCAAGGAGTCGGCGTACCACCTGGACCACGGCGCGCTGTGGGTCAAGCGGCTCGGCGACGGCACCGAGGAGTCGCACCGCCGGATGCAGGATGCCGTGGACCACGTCTGGCCGTACACCCATGAGTTTTTCGCGGCGGACCCGGCGGCGCCTGTCGACCCGGCGGGCCTGCGGGCCGTGTTCGACGAGACAGTCGGCCCGGTGCTGGCCGAGGCGACGCTCACCCGGCCGGAGCGCGGCTGGGCTCCGACGAGCGGGCGGGCCGGCGTGCACACCGAGCACCTGTCCTACCTGTTGGCCGAGATGCAGGTGCTGCACCGCGCCCACCCCGGGGCGAAGTGGTGAATCCCAGGGACGCCGCCGCCGGCGTGGTGGACCCGGAGATCCGGGTGATCACCATCGACGAGCTGGGGATCCTGCGCGCGGTCGAGGAGGACCGGGTCAGCGGACGGGTCACCGTGACCATCACTCCGACGTACACGGGCTGTCCCGCCATGGACGTGATCCGGACTGATGTTCGGCGCGCGCTTGCCGCCGCCGGTTATCCGGACGCCGAGGTGCGGACGGTCTACAGCCCACCGTGGAGCACCGACTGGATCTCCGACGGCGGGCGGGCCAAGTTGGCCGCCGCCGGGATCGCCCCGCCGGCCCCGGCGGCCACCCCGGGCGTGGTGGCGTTGACCCTCGCGGTCCGCTGCCCGCTCTGCGGCTCGCCGGACACCGAGCAGGTCAGCCGGTTCGGCTCGACCGCGTGCAAGGCGTTGTGGCGCTGCCGTTCCTGCTCCGAACCCTTCGACCACCTGAAGGCGCTGTGACTGTCACGATCTCCCGGCCGGTCCGCCGCCGGCCGGCGTTCCACCCGCTGCCGGTCGCCGCCGTCGACCGGCTCACCGACGACTCGGTCGCGGTCACCTTCGCCGTAGGAGAGGAGTTGCGGGAGGCGTTCGCGTTCCGCGCCGGTCAGCACCTCACCGTGCGCCGGGTGACCGACGACGGCGACGACGTACGCCGGTCGTACTCCATCTGCTCCACCCCGGACGACCTGGCCCGGCGCGGCCGGCTGCGGATCGGGGTGCGGGAGATCCCCGGCGGCGCCTTCTCGGCGTTCGCCTGCGGCGCGCTGCGCCGCGGCGACACGGTCGAGGTGATGACGCCGCTGGGCACCTTCACCACGGCGTTCGCGGCCGACCGGGTGCGGCACTACGGCGCGGTCGTCGCCGGCTCCGGCATCACCCCGGTGCTCGCGCTCGTCGGGACCGCCCTGGCCGTCGAGCCGGCCAGCACCTTCACCCTGGTGTACGGCAACCGCACGGCCAACCGGGTCATGTTCGCCGAGGAGTTGGCCGACCTGAAGGACCGCTACCCCACCCGGCTGCACCTGGTGCACGTGCTGTCCCGGGAGCAGGGTGAGTCGCCGCTGCTCTCGGGTCGGATCGACGCCGACCGGCTGGAGCGCCTGCTGGGCACCATCGTGCCGGGCGACGTCATCGAGGAGTGGTTCCTCTGCGGTCCGTACGGCCTGGTGGTCGATGCCCGGGACGTGTTGACCGCGCGTGGGCTGCCGGAGTCGGCGGTGCACACCGAGCTGTTCCACGTCGACGCGCCGCCGGAGCCGGTGGCCCGCCCCGCCGACCGGCCGGGCACCGGGACGGACGTCACAATCGTGCTCGACGGTCGGTCGTCGACCTTCACGATGGGCCGCGAGGAGCGGGTGCTGGACGCCGCGTTGAAGGTGCGCGGCGAGCTGCCGTACGCCTGCAAGGGCGGTGTCTGCTCGACGTGCAAGGCGAAGGTCGTCGACGGTGCCGTCACGATGGCCCGCAACTACGCCCTGGAGCCCGACGAGTTGGCGGCGGGCTATGTGCTCACCTGCCAGTCCAGCCCGACCACCGACAGGCTCACCGTCGACTACGACGCCTGAGGATGCCGAACGACCGGGAGTTCGTCGAGCGGTTCGCCGAGGTCACCGGGGGACGCCGTCCAACCGGCTACGTGGAGGGGTGGGAGCAGTTCGTCGGCTTCTGCGAGGACGGCTACGACGACATTGTCGACGAGTACTGGTTCGACCTGAGCATCCGGCACGGGATCGAGAACGTGCTGACCGACGAGAGGTTGTTCGGCTTTCCGCAGATGGGTTGGGTGCGGGAGCGGATCGAGGCGGCGGACGAGCGGTTCCGAGCGGTGCTCTCCGAGCAGCGGATGCCGGGGCGGGCCGAACGGCAGTGGTGGGAGGCGCACGTGCCGGCCTGGGCGGGGCCGACGCTCGCGGCGGATCTGCGGGACATGTACGGCATCCGGGTCGAGGTACGCGAGAGCTGAGTAAGCCCGACGTCAGTCGTTGGGGCGGACGTGTGCGGTCCAGTAGGTGAGGTCGGAGCGGTGCTCGACGAGGGCGATCCGCTCGCCGCACGCCTCCTCGATCAGCTTGACCGCCTCGTCGAGGTGGGCCGGAAGCGCTACGTCGGGTGGCCATCCGGCTGGGCTGGCAGCCGTCCAAGCTGTCTCGAATCGGGACCGGCATCCAGGGTGTCCAGGCTGCGGATGTCGCCTCGCTGCTGGTGATCTACGGAATCACGTGGGACGAGCGCAAGCGGCTGCTCGGCATGGCCGAGCGGTCGGCCGAAAGCGGTTGGTGGGAGGCCATCGGTGGTCTGTCCGACGAGTCCCGAACACTGATTCGGCTGGAGGCCGAGGCGACCAGCGTCGTGAACTGGCAGACGGGCAGCGATTTTGATCTTGCATTTATGAGGGAATGCCGTTGGGGATCACATCAGCGTCCCCAGGTCCGCGAGACGAGTCGACGCCGACGTAGGCTCGGGACGTGACGGTGAGCCGGGAGATCGACGACATCCTGCAGCGTGGCGCGGACGGTGGGCGGATCACGCCCGAGGAGGCGCTGCTGCTCTACACCGAGGCGCCCTTCCACGCGCTGGGTGAGGCGGCGGACGCGGTGCGCCGGCGGCGCTACCCGGACAACGTCGTCACGTACCTGATCGATCGCAACATCAACTACACGAACGTCTGTGTGACGGCGTGCAAGTTCTGCGCGTTCTACCGGGCGCCGAAGCACTCCGAGGGCTGGACCCACCCGACGGAGGAGATCCTGCGCCGGTGCGGCGAGGCGGTCGAGCTGGGCGCGACGCAGGTGATGCTCCAGGGCGGGCACCACCCGGACTACGGCGTCGAGTACTACGAGGAGCTGTTCTCCTCGGTCAAGCAGGCGTACCCGCAGCTGGTCATCCACTCGATCGGGCCGAGCGAGATCCTGCACATGGCAAAGGTCTCCGGCGTGAGTCTGGACGAGGCCATCGCCCGGATCAAGGCCGCCGGCCTGGACTCCATCGCCGGCGCCGGGGCGGAGATGCTGCCCGAGCGCCCGCGCAAGGCCATCGCCCCGCTCAAGGAGTCGGGGGAGCGCTGGCTTGAGGTCATGGAGCTGGCCCACCGGCAGGGCGTCGAGTCGACGGCGACCATGATGATGGGTACCGGCGAGACGCACGCCGAGCGGATCGAGCACCTGCGGATGATCCGCGACGTGCAGGACCGCACCCGTGGATTCCGGTCGTTCATTCCGTGGACGTACCAGCCGGAGAACAACCACCTCAAGGGCCGCACCCAGGCGACCACGCTGGAATACCTGCGCCTGGTCGCGGTGGCCCGACTCTTCTTCGAGACCGTGCCGCACCTGCAGGCGTCCTGGCTGACCACCGGCAAGGACGTCGGACAGTTGTCGCTGCACATGGGCGTGGACGACCTCGGCTCGATCATGTTGGAGGAGAACGTCATCTCCTCGGCCGGCGCCCGGCACCGCTCCAACCTGCACGAGCTGATCGGCATGATCCGCTCCGCCGACCGGATCCCCGCCCAACGCGACACCCTCTACAACCGGCTCGCCGTGCACCACACGCCTGCCGACGACCCGACCGACGAGCGGGTGGTCTCGCACTTCTCCTCGATCGCGCTGCCGGGTGGTGGCGCGGGCCGGTCGCTGCCGCTGGTCGAGGTCAACTGAGGTCGATCCCGACCCGACCGTTCGGCTGACCGGGGGTCGTGCTCTCGCCGTGCCACGACGGCGGTACGGGCGGTCCCCGTCGTCGCAGCGGCAGGCTGCCCGTCGCGGGGTGGTGGAAATGATCGTCGGACCGCTACCGTCCCGCCTCGTATCCGTCGCCGCCGTGGGTTGCGCACGGATCGGTGGAATCGGCCTGACCGTGCTGGTGACATGGCCTGCTGGTGCTGGTCAGGGGCTGTCCTCCATCGGCCCATGAGGGTCGTTCATATAACGCACGGCGGTACGGGCGGGATGGGTGACCATTCCGCCCGTACCGTTTGCCAGGTCCAGTCCGGACGGTTGAAATCCCCCCGCCGCGCTGGCGCGGGAGATTGACCTCCGATAACGTCCGCTCGGTCTCACAACCATTCATTCTCTTCATCCCTAAACCCCGGGGGACTGATGACAGCGTTCCACCGCTCGACGTTGGCTCGTGTCGGCGTCGTGGCACTGCTCGCGGCCGGTGGCCTGGCCACCGTTGCCGCCCCGGCGCAGGCCGCCGACCAGGCCGACCTGGCCCTGGTGCCTCTCAGCTACGAGCTGGCCCAGGGCGTCAAGGCGGCCAAGGCGAAGCCGTTCAAGTTTCAGGTCAACAACACCCGCAGCACGGTCGACGCCAAGGACGTCCGGGTCACCGTGGAGACGAAGGGCCTGAAGAACCGCAAGGTCGGCGTGCTCGTTCCGCTCGGGTGCGACCTCACCGGCACGACCTTCACCTGCCAGCTGGGTGATCTCGCGGCCGGCACGACCGAGGACTTCGGCATCCCGCTCTTCTCGACCGGCGGTCGCGGTGACGCCGGCACGCTTGTGGTCAGCGTCAGCTCGGCCACCGCCGACCCGAACCCGCGTGACAACAAGGTGCGACACGACATCACAGTCGCCAAGCCCGGTTACGACCTGACCTCCTGGGTGCAGGACGTCTACGCCGACGTGACTGTGGACGGCGACGAGGCGGGCGAGTCCGGCCTCAAGCCGGTGCTGCGCGGCGCGACAGCTCCGCTGGACTGGGCGGTCTTCAACGACGGCAGTCGCAAGGCGACAGGCGTGGCGTACGGCATCACCCTGCCGGCGGGTGTCAGCTTCGCCAAGCTGCCGGAGAGCTGCGTCGAGCAGCCGCTGGGTGGTCTCGCGAACGCCTACTGCGAGGACACCGGCGTGGTGCTGAAGCCGGGGCAGTTCTACACCGCCGACGTGTGGGTGAAGGTCGGGGCAGACGTCACCGAGCCGCTGCTCCGGCCCGGTTTCGTCTGGGCCGCCGGCCTGGATGCCGCCGAGGGCAGCCCCGAGGAGCAGCCGCAGGTGGCCTCCAGCGCGCAGCGTCGGGCCTTCACCGAGACCGACGAGGTGGACAACACCGCGCAGTTCGACGTCTTCGTCGACCTGAGCGCGCAGCCGACCCCGACCGCCACGCCGACCCCGACGCCGACCGCCACGCCGACGGCGACCCCGACGCCGGGCGGCACGACGACGCCGGGTGCGACCACGTCGCCGACTGCCGGTGGCGGCGGTTCCGGTGGCGGTGGGCTGCCGGTGACAGGTGTGCAGGCCGGCCTGATCGGCGGCATCGGTGGTCTGATCCTGCTCGCGGGCGGGGCGCTGCTGGTGCTCTCCCGCCGCCGCAAGGTCGTCCTGGTCGCCCCCGGCGACGAGACCTCGACCGACTGACACAGGTACGACCTGACGTAGGCACGATACGAAGGGCGGGGTGGGCGACCACCCCGCCCTTCCGCGTGCCGAGCCCACGCGAGATCCGCCGGAGCCGGGCGGCCGTGCCGACCGCGCTGGCCGAGCCGCGCGCGCCGGCGGTGTCACACAACGCCTGCCGCGTCGGGTCGGTCGCCTGCCGGCCGCGTCGGGCGTGGCCGGCAGGCGACCGTGGGGGTACGCGGACCCAGCCGCCGAGGGCTTGAGCGTGGCTGGCAGAGTGGAGCGGGTGAGCCGTACCCCGCAGGGCCAGCGCGCCAGTCTGGACAAGCAGCCGCACGAGGTCGCCGCGATGTTCGACGGCGTGGCAGAGCGTTACGACCTGACCAACACGGTGATCTCGCTGGGCCAGGACCGCTCCTGGCGCCGGGCCACCCGGGCGGCGCTCGGGCTGCGGCCCGGCGAGCGGGTGCTGGACGTGGGCGCGGGCACCGGCGTCTCGACGCGCGAGCTGGCGCAGTCCGGTGCGTACGCGGTGGGCGCCGACCTGTCGCTGGGCATGCTGTACGCGGGCAAGCGGGCCCGTCCCGAGGTGCCGCTGCTGGCCGGGGACGCGCTGCGACTGCCGTTCGCCGACGCGAGCTTCGACGCGGTGACCATCTCCTTCGCGCTGCGCAACGTCAACGACACCGACGCGGCCCTGCGCGAGCTGGCTCGGGTCACCCGGCCGGGTGGCCGGCTGGTGGTGTGCGAGTTCAGCACCCCGGTCAACCCGGCCTTCCGGACCGTGTACCTGTCGTACCTGATGCGGTCGCTGCCGGTGGTCGCCCGCGCGGTGTCCAGCAACCCCGAGGCGTACGTCTATCTGGCCGAGTCGGTCCGCGCGTGGCCGGACCAGGCCGCCCTGGCCGGGCGGGTCAGCGCGGCCGGCTGGGGCCGGGTGGCCTGGCGCAACCTGACCGGCGGCGTGGTCGCGCTGCACCGGGGAATCCGCGAGTAGACGCCGCGACGCGGAGGCGTCGAGGCACCGAGACGCGCGTTTCAGGAATATCGGGTTTTAGTCCACTTTGCCCCGTACGCTCGTCCGCATGACCGGAGCAGAGCCGGCGGACCCGGTGGCCGCCACCGACGACGACGCGGCCGAACTCATCGCGCAGCTTCGCGCGCTTGCCGGCGCCGACCCGACGGACGTCCGGCAGGTGGTCGCCGAGGTGCTGGCCGCGCTGGACCGGGCTGCCGGTGGCGCGCTGCGGGAGCACCTGCCGGAGGCGATCCGGGTCGACGCGGGCTTGGACGCCTCCCGATCGGCCTGACACTCGCCTGCTGTAGACGGTCGCCGGCTGTCACATCGGCGAGTTAGGTACCCCTGATCCTGCGCAGGTATGACGCCGGTCATACACTCGTCCCGTCTGGCTTGTGAAGCATTTCACGAGCGTGCGGGAGGAGGCGCGAATGACCGCGGTGGAACACGACGCCGACGTCATCGTCGTTGGCGCCGGTCCCGGTGGATCGGCGACTGCGTACCACCTGGCCCGGCACGGCGTACGGGTGTTGATGTTGGAGAAGACCGAGTTCCCCAGGGAGAAGGTCTGCGGCGACGGGTTGACCCCGCGCGCGGTGCGCCAGCTCATCCGGATGGGCGTGGACACGTCGCCCGAGGCCGGCTGGCTGCACAACCGCGGCCTGCGGGTGATCGGCGGCGGCGTACGCCTGGAACTTGACTGGCCCGAGCTTGCCAGCTTCCCCAACTACGGCCTGGTCCGCACCCGACTGGACTTCGACGACCTGCTCGCCCAGCGGGCGGTGTCGGCCGGCGCCAAACTGCGGACCAACGTCAACGTGCTGGGCCCGGTGCTCGACGGTGACGGCCGGGTGACAGGCGTCGAGGCGGAGGTGGGGCCCGGCAAGGAGCCCGCCACCTTCCACGCCCCGCTGGTCGTGGCGGCCGACGGGGTCTCCGGTCGGTTCCCGCTCGCGCTCGGGCTGGCCAAGCGGGAGGACCGGCCGATCGGCGTGGCCGTCCGCCGCTACTACCACTCGCCTGTGAAGCACGACGACGACTACCTGGAGTCGTGGCTGGAGCTGCGGAGCAAGGACAGCGGCGACAACCTGCTGCCCGGGTACGGCTGGATCTTCGGACTCGGAGACGGACGGGTCAACGTCGGCCTCGGCGTGCTCAACTCGTCGTCCGCGTTCGGTAAGACCAACTACCGCCGGCTGCTCACCGACTGGCTTGCCAACACGCCCGCCGACTGGGGCATGACCGACGAGGCCAACGCCGACGGTCCGATCCTCGGCGCCGCGCTGCCGATGGGCTTCAACCGGGTGCCGCACTACACCCGCGGCGTTCTGCTCGTCGGCGACTCCGGCGGGATGGTCAACCCGTTCAACGGCGAGGGCATCGCGTACGCCATGGAGTCCGGCGAGCTGGCCGCTGAGGTAGCGGTGCAGGCCCTCGCGCGTCCGGCCGGGCCGGAGCGGGAGCGGGCGCTGATGGCGTACCCGAACGAGCTGAAGGCCCGCCTCGGCGGCTACTACCGGCTGGGCGGCATCTTCGTGAAACTGATCGGCCGTCCGGAGATCATGCGGATCGCCACCAAGCACGGCATGCCCCACCCGACGCTGATGCGCTTCGTGCTCAAGTTGTTGGCCAATCTGACCGACCCCCGAGGCGGGGACGCGATGGACCGGGTCATCAACGCGATGACGAAAGCCGCGCCAGCCGTTTAGAGCGACGGCATCGGTGCTGGTCACAGCCCCGACGCCGACAAAGATCGACCCCCGCCGGCAGCCACCGCGAGGGACGTGAATAGTGTGATTTTCGTCAAGCACCGAGGGCAGGGAAGGACGAGCAGGAGAAAACGATGTCGCTCTCGCCTTACGCACCGATCATCGGGCTGTTCGCCCTCGCCGCGGCGTTCTCGCTGTTCTCCGTCGGCGCCGCCCGCTTCGCCGGTCCACGTCGCTACAACAAGGCCAAACTCGAGGCTTACGAGTGCGGCATCGAGCCCAGCCCCCAGCCGGTCGGCGGCGGGCGGTTCCCGATCAAGTTCTACCTGACGGCGATGCTCTTCATCGTCTTCGACATCGAGATCATCTTCCTCTACCCCTGGGCGGTCTCGTTCGACGCTCTGCCGATCTTCGGCTTCGTGGAGATGGTCCTGTTCATCGTCGCGGTCTTCGTCGCGTACGCCTATGTGTGGCGGCGCGGCGGCCTGGACTGGGACTGAGGAAGGAACGTCAGATGGGCATCGAGGAGAAGCTCCCCGCCGGCGTCCTGCTCACCTCGGTGGAGAAGCTGGTCAACTGGTCCCGGAAGTCGTCCGTGTGGGGCGCCACCTTCGGCCTGGCCTGCTGCGCCATCGAGATGATGGCCGCCGGTGGTCCGCACTACGACATGGGCCGCTGGGGCATGGAGGTCTTCCGGGCCTCGCCCCGACAGGCCGACCTGATGATCGTGGCCGGCCGGGTGAGCCAGAAGATGGCACCGGTGCTGCGCCAGATCTACGACCAGATGGCCGAGCCCCGCTGGGTGCTCTCCATGGGCGTCTGCGCCAGCAGCGGCGGCATGTTCAACAACTACGCGATCGTGCAGGGCGTCGACCACGTCGTACCTGTCGACATGTACCTGCCCGGCTGCCCGCCCCGGCCGGAGATGCTCATCGACGCGATCCTCAAGCTCCGCGAGAAGATCATGTATGAGCCGCTGGGCCCGAACGGTCGCAAGATGCTTGCGGCCCGCCAGGAGCGCGGCGACGTTCCGGTCGTGCCGTACGGCTCCATGCCGTCCTCGTACCGCAGCGACAAGGCCCGGCGTGCCGAGTGGACCCAGGCGGTCCGCGAGGGGCGCGAGGAGCAGTTGCGCATCGAGAACTGGATGAACGCCCAGAACCACCTCCACCCGCAGGCAGGCCCCAAATGAGCGACAAGCCCAACGACGGTGGCGTACCGCTGCCTGTGGTTCCGGCCGGCGCCACCAGCGGCGCTCCGGCCGAGCAGCCGCCGGCCAGCCCTGCGGGGCGCGGCATGTTCGGCAACCAGGGCACCGGCGACGTGTCCGGCTACGGCGGCCTGGTCCGCCCGCGCCAGCCCATCGAGGAGGCTTCCCGCCCGTACGGGGGCTACTTCGACGAGGTCCGCGACGCGCTGGAGGAGGCGTACCCGGCCTTCGCCGACGCGATCGAGAAGGTCGTCGTCGACCGGGGTGAGCTGACCCTGCACGTCCGCCCGGAGCGGATCGCCGAGGTCTGCCAGGTGCTGCGGGACGACCTGGCGCTGCGCTTCGAGCTGTGCTCCTCGGTGTCCGGGGTGGACTACCTCGGCGCCGACGAGCGCCGCCTGCACGCGGTCTACCTGCTCACCTCGATGACCTACAGGCGTCGGATCCGGCTGGAGGCCGCGGTCTCGGCCGAGTCGCCGCACCTGCCCAGCGTCACCGCCGTCTACCCGACGGCTGACTGGCAGGAGCGGGAGGCGTACGACATGTTCGGCATCGTCTTCGACGGCCACCCCAACCTGACCCGGATCCTCATGCCGGACGACTGGGAGGGCCACCCGCAGCGCAAGGACTACCCGCTCGGTGGCGTGCCTGTCGAGTACAAGGGCGCCGAGATCCCGCCGCCGGACCGCAGGAGGTCGTACCAGTGACCACGTCGAACTACGCGACCGAACGCGAGACCACCGAGGGCAGGGTCTTCACCGTCACCGGTGGGGACTGGGACACGGTCGTCTCGGGCACCGACCCGATCAACGACGAGCGGATCGTGGTCAACATGGGTCCGCAGCACCCGTCCACGCACGGGGTGCTGCGGCTGATCCTTGAGCTGGAGGGCGAGACGGTCCGCGAGGCCCGTACTGTCGTCGGCTACCTGCACACAGGCATCGAGAAGAACCTCGAGTACCGCAACTGGGTCCAGGGTTCGACGTTCGTGACCCGGATGGACTATCTGGCACCGATCTTCAACGAGACGGCGTACGCCCTCGCGGTCGAGAAGCTGCTCGGCATCACCGACGACGTCACCGAGCGCGCCACCACCATCCGCGTGCTGATGATGGAGCTCAACCGGATCTCGTCGCACCTGGTCTGGCTGGCCACCACAGGCATGGAGCTGGGCGCGATCTCGATCATGCTGTACGGCTTCCGCGAGCGGGAGTACATCCTCGACATCTTCGAGACGATCACCGGCCTGCGGATGAACCACGCGTACGTCCGGCCGGGCGGTGTCGCGCAGGACGTTCCGGACGAGGCGATCGTCAAGATCCGCGACTTCCTCAAGATGATGCCGAAGAAGCTCAAGGAGTACGAGGACCTGCTCTCCGGCCAGCCGATCTGGATCGAGCGGACGAAGAACGTCGCGGTGCTCGACGTGACCGGCTGCGTGGCGCTCGGCATCACCGGTCCGGTGCTGCGCTCGGCCGGGCTCGCCTGGGACCTGCGCAAGACCATGCCGTACTGCGGCTACGAGACGTACGAGTTCGACGTGCCCACCCACCCCGACGGTGACGTGTGGGGCCGCTACATGGTCCGGCTCGCCGAGATCCGCGAGTCGATGAAGCTTGTCGAGCAGGCGCTGGACCGGCTCCGGCCGGGCCCGGTGATGGTCGCCGACCGCAAGATCGCGTGGCCAGCCCAGCTCGCCATGGGTGTCGACGGCATGGGCAACTCGCTTGAGCACGTCGCCAAGATCATGGGTCAGTCGATGGAGTCGCTGATCCACCACTTCAAGCTGGTGACCGAGGGCTTCCGGGTCCCGCCCGGCCAGGTGTACGTCGCCATCGAGGCGCCCCGCGGCGAGCTGGGCGTCCACGCGGTCTCCGACGGTGGCACCCGACCGTACCGGGTGCACTACCGGGAGCCGAGCTTCGTCAACCTCCAGGCCCTTCCGGCGATGGCCGAGGGCGGCCTCATCGCCGACGTGATCGCCGGCGGCGCCTCGCTGGACCCCGTGATGGGTGGGTGTGACCGATGACGACGACTTTCACTGACGAGACGCGGGAGCGTGCGCGCGAGATCATCGCCCGCTACCCGGCGGACCGGTCCCGCTCGGCGTTGCTGCCGCTGCTGCACCTGGTCCAGGCGGAGGAGGGGTACGTCTCCCCGGCCGGGGTCACGTTCTGCGCCGAGGTGCTCGGGCTGAACAAGGCCCAGGTCGGCGCGGTGGCCACCTTCTACACGATGTACAAGCGCAAGCCCACAGGTGACTTCCTGGTGAGCGTCTGCACCAACACGATGTGCAACGTGCTGGGCGGCCAGGAGGTCTACGACACCCTCGTCGAGCACCTGGGTGTCGGGCACGACGAGACCACCGCCGACGGCACGATCACGCTTGAGCACGCCGAGTGCCTGGCGGCCTGTGACTACGGCCCGGTGATGACAGTCAACTACGACTTCTTCGACCGGGTGGACCCGTCCACGGCGGTAGGCGTGGTCGACGAGCTGCGCGGCGGCGGTCGGCCGATGCCGACGCGCGGCGCGCGGCTCTGCACGCTCAAGGAGATGGCGGTGCAGCTCGCCGGTTTCGCCGACGAGCGCGACGGCGCGGTCGCCGACGGCGGGCCGGGTGAGCCGACCCTGCGCGGTCTGCGGCTGGCGCAGGAGCACGACGTCTCGGTGCCGGGCTTCGACCCGAACACCCCGATCCGCAGCAAGGCGGAGGCGGACAAGGCCGCCGCCGAGGCGAAGGCGAAGGCGGAGGCTGCCAAGCCGGCGCCCGTCGAGGCCACGGCGGCCCCGGTCAAGGGTGGCGACGGGGCATCCGCCCCGACGCCAGGCAACGCTGGTGCCGGCGAGCCCGCTCCCGCCGCCGCCGCGACCGGCAGCACCACGCGGGACGTGAAGGCGCCGGACGACAAGTCGCCGCAGGTGCGTACCGCCGAGACCCGGCAGCCGGACGCGGGCACGGCGGCGCCGGACGCCCCGGGCACCAAGGTCCCGGCGGACGACAGCGGCACCGCGCCCGCGGCTGGTGACGCGCGGTCGGCGGAGGCCGCCGGCGTGGCGGCCAACGAGCCGGCCGGTGACGGCAAGCCCGCCGGCGACGAGGCCGGGGCGCAGCAGCGCAACCTCACCGAAGCGAAGGCTGGCACGGACGCCGACGGCGCCGAAGCGGCCGACGCGAGCGAAACGGGGGCCCAGAAGTGACCACTCCCCGACCGGAGACGCTGGCCAAGCTGACGCCGGTGCTGACCAAGCGCTGGTTGTCGCCGGACGCCTGGCGGATCGGCACGTACGAGCAGTTGGACGGCTACGCCGCGCTGCGCAAGGCCCTCAAGGCCCACCCGGACGACCTGATCCAGCTGATCAAGGACTCCGGGCTGCGTGGTCGGGGCGGCGCCGGCTTCCCCACCGGCCTCAAGTGGGGCTTCATCCCGCAGGGCGACGGCAAGCCGCACTACCTGGTGGTCAACGCCGACGAGGGCGAGCCGGGCACCTGCAAGGACCTGCCGCTGATGACCCACGACCCGCACGCGCTGGTCGAGGGCGTGATCATCGCGTCGTACGCGATCCGGGCCAGTCGGGCGTACATCTACATCCGGGGCGAGGCGGTGCACGCCGCGCGTCGGCTGCGCAACGCGGTCCAGGAGGCGTACGACAAGGGCTACCTCGGCCGCAACATCCTGCGCAGCGGCTACGACCTGGAGCTGGTCGTGCACTCCGGCGCCGGGGCGTACATCTGCGGCGAGGAGACGGCGCTGCTGGACTCGCTCGAGGGGTTCCGGGGTCAGCCCCGGCTGCGCCCGCCGTTCCCGGCCACCCACGGCCTGTACGCGAGCCCCACCGTGGTCAACAACGTCGGCACCATCGCCAGCGTGCCGCCGATCGTGCTCGGCGGGGCCGACTGGTGGAAGACCATGGGCACCGAGAAGTCCTCCGGGCCGATGATCTACTCGCTGTCCGGCCGCATCAACAACCCGGGCCAGTACGAGTGCTCGATGGGCGTCACGCTGCGCGACCTGCTGGAACTGGCCGGCGGCATGCAGCCCGGCCACAACCTGAAGTTCTGGACCCCGGGCGGATCGTCCACCCCGTTGCTCGCCGCCGAGCACCTGGACGTGCCACTTGACTTCGAGGGGGTGGCGGCGGCCGGCTCGATCCTGGGCACCACGGCCACCCAGATCTTCTCCGACCAGGACTGCCCGGTCTACGCGACGTACCGGTGGCTGGAGTTCTACCACCACGAGTCGTGCGGCAAGTGCACCCCGTGCCGGGAGGGCAACTACTGGATGGTCCGGGTCTACCGGCGGATCCTGTCCGGTCAGGGCACCCACGAGGACCTGGACACCCTGCTGGACACCTGCGACAACATCCTCGGCCGCTCGTTCTGCGGCCTCGGTGACGGCGCGACCAGCTCGGTGACCTCGTCGCTGAAGTACTTCAAGCAGGACTACCTCGACTACATCGAGGGTCGGACCGCACCCAAGCTGTCGGAGAAGACCCTGGTAGGGGCGCACTGATGACCGACGTAGCCAAGCAGACCGAGACCGTCACGCTCACCATCGACGGCGTCGAGGTCACCGCCCCCAAGGGGACGCTGCTGATCCGGGTCGCCGAGCAGATGGGCACCGAGATCCCCCGGTTCTGCGACCACCCGCTGCTGGCCCCGGCCGGCGCGTGCCGGCAGTGCCTGGTCGAGGTGGAGGGGCAGCGCAAGCCTGTCGCCTCGTGCACCCAGACCGTCGCCGACGGCATGGTGGTCCGCACCCAGCTCACCTCCCCGGTCGCGCAGAAGGCGCAGGAGGGGGTGATGGAGCTGCTGCTGCTCAATCACCCGCTTGACTGCCCGATGTGTGACAAGGGCGGCGAGTGCCCGCTGCAGAACCAGGCGATGTCCACCGGCCGCACCGACTCGCGCTTCCACGAGCACAAGCGGGAGTACGAGAAGCCGATGGCGATCAGCAGCCAGGTGCTGCTGGACCGTGAGCGCTGCGTGCTCTGCCAGCGGTGCACCAGGTTCTCCGAGGAGATCGCCGGCGACAAGTTCATCGACCTGATGGGCCGGTCGTCCGCCGAAGAGATCAACATCTACCGGGACGACGCGTACGGCGAAGAGGGCGACGCCGGCGATGTCCCGTTCAACTCGTACTTCTCCGGCAACACCGTGCAGATCTGCCCGGTGGGGGCGCTCACCGGCGCCCAGTACCGGTTCCGGGCCCGCCCGTTCGACCTGGTGTCCAGCCCGAGCGTCTGCGAGCACTGCTCGGCCGGCTGCGGGCAGCGCACCGACTGGCGGCGCGGCAAGGTGCTGCGTCGGCTCGCCGGCGACGAGCCGGCGGTGAACGAGGAGTGGAACTGCGACAAGGGTCGCTGGGGTTTCCAGTACACCCGGGCCGCCGACCGCCTGACCAACCCGCTGGTCCGCGACGAGCGCACCGGTGAGCTGCGGGAGGCGTCCTGGAGTGAGGCGCTGACCAGGGCCGCCGAGGGGCTGCACGCGGCCCGCGAGGGCGGCCAGGGCACGGCGGTGCTCACCGGCGGTCGGCTGACCGTCGAGGACGCCTACGCGTACGCGAAGTTCGCCCGGGTCGCGCTCAACACCAACGACATCGACTTCCGGGCCCGGCCGGTCTCCCGCGAGGAGGCCGACTTCCTGGCCAGCTCGGTCGCCGGCGTCACCGACGTCACCTACACCGACGTGGAGAACGCGCCGGCGGTGGTGCTTGTCGGCCTGGAGCCGGAGGAGGAGTGCCCGATCCTCTTCCTGCGGCTGCGCAAGGCGTACCTGAAGAAGACCCTGACGGTGTACGCGCTGGCGCCGTTCGCCACCCGCGGCCTGGAGAAGCTCGGCGCCAAGCTGGCCCGGGTCGTGCCGGGCGAGGAGGCAAGCGTGCTCGCCGAGCACGCCACGGTGAGCGAGGCGCTCAGCGCCCCGGGCGCGATCCTCATCGTCGGTGAGCGGCTGGCCGGTGTGCCGGGTGGGCTCTCCGCCGCGGCGGACGTGGCGCGGCGTACCGGCGCGAAGCTGGCCTGGGTGCCGCGGCGCGCGGGTGACCGCGGCGCGGTCGAGGCGGGCTGCCTGCCCAACCTGCTGCCCGGCGGCCGGCTGGTCACCGAGCCGGCGGCGCGGGCCGAGCTGGGCGAGGCGTGGGACATCCCGGCCGGGGTGATCCCGAGCCAGGCCGGTCGGGACACCGACGGCATCCTGGCGGCGGCAGCCAACGGGCAGCTCGGGGCACTGGTGGTCGGCGGGGTCGACCCGGCCGACCTGGCCGACCCCCGGTTGGCCGAGACCGCCCTGGACGCGGTGCCGTTCCTGGTCAGCCTGGAGCTGCGTGCCAGCGCGGTGACCCGGCGGGCCGACGTGGTGCTGCCGGTGGCCCCGGTGGTCGAGAAGGCCGGCAGCTTCCTGGACTGGGAGGGCCGGCTGCGTCCGTTCGAGGCGGTGCTGAACACCGCCGCGATGACCGACGGTCGGGTGCTCGACGCGCTTGCCGCGCTGCTCGACGTGCGGCTCGGCACCGCCGACGTGCCGAGTGTGCGTCGCGAGCTGGGCTCCCTGCCGACCACGCGTCTGTCCCGCCCGGCCGCGCCGTCGGTCGCGCCGGGGGCGGTGCCGCAGCCGGGTGCCGGTGAGGCAGTGCTGTCGACCTGGCACCAGCTCGTCGACCTCGGCACCCTGACCGACGGCGACGAGCACCTCGCCGGCACCGCCCGCCCGCCGGTCGTCCGGCTGGGCAAGGGCACCGCCGAGGCGCTCGGTGTGGCCGACGGGGACGCGGTCACGGTCGGCACCGACCGCGGGGCGCTGACCCTGCCGGCGGAGCTGACCGAGATGCCGGACGGCGTCGTCTGGCTGCCGACCAACTCACCCGGCTCGACAGTGCGACGCAGCCTCGGGGCGACGTCCGGCACTGTCGTCCGGATCTCCGTTCCCGCACCGAGCGTGGCCGTCCCGGCCGGGCGGGTCGCGGCGGACGAGGCCGGTCTCCCGGGTCCGCTCCTCAACACCGGGGGTGTCCAGTGAGCGCGAGGAGTGAACGAGCGCAGCGAGTGAGCCCCGCAGTCGCGAACGAAAGGTGGGCACAGTGAGTCCCTCCTACCTCGCCCAGGACCCGACGCTTGCCGACTTCGGTCGGGATCCGTGGTGGCTGGTCCTCGGCAAGATCGTCTTCGCGTTCGCCTTCGGCCTGCTGGCCACCCTGCTCGGCGTCTGGTTCGAGCGGCGCGTGGTGGGTTACATGCAGGTGCGGCCCGGCCCCAACCAGGTCGGCCCGTTCGGCCTGCTCCAGACCCTCGCCGACGGCCTGAAGATGGCCTTCAAGGAGGACATCCTGCCGAAGGCGGCCGACAAGGTCGTCTACTTCTTCGCCCCGACGATCTCGGTGATCTGCGCGGTCACCGCGCTGTCGGTGGTGCCGTTCGGCCCGATGGTGAGCATCGGCGGTCACCACACGCCGTTGCAGGTCACCGACGTGCCGGTGGCGGTGCTGCTGCTGCTGGCCTGCTCCTCGATGGGCGTCTACGGCATCGTGCTGGGCGGCTGGGCCTCCGGCTCGACGTACCCGCTCCTCGGCGGCCTGCGGTCGAGCGCCCAGATGATCTCGTACGAGGTCGCCATGGGCCTCTCCATCGTGGCCGTCTTCATGACCGCCGGCACGATGAGCACCAGCGGGATCGTCGCGAAGCAGGCCCACGGGACGCAGCTCAGCATCGGCGGGTTCGACCTGCCCGCCCCGGGCTGGTACGCGATCCTGCTGCTGCCCAGCTTCGTCATCTTCTTCATCGCCACAGTCGGCGAGACCAACCGGGCACCGTTCGACCTGCCCGAGGCCGAGTCCGAGCTGGTCGCCGGCTTCATGACGGAGTACAGCTCGCTGAAGTTCGCGCTCTTCATGCTCAGCGAGTACGTCGCGATGGTGACCATGTCCGCGGTCACCACCACGCTGTTCCTCGGCGGCTGGCGGGCGCCGTGGCCGATCACCCTCTGGGAGGGCGCCAACTCCGGTTGGTGGCCGATGCTCTGGTTCTTCGGCAAGGTGATCGCGCTGGTCTTCGTCTTCGTGTGGCTGCGCGGCACGCTGCCCCGGCTGCGCTACGACCAGTTCATGCGCTTCGGCTGGAAGGTGCTGCTGCCGATCAACCTGGTCTGGATCCTGGTCCTGTCGGGCCTGCGCTCCATCGAGGACTGGGACTCGAAGGGCAAGCTGATCGCGGTCGGCATCCCGGCCGGCGTACTGCTGCTCGCCACGCTGTTCTGGCCCAACCGTCGGCCGCAGCCGAAGCCGACCGCGCAGGAGCAGGTGGACAGCCGGCCGTACGGGAGCTTCCCGCTGCCACCGATGGATCTACAGGTACCACCGAGCCCGCGTATCACGCGCGTGGTCGCCGAGCGGGAGCCGGCCAACATCGTCGCCGGCTCGGACTCCAGGGAGGTGTGACGTGGGCGCGATCACCGGAACGTTCAAGGGATTCGGTGTCACCTTCTCGCACATGTTCAGGAAGGTCGTCACCACCGACTATCCGTTCAAGCCGCCGGTGTCGGCGCCGCGCTACCACGGGCGGCACATCCTCAACCGGCACCCGGACGGCCTGGAGAAGTGCATCGGCTGCGAGCTGTGCGCCTGGGCCTGCCCGGCGGACGCGATCTACGTCGAGGGCGGCGACAACACCGACGAGCAGCGCTTCTCGCCCGGTGAGCGGTACGCCAGCACCTACCAGATCAACTACGCGCGGTGCATCTTCTGTGGGCTCTGCATCGAGGCCTGCCCGACCCGTTCGCTGACCATGAGCAACGAGTACGAGCTGGCCCGGGACAACCGGCAGGACCTGATCTTCACGAAGGAGCAGCTGCTCGCCCCGCTGCTCGAGGGCATGGAGCAGCCGCCGCACCCGATGCGGCTGGGCGACAGCGAGAAGGACTACTACGTCGGCGCGCTTGACAACCCGGGCACCTCGGCCGGTGCCGAGACGTCCCCGATGGGTCCCGGCCGCTACCAGGTCGAGGAGCACCCCGGCGTGACGTTCCCGGGCGCCGAGCAGGCCGCCCAACGCGCGGCGGCCGGCAAGGGAGAGGGAGCATGACCACGTCTACGGTGCTGGCCGCGGCGGGTGGGGTGTCCGGCGGCGAGGAGGTCACCTTCTGGATCCTCGCGCCGCTCGCGCTCATCGGCGCGATCGGGATGGTGGCGGCCCGCAACGCGGTGCACTCGGCGCTCTGGCTGGTGCTCACGATGCTCTGCCTGGGCGTGTTCTACATCCTCCAGGCCGGGCCGTTCATCGGCATGGTGCAGATCATCGTCTACACCGGCGCGATCATGATGCTCTTCCTGTTCGTGCTGATGCTTGTCGGCAGGGACGCTTCGGACTCGCTCATCGAGACGCTGCGCGGTCAGCGCGTCGCCGCGATCCTGCTGGGGCTCGGCTTCGCCGGTCTGGTCGGCAGCGCCGTCTACAACGCCATGGAGAAGACCACTGCTGTCGGCCTGGACCAGGCCAACGCCGAAGGCAACGTGCAGGGCATCGCCCGGCTGTTGTTCACCAAGTACGTCTTCGCGTTCGAGCTGACCTCGGCGTTGCTGATCACGGCGGCGGTCGGCGCGATGGTGCTCGCCCACGTCGAGCGGCGTAAGCAGGACAAGGTCGACCAGGTGTCGACCATGAAGGCGCGCTTCGCGCCGGGCAACTACCCCGGCCCCAAGCCGGGCCCCGGCGTCTTCGCCACCTCCTCCTCGGTGGCCACCCCGGCGCGACTGCCGGACGGCCGGCTCACCGAGCGGAGCACGCCGGACATCCTGCCGGTACGCGAGCTGACCGCGCAGGAGACCACGCTGAAGGGGACTGACAGGTGAGCGCGAGGAGTGCAGCGAAGCGGAGCCCCGCAGTCGCGAACGAAAGGCGAGCTCAGCGATGACGCCCAATCATTACCTCGTGCTGGCGGCGGTGCTGTTCACCATCGGCGCGTCCGGGGTGCTCATCCGGCGCAACGCGATCGTGCTGTTCATGTGTGTCGAGCTGATGCTCAACGCGGCCAACCTGACGCTCGTCACCTTCAGTCGGATCAACGGTGACCTCAACGGCCAGATCATGGCGTTCTTCGTGATGGTGGTGGCCGCGGCCGAGGTCGTCGTCGGCCTCGCGATCATCATGTCCATCTTCCGGACCCGGCGCTCGGCGAGTGTCGACGACGCCAACCTGCTCAAGTACTAAGGGGCAAGCGAGTGGAAGAGACTGTGCAGTACGCAGAGGCCACGGGCTTGCTCGGCAGCGTCTGGCTGCTGGTGGCGATCCCGCTGGTCAGCGCGGCCATCCTGCTGCTGCTCGGCCGGCGGGCCGACCGCTGGGGGCACTGGTTGGGCGTCGCGGCCATCGGCGCCGCGTTCGTGCTCGGGCTGGCGTCCTTCTTCCAGCTGCGCGGCCTGGAGAACAAGTCGGCCGAGCTGAGCCTCTGGGACTTCATCGCGGTCGGTGACCTGCGGGTCGACTTCGGCCTGCTGTTCGACCCGCTCGCCGCGGTCTTCGTCCTCCTGATCACCGGCGTCGGGTTCCTGATCCACCTGTACGCGGTCGAGTACATGGCGCACGACGGTGGCCGCCGCCGGTTCTTCGCGTACTTCAACCTGTTCGTCGCGGCCATGCTGCTGCTGGTGCTCGGCAACAACTACGTGATGCTGTACTTCGGCTGGGAGGGCGTCGGTCTGGCGTCGTACCTGCTGATCTCCTTCTGGTACGGGCGGCCGAGCGCCGCGACTGCCGGCAAGAAGGCGTTCCTGATGAACCGGGTCGGCGACACCGGCCTCGCCATCGGCATCTTCATCATGTTCGCGACCCTGGGCACCACCCAGTACGACGAGGTGTTCAACGGTGTCGGCGCGCTGACCGGAACGACAGTGCTGGTGCTCGGCCTGCTGCTGCTGCTCGGCGCGGCCGGCAAGTCCGGCCAGTTCCCGCTGCAGGCGTGGCTGCCGGACGCGATGGAGGGTCCGACCCCGGTGTCGGCGCTCATCCACGCCGCCACAATGGTCACGGCGGGTGTCTACCTGATCGCCCGGTCCAACCCGATCTTCTCCGCCAACTCGACCCTCCAGCTCGTGGTGGTCAGCGTCGGTGCGCTCACCCTGCTGATGGGCTGCATCATCGGCGCGGCGAAGGACGACATCAAGCGGGTGCTGGCCTGGTCGACGGTGAGCCAGATCGGCTACATGTTCCTCGGCGTCGGCCTGGGCGGTGGCGCGTACGCGCTGGCAATCGTGCACCTGCTGGCGCACGGCTTCTTCAAGGCCAACATGTTCCTGGGCGCCGGCTCGGTCATGCACGGGATGAAGGACCAGGTGGACATCCGCCGCTTCGGTGGGCTGTCGACGTACATGAAGGTCACCTGGTTGACGTTCATGATGGGCTGGCTGGCCATCATCGGCATGTTCCCGTTCTCGGGCTTCTTCTCGAAGGAGCCGATCATCGTGGCCGCCTTCGAGCGGGAGGACTGGACCGCCTGGCTCTTCGGCGGGGCGGCGCTGCTCGGCGCGGGGCTGACCGCGTTCTACATGACGCGGCTGTTCGTGCTCACCTTCCACGGCCCGAAGCGGTGGACCGAGGACATCGAGCACCCGCACGAGTCGCCGCGGCTGATGACCATTCCGCTGATCCTGCTGGCGGTCGGCTCGGTCGGCGCCGGTTTCCTGCTCTCCACGTCAGTCCCGGACTGGCTGACGGCGACCGCGGGGCTGGGCGGCGAGCACGCGGAGCACGAGGCAGTTCTCCCGCACGCCGTGCTCACCACGCTCTCGCTTGTGGTGACCGTGCTCGGCGCCGGGCTGGCCTGGTTCCTGTTCCGGACCGGTACGGCCACCGCGCCGCAGCCGGCCGGGATCCTGGTCACCGCCGCCCGACGCAACCTCTACACCGACGCGGTCAACGAGGCGGTCTTCGAGAAGCCTGGCATCTTCCTCACCCGGGCGCTGGTCTTCCTCGACAACCGGGGCATCGACGGGCTGGTCAACGGGCTCGCCGCGGGTGTCGGCGGCGGTTCGGGCCGGCTCCGGCGGTTGCAGACCGGTTTCGTCCGCTCGTACGCCACCTCGATCCTGGCCGGTGCGCTGCTGGTGATGGCGGCGTTCCTGGCGGTGCAGGCGGGGTGGTTGGCGTGATCGACCTGAATACGCCCGCCCCCGCCGGCGGACCACGCATCCACGACGGAGGTAAGGCCGCATAATGTCCAACTTCCCGTTCCTCTCGGTGCTCACCGTGGCGCCGCTGGTGGGCGCCCTGGCGGTGGCCTTCCTGCCGCGCCACCGGCCGGAGCTGGCCAAGCAGGTGGCGTTCGTCTGGTCGCTGCTGGTGCTGGTGCTCTCGGTGGTGATGTGGGTCAGCTTCAACGCGGGCGGTGACCGGTTCCAGTTCCGCGAGTCGTACTCGTGGATCCCGAACTGGGGCGTCAGCTTCACCTTCGCCGCCGACGGCATCGCGCTGGTGATGCTCATGCTGATCGCGGTGCTGGTGCCGCTGGTGATCCTGGCGTCCTGGCACGACGCGGAGTCGTCGAAGCGGTCCATCCCGGTCTACTTCGCGCTGCTGCTCATCCTCGAAAGCACGATGATCGGCGTCTTCGCCGCCGCCGACGTCTTCCTGTTCTACGTGTTCTTCGAGGTCATGCTCGTCCCGATGTACTTCCTGATCGGCAGCTACGGCAGCCACCAGCGGCAGTACGCGGCGGTGAAGTTCTTCCTCTACTCGCTCGTCGGCGGTCTGTTCATGCTGGCCGCGGTGATCGGCCTCTGGGTGGTCGGCGGGAAGACCTTCGACTGGCAGGCGCTGTCGCAGGTCGACATCAGCACCGGCACCGAGCGGTGGCTGTTCCTCGGCTTCTTCCTCGCGTTCGCCATCAAGGCCCCGTTCTTCCCGTTCCACACCTGGCTGCCGGACGCCGGTGGCGCCGCACCGGCGGGCGCCGCCGCGCTGCTGGTCGGTGTGCTGGACAAGGTCGGCACGTTCGGGATCCTGCGCTACTGCCTGCCGCTGTTCCCGGAGGCGTCGAAGTGGTTCGCGCCGTGGGCGCTGGCGCTGGGCGTGATCGGCATCATCTACGCGGCGCTGCTGGCGGTCGGCCAGAACGACCTCAAGCGGCTCGTGTCGTACACGTCGATCGCGCACTTCGGGTTCATCGGGGTGGGCATCTTCGCCTTCACCACGCAGGCCGGCACGGGCGCGGTGCTCTACATGCTCAACCACGGTCTGGCCACCGGCCTGCTGTTCCTGGTGGTCGGCATGCTGATCTCCCGGCGTGGCTCGGCGCTGATAAGTGACTTCGGCGGCGCCGGCAAGCTGGTCCCGGTGCTCGCCGGGGTGCTGTTCTTCGCCGGTCTCGCCTCGCTCGCGCTGCCCGGCACCGCGCCGTTCATCTCCGAGTTCCTGGTGCTGATCGGCACGTTCACTGTGAACAAGCCGGTGGCGGTCATCGCCACGGTCGGCATCATCCTGGCGGCGGCGTACGTGCTGTGGATGGTGCAGCGCACCACGCAGGGCACGCTCAATCCGGCGCTCACCGAGGTCGACGGGATGCGCCGGGACCTCAACCTGCGCGAAAAGGTCGTGGTCGCCCCCCTCGTCGCGCTGATCCTGCTGCTCGGCTTCTATCCCAAGCCGGTCACCGACGTGATCAACCCGGCCGTCCAGGCGACCATGGACGACATCGGCAGAACCGACCCGGCCCCGTCCGTGGGCGGCACCGTCCAGGAGGCAGGCCGGTGAACGCGAGGAGTGCAGCGCAGCGGGGCCCCGCAGTCGCGAACGAAAGGTCGGCACAGTGACCGAGTTGAAATTGCCGTCGCTCGACTACGCGGCACTCGCCCCGATCATGATCATGCTCGGCACCGCGTTGCTCGGTGTGCTGGTCGAGGCGTTCGTGCCCCGGCGTACGCGGCACGTGGTGCAGTTGACGGTGGCGCTGCTGGCAGTCCTCGCCGCGCTGACCATGGTGGTCCTCAACGCCGACGACCGGCTCGTCACCGCCGGTCAGTCCATCGCGGTGGACGGGCCGACGCTCTTCCTCCAGGGCGCCATCCTGGTGCTGGCCGCGATGGCGCTGCTGCTGATCGGTGACCGGACCGTCGAGCGGGGCGGCGCGTTCGTCGCCCAGGCCGCGGTGACCGCCGAGTCGGCCGACGACCGGAAGCAGGCCGAGGGGCGCAACGGGCTCACCGAGGTGTACCCGCTCGTCACGTTCGCGATCGGCGGCATGCTGATCTTCGTGGCGGCGAACGACCTGCTGACCATGTTCATCGCGCTGGAGGTCTTCTCCCTGCCGCTCTACCTGCTCTGCGCGCTGGCCCGCCGCCGGCGTCTGCTGAGCCAGGAGGCGGCGATGAAGTACTTCCTGCTCGGCGCGTACGCCTCGGCGTTCTTCCTGTTCGGGGTGGCGCTGATCTACGGCTTCACCGCAGGCATCCCCGGCCGTTCGGCAGGGGTCGACTTCGCCACAGTCAACGCGGCGGTGACCGAGTCGCCGGCAAGCCCGGTGCTGCTCTTCGCGGGCATGGCGCTGCTCGCCATCGGTCTGCTCTTCAAGGCCGCCGCGGCCCCGTTCCACGTGTGGACGCCGGACGTCTACCAGGGTGCGCCGACCCCGGTCACCGGCTTCATGGCCGCCTGCACCAAGGTCGCCGCGTTCGGCGCGCTGCTGCGCGTCTTCCACGTCGCGTTCGAGGGCGGGGGCTGGGACTTCACGCCTGTGCTCGGTGCGGTGGCGGTGCTGACCATGCTTGTCGGCGCGGTGCTCGCGGTCACCCAGACGGACATCAAGCGGCTGCTCGCCTACTCCTCGATCGCCAACGCCGGCTACCTGCTGGTCGGTGTGCTGGCGCCGAGCCGCGACGGGCTCTCCGGCACGATGTTCTACCTGGTCGCGTACGGCTTCTCGGTGCTGGCCGCGTTCGCGGTGGTGACCCTGGTGCGCGACGCCGACGGCGAGGCCACCCACCTGTCCCGGTGGGCCGGTCTGGGGCGGCGCTCGCCGTTCTACGCCGGGCTGTTCACGTTCATCCTGCTGGCGTTCGCCGGTATCCCGCTGACAAGCGGTTTCACCAGCAAGTTCGCGGTCTTCGGGCCGGCGCTTGAGGGCGGCCAGGCGTGGCTCGTCATCGCCGGTGTGCTGACAAGCATGGTGCTGGCGTTCCCGTACCTGCGGGTCGTGGTGATGATGTGGCTGTCGGAGCCGGGCGAGTCCACCCCGACGGTCACCGTGCCGGGCGGCCTGACCTCCGCCGCGCTGATGATCGGCGTGCTGGCCACCCTGGCGCTGGGTGTCGCCCCCGATCCACTGCTCGACCTGGCTACCGGAGCGGCCGAATTCGTGCGGTAATACGTACCTCGGACATCGAGGGCCGGCGCGTGACCGCGTGCCGGCCCTCGCTGCGTATCCCCGACCCGGAGCAGGTCGAACGGGTGTGGCATGGTTGATGGTGTGGTGATTCCGGCTGGCGAGCGTTCAGGTGCCACCGGTTCCGGCGGTCGCCGGGGCCGGGCGAGCACGAGTCAGTTCGGCGCGCTCGGCCTCCATCTTGCCGATCCCCGCGTCGAGGCGTCCGTGCTGCGGCTGCTGGACGCGGTCGAGGTCGAGTTGCGCGCCAGTGTGGCAAGCGCCGACCCGTTCGTCACCGAGGCGGCCCGGCACCTCCTGGAGGCCGGCGGAAAGCGGTTCCGGCCGCTGCTGGTGGCGCTCGGCGCCCAGTTCGGTGATCCGTCGGGCGCGCTTGTGGTCCCGGCGGCCGTGGTGATGGAGCTCACCCACCTGGCCACCCTCTACCACGACGACGTGATGGACGAGGCCGCCGTGCGGCGGGGCGCGCCGAGCGCCAACTCGCGCTGGACCAACTCCGTAGCCATCCTGGTCGGCGACTACCTCTTCGCCCGCGCGGCGGACATCGCGGCCGACCTGGGCCCCGAGGCCGTCCGGTTGCAGGCGCAGACCTTCGCCCGCCTGGTGCACGGTCAGATCGCCGAGACGGTGGGTCCGCGCGCCGGGGAGGACCCGGTCGCGCACTACCTGAGCGTGATCGCCGAGAAGACCGGATCGCTGATCGCCACGTCGATCCGGTTCGGCGGCATGTTCGGTGGCGCCCCCGCCGAGCAGGTCGAGGCCCTCGCCGGCTACGGCGAGACGATGGGCGTCGCGTTCCAGCTCACCGACGACCTGCTGGACATCGCGTCCGAGTCGGTGCAGTCGGGCAAGACGCCCGGCACCGACCTGCGCGAGGGCGTCCCGACGCTGCCGGTGCTCTACGCCCGTGCGGCCGACGACTCCGACGCCTCCTCGGTGCGGCTACGGGAGATCCTGGCGACCGGACCGTTGACCGACGACGCGCTGCACGCCGAGGCCCTGGGGCTGCTGCGGGAGAGCCCGGCGCTCAAGCGCGCCCGGGAGACCGTGCGCAGCTACGCCGAGGACGCCCGTGCGTGCCTGACCCCGCTCCCCGCGAGCCCGTCACGCCAGGCCCTGGAGTCGCTCTGCGACTACATCGCCGACCGCACCAGCTGACCCACCCCACCGGGCGGGTCAGGGGCGGGGCGCGGCGGTCAGCAGACGGCTGCCCACAAGCATGAGAGCGGCGGCGAGCAGCATCGCCACCGCCGCCGTGGCCCACATCGCCGGGTAGCCGACGTGCGCGGCGAGCGGGCCGAGGCTCAACGGGCCGAGGCAGCCGCCCGCGTACACCCCGGTCTGGGTGATCGAGGTGGCGGCGGCCGGTGCCTGCGGATGCAGCCGGACCACGGCGAAGTTCATGAGGCCGGGCCACGCCCAGCCCAGGCCGAAGCCGAGCACCACGCCCGCCACCAGCGGCACCGGGCCGGCCACCGCGAGCAGACCGAGCCCGGCCGCCCCGACCACGAGCATCGCGGCGATGAGCGCGACGTGACCGCCGGCCCGACGGTCGGCCAGCCCGCCGGCGCCCACCCGGGCGGCCACGCAGACCGCGCTGCCCAGGGTCAGGGTGAGGCCGGCGAGGCCCGGCGAGAGACCCCGGGCGGCGGCCGAGTCCACCAGGAAGGTGCCCAGCGCGTTGGCCGCGCTCGCCGCCAACGTCGCCGCCGCGCCGATCACCACGAGGGCCGTCGTGGCCCGGCCCGCACGCGTCGCGTCGGCCCGTCGGCCCCTACCGGGCACCTGCCGGGGTACGGCCGGCAGCGTCGTCAGGGCCGCGACTGCCGCGGCCACGAACGCCCAGCGCCAGCCGGCGGTGAGCGCGATCGTGGGCACCGCCGCGCCGGCCAGCAGGGTGGAGACCGGAATGGCCGCCTGCTTGACACCGAACGACAGCCCCTGCCGGTTCGGTGGCACGTGCTGGGCCAGCGTGGCGTTGCTGGCCAGTTGGCCGAGGGCGTTCGCCGCGGCGCTGAGCGCCAGCAGGGCGAGCAGCACCCCGTACGAGCGGGCGAACGCCGCCACGGCCAGCATCGACCCGGAGGCCAGCACGATGCCGCTGTGGGCCACCACGGTCGGCCCGTAGCGCTCGACGAGCCGGCCGGAGGGCACCGAGGCCAGCGCGCTCACGCCGAAGTAGACGGACACGGCCAGGCCCAGCCCGGCCGGGGAGAACCCGAGGTCCGCTCCCATCTGCACGGCGAGGCCGCCGAGGAGGAAGACGGGCAGCACGCAGGCCACGGTGGTGGCGACGGCACCGACGCTGGCCCGGATCGGGCGGATCCGAGTGCGGTCTTCGGCGGGGGTTAGGGCAGTGTCGGTCATCGTCCGGCAAACCTACGCGAGTCCGGCTCGGACCACTCCTGGTGACCGGTGGCCTACGAGGAGTGGATGGTGATCTGGCATCCTCGACCCGAACAGGCATTTCGCACCCGGCCTGTTTTTCATATGGTGTAAGTCCCCGGCGGCGGAGGTGGTTGTGCGCGACCCCTTGGCAGAACCTTCGGACCTGATCCGCAGCGTGTCCCGAGCACTGCGGGTGCTCGAGTCGGTCGGTCGCGCCCCGAAGGGCCTGACCGTCAAGCAGATCGCCCGCAGGTGCGAGCTGACCGTGGCCACCACCTACCACCTGGTCCGCACACTCGCGTACGAGGGCTACGTGATCCGTCGGGAGGACGGCACGTACATCGTGGGGCTGGAGGTGGCCGACCGCTACCGTGAGCTGGTGACCGCGTTCCGGGGCCCGCCGGTGGTCGGTGAGACGTTGCGCCGGGCCGCCCTGGACACCGGCTACAGCCACTACCTGGGGCGCTTCGTCGGCGGTCAGGTCGCCATCACGGCGGTGGCCGAGGGGCACCGCTCGCCCTACCTGGAGGACCTGGTCCCCGGCTTCGACGAGGGCGCGCACGCGACAGCCCTCGGCAAGTCCCTGCTCGCCACCCTCACGACCGAGCAGCGTTTCCGCTACCTGCGCGAGTACGGCATGCGCCCGTTCACCAGCGCCACGCTCACCACCACCGAGGCATTCGAGGCCGACCTGGCCGCCGGCGACAGGCGCGGGATGCAACTGGAGCTGGGTCAGTTCCGCCAGGGCGTGGCCTGCGCGGCGGTGCTCGTCACGCCGGACAAGGACATGGAACGTCGGGTCGTGCTGGCCTGCGCCCTGCCGGCGAGCGAGATGATGACCTCCGCTCGGGTCGTCCGGGCCAAGCTGCTCACAGTCGCCCGTACGGTCGCCGACGGCATCGCGGCCGACCACTAGCCCGCCGGACGCCGAGAGGCCCTCTCCCGGGCTGGGAGAGGGCCTCTCGGGGCGGTCCAGCCCCGGACCGCCGTGAGCAACGTCAGCGGCCTGCCGGCCGCGTGGGCACCGTCAGCTGCCCACCGGGCCGCCGTCGAGGCGCCAGGTGACCACCACGCCCGGCTTGGCGTAGTCGCCGTCCGGCCAGTTCGAGGCCGGGTTCTCCACCGACGCGCCGGTGATCTCACCCGGGTGCTGTACGGCGACGAAGACCGAGCGGTTGTCGCCGGTGATGAACGGGCCGCAGGTCTCGGCGCCGATCGGCACGGTGAGGAACTGCTTGAGGTGACCCCGCTCCGGGCCCTCCACGGCTGTCGCGAAGAGACCGTCGTTGCTGCCCAGCGCGTTGCCGTCGGTGGAGATCCACAGGTTGCCCGTGGCGTCGAAGGCGACGTTGTCGGGGCAGGAGATCGGGGAAACCTTGGTCTTGTCGTACCCGGAGAAGAACGTCGACGGGTCGGTCGGGTCGCCGCAGACGATCGGCAGCGACCAGACGAAGGTCTCCGCGGTGTTGTCGTTGCGGTCCTCGACCAGCTCCAGGATCTGCCCGTGCTTGTTGGCGTTGCGCGGGTTGGCCTCGTCCGCGGGCGCCTTGTCGGCCTTGCCCCGGTCGGTGTTGTTGGTGAGCGCGACGTACACCTTGCCGGTGAGCAGGCTCGGCTCGACGTCCTCGGGGCGGTCCATCTTGGTCGCGCCGACCTTGTCGCCGGCCAGCCGGGTGAAGGTGAGCACGTCGGCGGCGGTCATCCCGTCGACGAACGAGCGGTTGCCGCTGACCAGCTTGATCCAGCGACCCCGGCCGTTGAACGCGCCGTCCGCGGGGAGCTTGCCCGTGCCGTCGATCTCGCCGGCGCTGGTCTGGTCGAGCTTCGCGACGTAGAGCGTGCCGGACTCCAGCAGCGTGAGGTTGTGCTTGCGGGCCGCCCAGGAGTTGCCCTTGAGGAACTTCTTGTCGGAGACGAACTTGTAGAGGTAGTCGAACCGCTCGTCGTCGCCCATGTACGCGACCACGTGCCCGTCCTTGGCGACGATCACGTTCGCGCCCTCGTGCTTGAACCGGCCCATCGCGGTGTGCTTACGCGGGCGGCTCTCCGGGTCGAACGGGTCGATCTCGACGACCCAGCCGAACCGGTGCGCCTCATTCGGGTGCTTGGCCAGGTCGAAGCGCTCGTCGGCCCGTTCCCACTTGCGGCTGCCGCTGGGGTAGCGAGCGGTGGTGGTGATGCCGTAGCGGTCGAACTTCGGCTTCAGGTCGGCCGGAGCGGCGTCCGCCCCGACGAAGTACTGGTTGAAGTTCTCCTCGCCGGAGAGCACGGTCCCCCACGGCGTCACGCCACCGGAGCAGTTGTTCAGCGTGCCGACGACCGTGCGGCCCTTCGGGTCGGCGGCGGTCTTCAGCCAGGCCGAGCCGGCGGCCGGGCCGGTCAGGTCGAACTTGGTGCTCAGCGCGGTGACCCGCCGGTTGTACGGCCGGCGGCCGTTGTCCACGGGCTTCCACTGCCCGGTGCCGGCGACCCGCTCCAACTCCACCACGGACATGCCGTGCGCCGCCATGGCCGTACGCAGCTGCTCCACCGAGAGCGCGTCCAGGCCGGGGAAGCCGGGGAACATCAGGTCCTCGTTCGTGTACTCGTGGTTGACCACGAGCAGCGCGCGCCTGCCCTGCTTGTCCAGCGGCAGCACGCCGACGAAGTCGTTGTTGTAGCCGAACTGCTTCGACTGGGCGGCGGCGGTCTGGTGGCGCAGGTTGAACTCCGGCGCACCCGGAAGCACCGGGTCACCCCACTTGATCACCACGGCGTGGTCGTAGCCGTTCGGCACGACAAGGGTGTCCAGCTTGTTCGGCGGGATCGGCTTGAAGGTCAGCGCGCCGCTGCCGATGCCGGTGCCGGGGCGGCCGAAGCCGAAATCCTCCGGCACGTCCGGGGTGGCGGGGGCCGCGGCGGCGGGGGCCGCGCCGGCCAGCGCTCCGGCCGCCGCGCCACCGAAGCCGAGGACCAGGGCGCCCACCGCGCCGGCCCGGACGACGCCGCGCCGGGAGACCTCCGCGTTCACCACGTCCCCGAAGTACGCGTTGTCGGACGTGTTCGGGACGGGGTGGTCACAGGCGTTGCCGCAGCGGTACAGACAGGTCATGGCGTCACGGGTGCCATGACGGTTGCCGGTCAACAGGGGGAGCAGCCGGGGACGGTCGCTCATGGGAGTGGCCTCCAGGAAAGTCGGTGGCACGACAGGCGGCGTACCAGCCGGACGCTAGGAGGACGTGGTGAGCGGTCGTCGGCCGCAGTGTGAACCAGGCGTGAACACCTGCCTGGGCGCGATCCCGCCGCGACCGGCCTGACCTCGGGCTGAACCGATCGGCGTCACCGCACGTATTCCCGAGCGGACACACCGCCGGACGCGCGCCGGAAGTGAGGAGACCGCCATCAGCGACCATGACGCCCAACTGCTGCGGGCGCTGCACGACGAGCACGCGGAGGCGCTGTACGCACACGCCCTGCGGCTGGTCAACGGCGACCGGCAGCGGGCCGAGGACCTGGTGCAGGAGACGCTGCTGCGGGCCTGGCGGCACCCCGAGTCCCTCGACCCGCGACGCGGCTCCGTACGCGCCTGGCTGTTCACCACCGCCCGTAACCTGGCCATCGACGCCTGGCGGCGACGGTCCACCCGGGTCGGCGAGGTGTTCACCGACGAGCTGCCCGAGCCGCCCGAGGTGGTCGACGAGGCAGAGCGCGCGGTGGAGGCGTGGACCGTCGCCGAGGCGTTGAACAGGCTCAGCCCCACCCACCGCGAGGTGCTTGTCGAGTGCTTCTACCAGGGGCGGTCGGTGGCCGAGGCGGCATCGAGGCTGGGCGTGCCACCGGGCACGGTGAAGTCGCGCACCCACTACGCCCTGCGCTCACTACGGTTGGTCCTGGCCGAGATGGGGGTGACGGGATGACCCGGTGCGAGTTCGCGCACGACGACGGCGCGTACGTGCTGGGTGCTCTGGCCCCCGCCGAGCGGGCGGCCTACGAGAGGCACCTCGCCGGCTGCGCCTCCTGCCGGGACGCGGTCGCCGAGATCGCCGTCCTACCCGGACTGCTCGGCCGGCTCGACCCGGCGGGCCTGGAGCAGTTCCTGCCGCCGCCGTCCCCGCCCCGGGCGCCCGCGCTGCTCGAGGAGGCCCGCAGCCGCCGGCGCCGCGAGCGTGCCGCGACCCGTCGGCGGTACGCCCTGACCACGCTCGCCGCCGCCGCGCTCGCCCTGGTGGTGGGCGTCGGCACGGCCGCGGTGCTGCCCCGACCGGCTGCGCCGCCGGTCGACCCGGGGGCGCAGGGCACCCGCCCCGGCCCGCAGGTGTCGATGGTCGCCATGCGGCCGGTGGCCAGCACCGGGCCGGTGCACGCCGAGATCGGGTTGGCAGGCAGCAAGTGGGGCACCGAGGTGACCATGCACTGCGGGTACGACGCGCGGACGAGCTACGGCAAGGCGTACCCGTTCCGGCTCGTGGCGCACGGTCCGAACGGCAGCAGCGAGCAGATCGGCTCCTGGCTGGCAGCCCCCGGCGACGATCTCAGCTTCACCGGCGTCACCCGCTTCACGGATGCCGAGCTGGTCAGCGTGGAACTCCAACGATCCGACGGCACACCCCTGCTGACGTACGCGGTCCCGTAGCCCGCCCCCGTTCCTGCGCGGGGTCAGGCGGTGGGGACGGGTGCCTCGGTGGCGCGCGTGTGGGCGCGGGTGCGGCGGGACTGGTTGACGGCGTCGGCGGTGAAGACGATCAGGGCCAGCCAGACCAGCGCGAAGCCGGCGAGGCGGGCCGGCGGCATCGGCTCGTGGAAGATCAGCACGCCGCAGGCGAGCTGGAGGATCGGCGCCAGGTACTGGATCATGCCGAGGCCGGTCAGTGGCAGCCGGTTGGCGGCCCCGGCGAAGAGCAGCAGGGGGATCGCGGTGGCCGCGCCGGCCAGCACCAGCAGCGCGGTGTGCCCGGCCGAGACGTGCCCGAAGGTCAACCCGGCATGTCGGCTCAGCCAGGCGAGATAGCCCAACGCGGGTAGCGCCAGCACTGCCGACTCCACGAAGAGCCCCTCGGCGGCGGGCAGCCCGAGCCGCTTCTTGATCAAGCCGTAGCCGGCGAAGCTGAACGCCAGGGTCAGGGCCAGCCAGGGCAGCCGGCCGTAGTCGACGGCGAGCACCGCGACCGCCGACCCGCCGATGCCCAACGCCACCCACTGCGTCGGGCGCAGCCGTTCGCGCAGCACCGTCACCCCGAGCAGCACCACCACGAGCGGGTTGATGAAGTAGCCGAGTGCGGTCTCCACCACCCGGTTGGAGCTGACTCCGTAGATGTAGGTGCCCCAGTTGACGGCGATGAGCGCGGCGGCGGCGACGATCCCGGCGACCGCCAGGCGTCGGCGCAGCAGCGCCCGCAGGAATCCGACGTTGCGTAGCGCGCCGAGCAGCAGGGCCACGAAGAGCACCGACCAGACGATCCGGTGGGCCAGGATCTCCAGCGGGCCGGTGGGACGCAGCAGCTTGAAGTAGAGCGGAAAGAAACCCCAGAGCAGGTACGCACCGATGCCGTAGAGGTATCCCAGACGGAGTGGCGTCACGCCTCCACCGTAAGGGGCGAACCTCCGCTTTGTTCCTTTCCGGTGATCGGGGTCACCGCCACCTGGCGGCCGTCCCCGGGTCGGCTCGTCGGCCGGCCAATTCCCGAACTCTGGTCGCCGGACCGCCCGGCCCATCGGGGGCCGGGCGGTGCGGGTCGGTGGGGTCGGTCGCCGGTCAGTCCCTGTCGAGTACGGCGCCGAGGATCCAGGTCACGATGCTCACGAACAGCGCGCCGAGCACGGCGGCCGGCCAGAAACCGTCCACCGAGAACGGCAGCCCGGCCTGGTCGGCGATCCAGCTGGTGAGCAGGAACAGCAGCCCGTTCACGACAAGCGCGATGAGGCCCAGCGTGAGCAGGTAGAAGCCGCAGCCGACGGTCTTGATGACCGGCTGGAGCACCGCGTTGACGACACCGAAGATCACCGCCACCAGGATCAGCGTGGTGACCGTCTGCACGGCCGAGGTCGACTCCAGGTCGATGCCCGGAATGAGCAGTGTGGCCAACCAGAAGGCCAGCGCCGTGGTGGCCAGCCGAATCAGCAACCCTTTCAGAAAACCCATGGCCGGGATCGTGCCACGGACCACCCACCGACGTAACCCACCAGTTGACCATCCAGGACGGCGCGGCTCGGGTCGGCGCTCCCGTCGGCTCAGCCGCGCGCTGGCCGGCCGATGAGCTGGGCCTCGATCGGGGTGGGGGAGAGCAGCGCCCACCGCAGGGCCCGCCGGTTCACCACCGCCACCATGTCGTCCCGGATCCGGGTGAGCCAGTCGGCCGACCCACCCAGCCCCAGCGCCGCGCCGGCCAGCGCGGCCTCGGCCGCGTGCAACGGTTGCAGCACCGCCAGGTCGGCGCGGCTCAGCGCGTCCACGTCGGCAGGGGTCAACTCGTCGCGTACCACGAGAGTCGCCCGCCACGCCGGACCCGGCTCGGTCTCGGCCGGCATCGGCCCAGCGTCGACCACAAGCAGCATCGGCCGGAGCGCGGTGCCCACCGATTCGGCGACCGGCCGGCCCGGCGGGATCAGCGGGATCGTTCCGCCCGGAGCGCCCACACCTCGCACGAACGGCTCCCAGGCGCGGGGTCGCGCCGTCTGCACCACCACCAGCGCGCCCAGGGCCATCGCCCGCAGCGCCACCAACTGCGCGGCACGCACCCCGCCCACCAGCAGCACCCGGGTGCTCTCCGGCCGGAACAACCGCACGGTGACCGCGCCCCCGTGCCTGTTGGTGCCGACCATCATCCCCGCCTCGCCAAGGGTCAGCTCCCAGTCGTCAAGCGCCACAGTCGGGTGCGCCCCGACGGTGGTGAGCGCCAGCGGCAGCGTGCCGGCCAGCCCGGTCAGGTGCGCGCCGTCGAGTCTGCGCAGCGCCCCGCCCGCGCCGCTGACGAGTTTGCCCAGCGCGTCGACGGCCACGGTCAGCTCGGCTGTCGACGCGGCGGCCAGGCGTACGACCATCTCGGTCGGCGCGGCCCCGGTGCCGCCGGCCGGCGGCGGCCCCACGCAGAGCGACACAGTCGTCGCGGTCGCCGGCAGCGCGAGCAGCCGGGGCACCAGCCGCCGCGCGGCCGGGGCGCTGGTCTGTGGCCAGTCGACAAGCCCGAACGTGGCCTGGACCAGGGCGCCCGAGCGGAGCAGCGGCCACGACTCCCGCACCGGCTGGCCGTCGTGGTGGGCCAGCTCGCCCAGCACGCGCAACGCCGCCGGCACGCCGAGCGGCCGGGCGGTCAGCGGCCCGAGGCGGCGGACGATCCGGCGTACCGTGCCGGCGAGCGCCCGACGCAGTGCCTCGGGCGTCCAACCGTCCGCCCGCAGTACCCGGACCGCCAGCACCGCCCGCTCCCGTCCGGTGAGCCGTCCGTCGGTGAGCTGCCGGTACGACGTCCCGACGGTGCCACCCGCCGCCGGCACGGGCGCCGGCGTCCCGCTGAGGAGCAGTTGGATCCGCAGCGGCGGGACGTCCGGACCGGGCGTCGGCAGCAGCGCGGCCGGCGCGGGGATCGCCCGGGACGCGTCGCCGAGCAGGTCGCCCGGATCGCCGAGTTCCAGGAGCACCACCATGCCGGCCGTGTCCTCCAGCACCGCCGCCGGCCCCCCGGGCAGCTCCGTCGAGTGGACCACGGCACCGGGTGCGACCAGGTCGAGCAACTCGGCCGGGCCGGTCTGCTCGCCCAGCGCACGACGTCTGGTCACATGTCCGGCGCCGGTTCCCAGCCACTCGAAGAGCCACCGACCGCGGACCCGGACACCGGCGACCGCCACGAGGAGCGCCGCCACCAGCAGCGCGGCGACGACGACAGGTGTGCCGCGGCCCAGCGCGGCGAGGACGACCGCGACGGCGACCTGCCCGGTGACCAGTTGACCCGCGCGCATCCCGGCGCCGCGCCGAACGGACGCGGCCCACCGGCCGGGCGGTCGTCGAGCGGGTACGCGGTCCCGGACGCCGTCCGGCACGGGGACGCCGAGGGTGGCCGGCGCGGTGCTGACTGCCGTGGTCGCGGTTGCTCCGGTGTCGACCTCAGGCGCGATGCCGACAGACGTGGCTGTTGCGGGGACGGCCAGGGCGACCGGCCCGGCTGTCGCGACGCTGTCGGCCGGGGCCGGGCCCCAACCGGGCCGGCTCGCCGGCTGCGGGCCTCCGGTGGTGATCGGCGACACCGCGCCTCCTCGACCAGTGTGGACGTGCCGGGCGGCCGACCGCCCCGGATTGCCCGTCACGCGCCGCGACGTGGCTGCCGCACATCGTAAGCGACCGATGGCTGCCGTGGTTGTCCACAGGGGAGACGTCCGGGGTAGCAGAACGGCTACCAGGCCGCTACCGTCAGCCACGAAGTTCATCGCTGACCCGCGTCCACCCATGCTCGTCGACCGGGCCACGCGATCGGTGCGCTCGCACCGTGGGCGCACAGCCGGCCAGGCACGACCGAGGAGACGAGGTGATGTTCGGGTGTCCCAGACCCAGGCAGAAGCGGCGGTCATGCGGCATACCGCCGCGAAGTTCGAGCAGGTGGACCAGTCGTTGCAGTCCATGCTGACCGGCCTGCTGGCCGAGCTGGAGGTGTTGCAGCAGGCCTGGCGCGGCGCCGGCGGGCGGTCGTTCGAGCAGGTCAAGCGGCAGTGGTCACAGGATCAGGCGGCGTTGCACCGGGCCCTGCGGGAGACCGCCGGGGCCATCCGCACCGCCGGCCGACAGTACGACGTCTCGGACGACGAGGCGGCCGGCCGGGTGGCCGGCACCAACCGCGGCGGCATCCAGCTGCCGCTCTGACCCGCCGGGAGGAGAGTTCCGATGGACAACGGTGTGCTGGTCGTCAACTTCGCCGCGCTGCAACAGGCGGGCGTGGACATTCAACGAGCGCTGAACACGCTCGACTCGCAACTCGGCCAACTCGAACGCGACGCCGCGCCGCTGGTGTCGGCCTGGGAGGGCGACGCACGACACGCGTACGAGCAGCGCCAGGCGCGGTGGCGGTCCGCCTCACAGGACCTCCAGGCGATGCTGCGCGCCATCAAGTTGGCGGTGGACGACTCCGCGGCCGACTATCTCGACACGGAGAAGAAGAACACCGGGCTGTTCCAGTGACGCCGGTGGGCCAGGAGCGCTGACCGTGCCCGCGTCAGCGCTCCGGCCACCCTCCGGCGAGGGGCGCTCGGGCGGCGGGGCGGAGTCAGGCGGCGGGGCGGAGTCAGACCGGCTCGGCCGGTCGCCAACGTCGGCGCGCGCCGCGGGGCAGCACGAGGGCGAGCAGCACCACGGCCACCGACGTCACGCCGATCACCCCGCCGGTCACCAGAGCACGGTCCCGGGCGGTCGCGCGGCGGGCCTGGCGGGCGAGCACCGCCGGATCCGGCCGGTCGTCGGCGAGTGCGGCAACCGGCCGCGGGGCTGTCGATCGGCCGCCGCCGGTCTCGGTGACCGCCCGATAGGGGTTCAGCACGCCGGCGCCGTACCCGCCGCCGTGTCCCGTCCCGGGCGCCGGGTCGACCGTGGCGACGATCCGCTCCACCACCTCGGCGGCTGTCAACTCGGGTCGGTACGCGCGCAGCAACGCCGCGGTGGCGGCCACGAACGGCGCCGCGTAACTGGTGCCCTCGACCTGCTGGTGACCCTGTGCCGGCGCGGCGACAAGCACCGCGCTGCCCGGGGCGACCAGATCGACGTACGAGCCGGTCTGGGAGAAGGCCGCCCGTGCCCCGTCCGCCCCGATCGCTCCCACCCCGAGCACCCCGTCGTACGCGGCCGGGAACGGGCGCGGGTCGCCGCTGTCGTGCAGGTTGCCCACGGCGGCCACAAGCACCACGTCCCGCTCGACGGCGTACCGCACGGCGGAGTGGACCTCCGGGTCGTCGGCGTACAGCACCACGGAGAGGTTCACCACGTCGGCGTCGTGGTCGACCGCCCAGCGGATGGCGCTGGCGAACTCGTCGGCGCTTACCGTGCGCCCCGACTCCCGGCCCTGCACCACCTGCTGCTCACTCACGCGTACCGGCAGGATCCGGGCGTCCGGGGCCAAGCCGTGGAAGGCGACACCGGGCCGGGGCGCCGCCGCGATGATGCTCGCCACGCCGGTGCCGTGCCCGGCGCAGTCCCGGCCGCCGTCCCCACCCCTGTCGAGCAGGTCGGTGCCGGCCAGCACCCGTCCGGTCAACTGGGGGTGCGCCCGGTCGACTCCCGAGTCGACCACCGCGACAGTCACCCCGGCGCCGGTGGTCAGCGGCGCGAGCCGCGCGGAGTCGTACCGCTGCTGGGGCCAGGGTGTGGCCACGACCGGTCGGACGGGCGCCAGTGGGGTCGCGCAGGCCGGGGCCGCCCGGCGCTCGGCGCTGGCGGCGACGGCCGGCCCGGTGGCGGCGGTAAGCAGGGCAGCCGCCAGACCTGCCAGGACGGGGCGGGCGATCGACCGGGACATCGACAGCCTCCGTATCGTGTCGGCTCCGGAACGGGATGTTATCGCCTCGCCGCCGCCTCGGCGGACCGCCACCGGCCAGCCATTGTGATCTTGATACCACCTTGTAGGTTGTACGCGATACCTGTGGCCTGTTCTCGGAAGGAGAGGTGGCCGTGACCGAATGGGAGCCGGCCACGGAGGCCGAGGTGGCGATGCGGGACGCGCTGCGCGCCAACGACCAGGAGCTCTACTTCCGTCTCCTGTCCCGCACCGATCTGTTGTTGCCGGTCTCCACGCCGGCGCCGCCCGGTCAGGCGTCCGCCGGCTGGGGCACCTGGACCACAGGTGGCCGGACACACGTGCTTGCCTTCACCTCCGCCGCGGCGCTGCGGGCCTGCCTCGGTGAGCATTCCGGCACCAACCGGCGCATTCCGTTCACCGACCTCGCCCTCGGCTGGCCCAATCACGAGTGGTGGCTCGCGGTCAACCCCGGGTTGCCGGTCGAGGGCTACCTGCCCGCCTGGTTCGTGTCCCAGCTCTCCCGTGGTGACGTCCGGCTGCCGGGCCGCGCCATGGGCGCCCGCGCTCGGCTTGAGCGGGCCGAGACGCTGGCCCGGTCGAGAGTGGGTACGACAGGCCGGGACGCCTCACCCACCACCGCGTTCGCTCCGCCTCCGCCGCCCGCGGCGGACCCGACACCGCCGGGACGGCCCGCGCCGAGGACCGCGGTGCCGCCGGTGGGTACGCCCCCGGCCTCGGGCATTCCGACCCGGTCGCCAGGCCCCGGTGAGCTGTCGCGCCGGCCCGGCTCGGAGGACCTGCCCGCGGCCGGTCAGCGGCAGCCGACCGCTCCGCCCCGACCGGCCCGCCCCGGCGTCGGTCCCGTGCCGGGCGCGAGCCGCACCGCCGCATCCCGGTACGTGCCGCTGGCCTCCACCGACCGCACCCAGGTCTCCCCGGCCGACCAGCCGGGTCCACGCTCGGACCAGCCGGGTCCACGCGCAGGCCGGCCGTCAGCGAGCCGCCCGGCCAGCGACGGCGACGGCCCGGCCGCCGGTGACGGCAGCACCCCGGGCGGTAGGCGTTCCTTCTTCGAACCCACGACCGGCCGCGCGTCCGGCCCTGTCTCCACCGATGGTCGGTCGGGTGACCGCGCGGTGCCGCCGTCCCGATTCGGGCGGGGCAGCCAGCCCTTCCCGCGCCGCCGTCCCGCGGACGCGCCGGGCGGCGACAGTGCGGGTCCGGCCTTCCCGATGCCGACGCCGGACGCCACCCGATCGCTGCGGCCACCGGCCGGTGACCTGGGCGTATCCCGGGTGGTACGAGCGCCCGCGACCGACGACGAGGCCACCCAGCCTCTGCCGCCGCGACGGCCCAACCCGCTTGCCGAGGAACCCACCCATGCGTTCCGGGTGCCCGGTCCGGCCGGGGGTGAGCCGTCACCGACCCGCGCCGGAGGGCCCGTTTCCTCGGCGGACGAGACCCAGGCGATCCCGCGTGGCCGGCTCGGTGACCGGCGGCGCTTCGAGCCGGTGGAGGAGTTGCCGCCGTCGGTCGCGGAACCGGTCTCCGGCCCACCCGCCCCGCGTCGCGGCTTCACGCCCATCGTCATCGAGGGCACCATCATCGAGTCCCGGGATCTCCTCGACCCGAGCGAGGCCGGCCCTCCGTTCGACGCGCCACGGCGACCCGGCCCGACCACAGTCGCCCCGCCGACGTTCGGCCCGGCTGCTGCCGCCCCGCCGACGTTCGGCCCGGCTGCTGCCGCCCCGCCGACGTTCGGCCCGGCCACAGTCGCCCCGCCGGCGTTCGGTCCGGCTGCCGCCCCGCCGACGTTCGGCCCGGCCGAGCCCGACGCCACTGTTCGCGGCCCTTCGACGCTTGAACCGTCGACGCCCGGGCCCTCGGTCTCCGAGCCCTCCGTTCCGAGCCCGGATCTGTTCGCCACGCCCACGTCGCTCCACCCCGCGTCGTCCGGCGCCGGCCTGTTCGAACCGGTGGACGTCGGCGCGGGCCTGCGCGACGACACGGACACCGGCGGGGGCCTGCGCGAGTCGGCGGGCACCGCCGCGGGACTGTTCGGCCCGGCGGAGGGCGGTCCGGGCGGTGGTGACCCGCTGCGCACCGACATCGGTCGCGGCGTGAGCGAGGCTGACCGGGAATCCGAGGCGGATCTCCCCGACACCGGCGTCACAGGTGGACGCGCGGCAGCGGACGGCAGGCCCGCACTTGTCGACGAGCCAGCCCCGGTGCAGTTCGAGCCGGCCAACACGGTCGAGGAGGACCTGCTCGGCGCCGCTGGCGCCGGCAGTACGGACACGTTCCTGTCCACCCTCCTGCTGGCCCGGGTCCTGCTCCCCGCTTCGGCGGATTCGGTGCGCGGCAGCCGTCCCGGCGATCCGGGCTTCGTCTGGCGCACCGCGCAGCTCGACGGCGAGACGTACGTGGTGGTCTACACGTCACCGGAACGCCAAGCCGACCACGTCGAGGGTGACGTCGACACGGTCCGGGTGAAGTTCGCCCAGCTGATCCGGCGCTGGCCCGACGAGGACTGGTCGTTCGCCGTCAACCCGGGCACGCCTGTCGGCGCGAAGCTGCCGGGTGACCAGATCGTCGCGTTGGCGAACTGGGCCGCCGAGGTGGGGCTCGGCGACGACCTGGAGGTCGACCCGCAGGAGCCGGCGGTCGAGGTGGAACCCGCGGCCCGCACCCGGTACGCCCCGGCGGCGGTCGATCCGGCCCGACCGACAGTGATGCAGAAGGCGATAGCGCCAAGTCAGCTCGCGTACTACCTGGAGCGGGGATACGACCGCGTCTCCGGTTTCGTGCACCGGGCCGGCGAGTTGGCACACCTGACCACGCCGGCCGAGCTGCACGACGCGCTGGGTCTCAGCTACCCAGGTTCGCCGTTCGTGCGGGACGCTGAGGAGATCTACGTGCTGCGCTGGCCGGCGCACCGCCCCAGCCTCTACCGGATCCCGTACGGCGGCCAGAACGAGCCGGCGATGCGGGCCATGGAGGGCTGGGTCATCGAGCGCGCGCCGTTTCGGGGCAACGGCTTCGCCCCGGGTGAGAGCAGTGACGTGGTGGCGGAGTTCAAGGTGGACAGCGCCCGCCTCCCGCACGGCGCGCAGCTCTGGCGCATCGGCGGGGACGGCACCGAGCGGGTGGTCGCGGTGCTCGACACCGACGCGGTGGTCTGGCGACGGGTCGGGGAGGCGTGATGCGCGACGGCTACGTGGCGCGTTGGCAGGGCCGGGAGTACCAGGCGAGCCCGGACGGCGACGACATCCGGCTCTACCAGCCGGAGCCGGGTGAGGGCTTCGAGGAGGTCCGTCCGGGCCGGCACGTGCGGGTGCTGCCGGCGAGCGAGATCGAGGACCTGGCGTACGTGCGGACCACCTGCACGTGGCAGGGGCAGCCGTTCATCGTGCTCGGGAAGCACGACGCCTGGCTGCGCGTGGAGTACACGGGTGGTCGCTGGCCGGTGGCCGAGGCGATGCGGCTGGAGGTCTTCGACTTCGGCGTCTACCAGGGCTGGGCGCCGGCCGCCGAGGTCACGGACCTGCGGGAGCAGCGGGTCTGACCGCTCAGGACTTGGCCCAGCGCAGGATCTCGCCGAGCACCAGCTCGGGGGCTTCCAGGTGGGGGAAGTGCCCCACCCCGTCGAGCAGGCGCCACTCGTACGGAGCCACGACGTACCGGCCGGACCCCAGTGCGGTCCGTGGCAGGGCGGCGACGTCCTGTGCGCCGTGCAGTTGCAGAGTCGGGGTGACCAGCGGCTTCTGCATGAGGCGGACGAACCGGTAGCCGTGCAGGCGCAGCACCGAGCGGAAGGCCCAGCGGTAGCCCTCAAGCGCGCAGAAGGCGGCCTGCGGGATGCGCATCGCCTCCCGGCACCGCTCGGCGTACGCCTCGAAGCCCGGGCTGGCCGCCCAGCGCGGCCCGGCCCAGCGGCGCAGGATCTCCTCGACGGCGGCCCCGCCGTCCCTCGTGAGCACGTGCTCGTAGCGGGGGAGCTGGAATTTCAGCGCGGGGGTGGAGGCGGCGAACTGCCCGCGCGGGTCGGCGAAGATGGCGGCGCGCAGGCGCAGTGGGTGGGGCGCTCCGAGCACCACCAGCCGGCGGACGAGGGCGGGGTGGAACGACGCGACGGTCCAGGCCACCATGCCGCCGACGCCGCTGCCGACAAGCGTCGCCGACCGTTCACCGAGGGCCCGGATCAGGCCGGCGATGTCGGCGGCGAGGGTGTAGCCGTCGTACCCCCGGGGTGGTTTGTCGCTGGCGCCGTAACCGCGCAGGTCCACGGCGACCGCGCGGAAGCCGGCGTCGGCGACCGCCGGGAGCATCTGGTGCCAGGCCCACCAGTGTTCGGGGAAGCCGTGCAGGAAGAGCACCATCGGCCCGGTGCCGGCCTCGACCACGTGGAACCTGGTGCCGTTGGCGCCGACGAAACGGTGCGTCCACGGTCCCTCGGTGAGGACGCAGGACTCGTCGACGACTCCGCCGCGCTGGTCGGTCATGGCAGACAGCCTAGGACCTCGCCGGCGAGCAGCCGTTTCGCCGGCCCGTCGTGGGGCGGCAGTGCCGGGTTGCGGTCAGCCGACCGGGCTGATGTCGACGATGGTGACCGGGGTGCCCGGGCCGCAGTCGGCGGTCGGGTCGGGCGGGCCGACGGTCACCCGGACGGTCGTGCCGACGGCGAAGGTGCCCTTGCCGGTGCCGTGCAGCGCGTACTGCCTGCCGTCGTCGGTGACCAGGCCGTAGCAGGGACCGTCGCCACCCCGGGTGATCCGTCCGGCCAGCACATTGGCTCTGCGGGCGTCGGTAGGTCTGCGCGGCGGGCCGGTCGGCTGGCGCAGGGTGGGCAGCGGGATGCGTGAGCGCGCCGGACGGTCGGAGGGGGACGACGACGGGGTCGGATCGGTGGGCCCGGTCGATGCGGCGGGCGGCGGTGCGCTGGGCGAGGGACGGCCGGAGGGGGTTTGCTCGGCGGACACAGCGTCTCCTTCGTTCCTCGTTCCGGCGCAGCCGGTGAGCGCCAGCAGAACGGCCAGACCGGCACCGGTCAGGGTGGTGCGGGTTCGCGGTTGCACGGGTGATCGGACGCGCTGGGCTGCGTCGGGGTTCCCGGAACGGGCGATGCCCGGGCAGGTGACCTGCCCGGGCATCGCCGTGGTGCGGGGTGTCGCCTGATCCGAGGATCAGAAGAAGCGGACGTTTGTGTAGATGCCGTCCTGCGACAGAACCTTGATCTTCCGGCCGGTCGCCGGGAGCTTGACGCCGTGGTTCGGCAGCTCCGGGTACCAGTACTGCTGGGTGTCGTCGAACAGGGGCTGCGCAGCCTGACCGCGGATGTAGTTCGGCTGGCTGTCGACGTGCAGCGTGAACGAGTCGGCCTTCTTCAGGCTGAACGGCGCGTCGTAGACCTGGACGCGGGCCCGCCAGGGGGCGCCGGTCAGGTTGTAGAGCGGCCGCGGGTGCGCGTCGATGATCAGGTTCCGACCCTCACCCGGGTGCTCGAACGTGTCGTTGTCCGCCCAACGGGTGTTGTGGTAGGAGATCAGCAGACCCTCCTGGTACGCGTAGTGGTCCACGTAGTCCGGGCGGGTGTTCGCGTAGCCGAAGAAGTACGGGCCGGTCTTGAGGTACTTGTCGTACGAGGTGTACGACCGGGTGCCGACGATGTAGTAGTTGTCGAACGCCTTGGTGTAGGTGGCCCCGGCGATCTCGAACTTCCCGGCGAAGGTCCAGCCGTTGGCGCCCGTCTCGGCGCCGTCGGTGAACACGGTCTGACCGTCGGCGGTCACGGTGATCGCGTCACCGTAGAAGCCGCCTCGGGACACGCCGCCGTCGGTCTGGTAGCGCAGCCGGAACTGCACGACCTTGCCCGCCGCGGAGTTCATCGGGATGTTGACGTCGACCCACTTGCCGGCGCTGGAGCCGTCCAGGGCGAAACGCCCGGGGGAGATCTCCTTCAACGGCTTGCCGTTGACGGTGCCGGGCAGGGTCGCCCAGGTCTTGCCACCGTCGGCCGACGCCTCGAAGAACAGGTAGTCGAACCCGGTCTCGATGTTGTAGCGGCCCTTCATGGTCAGGGCTGCCGACGACTTCCCGGTGAGGTCCAGGGTCCGGGTCATCGTGCTGTTGAGGTCGTCCTCGTTACCGGTGAAGAACTGCTTGCTGCCCTCGAACGGCGCGCCGTTCGAGAAGGTGTAGTCGCGGTCCGGGAGCACGACCACGGCGCCCTGCGCCTCCGGCGAGTTGTACTCCTGCGGGCCGAGCTTCACGGTGCGCTTCTCGTTCAGCCCGATCGTGTCGTAGTCGAGCCAGCCGAGCTGGTACTTGTTCCACGCGCCGAGGTCGCCACCGCGCTCGCCGATGCCGCCGTCGTTGTTGGCACCGAGCCGGCTCTGGGCCATCAGGGTCCAGTGCTCGTTGTTGTTGTCCCCACCATTGACCACGTTGTAGTCGTCCGGCAGACCGAGGTCGTGGCCGTACTCGTGGTAGAAGACGCTCCGGCCACCGTTCTCCGGCTGGATCGTGTAGTCACCGATCCAGACGCCGGTGTCCCCGATCTCCGTTCCACCACCGGGGAACGTCGACGGGCCGGTGCTGCCCTGGTCGGACGCGAACGCGTACCAGCGGTGGCTCCAGATGGCGTCCTCACCCTGGTGCGGGTCACCGTCGGCCTGGTCGCCGCCGGAGTGGACGATCTGGAAGTGGTCGATGTAGCCGTCGGGCTCGTTGAAGTCGCCGTCGCCGTCGTAGTCGTAACGGTCGTACTGGTCCATCGACTTGACGTCGGCGGCGATCTGCGCGTCGGTGCGACCGGCGGCCTTCTGGTCGAGGACCCACTGGTTGGCGGCGTCGCGGACGAGGTTCCAGGTGTTGTCGCAGACGTTGCTGTCGCAGACCGCCGGGTCGTTGGCCGGGTTCGTGACGTCGTCGTCGGCGATCGGGTCGTCGGACCGGCCGTAGCGGGCCTCGTTGTACTTGACCTTGACCCAGTCGGTGACTTCACCCTCGACGCTGTAGCGACCCGAGGACTGGGCCTCGTAGTACTGCTTCAGCGACTCGTCACCGGGGTTGGTGCCGAAGTAGAGCTGCCGGTAGTGGTCGGCGTTGTAGTCCGGCTGCCAGACGGTGGAGTTGTCCACCGCCCGGTTGGGCGCCGGGATCTGGTTGTGCAGCGGCCCGTCGAACGTGGTCGGCCCCGCGGTGTCGGGGCTGGTGTTCTTGTCCGGGAAGTCCGGGTGCCGCTCGTTGCCGAACTCGGCGAGGATCACGAAGATCTTGTCGGTCCGCTGACGGGAGAGCTCGACGTACTGGTCTTCCGTCTGGGCCGTACCCGCTCCGGTGGTGCGGGCGGCGGCCCCGTCGGCCTGGGTCTTACCGACCTTGACGACGGTGCTGCCGTTGATCTTCTCTGCCTTGGCCTTGCCCTTGAGGACCTCGTTGAGGCCCTCCTGGCGCAGCGCTCGCCGCTTCTCCTCCAGCGGGTTCGGCAGGTCGTGGTCGGCAAGGGCGGGCTCGGCGACCGACGGAGCGGCCGTCGGCAACTTCGGCTGCGGTGCGGCACTGGCGGACGGTCCGAACGCCAGCCCCGTCGCCGTCAGCGAAAGCCCGAGCAGACCCACTGCGACTTTGCGCACGTGGTACCTCCGGTGTGAGGGAACCGGCCCAGCGGGGGTGAGGGCCGGCGATAGATCGATCCCACTAGTGGGACCAATGGTGAACATAGACACTGCTGGGACGGGTGGGAAGATGTGCGCGTCGATTTGTTGCAAGATTTTGTTGGGAATGCTTTCCACCGTCACACCCCTGCGCTTCATCAGCGCACGAACCAGGCTGCTCTGGGCGTGAGTGTAAACAGCGACATATTTCGATCAATAAGATCGGTCGTACGACAGTGGGGCCGGCGGCGTTCCCGCCACCGGCCCCACCATCAGTTCTTGATCAGTAAAACCGTTACTTCTTCGCCGGGGTGACGAAGATCGTGGCGGACGTGTTGTCCCGCGCGGTCTTCCTGATCGTCAGCGAGACGCCGTTCTGCACGCCCGCGTCGCCCGGGTTGCCGGTGCCGAGCACGATCGCGCCGCCGCCAAGCGTCGTGCCGTAGAACTCCGGCGCCGGGCTGCCGTCCGGGTTGGTGACCCGAGTGGTGTACGGCGCGTTGCCACGCGACGGCACCACCACTGAGGCGTCGTTGTCCCGCGCGTACGGAGCCCCGTCACGCATCTCGATGCCCGGGTACCAGCCCTTGGCGTCGGTGAAGGTCTTCACCGGCGCCTGCGCCTTGAACTTCGTGCAGTACGCGCTGTACGGCTCGTCCGCGGCCTCCAGGCACTCCGTGAAGGGGTACGTCTTCTGGAGGGTGAACGCCGCGTTGGCCGACTGCGGACGGCTGGGCAGGTTGTCCGTCACCGACGGGTCCTTCTCCGCAGCCGTGCCGGTGCGCCGGTACGGGTCGAAGTGCGAGTCCACGATGAGCAGTCCGCCCTTCGCGCCGTAGCTGGGCAGCGCCGTCATCTGCCCGGTGACGTGGTTGACGTCGCCGAGCGCGCTGTCCCGGTACCACACCAGCATGCCCGGGGCGTTGTAGGAAATCCGGTCGACCTTCCACGCCTCGTGGGAGTAGATGGTGTCGTAGGCGTACTTCAGGCCCTTGTCGAAGCCGTCGAAGTTGCGCCACTCGGCCAGGTAGTACTGCGCGTGGGTCTCGGTGCCGCTGGAGACCTTCCAGCCCCCGCCGGTGGTGTCGACGAAGGTGCCGCCGGTGGCCGTCCAGCCGTTGGCGCCGCCCTCCACGTCGTCACTCCAGGTGGTGGCGCCGCCGCCGGTGACCGAGAAGTCGTCGGCGAACCAGTTGCGCTCCTCGAACGCCTCGTCGGTGGCCTGGCGCAGCCGCAGCTGCACTGTCGTGCCCGCGTACGCCGACAGGTCGACGTAGTCGTGACGCCAGCCGTCGGTGCTGCCGGTCAGGCCGTACTTCTTGCCGCCGAAGTCGTTCATCCGGCCGTTCGGGTCCTGGTAGTCGTCGGGCGTGGTGACCACGGCGCCGCCCTCGGCGTACACCTTCTGCTCGTTCCAGGTCGTCCCGCCGTCCGTGGAGAGCTCGACGAAGCCGTAGTCCCAGTCCTCCTCGATGATGTAGTTGTTCCACATCCAGAACTTGGCGTCCGCCGCGTTTGGCACCTCGACCGAGCGGCTGAGCTTGACGTCCGCCCACTCCTGGTCGTTGTTGCTGTGCCACATCTTCGTGCCGCTGTGCGGCGTGGCAAGCGTCGTCACCTTGTCCGGCAGGTCGATCTTGATGCCGTCCTCGGAGTCGATGGGCGTCCGCGAGGTCTGCCCGAGCTTCACCTCACGCGGGTTCGAGCCCGGGCGGATGGTCAGCGGGTCGGCCCAGCCGAGCACCCACTTGTCCCAGATGCCCATGTGCGTCGGCAGCGCCTGGAAGACCTCACCCGAGTGCGAGCCCGAGGCCATCAGGTCCCAGAAGTCGATGTCCGAGTCGGCGTTGCCCGAGGTGTCGTAGAGGTCCGGCAGACCCAGGTCGTGACCGAACTCGTGGGCGAAGACGCCGACACCGGCGTCCTCGGGCTGCACGATGTAGTTCGACACCTTCAGGTTCGTGCCCGGGATGCTGTAGCCACCGGCGACAGTGGAGGAGTGCGCCCAGACGGCGTACACGCCCTGGTCGCCGCCGCCGCGCGACTTGCCCTGCCCGGCGTGCACAAGCACGAGGTGGTCGATCACGCCGTCCGGCTCGAAGAGGTTGCCGTCACCGTCGCGGTCGGCCTGGTCCTCCTTGTCGTAGTCGGCCCACGGGAAGCTGGGGTCCTTGGCGGCGAGCGCGTCGATCGCGTCGGTCGCCAGTCGGCCCGCGCCAGCCGGGTTGTCCGGGTGGCCGTTCATCGACTGCTCCCGGCCGGGAACCCAGTTGCCGTTCTCGTCCTTGGTGCAGCGGTTGGCCGCGTACCAGCCCTCGGAGTGCGGGACGCTGATCCACGGGCTGGCCTGCCCGTCGACCGTGTACGCGTTCTTGGACATCTCCAGGTACATGTTGTGCATCGTGCGACCGGAGAGGTCGACGCCCTTCTTGCCGTCCGGGCCCTTCAGGTCCTTGCGGACCCGCTCGGTGATGCCCTTCTTGCTGTACAGCATCTTGTTGTAGTGCGACGGCGAGAAGTCCGGCACCCACATCGAGTTGTTGTCCTCGTGCGGAAGCTTCGCCGGGTTCGGGATGGTGTTGTGCTTCGGCCCGTTCTGCACGGTGCCGGGAACACAGGTCCGGTCCTCGAACACCGTCTTCGGGACCATCACGCCCGTGAAGTCGTCGTTCGCCTTGTCGTTGAACTCGACGAGCAGCGTCAGCAGCTTCGCCGTCTGCGTGGTGGGCGACTGCTTGATCTGCCGCGGGCTCTTGCCCGTCTTGATCGACTTGGCTTCGATCTGCGCGAGCTGGCGCGCGGTCACCGGGTTGCCCCGGGCGTGCTTCTGGTCGAACGCCCGCGCGGAGTCGACGGCGGGGGTGTAGACGCCACCCTTGCCCTTGACCTCACGGCCGGTGGTGTCCGTCTGCACCTCGGGCTCGGCGTAGTTGATGTAGTACTCGTCGGCCCCGATCACCGCCCGAGGGGTGGTGGACGGCTGCGCCGCCGCACTTCCACTCACGGTCAGTGAGGTGGCCGCGAGGGCGATGACGGGCAGCGCGACGAGTAGTCGTCGACGCGACCCCGGATGGGAGTTTCTGTTCATGCCGCTCCGTTTCTCGGGCATGGGCGGAGGATGCCGGCCGGCTCCGGGCGCGCGGAGACGCATCGAGGTCAGCCGACCTCGTGAAACTAAATGAGAAACACGTCGAACGGCGGGAACGTGATGGAGGCGTTATTCGTCCAACCACCTGCGGCGGTCGCGGTCTGTGGTCGTACCTCCACAAAAGACGACGATGGGTGACGGTCCGGACGGACCGTCACCCATTGCTTGTGTACGCCTGTCGTCAGTCCTCGTCGGACTTGGCGCCGCTCATCCCGGAGGAGATCAGCTCCATCACCGAGGAGTCCTGCAACGTGGTGACGTCGCCGAGCGACCGGTTCTCGGCCACGTCCCGCAGCAACCGCCGCATGATCTTGCCCGAGCGGGTCTTCGGCAGCTCCGGCACCAGCATGATCTGGCGCGGCTTGGCGATCGGGCCGAGCGTCTTCGCCACGTGGTTGCGCAGGTCGGCGATGAGCTGCTCACCTGCCTCACCGGCGATGTCCGTGCTGCCGCGCGGGATGGCGAACGCCACGATCGCCTGACCTGTGGTCGGGTCGGTCGCCCCCACCACCGCCGCCTCGGCCACCGACGGGTGCGACACCAGCGCCGACTCGACCTCGGTCGTGGAGATGTTGTGCCCGGACACCAGCATCACGTCGTCGACCCGGCCGAGCAGCCAGATGTGCCCGTCGTCGTCCTTCTTCGCCCCGTCACCCGCGAAGTACATGCCCTCGAACCGCGACCAGTACGTCTCGATGAACCGGTCGTCGTCACCCCAGATGGTGCGCAACATCGACGGCCACGGCTCGCGCAGCACCAGGTAGCCGCCACCGCCGTTCGGCACCGACTGGCCCTGGTCGTCCACCACGTCGGCGACGATGCCCGGCAGCGGGGCCATCGCCGAACCCGGCTTCGCCGCAGTCACCCCCGGCAGCGGGGAGATCATGATGGCGCCCGTCTCGGTCTGCCACCAGGTGTCCACGATGGGCAGCTCACCGCCGCCGACGTGCTGCCTGTACCACATCCACGCCTCGGGGTTGATCGGCTCGCCGACGCTTCCCAGCAGCCGCAGCGACGACAGGTCGAAGCCGGCGGGGATGTCCTCGCCCCACTTCATCATCGTCCGGATCAGGGTGGGCGCGGTGTAGAGGATGGTCACGCCGTAGCGGTCGACGATCTCCCAGAAGCGGCCCTTGTGCGGGGTGTCCGGGGTTCCCTCGTACATGACCTGCGTGGCGCCGTTGGAGAGCGGGCCGTAGACGATGTAGGAGTGGCCCGTCACCCAGCCGATGTCGGCGGTGCACCAGTAGACGTCCGTCTCCGGCTTCAGGTCGAACACCGCGTGCGTGGTGTACGACGCCTGCGTGAGGTAACCGCCTGTGGTGTGCAGGATGCCCTTCGGGCGAGCCGTGGTGCCACTCGTGTAGAGGATGAACAGCGGGTGCTCGGCGTCGAACGGCTGCGCCGTGTGCTCGGCCGACGCCGTCTCCACCGTCTCGTGCCACCAGTGGTCCTTCTCCGACCACGCGACGTCCTCGCCGGTGCGTCGAACCACAAGCACGTGCTCCACGGACGGGCTGTTCGCGACCGCCTCGTCCACCGTGGGCTTCAGCGCCGACGGCTTGCCCCGCCGGTAACCACCGTCCGCGGTGATCACCACCTTGGCGCTGGCGTCCTGGATGCGGTTGCTCAACGAGTCGGCGGAGAAGCCGCCGAAGACGACACTGTGCGCCGCGCCGATCCGGGCGCAGGCAAGCATCGCGACCGCCGCCTCCGGGATCATCGGCAGGTAGATCGCCACCCGGTCACCCGCCGTGACGCCCAGGTCGGTGAGCGCGTTCGCCGCCCGGCAGGTCAGCTCGTGCAGATCGGCGTACGTGAGGGTCCGTGTGTCGCCCGGCTCGCCCTCCCAGTGGATCGCGACCTTGTCGCCCCGGCCCGCCTCGACGTGCCGGTCCAGACAGTTGTACGCCACGTTGAGCTGCCCACCGACGAACCACTTCGCGAACGGCGGGTTCGACCAGTCGAGCACCTCGTCCCACTTCTTCGACCAGGCCAGCCGGTCGGCCTGCTTCGCCCAGAAGGCGAGCCGGTCGGCCTGAGCCTCGGCGTACGAGTCGACTGTGACGTTTGCGTGCGCGGCGAGTTCGGCCGGCGGGGGGAACTGGCGCGTCTCGTTCAGCAGATTGGCCAATGCCTCGCTCATGCCGTGACTCCTCGTCCTCGGGGTGACCTGCGTCTCGCTGGGCCTGAGGGTAGTCGCGGGGTCCCCGGCCGGCGACCGCTGCCCACCCCGTCGCGCCGAGCGGCCCCCGCCGCGCGCCCGACGGCCCACCCGCCCCGCCCGGTACGCGGGCCTTGATCGACACGGCGCCGGGTCGCGCGGGATGCCCGACCCGGCGTCGCTCCCGTCTGGCCCGGGGCGTCGTCCGGTCTCGCCCAGGCGGCCCAGGGCTTGATCGACACGCGTCCGGCCTCGCGGCATCCGTCCGGCCGGCCCGGCCTGAGCGGTCGGCGAGGCTTGATCGACACAGGTTCGGCGGAATCGGGGTATCCCGACCGGTCGGACCCCGCCATTTCACCGATGTCGTGTTGACCTTGCCCGGCGGCGGACCGAAAGGGCGGGCCAAGGCCGAGGGGCGCAGTCCGGCGGCCAGTCGCCGGGGCGGTCAGGGCCGGCCGGCCGGGTGGGTCGGGTCGTGTTGCGGCGGGTGGGTCGGCCGGCCGGGGTGGGTCGTGTTGCGGCGGATGGGGCCGGCCGAAGTGGGTCGGGTCGCGTTGTGGGCTGGGTGGGGCCGCCCGGCGTGGGTCGGGTCGCGTTGGGGGCGGGTGCGGCCCGCCGGGTCGGGTCGGGTCGCTAGCGTGGCGGGGTGACCACCGACCCGCTCGCCCCGCTGCTCGCGCTCGCCGACGTCGCCGCCGCCGTCGACCGGGCCCGTGAGCGCTTCGACCAGGCTCTCGGGCACCGCGCGCTGCGCCGCAACGGTGGTCAGGTCGCGGCCGAGGTCAGCCTCCGGTCGGCGGTGGCCAGCGCCGCGCTCGAGGGCGCCGTCCATGAGCGCGAGGAGGTCCGGGCCGGCACCGTCACCGACCCGGTGCTCCAGGGCGCGCTGCGGGTCGCCGGGGCGCTGCCCGGCCTGAGCGAACTCTGGCCGAAGGCACCCCGGCAGGCACTCGCCCGGCTGCATGTCCTCGCCGCCCGCGACATCGTGACGGAAGCCGAGTTGGGCCGACCGGTGGCCGACCCGGTGGTCGCCGCCCGCCTCGACGGGCTCGCCGGTCTGGTTGCCGGCGGCACGAAGGTCTCCCCGCTTGTGCTCGCCGCTGTCGTACACGGAGAGCTGTTGAACCTACGTCCGTTCGCCGGGCCGTCAGGCGTGGTGGCGCGCGGCGCCGCCCGGCTGGTGCTGCTCGCCAGCGGCCTCGACCCGCGCGGCCTGCTCGGCGTCGACGTCGGTCACCGGGAACGGGAGCCCGAGTACGTGGGATCGGCCGGCGCGTTCGCCACCGGCACCCCGGACGGGCTGCGCTCCTGGCTGCGGCACTACATGGCGGCCGTCGAGGTCGGCGCCGACCAGCTCACCACGATCGGCGACGAGATCCTCGCCGCAGCCTGACCTCGACCGCAGCGCGGCCCGCAGCGTGAGCGCGACCGCTGGCGAGCGGGTGAACCGCCGCCGATGTGGCGACTGTCAGGCGGTGGCGGCGGCGCGGGTGCGACGGTGCCGCCCGTACCAGGCGATGCCGATGGCGACGCCCACACCGACCCCCAGGGCTGCCGCGGCCACCGGAACGGCCGGCCGCTCCCGCAGCCGGCGGCCCAGCGGGATCGGATGCCGGAACTCCAGCACCGGCCAGGCGTTCTCCGAGGCCAGCTTGCGTAGCTGCCGGTCCGGGTTGACCACGCTCGGGTGACCCACGCACTCCAGCAGAGGACGATCGCTGTACGAGTCGGAGTAGGCGTACGAGTCGGCCAGGTCGTAGCCGCGCGCGGCGGCCAACTCGCCAACCGCCTCGACCTTGCTCGGACCGGCCGCGTAGAACTCGACCTCGCCGCTGTACCGGCCGTCCCGCACCGCCATCCGGGTGGCGATCACGTCGGTCACCCCGAGCAGCTCGCCGATCGGCCGGACCATCTCCTCGCCGGACGCGGAGACCAGGACCACGTCCCGCCCGGCCGCCTGGTGCTCCTCGATCAGGATGGCAGCCTCGGCGTACACGTAGGGGTTGATCAGCTCGTGGAGCGTCTCCGCGACGATCTGGCGGACCTGTTCCACCTGCCAGCCCTTGCAGAGCGCGGCCAGGTAGTCCCGTGTTCGGGCCATGGTCTGCTCGTCGGTGCCGCCCAGCCGGAACATCAGCTGCGCGTACGCCGACTTGACCACGTCACGCCGGGTGATCAGCCCGTCCCGGTAGAACGGCCGACCAAACGCCAGGGCGCTCGACTTGGCGATGACGGTCTTGTCCAGATCGAAGAAAGCGGCACTTCGGCCCACGGCGCGAAAGTCTAGCCGGATGGTCTATCGTCGGCGGGTGCCCGGGGTCAGGCCACCCCTCGGACCTGCGGGCGGGTGCCCCCAACTCCGCTCGGCGTGATCGCGCTCACACTCCGCGAGGAGATTTTCGCGCTGAGTGGAGTGGACAACACTCGACGTGACGGGCCCGCTCAGGCAGACTTGTTCGCACGACGAGCTTTCACATCCCCGAAACAGACAGACCCTCGGCGGTTGCACCCCCCGTGACCGCCGAGTGGTTCGGCTCGACCCCCCCGGAGCCGAACCGTCGACGACCCCCGTCTCCCCCCGACGGGGGTCGTCCCTTTCTGGGGAGCGCTCCCGGCCAGGTGAAGGCGTGCCCACCGGGTCGGCCGGTCGAGGCGACGGGCGGAAAGTCAGCGAATCGTCAGCGAAGGTCAGCCGGACCCGGTCGGCGTAGTCCTCGGGCGTGTGCGTGTACCGGTCCAGCGTCGTCGACGCCTTCTCGTGCCCGACCACCCGCCGCACCACGTTGACCGGCACCCCATCCGTCACCAACCACGTGATGTACGAGTGCCGCAGATCGTGGAATCGCAGCCCACCGACCGCAGACGCCGCCGCGTGCGCCACCGCCGCCGCCTCCGTCGGAAACTCCGCCTGCCGCTCCCGGCCGTCCCGGTCCGGCCACACCGCCAGCCACCGACCCCGCGCCAATTCGGTGACCCGACCGAGCAGCCCGGCCCGCACCAACGACGGCAGCCAGATCCGCCGACGGAAGTTCGACCGCCGCTGCGGCCCGCCGTCCCGGTCGGCGAAGACCAACGCCCGCCCGTCAAGTGAGGTCTGGCCGCGCCGCTGGCGCAGCTCGGCGACGAGGAACGGCGGCATCGGCACCGCCCGCACTCCCGCCCGAGTCTTCGGGTACGCCCGCAGCACGACCCCGCCGTGGGTCTCCACCGCCACCTGGGCGACGTGCAGCAGCCCGCCGTCAAGGTCGACTGCCTCCCACGGCAGACCCGCGCACTCACCCCACCGCAGCCCCGCCCCAGCGGCGGCGCAGATGATTCCCCGATGTTCGGCCGGGACGGCGGGCAGCAGCCGGCCGACGAACGTCTCCCGGCTGATCGTGCCCGCGCGAGCCTCACCCGCCCGGTTGCGGGGCACCCGGACCCCCTCATAGGGGTTGATCGCGAGAAGCCGCGCCCGGATCGCCGTCTGCATGATCATCGAGAGCAGTCCGAGGTGCTTCGCCGTGGTCGAGGGTGCAAGCGTCCGACCGAGCTCGGTGACCCACTCCTGCACCGCCAGATAGTCGATGCGCCCCAACGGCCATTCGGCCCACTGCGGCAGCAGATGCGCCCTCAGCATCGACTCCGTCCGCTCGGTCGTCCGGGCCTCCACCGACCGTCCGGCCAGCCACCGAGCCACGAATTCGTCGAACCGCATCTTGCCCGCGTGCGGATCGACGTACGTGCCCTTGTTCAGGGCGCCCTCCACCTCGGCGAGGTAGGCGTTCGCGGCCTTCTTCGTGCGGAAGGTCTTCGCCTTCTGACGGTTCGCCGAGTCCCGCCAGTTCGCCCGGTACGTACCCGCCGGAGTCTTGATGACGAAGCCCATGCTCACCGACCTCCGCGCGGAGCGTCGGTGCCGGTGGCGGCGAGGTCATCGGATGCGCCGTCGAGCCAGGCGTGGAAGCGGCTACGCGGCACCACCCAGCGCCGCCCTAGGCGCTCGGCGGGGATCTGCCCAGCCCTGACCAGGGCGTAGGCCGAACTAACGGACAGGGACAACATGGCGGCCACCTCCTTGACGGTGTAGACCGCCCGGACCGGGCGGGGGTGTGCTTCGTCGGCCCGAAGGCCGGACTGCCGTGGCGCGAACGGCACGACGATGGACAAGATTTCCTCCGAGGGGTTCATGCCGCGAGTGCGGCGGGTTGATCGGTTGCCGAAACAGCGGCGGCTGTTCGTAGTCGTGCGGTGTCGAGGTCTGCTCGCCAGCGGATGCGGGCTGAAATCGCGCGCAGGAGGCGGTGTTCCAGCGGCGGCACGTCGGGGTCTTCGGGTCGGGCGAGTTCGAACCGGTACCGCTTCGAGCCGTCCGCGTCGTCGGCCGCCTGGTCGTGCTCCTCGGTGTCGGCCATGCCGCCGGCGAGGATCGCCCGGACCCAGGCGCGGTTGTCGGCACGGTGGTCGGCGAGGGTCTTGCCGGACCACTGACGGGAGACGAGGACGCGTCGTCCGGTGAAGCCGAGGGTGGAGCGTTGGTGGACCTTGCCGGTGCACCGGCCGGGGGTCAAGCCGGCCTTGACCCCGTCCGGCTGAACGCCGTAGAGCAGCCAGTTGGCGCAGGTCGGCGAACACGGCAGTACCGAGAGCTCCGCGTGCAGCCGATCGAAGTGCGCCTTCTGCGCGTCAGAGCGCGGTTTCGCCTGGTCGGTGAGGTCTTTGGTGACGTACTTGGTGACGTAGCGGATGGACCGTTCGGCGTCCTTGGTGCCCTGCTCGATGCCTCGGGCGTCGATTCGCCCGAGGCGGGCGACGTAGGCGGGCCGGCTGTCGGGTTCCTCCAGGGCGTCGAGTGCTTCACCCCAGGTGGGCAGCGACTCGCGGGTCTTCGGGTCGACGTATGCCTGTCGGTCGACGTCCCACACTGGCGGCTTGTCGAGCGGGTAGGCGGGTTCGTCGAAGCGGGGCCACCACACCTGGTGATACGTGGCCGCCGCGATCTGCTTGAGCAGCCGGCGCGGCAGGGTGCCCCGGATGGCGAAGTGGGCGTGTGGGGCGAGGCGGCGTTGCAGCTCGACAGCTCCGGCGTATTGGACGTTCCAGCCGGCGGCGCGGCGCACGTTCTGCCACCACCGATCCAGAACCCGGGCGAAGTGGATCGCGTCCAGGGCGGCCCGCCGGTAGTCGTAGCTACTCGGATCGACGGGGGTGCCGAGCACCCCGTCATACGGGCCGTGCCGCTGACCGCATTCGCACGGAGCGATGTAGGCGCCGCGCCGCAGGTGAGAGTGCACCGGCCCGTGTGAGCCGAGGGTGAGCGTGACGAGCATCGACGGCCGGTGGGTCTTGCCGGTCTTGCCCGAGTAGGCACGGCCGATGGTGCGCGGGTCGACGGGTAGCCGGGGCAGGTCCGGGGAGTCCTGCCGGCGTCGGGTGGATCGCTTGCGGCGGGGTCGCTCGTCGCGGTCCTTGGGGGTGAGGTGTCCGCGCAGGCTGGTTTCGGCGAGGGCTTCGTCCAGGTCGGCTATCGCGGCGTCGATCTCCGCCAGGTGCGCGGCTCGTTCGTCGGGGGTCATGGGCTGGTACTGGACGGCTTCGCGTTCGAATTCCAGGTGCGCTCGGACGCGGACCAGGGCGAGGGCGTCTTCGCCGGGCTTGTCGGGGCGTACGGCGGGTTCGTCGGCGAGGTGCCAGCCCTCGCGGATTTGTTGGATGCGCAGTCGCCGGCCGCGTTCGGCGCAGGGCTTGCACTTGACGGCGAGGGTCGCCCCGCACGGCACTTCCACGACCTCGGTGAGGCCGGTGGTGGTGTCGGTGCGCCGCAGGGCCAGGGGTCGGACGCAGACGCCGTTGTCTTCGGCGAGCTGCTTGAGTGCGTCCTTGGCGAGGGGCTTACGCAAGCGGTCGGCGCGTGATCCTGGTCGGGGTTGCTCGACGGGCGTGGTGGGGATGAGTTCGAGTTGGGTCACCGGTTCTGCTCCCCGCCGGAGAGGCTGCCGTTTCGCGGCGTGAACGCTGCCGCTGGCACAGGGACCAGCCCTGGCCGCCGTTGAACCGCAATCGTGGGAACCGGGCGCAGGGCCGACGGGCGAGACTGCTCATCGGAGGCAACCCCGGTGACTGTCGCCGTCTGGTCATGGTCGACGACATTCGCCGTCTGGTTCTCGTCGGCGTCGTCGACGGGTGGCCGGTCGTCGTTGGCCGGGTTGTAGCCGGGCGGGCTGTCGCCCCAGCCGTCCGCGTCTGCCTGCTCGTTGACGGGTGCCGTAGGTGTGGTGGTGGAGAAGATGAGTTTGGACAGGCCGAGGAACGCCAGCGCGGGTACGGCGGACAGGAGCGCTCCGGACACGCCCGGTTTGGCCACGGCGAGTTGCGCTGACAGGGAAAGTGCGACGGCGCAGATGAGCAGGAACATCGGGTAGCTGATCGGGCCTCCGGTGCGGCGGCGTCGCCGGACGGTGAGGAGCGCGGCCAGGGGTAGGAGTTCGGATATCGCGGCGTTGGCCCAGCCGAACCAGTCCCCGGTACCGGTTGGGGAGTTGTTCATGGTCCAGTCGTGTACGTGGGTGAACGACGCCGCGCCGGCCAGCCCGCCGACGGTCAGGACGATGAGCACCAGGACCACGCCCTCCACCCGTTCGGTGGTCGTCTTCACCGGGTGACCTCCTGTTCGTCGTCGGTGTCGCAGAGCCGGCGGTAGTCGCGGCCCAGTGCGCGGATGTCGTCATCGGTGAGGTAGGCGAAGCGCACGCGGACGGGTTCGCGGACGCCGTCGAGGACCACGAACCCCACCCCGGGCGACGATTCGGGGATGCGGTCACACAACGCGCCCCGGTCCCGGGCGGCGTCGCCGAGGACCATGTCCACCTGCTCCGGCTCGGTCAGCCGCAGCCCGATCCGGGTCGGGAACAGGTCCCGGAACGGCAACACGTCCTTACGCGGGTCCTGCAACGCCGCCACCACATGCACCCCGACCGCGCGGCCCTGCGACAGCAGCAGACCGAGGGATTCCTTGATCCGGTCGCGGACCTTCCGATCGGTGATGTACGCCGTCAGCGCCGCCAGCTCGTCGACCACCAGGACCAGCAATGGCTCCTCCACGGTCGGCACATGCTGGCGAGTCACTCCACGCAGCCGGGCCGCCCGCAGCCGCATCCGTTTCACGGCCTCTTCGAGGACGCCGGCCATACCGTCGGGGTCGTCGTAGGAGAACCGCGCGAACAGCGGCACCCCCGCCGCCAACTCCATGCCACCCTTAGGGTCGAACGCCCACACCTCCACCAAACCGGAGCGGATGCCGCCGGACAGGGAGCGGATCAGGGACCACAGCACCGACCCCTTCCCGGCACCGGTCGCTCCCGCAATGAGCACGTGCGAACCGGTCAGCCGCAACCGGTACGCCTGCCCGTCCTCCCGGACTCCGAGCGGCAGCCCATCCAGGTACGGAACATCGCCTACCGGTAGCGGCGCCACGATGCCGGCAAGCGGGTCGCGGCGCATCAAGCGGACCACCACTCGATCCGGCCGGTCCGTCGAGCGAGCCTGACCGGTGGGCAGGCGAAATGCGTAGGCGAGGCGTTCCGCGGCTTGGCCCCAGTCGTCGGGAATCTGGCCCGGCAGCATCCGCACGGTCAGCTCATCGCCCCACCGATCGCAGCGCACCCGCAGCAGGCGGGGCACGTACCGGTCACCGCCGAACACGGTCGCCAAACCACAGGTAGCCATGACCGACGCCCACCGGGGCCGGTAGACCACCAGGGCGCGGACTCGGGCAACGAGCGGATACCAGCCGAATCGCAGCCACGACGACGGGTGCCACCGCCACCAGACCACGCAGCCGATGGCAATCGTCGCGAGCGCGCCGGCCAGGACGAGGCCGCCGAACTCGACCCGCAGCCACAGCGCGAGGCCCGCTGGCGCGGTGATCCACCAGTAGCGGGCCGCCAGCACGGTGAAGCGGATCAGACCCCGGCCCAGCCACCAGAAGACCAGCAGCCAGCCCGGAACCCGCCATGCGGGAAGACGCACGTTCATCGGCGCGACGGGGATCTTGTCCCCCGGAATGATGTTGATCAGAGGCACAGGTCACCGCCCTGACCACGACGGCCACGGCCCAGCGTCGAGACGCAGGACCGGCAGGACATGCGGCGCAGGTCGAACCGGCGCGGCTTCACCCACTCCAAGCAGCGGGGGCAACGGATCGTCGAGACCGAGCCGAGAGCTGGCGGCAGCCGCAGCGCTCAAACCGGATGATCGGCTTCGCCCGCCTCGGACTCACCGGACACCAGGCCGCTAAGCTCGGCTACGCCATCGGTGCGGAACACTGGGGCCACGGCTGCGCCACCGACGCAGCCCGAACCATCATCGACTTCGGCTTTCGAGAGCTGAAGCTTCACCGCATCACCGCAGCTATCGGCCCCGACAACGCTTCCTCCATCGCTGTCGCAAAGCGGCTCGGGATGCAGTACGAAGGCCGGCTACGCGACCACGTCTTCACCAATGGCGCCTGGCGCGACTCCCAGCTCTACTCGGTCCTTGCCTCGGAGTGGAACGACGCCGCCGGCTGATCGTCATCTTCGCTCAGCACTCGGGCGAGCACTTCCGATCATGGCACCGGTACGATCGCCCCCATGCGCGACGCCGACACGCCGCCGCAGGATCCCGCTGACCGCCCTTACGCCCGCACCGAACTCACACCTCGCCAACGAGCAGCCGTCATCCGAGCCGCCGCACACGAGGTGCGCAAGCGTGTGCAAGAGTGGCACAGCTCGCCTGGCTGGCAAGACATACCGACGAACGCTCACCGGTATGAGGCGACCGTGGTCGCAGTGGCGGCGCTTGACGCACTGCCCGAGCCGGCAACTGACCAGGAACTCTCCGGGCTGGTCGATGCCGTCCGACCCCTATTTGCTGAGTGGCGACCGAGCCGGCCTGGCCCTGAACAGCAGATCTTTGTCGCGGTCGAACGACTCCACATAGCGTGCGGTTAGCACTGTCCAGCACTGACTGCGCCGAGTTTCTGTACGTCTTCAAGGCGCCTCTCCATGGGCGCATGTGCCGCCGCCTGGGGCACGCCATCCGCTGCCGCTGTTGCTCCGACTCCGCCTAAGCAACACGCCCGGCAACTGGCGTGGAGGCGGAAGCCCAAGGCCGCCGCAGAACGACAGGGGCAGCGATTAGTGGGTGATGCCGGCAACCGGCCGGGGGCCGCGTGGCCATAAGCCCGCGCGGCGCCAGGGAGGGCACGCGGGCTGGTGGCGGTCGCGGGGTTGCGGCTACTGCGCTTCGGGCGGGGCGCGCTCCGGCTCAAGGATCACCGGAGCATTCGTCGGCGGGTCCCAGTCTGTGGAAGGGTGCGGTAGCCATCCCGCCTGCCATCGACTCGAGCAAGCCGAGCAAACCACCGCCCAACGCAAGCGTCCGGCCTGCGTGAGGTCCGCTCGACGTGGGGGCCGAGCGTGGCGGGCCGGGCGGTGGCCCGCCAGAGGGCGGGTCGACGGCACACGGGAGGACGTCAGCTCGAGGTGGCGTCGCGAAGCAGCATCTCCTGGACATGCACCTTTTCATTTGGATCTGAGGGATCCTCTTGCTCGTCGACGGGAGACGCGGAACGCCATGCCGCGTCTGCAGACGAGAGAGGTGTCGGATGCCCCACGGCCAGGACCGGTGCCAGCGCGAACCGCAACGCTTCCTCACGTCGTACTCGATTAAGCCGGTCACTGGCGGCACGTTCCACCGCCCGTAGATACCGGACCGCCTCCGTCCCAAGCTCATCCGACACTAACGGATCGATCGACCGTCCTTCCGCTTCCTCTCGCTTGATGTCATTGACCAAGTCGGAGAACTTCTTTAGAGCAACAATGAGGGCGCCGTGGGCGGAATTGTTCAAGGGCAGCAATTCGGCCTGCTTTGCGAGCAAGACAAATAGGGAATAGAAGTCGGACTTATTGCGGAAGCGCGTCCGTCGCAGCGGTCCAGCCACGCTGCTCAGTTCCAGGAAAACGCGACCGAAGCGTCGCTCCAATTCTTCCAGTGTTCCTTGCGGCGTACCTTGTTTCTCAAAGGTAAGGAAGAGTTCATCCAGCCCATCCTTCTTGTTTGGATAGGCTCGAGACGTAACCGCGTAGGCGACCTCGGCGATGAATTCATCGTTGCGTCGTCGTAAGTAGTCTTTCGCAGAAAATACGCCTACCTCTGTAAGTACGTTCTGTGCCGCGGCGGCTTCAACAAGTTGAACAAAAGGTCCCGTGAAGGCTGCATGTCGCAACTCTTGCGCTTCTAGGGGCTCCACAGTCTTATTTAGCCGCCGGAACACTTCGCGAAGTACGGACTCCTCAAGGCTTGGCAGCTTTCTTACAATGAGCTCGAAGCTCCGGAAACGCCTTTTCAGATCATCCGTCAGTTCGCCGAACTTGCGGCCCCGCCATCGCGAGTCAAGATCGTCGTCGTTCGTGAGTCGCAGCTCATCATCGAGGAATCGGATGCAGGTAGTCAGTCGCTGCTGGCCGTCGACGATTACCGTCTTCTCGTCGCCATCCGCCGAAGTTTCTCTTTGGATGTAGATCTCGGGGACTGGCAGCCCGCGAAGGATTGAGTCCACAAGGAAACTCTGTTGCTCTAGGTTCCAGACCAAATTCCTCTGAAACGGGGGCCGAAGGACAAGGTCTCCGTTGCTGAACGTCTTATGAAACGAGTTAACTGTAATATTGGAGGGTGCGGAGGCGACCTGTTCAGCGAATTCAAGACTAGTTATTGTCATCTTATGCCACCAGCTTCCTGCACTTCGTTACCCCGTCGGCAATATAGTTTCTTAGGCTCCAGTAATCGCGATATATCCAAAACTCGACATCGATCTCCCGGTCAAGCAATCTGCAGATGTGTTCGGAGATACGCACGGAGGCAGCCACCCAATCTGCGCCGAAGGAGAGTGCCGGAAGCAGCTTATTCGCCATGACCGCGCCATCAAAAAATCTTTTCTTTTGCCAATTGATGTGATCGCGCACGAGTTCGTCCATGGGCTGAGTTGATGGCTGCGCTGCTTTGCGCAGATCTCGCCAGGCGGCCTCGAAATGAACTTCGGAAATCAGCGCGATATCGAGATCTGACCCATCATTAAAACGTTTTAGGGCATTGTTCTCCACTTTGTGGGGATTAATCGAAAATCCCATGGCGCCCGAGCCTGTGCAGAATATGCCGTTGGGGTCGATGTCGAGGCTGCTTGAAATAATCTTAACTGACGAGCGAAAACCAATTTGGTCGAAGGCAAATGGGTCAGCGCGTAGGAAGTGCTCATCGATCCAGTCATGGAGTGGGTCGCCGCGCAGGACCTCTTCCTGCGAGGGGTACGGCATGGCAGCAGCCTCCAATGGATTACGTATGGACCGCGATAAGCCTAGCCGTCTCGATCAAGCCGAGGCAGCAAGCAGTCGGGCGACCAATGCTGACCGCGTCACCGAAAGGTTCGGCTCGGGGACGGCCTCGCCTTAGCCAAGCACCGATTGGGATGGGATGACAGCCTGCATCCGGCTCGCCTTGACGAGGGTCAAGCCCGGGCCGCCCGCGAGATGACTGTCGACAGTAACGCCGGCAGCAACCGCGCCGGAAGCCAGCACGCTGACGAGTGCAGGCCGGGACCAAGCTCCGAGCGCGCAGCCGGTCTCCGGACAAGCACGGACGCGTCGCACAGTGCTTGTAAGCGAGGCGCCGATCCCGCAGCCGAGGGCGGGCGGCGAGGGTCGTTGCACCCTGTGATCAAACCTCATTGCCGAAATGCTCTCTTTAGGATCAAGGCGGCCCGCCAAGCGGGCCGCGCCGGCCCGGCTCCGGCCTGCTGGCGGCCTCCGGCCGGCATCGGCCGAGCCGGCCGGCCAGGGTCAGGGACGACACGATCAGAAGACCTCGGGGCTCCGCCCCGAACCCCGACCCTCCTCAGAGATGCCGCCGCAGATCACCTCGCCGGGCACCACAAGGGCTACCAGCCTGCCCGGACGGGGACAAGGTCGTTCGGCTGGTGAGGCGCTCCACCTTGTCCCCGTCCGGGCAGGCTGGACGGTCTACGACTGCCCGACGAGGAGATCCGCTTTACAAGCAGGCGTAGCTCTTGAACATCTACCCTCTCGCCTTAGGGATCTTCGGCGCAATCACATAGCCGGTCCGTGTCAGTTGTGCGAGCGCACGGACGTGGCGCGCTTTGTCTTCAGCGCGCCAGTTTTCCGGCGTTTGCAGGGTGAGCCGGGCTAGGAACTCCCAGTCGACAACGTGATCTTCACTCCGGTCAGCGATGTAGTCACGGACTAGTAACTGAAGGGCTAGTAGGTGTCCTGTGGCATCGTTCTTGATCATTTGGCCCGCCACCGCAGCCATCGCCAGAGCCAGGTCAACCGCCTGGACCTCGTCCAGGCGGAAAATCTCACCCCAAAACTCCGCAGAAGACGGTCGTTTCACCCCGTCTTCGTAGGTGCTAGAGGTTTTGCCAGCCAGTACTGCCCAGTTAGCGTGTACCGCCCCCGTGCTTCGTCCTTGCCGCAGCAGCTTCTCGGCTTGCCGTGAGTTCCGCTTAAGCGCCTTCACGATGTCGCTGTTTCGTGTTACCATCCCGCTTTTGAGGACATATAGGTGGTGGTCCCCGGTAAGAGGATCGAACCTTTGGAGGTCAATACCCTCCGCAGCCGATTTTTGGGCATCAGGGCTTCCGTCGCTGGCCAAAGCTTCCAGCGCCCAACCACCAGCAGTGACGTAGTTCCGGCTGTCGTAGTCCTCCACCAGCCGTTGCGCAGCCTCCGAGGTAGTCAGCCCGTCTAGCTGGATCCTCCGGATGAACGGGTTGATTCGCTTGATGATGAGGTTCCTGTAGTCGGGTACGGCGTTGCGGATCACGCGCACATACCAGTAGTGGAAAGCCTCAGCGAACCCTCTTACCCCGGCGACAACATGAGCGTCATCGGGGCCAACGCCTGCAGGAACGCCCGCAAGCTCTCGTACAGCAGCGACAATGTCAGCCGATTGGAGCGGTATCGTCGGCCTTTGCTCTTGCGTCAACAGGCGTCTCCACGTCATACGCGGCCCACACGTGGTCCGGGCGAATCGGAACGTGAAGATGGTAGCCCTCCCGCAGCGTCCAGCCATGCGTGCCGGGTCTGCGGTTAGCCGAGCTCTGCCGCCAAGCCGGAACCAGTGGCTCCTCCTCCCGCTCCCCGGCGGCGAACCGAAGGAGCTGCGCCCCCAGCGCCTTGCCGAGTAGCGGAGGCACGGCGTTGCCGATCTGCTGGTACTGACTACGGAAGCCGCCGGCGAACTCAGTGCCTGCCGGGAAGCTCTGAACGGCGGCACATTCGTTGACTGAGAGACACCGAAGCTCGTCGGGATGAATCAGGGCGGTGCTCGAGTGGTCCGGCATCCCGAGGATTGTCGGTGCAGGTAACTCCCAGGACAGCCGTCGCCACCAGCCGCTTTTGCCGCCAGTTGCGTGGTATGCCCGCCCCATCGTCTCGCGCCGGAGAGCATCGGGTAGGTGCCGCCAGTTGCCGCCAGGGGGGATGTTGCGGTAGACCGCCTTTTTCCGTTCGCTGATTGGCATGACAGGTCCGAGGTCGTTAACGCCTTGGAGTGCCTGCCGGAGGGTCTTGAACGGCTGGTTCGCCGTGCCGAAGGTGGGCCGAGGCAACCAGCATGGGACGGCGCCCTTGGTCGCGATTAGGACGGACCGTTGGCGCATCTGCGGAACCCCGTAGTCGGCGGCCTCAGCGACTCCCCAGCTGACGGCATAGCCGCGAAGCCCGAGCTGATCGAGCAGCCACTTGAGGAACGAGCCCTTCCGCTCCTCCAGTGGTGCGTCCAGTGGCCACCGCGGTCCTCGCTCGACTAAGGGGCGATGCTGGAGTGCCGCTGACAGCATGCCGTCAACGTTCTCGATCAGGAGAAACTGCGGGTCGAAGGCGTCGACCCACGTGAGGTAGGCCGGGAAGAGAGTAGTTGCTCGGGCGTCGGACAGCCCTTGGCGGCGGCCGGACGTGGTGAAGGGCTGGCAAGGAGGGCCACCGGCTAGAAGAGGAAGCTCGCCTGGTCGGAAGCCAAGCTCGTCACGAAGCTGGACCGGGTCGATGTCTTCAAGTCGGCGATCGAGAACCTTTGTCGGCCGCTCGCGGTTCTTCGCCTGCCTCTGAAGGGTGCCGACGCAGTCCGGGTCCATCTCGACTTGGGCGGCGATGTTCCAGCCTGCCCACTCAAGCCCAAGATCGAGGCCGCCCGCTCCTGAGAAGAGGGAGACCACGTCGCGGCTTGGTTGCGGTCCCCGGCTCATGCACTAAGTCCCTTCTCTGGCTAGCGCAGCGTCCTGGACACAGGGCCTGCGCACGCCCCATCCTTCTTGGGATGTGACATTGCTACAAGGTATCTGGTGAGCGAGATGACGACGAAGGAGGCGCGCATGCCTCGATCGACCGACGGAGCGGCCAAAGAGCAAATCCTCATCCGTGTCGATGCTGAGACCTACACCGCACTTCAGCTCGCGCAGCCGTTTGAGGGGCGTAGGTCGATGCAAGACCTCGTGTGCGCGATCATCGAGGACTTCGTCGTCGGACTGCGATCGAGAGAGCCGGGTTTCGAGAAGGCTCTGCTCGGACTGCGAGAGGCGCAGGCACCGAAGGACGGTGTACTTGCGCGGCGCGGTGTCTACGGAGGTCGGGCCGTCGGCTCCTGACAGCCTGCTCATGTACGGCCATCTGTACAGCCAAGCCGACCGACCTGGCCAGTCGCGTGCAGACACGAGGCGACGGCGCGAGCAGATCAGCGGCAACGGCCGACGTCGGCCGACAGCGGTCTTGATCTTTGCAAGGCAGGGTTCCGGGAACTGGTCGCGCTGCGGACGGCCCTGCGAGCGGTCTTCGGCCGTCCTCGGGCGCCAGCAGCGCGCCGGCCGGAAGTCAGCCGATCGTCAGCGAACGCCGTACCGCGCAGTCACACTCGATCATGCTCGACGGCACGACCGACGCGTCTGACCACGCGGTACGGCACTCGATCACACCCGCTGCTACGTCAGGTCACTTTCCCCCCGACGGGGGTCGTCCCTTTCCCAGGGAGCGCTCCCGCACGACACGGCTGCCCGCTCTTCCTACTCCACGCCGAGTCGGCGGGCGCCAAACAGCTCGAAGAGCCGGGGCAGCCGCCTGCGCCACTCGTCTTCGTCGCTCAGGTCCCAGCGCTCCTCGGCAGGCTCCGGGTCGGGGTGCGGCGGAGCAGCCGCGGCCTGCGCCGACTCGGCGGCCTCCCAGAATGCCTCGTCGTCACCCGTCAGCCGCTCGTACGCCGTCTGCGCGGCGAACTGGAGAGCTTCGTCGCCGATCCACAGGTCACGGCCTTCCGATGCGCTGATCTGCCGTATCGCGGGATGGTCGGCGAGCGAGTCGGGGTCACGCGCCACCAACTCGAACGCTGTTCTCCCCAGACCGACCAGCCCTGCCTGGAAATCGGAGAATCCGTCGTCGGAGAGAAACCCGTACTCGATGATCCAGCACGCCGCGCAGACGTCCCAGGTGTCGACCTGGTCCACCACCTCGTCGAGCACCTGGTCGAACGCCACGATGTGCGACAGCGGGAGTCGCATCAGCTCCGCCACCAGGGCCTCGGCGACCGCACTCGGTTGACCGTCGCGCTGGGGCTGGTCCGCTGCCACGCCTGCCGCCGTTCGCGCACGCTCCACGACACTCCAGAACTCCTCCACGTTCACGGCCAGGAGTGTCCCCGATGGCTGTGACAGGTTGGGGCGCGGTAATCGTCGGGCCTCCCGTGACACAAGCCAGGGTGAGAGTCGCCGAGGCAATGGGGGTTCGGGTGGGTCCACCGGGGAAGCGCGACGAGGGCTGGTTCACCAGCCTCTACGCCGCCGAGTACGCACACATCGTGAGGTACGGCCTGCGCCGATTAGCGGACGCCGACGCGTCGGCGGAACTCGCTCAGGAGGTCTTCGTCGTCGCGTGGCGTCGTCGCGGCGAGGTGCCGGACCGCAGTCTGCCCTGGCTGTACGGGGTGGCCCGGCGCCTGCTGGCCAACCAGTGGCGGTCCCGACGCGCAGCCCCGGACCTCCTGCCGATCGCCCACGCCGATCTGACGCGGGTGGCCGATCCGTCCGGCGCCGACCGGACCCTGGGGGTAGCCGACGTGCGGGCCGCGCTGGCCACCCTCAACGAGATGGATCAGGAGATCCTGCGGCTCGTCGGTTGGGAGGAGTTGACGGTGGCCGAGGCGGCCCAGGTCCTCGGCTGCACCCGTGCGACCGCGGCGGTGCGCCTGCACCGCGCCCGCCGTCGTCTCACCGAAGCGATGTCGGACCAGCCGGCCCGCTTACGACGCCCGCTGCTGGTCGCTACCCGAAAGGATCTGTGATGGACGGAGCCGAACGAATCCGTACCCTTCTCGGCCCTGCCGACCCGGCCCGCACCATCGCCGTCGCGCCGCCGCCGGTTTCGGCGCGCGACCTGATCGAGCGTGCCGCCGCAACCGACCATGCGACCGGACGCCGTCGCGTACACCCGACGCGCCGGCTGGTCCTGACGGCCGGGACGGTCGCGGTCGCGGCCGGTGCCGTGGCCGTCCTCCGACCGTTCGACGAACGAACGCCGGACGATCCGGGCGGACCCGGCGATCCCGGCGGACCCGGCGGACCCGGCGGACCCGTGGGGACGCTGTTGGTGCCGGTCGCGTACCAGTTCGACGCCGACCCACCGGCGGCCGGCCCGCAGCTACGCACGCTGGCCACCAAGATCAAGGACACGGGGTACGACCACCGCACCGGGCGCTACATGTACCACCACACGAAGGGGTGGGGCGATCCGGTGATGAGCTCCGCCGACGATCGTTACCACGTGGCCTTTGCCGGTGAGTCGAAGGTCTGGCAGGCCGCCGACGGGACCGGCAGCCAGAGCAACACGCAGATGGAGCCGCAGTACCCGGATCAGGAGTCCCGCGACTACTGGCAGCGCAAGCTCGCGGGTCCCGAGGTGGCTGACAGTGCCGCCATGATCCCGTTGCCACCCATGGAGCTCACGCCGCCGCCGGCCGACCCGTCGCGGTTGCGCGAGCTGTTGAAGGTCGAGTACGGCGCGGGGGCGGCGAGCAAGGAGGTCAACACGCTCTACGCGAGGTACGTCGTACCGCGTGCGACCCGAGCGCAGATCCTGTGGGTCCTCGCCGACGTGCCCGGCTTCCGCTGGCGGGGACGGGTGACCGACCGGGCCGGCCGGGCCGGTGTCGCGGTCACCGTCGACGAGCGCGAGCACGACCAGCAGTCTTTGCTGATCTTCGACCCGAAGACGGGTGAACTGCTCGCCCACGAGTTGCTGACGTTGACGCCAGTGCGGATCAGCGCGTACCAACTGATCCTCGACACGGCCTGGACCGACCGGATCGGCTGACCGCCGACGTCGGGGCCGCTCCCTCGGGAGCGGCCCCGACGTGTGTCCCCGACACGGCGGACGTGGACGAGCCGAGCTTCCGTCTTACGTGAGGGACACCGTGCTGACGGTGCCGCCGCTGGCGGTTACCCGTACCTCGGTGGCGGTGGACGGCAGCAGCGCCGCGTTCCGGCCGGCGTCCTGCCACTGGCCGGCGTCGCTCCGATAACTAAGCGCCGACCCCTCGGCGGCGACGAGGATGCCCTGGTCGTCCGGCAGGCGCAGCCGGACCGGCAACGGCGCCTTCCAGTCGGCGAACGCGCTGGCCACGGCGTGGAGGGGAGCATTACCGCGTGCGAGCAGCGCAACGACGCGGACGGGGTCGCTGTCGTACTGGATGCTCTGCAGAAGTAACCGTCGGCCGTCGGCTGTCGCCCCGTAGACGTACAGCTCGGGGGAGTGCCCCTGGTCGTGAAAGCCGGCAACGTCGATCCATGCGGCGAGCGCTTCGGGCCCGGCGGCGATCTCGTAAGCGGACCCGCCGCCCTCGTACCGGGGGTCGCTGGGGTCGCCGCCCCACGCCTGATCGGCGCCGGGCAGGGTGCGTCTGATTCGCTGTACGTCCCGGCGAGCGCCGCCGTTGGAGAAGAGGACGTCTGCGGCGCCGAGGATCTGCACCGTGTTCACGTCGCTCACGGGCGTGAAGGAGAGGGCAACGGTGACCTTCGTCCTCTGCGGGGGAATCCGCAGGATCGCCGCGCCTTCCTCGAACGTCACCGGCTGGTAGGTGCGGATGGTCTTGCCGTCCGGCGCGTACCGCAGCTCGGGCGAGAACTCCATCGGCTGCCCGCTGTCGAGGACGAGGAGCACGTCGCGCTCCGCCCCGAGAAGTACGGCCTGCGGACTGCGCTGCCGTGCGTCGTCGGTGAGAGATTCGATAGCCCTGACCTGTGGACCATCGGCGGTGGGCTCGACGAACCCTACCCATCCGATGTGGTTGTTCCCCGTGCCTTCGATCGAACGGGTCGCGCCGGCGTAAGCGACGTAGGCAGCGGGGCCGGCAGGCGTTCTTCCCGCCCACACGACGTGTGGGTCACCAGGCATCTGCGTATCGCCCGCGCGATCCAGATGCCGCCGCCATGCCGCACGGACCTGACGCAGGTACGCGTCGTCACCGGCCAGGTCACCCTTGGTCGGATCGTCGAACAACGGCGAGGCCGCCGAGGTAGTGTCGCGTCCGACCGGGACCGTGAGCACGCCGCCCAGGGGGATCGCCACAATGGCCGCGCAGGCCGCAGTCAGCACGACCTGGAAGCGCCGCACTCGCCGACGGCCGCCACGGCGCACATCTTCCAACAGGTCGGGTCGACCACTGAGGTGGCTGGTCGCTCGGTGCAGGGCCTCTCGCACGTCGTTGTCACTCGGGTTCACCGCGAACTCTCCCTGTCGATGGTGGACATGACGAGACCTGGTGCGGCAAGAGCCGTCCGCAGATGAGCCAGTCCGCGCGAGGCGTGGCTCTTCACCGTTCCCTCGGAACAGCCCAGAGCGGCGGCAACATCGGCGGTGGGAAGATCTTCCAGGTAACGGAGCACGACGGCCGCGCGTTGCCGAGCCGGCAGGTCGCGCAGTGCCGCGACGACCGCCCGGCGAAGCGCGACATCGTCCGCGTGGTCCCCTGTGACGGCGTCGTGGTCGTCCAGGGCCTGCTCGGGCCGCCGCCTTCGCCCACGCCACCGGTTGATCGATCGGTTGACCAGCGCACGGCGTGCGTAAGCCTCCGGACTGGTCTGCACGCGACGCCAGCGCACGTACACCTGCTCCAGAACCTCCTGCAGCAGATCCTCGGCGGCATGCCGATCGCCCGTCAGCAGGTAGGCGACCCGCAACAGCGCGCCCGACCGTGTACGGACGAACTCGTCGAACTCCGCGCCCCGCGAATCTCGCATCTGACCTCCGGTCTCGTCACTGAGCAAGACACCGCGACGCGTCCGCCGGTTTACCGGTCTGCGCTCCAGTTCCCGTACGAGAGGCGTCGACCCTGCTGGCGGCACCGGTGACCTCGACCCGCGCTTAGCAGATCAACTCTCTCGCCGGGCGTTGTCCACAGCGCGCCAAGTTATCCACAGGCGGCCTGCTCGGGGTGGGGTGCGGGGCCGATCGCGAGCAGGGTCGGCGGTGCACCCCGATCCCGACCGCTGGAGGCCGCGATGGCACCCCGTACCTCCGTCCCGCCGATCCGACGGCTCCCGCTGGTCGTCACGGCCGACGGCGACCTGCTCGACGACCTGCTCCGGCTCGCCGCCGCCGGCGGCACCGAGGTGGAGCTCGCCGCCGACCCGGCCGCGGCCCGCACCCGCTGGGGTCCCGCGCCGCTGGTGCTGCTCGGCGCCGACCAGGCGCAGGCGTGCCTGCGCGCCCGACTGCCGAAGCGGCCCCGGCTGGTGCTGGTCGGCCGGTCCGGTCAACTCGACCCCGGTTGGCACATCGCCGAGCTGATCGGCGCCGAGCACGTCGCCGCGCTGCCCGCCGCCGAGCCCTGGCTGCTGGACCGCCTGGCCGAGCAGGGCCCCGACCAGCCGGCCGGCCCGGGCGCCCGGGTCGTCGCGTTGTTCGGCGGCCGGGGCGGCGCCGGCGCGAGCGTGCTCGCGGGCGGGCTCGCCGTGACCGCGGCGCGGTCCCGGCTGCGCACCCTGCTCATCGACGCCGACCCGCTCGGTGGTGGCCTCGACCTCGTGCTGGGCTGGGAGCAGTTGGAAGGGCTGCGCTGGCCGTCGCTCACCGACGCGGACGGGCGGGTGGACGCGCCCGCGCTGGTCCACGCGCTGCCGAGCCGGGGCGACCTGGTGGTGCTCTCCTGGGATCGCGGGGAGATGCTGGCACTGCCCGCCGCCGCGATGGCCGCGACTGTCGACGCCGCCCACCGTGGCCGGGACTTCGTCGTGATCGACCTTCCCCGACAGTTGGACGACGCCGCAGTGGTCGCGTTGCAGGCAGCCGACCAGGCGTTCGTCGTCGTGCCGGCGGAGCTGCGCGCCACCGCGGCCGCCGCCCGGGTGGTGGCCACGGCCGCCCCACACTGCGCCGCGCTCTCGGTGGTGGTGCGCGGGCCTGCCCCGGGCCGCCTGCGTGCCACCGAGGTGGCACGGGCACTCGGGCTTCCTCTCGCGGGCACGCTGCGCCCCGAGCCCGGGCTCTGCCGGGGCCTCGAACGCGGCGAGGCGCCGGCGGCGGCCGGCAAGGGCCCGCTCGCCACGCTCTGCCGGCGCATCGTCGCGGACCTCACCGGCGTCCCCGCCACGGGTGCGGCATGAGCGGCCGACCGGAGGAGGGCACCTTCGCGGCCCGGGTGCGGCAGCGGATCGCCGCCGCCACCGACCCGGTCACCCCGGCGGCGATCGTGTCCGCCGTACGCGCCGAGCCCACCGCCGCGGTGCTTGGCGACACCGCCGTCCTGCGGATCGCCGACCGTGTGCACGACGACCTCGTCGGCGCCGGGCCGCTAGCCCCGCTGCTGGCCGATCCGGAGGTGACCGACGTCCTGGTCAACGGTGTCCGTGTCTGGGTCGACCGGGGGTCGGGCCTGCACCAGGTCGCGGTCCCGGTGGGCTCGGTCGAGGACGTCCGCCGGCTGGCGCAGCGACTGATCGCCAGCGCCGGTCGCCGGCTCGACGACGGCTCCCCGTATGCGGATGCCCGGCTCCCCGACGGCACCCGGCTGCACGCCGTGCTGCCGCCGGTGGCGACCGAGGGCCCCTACCTGTCCCTGCGGACGTTCCGGCACCGCCCGTTCAGCCTCGACGAACTGGTGCGCCAGGGAACGGTGCCCCGACCGGTGGCACCCCTGCTCGCCGCCGTTGTCGCGGCCCGGCTGGCGTACCTGGTCACCGGCGGCACGGGCTCCGGCAAGACCACCCTGCTCAACACGTTGCTCGGGTTGGTGCCCGCGACCGAGCGGATCGTCCTGGTGGAGGACGCGGCCGAGTTGCAACCGGGGCACCCGCACGTGGTCGGGCTCCAGGCGCGTACCGCCAACGTCGAGGGGACAGGCGTCGTCACCCTCGGCGACCTGGTCCGGCAGGCGTTGCGGATGCGCCCGGACCGGCTGGTGGTTGGGGAGTGCCGGGGCGCGGAGGTGGTCGACCTGCTGGCCGCGCTGAACACCGGCCACGACGGTGGCGCCGGCACGCTGCACGCCAACACCCCGTCCGACGTGCCGGCCCGGCTGGAGGCTCTCGGCATGCTGGGCGGGCTGCCCCGCGCCGCGCTGCACGCCCAGGTGGTCGCCGCGCTCCAGGTGCTGCTCCAGGTACGCCGAGGGGACCGGGGTCGAGTCCTGGAGTCGATCTGCCTGCTGCTCCCCGACGGGCCGGAGCGGTTGGCCACGGTGGTGCCCGCCTGGATACGTGGACGTGGGTTGGGGCTGGCCGCGCGTACCTTCGGCACGCTCCTGCGAGACCGGGGCGTGGCGGTGCCCCCGATCCTGAGCGAGCCGTGGCCCGGATCGGCGGGTCCGTCATGACCGGCGCAACGGCGCTGGTGGTGGGGCTGCTGCTGGCCACCGCAGCCCTGGTGGCCTGGCCCGCCCGGACCGTCCGTGCACGCCGCCGCCGGGTGCTCGCGCCGGGCCGTGGTGCCGCCGGCGCTGATCCGGACGACGCCCTGGTGCAATGGATCAGGGACCTCGCTCGCGGACCGGGCGGACCGACCGATGAGTTCGGCGACGCGCCCGCGTCGGCCCACGCGGGCGCCCTCTCGCACCCGTCGGGAGCGTCCGCGCCCAGCGCCGGGCGGGCAGTTGTCGCCTGGTCCACTCGGGACGTCGACGGCAGCCCGAGCCGCCCGAGGGCCACCGGCGGCCCGGGGGGATCCACGCGACCGGCCGGCCCGGCACGTCCGCCGATCCGTCGGGATCCTCGCCGTCCGGCCGCCACTGCCCGGCCGGAGACGGAGACCCTGGAGGCCGTCGAGCATCCGGACGCCAGGCTGGTCAACCGTACGGACCACCGCCTGGTCGACGCGGCAGATCACTGCCTGGTCGACGCGGCAGATCACTGCCTGGTCGACGCGGCAGATCACCGCCGGGTCGACGCGGCAGACGACCGCCTCGTCGACCCGGCGGACCAGCGCCTCGTCGACCGCGCGGGTCAGAGCGGCGGCGGGTCGTACGCGGTGCACGCGGTACGCGTGCGTCGGTCGCCAAGGCGGGTGCTACTGCTGGTTGGCCTGGTAGGAGCAGGTGTCGGTGCCGTGTCCGCCGGGCCGGTGGCCGCGGTCGCGGCGAGCGGCTACGGCACGCTGGCCACGCGTGCCCTGCTCCGCTGGAGGGCGAACCGGCACGCCGAGCTGGTTCGGCGGCGCGGCCTGGACCTGCTCTGCGGTCTGGCAGCCGACCTCCGGGCGGGCCTGCCCGTCCCGCCGAGCCTGGAGATCGCGACCGTCGAGGGGTCGGGCGGAGCGGACCGGCTTCGCGAGCTGACCTCGGCCGCCGTGCGGCTGGCGGACCGGACCGGCGCACCCCTGGCCGAGCTGATCGAGCGGATCGAGGCGGACGCCCGTGCGACCGACCGGGGTCTGGCCGCCGCAGCGGCACAGGCGGCGGGTGCCCGTGCCACGGCCTGGTTGCTGGCGGCCCTGCCGGTCGGCGGGATCGGGCTCGGCTACGGGATCGGGGTCGATCCCTTGGCGGTGCTCCTGCACAGCACTGTCGGTGGGGTCTGCGGGGTCCTCGCCATCGCCCTGCAGATTGTCGGCCTGTTCTGGGCCGAGCGGTTGGGCGCGGCGTCGGGGCGGGCCGCCTGATGTCCCCGGTGCTGCTCGTGGCCGCCGGCCTGGTGGCCGCCGCACTCCTCGTGGTGTCGCTTCGGCTGCGCCAGCGCGGCCCTGCTCGCCAACCCCGGCCGGTCGTTCACGACGGCGCTGTGGGTCATGGCGGCCGGCTGCGTCTGGGTGGCTCGCTCGGCCGGCGCGGCTCGCCGGAGCGGACCAGCTACCGGACCAGCTCGGGTGGCGGCGGTGCGGGGAGGCGGCGGCGACCGGATGCGATCCGGATCGCGGCAGGGATGGCCGGGCTCGCCGTGGCGGTGGTCGTCGGGGGCTGGCTCGGGCTGCTCGGTGCGGTGCCGACCGCAGTCCTGTTGGACGTGCTGCTGCGGCGGATCGAGACTCCCGCGGCCCGCGGCCGGCGACTCCGGGAAGCTGCCGACCTGCCGCTCGCCGCCGACCTGCTGGCGGCGGCGATGCGGGCGGGTGCGCCGGTGGACCGCTCGGTCCTCGCCGTGGCCGAGGCGCTGGACGGTCCACTCGCCAGCCGACTGGCCCGGGTCGGCCGCACCCTGCTCCTCGGCGGTGGCCCGGCCGAGGCGTGGTCGGCTTTGGACGGGGTGCCGGGAGCGGAGCGGATGGCAGCCGCGGCGTTCCGCTCGGCCAACAGTGGCGCCGCGCTGGCCGGTGCGCTGACCCGTCTCGCCGACGACCTGCGGGCCGACCGGGCCACCGCCGCCGAGGCGTCGGCCCGCCGGGCCGGCGTGCTCATCGTGCTGCCGCTGGGGCTGTGCTTCCTGCCCGCGTTCATTCTCGCCGGCCTGGTGCCGGTGATCGTCGCCGTCCTCGGCGACGTGCTCTGACCCATCGAGAAAGGAAAGACGCATGCGCAAACTCATCGCCCGACTCCGCGGCGACGACGGGATGAACACCGCCGAGTACGCCGTCGGCACGCTCGCTGCGGTGGCCTTCGCCGGGATCCTGTTGAAGGTGCTGACCTCCGGCAATGTCCAGTCGGCGCTGACCGCGGTCATCGACCGGGCGCTCAAGTGATCGGGCGCCGGCAGGTCGGCCGTGTTCGGAAGACGGGTACCTCCGAGCGAGCGCGCGACGGCAGCTGGTGGGCCCGCCTCGCCGGTGGCGACCGGGGGTCCTTCACCGCCGAGCTGGCGGCCGGCCTGCCGGCGCTCCTCCTGCTCCTGCTCGCCGGTCTGACCGCGGTCAACGCCGTCAGCACCCAGGCGGGTTGCCTGCACACGGCCCGGGAGGCGGCGTTGGCGGCGGCCCGGGGTGACAGCGGCGCGGACGGGGAGCGCGCCGCCCCACCGGGGGCAGAGGTGGCGGTGTCGGTCGACGGCGACCGGGTGCAGGCGACGGTCCGAGCGCCCGTCCGTGCGCTGGGTGCCCGGCTACCGCGGATCACAGTGGTCGCCACCGCCGTCGCCGCCGTGGAACCAGGCGCCAGCGAGGGGAGTTGGTGATGCGGCATCCGCACGCTTGGTGGGGTGGGCGCGGCCCGAACACCGAGCGACACGCTGCCGAGGGACACGGTGCCGAGGGACACGGTGCCGAAGGACTGGACGACTGTCGACCGGACGCGCAGCGAGGTGGCGCGACCCTGCTGCTGCTCGCGTTGGGCCTGGTCTTCGTGCTGGTCGGGACATTCGGTGCCGCCGTCGCCGCAGCGGGGATGGCGGCTCAGCGGGCGGCGGTGGCCGCCGATCTCGGTGCGCTGGCCGGCGCCGCACGGGCGCTCGACGGGGACTCGGTGGCATGCGCGTCCGCTGCGGACATCGCCCAACGTAATGCTGGGCGGCTGGTCGACTGTCTCCTCGACGGGCTGGACGTGCTGGTGACAGTCGAGGTGGCGTTCACACCGCTTCCGGGCCTGACCCGGGTCGCCGCGTCGACTGCCCGCGCCGGCCCGGTGCGCGGCTGAGCCGACGGCCCACGCTCGGCTGAACAATGGCGCCGGGCTGGTCGGACCGCAGCCGGCTGGCCGGGACAGGGCCGCGTGCCCTGTCCCGGCCAGCGGCCGAGAAGGTGTGAGCCGGGGTGCGTCAGCGAGCCGGAGTGCGTCAGCGGGCCTGGAGCGCGTCGAGGGCGACGGCCATCGCGATGACGAGACGACGGTCGATCTGCGGGTTGTGCACCTCGACGACGTACTTGTCGCGCAGGCCCCACTTCTTCACCACGGAGAAGACCGGCTGGCCGCCTGCGGTGAAGTCGAAGTGGTACGGGAGCCAGGACAGCGAGTCGACGAACCGGCGCAGCAGCGCCACCGGGAGGCTGCGCTCCTGGCCCGTCACCTGCGGCAGGCCGGCCTGCTCGACGTGCCAGGTGGAGCGCAGCAGGGACTGGGCGAAGTCCTTGCGGAACAGGCCGATCGCGTTGCCGGCCGCGTCGGTGACGTCGTACGTGGCGCCGAGGTCGATGCGCTGGCGGGCCTTGAAGCCGAGCAGGGGCTGCTGCTTGGAGTCGTCGGTGTAGATCGTCACCTGCTCCTTGAAGGCGAGCCGCTTCTGCTGCGCGAACGCCAGCAGCTCACCCTCGGTGCCGTCCGGCGCGACCGCCCGAACCTCGTACTGGTTGACCATCATCCGCAGCCGCTGGCGGATGTGGAACTGCTGCAGGGTCTGCAAGTTGTCGAGCTGCATGTGTTCTCCTCAGGGGGAATGGTGCGCCGGAGTCTTACACAGCCGGGCAACCGCTGCCGGCCCGTGCCCCGGCGCTCCCACCCCGACCGGTCCGCCCCGCAGGACCGGTCCCGGCGGAGGTCAGCGGCCGTCCACGGTCACGCGTAACGACCACGTGTTGAGCACCTGGTGGATGCTGCGCAGCCGCTCGTTGATCTGCTCCAGCCGTTCCGCCTGAGCCAGGGCGGCCAGCGCGGCCCCGAGTGCGATCTGCTGGTCGAGGGTGAGTTGGTCCTGGTCGATGGTGTAGAGCAGGTCGACGGTCTCGGCGATCGTGTCGGCCACGGCTTCTCCTCGGGCGCGGGGGCGAACAACAAAACAAGCATCGATGGAAGCGCTCCCATGCCATTGTGCCCAGTGCCACCTGGATTCATGCAAGCTGCCTCAGGCGGGCAGATTCTCCAGCACCACGTCGAGCACCCGGATCGCGTCCGGCTTGGAGAGCGGGTTGTTGCCGTTTCCGCACTTCGGCGACTGCACGCAGGACGGGCAGCCGGTCTCGCAGCCGCACTCCGCTATCGCGTCCCGGGTGGCGCGCAGCCACGCCGACGCCGTCCCGTACGCCCGCTCGGCGAAGCCGGCGCCGCCCGGGTGCCCGTCGTAGACGAAGACCGTGGGCGCCTCGGTGTCCGGGTGCACTGCGGTGGAGAGCCCGCCGATGTCCCACCTGTCGCACGTCGCCATCAGCGGAAGCAGGCCGATCGCGGCGTGTTCGGCGGCGTGCAGGGCACCCGGCACGTCGGCCTGCTGGACCCCGGCGGAGGCAAGCGATCGGGGTGACAGCGTGAACCAGACCGCCACCGTACGCAGCTCCCGGGTGGGCAGGTCGAGCGGCCGGGTGTCGATCACCTCGCCGGTGGCGATCCGGCGGCGCTGGTACGACACGACCTGGCTGGTCACGTCCACCTCGCCGAGGAACATGCCGACCGGCCCGGCGTCCACGTAGGAGCGCACCGACACCACTGACAGGTCGGTGACGTCCCGGGCGTGGGTGGACCAGTCCGGCTCCTCGGCGTGCACAAGCGCGCAGCCGTCGGCCAGATCGAGGTCGTCGACCACGTACGAGACGCCCTGGTGCAGGTAGACCGCGCCGGGATGGAGCAGGAAGTGCGACGAGCCACCGTCGACAGTGCCGAGGAGGCGACCGGTCGATGACTCCACCACGGCGACCGGGGCGCCGCCCTCGCCGCGCAGGTCCACCTCCGGGCGCTCGCGGTGCCGCCAGTACCAGCCGGTGGGCCGCTGCCGCAGCGCCCCGGCCTCGACCAACTGGTCGATGGCCTCCTTCGACCCGTCGCCGAAGAGCGCCAGGTCGGCGGAGGTGAGCGGCGCCTCGACGGCCGCGCAGGCGAGCTGCGGCGCCAGCACGTACGGGTTGGCCGGGTCGAGCACCGTCGCCTCGACCGGCGCACCGAAGATCGCCTCCGGGTGGTGTATCAGGTAGGTGTCCAGCGGGTCGTCCCGCGCCACCAGCACGGCGAGGGCCTCCTGGCCGGACCGCCCCGCGCGGCCCGCCTGCTGCCACAGTGACGCCCGGGTTCCCGGATAGCCGCAGATCAGCACCGCGTCCAGACCGACCAGGTCCACGCCCAGCTCAAGCGCGTTGGTGGAGGCCAGGCCGAGCAGGTCACCGTGCAGCAGCGCCCGTTCCAGCTCGCGCCGCTCCTCGCGCAGGTAGCCGCCCCGGTAGGCGGCGACCCGACCGCCGAGGCCCGGGACCGCGTCGTCAAGCGCCCGGCGCGCGTTGGCCGCCACCACCTCGGCGCCCTTGCGGGACCTGACGAACGCGAGCGTGCGTACCCCCTCGGCGACCGTGTCGGCGAGCAGGTCCGCGGTCTCCCGCAGCGCGGACCTGCGGACCTGGACGAGGTCGGTCGCGGCGTCGTGGTCGCCGGCCGGCTGCGCGGGCACCGCGGGGGAGGCCGAGTCGGGTGGGAGCAGCGGCGGCTCCCAGAGCGCGAAGGTCACCCCGCCGCGCGGTGAGGCGTCCTCGGTGACAGCCGTCACCGGCAGGCCGGTCAGTCGCCCGGCCGCTGTCGCCGGGTCGCCGGAGGTCGCCGAGGCGAGCACGAACACCGGGGTGGCGCCGAAGCGGGCGCACTGCCGGCGCAGTCGTCGCAGCACGTGCGCCACGTGCGAGCCGAACACGCCCCGGTAGGTGTGGCACTCGTCGATCACCACGTACGCCAGCCGGCGCAGGAAACCGGACCACTGGGCGTGGCCGGGCAGGATGCCGTGGTGCAGCATGTCCGGGTTGGTCAGCACGAAACGGGAGTGCCGGCGGATCCACTCCCGTTCGGCGCGCGGCGTGTCCCCGTCGTAGCAGGCGGGGCGTACCCCTTCCAGGTCCAGGCCGGCGACGGCCCGTAGCTGGTCGGCGGCGAGGGCCTTGGTCGGCGCCAGGTAGAGCACTGTGGCCCGGGGGTCGGCGAGCAGGGTGGCCAGCGCCGGGAGCTGGTACGCGAGCGACTTGCCGGACGCGGTGCCGGTGGCGACGATCACGTGGCCGCCGTCGTACGCCAGGGTGGCCGCCTCGGCCTGGTGCTGCCAGGGTGCGACCACGCCGCGGCGGGCGAACGCCTCCCGCAGCTCCGGCGGCGCCCACGCCGGCCAGGGGGCGGGCACCCCGACGCGGGCCGGCACCCGCTCGACGTGGGTGACCGGGTCGCCGGCACCCCGGGCGCGCAGCCGGCGCAGCAGGTCGACAGGCGTTGGTCCAGTGTCGTGACCTGCGGATACGGTGGGCGCGGCGGACGACTCCTGGTCGCGGCGCGGCGTAGGGCGCGACGAGATGAAGTCGTTGGAGGTCACGTCCTGCACTCTCGCACTGGTGTTCGGAGATGAAAAGCCGGGCCGGGGGGTAAGGGGAAGCCTCCGCCGGTGACCGCAGGGTGTCCCGGCGGTAGTGGTTAGATGCCCAGGAGAGTTTACGGCTCTGGCGAGGAGGACCGATGGAGCTGTCGCTGGCGACGCGCACCGTGGGCGAGCACACGGTGCTCGAGGTCGGCGGTGAGGTGGACGTCTACACCGCGCCCCGGCTCCGTGAACGACTCCTCGAGTTGATCGACGGTGGCGCCCGACACGTGGTCGTTGACCTCGGGCGGGTGGACTTCCTCGACTCCACCGGGCTGGGCGTGCTGGTGGGCGCGCACAAGCGGCTGCGGACGGCCGGCGGCTCGTTCGCCCTGGTCTGTGACAAGGAGCCGCTGCTCAAGATCTTCCGGATCACGGCGTTGGACCAGGTGTTCCCGCTGCACCCCACGGTCGAGGCGGCGGTCGGTGCGGGTCCGACCGGCGCCAACGCGTGATGGCGACGGTCCGGCTCTCCTTCTCCCCGGCGCCGGTGCACGTGCGTACCGCCCGACTGGTCGGCGTCGCCGTCGCCCGGCGTGCCGGTGTGCGCGAGGACCTGCTGGACGAGGTGCGCCTGGCCATCGGTGAGGCGTGCACCCGGGCGGTGGCCCTGCACCGGCAGTACGGCCTGGCCGACCCGGTGCTCGTGGAGATGTCCGACGGCGGCGCGTACGCGGTGCGGGTGGTGGACCGTGCGCCGATCGAGGCCGGCATCGGGCTGGCGGCGTTGCCGCCGGACGAGTTGGCAAACGAGTCGCTGACCGACGAGGCGCTTACCACGGGCGTCGGGTTCGCCCTGCTCGCGGGCTTCGTCGAGGACCTTCAGGTGCGTCCGGTCGACGAGGGCATCGGCACCGAGGTGCGGATGGTGTGGCCGGTCGGCCGCTGACCCGTTCCGGTAAGTCAGGCCGCATCCCCGCCGGGGGTGCGGCCTTGTCGTCATGGATCGGGCCCTATATCAGATTTCGTTTCATAACACAGCGACGAAGATCATCGAGACACGGTGCCACCTCGATGTGACCTCGAACACTGTGGAGGGCTACAGTACCCGGGTTGTCAGCAAGTGATCCAACCCGCAGCCAGCGGGTATGGGTGGTCATCGCTGGTCCGCTGGGGTGGGTTGGCGCGCGCTTGCGAGTCCGCATCCAGGCGTCGACAGGTGCGTCTCCACCGTCGACGCGAGTGTTCGGTAACAGGAGGACACAGATGTCCGAGACCTTGGCCGCCGATGGCGGCGGGCTTTCCCTTACCGGAAGCAATGTCACGTACGTCGTCATCGCCGCGGTCATCGCGCTGGTGGCGCTCGTCTTCGCGGCCGCGCTGACGAAGACGGTGCTGGCAGCCGGCAAGGGCACCACCAATATGCAGGAGATCTCGGGGGCGGTCCAGGAGGGCGCCTCGGCCTACCTGCTCCGCCAGTTCCGCACCTTGGCGATCTTCGTCGTCGTCGCCGTGGTGCTGCTCTTCCTGCTGCCGGTGCACGACACCGACGGCAGCGTGATGGCCGTGAAGATCGGCCGCTCGCTCTTCTTCATCGTGGGCGCCGTGTTCAGCGCGTCCATCGGCGGCGCCGGCATGTGGCTGGCGACCCGCGCCAACCTGCGCGTGGCAGCCGCAGCCCGGGAGCGACAGGGTGGCCGCGAGGCGGCCATGAAGATCGCCTTCCGGACCGGCGGCGTGGTCGGCTTCCTCACCGTCGGCCTCGGCCTCTTCGGCGCCGCGCTCGTCGTCCTGGTCTACCGGGGTGACGCGCCCACGGTGCTGGAGGGCTTCGGCTTCGGCGCCGCGCTGCTGGCGATGTTCATGCGTGTCGGTGGCGGCATCTTCACCAAGGCCGCCGACGTCGGCGCCGACCTGGTCGGCAAGGTCGAACAGGGCATCCCCGAGGACGACCCGCGCAACGCCGCCACCATCGCCGACAACGTGGGCGACAACGTCGGTGACTGCGCCGGCATGGCCGCCGACCTGTTCGAGTCGTACGCGGTGACGCTCGTCGCCGCGCTGATCCTCGGCCGGGCCGCCTTCGGCGAGGACGGCCTGGTCTTCCCGCTGATCATCTCCACCGTCGGTGTGCTCGTCGCCATCGTCGGCGTCTTCATCACCCGGCTGCGCACGTCCGACCGCAGCGGCCTGACCGCCATCAACAGGGCCTTCTACCTCTCCGCCGTGCTCTCCGCGGTGCTGGTGGCGATCGCCGCGTACGCGTACCTGCCGGCGACCTTCGCCGAGCTGGAGGGCGGGCTCGACGTCACCGACCGCAACCCGCGACTGGTGGCCATCGGCGCGGTGGTGATCGGCATCGTGCTGGCCGCGGCGATCCAGGCGCTGACCGGCTACTTCACCGAGACCAACCGCCGGCCCGTGCAGGACATCGGCAAGAGCTCGCAGACCGGCGCCGCCACGGTGATCCTCGCCGGCATCAGCATCGGACTGGAGTCGGCGGTCTACTCGGCGCTGCTGATCGGCGCCGGAGTCTTCGGGGCGTTCCTGCTCGGCGGCAGCTCCATCACGCTGTCGCTGTTCGCGGTGGCACTGGCCGGCACCGGCCTGCTCACCACTGTCGGCGTCATCGTCGCCATGGACACCTTCGGCCCCATCTCGGACAACGCCCAGGGCATCGCCGAGATGTCCGGCGACATCGACGAGCACGGCGCGCGGACGCTCACCGAGCTGGACGCGGTCGGCAACACCACCAAGGCCATCACCAAGGGCATCGCGATCGCCACCGCCGTGTTGGCGGCGACCGCGCTGTTCGGCTCGTACACGGACACCCTGCGCACCGCGTACGCGGACGCCGGTGTGGGCGACGTCGGGACCGAGATCCTCAACTCGCTGAACGTGGCCAACCCACGCAACCTGGTCGGCCTGATCATCGGTGCGGCTGTCGTCTTCCTCTTCTCCGGGCTGGCCATCAACGCGGTGTCCCGCTCGGCCGGCGCCGTGGTGATGGAGGTTCGCCGGCAGTTCCGTGAGCTGCCCGGCATCATGGACCGCACCCAGCGCCCGGAGTACGGCAAGGTCGTCGACATCTGCACCCGGGACGCGCAGCGCGAGCTGATGACTCCCGGCCTGCTCGCCATCCTGGCGCCGATCGCTGTCGGCTTCGGCCTCGGGCCCGGCGCGCTGGCGGCGTACCTCGCCGGTGCGATCGGCGCCGGCACCCTGATGGCTGTCTTCCTGGCCAACTCCGGTGGCGCGTGGGACAACGCCAAGAAGCTTGTCGAGGACGGCGCGTACGGCGGCAAGGGCTCCGAGGCGCACGCCGCCACGGTCATCGGCGACACCGTCGGTGACCCGTTCAAGGACACCGCCGGCCCGGCGATCAACCCGCTGATCAAGGTGATGAACCTGGTCTCGCTGCTGATCGCGCCCGCCGTCGTGGCGTACAGCGTCGGTGACGACCGCAACGTCGCGCTGCGGGTGGGCATCGCGCTGGTCGCGACGCTGATCATCGTTGCGTCGGTGGTCTTCAGCAAGCGCAAGGGCATCGCGATGGACGACTCCGACGCCGGTGGCAACACCGGCGCGGGTAGCGCCGACCACCGGCCGGAGACGGTCAACGCCTGAGCGACACCGGCACCGGGGTCCCCGCTCGACGTACCCGTCGGACGGGGACCCCGGCCATCCGGACCGGTGCCACGCCTGCCCCAAGGCCGTACGCTGCAACGCATGCGTACGTGCCGGGCGTCTGCCGCCGGAAAGCTCACGGTGGTCCTGGCCACGCTCGTCGTCGTCCTCGCCGGCTGCGGTGGTGGCCCCAGCCCGCGGGCCTGGGCGGCGTCGGTCTGCGGAGCGCTCACGCCGTGGCGCTCCGAGATCAGCAAGTTGACCAGCAGCACCGATCAGCAGATGACGGCGCAGACCACTCCGGCGCAGGCCAAGGAGAACCTGGTGCGGCTCTTCGGTGGCGCGGAGCAGGCCAGCGAGACCGCGCGCCGCAAGGTCGAGCAGGCAGGCATCCCGGAGACCGACAACGGCGAGGCCATCTCCGCCGGGTTCCGCGGCTCGCTGAGCAAGATGCGGGACGCCTACGGCCGGGCCCGGGACACCATCGAGGGGTTGGGCACCGGCGAGCCGGCCGCCTTCTACGACGGCGTGCGGGCCGCCGTCGAGACGCTGAACAAGGAGTACGACGCCAGCGCGCTGGACACCAGCAAGCTCAACTCCGAGGAGTTGAAACAGGCTTTCGACGAGGTGCCGGAGTGTCACTGAACGGGTTCGGTGACTCTTCGGCGGCGCAGCCGCTGGAGGCGCTGTTCCCCGCACCCGAGCCCGATCCGCCGGACACCGGCGCGGCGACGTCGGGTGCCAACCGGCGACGCGTCGGCCCGACCCGATCGGACCCGGGTCGTCCCGGGCCGCCGCACACCGACGACGCCGGGCGCCAACTGGTCTTCTTCGGCGCGGATGCCGCCGAACCGGCGGTCGCCGACCTGGCCGGGCTGTTGGCCGGCCCGGGTGAGGTGGTCCGGATGGGCGGCACCGCCCGTCTCGCGGTGCGGGTGGACGCCGCCTGGCGGGTGCACGTGCTCGTCGCCGAACTGGCGCTGCGTGGGCTGGCCGCGAGCTGGGAGCCGACCGAGGACGAGCGACACACGGTTCGTACGTCGTACACCCGTCTGTTGAAGCCGCTCGCGGTCGCCTGGCTGCACGGCCCGGCGAAGCGCCCGCCGGCCGTCTTCCACCTGACCGGCCGGCGGCTGCGGCTCTGGCTCGCCGCCGCCGGGACGCCGGAGCCGCCCGGCGGCTTCCTGCTGCGGCTCGGCGAGGGCGACCGGGAGTCGTGGGACGCGATCGGCGCGGCCCTCGCCGCGGCCGGCCTGGCCGGCACGTTGCTCGGCCCCGACGAGGGTGGCCCGGCGTACCGGATCACCGGCCGGCGCCGGTTGGCGCGGCTCGCCGAACTGGTCGGCGGACCGCCGGCGACGGCGCCAACGGACGCCTGGCCCACCGAGGGCTGAACCGGCCAATTCCCCCAAGCCGGGAGGGGTGGGCGGCTGTCCGGTGCCGGACAACGGGCGGGCCGATCGAGAGGAAACGGCCGGGTCGATGGTCCGCCATCGTCACAGTGACCCGCTTCGAGCCCTACTCACGGTGTACGGTGGCGCCGTCCGGCAGTGCCGAGCACGGCGGGCGGAGTTGACCGCCGCGTCGCAGCGGATTGCCGCCCGCGAAACCCGAAACGCGGACGGCGCGTTACGTTGGACATCCGGACCGCCGGTGCCGCGGCGGGGTCGAGAGCGGTCGCTGTTCCCGGCGCCGGCAGGCCACGAGCAGGAGTGAGGTCGACAGAGACGTGCCGAGCAAAGCTGGAACCACCCGTCTGGTCATCGTCGAGTCACCGGCGAAGGCCAAGACGATCTCGGGCTACCTCGGCCCGGGGTACGTCGTGGAGGCCAGCTTCGGTCACGTCCGCGACCTGCCGCGCAACGCCGCCGACGTGCCGGCGAAGTACAAGGGCGAGTCCTGGGCCCGGCTCGGGGTGGACGTGGACAACGGGTTCCACGCGCTCTACGTCGTCTCCGCCGACCGTCGGCAGCAGATCAGCAAGCTGGTGAAGCTGTCCAAGGAGGTCGACGAGATCTTCCTGGCCACGGATGAGGACCGCGAGGGCGAGGCCATCGCCTGGCACCTGGTGGAGACGCTCAAGCCCAAGGTGCCGGTCAAGCGGATGGTCTTCCACGAGATCACCAAGCCGGCGATCCAGGCGGCGGTGGCCAATCCTCGGGAGATCGACAGGGACCTGGTCGACGCCCAGGAGGCCCGGCGGATCCTCGACCGCCTCTACGGCTACGAGGTCTCCCCGGTGCTGTGGAAGAAGGTCATGCCGAAGCTCTCGGCCGGCCGGGTGCAGTCCGTGGCGACCCGGATCGTGGTCGAGCGGGAGCGGCAGCGGATGGCCTTCCGCACCGCCGAGTACTGGGACATCCTGGCCACCCTCGCCGTGGCGAACGCCGGTGAGGGGCCCCGCAACTTCAACGCCACCCTTGTCGCGTTGAACGGCGACCGGATCGCCACCGGCAAGGACTTCGAGCCGACCACGGGTCGGGTCCGGGCCGGCGCGGGCGTCGTGCACCTGGACGAGGGCGGCGCCCGAGGGCTCGCGGCCCGCCTGGAGGGCCGGCCGTTCACAGTCACCCGCGTCGAGGAGAAGCCCTACCGCCGTCGCCCGTACGCGCCGTTCATCACCTCGACCCTCCAGCAGGAGGCGGCCCGCAAGCTGCGCCTGTCCTCGCAGCAGACGATGCGCACCGCGCAGCGGCTCTACGAGAACGGCTACATCACCTATATGCGTACCGACTCGGTGAACCTGTCGGAGACCGCCATCTCGGCGGCCCGCCGGCAGATCGTCGAGCTGTACGGCGAGCGCAGCGTTCCTCCGGAGCCGCGCCGCTACACCGGCAAGGTGAAGAACGCGCAGGAGGCGCACGAGGCGATCCGCCCGGCGGGTGACAACTTCCGCACCCCGGGCGAGGTGGCCAAGGAGCTGTCCGCCGAGGAGTTCAAGCTCTACGAGCTGATCTGGCGGCGGACCATCGCCTCGCAGATGACCGACGCGGTCGGCTCCAGCGTGTCGGTGCGCATCCGCGCGGTCTCCACCTCGCAGGAGGAGGCCGACTTCGGCGCGACCGGCAAGACGATCACCGACCCGGGCTTCCTGCGGGCGTACGTCGAGTCCAGCGACGACGAGAACGCCGAGGCGGAGGACGCCGAGCGCCGGCTGCCCACCCTCGTCAAGGACCAGCCGCTGACCGCCGACGAGCTGGCCGCGCAGGGGCACCACACCCAGCCGCCGTCGCGCTACACCGAGGCGTCGCTGGTCAAGGCCCTGGAAGAGCTGGGCATCGGCCGCCCGTCCACCTACGCGTCGATCATGCAGACGATCCAGGACCGGGGGTACGTCACCAAGCGCGGCCAGGCGATGATCCCGACGTTCCTGGCGTTCGCGGTGATCGGGCTGATGGAGCTGCACTACCCACGCCTGATCGACTACGACTTCACCGCCACCATGGAGAACGAGCTGGACGAGATCGCCGGCGGTGACCACGCCGCCGTCGACTTCCTCACGGCGTTCTACTTCGGCAGCTCCAACGGTGCCGGTGACCAGGACATCGCCCGCTCCGGTGGGTTGAAGAAACTGGTCACCGAGAACCTCAGCGCGATCGACGCGCGCAGCGTCAACTCCATCCCGCTGTTCACCGACGACGACGGCCGCGAGGTCGTCGTCCGGGTCGGCAGGTACGGACCGTACCTCCAGCGTGAGCTGCCCGGAGGCGAGCAGCCGACTCCGGCAGCCGAGGGCGAGGAGAGCGGCCCCCAGGGCGACCGGGCGCCGATCCCCGAGGGCCTCGCCCCGGACGAGCTGACCCCGGAGAAGGTGCACGAGCTGTTCCTCGGCGGCAGCGGCGAGCGCAAGCTCGGCGACGACCCCGCCACCGGCGAGCCGATCGTGCTGAAGTCCGGCCGTTTCGGCCCGTACGTGTCAAGTGGCGAGCGGAAGTCCTCGCTGCTGCGCTCGCAGACACCTGACTCGCTCTCCCTGGAGGAGGCGCTGCGGCTGCTCAGCCTGCCCCGGCTGGTGGGCGTCGCACCCGACGGCGTCGAGGTGTTCGCCAACAACGGTCGCTACGGTCCGTACGTGAAGCAGGGCGAGGAGTTCCGCTCGCTGGAGTCCGAAGAGCAGATGTTCACTGTCACCCTGGATGAGGCGTTGGCCCTGCTGGCCGCCCCGAAGACCCGGGGCCGGCGGGCCGCCGCGCCGCCACTGCGGGAGATGGGCGTCGACCCGCTTACCGAGAAGCCGCTGGTGATCAAGGACGGGCGTTTCGGCCCGTACGTCACCGACGGCGAGTTCAACGCGTCCCTGCGGCGCGGGCAGACCCCGGAGGCGTTGAGCATCGAGGAAGCCTCGGAGATGTTGGCCGATAAGCGTGCCAAGGGCCCGGCGCCGCGTAAGAAGGCGGCGGCGAAGAAGGCGCCCGCCAAGAAGGCCACGGCCACGAAGAAGGCCACTGCCACCAAGAAGACTGCCGCCGCCAGCAAGTCCACGGCCGCGAGGAAGACCACCACCGCCAAGGCGACGGCGGCCAGGAAGGCGGCCCCGGCGAAGAAGGCGGCCCCGAAGAAGGCCATCGCCACTCCTGCCGAGGAGTGACAGCAGGCAGGCCGCCCCTAATGGGCTAAATGTCCAATTCGGTGGCGGTGCTCTGGTGTGGACTGCCTAATGTGAGGGGATGTTCGCATCCCCTGTCCCGCGCCGCCGGGTACTCGTCGGTGCTGCGGCGGGCGCGTTGCTGCTCGCCGTGGCCACGGTCGGCATCAGGACGATGGACGCGGACAGCCTCTCGCCAGCCGGTGCCACCGCGTCGCACGCTACCCCGCAGACCGTCGCAACCGGGTCGTCCACCGAGCCGACCCGGGATCCCGCCAACCGGCGGACCGTGCGACTCGTCGCCGCGGGTGACGTCCTGATCCATCCGGCCGTGACAGGCCAGGCGCGTCGGGACAGTGCCCGTGCCGGCGGCATGGACTTCGCCCCGATGTTCGCCGGGGTCGCCCCGGCGGTCCGCGGCGCCGACCTGGCGCTGTGCCACCTCGAGACGCCACTGGCCGATCCCGCCGGCCCGTTCGCCGGCTATCCGTCGTTCAACGCGCCCCCGCAGGTGCTCGACGGGCTGCGCGCTACCGGATTCGACGGCTGCTCGACCGCCTCCAACCACACCCTCGACCAGGGCGCCGACGGGGTGGCCCGGACAATCCGGGCACTCGACGCCGCCGGGCTCGGGCACACCGGCAGCGCCCGCAGCGCCGCCGAAGCGGCCAGGCCCCGGATCTACCAGGTCGGCGACGTCCGCGTCGCCCACCTGGCGTACAGCCTGAACTTCAACGGGCTGAGCCGCCCCCCGGGCAAGCCGTGGCTGGCCAACCTGATCGATCCGCCCAAGATCCTCGCCGCCGCCCACAAGGCGCGCGCCGCCGGCGCCGACATCGTCGTGCTCAGCCTGCACTGGGGTACGGAGTATCAGCACCTGCCGGACGCCGACCAGCGGGCCTGGGCCCGGCAGTTGATCTCGTCGCCCGACGTGGACCTCATCCTGGGCCATCACGCCCACGCGGTGCAGCCGTTCCAGCGCTTCGGCGACAAGTGGGTGGTCTTCGGCATGGGCAACGAACTGGCCCGGCACGAGGAGCCGATCGACGACAACCGCGAGGGTGTGATGGCCCGGGCGACCTTCACCGAGACCACCCCGGGGCGCTGGACGGTGACCCGGATGGAGGCGCTGCCGACCTGGACCGACCTGGCACCGGCTCTCCGGCTGGTTGACCTGACGGCAGCGCTTGCCGACCCGGGCACCCCGCCAGGTCTGCGGGGCGACTACCGGGCGGCGTACCAGCGGGTGCTCGGCTACGTCCGGGCCCTGGGCGCCGGCGCGGACCAGGTGGTGGCGTCGGGCGGTTGAGCGCCGCGGCGGACGCGGTCGCGACGCCGGTCTGCGGATTCTCAGACCCCGAGGACGTGGGTCAGGTGAGGGTTGGTGAAGACCCGGTTCGGGTCCAGCCGGTCGCGGACCGCCTGGAAGTCGGCGAAGCGGGGGTACGCCGTCGCGAGTGACGCGGCGTCGCGGTAGTGCAGCTTGCCCCAGTGCGGACGACCGCCCAGCTCGGCGGCCACCTTCTCGAAGGCCTGGAAGTACGGCTCGTACGGCATGCCGACGTACTGGTGCACGGCCACGTACGCGTTGTCCCGGCCGTAGCCGTGCGACAGCCAGATGTCGTCGGCGGCGGTGAAGCGCACCTCGACCGGGAACAGGACCTTGAACGGCAGCCCGTCCACGATCCGTCGCAGCGCGGTGAGCGCCTCGGGCAGCGCCTCCCGGGGCAGGCCGTACTCCATCTCCACGAAGCGGACCCGGCGCGGGGTGCAGAACACCCGGTCGGAGCGGCCGGTGTACTGCCGTTCGGTGAGCGCGCGGGCGGAGACGGCGCTGATGCCGGGAGCCAGCGCCGGCACGGCCCGGCCGAGGCGGCAGGCGCCGGCGAAGACGGTGTTGGACAGGAAGTCGTCGTCCAGCCAGCCGCGCCAGCGGGGCAGTGGCCTGTCGTTGGCGGGCACCCGGTCGTTGGCCTTGACCTGGACCCGGGACGTGTACGGGAACCAGTAGAACTCGACGTGGTCGTGCCGGCCGATGAGCGCGGGCAGTTCGCCGAGCACGTCGGCCAGTTCGGCGGGCCGTTCGTGGGCACGGAGGACGAAGGCGTCCACGCAGCGCAGGGTCACCTCGACCAGGACGCCGAGCGCGCCGAGCGAGACCCGGGCGGCGGCGAAGACGTCGGGGTGGTCGTCGGCGGAGCAGCGCAGCACCTCGCCGGTGCCGGTGACCAGGGTGAGGGCCTCGACGAAGGTGGACAGGCAGCCGTAGCCGGCGCCGGTGCCGTGGGTGCCGGTGGAGATCGCGCCGGCGACGGTCTGCGCGTCGATGTCACCGAGGTTGGGCAGTGCGAGGCCGTGCCGGGCGAGCAGCCCGTTGAGCGTGTGCAGGGTCATCCCCGCCGGTACGGTGACGAGTCGACGCGCGACGTCGACGCTGACGCCGGTGTCCAGCTCGGACAGCTCCATCCGCCGGTCGTCGGCCAGGGCGACAGCGGTGAAGGAGTGGCCGCTGCCGGCGACGCGGATCCGGCCTCCGGCGGCGGCGGCCACCCGGACGGCTTCGGCGACGTCACTCGGCGAGCCGGGGCGCAGGATCGCGCTGGCGCTGCCACGCTGGTTGCCGGCCCAGTTGGACCAACGGGCGGTGAGCGGTGCGGTGCCGACCATGCGCGCTCCTCGTTCATGAATATGAACTGACTTCATATCAGGAACGTTGTACCTGGTAAATACCGCAATTGCGATCCGCTCGTTGTACCGGTAGTCACGGACTCGTGACGTGGAGATATGTTCATCCGTCGAAGGGGGGTGGCGCCGAGTGTCCACACCAGCCGCCACGACCGGGCCGCTGCGCCGCGTACCGGTGCAGGGTCGAAGTGTCGCGCGGGTACAGCGCATGTTGGATGCCTGCGCCGAACTCGTCGACGAGGTGGGGTACGAGGGTCTGACCACGACCCTGCTCGCCGAGCGGGCCGAAGTGGCGATCGGGTCGGTCTATCAGTTCTTCCCGGACAAGCGGGCGATCGTGCAGGCGTTGACCCTGCGCACGATGGAGTCCTACCTGCAGCGGCTCGACGAGCGCTTCGCCTCCGACGAGATGACCCACTGGTGGGACGGCGTCGACGCGGGCATCGACGAGTACATCACGATGCACCGCACCGTCCCCGGCTTCCGTACCCTGCACTTCGGCGACGTGGTCGACCTGCACCTGCTCGACGAGCAGCGGGACAACAACGGCGTGATCGCCGACCAGTTGGCGCGGGTGCTCGTCGAGCGCTTCGGGCTCACCGACGTACCGAAGCTGCGCTTCGTCCTGGAGATCGCGGTGGAGGCCGCCGACGCGTTGATCAAGCTCGCGTTCCGGCGGAAGTCCGACGGCGACGAGCGGGTGCTGCTCGAGGCGAAGGCGCTGATCCGGGAGTACCTGCACCGCCAGGTCGACGGGCGCGACAGCGACCACTCCGCCGCCGAGCAGCAGGCCGAGGCCGTCCAGCACGCCTGAGTCGGCGCGCGGGGCGGCCCGTCAGAGGAACGCGTGGCCCTCGCCCCGGTAGGTGGGCACTGTCGCCACGATCGCGTCCCCCTCGACCAGGTGCAGCTCGTTGACCCGTTCGCACAGCTCACCGGCCTTGGCGTGTCGGAACCACACCCGGTCGCCGACGCGCAGGGTGGCCGCCGCCGCGCCGGAGAGCGGGGTCTGCACCTCACCGGCGCCCTCGGTGCCGACGAGCTTCAGGCCGGCCGGCAGCCACGGTCGAGGCAGCCGGCTGTCGGCGGCCTGGCCGGAGGCGATCCAACCGCCGCCGAGCACAGTCGCCAGCTCCGGCGTCGGCCGGCGGACCACCGAGCAGGCGAAGAACGCCGCCGGGGTGGGGCGCCAGGCGCGGTACGCGTCGAACAACGTCGGCCCGTACAGGCCCGATCCCGCGGTGACCTCGGTGACCGCGGGATCGGCGCTTGTCGCGGCCACGCTGCCGGTGCCGCCGCCGTTGACGAACTCCAGGTCGGCGTGTTCGCGTACCGCCGCCACCGCCGCGCCCCGGCGGGCCAGCAACTCGCGGTACGACCCGCGCTGGGCCAGCCGGATCGCGCCGGCCAGCAGCGTCCGCCCCGGCGGCGCGTCGCCCAGGCCGGCGATCTGCGCCTCGTACGACATGAGCCCGACCAGCCGGAAGCCGGCGCGGCCGGCGACGGCGGCGGCGAGCGCGCCGGCCGCCCGGGCGCTGTGCACAGGCGAGCGGCGGACGCCGACGTGCACCCCGCGCAGTGGTCGCCAGGAGGCGTCCAGGTCCAGACAGAGCCGCAGCTCGGCGCGCTGCCCCGGGGCTCGGACGGCGTCGATGAAGTCCAGTTGCCCGGTGCCGTCGATCATCAGGGTGATGGCGGCGGCGAGCGTCGGGTCGGCGGCCAGTTCGGTGAGCGCGGCCCGGTCGGCGCTCGGGTACGCGACGAGCACGTCGTCGCTCAGGCCGGCCCGGACCAGCCAGATCGCCTCGGGGACCGTGAACGCCATCACGCCCTGCCAGCCGGGTCGGGCGAGCGCCCGGCCGATCAGCTCCCGGCTGCGCACCGACTTGCTGGCCAGCCGGACCGGTTTGCCGGCGGCGCGGTCGGCCAGGGCCGCCGAGTTGGCGTCGAAGGCGGTGAGATCCACCACCGCGTACGGGGGGTCGAGATGGGCGGTCGCCCGGTCCAGGCGGTCGCGCAGTTTGTCGCTTTCGATGGCCACGTGTGCACGCTAACTGTCCGACGGGAAATGCGAAACACCCTCGCGTACGTCCCGGGCTGCGGCCGGCACCTCCGGCGGCCTAGGCTCAGCGAGCAGGAGAATGTCGCCGGTGGGGCGGCCCCCACCGGGTCTAGAGTGTTGCACCGGGGGTGCCCAGCGATGGGCCGGCACGTGGAGGTACGGCCATCGAAAGCCAGAACAGCGGCGAGTCGCCCGGCGTGTCGCGCGCGGGTGACCAGTCGGGCAACGCCGCCAACCAGCCCAGCTCCGGTCAGGTCGATCCGTCCGGCTATGCCGCGATCCGCTCGGTTCTGCGGATCAGGCCGTTCCGGCGGCTCTGGATCGTGCTCGGCGCGGCCTCCTTCGGCGACTGGCTCGGCCTGCTGGCCACCGCCCTCTTCGCCGCCTCCCAGGTGCAGGGCAGCACCGCCCAGGGCGCCGCGTTCGGCGGTGTGACCGCGATCCGGCTGCTGCCCGCGCTGGTGCTCGGCCCGGTGGCAGGCGTCTTCGCCGACCGGTTCGACAGGCGCTGGACGATGGTCATCTGTGACCTGCTGCGCTTCGTGCTCTTCGCGTCCATCCCGCTCTACGCCCTCTCCGGCGCCGCGGGCGGCCTGGTGGTCGGCTGGGCGCTCATCGCCACCTTCCTGATCGAGTCGATCACCCTGCTCTGGATCCCGGCCAAGGAGGCCGCGGTCCCCAACCTCATCCCGCGGGCCCGGCTGGAGGCGGCCAACCAGCTCACCCTGATCACCACGTACGGCCTCACCCCGATCGCCGCAGCCGTCGGCCTGGCCGTGCTCGACCGGGGCGTCCGTGGCGCCGTCGGCGGCGACCTGCCCTCCTGGGCCGAGCCGGCCCAGCTCGCGCTCTGGATCAACTCCCTGTCCCGGCTCGCCACGGCACTTGTGGTGGCCTTCGGGATCAAGGAGATCAGCGAGGCGCAACGCGGTGAGGTCGAGCGTGCCGAGCAGAGCATGTTCCGGCAGTTCTCCGAGGGCTGGAAGTACATCGGCAAGACCCCGCTGGTGCGTGGCCTGGTGCTGGGCATCTTCGGCGCGTTCGCCGGTGGTGGCATCGTGGTCGGCACGGCCAAGTTCTTCGCCAACTCGCTGGGCGCCGGCGACGCCGCGTTCTCGCTGCTCTTCGGCGCGATGTTCGCCGGTCTGGCCCTCGGCATCGGTCTCGGTCCGATGATCGTCAAGGACATGTCCCGGCGGCGGTGGTTCGGCATGAGCATCGTGCTGGCCAGCGCCGCCGTGATGACCCTCGCCTTCGCCATCCACCTGTCCATGGCGATCGTCGGCGCTGTCCTGGTCGGCGCCGGCGCCGGAATGGCCTTCCTGGCCGGCACGACACTGCTGGGCGGCGAGGTGGCCGACGAGGTGCGCGGCCGGGTCTTCGCTGTGGTGCAGATCGGCACCCGGCTGGTGCTGATCCTGGCCATCGGCCTGAGCAGCGTGTTGGTAGGCGTCGGCGGCTCCCGCGAGCTGACAATCGCCGACCTCGGCATCTCCGTCTCCTCCACCCGACTGCTGCTGCTCGCCGCCGGTGCCGCCGGCATCTTCGCCGGGATCAGCGCCTTCGGCCAGATGGACGACAAGAAGGGCGTCCCCGTCCTCGCCGACCTCTGGGGCTCGATCCGGGGTCGCCCGCTGATGCCCTCCGAGCCGTTCGTCTCCGCCGGGCTCTTCGTGGTGTTCGAGGGCGGCGAGGGCGCCGGCAAGTCCACCCAGCTCGCCGCGCTCGCCGAGCGGCTGCGCGGCCAGGGGCGCGACGTCCTGGTCACCCGGGAGCCGGGGGCCACGGCAGTCGGTCAGCGGATCCGGTCGCTTGTGCTTGACACCTCCGGCGACGAGGCGCCCTCCCCGCGCGCCGAGGCGCTGCTCTACGCCGCCGACCGGGCGCACCACGTGGCGGCCGTGGTCCGGCCCGCGCTGGTCCGTGGCGGCGTGGTGATCAGTGACCGGTACGTCGACTCGTCGCTCGCGTACCAGGGCGCCGGGCGGACGCTCCCGGTCGACGAGGTCTCCTGGCTCTCCTCCTGGGCCACCGGCGGTCTCAAGCCGGACCTGGTGGTGCTGCTCGACGTCGAGCCGCGGACCGGCCTGTCCCGGGTCGCCTCACGCAGCGCGGGCGCCGACCGGCTGGAGGCCGAGTCGATCGCCTTCCACGAGCGCGTCCGCTACGCCTTCCTGGACCTCGCCGCCGCCGACCCGAAGCGCTACCTGGTGCTCGACGCGTCGCGGCCGGCCGAGGAGATCACCGGGCTGGTGGTCCGGCGCGTACAGGAGATGCTGGGCAAGCCGGGCGGCATCGTGCACCCGCGCCCCGCCCAGGGCCCGGACACGTCGGTGCAGCCGGAGTTATCCGACGCGGAGTTGGTGATGATGGAGCACAAGACCTGATGCCGGACGTCTTCGCCGACCTGGTCGGTCAGGACGAGGCGGTCGCCGAACTGCGTCGGGCCGCTGCTGCGGCGGCGGCCGTGCTGCGCGTCGGCGCGGCCGACCGGGGGCCCGCGCTTGTCGCCGCCGGCCCGGCCGGCGCCACCGAGGCAGGTGACACCGTGCCCGGCGCGGTGGACCCGTCGACCGGGATGACGCACGCCTGGATCTTCACCGGGCCGCCCGGTTCCGGTCGCTCGGTCGCCGCCCGGGCCTTCGCCGCAGCCCTCCAGTGCGCGTACGGCACCGGCTGCGGCGAGTGCCCCGGCTGTCACACCACGATGGGCGGCACCAACGCCGACGTCCGGATGGTGGTGCCGGAAGGGCTCTCCATCGGCGTCGGCGAGATGCGCGCGCTGGTGCTGCGGGCGGCCAGCACCCCGTCCGGCGGGCGCTGGCAGGTGGTGGTCATTGAGGATGCCGACCGGCTCACCGAGGCGGCCGGCAACGCTCTGCTCAAGGCCATCGAGGAGCCTCCGCCGCGCACGGTCTTCCTGCTCTGCGCCCCGTCCACCCACCCGGACGACATCTCGGTGACCATCCGGTCGCGCTGTCGTGTCGTACCCCTGCGGCAGCCGCCGGCCGCGGCGGTGGCCGAGGTGCTGGTCCGTCGGGACGGCATCGCGCCCGACGTGGCGCAGTGGGCGGCGGCGGCCGCGCAGGGACACGTGGGTCGGGCCCGCCGGCTGGCCCGCGACCCGGAGGCCCGCAAGCGGCGTGAGGCGGTGCTGGCCGTGCCGCGCCGGCTGACAGGCGTCGGCGCGGCGTTCGACGCGGCGTCCGCGCTCATCGAGGCGGCCGAGGCGGAGGCCGAGGCATCGGTGTCCGAGGCCGACGCGACCGAACGGGCCGCGCTGGAGACCGCGCTCGGCGCGGGCGGCACCGGCCGCGGCGCGGCCGGCGCGATGCGCGGTGCCGCCGCGCAGCTCAAGGAGCTGGAGAAGCGGCAGAAGTCGCGGGCCACCCGGGCCCAGCGGGACGCGCTGGACCGGGCGCTCGTCGACCTGGCCGGCTTCTACCGGGACGCGCTCACCATGGCGCTGGGGGCACCTGTCGACCCGGTGCACACCGACACCGCCGCGCTCGCCGGCGCGGGGGCCCAGAAGTGGGACGCCGAAGGGTCGCTGCGCCGGCTGGAGGCCGTCCTCGCCTGCCGGGCGGCGATCGAGGCGAACGTCAAGCCACGGATCGCGGTCGAGGCGATGATGCTCGCCCTCTGGAAGGGCTGACCCGCAGCTCCAGCCGGTTGTCCACAGCCATCGACACGCGCGATTGCTGTGCGGTACGGTCCGGTGTGCCGTGGTGACGGCAACGGCACGCTCAGTGAGGGGCCATCCGGGAGGAGTCGCCGATGCCGCGGGGGGAGATCGACGAGGCCTGGATCGAGGAGGCGGTGCGGCGCTACCGCCGTATCGAATCGCTGCAGGCCGAGTTCGACCAGGCCGTGTCGACAGTCGAGGTCACCGTCCGGTCGCCGGACGGGTTGGTCGAGGTGGTGGTCACCGCCGGGGGGCGGATCACCGACGTCCGGTTCCTCGGGCCGCTGCACACCCGCAGCCCACGGGACGTGGCCGGCTCGGTGCAGGCCGCCGTCACCGCGGCGGCCGACGCCGCCGAATGGGCCCGGGAGAAGCTGCACAACGAGACCTTCGCCGCCTACCGACCGCTCGCGGGGGCCTGACATGGACGCACTGCGCGCGCTCTCCGCCCGTCTCGACGAGGCGAGCGCCACGCTCACCACCCTGTCCCACACGGTCACCGCCAGCGACCCCGCCCACGCCGCGTTCGGCGCGGACGCCCCGGGCCGCCCCGGCGAGATCGGTCGCGCGCTGCACCGCCAGTGGACCGCCGCCACCGACGACCGGGCCCGCGAGGCACGGGCCGCTGCCGGGCGGCTCGCCGCGGCCGCCTCGGCGGTCCGGGAGGCCGCCGACAGGTACGCCGAGGTCGACCGCGCCGCCCGCCGCCGGATCATCGGGGAGGCGTGATGGACCCACTTGATCGGCTCGCCGAACCGGGCCTCGACCTGCTCCACCGGGTGGACGCGTTGCTCGCGGCCGGCGTCCCCGAGGGGCACCGGGTCTGGCCTCTGCTGCGCCGGATGCAGGTGCTGCCGGGTGACGCCGTCCGCGGCTTCCTCGACCTCCACCCGGCGCCGCTCGTCAGCGCCGGGCACGCCGTCCGCCGGCTCGTCCGGGGGTACGACGACGTCGGCGCGGCCCTCACCGACCCGGTGCTCTGGTCCGGCCCGGCCGCCTCGGCGTACGGGCAGGAGCGCGCCGCCCTGCTGCGTCATCTCGACGAGGGCCCGGAGAGCCTGGTCGGTCGACTGGACTCCACCGCCGGGTACGCGGACGCGCTCGCCGACTGGGTGGAGGGCAGCCGCCTCGCCCTGGCCCGCACGATCGCCGACGTGCTGCGCTCGGCCGAGGCGGTGGCCGTGGTCGCCGCCACCGCCAGCGGCCCGCCGACGCGCCTGACGCCGGTCGGGCCGGGTGTCGCCGACGCGGCCGAGATCGCCGCGCGCGTGTTGGCGGTGCTGTGCGTCGCGTACGACGGCGCCGAGACACTGCTGCGCCAGTGGGCGCCGAGCCTGGCCGAGTCCACCTGGCGGTCGCCGCTGGACGGCCGTCCCCGCTACGACCAGCCCACCCGGGTCGGCTGGTAGCCGAGCGCCTGGTCGCCGGACAGGCCACGGCGCCGCTCGCGGGCGCCCGAGCAGAGTCGGCGCCCACGGCGACGCCGTGGTCTTCCCCCTGCACCCCCCGCAGGTCTGCCTCCACTCAACGCCGCCCGGAGGCGTTTGTCCCCCACCCAAGGCCGGAATCAACCGTCCGGGCGAGGCCCAACGGCACGACGGGTGGCCCGGCAATGGGTCGAGTCGACGGTCATGAATGGCGGTACGGCGATTGGTCGGTGCGACCTTTGCGGTGATGCGTCGTAAGGTGGGGGGATGGGCATGCTCTGCGCGGTCAGCTTCAACCGGTACGGGCGCCTCTACTACCTCGACCCGGGCGAGTTGCGCCCGCAGGTGGGCGACCGGGTGCTGGTGCCGACCGACGACGGACCCGAGGTGGCCGAGTGCGTCTGGGCCGCCCAGTGGGTGACCGAGGAGACCGACGGCTTCCCCCGGCTGGTCGGTTTGGCCGGCGACGACGACCTGCGCCGGGACGAGGCGCTGCGCCGTCGTAAGGCCGAGGCGAAGGTGGCGGCGAAGCGGCTGATCCGCGCGCACGGCCTCCCGATGAAGGTGGTGGCAGTCGACCACGTGCTCGGCGACGGCGACGGCGGCGGCGAACGCAGCACCGTCTACTTCACCGCCCCGCACCGGGTGGACTTCCGTTCCCTGGTCCGCGACCTGGGCGCCACCCTGCACTGCCGGGTCGAGTTACGGCAGCTCTCGGCACGGGATTCGGCACGCGTCCAGGGCGGCATCGGCTCCTGCGGTCGGGACCTGTGCTGCGCGACGTTCCTCACCGACTTCGAGCCGGTGACCATCCGGATGGCCAAGGACCAGGACCTGCCGCTGAATCCGCTGCGCATCTCGGGAGCGTGTGGCCGGTTGATGTGCTGCCTGAAGTACGAGCACCCGCTGTACCAGCGTTTCCAGGCGACCGCGCCGGCCGTCGGCAGCCGTGTCTCCAGCCCCGAGGGCGACGGTCGGGTGGTCGGCCACAGCGTGCCGCGCGACGCGGTGACCGTACGCCTCGACGCCGACGGCTCCCGCTGCTCCTGCTCCCGCGCCTCCGTCTGCGCTCCCCGCCAAGCCCACGACCAGCACTACACCCCCTAACCCACCCCCACCCCGCCCCCCACCCCCACCCCCCCCCCCCCGGTCGACTCGCGGTGATCAAGAGGTTTGCGTCATCCGGGGTCCGGTTTCTGACGCAAACCTCTTGATCACTCGGCGGCTTGGGGTCAGCGCAGGACTATCGGGGATTCCGTCAGGTGGGGGGTCAGCGGGGTTTTCGGGGTCAGCCAGCTTGCCGTTGGGGAGTCGTCGGGGTTCACCTGCCAGTCGCGGGAGACCCGGTCGATCCCGACCGGGTAGACGGTGAGCGTGCCGTCCGGGTCGATGCGCAGCCGCAGGAACGACTTGGAGTCCTCGATGCCCTGCCCCGCGAACAGTTCGTTGACGTTCACCCCGAACGAACCGGCGACCAGCAGGTACGCCGCAACCAACTGACTGGCCACCAGGCCGATGACCGGGCCGTACAGCACCGCCGCGGCGGCCGCCGGCAGCGGCCACGGCCAGTCGTAGAACGGCAGCGCCAACCAGACCCACGTGCCGCCGGCGGCCAGCGCCACCTGGGCCACGCCGTGGCTCACGCCGAGAATCCAGTGCCGCGCATGCCGCTTGCCGCTGGCGCTTGGCGGCTTGGCGAACAGCGCCGCCGCCACCACAGTCACGAGCACCATCAGCACCAGCGGGACGCTGAACAGTCGCTGGTTGGTGCTGTCGGCCCAGTTCGCCGTCGCGCCCGCCATGGCCAGCATCAGCAGGGTGTGCAGAGTGCCGAGCAGCGTGGTGAAGCCGGGATTACGGAACGGCAGTCGGGCGAAGATGCCCCAGCCGTAGCGCCGGGAGCGGGCCGCGTCCGGATAGCGGGCCACCAGGTCGTACGGCTGTGTGCGGCTGGCCCGTCGAGCCAGCGTGTCCCGGGGCGGCACCTCGATGCGTTCCGGCAGCTTGTGCGTGGGGTACAGGTACGCCCCGCCGCCGCCACAGGTGATCAACTGCCGGTCCGGGCCGGCATAGCGGGCGTAGTGGTGCAGGTCACCGGAGAGCAGCAGCCGCACCTTCGCCCCGGTCGGGTCGATGATGGTCCGGACGAAGTAGTCGATCGAGTCGTACGCCGTGGGGTCGTCGGCGGCCTTGACCCACGTCGGCGACGGCGCCGCGATGATCACCTTTGACTCCGGGGTGAGCCGCCGGGCGACCTCGTCGAAGTAGGCCAACTGCGGGTCGTCCAGGTACGAGCCGGACTGGTCGTCCACGCCCAGCAGCCACCAGCCGGCCGGCAGCTCCACCGCGAAGTACGACCGGGACTGCCCGGTGCGCCAGCCGGCGAAGTTACGGTCCCGGGAGCGGACGAACAGCCGCAGGAAAGCGGTCAGGCCGTCGTACCAGTCATGGTTGCCCGGCACCGCGAACAGCGTGGGAGCCTCGGGCGGGGTCGCCGGCAGCGCGGCCTGGTAGGGCCCCTTGCACCGGTTCTCGTACTCCGCGTAGGCCGCCGACGGGTACACCTGGTCCCCGCCCATCACCAGGGTCTGCGCCCGGGGCAGCCGGTGCCCGTCCACGGTCAGCTCCGGCTGCGCCAGCAGGTACGCGACGGAGTAGGTGGCGTGGAAGCCGTCACCGAGGTCGGCCACGTAGTCGAGCCAGAGCCCGCCGTCCGGCCCGGCCTGGCGGAAGATGCCGTCGCCGAAGGCGTTCTGCAACTCGCGCTTGTCGAGGTAGGCGCCGAAGAGGATCGCCAGCAGCGTCCGGATGCCGGTGCTGATCAACAGGAACGGGGCCAGCCAGGGCACCGGCTTGCGGGGGGTGAAGCCCAACTCCAGCGGATCGGTGGAGCGCGGCCGGCGAGGGGCCCGCTCCCCGTCGGGTTGCCCGCCCGCCGGGGTCTGGTGATCGTCGCGTTCGTCACTCACCCGCCGCAGCGTAGTACCGGTCCCGGCGAAGCGCCGTCCGGTAATCAGCCAGATGTCGGTTGTTGTCCGGTTGGTGCCAGCGGGGCGCTCGGGGGTATCCCGTTCGGTCCGGGGTCGAGGGGTGCCGTACACTTGCTGATCGTTGCCGCCTTAGCTCAGTCGGCTAGAGCGACGCACTCGTAATGCGTAGGTCGACGGTTCGATTCCGTCAGGCGGCTCGGTACAGAAGCCCAGGTCATTTGGCCTGGGCTTCGCCGTTTCCCCAGGTGCACGACAGTGCCGCCGGACGTGCCGGTCCGCAAATGGTCCGCATCCCGTGCCGCGACCGCCTCGTCCAGCCGAGACACCCGCAGGGCTGATGCCGCACCCCGAGGGCTGCCGCGCGTAGAACCTTGTCGCGTTCGGACGCGGGCCGGCTCGTCGGTCGTTGGCGCTTTCGGAGGTACGGCGGTCACGGGCGACACGATCGCTGTCGGCAGGTGTCAAATTCACGCGTAGCTTTGTGGCACCGGCCTCGTAGCATAGACGTGGGACGTTGGATCGGAGAGTGCGGGAGGAGCGGCATGAAGTTCGACATGGGAGCACAGACGCTCGGCAGCCTGACCAAGCAGACGCAGGGGTCGTCCGATGATCTCGGCTCTCTGATCAAGCAGCTGATCGCCGCAGCAGAGCCGTTGCAGGGCAATTTCAACGGTGCCGGACGGGTTGCCTTCGATTCGTTCAAGGCCAACGCCGATTCGATCACCGCGGATCTCAACTCCGCTCTGGGAGCGATTCTCGGAGGCCAGAGTGGAATGGACTCCGCCTTCGGTCAGGGTGACACCGAGATGGCGGACAACGCCTCGTCGACGGCGGGCACGGCGAACTTCGACGCGGCCAGGTTCTCGAGCAGCCGCTGACCCGGGGGGAGTGACAGTCATGAGCACAGACCGACGCAGTTTCGACACGGGCACGTCGCAGCAGGTCCAGGGCGACCTCGCCACCATCGTCGCCCGGCTGGAGGCAGTGATCTCGCAGCGCAGCGCCGACGTGGCGGGAGCCATGGCCGACTTCCAGGCCGACGGAGTCTCCGAGGACTACCGGACCGTCGAGGATCGGTGGAACCGCGCCGCAGGCGAGGTCCGCGCGATCATCGATCTGGTCAAGACCACCATGACGAAGAACGACGAGACGGCGAACACGACGCTGTCCCGGGCCCGTTCGGCGGTCCAGTCCATCGGTTGAGCCGTTTCCGACGAGTTGTTGACGAGGGAGCACGAGCGTGAGCGCCTGGGACATCTCCCCCGGTGGAGTGCGCGACGTCCTGAATCGCACACATGCCGCGGCCACCCCTTTCGAGGGGCAGATGACGAGCTTGAACTCGGCGCTGGAGGGATCCGCCACCGAGTCCAGTTCGGAGATCGTAGGCCAGGCACTTCAGGGCTTCGTGGAGTCCATTCGGACGGATCTTGAGTTCGTGTTCACCCGCACGGGGGCGTGCATACAGGCAGCGGCGCAGGCGACGAACGCCTACGTCGAAGGTGACCTGGAGATGGCCGCGAACGCGCAGCGCAGCGCAGCGGCAGCGCCCGACCCGTCGGCCACGATGCCGGGGCCGGGCCGTGCGGCGGTGCCCCGATGATCAACCCGGGGGAGATTCCGCAGATCCCCGGCAACATGGACGTGTTGGCCACCCACGCACAGACGGTTCGTACCACCGGCGGCGACTTCGCCAACACCGGCCAGGCTGTCGACAGCACCTTTCAGGGGCTGGCACCGGTATACAAGGCGCCGGAGGCGACGCAGCTCTTCGCCGCCACCGGCCCGGTACGCACGGTGTCGGCCTCGGTCGGCGAGGACATCCAGGCCGTCGGAGCAGCTCTGGCCACGTACGCCAGCGAGGTCAAGGAGATCAAGGCCCAACTCGCGGCCCTGAAGGGCCAGGCGGAACAGTTCGTCGGCTCGGTGAAGGACGACGAGGACTGGCGCGATGACGAGGGCAAGGTCGACCAGCACAACGGCCTGATCACCGCGGTGAATACGCAGGTGGCGGCGTTCTTCGAGGCGCAGCGCAAGTGCGCCAACACGATCAACGCGCTGTACGGCGGTCGCCAGTACCGGGCCGACAACGCCGATGGCCAGGCCGATGACGGCGAGTACGGCTTCACCGCCGACATGCTCAACGCCGCTGCCGGTGAGGACGGAGCCCTGCCGTGGGGCAGCAACGAGGAGCACGACCGCGGATTCTTCGGTGACGTCGGGGCGTTCTTCGTCGGCGTCGGCGAGGGCTTCGTCACCATGCTCGAGGACCTGGGTGGGCTGATCGGCCGGGATCCGACCACGGGCGAGTGGAGTTGGGGCACCGCCGGCGACTCCTGGCTGGGGCTCGGCAAGTTCGTGTGGGCCGTATCGATCTACATCAACCCGGTGACGATCGTGATCGACCAGACGGTAGGCATGCCGTTCATGGAGAAGGGTGAGGCGGGCAACCTCCTGCTCAATGCTGGCAAGAGCATCATCGCGTACGACACGTGGGGCGAGGACAAGTCGAAGGCCGCGGGCCTGGCGACGTTCAACATCGTCTCGGCTGTGGTCGGCACCAAGGGCGCCGGCTCCGGTCTGCGCGGCGCGGGCGCTGCGGTGAACAGCATCCGAGGCGGTGCCACCGCCGCCCGGATCAGCGCCGCGCTGATCCGCACCGGCAACTGGCTCGACAAGTTGCCCACTGTCGGCGAGGTGGCCATCAACTTCGCCAAGAAGTTCGACATCAAGATTCCGCAACTCGGGCTGGCCCCGGCGATCGTCGGCGACGTGCCGGTCGGCCGCGGCTTCGAGGTCGACATGCCCAACACTCGCGGCGGCGACGTGATGCACATGGACGGCGGCAACGGCCCCGGCGGCAACCTGCCCGGCGGCCACCATCCGGGCGACGTGACTCCGGGTGGGAACCTGCCGGACGGCAATGGGCCGGGTGGGAACCTGCCGGACGGCAATGGGCCGGGTGGGAACTTGCCGGACGGCAATGGGCCGGGTGGGAACCTGCCGGACGGCAATGCGCCCGACGGGAACACGCCCGGTGGAGGAGTCCCCGATCGGGGGCGGGATCTCACGCCGGGTGAGCAGCAGCGTCTCCTCGATCAGGCCGAGCGGCTCTCTCCCGCCGCCAGGACTCAGGTACAGGACCTGCTCGCCCGTACCGACCTGCCGGACGGTGTGGCCAACCGGGCGGCACGGGACTTCATGGACCTGCAGGAATCCGGGCGATTGGCGGGAGGCGTCGACCGGCAGGGGGACATCTTCCGCGACATGCTCGACAACCTCAGCGGGGACCGCTCCGCCTTTGAGGGCGCGGCGACGGAGTTGCGCGCCGCGAACGAGGTGCTGCAGAGCGGTGATCTGGCCCCCGGCAGCAAGATCGGTCTGAACGTTGTCGCTGGTGAACGGGTCAACCTGGGCAACGGCACGGTCGTCGACACCGGTCGCATCCCCGAAAGCGATCTCGTCTACCAGACTGCAGACGGCAACGTCCATGTGACGGAGGTCAAGGCCACCGCCCAGACCGTGGCCAACAAGTTCCGATCCGATCCCGCACAGTTGGAGCGCATGCTCGACTGGCGTGACGGCGCCCCGGGGCGCGAGGTGAGCGTCCGGGTTGGCACCGACGAGGGCTGGACGGGCCTTTTCAGCCGCGCTGGCAACGATCCTCCGCAGCTGGCGATCGAACGACTCGCCGACCAGAACGTACCGATTACCATCGGCGGGCGTACCTTAACCCCGCAGCAGTTGACCGCGCTGCACGAGGCGGTGGAGCGGGCCGCGGCCGACCCGGCGCATCCGATGCGCAAGCCGGCGGTGTGGTTCGGCGAGCACCTGCCGAACCTCGACGCGGCACGTGACTTCCTCAGGCCCTACGGAGTTGATTTTCTGTGACCGGTCCCTGGGTTTCCCACGAACTTCTGGCCGCCGTGCCAATTCCATGGCGGCTGGCGGATCCCGTCGAGCGCGGCAAGGCGACGCGCGAGCTGCTGCCCGGCCCGCAGCAGCGGGCCGAAGCCCTACGGGCGTTGGAGACGTGCCTCGCCTACCTGGTGGACGTCCGGGACCGTTACGGCGACGAGACGGACTGGGGGCTTCCCAAGGCGTTCTTCGACGACTACTGGTTCATCCTGTACGCACGGCTCAAGCAGTCGATGCCGACCCTTGCCGATGTCACGCCCGAGAGGGTGCGCGACTGGACCGAGGCTTACCTGGACTCGGAGGATGTCTTCGGCGTCACGTGGACGACGCCACCGGACGAGGTCATCGACAGCATTGGTCGATCGTGGGTCTTCTTCATTATCCAAGGAGCGACGGAGAGTCTGGTCCGCTGGTTCCGCAGCGTGGGCCCTGATCATCTGGACGATGTGGAACGTGCCCGGGTGGTCGACCTGCTCAAGGAGGCGACACCTCGCTTGCAGTGGCGCCTTACGATCGTCACCGTCCCGACGATTCTGGATCTCGGCGGGCCCGAGGAGAAGGGCTACTTCGATCGGTTGGCGAGCGATGCGGGCCTGCACGAGAAGACCCGCGCCGAAGCGGAGAGCGTGAGCTCGTTCATCGACCGCCAACACGAGCCGATCTAGGGGACGTTCAAGCCCTGGCGGCGTAGCACCGCGCCGAGCGTGTTTCGTACCGGGTATCGGGTCGCCGCCCAGTCGATACCACGATGCTCGTCGAGTGCCAGTCTGCCCGGGCGGTGGGGACTTGTCAGGCACACCGGATGGCCGAGGCGGAGAGCGAACGTTGGTTCGTCAGACGGGGAGCCGCCCCTACGAGACGGGCGACCCCGACCGCCCACACGAGCGGATCTAGCGGGGGACGTTCAGGCCGTAGCGACGCATCACCGCGCCGAGCATCTCGTACGGCGCGCCGGGGCCGCCGTCCAGTCGATACCACCACGCGCGTCGGGCGCCCCGCCCCAACGGGCGACCCATGACCACATCCTGCGCAGACTCGACGGGGCTCTCCTGGTGGCCGACCAGAATGCCCCACGGCAGCGCCGGCATGCTCGGCGTGCTCGACCGCAGCCCGCCGGATCGGCCCGGGTGCACGGTCACGATCATGCTGCGGGCGGTGCCGGCCAGCTTCTCGGCGAGCCCCTCGACCGCCGTCTCCTCGACGGTGGACAGGGGAGGGCCGGCCAGCCGGAGTTGTTCGCGGAGGCCGACGTCGACCCGCTCGACCGTCAGCACCCCCAGGGTGGGGGAGGTGCGCTCGCCGCCGACGATGGTCAGGCTGGTGGGGGCGGGTGCGCGCGTTCGACAGAAGGCCGTGAGGTCGTGGCGTGACCACGGCTCGGTGACCGGTTCGGCGACGCCCCACCCGGCCGGGTCGCCGCCGGTGAGTGCACGGACTGCGGCTTCGGTGCTGGCACCCAGTCGCAGGGCCTCGGTGGCGGGGTGCAGGGTGACGATCTGGATTTCCAGGCCGCCCGTCCAGGGTGCGTCGTCAGGTGGCGAACCGGCGGGCTGGGAGGCATCGGCACCGGCGAAGCGGTGACCGTCCCAGCGCAACGGAAGGCCGGTGAGCCCGTCGCGGTACCTGTCGCCCGTCCGCACCACCCACTGCCCCTGTGCCTGGGCGAGCATCATCTCCAACGGGTACGTGATGACGCCGTCCGCAGGCGTGACGACCTGGAGCAGCAGTCCATCGCGTACCGCGTCGACTGCGGCTTCGGCGAGCCAGGGTGCCAGGCCGACCACCGCGCGGTCCTGGTGGAGGACGACGGCCCGGTCGGTGATCGTGTCGGTCGCGCCGTTCATCGGCTCATCCATGTCAGCCCTCCCGTGATCTCGACCAGTGCGGCGGTGAACCGGCGGGCCACCTCCGCGGCCTGCGGGTCGGCACCCGGTGCCCGGCTCTCCACCCACCACACCGGCTCGGGCACGTCGTCGGCGGGGGCGAGGCCCAGCAGCCGTTGCGCCTCGCCGGGAACGCGCACCAGACGGGCGGTCTCGACGCTCAGGAGCAGACGTCCGTCGCCCGGGTCGAACAGCTGCACCAGCCCCGCCGCCTCGATCGTGTCCATCTTCAGCTCGGAGCCGGCCGCGATCAGGGCGCCGAGCATCGCGGCGGCATCGGGCTCGGCGCGGCACAGCGCCACCGCATCGAATGTCATCAGTCCTCCTTCGTCTGGCCGGTGTACGCGGTCTGCACCATGCGGGGGCCGTCGCCGGGGCGGATCAGTTGCGCGCGGCCGGTCGGCAGGACCATCGGCCGTACGCCCGAGAACAGTTGACCCTCCGTCCGGTCGCCGGACATGAGCAGGCTCAGGCAGCCCGCCTCGCGCACGGCAAGCGGGAACGGCTCGAACAGGCCGCGCGAGGCGCCGGCCACCCGCCGGGCCATCACGACGTGCAGCCCGGTGTCCCGACCGGACGCCACGTGTGGGACCAGCGCGCCGAGCGGCTGCGTGGCGGACGCGGCAAGGATGTCGTAGTCGTCGATGAGCAGCACGATCCGGGTGCGCGCCGCCTCGGACGACTGCCGTTTCGCCAGCTCGTCGCCCACCGCCCTCGACAGTTGCTGGGCGAGCGTCGAGTTCGGGGCGTATCCGCCGCAGTAGGAGTCGGGCACCACGTCGGCGAGTGCGCGGCGGGGGTCGAACACGGCGAACACCAGTTCCTCGGACGTGTACTGCCCCATCAGCTCCTCGGCGACCAGCCGCAGCAGGTTCGTCTTTCCGGTCCGGGGGTCCCCGAGGACGAGGAGGTGCTGGTCGCGGCCGAACAGGTCGACGACGGCGGGGGCGAAGTCACTCTCGTAGCGACCGAAGGGAACCACTCCGTGGCCGGCGGGGGCGTCGGCGAGGTCGGCCACGGGGAGCACGGCGGGCAGGACCCGGACTGGTGGCGGCAGCGCCCCCGTCCAGGCTGCTCGCACCAGCCGGGTGGCGGCGATCAGACCGGCGTTGCCCGGGTCCGGGATTCCGTCCAGGCGGGGCAGCGCGACCTGGGCGAACAGCTTCTCGCTGGTGAGAGCCCGTCCAGGCTGGTCGGGTGGGACACCTCGGGCCTGCCGGCCGTCGATGCTCGACTCCGCGGGCTCGGTGAGCCGCAACTCGACCCGGTTGGCGAAGGCGACCTGCTGCGCGGCACGCACCTCGTTCCACCGCCGGGCGGTACCGATCACGTGGATGCCGTAGCGGCCGCCCCTGGCGAGCAGGCCGTGCACCTTGGTCTCCAGACTCTCGAACTCGGCGTTGAGCTGGCCGTACCCGTCGATCAGCAACACCACGTCGACGCAGCCGACCTCGGTGCGCACGCTCTCGTCGGCGTGCCGCAGGTCCTCGACCGTGTCGAACTGGTGGCGGCTGAAGATGCGTTGCCGCTGGGCGAGCATCGCGTGCACCTCGTCGACGACGCGGCGGACGCGTTCGCGGTCCTCGCGGCTGGCGACGCCGCCGACGTGCGGGAGCCCGGCGAGCCCCGCCAGGCCGTTTCCGAGCAGGTCGATGCCGTAGATGCCGACGTCGGTGGGGCGATGGGTGGTGGCCAGGCCGAGCGCGAGGGTACGCAGCACGGTGGTCTTGCCGCTGCCGGGCCCGCCGAGGACGAGCAGGTTGCCGCCGCTCCCGGCGAGGTTCAGCACCCAGGGGCCCTGCCACTGACGGGCCGGATCGTCGAGACGGCCCAGCGGAACCGGCAATCCGACGCCGGAGCGCGACCGGTCTCCCAGCCGTACGCCCTCCGGCGTGGTGACCACCCCACCGCCAGCCTCGTCGAGGGTGAGCAGGGGTGGCAGGGGAGGCAACCAGATCGCCGTGACCCGCTGCCCGCTCGCCGCCATCTGCCCCACCACTGTCGACAGCAGGGTCGGCCCGGTGGTGCGGCGGGTCGCCTTCGGCTCCTCGGGCACGCTCTCGTCGACCTCGGTGCGCGCCGTGCCGAACAACGGCATCGGCTTCGCCATTGGCCCGACGATCGGGGCGAGTTCGGCGTCCGCGCCGTTGCTGAGCGGGCCGGAGACGTACGCGGCCTTGAACCGCTGGTAGATCGACACGTCGACCTTCAGGTAGCCGTTGCCGGGCAGCGGCGGCAGGTGGAACGCGTCGACAGTGTCGAGGACGGTGCGCGACTCCATCTCGGTGAGCGTACGAAGGCCGATCCGGTAGGCGAGATAGTTCTCCAGGCCGCGCATCTTGCCCTGTTCGACGCGCTGGCTCGACAGCAGCAGGTGCACGCCGATCGACCGCCCGATCCGCCCGATCCGCAGGAACAGGTCGATGAACTCCGACTTGGCGGCGAGCAGCTCACCGAACTCGTCGATGAGCACGAGGAGGTGGGGCAGCGGGGGCAGGTCGGTGCGCTCGCCCTGGGCAGCGCGGAGCATGTGGTACTCGGTGATGTCGGTGACCCTGCCGGCGTCGGCGAGCACCTGCTGGCGGCGCTGCACCTCGCCGTCGAGGCTCGTGTACATCCGCTCCACGAGCGCCGCGTCGGCGACCAGGTTGGTGATCAGACCGGCCAGGTGCGGCAGTTCGCTGAACGGCGCGAAGGTGGCCCCGCCCTTGTAGTCGACGAGGACCATCGCCATCCGTTCCGGCGGGTGACTCGCCGCCAGGGCGAGCACGAGCGTACGCAGCAGTTCGCTCTTGCCCGAACCGGTCGCCCCGACGCAGAGCCCGTGCGGCCCCATCCCGAGTTGTGCGGGCTCCTTCAGGTCGAGCAGCACCGGGCGCCCCGCCGGGTCGACCCCGATCGGGACGCGGAGGAAGTCCCGCTCTCCCCGCGGCCGCCAGAGGTGGGCCAGATCCAGGTCGGTGGGGTCGGACAGGCCCAACAGGTCCTGGAAGTCGGCCGGTGGCGTGCCGGTGCCGTCGTCGTAGGAGTCGGCGGACAGCCGCAGCGGCGCGATGCTGCGGGCCAGACCCTCCACCAGTGGGGCCGGCGCCTCGTCGAGGTTGCCACGTACGGTCACCGCCGGGGACGCGGTGAGATCCTCCAGGGTGAGCGAGTCGCCGTCGATGGTGATCCGGCGGGAGATGTCGCCCGGTTCGTGCAGCCGGTCGGCGAGCAGGTGCACCACGGTGATGCCGAGGCTGGCCAGACCGACCGTCTGGTCGGGGCTGGCCAGTACGCGGGCTAGTTCACCGTGGGCGTCGTCGATGACCACCAGCCGCGACCGGGCCTTCGCCTCCGTACGCCCGACACCGTGCCGGAACGACTTGAGCGCGCTTGTGGTCCGTTCCTCCAGATCCTCGCCGAGCAGTTCGACGAGCGTCTGCGCGGCGGTGACCAGCAGCGGGGTCGGGCCGGACGGGCCGATCGACGTCCGGTCGAGCAGATGTGGCAGCCACCGTGCCCACCGCCAGGCCCGGGCTCGCTCGGGGCTGGTGATGATCGCGAGCTGCACGTCGTCGGGAGCGTGGAAGGTGGCGACCTGCACGAGGATCGCCCGGGCCAGGGCGACCGCCTCGGTGTAGTTCGGCGTTATCACGCTGACATCCCCGGCGCAGTCCAGGTTCGCTCGCAGCGGCAGCCCGGGTGTCAGCGCGTATCGGTGGATCAGGGAGCGCGCCTCGTGGCGCATGAACGGATCGAGGGGATTGGTGGGGGTGCTCTGCTCGCGCAGCTCGAGCGTCCGGACGGGTAGCGAGCCCATGCCCAGCCGTACGTGCAGGAAGTCGATGTCGGCGCGTCGGCGTTCCCACAGTCGGGCCGGGCTGCGGATCACGTCGAGCAGCCGGTTCACCGGCGGGTCGAGGAGGTTCGCCTCCTCCCGCAGACGCTGCTCGGTGTCGCGCAACTGGTCGCGTAGTTCCTCCAGGTAGTCCTGGTAGCGCTCACGCTGCGCCCGGCGCTGCCGGCCGGCCTTACCCAGCTGGGTGAGGTACATCGCCCCGGCGGCGCCCAGGGCCGCCACCATGACGACCGCGCCCAGAGCCGCGAATCCGGAGCCGCGCAGGAACATCATCATGCTCATCGCCACACCCGCGCCGGCCATGGGCAGCAGCGCCTGGAGCCCCATCGCGGACTTGCCGTCGGGCAGTTGCGGTGGTGGGTCCAGCACGAGTGGATCCATGGCGGACATCGGGCGGGCCATCCGGGCGGGGCGATGCACCATGCGCGTCGACATGTCGGGGCCTCCGGTCACATCCGCCGAGCGCGACCCAGAGCCAACGCGGCGGCGCGGGTCGCCTCCACGAGCGTCGCCTCGCCGATCCGCGAGGGCGTGATGAGCGCACCGGCGGCCAGGTGACGGTCGTAGGGCAGCACCACCATCGGTACGCCGGTCTGCTCGATCAGCTCACGGGCGGCGCCGTGGATCAGCGTCGCGCGGCCGTGGGGGTTGCTCGCGCTCAAGACGACGACCACCCGCGTCAGCCACGACCCGTATCCGTCGTCGACGATCCGGCGCAGCGTCTGGTACGTGCCCCGAACCCCGTCGGGTGTCGCCGCCGCGACGAGCACCACCGCGTGCGCGTCGGCCATCACCCCCGCCGGTGTACGGGACTCCAGGCCGGGCGGGCAGTCGGTGACAGCGACGGCGAACAGGCGCGACAGCGCGCGTGTGACAGCGGTGCACAGGTTCGGGTCGGCGCTGCCGCTCGGCAGCACCCAGAGGCCCGTCCCGGTACGTGGCAGGAGTGGTTCGAGGTCGCGCAGCTCGCCGCCCCGGGCCGCGAGCAGACCGGGTGCCAGTCGTTGCAGCGACGGCTCGCTCGGGGCGCCGAGCCGCCAGGTCAGCGAGCCCTCGTACGGGTCGGCATCGGCTGCGAGCACCGGATCGGCACGCCGCGCGGCGAACACCGACGCCAGCAGCGCGGCGACCGTGGTCTTCCCCGCGCCACCCTGCACGGAAGCCACAGCGATCCGCCGGCCGGTGTGTACGGGTGCCTGCACCTCGGCGGCGAGGTCGACGAGTTCTCGCGTCTGCCGGCCGCTGGCGAACATCCGGCTGGCGCTGCGCCACGTACGCCGGAGCGCGGAGTCGCCGAAGGGAGGCCGACGCCCGATCGGCAGCTCGTCCGGCTCCGACGTGGGCGTGCCGGCCGGCGGCGGGGTGCGCGGCGGTGCCGGAAGTGGCGGTGCCGGGCCGGGCACCGGTGGAGCGCTCATGCCACCGCCTCAGTCATCAGAAGGTGTCGAGAAGTCGCGAGTAGAGCCCGAACACCCCGACGGCCACGGGGACCAGCGCCAGCACGGTCAGGGCCTCGACGCGATCGGCGACCTGCCGGCCTCGTGCCAGGACGTGTGGCGGTGGCCGGTACGCCAGGATCGCCAGGGCCACCGCACAGACGCCGAGTGCTGCCACCGCTGTGGCCCACCACGTGTCGGGCCTTTCCCGTATCCAGCACATCAGCAGGCCGCCCGTGATGGTCAGCGCGCCGGTCACCAGCGCCACCACCTCCGCCGCCAGCGGGAAGGCGCGCATCCGCAGCAGCAGGGCCCCGCCCACCAGGGCTGCCAGCGCCAGCCTCCACGGGCCCGGTGCCGACGCGAGGATGAGCCCGGCGAGCGTCGCCGACGTCGCCGCCGCGATTGCCGCGATGGCCAGCCCGCGGTGCGCGGAGTCGACTGCGGCCTGGACCGATACGCGGCTCACCGTCTCGTCGTTGCTGCGTCGGTCGTCGAGACGGGTGAGGCCCGACGCGATCATCGCGATCCGTGGCAGCAGCCCCAGCACGCCCACCGACGCGATCGCCAGCACCGCCGCGACCCGCTCGGCGGGCATGCCGAGCAGCAGCGGCACGCTCCAGCCCGCGGCCAGAAGCAGGATCGTGCCGCCGCCGAGGACGCCGGCACGCCCGTTGCCCGTCACGGCACCCAGGGCGAGGACGGCGCAGCCGATCCCGACGGCCCACAGTGCCCAGCGGGGGGTAGGGGCGTCCGTCCAGCCGGGCACGGTGGTCAGCACCATCGCGGCGCCGCTCAGCAGCACCGCCACCCCGATGGTCCGTCTGCCCGTCATCCCGACGAAGAGGCCGGACAGGGCGACCGCGCCGCCGACGACGCTGACCACGGCGGGCCCGAGGTGCGGGCCGGCGAGCAGCGCCGCCACCGTGGCGGCGACCAGGCAGGCCGCGGTGGCGGTCCACGTCCGTGCGGCGTCGCCCCACCGGCCGTGCCGGCGATTGAGATCGTCGCCGACCTCGTCGGAGACGTCGTGGACGATCGCCGCCGGTGGCGCCTCGGAGATCGGGTCGACCCGTAACAACGCGCCGTCGGGGACGGCGGCCTGCCGGAGGCTGCCGGCCGGGTCGAGCACCGTGCCGTCGAGGGTGCTGATCTGGTAGCCCCGCGAGTCGTCCGTGGGCGGGTGACCGACCAGGGCGACGACCTCGGGCAGCAGCAGGCCGAGCGGCTCGTCGGCGGGCAGCACGAGGTCGATGCGTCGGTGTGGACCGGCCAGGGTCACCCGACTGAGGTGACCCGCGGAGGCGAGGGTCTGCGGTTGCGTCATCGTGGACCCGCTGGTTGGGTCGGTGCCGGGTTGCGTGCCTTCTGCTGCTCGGCGACGACGTTCTGCAGGAAGGACCAGCCCACACAGACGGCGCAGGCCACCGCCGCCAGTACGAGACCGGTGCGCAGCCACCTGAACCCGTCGCCCGTGGCGCGGACCCGGCGCTGCCGGCCCCACAGCAGCAGCTCACGCATCCGGGCGCGGCGAACCGCGACGGACTCGATGAGCTGAGTGTCGAATTCCCGGGCCACGGCTCGATTCTATCCACGGCCGCTAATTCGATCGGGGGCGTGAAATCGCGGTGTCGGGTCGGCCCGGTGCGACGGCGCACTGATGGTGATCAACTTGTCGGGTCGCACGTACACCCGGTCCGGGGCCGTCGGGCCGCCGGTCGCCGTCGTTGGTGGACCTCGGCGGTGGCGTGGCCGGGCGGCCTACGGGTGGCCGGTCGTCGCGAGCGCGGCGGCCACGCGCGGCGCCTCGTGTCGGCCCTGGTCCCGCCCGGCGGCCACGAGCGCGGGCACGACGGACCTGTCCATCACGCTCGTTCCCTGAGCCCGCTTGGACGCCGGGTCGCGTGTCAGCAGCTCGACCCGGCGACCGGCGTCCAGCGCGGCCCGCTGCCTCTCGATGCGGGCCCAGGGGCCGATGGCGGCGGTGCTGGGCGCGAGGGCGATCACCGGACCGTTTCCGGGCGCGAGGTCGAGATTGAGTGCGGACCGCATGCCGCCGTCCATGTAGCGGCGACCGCCGACGGACACCGGTGCGGCGGACTGCGGCATGGCGCAGCTCGCGGCGACGGCATCCAGGAGGGGTGTGCCGTCGCGCCGCGTGAAGACGCGGAGAGCGCCCGAGTCGACGTCGACCGCGGTGATGCGGAGGTCGGTGTCCCTCCAGGTGTGGTCCGGCAGCCGGGCCTCCGCGATCCGGCGCTGCCGCGACGGGTCGTCAATGCGCGACGAGAGGGCGAGTCGGCCGAGACGGCGAGCGGCCTGCTCTGGGTCGCGGACGAACAACTGCGCCCGTGCGAGCCGCAGGAGGGCGAGCAGGCCCAGCGCGGGCGCGGTCTCGTGGGCCACACCGCGGCGCTGGCGCTCGTACAGCTCGGCCAGGGGTGTCCCGCTGGCGACCTGGGCGCCCACCACGGCGCCGGCGCTCGTACCGATGACCACCGCGTCCGGGGCCACGGTCACCCCCTCGTCCGCGAGTCCCGTGAGGACGCCCACCTCCCAGGCGATACCGACGACGCCACCGCCACCGAGGACCCAGACGGGCCGCGCGTCGTCCGCCATCAGTGCCTTCTTTCCCGTCCGGATAACTGCTAACGCTGTTCGCAGTTCAAGCTAGCAGGGGTGGCGGAGGGCTGACAACTGGGGATCAGGGCTCTCGTCGCCCGAAGGTGATGCCGCCGAGCTTGCTCTCGGGCGAGGTGACTGTCATCTCGGCCTCGACAGTGAATCCGTTGTCGTGCAGCCAGGTCGCGACCTGGGCCGGCCGGCGGCGGTGCACGTGGAGCTTCATCGGGAGGCCGCCGTACCCCTCGGTCTTGAGCGTCGTCTCGTCGCCCACGTGGTAGCCGACCAGCAGCGGGCCTCCGGGGCGTACCACCCGCCGGAAGTGCGCCAGGACCTGGCCGAGCCGCTCGTCGGGGATGTGGATGAGCGAATACCAGGCGACCAGGCCGGCCACCGAGCCGTCGGGCAGGTCGAGATCGGTCATGGAGCCGACCTCGAACCTCAGGTCGGGGTGGTCGCGGCGGGCCACCGCGATCATCCCGGGAGAGAGGTCGATCCCGAAGGCGTCGACGCCCAGTTCGTTCAGGTGTGCCGTGATGCGACCCGGCCCGCAGCCCACGTCCGCGACCGGGCCACCACCCCTTGCGCGTACGAGGTCGGCGAACACCGCCAGAGCCCCGCGTTCGTAGGGTGCCTGCGCCAGGAAGTCACGGACCAGGTGCGCGTAACTGACCGCGACCGTGTCGTAGGAGGTGCGGGTGTCTGCCAACCAGTGGTCGCCGTTCATGGCGGCCACGCTAGAGGACGAGGTCACCGACGCCCGCCGTGTCCATACTGAACACCGTGTCCGCCCGACCTGTGGAGGTGCCGTCCATGCCCGCTGCGCCACTGATCATCAGTCTGCCGATCGCGGACCGCCCGACCTCGTACCGCTTCTACCGCGACGGCCTCGGCCTGCAGGCGGTGGGTGAGCTGGCCGATGACGGCATCCCGGAGCCGTTGCAGTTCGTGGTGAACGACGGGCTGCGGCTGATGCTCATCCCGACCGGTGGCTTCGGTTGGGTGATCGGCGAACACGAGGTAGCGCCGAGAGGGCAGAGCGAGTGCCTGCTCGGCCTCGGCGCCGCCACCCCGGCCGAGGCGGACGCGATCGTCGAGCGGGCGCACGCCGCCGGCGGCGAGGTGATCACCGCGCCGACCACACAACCCTGGGGGTACGCGGGCGTCTTCGCCGACCCGGACGACCACCTGTGGATGGTGTCGGTCCAGCCGCGGGCCTGATCAGGAGCCGTCGGATGCGGGTTGTCCGGGGCCTGCTGAACCGATCTGCCGCCGTTAAGGTGACGTCATGGCGGTACGTGGACTACAGCGGATCATCGTCTCCGTGGCCGATCGGGAACGGGCGCTGGCGCTCTACCGGGATGCGTTGGGTCTGGCGGAGAAGTACAGCGCGGGCGACATGGTGGTCCTTGCCGTTGCGGACACCGGGGTCGAGCTTCTGCTGCACGAGCGCCCACCCACGCCAGGGTTGGCCGGTGTCGCCGCGAGCTTCCTCGTGTCGGATGTCGACGAGGCGACCGCGGCGGCCCAGAAGGCAGGCGCCCAGGTCGTCGACGCCCCCGCCGACCAGCCCTGGGGTGAACGACAGTCGGTGCTCACCGACCCGGACGGTCACGTCCTTTGCCTGGTGGCACCGACGGTCTGACCGCATCAGATGGTCAACAGGCCGCCGTTGCGTAGGGTGTCGTCCTTGATCGCGATGAGATTCGCGGAGACATACGAAATGTTGTGCGTCTGGTGCCACTCGCTCGGGTAGTACGTCACGAGCCGTGACGTCTGAAAACGGCACTTGATTTCAGGTACGAACCGAGAATATTTGGCGTCTGTGAAGTACCAGAACGAGTTTTCGTTGTAGAACGCCACGTGGGTCGGATCCTGATAGGCCCCACGACCGTCGGTGCTGGGTGTCAGCGACAGCAGCATTCCGTTCGGCGCGAGCAGTCGGTACAACTCGTTGAACAGGGCGACTTTGTCCGGCACGTGTTCCAGGAAGTCCACTGCCCTGATGACCCCGACGCTGCTGTCCGGCAGGTCGACGCCGTTCGTTATGTCACAGACCATGTCGACGCCCGGACCGTCGTGGTAATCCAGACCCAGATAGCCTTCCGGCTTGTTGTGGGCGGCGCCGAGATCGAGCGCCAGGAGCCCCTGTCGCCGTGACCAGGTCAGCGCATTCTGTTGAATGTTCCGGTCGTATATCGCGACGGTCCGCTGCTGGATTCGGGCGTTGACATCTGGGATGCGCTGCGTGTTCTTGGCATGCATGCGCTGCAGGTACAGACACTTCTGAATATGGTGGAACTCGCTCACCTGGTAGATCCGGGCCATGAGATCGGCGTCGTCAGCGACGTCGAGCGACTCGTCGTATCCACCAACCTTCTCGTAGATGTCCCGGCGGAAGGCGCGCACATGGTTCGGCGCGTACCAAATGAAGCTCACGTTGTGCGGCGTCGGCGGCATCGCACGGCAGACCAGCACCTCGCGGCCGTCCACCTTCTCGTCGTAGTGTCGCCAGCCGAAGGAGCTCGCGAAACGGTCTTCGCAGCGGCTACCGTCCTCCTGGATCTGCGCGGTGTCGCTGTAGACGAAACCCACCTCCGGGTTCTGGTCGAAGGCAGCGACGATCTCTTGCAGACAGTCGCTGCTGAGCACATCGTCGTCGTCGAGCTCGACCAGGATGTCCCCGGCAGCCTCGGCGCAGGCGTACCCCTTGATGGCGCCAACGCCGTTCAGGTTGTCCTGGACAACGAGCCGGACCCGATCGTCATGCCGCTCGGGCCGCCAGCGGGACCCCTGGTTGAGCACGACCACCCATTCCCAGTCGGTGAAGGTCTGCGCCAGCAGTGATTGGAAACATTCGTCGATGAAACGAGTGCGGTTGCTTCCGGTGAAGACCGTTACACGTGGAGTACGCATCGAGCCGGTCACCTCCCTGCCCGAGTCGAGGATGAAGCGGTTGGGGCCGCTCGGTACTTCTCCGGAACTGATGACGCGAGCCGCTTGTCCAGCCGGATCGCCGCACTGAAAGCGTTCCGCGCCTCGGCAGTGTCGCCGGACTGGGACAGCAGCATGCCCAGCCGAAGGTAAGCGGTCGATGCTTTGTTGTCGATCGACAAGACCTTGCGGTAAATGTCCACCGACTTCGTCGGCTCCGTACTCTCCAGCGCGATGGCCTTGTTGTAAAGGGCCGGCTTGTAGCTGGCGTCGGCGGCCAATGCTTTGTCGTAGCTGCTGATCGCCTCGTCGTTCTGGTTGCGCGACTGGGCAATGAAGCCCAGATTGAACCAGGCGAACTTGTTGTTGACGTCGGCGTCCAGCACCTTCTCGAAGGTGGCCTTCGCTGCGTCGAGGTTACCGGCTTGGCCCTGTTCGACGCCGAGCTTCAGCAGATCCGCCGAGGCGGTCCCGGCGTTGGCGCCACCGTTCGCCTCATCGCTTTTACCGGAGTTGCTCGGCTGCGCTTTGCCGGGAGACTTCTCGCTGCAGGCTGTGGCTCCGGTCAGCAGGATCGCACCACAGGCGAGTGACCCGAGTATCTGACGCATGCTCATTTATCCTCCTTGAACGATAACAGGGCGGTCCGACTTGCCGTTCGGCATACAAACTTGGTTCCTGCGACCCGCGCTGCTTGAGGTGTTGCCCGCAGGCCAAACGCGACCGGTTAGTCGAGTGAGATGCAGGACACCCAGATGTCCGCGCCCCCGCCAGTAAAAGTGAACTGGTAACCACTGACCGACAGTGGCTGGATCAGCACCGGATTGACACCCGCCCCCGACAGTTGATAGCCGGTTCCGACAGCAATGTCGCCGGCCTGGCACCCGAAATCAACGGGAGTATCCGCGATCACCGTCAGCGGTCCCTGAATATAGGCGGCCTGGATTCCGGTGCCCGCCACTCCCTGCGCGCCCTGCGGACCCTGAGCGCCGGTGTCGCCTTGGGCGCCTTGGAAGCCCTGCGCGCCTTGAGCCCCCTGCGCGCCTTGAGCGCCCGTGCTGCCCTGCGTGCCCTGGAAGCCCTGTGCGCCGGTGTCGCCCTGTGCGCCTTGTGCGCCGGTGTTGCCCTGGTTGCCCTGGAAGCCTTGGGTTCCTTGGGCGCCGGTGCTGCCTTGGGCGCCTTGGGCGCCTTGAGTACCCGTGTTGCCCTGGGCTCCCTGTGCGCCTTGTGCGCCGGTGTCGCCTTGGCTGCCCTGGAAGCCTTGGGTTCCCTGTGCGCCGGTGTTGCCTTGGGCGCCTTGAGTACCCGTGTTGCCTTGGGTGCCTTGCGCTCCCTGTGCGCCGGTGTTGCCCTGGTTGCCCTGTGCGCCTTGTGCGCCGGTGTCGCCTTGGCTGCCCTGGAAGCCTTGGGTTCCCTGGGCTCCGGTGTCGCCTTGGGCGCCTTGAGTGCCCGTGTTGCCTTGGGTGCCTTGCGCTCCCTGCGCGCCGGTGTTGCCCTGGTTGCCCTGTGCGCCTTGTGCGCCGGTGTCGCCTTGGCTGCCCTGGAAGCCTTGCGCTCCCTGTGCGCCGGTGTCGCCTTGGCTGCCCTGGAAGCCTTGCGCTCCCTGCGCGCCGGTGTCGCCTTGGGCGCCTTGGGCACCTGTGTTGCCTTGGGCACCGGTGTTGCCCTGGGCGCCTTGAGTACCCGTGTTGCCCTGGTTGCCCTGTGCGCCTTGTGCGCCGGTGTCGCCTTGGCTGCCCTGGAAGCCTTGCGCTCCCTGCGCGCCGGTGTCGCCTTGCGCGCCTTGGGTGCCGGTGTTGCCCTGGGTGCCTTGCGCTCCCTGCGCGCCGGTGTTGCCCTGGAAGCCTTGGGTTCCCTGGGCTCCGGTGTCGCCTTGGGCGCCTTGGGCACCGGTGTCGCCCTGGTTACCCTGGTTGCCCTGGGCTCCCTGTGCGCCTTGTGCGCCGGTGTCGCCTTGGCTGCCCTGGAAGCCTTGAGCTCCCTGCGCGCCGGTGTTGCCCTGGAAGCCTTGAGTTCCCTGGGCTCCGGTGTCGCCTTGCGCGCCTTGAGCACCCGTGTTGCCTTGCGCGCCGGTGTTGCCCTGGAAGCCTTGAGTTCCCTGCGCGCCGGTGTTGCCTTGGGCGCCTTGGGTACCGGTGTCGCCCTGGTTACCCTGGTTGCCCTGGGCTCCCTGGGCTCCCTGGGCCCCCTGTGCGCCTTGTGCGCCGGTGTCGCCTTGGCTGCCCTGGAAGCCTTGCGCTCCCTGCGCGCCGGTGTTGCCCTGGAAGCCTTGAGTTCCCTGTGCGCCGGTGTCGCCTTGCGCGCCTTGAGCACCCGTGTTGCCTTGGGCGCCTTGCGCTCCCTGTGCGCCGGTGTCGCCCTGGTTGCCCTGGGCGCCTTGGGCGCCGGTGTTGCCCTGGGCTCCCTGTGCGCCTTGTGCGCCGGTGTCGCCTTGGCTGCCCTGGAAGCCTTGCGCTCCCTGCGCGCCGGTGTTGCCCTGGAAGCCTTGAGTTCCCTGTGCGCCGGTGTCGCCTTGGGCACCTTGGGCTCCAGTGCTGCCCTGGTTGCCCTGTGCGCCTTGTGCGCCGGTGTCGCCTTGGCTGCCCTGGAAGCCTTGCGCTCCCTGTGCGCCGGTGTCGCCCTGGTTGCCCTGTGCGCCTTGGGCGCCGGTGTTGCCCTGGGCTCCCTGTGCGCCTTGGGCTCCGGTGTTGCCCTGGGCTCCCTGTGCGCCTTGGGCTCCGGTGTTGCCCTGGTTGCCCTGTGCGCCTTGTGCGCCGGCGTCGCCTTGGCTGCCCTGGAAGCCTTGCGCTCCCTGTGCGCCCGTGTTGCCTTGGGCGCCTTGAGCACCCGTGTTGCCTTGGGCGCCTTGAGCACCCGTGTTGCCTTGGGCGCCTTGAGCACCCGTGTTGCCTTGGGCGCCTTGCGCTCCCTGCGCGCCGGTGTCGCCCTGGTTGCCCTGGGCGCCTTGGGCGCCGGTGTTGCCCTGGGCTCCTTGTGCGCCGGTGTCGCCTTGGCTGCCCTGGAAGCCTTGCGCTCCCTGTGCGCCGGTGTTGCCCTGGTTGCCCTGGGCGCCTTGGGCGCCGGTGTTGCCCTGGGCTCCTTGTGCGCCTTGTGCGCCGGTGTCGCCTTGCGCGCCTTGGGCACCGGTGTTGCCCTGGGTGCCTTGCGCTCCCTGCGCGCCGGTGTCGCCCTGGAAGCCTTGCGCTCCCTGGGCGCCTTGAGCACCCGTGTCGCCTTGGGCGCCTTGAGTACCCGTGTTGCCCTGTGCGCCTTGGTTGCCTTGTGCGCCGGTGTTGCCCTGGGCGCCTTGAGTTCCCTGCGCGCCGGTGTTGCCCTGGAAGCCTTGGGTTCCCTGGGCTCCGGTGTCGCCTTGCGGGCCTTGAGCACCCGTGTTGCCTTGGGCGCCTTGAGTGCCCGTGTTGCCCTGGTTGCCCTGGTTGCCCTGGGCTCCCTGTGCGCCTTGTGCGCCGGTGTCGCCTTGGCTGCCCTGGAAGCCTTGCGCTCCCTGCGCGCCGGTGTCGCCTTGCGCGCCTTGAGCGCCCGTGTTGCCTTGAGCGCCGGTGTTGCCCTGGGCTCCTTGAGCACCGGTGTTGCCCTGGAAGCCTTGAGCTCCCTGTGCGCCTTGAGTACCCGTGTTGCCCTGGGCGCCCTGCGCTCCCTGTGCTCCCTGTGCTCCCTGCGCGCCGGTGTTGCCCTGGAAGCCTTGCGCTCCCTGTGCGCCTTGAGCGCCGGTCTCGCCCTGCCCGCCCTGAGCACCCGTGTTGCCCTGGGTGCCCTGGGTACCTTGCGCCCCCTGCGCGCCGCTGTCGCCTTGTGCGCCGTTGTCTCCCTGGGCTCCCTGTGCCCCGGTGTCGCCCTGGGTGCCTTGGCTGCCTTGTGCCCCGGTGTCGCCTTGCGCGCCCTGGAAGCCTTGAGCGCCCGCGTCGCCTTGTGCGCCTTGAGCACCCGCGTCGCCTTGTGCGCCTTCAGCACCCGTTTCGCCCTGCGCGCCCTGGGGGCCCTGGGTGCCCTTTCCGCCGTGGGGGTGGCCCCGGTCCGGCTGCTTGCCCCCCTTGTCGTGCCCACCCCACGGGCCCTGCCAGCCTTGGGGACCGCAGTCCGGTGTGGTGCCGGGGGAGGGCTTCCACGAATCGTCAGATCCATCGTCGTCTCGGAAGGCAGTCGGCCAATACAACGGGAGCCCGCCGTACTGGCCGACCGGTCCGGGCGTACCGATATGCATGCCCTGGGAGGACGATTCCGCTTCTTTGGGTGGTGCCGCGGCTGCGGGCCCACCCGTTATCCCGACCAACAGCAGGGCGGAACTCAATCCTGAGGCGGCGCGGCCATGCTTCAGCCCCCGCCGTAGCCGTCGGTCGTTGCTCATGACCCCTCCAGGGCCGCCCCAGATACACCCAGAGCTACCTACTCGTGACGTACGGTTGCCGGCGAGTTGCAGAGTAAGCGACGGATGAGGCGAGCAGGGTCGTTATGCGGCATTTGAGCAGGTATGTAGCGCATGCAGGCGCCCTGGGGTCTGCGTCCGGTAGGTGCGGCGCCCTCGCAGGGCCTCTGACGCCAGGTGCCGGGGTTGCGCGGGGCACGTGGAGCGCGACTTTGAGCGAGCGACGACTCGCCTGTTGCCCATGCGGTGCTAGTAGAGCTTTGTGGTGATTTAGCTAAATTTGAGGCAGATGAGCGGTTAGCCTCGTCAACACTATGGACGAGGTTGAGCTACGCAGTCGGCGTCATGATCTGGCTGACTCCGTGCCGGTCGCCTCCACCGTGTGCACGACCATGCCTTTCACGCTGGCGCCGACGACACCTGCGTCTCTCCGCCGCGTCCGGGCTTCTTTTCGGGCGCCCAACTGGAAAAGGTCGATCCGCCCGATCCTCAACGCGCACTGCAGCGAACAGTGCGGGGGCCCACCGGTGGCGGAGCGGGTCGAGGCGAATTCGGCGACCGGATCGCCGCTCGGAGTACCGCACCCCGCCGCCGCTGGGCTCACGAAGAAGGTTGAGAGATGTGTGATCCGCCATTCGCGAAAGTCTTCCTCCCCGCCGCTCCCGGACGCGGGCTGACGCTGTCGGCCGCGCCCCTCGCCGGGGCGACCCGAGCGGCCGGACGTGACGTCGTGTCCGCGCTCACCGCCTTCGTCGCCGGCACCGCGGCCGACAGTGGCCCGTCCAACCTGGACGCTTTCCCGGCCGGTGACCTCGGGGTGGCCCTCCTGTTCGCCCGTGGAGGACGGCCGCCGACGGACGGCGGATCCGGTCCGACAGCGGCGGCGTGGCACCGCGGCGTACCCGAGCGCGTCCGGTCGGAGGCCGCCGACGCCCCGCTGATCGCCGCGCAGGTCGTCCGCGGCAAGGCGGAGCTGCCCCTCGCGCCGGCCACGCGTGACAGCGCGACGTTCCACCAGGCCGGGCAGCGCCTGCTCAGCGAACCCGCCTTCGCTGAGGCCGCCGGCACGGTGACCCGGGAGATGGTGGCCCGACCCAGTCCGGTGGCCGTGTTCGACCGCCAGGCCACGGACGACACGGCGTCCCGATGATCCGCTGGCTCGTCACCGGTGCCGGCGGCATGCTGGGGCGCGACATCGTCGAGGTGTTACGCGCCCGACCCGGCACGGTGGTCACCGCCGCCGCTCACGACGACCTCGACATCACCGATGCGGCGGCCGTCGCCCGGGCCGTCCCGGGTTACGACATTCTGGTGAACGCCGCAGCCTGGACCGACGTGGACGGTGCGGAGACGGCCGAGGAACTCGCCACGGAGGTCAACGGTCACGGCGTGCGACACCTGGCTGGCGCCTGCGCCGACCACGGCGTGCGCCTGATTCACGTATCCAGCGACTACGTGTTGGCCGGGGACGGGAGGGCGCCGCTGGACGAGGCGGCTCCGCCGGCACCCGTCAACGCGTACGGGCGCAGCAAACTCGTCGGTGAGCGGGCGGTGCGCGCCATCCTGCCGCACGCCGGTTACGTGGTGCGTACGGCATGGCTCTACGGCGACCACGGCCCCAACTTCGTGGCGACCATGCTCCTGCTCGCGGCGAACCGGCCCGACGTGCAGGTGGTGGCCGATCAGCACGGGCAGCCGACGTGGTCGGCGATGCTCGCCGAGGGGATCGCCAGCCTCGGCGACGCCGCCCACGCCGGCCAAGTCACCGCCGGGATCTACCACGGCGTCGCCGGAGGGCGCACCACCTGGTACGGCCTGGCCCGCGCCGTTTACGAGGAATGCGGCCTGGACCCGGACCGCGTCCGGCCGACCACCACCGACCGGTTCCCGCGACTGGCGCGCCGGCCGGCGTTCAGCGTGCTCACACGCCGACTGTGGGCGGAAGCCGGCCTGGAGCTGATGGACGACTGGCGCACCCAGCTTCGTGCAGCTCTGCGTAGCCCCGGACTGGCCAAACTGGCCGAGGCTGCGCGGACGGTCCCGACGGGTGCCGCGCGACCCCGCACGAGCATCGCGCCCGGCGCGTGGTCGAAGACGCCATCCGCGGAGCGTGTGAGCCGCGCCCCTGCGTGACCTCAGTGCCTACTCGTCGGCTGCCTGGTCGGAGACCCGGCCGGGAGTCGTCCGGCGGTTCCGTCGGTTGGTCGGCCTGACCACGACGGATCGATGTCAGACGTAGATCTTCTTGGCGTACTCCGGGCCGTAGTGCCTCTCCAGGTCCTCCAGGCTCTCGGAGGGCGCCTCGACCTCCTTGATCAGGCGGGCGCGGGACGGCAGCGCGTCGGGCTGCCAGGTCTCCGGCTGCCACAGCGCGGACCGCAGGAACGCCTTCGCGCAGTGGTAGAAGATCTGCTCGATCTCCACCACCACGGCGAGCACCGGCCGGTGCCCCTTGACCACCATGTCGTCGAACCAGGGGGCGTCGCGTACCAGGCGGGCCCGTCCGTTGATGCGCAGCGTGTCGGTGCGACCGGGGATCAGGAAGAGCAGCCCGACGTGCGGGTTGTCGAGGATGTTGCGGTAGCCGTCGGCCCGCTTGTTGCCCGGCCGTTCCGGGAGCGCGATCGTCGTGTCGTCAAGCACCAGCGCGAACCCGGCCGGGTCGCCCTTGGGTGAGACGTCGCAGGTGCCGTCGGCGCCGGCCGTCGCCATCAGGCAGAACGGCGCGGCGGCGAGCCACTGTCGGTCCCGCTCGTGCAGGCGGGCGCGTTCCTTGTTCGCCGCGCGCACGCCCGGCGTGCCGAGCAGCTCGCGTAGTTCCTCGTGCGAGGTGATCTCCACCGTCACGTGATCCTCCCCCAGCCGTTGACCCGGGTGGCGGCGCCACCGTCGCCAGCCTAGGCCCGCGTGGCCAGCGCGAGGTTTGCCCACGGTCGCCGGGGGTACGGCCTCCTCCGACGCGCCCGCCGCACGTACCGTCCGCAGGAACGCCGACAAGTGGAGGCCGGGAGATGGAGAGCCGACTCAAGGTGCTGGGTCACCCAGTCCATCCGATGCTGGTCATGTTCCCGGTCGCGCTGCTGGTCACCGCCGTGCTGTTCGACATCGTCGACACGGTCGGCGGGCCCGACTTCCTCGCCGAGGTCGCGTACTGGAACATCACCGTCGGCCTGGTCGGCGGCCTGCTCGCCGCGGTGGCCGGCTCGTTCGACCTCCTGGCGATTCCGACCGGCACCCGCGCGAAGCGGGTGGGTCTGCTGCACGCGGGCGCCAACATCGCGGTGATCCTGCTCTTCGCCGCGGTGTGGGCGGTCCGACTCAACGCCGACTCGCGGGCCGCCGGTGGGTCGTTGATCGCCATCGAGGTGGTCGCGGTGGCGATCCTCGGCATCAGCGCCTGGCTCGGCGGCGAGCTGGTCGACCGGCTCGGCGTGGGCGTCGACCGCGACGCCGGTCTGGACGCGCCCAGCTCACTGCGGCCCACAACGGCCAACCAGCGGATCGGAGACGTGCGATGAGCGAGCAGCAGCAGGCCGGCGGTTCCGGCCGTGGTTGGCGTGGTCGGCAGCAGGGCTGGGACCCGATGGGCGAGTTGCAGTCGTTGCGCGCCGAGCTGAGCCGGCTGGTCGGCGGCCGGGCCGGGTCCTCCGACGTCGAGTTGACCGAGACCGCGGACGGCTGGCAGGTCGTCGTCCGGCTGCCCGGCGTCGCGCCGGAGGAGGTGGCCGTCGAGCTGGACGACCGCGAGCTGTGCGTGCGCGCCCGCTCCGAGGCGGAGGTCAACGCCGAGCAGGGCATTCCCGGGGGTTTCGAGACCCGCGGTTTCGAGTACCGCATCGACCTGCCGTCCCGCGTCGACCCGGAGGGCATCGACGCGGTGATGGACCACGGGCTGCTGCGGGTCCGCCTGCCCCGGGCGGCGCGGCCCACGGCGCGCACCATCACCGTCGGCCGCACCGGGCCGCGCTCGGGCGGCCTCTCCGGGGGTACGCCGACACCGGTCGATCCCGCTGCGGACCGGGAGCTGCACCACCCGGACACCGTCGGCGAGATGGACCGGCCGTAGCGGACCGCGTGGTCACCCCGTCCCTGCTCGGCCCGACGGCCGGGCGGGTCGAAGACGTGCGACGGATCGCGGTGCTGCGTGCCAACGCCCTCGGCGACTTCATCTTCGTTCTGCCGGCGTTGGACGCGCTGCGTGCCGCGTACCCCTCGGCGGAGATCGTGCTGCTCGGTGCGCCGTGGCACGCGAAGCTCTGGCGCGACCGGCCCGGCCCGGTGGACCGGGTGCTTGTGGTGCCGCCGGGCCCCGGCATCCGGGAGCCGGAGGCGGATGAGCCGGCGTCCACGATGGACGACTTCGTGGCGGCGGCCAGCCGCGAGGGTTTCGACCTGGCGGTCCAGGCCCATGGCGGTGGCGCCAACTCCAACCCGTTGATCAGCCGCCTCGGCGCCCGGGTGACGGCGGGTCTGCGCGCCGAGGACGCGCCGCCGCTGGACCGGTGGGTCCGCTACGTGTACTACCAGCACGAGGTGATCCGCTATCTGGAGGTGGTGGCCCTGGTCGGCGCCCCGGCGACCACGATCGTGCCGACGCTTGCGGTCACCAACGCCGACCGGGCCGAGGCGGAGAAGGTGCTCGGCCCGCCGACCCGCCCCCGGGTGGCGCTGCACCCCGGCGCCAGCGACACCCGACGTCGCTGGCCTGCCGAGCGGTTCGCCGAGGTGGCCCGTGCGCTGCACGGCGACGGGTACGAGGTGCTGGTCACCGGTACGCCCTCGGAGCGGGAGGTGGTGGACCAGGTGGTCGTGGCGGCGGGGGTGCCGGTCCGGCCGCAGGTGGGCACGCTCAGCCTCGGTGGGCTGGCCGGTTGCTACGCCGACTGCGCGCTGGTGATCTCCAACGACACCGGCCCGCTGCACCTGGCCGCCGCGGTGGGCGCGCCGACGGTGGGCATCTTCTGGGTCGGCAACCTGATCAACACGGCGAACCCGCTGCGGGGCCGGCACCGGCCGATCAGCTCCTGGACGGTGCACTGCCCGGTCTGCGGGGTGGACTGCACGCCGGGCATCTACCCGCACCGGCCCGGCGACGGCGAGTGCCCGCACCGCGACTCGTTCGTCGCCGACGTGCCGACGGCCGAGGTGCTGGAGGCAGCCCGCGAGCTGCTCAGCCCGTAGTCGGCGCTCAGGCCGGCTGCGGAGTGTCCTCGTCGGCGAGGACGACCTCCCACGCCTCCACGTCGCGTTCGGTGACAGTGGTGGGGGATTCCAGGTGGTAGGCGCCGCTGGGCAGGATGCCCGCCCCGCCGTGGCGGGCCAGCACCGCGAGCTGGGCGGCCACGTCCTCGCCCTGGTGTTTCTCGTGCACCCGTCGCCAGAAGTCGAAGCCTCCGGAGTCGACGAGCTTGGCCCGGTCGTAGAGCACGCACCCGCCGATCCAGGACACCTTGTACGCCCGCCACGCGCCAGGCGGCAGTGCCAGTTCGGCGGTGACGTGCAGCAGGTTGGCCGCCGAGTGGACGCGGGCGCGGTCCCACTCGGGGGTGCCCGGCCGGACCCGCTCCGGAACGGGCCGGCCGACCCACTCCTCGTAGTGCCCGTGCGCCTCCGGCCGGACGTCGTCGGTGTACGACAGGCCGTGCACTCCGTTGCCGACGAACCCGCAGCCCAGCTCCTCGATCGCGGTGACCAGCCGGTGCAGCGCCCCGGGTTCCAGCCAGACGTCGTCGTCGAGGTTGAGCACGTACCTGGCGGACGACGCGGCGAGCAGGTAGGCGCGATGCTCGGCCAATCCGCGGCGCGGCAGCCGGCGGGTCAACAGCACCGGGTGGCTCGCGTGGCGCAGCGCCCGGACCATGGTGGCCGCGGCGGGGTGGGAGTACGCCGGATCGCCGTCGGACTGGTCGCTTACCACCACGCCGAAGCCCGGCACCCCGCCCTGGGCGGCGAGCCCGGCCAGTGTGACGGCCAGTTCGGCGGGCCGGTTGCGGGTCGGAATCAGCACGTCGACAAGCCGGTCGGCGTGGAACTCCGCCGGGGCGCCGAGGGCGAGGGGACGGTTCACGACGCCTGGGTGCGGGGGCTCAGCGACGGGTCGGTGGCGTGCGACGACGGCTCCTGGCTGTGCGACCGGATCCGCTCGATGATCGCCGAGGTGGACCGGTCCGGCACGTACCCCAGGGTGCGCACCTGACCGCCCAGCCGGCGCACCAGCGGCGCCTCCGGCACCAGCTCCGGCGGGTAGTCGCCGCCCTTGACGTACACGTCGGGCCGGACGGCCTCGATCAGCGCGGCGGGCGAGTCCTCCTCGAACACCACCACGTGGTCGACGCAGGACAGCGCGGCCAGCAGGGCGCCCCGGTCCTCGACCGGGTTGACCGGCCGGTCCGGCCCCTTGAGGCGGCGTACGCTGCCGTCCGAGTTGACCGCCACGATGAGCAGGTCGCCCAGTGCGCGGGCCTGTTCCAGGTAGCGCACGTGCCCGGGGTGCAGCACGTCGAAGCAGCCGTTGGTGAACACCACCGACCGGCCCGCCTCGCGATGTTCGGCGACGATCGCGTCCAGTTCGACGGTGCCGACAACCGCCGGGTGCCCGGTGGCCTCCGACGGCATGTCGAGGGCGGCGAGCAGGTCGTCCCGCAGGCACACGCAGGTGCCGGTGTCGGACACGGTGATGGTGGCCGCGAGCTGGGCGAGCTGCGCGGCGGTGGGCAGCGGCGCGTCGGCGGCCAGGGCCAGCGTCATGGCCGCCAGGTACGCGTCCCCCGCGCCCACGGCGTGACTCGCGGGAACCGGGGTGCTGTGGCTGCGCCGCCGTTCCCCGTCCGCGCCGCCGACCACCGCGCCGTCGGTGTCCAGGGTCACCGCGACCACGTCCGCGCCTGTGTGCGCGCGCAGCTCGGCGAGGCGCGACTCGGCCAGTACGGCCCGGTCCACGCCCGCTCCGGCCTCGGTGTTCACGGTGACGCCGGTGCCGGTGACGCTGAGACCGTCGCCGGTGAGGGCCACCCGACTCTCGCTCGGGGTGGGCTCGCCGACCGGGCCGGGCCTGTCGTCGGCGCGGGCCCCGCCCGGTGCGGCGCCCACGCTCAGCTCGGACGGCCCGTCGGCCGGATCGCTGTCCGGGTGTTCCAGGTGCAGGTCGGCGCCGGCGGTCGAACGGTTCGCGCCGCCGGCACGGGCCAGCAGCCTGGTCGCCTCGGCGAAGCTGGGGGTGACCACAGTCGGCGCGAGCCCTCGCCAGTCGGCGAGGTCGTGGGCGTCCAGCGCGACCGTGGCGTACCGCTCGCGCTGCTCGACCAGCCACGCGCGGACCGGCGCGGGCAGTGCCCCCAGGCCGTAGTCGCAGACGACAAGGGTGGGCGCCTCTCCGCCGGCGGCGGCGCGCAGCTCCTCGGTGGCGCAGTCCAGCGCCGTGAGCAGCCGGGCCACCCCGTCCGGGTCGAGCGCGTCGTCCGCGTCGCCGGAGTCCTCCCGGAGCAGGATCTGGTTGCCGGCGAGCATCCGCCGCTTCACCGGGGTGGGCCGACCGGGCTGGTTGACCGTACGGTCCCAGACGCCGGCCCGGTCCAGGCAGTCGTGCAGCTCGTCGCCGGCCACGTCCGCGCCGACCGGTGCCACCAGCACGGCCCGCCCGCCGAGGGTGGCGACGTTGACCGCTGTGTTCGCGGCTCCACCGGCGGCGGAGATCCGTCGACGCAGGGTGAGGACCGGGGCGGGCGCCTCCCGGCAGAGCCGGTCGGAGTCGGCGAACCGCCACTCGTCAAGCATGGCGTCGCCGACGATCAGGACCGGACGCCCGAGCCAGCTCTCCACGACTGAGGCGAGCCGGCGCTGTTCCGCTGCTGCTCCTGCCATGCCTCCCCGGGTCCCCAGCGGCCCTCGGGACAAACCTGCGCCGAGGCCGTCTGCGCCGCAGGTCGGCGGCCTTTCGTCCCAGCCTCGTCGACGCGGTGCCCGTCGTCACCGACGTGGGGTGTTTCGGGTGTTGGGGGTCGGGAAGGACATTGAGGTATCCCGGAGAGGAGATGTACCGAGATGGCAGCGACATTGCAGGGCAAGAGGATCGCCTTCCTGGCCGCCGACGGCGTCGAGGAGGTCGAGTACGTCCAGCCGCGCGAGGCTGTCGAGAACGCCGGCGCGACGGCCGAGCTGGTCTCGCTCAAGCCCGGTTCCATCCAGTCCTTCAACCACCTGGACCAGTCCAAGACGTACGACGTGGACGTCACCGCGGACAAGGCGGACGCCGCCGGGTACGACGCGCTGGTGCTGCCGGGCGGGGTGGCGAACCCGGACTTCCTGCGGTCCGACCCGGACGCGGTGCGGTTCGTGCGGGCGTTCTTCGACGCCGGCAAGCCGGTGGGGGTGATCTGTCACGGCCCGTGGACGCTTATCGAGGCGGACGTGGTGCGCGGCCGGCGGATCACCTCCTGGCCCAGCCTGCGGACCGATCTGACAAACGCCGGCGCGACCTGGGTCGACGAGGAGTGCGTAACGGACGGCAACCTGACAAGCAGCCGCAACCCCGACGACCTCCCCGCCTTCTGCGCAAAGATCACCAAAACCTTCGCCACCACCTGACCCGCCCCCCGGCCCTAGCCCTCGTTGATCAAGAGGTTTGCGTCATCCCACCCGGCGTGTCGTGACGCGAACCTCTTGATCAACCCTGGGAGGCTCGGGGTTTTTTGGGGGTGTGGGGCATGTTCCACGGTGGTCGGGAAAGAGGGCTTGATGACCACCGAAGCCTCTGCCGCGCCGGTACTGAATCGCCAGCAGATCCGGCTGCTCATGCTGGGCCTGATGACCGGCATGCTGCTGGCCGCCCTCGACCAGACGATCGTCGGCACGGCCCTGCCGACAATCGTCGGTGAGCTGGGTGGGATCAACCACTACTCGTGGGTGGTCACGGCGTACCTGCTCGCCTCGACCGCGTCGACGCCGCTGTACGGCAAGATGGCCGACCTGTACGGGCGTCGCCCGGTCTTCCTCTTCTCGATCGGCACGTTCCTGCTCGGGTCGTTGCTGGCCGGCCTGTCGCAGAACATGACTCAGTTGATCATCACGCGGGGCATCCAGGGCCTCGGCGCCGGTGGTCTGCTGACGCTTGCGTTCACCATCATCTCGGACGTGGTCTCACCCCGGGAGAGAGGCCGCTATCAGGGTCTCTTCGGAGCCGTGTTCGGAATCGCGTCGGTGGCCGGCCCACTGGTCGGCGGGTACTTCGCCGAGACCGACTGGCGATGGATCTTCTACATCAACGTGCCGCTGGCGATCCTGGCGATCGTGGTCTGCTACCACGTGATGCGACTGATCCCGTTCGAGCGCCGGGACCACGCGATCGACTGGCTCGGCGCCGGCCTGCTGGTGGCCGGGGTGAGCTGTCTCCTGCTCGCGCTGAGCTGGGGCGGCAACGAGTACCCGTGGGGCTCCGGGCTGATCATCGGCCTCTTCGTCGCCGGTGCGGCGCTGGCCGTGCTCTTCGTGCTCCAGGAGGCGCGGGTCGCCGAGCCGATCCTGCCGCTGCGGCTGTTCCGCAGCGCCACGTTCGCGCTCGCCAACTCCGCCGGCTTCGTACTCGGTCTGGTGATGTTCGGGTCGATCATCTTCATCCCGCTGTACCTCCAGATCGTCAAGGGCGCCTCGCCTACCCGCAGCGGTCTGCTGATGCTGCCGATGATGGCAGGCATCATCGTGACCTCGATCCTCACCGGGCGGGCCATGAGCCGGATCGGCCGGTACAAGTGGTTCCCGGTGGCCGGATCGGCGACCCTGCTGGTCGGCATGCTCCTGTTCACCCGGTTGCAGGTGGGCACGTCGCTCTGGGTGGCGTTCGGCTTCATGGTGGTGATCGGCGTCGGCCTCGGTCTGTGCATGCAGTCGCTGGTCCTCGCGGTGCAGAACGCGGTGTCCGTCCGCGACCTGGGCGCCGGCACCTCCTCGGCGACGTTCTTCCGGTCACTTGGCGGTTCGTTCGGGGTGGCGATCCTCGGCACGGTGCTGTCCTCGCGGCTCAACTCGCAGCTCGCCGACCGGTTGCCCGGTGCGATCGCCCAGCTCCCGCCCGAGCAGCGGGCGGCGGTGGCGGCGAGCGGCGGCACGAACATCTCGATCAACGACCCGGCGACCATCATGGCGCTGCCCGGTGCCGTCCGGGCGGCCATCCAGGCGTCGTTCGTGGAGTCGCTGCACCTGGTCTTCCTGACTGCCGGGCTCGTCGCCATCGTGGCGGTGCTTGTCACAGTGGCGATGCCCAACAGCACGCTGCGCGGGGCCGGCCCCGAGGGCGCGACAGGCGGCGCCGACCCGCTGGGTGGCAAGGCCGCCGCGGCGGGCGGTAAGCCCCTGACGCGGGAGTCCAAGGAGGAGGCCGCCGCGGACATGGAGTCCAAGTCCCAGACGATGATCTGACCGCGCCCGTCCGACCGCCCCGGAATGTCTCCGGGGCGGTCGGCGTCATCCGGCCACGAGGCGGAGAGGCTGCGCGTGCCGGCGGTTGAGACGATCGAGCGCGGCGGAGGTCGCCGCGTCGGCGGCGGCCTGACGAAGCCGCCCATCCGACATGATCGACTCGAGATCGCCGAGATCGGGGTATCCAGGCGCCGGGGACACCCCGACGTCGGCGATCTCGAGTCGATCAAGCAGCTCTGCGCCGGTTCGTGGCGGGAGCGGAACAGTTCGGCCGGCCCGCCCGGCCTGCCCGGCCCGGTCGACGCCGGGTCAGGCGGGGCGGCGGTAGACGCCGTACCACCAGGTTGCGGCCAACTCCCGGGCGGCAGCCGCGTCGGTGGCGGGGTCGGCCGAGGTCGTGCTGACGTGGTCGGCGAGGAAACGGTCACCGCCGACCACGATCAGGCGGCTCGCGGCGTCCACGTCGAGGTCGGCGGGGGTACGCCCGGCCTGCTGCTCGACGCGAAGCGCCTCGACGGTGCGCGTCACGAACTGCTCCAGCCCTGCCGCCCAGTACTCCCGAACCACCTCGTCGTACGCGGCGACCTCGCTCACCGCGGCGAGCACCGGGGCGTACGTCCGGTAGATCCGGATCACGTCGGCGAAGACCTCGGTCAGCCTGGCCAGCGGGTCGCCGGGCCCGCCCGGGTCCCAGCCGCCGGTGCGGTCGAAGGAACTTTCCCGCATGGTGCCGGCGAGGCGCATGAGCAGTTCGCTCTTGTCCCGGAAATGGGTGTAGAAGGTCGACCGCGCCACGCCGGCCTCTGCGGCGATCCGCTGCACGCCGAGGTCGGTGAAGCGGATCCCCTCCTTCAGGAGCCGCTCGGTGGCCGCAAGCACCCGCGCCTCGACGGCCGCGCGTCCGTCGGGGTTGCTCGGGCGGCGGCGGGTGATCGAGGGCATGGTCGAGATCCTAGGTGGCCGGGGGTGCGACCGACGACGTACGCTCGTGTCGGACACTGTGTCCGACGGAGTGTCCGGCAGGGGCCTCCGACCCACCACGAGGAGCGACACACGTGAAGTACCGACTGTTGGGCAGCACCGGGGTGTACGTCTCGGAGATCTCGCTCGGCGCGATGACCTTCGGCGGCAGCGGGCACCCGCTCTGGGGCACCCTCGGCGGGCTGGCGCTGCCCGACGCGCAGCGGCTGGTGGACACCGCGTTGGACGCGGGCGTCAACTTCGTCGACACCGCCGACGGCTACAGCGACGGTGAGAGCGAGGAGTTGCTCGGCCAGGCGCTCGGCAAGCGGCGTCGCGACGTCGTACTGGCGACGAAGGTGCACTCCCGCACGGGTCCCGGCCCGAACGACGTGGGCACCTCCCGGCTGCACATCATGCAGAACCTGGAGGACAGCCTGCGCCGGCTGGGCACCGATCACATCGACCTGTATCAGATCCACAACTTCGACCAGGTCACCCCCATGGAGGAGATGCTCCGCGCGCTCGACGACGCGGTCCGGCAGGGCAAGGTCCGCTACGTCGGGTGCGCCAACTTCGCCGCGTGGCAGATCTCCAAGGCGTTGGGCATCTCCGCGCGGGAGAGGCTGGCCGGCTTCGTCTCGGTGCAGGAGTACTACTCCCTGCTGGGCCGGGACGTCGAGCGGGACGTGGTGCCGATGGCGCTCGACGAGGGCATCGGGCTGACCGTCTGGAGCCCGCTCGCCGGTGGCTTCCTCTCCGGCAAGGTCGGCCGGGACGGCGCCGTCGCCGACAGTGGCGCGCGCAGCGCCCAGCCCGGCTACTCCAGCTTCACCCCGTTCGACCCGGAGCACGCCTTCGCCGTGGTCGACGTGCTCAAGGCCGTCGCCGAGCGGCACGAGGTCAGCCCGGCGCGGGTGGCCGTCGCCTGGCTCCTGTCCCGGCCGGCCGTGACCAGCGTGATCGTCGGTGCCCGCAAGCAGGAGCAGTTGGTCGACAACATCGCCGCCTCGGACCTCACCCTCACCGCGGAGGATCTCACCGAGCTGGACGACGCCACCAGGCTGCCTGTCGCGTACCCGAACTGGATCCAGGAGGGGTACTTCGCGGGGCTCCGCCACCCGCAACAGTGAGGTACGGCCCTACTTGAGGATCAGCCGGTTCGTCTGTTCGAAGACGTCCAGGTCGGCGAGGGTCTCGATGACCGAGGTGGAGAGTGGGGTCGGGAAGCGGTCGCGGGGGAAGAAGCCGGCGTCGGTGGTCTCGTCGGTGACCCGGGTCAGCTGCCCGTCCCACTCCTCGACCTTGAACGCAGTGGTGAAGACCTGGTAGGTGTGCCCGTACATGTTGGTGCTGGTCCGGTCCGGGCCGGTGTAGAGGGCGAACGCGCAGACCCGCAGCGCCCGTAGGCCGGTCTCCTCGCGGACCTCGCGGACCGCGCAGTCGGCGATCGACTCGCCCAGCTCCATCGCCCCGGCGGGCATGGCCCACTGGCCGTTGTCCGAGCGTCGGATGAGCAGGATGCGCCCCGCGTCGTCGTTGACCACGGCTCGGGCGCCGACGAACATCAGCGTCCGATCCCCGGCGAGCGCGCGCAACTGCCCCACGTACGAGTCGGCCCAGGAGATGCTCACCTGCGACAATTTACGGGGGTTCCCAACGTGTGACCGCCGACACTAGCTTGTTACCCATGCGTAGCACGATGATGGACGCCCCCCTGCAGGTCTCCCGGATCCTCGACCACGGCGCAGGGGTGCACGGCACGGCCGAGGTGGTCACCTGGACGGGCGGCGAACCCCGTCGGATGACGTACGCCGAGGTGGGTCGCACCGCCGCCCGGCTGGCCCACGCGCTACGCGACGAGTGCGGGGTCACCGGCGACGAGCGGGTCGCCACCTTCATGTGGAACAACAACGAGCACCTGGTGGCGTACTTCGCGGTGCCGAGCATGGGCGCGGTGCTGCACACCCTCAACCTGCGGCTCTTTCCCGACCAGGTCGCCTACATCGCCAATCACGCCGAGGATCGGGTGGTGCTCGTCGACAGCACGCTCATCCCGCTGCTGGCCCGGGTGATCGGCGAGCTGGCGACGGTGCGGCACGTCGTGGTGGTCGGCGGTGGCGACCCGGCGCCGCTGGTTGCCGCCGCCGGCCACCGGGTCACCGTGCACAGCTGGGACGAGTTGCTGGCCGACCGACCCGAGACGTACGACTGGCCCGAGGTGGACGAGCGGGACGCGGCGGCCCTCTGCTACACGTCGGGCACCACAGGCAACCCGAAGGGCGTCGCCTACTCGCACCGGTCCATCTACCTGCACTCGTTGCAGGTCTGCATGCCGGAGGGCTTCGGTCTTGGGCCGACCCACCGGGAGCTGGCCATCGTGCCGATGTTCCACGCCATGTCCTGGGGTCTGCCGTACGCGGCGTTCCTCTCCGGCGCGTCGTTGATCATGCCGGACCGGTTCCTCCAGGCCGCGCCGATCGCCGAGATGATCGCCGCCGAGCGGCCCACGCTGGCCGGGGCGGTGCCGACCATCTGGACCGACCTGCTGGCCTACCTGGACGCCCACGACGTGGACACGTCCTCGCTCACCGAGGTGATCGTCGGCGGCTCGGCCTGCCCGCCGGCGTTGATGCACGCCTTCGACGAGCGGCACGGGATCGACGTCATCCACGCCTGGGGGATGACCGAGATGTCGCCGCTGGGGTCGGTCTCGCGTCCGCCCGCAGGCGCGACAGGTGAGCGGGCCTGGCGTTACCGCTACACGCAGGGGCGGGTGCCGGCGGGCGTGCAGGCGCGGATCGTCGGCCCGTCGGGCGACCCGCTGCCCGCCGACGGCACGGCCGTGGGCGAGCTGGAGGTCCGCGGGCCGTGGGTGACCGCGCGGTACGTCGGTGACGACGCCCCGGACGAGGAGAAGTTCCGCGACGGCTGGCTGCGTACCGGCGACGTGGGCACGCTCTCCGCGGACGGGTACATCACGCTCACCGACCGGGCTAAGGACGTGATCAAGTCCGGCGGCGAGTGGATCTCGTCGGTGGAGTTGGAGAACGCGCTGATGGCGCACCCGGCCGTGCTGGAGGCGTGCGTGGTGGGCGTGCCCGACGAGCGGTGGGACGAGCGGCCGCTGGCGACAGTGGTGGTCCGCGAGGGTGCGGCGGTGACCGCCGAGGAGCTGCGGGACTTCCTGGCCGGTTCGGTGGCCCGGTGGCAGTTGCCCGAGCGGTGGGCGTTCATCGACACGGTGCCGAAGACAAGCGTCGGCAAGTTCGACAAGAAGGTCGTCCGTTCGCGGTACGCCGACGGTGAGCTGACTGTCCGGGAGCTGACAGCGCCGTAACGTTTCACCGGGCACTGTCGCCTGTTGGGCAGAGGAGCACTCCTGACATTCCTCCCCAGGGGCGGCCCCGGCGTTCGCACCGCGCCGGGGCCGCCCGCTCCACACGGGGTTACCCCCGCACCGTCATTGTTGCGAAAATTGTTCGGGTCTGTCCCGATGACGGGGAAATTGGGTGCTCAGCGACCCGTTCGGGCGTCGCTGGTGGTGATCAGCACCTTGCCCACCGCCGAGTCCTCGACCGCCTGGTGGGCCCCGGCCGTGTCGGCCAGCGGGTAGTGGTGCAGCGGCAGACCGGCGTCCGCGCCGACCCGGAGGCCGCCCTGGTTGGCCGCGGCAGCCACGTCGACCACACCCTGCGCCTTGGCCGCCTTCGGCTCCGTGTAGACGAGCACGAACTGCCAGCGGGCGTTCACCACGTACAGCGGGCGGATCGGGAGCGTCACCTCGGTGCCGCCGTTGTCGGCGTACACGCAGACCGCGCCGCCCTGCCGGATCATCTGCACGTCCGCCGCCGCGTTCGTGGCCGGCGCGACCTCCACGATCGTGTGGACCCCGTGGGGAGCGATCTTGCCGACCTCCTCGACCACGTCCTGCTCCCGATAGTTGATCACGTAGGAGGCGCCGGCCGCCGCCGCGAGCTGTGCCTTCTCCGCGCTGCTCACCGTGGCGATCACCGTCGCGTCGGCCCAGCGGGCGAGCTGGATCGCCGCGTTGCCGACCGCGCCGGCCCCGCCCTGCACCAGCACGGTGTGGTCGGCCAGCGCGCCGGCGCGCAGCGCGTCGGGCATGAACTCGCCGGCCGTCAGACAGCGGTGCGCGGTGAGGAACGGGATGCCCAGGCTGGCGCCCAACTCGAACGAGGCGTCGCCCAGCGGAACCGCCTGCCGCACCGGCACCAGCGTGTACTCCGCCGCGGTGCCCCACGGCCGCTGCCAGGCCGCCTCCCAGATCCAGACCCGCTGGCCGATCAGCTCGCGGTCGACGCCCTCGCCGACCGCCTCCACCACACCCGCGCCGTCCTGACCGGGGATCTGCCACCCGTCCGGCGGGAAGGCACGCCGCGACTTCCAGTCCGTCGGGTTCACCCCCGACACCGCCAGCCGGACCAGCACCTCACCCGCCCCCGGCTCCGGCACCGGGCGGTCGACAAGCTCCAGCACCGAAGGGTCGCCGGTGCGCTCGTACACGATGGCTTTCATCAGTCGTTTCTACCCCGCTCGACAGGCCTCAACCCAGCCCCTCCACCAGCTCCGGCGACAACTCGCCGATCGACCCCAGCGTCACGGCCGCGAGCCCGGCGGCGTCCCGGTCGAGGGGGTACGACAGGTGTGGCACCGCCACCACCCGCATCCCCGCCGCCGCGGCCGACCGCACGCCGTTCGACGAGTCCTCCACTGCCACGCAGCGGGTCGCGTCGACACCGAGGTGCCGCGCGACGGTCAGGTAGACGTCCGGCGCCGGCTTGCCCCGCTCGGTCTCCTCGGTGGACAGGGTCGTGGCGAAGGCGGCGGTCAGGCCGGTGGCCTCCAGCGCCGCCGCGATCAGCCGGGTCGGCGACGAACTGGCCAGCCCCAGCGTCCACCGCGCCGCCAACCGGCGCACCACGTCGTCGGCGCCGTCGATCAACGGCACGTGCTCCTTGTAGCGCCGGGCCATCTCCCGCACCACCTCGTCGGCGACCTGCTCGGCGCTGCGGCGCACGCCCAGCTCACCGCTGAGGTAACGGGCCCACTCGCCGGTGCTCATGCCCATTAGCCGGCGCTGGGTGTCCGGCTGCCAGGTGCCACCGTGTGTCGCCACGTACGCCCGCCGGACCTCCTCCCAGACCGGTTCGGAATCCACGATCACGCCATCCAGGTCGAAAACCACCGCATCCACCACGGGGCCCATCCTGCCCGAGAGACCGACCTCCGGTCAGCCGGGCAGCGCGGGCAGCATGATCGGGCTGTTCGGCGGGATCACCGTGTGGCAGGACCGGGCGATCGGTTCCAACAGCTCACGGAGCCGGTCCGTGTCGTCCGGGCCGAGAGCCCGCCACGGATGCTCGGCTGCCAGGTCGGTGGCGTCCTCGACCGCCCGGAACCCGGCGCGACCGATGTCGGTGGGCGTCCCGTCGACTGTCAACCACCCGCGCTGTGCCAGCCGCTCGCGGGCGGCCCGCCACTGGTCCTCGGACCAGCCCCGGCCGAGCAGGTTCTCCGCCGACATGTCCACCGCGACCCGCCAGGCCAGCGTCTCCACCGGGTCCAGGCCGGCGGCCACCAGGGCGGCGTTGTGCCCGTCGCCGCGCAGCTCCCGCAGGGTGGTGGCGGCCTGCCAGAGGCGGGCGAGAGGGTACTCCCCGGCCGGTAGCGCCGCGTTTGCGGCGCCGAGCACCCGACCGGGGGTCTGTGCCGCCGAGGCGGCCCGTTCCAGCAGGTCGGCGGCCTCGACCAGGTGCGCCTCGGGCAGCTCGTAGGTCAGCTCCGCGAGGGCCTGCACGGCGCCGGTCAGCCGCGCGCGCAGCGACTCCTGCGGGGTCGCCAGCCCCCAGACCGCCGGCAGGGCCCGGCTCACCATGGGTGGTGCGAAGCTGAAGAACGCGGCGATCACCGGAGCGGCCTCGACGGCGCCCAGCGGCGCGGCCCGACCGGCGAAGTAGCCCCGCCAGTAGCCGCGCAGCCCGACCGCCTCGGTCGCGGCCCGCGCCCGGGGATGGAAGTAGGTGACCGCGTGCACCGGCTCGAAGTGCGTCCACATCAACCGGGCGGTCCGCCCGGGCTCGTCCACCGCCGTCACGTGCACCTCCGCGTCCCAGGTCCGCATGGTCACCCCGGACGGCGGGCCGCCCGGGGTGACGCCGAACCTACTGCCGGAGGGTGACGGGCAGGAAGCCCGATGTGAACAAATCCATCGCGCCGCGGCGACAACCGGGGCGATCCGGACGGGTCACTTGGCGGCGAGCACGTCCACCACGAAGCGCAGCGGGCCGGTCGGGCGGCCGTTGGCGTTGGCCTCGTCGTTGCCGTACCCCAGCTCACCCGGAATGTCGAGCTGCACCCGGCTGCCCACTGTCACGCCGACCAGGCCCTGGTCCCAGCCGGGGATGACCTGACCCACGCCGATGGCGAAGGTGGCCGGCTGCCCGGCGTTCCAGGACGAGTCGAACTCCTTGCCGTCCTTGTAGAAGACACCCACGTAGTTGGTGGTGATGGTCTGGCCCTTCTTCACCGCCGGGCCGCTGCCCTTGATGACGGGGGTGACCGTGAGCTTCTTCAGCTCGCCCTTGCCCGCCGCCACCGTCGGCTTGGTGCCCAGCGCCGGGTCGGCGCCCTCGGGCAGCTGCGGCGCCGGGGGCGTGGTGGGGGCGTCCGCAGCCGGGGCGGAGGCGGACGGGGTCGCGCCGGCCTGGTTGGCGGGCTTGTCGTCGCTACGGTTCCGGTCGATCCACACGAAACCGCCGATCAGCAGCGCCATCACCGCGACGCCGGCGAGGCCGCCCGCCCACGCCTGGCGGCGACGCTTCGCCTCGGCGGCCTTCTGCGCCGCCAGCTGGGCGGCCAGCCGCCGCCCCGCCTTCGTCGCCGGGCTCTGGCCCTCCGACCGGTTCTCCTGCGTGCGCTCGCTCACGTCGTCGACTCCCTGCTGCGAAGGTGTGGCCGGCACCCGGTGCCGGGGGGAAAGCCGACGCACACGGTACTCGCCCGGCGGCCCGCCGTGCCCGCCCCGGATGCCTCGGATCGCCCACCGGCACCCTCGCGGGACGTTATTTCGGGATCACCATGAAGTCGGTCACGAACGACGTCACGCCGCCGTCGGCCGCGCGCCCGATCCAGGTGCCGTAACAGCCGTCGCCCCAACCCGTGGCCACGGTGACGACGTTGGCGCCGGTGGCCTCGTCGACGACTGCGGCGATCAGGCCCCGGACCGGCGACATGGGCAGCTCGTCGGGGATGAACACCTCCTCCACCTGGTCGTGGTCCCAGCCGTCGAGGACGGCGAGCGCCGTCGGGTCGGCGAGCGTGCCGGCGCCCGCGTCCACCCCGTACCCGAAGTAGTCGTCCGGGCCGAGCGCGGCGACGTCCTGGTCGCCCGCGACGGCCGGCTCCCAGCGGATCGCCGGCTCGTCCGAGACCACCAGTTGCAGCGCGGCCACCCGCCTGTCCACCTCGGCGCCCTCCCGGAGCACCACTGCCACCCAGGCGCGGGCGGGATACCGCCCCGGTGCCACTGTCACCGTGTACGGCTCGGCCTCCGGGCAGACCAGCGGGTCGCACCCGACCACCTGGCCGGTGGGCAGCACGACGTCGTCTACCCGATGGGCCTCGATCAGGTACGCGCCGTACTCGTCGGTGAAGCGGGCACCGGGCGTCAACAACCGGTCCAGGTCAGGGGTGTACGGCATGGGGGCTCCTCCGGTGGCCAACGGCCGGCGGAGCGTACCCGGTCCGGCGGACACCAGTCGTCGCCGCCGTACGGTCAGGCGCTCTTGCGGGGTGCGGTCTTGCGCGCGGCAGTCTTCTTCGCCGGCTCCGCCTTCTTCGCGGCGGTCTTCTTCGCCGGCTCGGCCTTCTTCGCGGTGGTCTTCTTCTCGGCCGTCTTCTTCGCCGTGGTCTTCTTCGCGGGCGCCTTGGCGGCCTTCTTCTCGGCCGCCTTCTGCGCCGAGCGGGCCGACGAGATGGGCGTCGGCTCGCCGCCGCCTCCACCGCGGGCGGGCTGTTCGCCGCGTGCCGCCCGGGCCCGGTCCACCGATGCCTTCAGCGCGGCCATCAGGTCGACCGCCGCTGCCGGCGCCTCCTCGGCCTCCTCCGGCTGGACGACCTCACGACCCTCCACCTTGGCGTCGATGACCTCCTGCAAGGCGGCCCGGTAGTCGTCGGTGAAGACGTCCGGCTCGAACTCGCCGGTCATCGAGTCGATGAGCGAACTGGCCATGGCCAGCTCGGGCGGGCGCACCTTCAGGTCCTCGTCGAGGAAACCGAAGTCCGGCGTACGGATCTCGTCCGGCCAGAGCATCGTGTTGAGCAGCAGCACGCCCTCGCGGACCCGCAACGTGGCGAGCTGTTCACGTTGGCGCAGCGCCACCTTGACGATTGCCACCCGCTCCGAGTCGATGAGCGCGTCGCGCAGCAGCACGTACGGCTTGGTGGCGGTGCCCTCCGGCTCAAGGAAGTACGCCTTGTTGTAGAGGATGGGGTCGACCTGTTCGGCGGGGACGAACTCCAGCACGTCGATCGCGCGGGAGCTGGTCAGCGGCAGGTCGGCGAAGTCCTCGTCGGTGAGGATCACCATCTCGCCGCCGCCGATGTCGTAGCCCTTGGCGATGTCGTCGTAGGTGACCTCCTCGCCGCAGACCGAGCAGGTGCGCTTGTAGCGGATCCGGCCGCCGTCCTCGCGGTGCACCTGGTGGAACCGGATGTCCTTCTCCTCGGTGGCCGAGTAGAGCTTCACCCCGATCGAGACGAGCCCGAACGACACGGCTCCCTTCCAGATGGCACGCATCCTGCGCTCCCTTCCCCGGTATCGACCATGCTCGCATCCGAAAGAACATGACGCGAGGTGTTCGGCCTGCTACTACAGTCGGGTCGTGTCCGGCGCGCCGCTCAAGCCGATGCTCGCGATGACCGGGCCGCTCCCGGCGGGTGACGGCTGGGCGTACGAGTTCAAGTGGGACGGGGTCCGCGCGCTCGCCGACATCTCCGGCGGCGTCCAGCACCTGTACGCCCGCTCCGGCGTGGAGATCACCGCCGCGTACCCCGAGCTGGCCACTCTTCCCGAGCAGGTCGACGACGTGCTGCTCGACGGCGAGGTGGTGCTGCTCGGCGAGGGCGGGCAGCCGTCGTTCACTGCCCTCGCCGAGCGGATGCACGTGCGGGACCGCAACAAGGCGGCCCGGTTGGCGGCGGTCATGCCCGTCACGTACATGATCTTCGACCTGTTGCGCCGCGACGGCGAGGACCTGACCGGCTGGCCGTACGAGCGCCGCCGGGAGGCCCTGGACGCGCTCGGGCTCGGCGGCGCCCGGTGGGCGGTGCCGCCGGTCTTCGCCGACGGCCCGGCGACCTACGAGGCGGCCGGGGAGCACGGCCTTGAGGGCGTGATGGCGAAGCGGGTCGGTGCCGTCTACCGCCCCGGGGTGCGCTCCCCGGACTGGGTGAAGGTCAAGCTGGAGGTGACAGGCGACTTCGTCATCGGCGGCTGGCGGCCGGGCGCGCGCCGGGTCGGCGGGCTGCTGGTCGGGGTGCCCGGCCCGGACGGTCGGCTGATCTACCGGGGTCGGGTCGGCGGCGGGATCGGCGCGGCCATCGAACGGCAGCTCCTCGCCGAGCTGGAGCCGCTGCGCTCCGGCGTGTCACCGTTCGCGCCGGGAGTGCCGCGCGAGGATGCCCGGGGTGCCATCTGGGTAGAACCCCGGGTGGTGGTGGAGGTGAAGTACGGCCAACGCACCCCCGACGGCCGGCTGCGCTTCCCCCGGGTGCTGCGGTTGCGCCCGGACAAGCCGCCGGAGGAGGTCGACGATGCCGGCTGAGAAGCTGCGGGTGGACGTCGAGGGCCGCCCGTTGGAGCTGTCCAACCTGGACAAGGTCCTCTACCCGGCGGTCGGCTTCACCAAGGGCGAGGTGATCGACTACTACACCCGGATCTCCCCGGTGCTGCTGCCGCACCTGGCCGACCGCCCGGTCACCCGGATCCGCTTCCCCAACGGGGTGGACGACAAGTCCTTCTTCGAGAAGAACAAGCCCGCCGCGACCCCGGACTGGGTGCGGGTGGAGACGCTTCCCGCGCCCGGGTCGACAAAGGGTCGGGAGACCATCGACTACGTGGTCGCCGACGACCTGCCCACCCTGGTCTGGCTGGCCAACCTCGCCGCGTTGGAGCTGCACACACCGCAGTGGAAGGTGGGCGAGGACCCGGACATGATGGTGGTCGACCTGGACCCGGGGCCGCCCGCCGGGCTCGCCGAGTGCTGCCCGGTGGCGGTGCTGATGCGTGACCGGCTCGCCGACGACGGCATCGACTCGTACCCGAAGACGTCAGGCAAGAAGGGCATGCAACTGTGCTGCCCGATCGCGGGCACCCAGTCCGCCGATGACGTCTCCGCCTACGCGCGCCGGATCGCCCAGGAGCTGGAGAAGGCGCACCCGAGGCTGATCGTGTCGAAGATGGCGAAGAACCTCCGTCCCGGCAAGGTCTTCATCGACTGGAGCCAGAACAACGCGGCGAAGACGACTGTGGCGCCGTACTCGCTGCGCGCCCAGTCGGTGCCGTCGGTGTCGACGCCGCTGACCTGGGACGAGGTCGAGGCCGGCGCCCGCGGCCGGCGACCGGCCGTCCGCCAGTTCACCGCCGCCGAGGTCCTGACCAGGGTCGAGGAGTACGGGGACCTGCTGGCCCCGCTGCTCGACGGCGGCCCCGAACTGCCGGCCTAGACCCGCTTTGGCGGGCCGCCGTGTCGATGTCCTGTTGAGCGGTATACCTCAGAGGTATGAATATGACTCTGAGGTATACCGCTCACGGTCAGATCCGCCCCCACGTAGGTGACCGACGGTCACCGCCAGCTACGAGTGCTTGACGCGCCTCGCGGGCGGCGCCACTCGGCCGCCGCCCGCGAGGGTTGGTGAGGTCAGCGTCGAGGAACCCCAGCGATGTACGGGGTGATGACGTAACCGGTGATCGTGGCCCCGCCGTCGGAGGCCGGCCGGGTCCAGCTCAACACCGCCGTGATGGAGCCCCCGTTGACCGCGATGATGGCGGGCGCGGTCGGCAGGGCGAGTGTCCGGGGCGGAGCGGACGCTTTGCTGGCCGGGCCGGTGCCGGCGCTGTTGGTCGCGGCAACGGTGAAGGTCCACTTCCCGGTCCCCGAGATCTTCACCGCGCGGCTCGTGGTCGAGGCGTCGAAGGTCGTCGGCTTGGTGGCCTTGCCGTTGCGGTGTGGCGTCACCACGTACCCGGTGATCCTGCTGCCGTTCTCGGCCGGCTTCTTCCAGGTGACCACTGCGGTGCCGCCGCGCTTACCGGCGGCGGGCCGGGCGGGCGCCGCGGGTTTCCGGGCGGCCTTGGCCGCCGGCTTGCTGGCCGTGGTGGCCTTCGCCGAGTTGGTGAACACGGCTGGTGAGCTGCTGGCGGCCCTGTGGGGTTGACCGGCTGGGGCGCTCCCCGTTGGGTGTGCGGACGCGGGTGCGGGGCCCACGGCGGAGACGACGAGTGCGATCGCAAGCACCGATCCCACCAGCCCTCGACTGCGGATTGAACTGGACATGCGACTCCTACCTCCAGGTGCGCAAAAACCCGCTCCAAGTCGGATGGAAGGCCGCCCGGACACCACACGTCGGTGGTTGCCGCAGCCCGCGTGGCGGAAGACTGCCACCACTCCTTGACGCGAGTTCCTATCTCATTAATGAGATATAAATGCTCTTAGATCTATAGCACGACGGTGCCGTGGGAGCGCAATAGCGGCGCGAGCCGGACTGAGGGCCCGAGGCCCGAATTCTTGCGATCCCCCGTCGTGCACGCTGAGATTGCGCGATCCCACGAAGGTTACGGTCATGAATCAGACACTCGGTGTGCGACGCCGGAATCAACAAAACTACCCTGAGCTGGGCAGATGATGATCATCTAAAGCTCGGTGCAATGATTCATGTTTCGGTTTTCGGTCGTTTCTGCGTCGCTTGTCGATGGTGGTGACCACAATTTTCACCGACACCCTCGGCGAGAAATTCTCGACACCTGTACGCGCGATCAGGAATCAGCGTCCAGCCACAGCAGTTGCTGGGGACGTCTCGGCCTACGCGTGATCGGCCGGCACGAGCGATTCGGCGAGCCGGGCGTAACTGTCGCCGCCGTGGCCCGCCGCGATGGCCCGGTCGATGATCGACTGCACGGCGCGCAGCGGTCCGGTCTCGATGCCGCGCGCGGCCGCGGCGTCGACGACGTGGGCGACCGCCGAACCCGCCGACGCGATGCTTGACACGTCGGCGCTGAAGGTGCCGGACGTGAGCTGCTCGCCGAACCGGTCGGCCATGTCGGGAAGCAGGCCACCGATTCCTCTGGCGAAACGGGCGAACGTCGCAGGCGGTATGCCCTCGGCGCGGGCCAGGGCGAAGGCATGCGCGAGTCCGCCGACGGACATCGTGAACAGGTCGAGCAACGCCATTTCGTACGCCGCTGCCGTGCCGGCGTCCGCACCGAGGTAGACGCTGGAGCCGCCGAAGCTCTCCAGCGAGGGACGGCTGTCGTCGAAGAGTGCCCGCGGACCGCTGTAGAGGATCGTCGCGGCAGGTGTGCCGATGGTCGGCGCGGGCGTCAGGATGGCCCCGTCCAGGTAGTTGATGCCCCGTTGCGCGGCCCAGGTCGCCAGGTCCCGCGCCTCGGCGGCGTGCCCGCTGCTGAGGTTGACGAATGGGCCTGCCGGCGGACTGTCGAGGCCCGACAGGACGGCGCGAGCTGCCCGGTAGTTGATGACGCAGGCGATGACGACCGATGCCCGGCGCGCGGCATCGGCCACCGTGGGAGCGAGCAGCGCCCCCGCGGCCACGAGCGCGGTCGCCCGGTCGGGCGTGCGATTCCAGACCACTGTGGGATGACCGGCAGCGAGCGACGCGGCGGCCAGCGCCCGACCCATCGGACCGAGCCCCAGGACGGCGACTGTGGCGGACTGGTTGTCCTCATGATTGCGGTGAGTCACAGCGACGACGCTAAACCTTGCCGTTGACGTGAAGGTCAAGCGCTGATCTGCTCTCGGTGTGCGGATCAGCGAACTGGCACGGCAGGCCGGCACGACCCCCCGCGCCCTGCGTTACTACGAGGAACAGGGCCTGTTGCGGCCGGCCCGTCTCGCGAGCGGCTACCGCCACTACGAGCCGCAGGCGGTGGGCACGGTGCGGCACATCCAACTGTTGCTGTCCGCCGGATTGAACACCGCTGCCATCGCCGAGATCCTTCCCTGCATCCCCGACGACGTGACCGTGCTGGCCCCCACCTGCCCGGAACTCCTCGACGCTCTCGCGGTGGAGCGCGATCGGATCACCACGTCCATCGATCGGCTCGCGGCCGCTCGTGCCGTCCTGGACCGGCTCATCCAGGCCGGCCCCGGGGCCCGCGACCAGCCCTGAGCACCGTCCCGCCCGCATAGGGGCGGTTCAGCTCGCGGCGATGTGCGCAGCGGGCGAAGCGCGGCGCAACCGCCACCAGGCGCCGCCCACCAGGGCCACGGTGACGACCGTGACCGCGATGTCGCCGGCCAGGGCAGCCGCCTGGCTCGCCGGGGAGTACGGCGGCACCAGGTACGCGAACGCGGCGGCGCTGACCACGCTCGCCGAGCCGGCGGCGAGCACGTGCCGCTGCCCCCAACCGGCGCGCGACGACAGGTAGGCGATCAGCCCTCCGACGGCGGCGGCGATGGCCAGCGCGATGGCCACCCCCGCCCAACCGGGCGTCAGGTCGGTGCCGAAGCGGGCGAGGACGATCAGCAGGGCCGCCCAGAGTGGGTGCGGCGCCCGACGGGAGCGCCGCGTCCGCCCGGCGCTCGACGGATCGGTGGGCCGCGGCCGCGGGTTGCGCCAGAAGGGCAGCAGAGCGGCGCCGACGAGGATGAGGATCACCGTGCCGGCGAAGGCGAGCTGGAGCGGGCTGGCCAGGAAGTTCTTCCGACCCTCGGGGGAGGTGAAGACCAACAGGCTGCCGAGCAGGTAGACCACGGCGACCACCGCCAACCCGGGCCGGCCCAGCCACGGCCGCAGCCGCCGCTTCTCCCCGAGGAACGACTCGACGAACACGATCGGCGCGCAGATGGTCAGCAGGATGTGGTTGCCCACGTAGTCGAACGCCTGCCGGAGGCTGAACCCGAGCCCCGGTACCAGCGTGGCCTCGGCGGCGGCCCGGGTGTCGGCGTACTGCGTGTCGTCGAGGTAGCCGGGGTTGAACAGCGACTGGTCCACCAGGCCGGCCTGGAGCACACCGAACGCGGCGGCGAGCAGCACGATCGTCGGCCAACCCGCGCCGAGGCGTCGGGCGGTCTCCCGGATCAGGATCGCCGCTCCGCCGTACATCGGAGCGAGGCCGATCACCACCGGAAGGAAGCCGTCGATGGCGAAGCCACCCCACGAACACTCGGCCGCCCACGGCGCGACCAGCAGCAACGCCAGCACCGGCAGGAGCCGCCAGCGCAGCGGCACACGATCAGCGGTGGCGGGGCGCTCAGCGGTGGCGGGGCTGTCAGCGGTGGCGGGGTCGGGTCCGGTCGGCATGGGGGCTCCTCGGCGGCGTCGCGGGGGTCACCTGTGACCGTGCGCGGGCCATCCGGCCACCCGATACGGCCATCGGCCGACGAGGCGTACGACCAAAGTCGTTGCGTAGGGTGGTGGCGACGTCGTCACCCGGGGAGCGCAGATGCAGTCACACGCCACGGCCGACCGCACGGTCCCGCCCGCCGCTGCCGAGAGCCCACTGCTCAGCTACCGCGACGAGGCGACAGGCGAACGCGTCGACCTGACCGCACAGCAGGTAGGCGTCTGGGCGGCGCGTAGCGCGAGCCTCCTGCGGGATGGCTGCGGTCTCGGCCCCGGCAGCCGCGTAGCGGTGCTGCTGCCGCCGCACTGGCGTACCGCCGCGGTGTTGTTGGGCGCCTGGGCCTGCGGCCTGGCGGTGTCGTTCCGGCCGCGCGCCACGGCGGGCCTTGCGGTGCTGGAGCCCGGCGGTGACAGGCCGTTCGACGCGGTCCTCGTGACTCCCGAGCGGCAGGACGACTGGCTGGAGGACGTGCCGGACGCCCCGCACCGCTACCTGGTCGGCACCGGGCCGGGGCGGCTGGCCGACGTGCCGCTGGGCTGGCTGGACTGGTCCGCCGAGGTGCTCCGCCACTCCGACGTCACGCCCGACCACACAGCCATCCACCCGTCGGACCCGGCGACCGCGGACGGCACGACCTACGGCCAGTGGGGAGCGCTCGCGCGGGAGTTCGCCACGATGCTGGACCTGCAGGCCGGCGATCGGCTGCTTGTCGACGCCGCCGAGACCGAGCAGCCGCTGAAGTGGTTGCTCGCGCCGCTGTCGGCGGGCGCTTCAGTGGTCATCAGCGCCAACCTCGACCCGGCGCGACGGGACGCGATCGTCGCCGCCGAACAGGTCACCCGGGTCCTCTGAGCTGGGTGCCGTTCCCGGGGCCGAGCAGCGCACGCGCCGACTGAGGTTCCGGCTTCCGGCGTGCGTCCGGCCCGGGATCGGATGATCCCGGGCCGGGTCCGTCGCCGATTCAGCCGAACGCGGCGGCCAACGTGCCGGGCTCGTAGGAGCCGCCCCGCTGGTGCACGATCACGGCGAGCCGGTTGGCCGCATTGATCAGGGCGACAAGCGCGACAAGCGCGGCGACCTGGTCGTCGTCGTAGTGCTTGCGCACCTGAGCCCAGGTCTCGTCGGACACGCCCTGGTAGGCGTCGGCGAGCCGGGTGCCCTCCTCGGCGAGCGCGAGCGCGGCCTGCTCGGCCTCAGTGAAAACTGTGGACTCACGCCAGGCCGCGACCAGGCTGAGTCGAACCGCGCTCTCGCCGGCCGCCGCGGCCTCCTTGGCGTGCGTGTCGATGCACCAGCCGCAGCCGTTGATCTGGCTCGCCCGCAGCGACACCAGCTCCTGCGTGGACTTCGGCAGCGGCGACTGCTGCAGCACCATGCCGACGTTGGCGAACCGCTTGAAGAACTTCATGGCGAACTCGTTCTCGAACATGTTGAACCTGGCGTCCATGGTTCCGTCCTTAGCTGTGGTGTTCGATCGGACGAACATGAGATGCCGGCGAGCACAACCCTGTGACGGCCGGGCAGGGTGACGGCCGCCACAGGCCGGACGGTGTCACAGAACGACCGGCTCCGGCATCTGGTGGGTGACGCAGTCGACAGCGAACAGGAGTTCACAGTGGTGGGCATGCCGCAGACCGCACCCGACGACCGGCCGGACCGGGCCACCGAGGCATTCCTCGCCCACCGCAACCTGCTCTTCACCGTCGCGTACGAGATGCTCGGCTCGGCCGCCGACGCCGAGGACGTACTCCAGGACACCTGGCTGCGGTGGGCGGGCGTCGACCTGGGCGCAGTCCACGACCAGCGCGCCTACCTGGTCCGCATCACCACCCGCCAGGCGCTCACCAGGCTGCGGACGCTCGGTCGTCGCAAGGAGTCCTACGTCGGATCCTGGCTGCCCGAGCCGCTGCTCACCGCGCCCGACGTGGCCGAGGACGTCGCGCTTGCCGACAGCGTCTCGATGGCCGTGCTGCTGGTGCTGGAGACGCTCGCGCCTACCGAACGGGCGGTGTTCGTGCTGCGCGAGGTGTTCGACCTCGAGTACGACGAGATCGCCGAAGCCGTCGACAAGAGCCCCGCCGCCGTCCGCCAGATCGCGCACCGTGCCCGGGCACACGTCTCGGCCCGCAGGCCCCGCCAGGTCGTCTCCGCGGCGGAGGCCCGGCGCGCGCTCGACGCGTTCAAGCGGGCGGTCGACATGGGCGATCTGCAGGGCCTGCTCGACATCCTCGCGCCGGATGTGGTGTTTCTCGGCGACGGTGGCGGGATCAAACAGGCCGTCCCGCAGCCCATCCTCGGTGCCGACAAGGTCGCCCGCGCGCTGGCATCTTTCTGGGGCAAGGTCGCGAGCAGCACGTCGTGGCGGCCCGCGCAGGTCAACGGCTACCCGGCGCTGATCGTCCACCTCGACGGCGAGCTGGACACCGTCGTGGCCGTGCGCATCGACGGCGGCCTGATCACCGGGATCTACGCTGTCCGCAATCCGGAGAAGCTGTCCCACATGCAGCGGGAGAACGCCCTGAGCCGCTGACGTCGGGCCACTTCTCACCGTCGGTAACGGCAGGGCGTGCGTCGCGAGCAGGGCACGGTGTGGTCGGCGGGCAGGGCACACCGGCCGCCGCCGGGCAGTCGCCTGTCGCAGAAGACCCAGTGGCGTACGCCCTGCTGGTCCTCGGCCGACACGGTCACCCCGCCCGGCTCGACGCGGGCGCTGAGCCGGGCCAGCACCCGGGCGGCGGTCCGGGCGAGGATCCGGGCCCGGAGCAGGTCGGGTGCGGTGACCGGCAGGTGGATCACCCAACGCTCGGTCATCGGTAGCGGCGATTCGCCGACCGGGCGCTCTGGGACTTGTTCCGGCCTGCTGCTGCGATCGGTGGTCGATCCTCACGTCGGCTCACCAGCCGGCGGATCAGGTCGCGCACGGGGGGACCGCCCTTCGTCGGGTCGCGTCGAAGTGGAAGGGGCGGCCTCCGCCGGTTGCGGTCGGCGGAGACCGCCCCACCCTGCGACCGCAGCCTCGATCGGCGGTACGGCAGCAGGGCCGCGCCGGGGGAGCGCGGAGGGTGGGGACTCGGCGGCGATGCGAGACCGACACGAGAGGCGCCAACCGACCGCAGCAGCACCGCATCACCGAGAGCGACGCTACCGATACCTATCACCTCTGTCAACGCTCTCTTATCTGTCGAATCTCGCTGTCGCCTCCTGCCTGCTTCTCCTGCGTCAGTTATTGCCGCTCTTTCACCTCTTGCTCGATACTGGGAGGGCCAACCGACTGCAAGGGGCCTCCACGTGCCGATTCCGCCGACCATGAGTGAGTTGATCGACGATCTGCTGAGGCGGATCGAGACGGGCGAGTTCCAGCGCGGATCAAAGATTCCGTCCACCCAGCAGTTGTCCGACCACTACGACGTGTCGGTCTCGACGATCCATCGGGCGGTGGCGACGTTGCGGGAGCAGGGTGTGCTGGTCGGCCGCCCGGGTCGCGGCGTCTTCGTTGCGGAGTCCAGCTAGACGAGTAATTCCTAACCCTGGCTGGGGCGGCGGGCGCGGCCGGCGGCCGGCGGTGACCCTCAGTCACCTCCGTGGGGGCGGATGCGGTCGTCAGCGGTATACCTCAGAGTCATATTCATACCTCTGAGGTATACCGCTCACCAGCACATCGACACGTCGGGCAGCCGCAGCGGATGGCCAGCGAGCCCCTCGCCGCAACCCCAGCCCCGTCTTGAGTGAGGGGCCTGGGCGTCTAGCGCTGACCTTGCACTGGCTGGCGGCGAGTTGGTTAGCCCAGGTCGTTGCCGACCTCGCGGAGCAGGAGGCGGCCGACTGATTCGTTGACGCCATCAGCTCGACAGCGCGTGAGATACCTGCGCCGGCTGCGCAGCACAGTTGATCAACTAACTGTTCATCCCCGCTGCGCTCGTTTCTCATCAAGCTCGCCTGACGAGTTCGCCAACGGCCGGCAGGGTCACTGAACGGCCGCGCCCACCGGCGTGCCACAGCACCTGTAGACCGGAGCGCTGGCATGCCCTCAACCGCACGGTGGCCCCGCCGCGTCGTGATCGCGGTGGCGTTCACAGTCACCCTGCTCGCCATGGCGGTTCCCGCCGGAGCACACCCGTACGGCTATCCGCAGACCGTGACCGTCGCGGCGGACGCGACCCGTCCCGAGGTGGTGCGTCTGACGTGGAAGGCGGGCGGCGTCGACGAACTGACCCTGCTCGGCGTCAAGCTCGGTCTGCTGCCGCAGGACCGCGTTCTGCTCGACGGCGCGATCTCCTTTCAGACTTCTGATGCGACAGTGCTCGCCACGTCCGCGCCGTTCGCGAGCTACCTGCTCACGCAGATGACAGTCAGCAGCGACGGGCACGCGTGCACGGGCGTTGTCGACCCGCCGAGCGACCTCGTGGGCTCCGGTGTGGACGTCGACTACACCTGCGCGGGGCCGGTCGGCGCGGCCCGCGTCGAGGTCCGGATGTTGAGCGATCTCGACCAGGCGTACCAGACGGTGGCGACCGGCCCGCAGGGCAAGCGTCAGGTGTACGGCCCCGGCCGGTACGCCCACGACTGGGCGCTCGGCGCCGCACCCGCCGCCGGCGGGGCCGACCACGACCGCGACCACGACCGCGCCGCCACCTGGAAGGTCGCCGGAAGCGTCGGCCCCCTGCTGCTCGTCGCGGCCGTCGTCCCGCTGCTGCGACGTCAGGTACGTCGTCGGCGGTTCCTCGCACCCAACAAAGGAGAAAACTCGCCATGACGCACGCACCACGTGCGCGTAGGAAGCGAACACGCGGACTCCTGTCCGCGGTGGCGCTCCTGCTCATCGCCGGACCGGCGACGACCCTCAGCCCCACCCTCGCAGGAGCGCAGACGGTCCCGACCAGCGGAAACACGCCACTGATCAGCCTGCAGGACGGGCAGAACATCGAGGGTAAGGTCCCCGTCGTCGTCGAGCCGGTCACCGAGAACGACTCGGTCACCACCCTCGCCGTCGACGGCGACCGGATCGCCGCCGACAAGACCGCCGGCACCGCGCACTTCGCCTTCGAGATGGGCGGCAACGGCACCGAGGCCCGCTACCGCAACTACATCACTGTGAACGGCCACACCGCCGAGGCCGACCGGATCTACCTCCCGGACATCCCGGGCGGGCAGGTCGGCACGCTCGACTTTCCCGGTGACTGGCTGAAGCCCGGCGCGAACACCGTCACCGTCCAGGCCGGAGCGAACTGGGTCGACACGACCACCAAGACCGCCGTCGGCTACGAGGAGTTGCCGAACGGTGAGGGTGGCCGCTGCCCCAACTACGACGACTACGCGTTGAGCAGCATCAGCCTCAGCCTGCTCGGCGTGGTCGCCGACGGCGAGCAGAACCTGTTCAGCTACAGCTTCGGCGACGGCACCTGCGGCAGCTCCGCGAAGCTGCTCAACCAGGCCCTGACCTTCGTCATCTCCGGCGAGCCGGGCAGCACCTCCGGCCTGCGTACCGACCTGGACACCACGAAGCTGACAAACGGTACGCACACGGTAAGCGCGACCACCCTGTCGGGCGCGAAGACGTCCGTGACAGTCGACGTCAACAACTCACCGGCAGGCGCTGCGGTCGTCACCCCCGGTGACGGTGCCCGTATCCGTGGCACGCGCCCGGTCATCGCCGCGCTGCCCACCGGCGGCAAGGACCACGTCGAGTCGCTGGCCATCGACGACAAGCCCGCCGAGAACGCGGAGGCGTTGGCCACCGGCACCGCCACCCTCGGCCTCCGGGTCGAGGCAGGCAACTCCATCGAGGCCCGCTACCAGAACTACGCGCTTGTCAACGGCCACCGTGTCGACCTCGGCGGCGACTACGGCGCCACCGGGGCGGAGGACCTCAGGCTGGCGTTCCCGACCCGGTTCCTGCACCTCGGTGACAACGTCGTCGAGGTCCGCACCGGCGACTACAACGGCACCCTGAACGGCGCGACCTGCGCCAACCACGACGACTTCACCCTCAACCGGGCGGCGACGAGCCTCACCCTGAGCACGGCCGGCACGGTGACGGCCGGCACCACGTACGTCGTCACCACAAGCGGCACGACCGTGACGAAGGCGGAGACGACAGCCGCCACGCTGGCGCTGGGCGACGGCACCTGCGCGGCCAACAGGGATGCCGAACTCCACTTCACCATCGACGGTGCGCCGACGACCCGTACTGTCGACACCCTCGGCAGCGGGGGCGACGCGCACCTGAAGGTGTTCGTCGGCGGCAACGGCAGCGACAACGGGTACGACAACAAGGTGCTGATCAACGGCATCCCGCTGGAGATCGGCATGTGGGAGAAGGAGACCGCCGACCTCGCGTTCCCGAACGAGTGGCTGGTGCCCGGCGTCAACGCCGTGGAGTTCGTCGCCGGCAACGACCACGGCAGCGCCAAGCCGGGCGGCTGCGACAACTTCGACGACTTCACGCTGCGCGACTTCCAGCTCCTGCCGACCGACGCGAAGGCGACCCCGCTGACCCGCTCGACCGCGCAGACCACTGTCACCATCGGCTCGGCGAGCTACCCCGCCGGTTCCCAGGTCACCACGTACCTCGGTGACGGCACCTGCGGCAGCAGCTACAACGCGGTGCTGACCAAGGTGGTCCTGTTCGACGTCACCGCGCCTGACGGCGCGGCGCTGCCGGCGCTGGGCATGCGCGCCGACGTGGACACGACCACGATTGCGGACGGCGCGCACACCATCAAGGCGGTCGTCGGGGACAAGACCTCGACGCGGCGCTTCACCACCGACAACACCGCCCCCGAGATCGAGAGCAGCGTGCCGGCGGCCGGGCAGCGGCTGACGTCCACCGTCGCGCTCAACCTCAAGATCAAGGACGCCTCCGGCGTGGTCGGTACGCCTGTCATCACCCTCGACGGCGCGGCCGCCAAGCAGGGCGACCAGATCGGCCACGGCCTGCCGGCCGGTGCGCACGTCATCTCGCTGACGGCGACCGACGCGCTCGGCAACACCGCCACCCGCGAGGTGCGGTTCAGCAGCGCCAGCATCCCGGACGTTCCGACCGAGCTGAACTCGACCGTCAAGAACACCGACCCGCTCTCGGCCGAGTTGTCCGCCCGGATCCCCGGTGCCGAGGGCGTCGGGCTGACCGCCACCTTCACCAAGGCGGACGTGGTCCTGCCGACGGGCGGCTACCAGGGCGAGGCGGCCGACGTGCCGACCACGCTCGACGTGCAGCACGACAAGAACGTTGACGTCGCCTCGCTGCGCCCGCTCGACGGCGCGACAATCGACACCCCGTCCAGCCGTGGGGTGATCTTCCAGCGGTACGACCTGCCGCTCGGGGCGACCAAGCAGGAGCCCACACTGCGCTGGTCGGGCACCATCGACCCGGCGCGGATCGTGGCGCTGCGAGCGTGGGACCCGGCCACCAGGAAGTGGGTAGTCCTGACCAGTTCGCGGGGGCAGGCCGGGCAGGACACCGTCCTGACCGCGCAGATCGAGGCCGGCTACCGCGACGGCGGCGTCGTGCACGTGCTGGTCACCGGCGAGGACCCGTTCGCCGACGACCTGTCGCCGCACGACGCGACGGCGCAGAACGACAAGGACCACTTCGAGGATCCCGCGTCGTACGACTTCTCGCTGGCGCACTTCACCGACACCCAGTACGTCACCGAGGGCGCGGCCGGCGGCACGTACGACGACTTCGACGGCAACGCCGAGCCCTCGGACGTCGAGACTGCCGAGGAGCAGGCGATCTGGTCTGCCGCGTACCGCGACCAGATGCAGTGGATCGCCGACAACGCGGCCAGCCGCAAGATCGCGTACGCCGCGCACACAGGTGACGTCATCGAGAACGACTACTACGACCCGCTGGCCAAGAACCCGGACGGCTCGCTGAAGCGACCCGGTCTGCACGAGCAGGTCGAGAAGGAACTGTCCACCGCCTCCGGCTTCCAGAAGATCCTCGACGACAACGGCGTCGTCAACCAGGTCATCGCGGGCAACCACGACGACCAGTTGGGCGCCGAGACGGGCCCCACGTCCCGGTTCAGCCGGACCTTCAGCGCCGACAGGTACTACGGCACGGCGAAGGGCTGGCCCAAGGGCACCGAATACCACGCGTGGGACGAGAAGACGAACGCCGACGGGTCCGTCACGCCGGGCAGGGACAACCAGAACAACTACCTGCTCTTCTCGGCCGGTGGCCTGGACTTCGTGGCGGTCGGCCTGTCGTACGGCGTCACACCGGCCGAGGCGAAGTGGGCCGACTCGATCTTCAAGCGGTACAAGGACCGCAACGGGATCCTGCTCTCCCACGACTACCTGAAGCCGTCGCCCAACCCCGACGGACGGGGTGCGGACTTCTCCGCACCCGACGGCTCACCGCTGTTCAAGCAGGTAGTCGAGACCAACCCGAACGTCTTCCTGGTCCTCGCCGGTCACGAACACGGCGTCGGCACCAACCTGAAGTCGAAGATCGGCGTCACGGTCAGCCACGACGTCGTCGAGCTGCTCGCGGACTACCAGTTCTACACGGTCACCGCCGCCGAGCTGTGGCCGACGCGGGTCGCCCCGGACGGCACCATCGACGTCAACGGCGACGGCACTCCGGACCACAAGGCCACCGACCGGCTCCAGTTCGGCGCGAGCTTCCTGCGCCTGCTCCAGTTCGACGTGGACCGGGCCGAGATGCACATCGACACGTACTCGCCGTTCCTCAAGAACTTCGGCGCGACCGAGTACGACGTCCGCCAGGACGGCAGCCAGCCGAAGCCGCGCTACAACGGCTCGGAGGACAACCTGACCCTGCCGGTGGACCTCAGCACCCGCAAGACGTCGTTCACCACCGACTCGCTCGCCGCGTACGTGCCGTCCGGCACCATCGGCACCGACGAGGTGACCTCGAACGGCGTCGCCACGGCGACCTGGGACAAGCTGCTGCCGGGCACCTCGTACGGCTGGATCGTCTCCGCGAAGAGCGCGGACGGCGGCGAGGCGGTGGCCCAGCCGGCCGTGTTCACGATCGCCAAGCAGGTCCCGACGATGACAGTCACCGCCGCCCCGACCACCTGGGGCACCGCGGCGACGGTGACGGTGCAGGTCGCGGCCGGCAGCACGCCGGCCACCGGCGCGGTGGAGCTGCGCGAGGGTACGACGGTTCGCGGCTCGGCCACGCTTACCAACGGAACCGCGACGTTCACCCTCCCGGTGGGCCTCGCGGGCGGCCAGCACACGCTCACCGCGTCGTACGCGGGCGACGACCACCTCGCACCTGTGGAGGCCACCGCCGTCCTGACGGTGAACCTGCCGGCGCAGTGGAGTTCGTCGACCGTCTACAACGACGGGGACCGGGTCACCTACCAGGGCCGGGTATTCCGGGCCTCCTGGTACACGAAGAACCAGAAGCCGGGCGCCGACCCCAACGGCGCGTGGCAGGAAATCGCCATGACCGAGGACGGTACGGCGATCTGGACCGCGTCGCGGATCTTCAACTCCGGTGACGTCGCCATGTACGACGGCAGGAAGTGGCGTGCCCAGTGGTACACCCGCAACCAGAAGCCGGGTGACCGCAACGGCTCCTGGGAGGAGATCGCCCCGACCCCACCGGACAACAGCCCGGCGGCCTGGACGCTCACCAGGGTCTACAACGCCGGTGACCGGGTGTCCTTCAAGGGCCACGTGTACGAGGCGAAGTGGTGGACCCGAGGCCAGGAGCCGGGTGACAAGAACGGGCCCTGGAAACTGATCAAGTAGTCAGGTTCGTGTGACGCCGGCCCGGGACCGCTGCTGGTCCCGGGCCGGTGCGCGCGTAGGCCACGCGGAGGCCATCCGTTCCGTTCGCTCGCACGGTGGCCCGAACATCCTGCTCTTCCCGCCGCGCCCGACCCCCTTCCTCGGTGATCAAGAGGTTTGCGTCACCGATCGGCCTCTCGGTGACGCAAACCTCTTGATCACGCCGGGAAGGTCCGGGGCCGGGTTAGAGGGCGAACAGGAGGGCGGCGTCCAGGAGGACTACCAGGGCGGTGGCGAAGTGGATGCCGAAGGCGACGGCCTTCGTTCCGCCGTTGCGGAGCACGATGAGTGTGTCGCCGAGCGGGACGAGCGCGACGATCAGCATGAACCACGCGACCGAGTCGGCGGTGGTGAAGGCGATCAGGGCGAGGCCGATGAGCCCGAAGGTGAGGTCCCTGAGCCCCTTGATCGTCAGGTAGGCGGGGTCGCCGTCCGGCCGGGCCGGCACGCCGTACCCGGCGGCTGCGGCCTGGGGCACCAGCAGGAACCGCGCGCCGATGAAGACGACGAAGAGGTTGAGTACGACGGCGAGCCCGTAGGCCAGGGGTGACAACATGGTCCGCTCCAATTGCTAGCGCCGCTAGATGTAAGAGCGACGCTAGCAGAGCAACGACAGGATCGCTAGCGGTGCTAGGATTGCGGTCATGTCGACTCAGACGCGCCGGGAGCGCGAGCGGGCGGAACGGGAACGGGCCATCATCACCGCGGCCCGCGACCTGGCCCTGGCGGAAGGCTGGGACGCGGTCACCACTCGCCGGCTCGCCGCCGAGATCGAATACAGCCAGCCCGTCCTCTACAGCCACTTCAAGGGCAAGGACGCCATCATGGCGGCGGTCGCCGTCGAGGGCTTCGCCGAGCTGGCCACCGCCCTGGCCACGGCCCGGACCTCGGCAGCCGACCCTCGGCTGGCGGTCGCCGACGTCGCGGCGGCGTACACCACCTTCGCCGAACAGCGGCCCGCGCTCTACGACGCGATGTTCACCCTCACCGTGGATCTGCCGTTCGCAAGCCAGGACGTTCCGACCGACCTGGCCCGGGGATTCGCCGAGCTGGCCGAGGCCGTGCGACCGGCGGCCGGTGACGACGACCTGGAGGCGGTCACCGAGACGTTCTGGAGCGGCCTGCACGGGCTTGTCACGCTGATGCGCAGCGGCCGGCTCCGCCGCGCCGACCACGACCGGCGACTCGCGGTGCTTGTGGCCCGCTTCTCGCGCTGAGGGTCAGGGCTGACTGAGTCCTCGCGCGATTCGTCCACGGCATCAGCTCGATAGCGAGCGCGGGAGGCACCCGATCCCCGACGGCGTCGGCCGGGACCGACGCACCGAGTCGATCAGGGCGACGACAGCTCAGTCGAAGGTCGGCAGGGTCGGGCCGAGGACGTCGTCGGCGTCGACGATCGTGTACGCGTACCCCTGCTCGGCGAGGAAGCGCTGCCGGTGCGCCGCGTACTCCGTGTCGATCGTGTCCCGGGAGACCACCGTGTAGAAGTGCGCCTGCCGGCCGTCGGCCTTCGGCCGAAGCACCCGGCCCAGCCGCTGCGCCTCCTCCTGGCGCGACCCGAACGTGCCCGACACCTGGATCGCCACCGCCGCCTCGGGCAGGTCGATCGAGAAGTTGCCGACCTTGGAGATCACCAGCGTGCGGATCTCCCCGGTGCGGAACGCGTCGAAGAGCCGCTCCCGCTCCTTGTTCGTGGTCGAGCCCTGCACGATCGGCGCGTCGAGGTACTCGCCGATCTGGTGCAACTGGTCGATGTACGCGCCGATCACCAGCACCTGGTCGTCCGGGTGCCTGTCGACGAGCGCCTTCACCACCGGCAGCTTGGTGCGGGCGGTCGCCGCCATCCGGTAGCGCTCCTCGGCCTCCGCCGTCGCGTACGACATGCGTTCCGCGTCGGTCAGGGTCACCCGGACCTCGACACACTCGGCCGGGGCGATCCAGCCCTGCGACTCGATGTCCTTCCACGGCGCGTCGTAGCGCTTCGGCCCGATCAGGCTGAACACGTCACCCTCGCGGCCGTCCTCGCGTACCAGAGTGGCAGTGAGGCCCAACCGACGGCGGGCCTGAAGGTCCGCGGTGAACCGGAAGATCGGCGCGGGCAGCAGGTGCACCTCGTCGTAGACGACCAGGCCCCAGTCACGGGCGCCGAACAGGTCCAGGTGGGTGAACGCGCCGCCGCGCCGCGAGGTGAGCACCTGGTACGTGGCGATGGTGACCGGTCGGATCTCCTTGCGCTCGCCCGAGTACTCGCCGATCTCCTCCTCGGTCAGCGACGTGCGGGCGATCAGCTCCCGCTTCCACTGCCGGCCGGCGACCGTGTTGGTGACCAGGATCAGCGTCGTCGCCTTCGCCTCGGCCATCGCCGCCGCGCCGACAAGTGTCTTGCCGGCGCCGCAGGGCAGCACCACCACGCCCGACCCGCCGGCCCAGAACGCCTCCACGGCCTCCCGCTGGTACGACCGCAGCGTCCACGGCTTGCGCCCGTCCTTGCCGGCCTCGGCCAGCTCGATCGGGTGCGCCTCGCCGTCGACGTAGCCGGCCAGGTCCTCCGCAGGCCAACCCAGCTTGAGCAGCGCCTGCTTGAGCCGGCCCCGCTCGGACGGGTGCACCCGGATCGTGTCGTCGTCGATCTTGTCGCCGAGCATCCCGGCGAGCTTCTTGCTCTTGGCCACCTCGATCAGCACCAGCCGGTCGAGCGCCCGCAGCACCAGCCCGTACGCCGGGTCGTTGGCGAGCTGGAGCCGGCCGTACCGGTCCATCGTGTCGGCCACGTCGACGAGCAGCGCGTGCGGCACCGGGTAGCGGGAGTACTTGATCAGCGAGTCGACCACGCCCTCGGCGTCGTGCCCCGCCGCCCGGGCGTTCCACAGCCCGAGCGGAGTCAGCCGGTACGTGTGCACGTGCTCCGGAGAGCGCTCCAGCTCGGCGAAGGGAGCTATCGCCATCCGGCAGGCCTGCGCGTCGGGGTGGTCGATCTCCAGCAGTAGGGTCTTGTCCGACTGCACGATCAGGGGTCCACCACTCACGCCAGCGTCCTCTCCTCGGTTGGCTGTCCGGCCGGAACGGGTCGCATACCCGCTGCTGGCCGACCATCCAGTGTTGCACGGCGGAGAACGTCGAAAGAAAGATGAGCACCGGGTGCAACCAGAACGGCACTTACGAACGTCTAGCAAAGGGACAACCGTCCAGGGGAGGTGCCATGAGGCGTGTCCGCGGCACTTTCCCGCTGGTTGCCCTGGCGGTGGTCGTGCTGGTCGGTGCCGGCGCGTGCACGTTCGATCCGCAGTCCGGCGGGAGTGGTGGCGGGGGAGCCGCCCCGGTCGGTGCGGCGGAACAGGCAACGGGGGCGAGCGGCACGTCCGGGCCGGACCAGCGCGGCCGGCCCACGCCGGCCGCGCCCACCCCGAAACCCAGCCCGAAACCCACCCGGAAACCCACGCCGAAGCCGACCCGCACGGCGTCCACCCCGACCCCCAGCGGTACGCCGACAGTCGCCGGCTGCCCCCAGGGCCAGCACCAGCGCGCGGTGGAGACCTACCTCGCGCGGTTGGGCGGGTTCGGGCCCCTCACTGTCGACGGGCGGCAGTCCGCCGCCGACTGCGCCGCCATCAAGAAGTTCCAGAAGAGGTACGACATTCGCCCCGTCGAGGGACGCGCCGGGCCGACCACCCTCGACGTGGCCCAGCGCCTCGCCACCACCGACACGACCCGCTGCAAGGCCGGCACCGGCACCACCTTCTGCGTGGACCTGACCCGGCAGACCGTGTGGGCCCTCCGGGGCGGCAAGGTGGTCCTCGGGCCGACGGTGACGCGTACCGGCATGTCCGGCTACCGCACCCCGTCCGGCACCTACACGGTCAACTACCGCAACCCCAAGGAGTGGTCCGACCCGTACGAGGTGTGGCTGCCGTACTGGCAGCACTTCACCCAGGGCATGGGGTTCCACGAGACCACGACCTACCTGCACGACAAGTCGATCGGCTCGCACGGCTGCGTCAACCTGCTGCACGCCGACGCCGTCCGGATGTGGGAGTTGGGCAAGGTCGGCACCCGGGTGGTGCTGATCGGCCGCCGCCCCGGCACCTGAACATCCCGCCCGACTCGGGGTTTATCCCCTGTCCCACGCGTCGCGGTAGTGACACTCTTGGGAGTCCAGGGCCGCACCGGGCGGGGAGGCTGGGCATGACTGTCGACCGTGACGTGATCGCAGAGCATGAACAGGCGCCACCCGACGAGGTGTCCCGCGCGACTGTGGTCGCGTACGCCCTCGCGGCCGCGCTCCTCGTCGCATGGTTCCTCGTCGGCTGGCTGGTGCTGCGGCAGGGCTTCGTCGACTCGGTAGGGGAGTCCGCCGGCGCCGGCTTCGCCCTGTTGCTTGTCGTCTCGGTGGTCGGCACCTTCCGGCGCAGCCGCCGCTGACCGAACAGGCAGCAGCCGCCGTCGACCGCGCACGGCCGGCGTCGGCCTGCCCCTGCTCAGTCCGCAAGCACCGCCGCGGTGATCCGGTGCAGTGCGAAGGTGTGCAGCATCTCGGTCCGCTCGTCCTCGGCCCGCAGGTAGCCGGCGCCTATCGACACCGGCTTGACCAGCCGGGACGCGGTCGCCCCGTGGGCGTCGACGTACCCGACCCAGACCAGCGCCTTGTCGCGGACCGCCTGCTGGAGCACGGCGAGGGCCTCGCTGTGCGTGTGCGCGGGCACCGGACCTCCGCCCAGCCCCGCCGCCCCGCCACGGACGACGGCAGGCGCCCGCCGGGCCGCCCGCGCCGCCGCGTCGCCCCGCCGGATGTGCTCCACCACTCCGAGCAGCCGGGGCATCGGCAGCTTCGGGGCGGCCAGCGGGTCGAGCGTCCTGGTGGTCACCGCGACCCGCGCCGGAGCACGCCGGATCCGGGGGCGGGACAGCATCGTGCCGCCCGTGCCGTCCTCCTGCACCGGCGCGTACCCGGCGTCCCGCAGCGCACCCAGCATCCGGCTGACCTGGTACGGGGTGCTCAGCACCGTCGGCGCCAGCCGGCGCAGCGTCAACGACTCCAACCGTCGGTCGGCAAGCACCTCGCTGAGCAACGCCTCGTCGTCACTGCGCAGGTACGCCCCGGCCGACCCGACCCGCAGCCCACCGTGCTTACGGGCCACGTCGTCCACCAGGTAGCTGAGTCCCTGCGGAACCGGGGTACGAGACCGGCGTCGGAACAGTTCGTGCAGGTCGTCGGCCGTGTAACCGGCGTCCAGCGCCCGTCGCACGCTCGCCGTGGTGACCCGGTGCACGCTCGCCCCGCCGGCCGACTCGGGTTCGGTCGTCGCCTCCAGCTCGGCCGCGAGCGCCGGCTCGGGCGGCCCGGGCACCACCACGGTCAGGTCGGCCTGCACCAGAAAGTGGTCGACCGGGGCGGGCAGCAGCGCGTCCAACGCCCGCGCGGCACTGGACGGGTCGCCGCTCTCCACGTCCGCGTGCAACCCCAGCGGGTCGCCGCCCGGCTCGTCGGCCGACGTCAGCTCGCCCAGCAACAACCGCCCGTACGAGGTGAGCGCCCCCAGGCCGGTCACGCCGAGCTGCGCCGCCTCGGCAAGCACCTCCCGGTGGGCGGCCTCGCGACCCCGGCTGCGCCGTGGCGCCCGCCAGTCCAGCAGGGCCTGCACCTCCTCCGGCGTGGGCGCGGTCGCCGGCTCCAGGTCGGCGAGCACCCCGAGCACCGCCCGCCGGGTGGCCGGCGCGCTGGCCCGCTCGGCCTCGGCGGACAGCGCGGTGATCGGCCGGTCCCGGTCGTCACGCCGACCGACCAGGCCGACCTGCCGGGTCATCGTCAACCAGGCGCGGGCCAGGTGCTCCCACCGCTGGGCCAGTGAGGCGGCCCGCCACACCTCGTACCCGCCGGTCGGCAGCACCTGCTGATCGGCGCCGTAGCGGCCGGTGGTCGAACCGGGCATCTCCAACTCACCGGCGAGCCCCGCCGCGTACGCCACCTCCAGCAGCAGCGCGGTGGTCGGCTCGTCCAGGCCGCCGGTACGCGCCAGCCGACGCAGGTCCCGGACGCCGATCCCGCCCGAGCGCAGCACCGGCGCGGGTTCGGCGGCGAGCTGCTCCAACAGCCCCTCGGTGTGCCGGACCACCTCCATGGTCTGCCCGGCGCCTGCCGAGTCGACAGCCTTCGGCTCGCGGGGCGGGGTGGCCGCCGGCGGCGGGCTGGTGCGCAACGGACCGAGCGGGCCAGTGTCGCGGCGCAGCAGCAGCCCCACCTCGCGGGGCAGCTCGACGGTGCCGCTTGCCGTCGACGAGCCGGCCGGGACCGCGACCAGCAGCCGGTTGTCGACCAGCCAGCGCACCGGCGAGCCGGTCGGCGCGCCACCGTTGGTCGGGTCGGCGAGGACGGCGTCCTGCGCGCCGATCGGCGGCGCCTGCAACGCGCCCGGAGGCACGCTGCCCACGGGTGGACCTGCCGCCAACCGGTCCAGGATCGCCCGGGCCGACGGGGGTGCGGCGAGCAGCGTCCGGCGCAGTTTCGCCGGGTCCGCGCAGAGCGCGGCCGTGCGCGGGTCCAGCTCCGCGGCGGGTCGGCCGAGCCCAGCGGGGTACGGGGAGACCTCGTCGACGGCGGGCACCACGTGCAGGGCGTGCTCGGGGCCGTACAGCAGAAAAAGCGCCCTCAGCCGGCCCACGGCGGCCCGGACGGCCGTGGGTGCCGGCGGGTGCGGCCCGGTGGTCGCCATGGCGAGCACGGCGTCGGTGGCCGTGGTGCCCTCGTCCGGGTGTCGGGTGAGCCGGGCGGCATCGAGGATCTGGAGGGTGAACTGGTCCAGCCCGTCCAGGGCGCGGGCCACCGAGACCCGGGACTGGGCGCGGATGGCCAGGGCGGAGACGTCGGCAGGCACGGGCACGACGAGGTCCGGCCGGAGCTGGAGGAGCGCGGCCAGCGACTCGTCGGGCAACGACCGCAGGTGGTCGGCGAGTGAGGTGGTCATCGTCTTTCCACGCTAGCCCGGCACCGGGCAGTCGCGCCCCTCGGACGTCCGGCCGGTCCGGGGTCACCGGTACGTTTCTCGACATGCCCGCACTGACAGTCGGATTCGATCTCGACATGACCCTGGTCGACTCCCGCCCCGGCATCGCCGCGGCCTACCGGGCCCTGACCGCCAGGACGGGCGTGCCGGTGGACGCCGACCTGGCCGTGTCCCGGCTCGGCCCGCCGCTGCGCACCGAGATCGCGCACTGGTTCCCGCCGGAGCAGGTCGAGTCGGCCGTGCGGGTGTACCGCGAGCTGTACCCGGCGTACGCGATCACCCCGACGCTCCCGCTGCCCGGCGCCCGGGAGGCCATCGACGCGGTCCGCGGGCGGGGCGGCCGTGTGCTTGTCGTCACGTCCAAGATCGGCCGGCTGGCCCGGCTGCACCTGGAGCACCTCGGTCTCACGGTCGACGAGCTGGCCGGTGACCTGTTCGCCGAGCAGAAGGCGACCGCGCTGCGGGAGCAGGGCGCGACCCACTACGTCGGTGACCACGTGGCGGACATGGTGGCGGCTGCTGCGGCCGGGGTGCCGGGAATCGCTGTCGCCACCGGCCCCTGCTCCTCCGCTGAGCTGCGCGCCGCCGGGGCGAAGGTGGTGCTGGACGATCTCACCGGATTCCCAGCGGCGCTCGACGGCATGATCCAGCTAGCCTGGGAGCAGTAGCGGCTCAAGTGAAGCAGGGGTTCTCAGGTGCCTACGGGTCGAGTGAAGTGGTACGACACGGCCAAGGGATACGGCTTCGTCACCAGTGACGAGGGCGGCGACGTGTTTCTGCCCAAGGCCGCGTTGCCGGCGGGCGTCACCGACCTCAAGGGTGGTCAGCGGGTCGACTTCAGCGTGGTGGACAGCCGCCGGGGCGCGCAGGCCATGGGCGTCAAACTGTTGGACGCGCCGCCGTCGATGGCCGAGCTGCGACGTCGGCCGGCCGAGGAGTTGCACGGCCTCGTCGAGGACATGATCAAGGTGCTGGAGGCGAAGGTCCAGCCGGACCTGCGCCGGGGCCGGTACCCGGACAAGAAGACGGCGCAGAAGATCGCTCAGCTGGTCCACGCGGTGGCGCGCGAGCTGGAGGTCTGAGGCACCAGGCCGGCGGTGGCGGCGCGGTCGAGGAGCGCCGTCACCGCGGCGAAGCCGGCCTCGCCCAGGTCGGCGGTGAACTCGTTGACGTACAGGCCGATGTGCCTGTCCACCACGTCCAGTTCCATCTCCTGGGCGTGCGCGAGGACATACTCCCGGCTGACCGTCGGGTTGGCCCAGGCCTGCCGAACGGACTCGCGAATCCAGCCGGCCGCGGCCACCGGGTCGACCGCGCCGCGCCGAGCCAGGATCGCGCCGAGCGGGATGGGCAGCCCGGTGTCGGCTTCCCACCATTCGCCGAGGTCGACGAGCGCGGTCAGCCCGTGCCGGTGGTAGGTGAACCGGGCCTCGTGGATCACCAGCCCAGCGTCGTAGCGACCAGCCGCGACGCCCGGCATGATCTCGTGGAACGGAACCACCTCGATCCGGGCCGGTGGCTGCCCGGCTGACCAGAGCCGGAACAGCAGGTACGCGGTCGTCCGATCGCCGGGCACCGCCACCGTGGCGCCGGCCAGGTCGGCGCGGTCACCCCTGGTGAGGACCAGCGGCCCGCACCCGCGACCGAGCGCGCCCCCGCAGGGCAGCAGGTGGTAGTCGTCGAGCAGCCAGGGCAGCGCCGCGTAGCTCACCTTCACCAGGTCGAACGCGCCCCGCTCGGCCGCCGTGTTGGTGACGTCCACGTCGGCGTACGTCACCTCGACCGGCGGTGCGCCGGGCACCCGCCCGTGCACCAGGGCGTCGAAGACGAACGTGTCGTTGGGGCAGGGCGAGATCGCCAGGGAGAGCGCCACACCCTCACGTTAGCCCCGCACCCGACCCGCAGCACGTGCGCGCCCCGCCCACTGTGATCCACGACCGACTGGCCGAGACACTCCCGCGGGCCCGGGCTGGTTGGGGCCGGGTCGAGGTGGTGGGCGCACGCCGGCGAAACCGGCCTGGCGAGGTCGACACCTGTCCCGGAGGCCCTTTGGAGCTGATGCTGTCAATGCATCACCGCACGAAGCCGAATCCAGACCAGTGGCAGTGCCGACGCGGTGATTCGTCTGCGGCATCAGCTCCAAAGGGACGGCGGGGTGGGCCGTCCACCGGCCTCGGCGGTTGTCCACAGCTTTATCCACAGTTCCGGCGACGGTGTTGATAGCTCTCTGAACTCCCGGGACCATCGCCCTGTGACCGAGGTGACTGACCGCACCGTCGAGACTGCCGGAGCCGACCTGGGCGAGGTGATTCGTGCTCTGCGCCGCCAGGCCGATCTGAGTCAGCGGCAGTTGGCCGAGAGGGCCGGTGTGCCGCAGCCCACGCTGGCTCGGATCGAGTCGGGGCGGGTCGCCGATCCTCGATTCCGGACGGTGGAGCGCCTCGTCCGGGCCGCGCGAGGGGAGATGGCGTTCGGCACGCCATCGGTGACACCCGCGGTCATCGAACCGACGCCTGTCCCACACGACGACATGCGGGACATGGCAGGGCGGCGGTACCCGGCTCATCTGGACGTCTGGCCGGTTTACGAGCCTCGGGACTGGCCGGGCGCGTGGTGGGCGGCGTGGTACAGGTTGCCGCCCGAGCGCTATCCGCTGCCCCTGCCGCCGGCGGCCTACGAGCTGAACCGGCGCTACCGCGACAACCGACGGTGGGGCGCGGAAATCCGACGAACGGCCCGGGTACGCCGGGTCGTGGGCGGTGACCTGCCGTCCGTCTGTTGGCGGTACGTCGCCGAGCTTCCCGACGGGCAACTGGTCGGCGAGCTGCGAGCACATGAACGGAGTCCACACCTCGAGGACGGGGAATGGGACCCGGCCTTACCGGAGAGGGAGATGGCGCTCGACGGCGTGCTCGTTGATCCCCGTCACCGACGGCTGGGGCTCGGGCGGAGGCTGGTCACGGCACTTGTCACCGAAATGCGCGAGGCCGGTATCGACGACGCCGCCGCGATAGCCGAGGACGCCGGCATCGAGCTGTTGCTGGCGTGCGGCTTCGCGATCGAGGCCCGCCGGCCCGCGGCACTGCGGCTGGGTCGACCAGGCCGCCTGACCTACCGCTGAGCAGGGGCAGCGCCGGCCAGCCGCACAGCCAGCGCCGCGCGGGCCGGCCGCACAGCCAGCGCCGCGCCGGCCAGGCCGCACGCTCAGCGCAGCGCCGGAGCTGCCGTGGTCAACGCCGTGAGGGCCTCGCGTAGTCGCCAGGCGTCGCGGTCGCGGGGGCCGATGGGGTTGGAGATGGTGCGCAGTTCGACGAAGGGCACTCCGGCCTGCGCGGCGGCGACCGCGACTCCGTACCCCTCCATGGCCTCGGCGACCGCCTCCGGATGCCGGCGGCGCAGCTCGTCGGTGCCGGCGGCGGTGCCGGTGACCGTGCTGACGGTGAGCACCGGGCCGGTCGTCGCCGCCGGCAGTGCCGCCCGGAGCGCCGCGAGCAGGCCCGGGTCTGCGGGCATGACGCTGCCTCCGCCGAGCAGCGCCTGTGGCATGCCCAGGTCGTCGACAGGGATGAAGCCGTCGGGTGACTCGGCGCCCAGGTCGGCGGCGATGCTGGCGGTGCCGAGCACCGTGTCGCCGACGGCGGCCCTCCCGGTGAAGCCGCCGGCCACGCCGGCGCTGACCACCGCGCGGTACGGGCGACCGGCCGCCTCGGCCAGGGCCAGCAGCCGTGCCGTGGCGGCACCCGCGACCGCCGGGCCCACCCCGATCGGGGCGACTGTGACGCTGGCGTCGGTCAGGCCGGCGCGTACGGCGTCCGCCTCGGCCGGCACCGCGGTCACCACCAGGAGGCCTGTCACGAGAGCGAGCCGGGGGACTCCCGGCGGGTCTCGTCGTCCGCTCCGCCGCCCGGGCCGCCGACCGCCGAGGAGGGGCGGTAGATGTGGTAGCCCGGCGGTGCCAGCCCCGGCTCGTCGTGCTGCGGCGGGTTGGCCTGGGTGGGAGCGGGCGAGGTGGGGGCGACGGCGGCGGGCTCGACCACCGGCTCGTCCTCGGCCACCGGCTCGTCAGCTGCCAGTTCGTCGTCACCGAGCGGCCGGCCGGCGAGCTTCTCGGCGCGCAGTCGGGCCGCGACCAGCACCCCCCGGACGGCGGCCAGGATGCCCACGCCGGCGGCGACCGCGATGCCCGTACGGCCGTCGAACGGAACCAGCCCGAGCCCGCCGCCGACGACGAAGGCGAGCATCAGGACCGTCTCGGAGTGGGCGAAGGAACTGGCTCGCAGCCGCTCCGGGATGCGCTCCTGGATCGAGGCGTCCACGGCAAGTTTGGCCACCCCACTGACGAGCGCGGTGACCAGACAGAGCAGGGCCACCATCAGCAGCGAGAACTGGATGACGGCGAGCACCGCCACCCCCGCCACGATGATCATGCTGCTGGACTGGATGGCTGTCGGCCGGTGGATGCGCAACCGGGTGCCGACGGCGGTCGCCAGGAAGCTGCCCACGGCAAGTGCGCCGCCGACCAGCCCCAGCGCCCACTCCGCGCCCAGGTCCCGGCCGAACACGTCGGTGGTCAGGTCGCCCTTCTTGATGGCGAAGGCGAGGAACAGCAGCAGGAAGCCGTACACGGCGCGCAGGGTCGCGGCGCCGACCAGGGTCGCGATCACCAGTCGCCCGGCGGGTCGGCCCCGGCCCAGCGGTCGGTCTCCGCGGCGGCCCAGCGCGCGCAACGCTCGAGGGACCCGCTCCGGCGGCTCCGAGTCCGCCTTCGGCGGCAGCCGCAGGGAGATCACCATGCCGATCAGGAAGATCACCGACGCGACGCGCAGCGGCCACTGCGGCCCGAACCAGAAGGCCGCCAACCCGATCGGCGCGACGAGCGCACCCGCCACCGTGCCGTAGACGCTTGCCCGTGCGCCGACCTGGGAGAGGCCCAGCCCCTCCGGAAGCAGCCGGGGCACGGCCGCGGACCGGGCCACGCCGTAGGCGCGCGACAGCGCGAGCACACCGAACGCTGCCGGATAGAGCCCGAAGCCGTGGATGTAGTCGGAGATCAGCCAGGCCAGGAACGCCCGGCCGAGCATGGTGGCGGCCAGCGCGTACCGCCGGCCGTGCCGGAAGTGGTCCAGCAGCGGACCCACCACGGGGGCGAGCATCGCGAACGGCACCATGGTCACCAGCAGATAGAGCGCGACCTTGCTGCGGGCCTCGCCGAGCGGCACGTTGAAGAAGATCGTCCCGGCCAGGCCGATGGCGATAAGCGTGTCGCCCGCGCAGGAGACGGCGTGCAGGTCGAACAGGCGGATCATGCCGACCTCGCCGCCGGCGCCCCGGGTCCGGGCCCGGCCGGCCCGGCGGGTCACCCAGCGGCCGCTGCCCACCGAACCACGCAGGAGCAGGCGGACGGCCCGAATGCCGGTGCCAACGGTCCGCCCGAGGACGGATCGCCCGGAGCGGGAGTACGGCGGCATGTGCACCATCCTCGCCCATCTGATCCAGGTACGCCGCACCACTGCGGTGAAAGGTTCCCCGGGAGTCCCTGTCACCCCTGCGGGGAGCATGGGGAACAATGGTCGGGTGACCAGGCCCGCCTCCACCCGTGCCGCCCGTCTCGACCAGGTCTGCGCCGCCGCCGTCGAGGTGGCCCGCGCTGGCATCACCGAGGTGGACGCCGACGACGTCGGCGACCACCTACAGGTCGTTGCCGAGGGTGAACGGCTGGTCACCCACTACTTCGAGTGTCTCCTCGCCGGCTACCGCGGCTGGCGGTGGGCGGTCACCGTCACCCGCGTGGCGCGCAGCAAGACGGTGACCATCTGCGAGACGGTGCTGCTGCCCGGCCCCGACGCGCTGCTCGCACCCGGCTGGCTGCCCTGGCAGGAGCGGCTCAAGCCGGGTGACCTCGGCCCGGGTGACCTGCTGCCGACCTCGCCGGAGGACGAGCGGCTGGCCCCCGGCTATCTGCTCTCCGACGACCCGGCGGTCGAGGAGACGGCCTGGGAGCTGGGTCTCGGTCGGGCCCGGGTGCTGTCCCGGGAGGGGCGCGCCGACGCGGCGCAGCGCTGGTACGACGGCGACCACGGCCCGACGGCCGCCATCTCCACCGCCGCCCCGGCCGCCGCCCGCTGCGGCACCTGCGGCTTCTACCTGCCGCTGGCCGGCTCGCTGCGGCAGGCGTTCGGCGCCTGCGGCAACTTCTACGCCCCGGACGACGGCCGGGTGGTGAGCGCCGACCACGGTTGCGGCGCCCACTCGGAGACGCTCATCGAGGCCGCCGAGACCGCCGTGGAGGATCTTCCGACGGTGTACGACGACAGCGCGGTCGAGGCCATGTCGGTCAGCCGTGCCCCGGGCTCGGTGGAGGCAGCCGAGCCGGCGGAGCCGTACGGGCACCCCTGAGCGTTCGCGCCGGCGCGGGCGGCTGCGCTCAGTTCGCTCGGCGGCGGCGTCGGTTGGCGTCGTGACGCAGCATGACGGCGAGGCCGGGGAACCCCCACAGGAAACCGGCCAGGCAGGTCCAGAGCCAGTTCTCGTGATCGTGCTCGGTAAGCCAGCCGCGGAAGAACACCAGAAGCACCAGCCCGACGACCGCCCAGGCGATCAGCCCGGCGACGGCGAACGGCACCATCGGCGGGTCCAGCGGCGCGGGACGCGGTGGCTGGTCGTTCGGCATCCGGCAAGCGTACGCGATCCACTTCCCCTGCCCGTCGGTGATCTGGGACGATGCGCGCGACAACCGGAAGATCACCTGCGAGGACCTGATGGCAGTAGCGCCGCCCGAGAACGGCACACCTCCCGACCCCGCTCACCCGCGTAACGGCTTCGACCGGTTCTTCGAGATCTCCGCCCGCGGCTCGACGGTGAGCCGCGAGGTACGCGGTGGCCTGGCGACCTTCTTCACGATGGCGTACATCGTGGTGCTCAATCCGTTGATCCTGGGCGGTGCCGTCGACGGTGACGGCAAGTCCCTCCCGATTCCGGCACTCGCCGCGGCGACCGCGCTCGTCGCCGGCCTGATGACCATCCTGATGGGCGTGGTCGGCCGGTTCCCGCTGGCGCTCGCCGCCGGTCTGGGCGTCAACGCCCTGGTGGCGTACGAGATCGCCCCCGAGATGACCTGGGCCGACGCGATGGGCCTGGTGGTGATCGAGGGTGTGATCATCGCGGTGCTGGTGCTCACCGGCCTGCGTACCGCGGTGTTCCGCGCGGTGCCGACGCAGATGAAGACGGCGATCGGCGTGGGCATCGGTCTCTTCCTGACCATCATCGGCCTGGTGGACGCGGGCTTCGTCAGACGGATCCCGGACGTCGCGAACACCACGGTGCCTGTGGGCCTGGGCATCGGCGGCAAGCTGGTGAGCTGGCCGCTGCTGGTCTTCGTGCTGGGCCTGCTGCTGACGCTTGTGCTCGTGGTGCGCCGGGTGAAGGGGGCGATCCTGATCGGGATCCTGACCTCCACCGTGCTCGCGGTCATCGTCGAGGCGGTCGCCAACATCGGCCCGTCGTTCGTCGACGGGAAGCCCAACCCGAAGGGCTGGGCACTGAACGTGCCGGAGCTGCCCAAGACTGTGGTGGACGTTCCGGACCTGTCGCTGCTCGGCAAGTTCAACGTGCTCGACTCGTGGGGCCGCGCCGGCTGGGTGGTCGTGCTGATGTTCGTCTTCACCCTGTTGATCACGGACTTCTTCGACACCATGGGCACGATGGTGGCGGTCGGTCAGGAGGGTGGCCTGCTCGACGAGCGGGGCACCCCGCCGAAGGCCAAGGAGATCCTGCTTGTCGACTCGATCGCTGCGGCGGCCGGCGGTGCGGCGAGCACCTCCAGCAACACGTCGTACATCGAGAGTGCCGCAGGTGTCGGGGAGGGTGCCCGGACCGGCGTGGCCAGCCTGGTCACCGGCGTGCTCTTCCTGCTGGCGATGTTCCTGGCGCCGCTCGTGGTGATCGTGCCGTTCGAGGCGGCGTCGACGGCCCTGGTGGTGGTCGGCTTCCTGATGATGACCGCGGTACGGACTATCGACTGGTCCGACTACGAGATCGCCATTCCGGCGTTCCTCACCATCGTGCTGATGCCGTTCACCTACTCGATCTCCAACGGGATCGGCGCCGGTCTGATCACCTTCGTGGTGGTCAAGCTGGCCCGGGGCAAGGCCCGCGAGATCCACCCGCTGCTGTACGGGGTGGCAGTGCTCTTCGTGCTGTACTTCCTGCGCGGGCCCATCGAGTCGCTTGTGCTCTGAGAGGCCGTCCGGGCGGGGAGTCGAGTGTGATTCCCCGCCCGGAACAGCACAAACATCCTCGTGAGCCTGGTCATAACGGATGTCGTTAGCCAGGCTCATTAGTTAAGCTAACTAACGTGACGGAGCGGACGGTGACGGCGGAACGCGTGCCACCGGCGCAGCTGGCTCCCCAGTTGCGAGATGCGATCACCCGACTCAACCGGCGGGTCCGACGGGCCCGGCCGGTCGGCGACCTCACGGTCACCCAGGTCTCCGCGCTCACCAGCCTGCGGCTGGCGGGCGGGATGACGCCCCGGGAACTGGCCGACGTCGAACGGGTGCAGCCACCGACGATGACCAAGATCGTCGCGAAGTTGGAGGACCGTGGCCTCGTGCGACGGACCCCCCACCCGACCGACGGCCGGCAGGTCATCCTCACGGCTACTGAGGGAGGGCAGGCCGTGCTCGACCAGTTCGAGCGGGCCCGCGACGAGTGGCTGGCCCACCGGCTGGCAGCGCTCGACGAGGACGAACGGGAGACCCTGCACAGGGCCGCCGAGATTCTTCAGCAGCTCGCTCGCGCCTGAGCCGCGCCCGCGCCACCGGGCCGTGCCGTCACCTGTCGATGACGTGTACGTCCAGAGGAGGCGCACCAAGAGTGCAGGCCAAGTTGAGCACGATGTTCCAGTCCCTGCAGGTCCGCAACTACCGGCTCTTCGCATCCGGGCAGCTGATCAAACTGATCGGCGTCTGGATGATGTTCATCGCCCAGGACTGGCTCGTCCTCGAGCTCTCCGACAACTCGGCCACCGCGCTCGGCGTGGTCACCGCGCTGCAGTTCACCCCGGTGCTGCTGCTCACCCTGCTCTCCGGCCGCCTCGCCGACAGGTACGACAAGCGGGTGCTGCTCTTCGCCGCCAACGCCTTCTGGACGGTGCTGGCGCTCGGGATGTCCCTGCTGGTGCTCACCGACCTGGTGCAGCTCTGGCACGTCTTCGCGTTCGCCGCCCTGCTCGGTACGGCAAACGCCGTGGAGACCCCGGTCCGCCAGGCGTTCGTCTCCGAACTGGTCGGCACGCCCCTGCTGCCCAACGCCCTGTCGCTGAACGCCGCCGTGTTCAACTCCGCCCGGATCGTCGGCCCGGCGGTCGCCGGCCTGGCCATCGCCGCCTTCGACGTGGGCCCGGTCTTCCTCTTCACCGCCGTCAGCTCCATCGCGCCGCTTGTCAACGTGGTCCGGATGCGGACGAGTGACCTGCACCGCGACGCGCTCCCGCCGCGCGACGAGCGGGCGTCCGCGAAGGTCGTCGACGGGCTGCGGTACGTGTGGCGCCGGCCGGACCTGCTGCTGCCGATGGCGGTCATGTCGGTGATCGGCATGTCGCTGTTCAACTTCCAGCTCACCCTGGCCGCGCTGGCCAAGACGGTCTTCCACACCGGCGCCGCATCCTTCGGCCTGTTCAGCACGGCCCTCGCCGTCGGCGCGCTGTGCGGCGCGCTCAGCGGCACCGGTAGGCGCAGCCGGCCGTCGATCTGGCTGGTGCTCGGCGCCGCGATCGCCTGCGCCAGCTTCGGCACCCTGGTCGGCTTCGCGTCGACGTACTGGCTGGTCGTCGTGCTGCTCGTGCCCACCGGCTTCTTCATGGTCTTCTTCGCCCAGGCTGCCAACCAGCGCGTTCAGCTCGGTGTGGACGCCGCCTTCCGCGGCCGGGTGATGGCCCTGTGGGTGCTGGTGTTCCTGGGCACCAACCCGGTCGGCGCACCGCTGATCGGCTGGGTCGCCGAGCACTTCGGCGCCGGCGCGAGCATCTGGATGGGCGGACTGATCTCGCTGGCCGCCGCGCTTGTCGCGCTCACCTGGCAACTGCGCCGCTCCGGTGCGCGACTGCGCTTCCGGGTGCTGCCCATGCCCCGCTTCTACGTCACCTCTGCCGACTGCTGAGCTGCGCGAAGGGCCCCTTTCGACCGGAACGGGGCTCTTGCGCACGAGCGGAGAAGGCGGGGAGGCCCGGATCGGCGGATAGCGCGGATGCGGCCAATTCGCTGGCGGGGCGGCACGACGGGGCTTAGCGTCGATATGTGGGAGTCGAACGCGCGCTGATGCTTGCCCTGGCGTTCCTCGCCGTGGCCAGCCTCCCGGCGGCGTTCGCCCTGCTCTTCTGCGCCGACGAGATCATCGACCGGGTGGTCTGCGGTTGGTCCGAGTGGCGGGAGCGTCGGCGGGAGCGCCGCACCATCGCCCGCCTCGACCGGGCCATCGAAGCCGACGCGCTGACCCGCGACATCGACCTCAGCGAGTTCGACCGCACCGACCGTCGCCCGTTGGAACAGCTCGCCGCCGACCTGCGCCGCCTCGGCGGTCAGCGGCTCGGCGGCAACGCCCGGTCCATGGTCTGGCACGGCGCGGTGCTCCAGGCGTACGACGACCGACTCCGGCTGGCCTGCCGCGCCCTCGGCATCACCGAACACCTCACCGAGCTGAGCGGCGTCGACCAGCAGATCGAGCGGATCCGGGTGGAGGGTGTGCTGCACGCCGCCGGTCTGACCCTGCCGGCGGCCCGCGCCGGGCACCGGCAACGGCACCGCTGACCGGCCGGCCGATGCGGCTCTTCGTCGCCGTCTATCCGCCCGTCGCGGCGGTCGAGGACCTCGGCGCCCAGACCGCCCGGCTGCGGGTCGGCGCGGCGGCCACCGCCGGTACCGCCGTCCGGCTCGCCGACCCGGCCAACCTGCACCTCACGCTTGCCTTCCTCGGTGAGGTCGAGACCGCCCGCCTGGCCGACGTGCGGAGTGCGCTCGGGCTCGCCGCCAAGTGGTTCCGGGACGACCGGCACGCCTCGCCCCGGCTGAGTCTCGGCGGCGGCGGCGTGTTCGGCGACGGTCGGCGCACCGTGCTCTGGACGGATGTCCGGGGCGACGTCGAGGCGCTGCACGCACTTGCCCGGCTGATCCGCCACCGACTGCGGCACGCCGGGCTGCCGTACGACGACAGGCCGCTCCGCCCGCACCTGACAGTGGCCCGGCCCGGCGACCGGGTGGCCCCGGCGGCAGTCGAAGCCGACCGGGTCGCCCTCAACGACTACCAGGGACCCGAGTGGCGGGCGAGCGAGTTGGTGCTGGTTCACAGCCACCTCGGCCTCCGGCCGCGCTACGACCGCCTCGCCGCCTGGCCGCTCTGACCCGTCGAGCCAGACAGCCTGAACTCATGATCCACTCGGGTTCATGGAAGTCGGGGCTTCTTGTTCGGACCGATGGCCCGATTCCACGAACCCGAGTGGATCACGCAGTGACTGCCGTGTGTCGGCGGTAGCGGTCAGCCGACCGCCCGACGTCACGCGTCAGGAGGACTCGCGGGCGGCCGGGCCGCTGCCGAACAGCACGTCGTCCCAGCTCGGCAGGCGCTTGCGCGGCTTGCCGCTGGCGTCGGTCGACTCGCCGGAGGCCGCCGCGGCGGCCGTCCGGCGGGGTCGCAGCACCGCCAGCGACGGCACGGCCGGGACCTCCTTGGGCGCGTCCGAGTCGTCGTCGAAGGCCGAGCCCTGGCCACCGCCGAGCAGCGCGGCGGCACCCCCGCCGACCGGCCGCTGCCGAGGCGCGTCCGAGCCGGCAAGAGCAGCCGGGGTGCGCGGCTCAAGGCCACGACCCGACGAGCCACCGAGCGGGCGGTCCAGGGAGGCGAGCAGGGCGTCCCGGCCAGCCCGGATCGGATCGCGGCCGGGGCGCGGGTGCTCGGACGCGGCCGGCAACCCGTGCCCACCCCGGCTCGGCTCGCCACGCGACGGGCCGGGCAGGCCGTGCCCGGTCCGCTCCGGTGCCGGCTCCTGGCCGAGGATCGGCGTGGGCCGCTCGGCGCACAGGTACTGCGCCATGTCGTCGTGCGGCGTGACCACCTGCCGGGCCTTGTCCATGTCCCAGATGGCCTGCGCGGTGGCCTTGCCGGACGGCCAGGTGGCGATGATCCGCCAGGTGCCGTCGTCGCGCCGGTACGCGTCCCAGGAGATCTTCTCGGTGTCGATGCCGTGCTGGCTCAGCCGACCGTTGACCACCTCGGCGAGCGGGGTGGGCTTCTCCGCGCCCTTGAGGCGGGTGCGGCGGGCGTGCTGGGCGAGCATCGCCCGCTCCTGCAACACCGGGCCGGCGTAGCGCAGGACCCGGTCGACAGGCACCCCGGCGATCCGGGCGACATCCTCCGCGGACTCACCGGAGCGAATGCGGGCCTGGATGTCGCGAGGGGACAGCGAGGGGATCGGGTCGGCCGTGGTCGGTGCCACCGCGAGCGGCGGGGCACCCGGCTCGGGGTGCATCACGCCGGCGATGCGTTCGTCGATCGGCAGGGCGAGGAGTCGTCCCACCTCGTCGGCGAGCACCAGGGCCTGGCCGTCCTCGGAGAGGGCGACGAAGCGTACTGGGCGCATAGCGTTGCCTCCGTCCCGCTTCGCTGGCCGCACGCCACGAGTCGGCCACCCAGGCGTCTCGGACCACCGTACGCGCATCTGTCTCGGGGTGGGGGAAGCGACACCCCGCATGTCGCGACTGAGCTGCGGCGATGATCACGGTGGGTGTCCGTCGAGGCCCCGACGGACACCCACCGTGACGAAGGTCAGAGTCGCTCGACCACGTAGTCGATCGACGCGGTCAGCGCCTCGACATCGGCCGGCTCGACGGCCGGGAACAGCGCCACCCGCAACTGGTTACGGCCGAGCTTGCGGTACGGCTCGGTGTCGACGATGCCGTTGGCACGCAGCGCCTTGGCGATCGCTGTGGCGTCCACGCCGTCGGCGAAGTCGATTGTCGCGACCACGTTGGACCGCAGCGTCGGGTCGGTGACGAACGGAGTGGCCACCGTGGACCGCTCCGCCCAGCCGTACACGGTCGCGGCGCTCTCCGCCGTGCGCTTGGCCGCCCAGGCCAGACCACCCTGCGCGTTCATCCAGTCGGTCTGCTCGGCCGCGAGGAAGATGGTGGCCAGCGCCGGGGTGTTGTACGTCTGCTCCAGCCGCGAATTGTCGATCGCGGTCACCAGGTCCAGGAAGGCCGGGATGTAGCGCCCCGACGCCTTGATCTCGGCGGCCCGCTCCAGCGCGGCCGGCGACATCAGGGCCAGCCAGAGGCCGCCGTCGGAGCCGAAGCACTTCTGCGGCGCGAAGTAGTAGACGTCGGTCTCGCCTACGTTGACCTCCAGGCCGCCGGCGCCCGAGGTCGCGTCGACCAGGAGCAGCGCGCCCTCGTCCGCGCCGGCCACCCGGTTGATCGGCACGGCCACGCCTGTCGAGGTCTCGTTCTGCGGCGTCGCGTACACGTCCACGCCGGCCTCGGCGACCAGGGCCGGCGCGCTGCCCGCCGCGGCCTTGCGGACGGTCGGCTCACCGAGGAACGGGGCGTCGGAGACCGACTTGGCGAACTTCGCGCCGAACTCGCCGAAGCTGGCGAACTGCGCACGGTCGCGGACGAGGCCGAAGGTGGCGACCTCCCAGAAAGCGGTGGTGCCGCCGTTGCCGATCACGACCTCGTAGCCCTCGGGCAGCGAGAAGAACTCGGCGATGCCGGAGCGCAGCCGGGCCACCTGGTCGCGGACCGTCTTCTGCCGGTGCGACGTGCCCAGGTAGCTGGTCGCCACCTCGGCGAGCGCGGACACGGCCGCCGGACGGACCTTGGACGGGCCGCAGCCGAACCGTCCGTCGGCGGGCTTGATCTCGTCAGGAATCCGGATGATCGGTGCGTCAGCCACGGTCTTGAAGGTCCTTCCGCATGGGCGAGGGCGGGCTCGGTGCGGACCGGCGGTGGGCGCGCGTACGCGGGCGCACGGCGGCCGGGATCCGTACCGGCGATCCGGCGACACTGCCGGCCCCCATCCTCGCACCCGGGTCCGGCCGTGGAAGTCGGGGTCCCGAGGGCCGGCCTGAGTCCTTCGCCACACCCCGGAGCCGATCGCCCGCCGCGCACAGAAAAGGCCCCTCCCGGACGTGAGTCCTCGGGAGGGGCCCTCCGAGCCGGTCAGACGCCGTGGGGGATGGCGGCCCAGCCCTCGACGTCGCTGGGCTTGCGGGTGTCCGGGCCGACGTAGCGGGCGGACGGGCGGACCAACCGCTGCAGGCGCTTCTGCTCCAGGATGTGCGCGCTCCAGCCGCCCATCCGGGCGCAGGTGAACATCGAGGTGAACATGTGCGCCGGCACCTCGGCGAAGTCCAGCACCACGGCCGACCAGAACTCGACGTTCGTGGCCAGCACCCGGTCCGGGCGGCGGGCCTGCAACTCGGCGAGGGCGGCCTTCTCCAGCGCCTCGGCGATCTCGAAGCGCGGCGCGCCCAGCTCCTTGGCGGTGCGCCGGAGCACGCGGGCGCGCGGGTCCTCGGCACGGTAGACCCGGTGGCCGAAGCCCATCAGCCGCTCGCCGCGGTCCAGGACGCCCTTGACGTAGCCCTCCGCGTCGCCGCTGCGCTCCACGGCCTCCAACATGCTGAGCACGCGGGACGGCGCGCCGCCGTGCAGCGGCCCGGAGAGAGCGCCGATGCCCGACGAGATGCAGGCCGCCGCGTCCGCCCCGGTGGAGGCGACGATGCGCGCGGTGAAGGTGGAGGCGTTCAGGCCGTGCTCGGCGGCCGAGATGAAGTACGCGTCGACGGCCTTGACGTGCCGCGGATCCGGCTCGCCCCGCCAGCGCTTCATGAACCGCTCGACGATTGTCTGCGCCTTGTCGATCTCCTTCTGCGGCACCGCAGGCAGGCCCAGGCCACGGGCGGACTGTGCGACGAAGGAGAGCGCGGTCACCGACACCCGGGCGAGGTCCTCGCGGGCCTGCTCGTCGGAGATGTCCAACAGCTGGCTGAGCCCCCAGTACGGCGCCAGCATCGCGACAGCCGACTGCACGTCGACCCGGATGTCGCCGGAGTGCACAGGCACCGGGAACGGCTCCGCCGGCGGCAGGCCCGGCCCGAACCGGCCGTCGACAAGCAGCGCCCAGACGTTGCCGAACGAGACCTGGCCGATCAGATCCTCGATGTCGACCCCGCGATAGCGCAGCGCGCCACCCTCGCGGTCGGGTTCGGCGATCTCGGTCTCGAAGGCGACGACGCCCTCCAGACCGGGTTTGAAATCGGCCATGTCGCTCTCCTGGATCTGGTCGGTGCGCCTGATCAAGTGAGCCGGCCCGGTCGGCCGAGCGCCTTAGGCGACCCTCAGGGATGTGTTCGGAACATCTTGCCTGCTGCGTAACCGGATATGCGACCCGCTGCGACTGTGCTGCACACGACATCTGAGGACGCGCATTCTCCGCGCCACTCGGTGAGACTGGGCGATGCGGACTGGCCAGCGCGGAAGGGCGCTGGTCGGGCCGCCGAGGAGGAGTGGGGACGTGACGGGCGACACACCCGCCCCGGCCGCTATGCGTAACGAGTACGCCGCGGACCTGGGCCTGACCGAAGCTGACCTGGCCGCCGACTGGCACCACCAGTTCGACAGCTGGTTCGCCGACGCGGTGGCCTTCGGGCTGCCCGAGCCGAACGCGATGGTGGTGGGCACCGCCGACGACGCCGGCCGGCCCAGCGGCCGGACGGTGCTGCTCAAGGGGTACGACCCCGAGGGCTTCGTCTTCTTCACCAACCACCTCTCGCGCAAGGGTGTCGAGGCGACCGGCAACCCGTACGCCAGTCTGGTCTTTCCGTGGTTTCCCATGCAGCGGCAGGTGGTGGTCGCCGGGTCGATCGCCCCGGTCGAGCAGGCGGTGACCGAGTCGTACTTCGCGAGCCGGCCACGCGGCTCGCAGGTGGGCGCCTGGGCCAGCCCGCAGTCGCAGGTGGTGCCGGACCGGGCCGCGTTGGAGGAGCGCTATCGGGAGGTGTCCGAGCGGTTCGCCGACCAGGCCGAGATCCCGGCCCCGCCGCACTGGGGTGGCCTGCGCGTCCGGCCGGACTCGGTGGAGTTCTGGCAGGGCCGGGCCGGTCGGTTGCACGACCGGCTCCGCTTCCGTCGCCTCGACGCGGGTGGCTGGATCGTCGAGCGGCTGGCGCCGTGACGGGTGTGCAGGAGGCCCGGCCGCGCGGAGCGCGCCGTTGGGCGATCGACGTCCGCCCGCTGCGCGTTTCGGCGTACCGGCGGCTGTGGCTCGGCAACACAGTGGCGATGTTCGGCTTCCAGTTCACCGCCGTCGCGGTGCCTGTGGAGATGTACGCCCTGACCCGGGACTCGTTCTGGGTGGGCCTGCTGGGCGTGGCTGCCTTCGTACCCCTGCTGGTCTTCGGGCTCTGGGGCGGCGCGGTCGCCGACGCCCGCGACCGCCGTGCGGTGCTGCTCGGCGGCTCGTTGTTGCTCTGGGCATCCACCCTCGGACTGCTGGTCCAGGCGCTGCTGAACGTGGGCAGCCCGGTACTGCTGCTGGTGTTGATGGCGGTGCAGTCGGTGGCCTTCGCGATCACCTCGCCGGCCCGCAGCGCCATGCTGCCCCGGCTGGTCCCGGAGGACCTCGTCCCGGCCGCCAGCACCCTCAACTACACGACCTTCACCGCGGCCTCGGTGGCCGGCCCGCTCGCCGCCGGTCTGATCCTCGCCGCCTCGCCGGACACCAGCGTCGTCCTGCCGATCGCCTACGGCGTCGACGCGGTGCTGTTCACCGCCATGCTCTGGGCCGCGCTGCGCCTGCCCGCGCTGCCACCCGAGCCGACCGCCGACGGTCAGGTCCGTCGCGCCGGCCTGGCCAGCGTGATCGACGGGTTCCGGTACCTCGCCACCACACCCGTGCTGCTGCTCTCGTTCGGCGTGGACCTGATCGCGATGATCCTGGCGATGCCGAGGGCGCTGTTCCCGGAGATCGCACACGAGCGGTTCGGCGGCGGCGGCTCGGTCGGCCTGCTCTACAGCGCCATCGCGATCGGCTCCATGATCGGCGGACTGACCTCCGGCTGGATCGGTCGACTCCGCAGGCAGGGGGTCGGCCTGGTGGTTGCGGTGGTCGGCTGGGGCCTGGCCATCGCCGCCGCCGGGTTGGCCCACCAGCTCTGGCTGATGGTTCTGCTGCTCGCCGTGGCCGGCGCCGCCGACCTGGTCAGCGCCGTCCTGCGCCAGTCCATGCTGCTGGTGTACGCGCCGGACCGGATGCGCGGTCGGCTCCAGGGCGTCAACACGGTGGTGGTGGCCGGCGGTCCGCGCCTGGGTGACCTGCGGGCCGGCACCATGGCCGCCGGGTTCGGCGGCGGGGTGGCCTGGGTCGCCGGTGGGCTCGCCTCGGCGGTGCTCGTGGTCGTGCTCGCGGTCGCGTTCCCGGCGCTGCTGCGCTACCGGGCCACGACGGCGTCGAGCGGCGACCGGCCGTGACCGGTTAGGGTCGCCGGCATGGAAAGCCCCGACCAGCGCCCCTTCTCCGGCGCACAGTGGACCATCGCCGCCGCGGGCCACGAGGCAGTCATCGTGGAGGTGGGCGGCGGGCTGCGGACGTACCGGCACGACGGCGTCGACCTGCTCGACGGGTACCGCGCCGACGAGGTCTGCCCCGGCTGCGCCGGGCAGGTGCTCGCGCCCTGGCCGAACCGGATCCGCGACGGCCGCTACCCGTTCGCCGACCGGACGCACCAGCTCGCGCTGACCGAGCCGGAGCGGCACGTCGCCATCCACGGGCTGGTCAACTGGGTGCCGTGGCGGCTGCTGGAGCAGTCCGCGGACGCGGTGACTCTCGGCTACGACCTCCCGCCGCAGCCCGGCTACCCGTGGCCGCTGCGACTGGTCAGCCGATGGAGCGTCGGCGCGGACGGACTGCGCGCCGAGCACGAGGTGACGAACATCGGCGCCGAGGGGGCCCCGTTCGGCTTCTCCGTGCACCCGTACCTGCAACTGCCCGGCGTCGCGGTGGACGACCTGGTCATGCGGCTGCCGGCGCGTACCCGTGTGCTTGTGGACGGTCGGCTGCTCCCGGTCGGGGCGACCCCGGTGGCCGGCACCGAGTACGACTGGACCAGCCCGCGCCGGATCGGCGACGCCGAGCTGGACGCCTGCTTCGGCGAGGTGATCCGGGACGGCGACGGCGGTTCCTCGGTGAGCCTGGCCGCCCCGGACTCCTCGTCCGGGGTGAGCATCTGGGCGGACGCGGAGTTCGGCTGGTGGCAGGTGTTCACCGGGGACGCGCTCACCGGCGAGCGGCACCGCCGCTCGGTGGCGATCGAGCCGATGACCTGCCCGCCGGACGCGTTCCGCTCGGGCAAGGACCTGCTCACGCTCAAGCCCGGCACGACCTGGCGGGGTGCCTGGGGCATCCGGCCCGGGGCCTGATGGAGTTCGCCGAGGTCGTCCGCCGTCGGCGGATGGTGCGCAACTACGACCCGGACCGTCCCGTCCCGCCCGACGTGGTGGATCGGCTGCTCGACCACGCCGTGCGCGCCCCGTCGGCCGGGTTCGCCCAGGGCTGGGGCTTCCTGGTGCTTGAGGAGGCGGCCGACCGGGAACGGTTCTGGGCCGCCACCACCCCGGAGGGCGGCGGACGGGAGCGCTGGCTGGCGGGGATGCGCCGGGCGCCGCTCATCGTGGTGCCGCACGCCAACGAGTCGGCCTACCTGCGGCGGTACGCGGAGCCGGACAAGGGTTGGACGGACCGGTCGACCGACCGCTGGCCGGTGCCCTACTGGTACGTGGACACCGGCTTCGCCGCGCTGCTGATGCTGCTCACCGCCGTGGACGAGGGGCTGGGAGCGTGCTTCTTCGGGATTCCGGCGCAGCGGCTGGACGCGTATCGGGACGCGTTCGGCGTGCCGGACGACTACCACCCCATCGGTGCCGTCACAATCGGTTACCGTGCACCGGACCATCGGTCACCGTCGTTGCGCCGGGGACGGCGCGGGATGGACGAGGTGGTGCGGCGCGGGCGGTGGAGTTGAGCGCGCCGTCCCGTTCGTCGGAGTTGAGGATCGGACGAGCGGTAGCGAAACTGACATCAGGGAGCAGAACGTCGCGTGCGCCGGACGGCTAGGCTGGCACGGTCATCGGTGCCGCGCCGCGCGGTGCCCGCCGCGGCCCGGCTCGGCGTCGTCGGTCGGCCCGGCCACGGGGAGGGGAGCGTGCCGTCGTGATCTTCAGAGCGGTCCGGGACGGGCGTCCCTACCCGGAGCACAACCTGACGCTCAAGCAGTGGGCGGAGATTCCGCCCCGTCCGCTGCGTCTGGACCAGTTGATCACCACCAAGCGCGAGTTGGCGCTCGACAAGCTCCTCGCCGAGGACTCGACCTTCTACGGCGACCTCTTTCCGCACGTGGTCCAGTGGAACGGTGGGCTCTACCTGGAGGACGGCCTGCACCGCGCCCTGCGTGCCGCCCTGCAACAGCGCAACCAGATCCACGCCCGCGTGCTGGTGCTCTCCGGACCGATCGAGTGAGCGGCGTGAGCTGAGGCTTCGTTAAGGTGACGGCATGACTGCCCTCGATCTGCTCGACCTGGACCCGTCGCTCAGCGCGGAGGAGCGGCAGATCCGCGACGTCGTCCGCCAGCTCGTCGACGACCGGGTCCGCCCGCACGTCGCCGCCTGGTACGAGGAGGGCCGCGTGCCGGCCCGCGAGCTGGCCCGCGAGTTCGGCAAACTCGGCCTGCTCGGCATGCACCTGACCGGCTACGGCTGCGCCGGCGCCTCCGCCGTCGCGTACGGGCTGGCCTGCCAGGAGCTGGAGGCCGGCGACTCCGGGCTCCGCTCGCTGGTCTCGGTGCAGGGCTCACTGGCGATGTACGCCATCTGGCGCTACGGCAGCGAGGAGCAGAAGCAGCGCTGGCTGCCGGCGATGGCCACCGGCGAGGCGATCGGCTGCTTCGGCCTGACCGAGCCCGACCACGGCTCCGACCCGGCGTCCATGACCACCCGCGCCCGCCGCGACGGCGACGACTGGATGCTCACCGGCGCCAAGATGTGGATCACCAACGCGCCGATCGCCGACGTCGCCGTCATCTGGGCACGCACCGACGAGGGCGTGCGCGGATTCGCCGTACCCATGGACACGCCCGGCGTCACGGCCCGCGAGATCAGCCGCAAGATGTCCCTGCGCGCGTCGGTGACGGGCGAGATCGCGCTCGACGACGTCCGGCTTCCGGCCGACGCCCAACTACCCGACGCGATCGGGCTCAAGGCGCCGCTGAGCTGCCTCACCGAGGCTCGGTACGGCATCGTCTGGGGCTCACTCGGCGCAGCACGGGACTGCCTGGAGACCGCCCTGGCGTACGCCACCAGCCGCACCCAGTTCGGCCGCCCGCTGGCCGGGTTCCAACTCACCCAGGCCAAGCTCGCCGACATGGCCGTCGAACTGGTCAAGGGTCAACTGCTCGCGCTGCACCTCGGCCGGCTCGCCGACGCCGGCCGACTCCGCCCCGAGCAGGTAAGCGTGGGCAAGCTGAACAACGTGCGGGAGGCCCTGGCCATCGCCCGGCAGTGCCGCACCATCCTCGGCGCCAACGGCGTCTCCGGGGAGTACCCGGTGATGCGGCATGCGAACAACCTGGAGAGCGTCCTGACGTACGAGGGCACCTCCGAGATCCACCAGCTCGTCGTCGGCCAGCGGCTCACCGGGCTCTCCGCCTTCGCCTGACCTGCCCGTTTACGCATTCCGGCCGCTCGACGCGCGGCTGTCGTACGGGGGCCGTACCGTCATTGGTAGACGACGTGTCTGACGAGGACGGTGAGTGTGATGGCCCGCGAAGCTGGCATCAACGAGCCCACGAGGGAGTTCCCCGGTTATCCGACCGGCGACGACCTCAAGGAGCGCTCGGCGGCGACACCCGACCCGACCATGGACACACCAGGTGGCACCGGTGGCCCCCCGAGCGGTGAGGTCGGCGGGGGCGGCGGTGCGAGCGGTGGTGGCGGTGCGGCCCGTGGGCTGCTCCTGCTTCTCGGTGCCGCCGCGCTGGCCGTGGTGGTGCTGCTCGGCGTGCAGGCGACCGGGTTCCTGCCCGATTTCCGTAACCCGTTCGCCAAGGAGCAGACCGACCGCAGTCAGCCGCCGCTGCTGAAGTCGATCCAGGACCTCAGCCGCTACGTGGCCGCCGAAGGCAACTTCCAGGTCGTGGTCGACACCCAGAACGACAGGCGCAACGTCCCGGACTTCCTGCTCAACGAACGCACCCTGTTCGTCGGGGCCGGCAGCGTCGAGGCGTACGTCGACTTCACCAAGATCGGTGAGGGCGCCATCGTGCAGTCCGCCGACGGCAAGTCGGTCGAGATCAAGCTCCCCGCGCCGCAGCTCGGCGAGACAAACCTCGACATGGAGAAGAGCTACGTCTTCGCCGAGCAGCGCGGCCTGCTCAACCGGCTCGGCGACCTGGTCGGCAACGACCCCAACCGGCAGCAGCAGGTCTACCAGCTGGCCGAGGACCGGATCACCGCCGCCGCCCGGGACAGCGGGCTCTCCGCCCGCGCCGAGGAGAACACCCGCAAGATGCTGGAGGGGTTGCTGCGCTCGCTGGGCTTCCAGCAGGTCACGGTCACCTACACCGCACCCTGACCCCCGCACCCCGCCGGACCTCCGCTCAAGATCTGCGCAAGTTCGGGGATGTTGCTGTCTCGCGAGCGGCTGAGGCAGCAACATCCCCGAAGGTGCGAGGCGGTTTGGGGGCGTCAGTGGCCGGTGGAGGCGAGGTAGCGGTCCTCGTTCGGCATGAGGACCCAGAGGATCAGATAGACGATCACCTGGGTGCCGGGCAGCAGCAGTGACAGCAGGAACAGCAGCCGAACCATCCCGGCGGACATGCCGAACCGCTGACCGAGGCCGGCGCAGACACCGGCGAGCATGCGCCCCTGGCGGGGCCGAACCAGTTTGCGACTCATCGTCGTACTCCCACTCTGCGGCGGTGCGCCGCGTCTGCAATCCACGGTACGAAGGGGTGGCCATCCCGCCCTCGGTCCCGAGGAGGATCGGCAAGCCGTGGACCCGTAGGTGCTTTACCCGGGTCAACCCTCCCCGACTCCTGTCGCACCAGCCGCCGCGTTCGAGTCCCGCCAGCGCACAGCGTGCAAGATCGCGCAGGATCCTGGATCTGGTGGCTTCGCGCGCGGGCGGTTTCAAGCGGCGGTTGCAACCAGGTGCTTGTGGAGTACCTCGGCTGGATTCTGCCAGTCGAGGGTTTGGCGTGGTCGTCCGTTGAGTTCGCGGGCGACGGCGTCGAGGTCGTCCTGGGACCAGGTGCGGAAGTCGGTGCTGGAGCGGGGGAAGTACTGGCGTAGGAGACCGTTGGTGTTTTCGTTGCTGCCGCGTTGCCACGGGCTGTGGGGGTCGCAGAAGTAGACCTTGCAGTCGGTGGCCAGGGTGAACACGGGATGCCGGATCATCTCGATGCCCTGGTCCCAGGTCAGGGTCTTACGCAACTCGGCCGGCAGGCGGCGCATGAGACCGGTGAGGGTCTCGATGACCTGTTCACTGACCCGCGATTCGGGCAGAGCGCCGAGCATCACATACCGGGTGGCCCGCTCGACGAGGGTGACGATCGCGCTGGACCCTCGGGCGCCGATGACCAGGTCACCTTCCCAGTGCCCCGGCACGGCCCGGTCAGCGACCTCCGCCGGGCGAGTCGAGATGTGAAAGTCACGCACCCACGGGCGTCCCCGCAGCGCGCTGGCCTGTCGTGACTGCTGGCGGCGGCCGGTGCGTCCTGAGCGCAGAGCGACCTGCCGGGCGAGTTCTTGGCGCATCCCACCCCGGGCCTGGAAGTAAATCGCCTGGTAGATCGTCTCGTGTGACACCCACATCTCCGGTCTGTCGGGGAACTCCCGCCGCAACGACCGGGCGATCTGCTGCGGCGAATGCCGCTGCGTCAGACGATCCCTGACCGTCTCCCACAACGGCGGCCACGCCCGCCCCCACCTCGGACGCAACTTCCCCTCACGAAGACGCCGCGCCCGCTCATCCGCCTTGCCCTGAGCGTTGCGGTGACAGTACTTCCACCGATACACCCCACCCCACCCCTTCGGGTAGCCCACCCCCGCCACATACCCCGGAGCAGGACCATGCGGATGCCGCTGACCCGTCGGCACCCGACCCCCCGTACCGCAGTGATTCCGCGACAACTCCCGCCACACCGTCGAGCGATCCCGCCCGATCACCTGCCCGATCTGCGGACAACTCAACCCCTGACCGAACAACACCTCAATCTGCGCCCGCTCCGCGGACGACAACCTCTGCCCCGGCATGACCCCTCATCCTGACGAGAATCCACCCCGTTGCAACAACCACTTGAGCCCAAGGCGACGGAGGGCACTACATCCAGGATCGAGCGCGATCTTGCGGCGGGGGGCGGGGCGGGGGCGGGGCGGGGGCGGGGGGCAAGCGGCGCGGGCGGGGTGGGGCGCGGGTGAGCTGCCGGATGGGTGGTGAGCTGGGCGGGTAGGCTCGCTGGTCGGGCACCCACACCCCGGGTGGCCGGCGGGCGCCCGACCGGGCGCCCACGAGCGGGGCTACCGGACCGGTGGCCACGACCGGGCGGATCCCGTACGACGGGACGACGCCGAGGAAGCGCAGCCATGATCAGTGTTTTCGACCTCTTCAGCGTCGGCATCGGGCCGTCCAGCTCGCACACCGTCGGGCCGATGCGGGCCGCCCGTACGTTCGTGGCCGGGCTCAAGGCCGACGGGCTGCTCACCGAGACGGCGCGGGTGCAGGCCGAGCTGTTCGGTTCGCTGGGCGCCACCGGGCACGGGCACGGCAGCGACCGGGCGGTGCTGCTGGGTCTGGCCGGTGAGTCGCCGGAGACCGTCGACACCGACACCGTCGGTCCTCGCGTCGAGCGGATCCGCGCCGAGCGGCGGATCAGTCTGCTGGGCGCGCACGAGATCGACTTCGACCCGGACCGGGACCTGACGTTGCACCGTCGCCGATCGCTGCCGTACCACCCGAATGGGATGACCTTCGTGGCCTTCGACGCGGCCGGGGAGCAGGTCAGGGCGCGGAGCTACTACTCCGTCGGCGGCGGCTTCGTGGTGGACGAGGCGGCGGCGGGGGCGGACCGGATCAAGCCGGACAGCACGCGGGTGCGGTACCCGTTCCTGACCGGGGCGCAGCTGCTGGAGGTGACCACCCGCACCGGGCTGTCGATCAGCGAGGTGATGCTCGCCAACGAGCGCTCGTGGCGAAGCGAGGCGGAGATCCGGGCGGGTCTGCTGGAGATCTGGCGGGTGATGCAGGAGTGCGTGCAGCGCGGCTGCGAGCGGGACGGCGTACTCCCTGGGGGGTTGAAGGTTCGGCGGCGCGCGGCGGAGCTGCGGCGCGGCCTGGAGGCGGACGCCGGGACGGCGGATCCGCTGCACGTGATGGACTGGGTGACGCTTTTCGCGCTCGCGGTGAACGAGGAGAACGCGGCAGGCGGTCGGGTGGTGACCGCGCCGACGAACGGCGCGGCGGGGATCATCCCGGCGGTGCTGCACTACTACAGCCGCTTCGTCGAGAAGGCCGATGACGACGGCGTGGTGCGGTTCCTGTTGGCGGCCGGCGCGATCGGTGTGCTGTTCAAGGAGAACGCGTCGATCTCCGGCGCGGAGGTCGGCTGTCAGGGTGAGGTCGGCTCGGCGTGCTCGATGGCGGCGGCGGGGCTGGCCGAGGCGCTCGGTGGCACCCCCGAGCAGGTGGAGAACGCCGCCGAGATCGGGATGGAGCACAACCTCGGCCTGACCTGTGACCCGGTGGGTGGCCTGGTGCAGATCCCCTGCATCGAGCGGAACGCGGTGGCTAGCATCAAGGCGATCACGGCCGCCCGGCTGGCCCTGCGCGGCGACGGTGTGCACAAGGTGTCGTTGGACAAGGTCATCAAGACCATGCGGGAGACGGGCGCCGACATGAAGGTCAAGTACAAGGAGACGGCGCGTGGCGGTCTGGCCGTCAACGTGATCGAGTGCTGAGTCCGGCCGATTCGGGGCATTCGTTCACCGACTGCTAACCTGTCGTCCGTTTCAGGAGGCGGGAGGCTCGCGGTGACCTCTGGCGTCGCGGCCCTGTGGTCGCACCGAAACTCGCTGCGCATCCTGGTCAGGCGGGACCTGGCGGTGAAGTACCAGCAGTCGGTGCTGGGCTACTTCTGGTCGTTGATCGAGCCGCTCGGCATGGGCGCCATCTACTGGTTCGTCTTCGGGGTGCTCTACTCCCGCGACACCGGCCGGCACCTCGGCGAGGCGGCCGGATCGTACCCGCTGTTCCTGATCACCGGGATCTTCGCCTGGATGTGGGCCAGTTCGGCGCTGAGTGAGGCCACAAACGCGCTTACCGGCCAGTCCCGGCTGATCACCACGATGAACGTGCCGCGGCAGGTCTTCCCGATCGGCCGGGTCACCGGTCGGTTCGCCGAGTACGCGGCCGGCCTGCCGATCCTGATCGCCATCGCGGTGATCTACGCGGCGCACGGCCGGATTCACCCCGGCTGGTCGCTGCTCGCCCTGCCGCTCGCGGTGGCGGTGCAGGCGGTGCTGCTTGTCGGGCTGGCCCTGCTGCTGTCCGCGTGGAACGTGCTGATGCGCGACGTGGAGCGGTTCCTGCGGTTGATCATCCGGGTGCTGTTCTACGCCACGCCGATCATCTATCCGCTCAGCCTGGTCCGGGAGTCCGGACTGCCGGGGTGGCTGAAGGTGGTGTACGAGCTGAACCCGCTGGTCGGGATCTTCCAACTGCACCACGCGATCTGGTACCCGGACGAGTTCCCGGACGCCCGGCTGCTCGCCACCACCGTCGTCGGCAGCCTGCTGGTGCTGGCCGCCGGCTGGTGGTCGTTCCGCCGGTTGGAACCCGCAGTGCTCAAGGAACTCTGACGTGGCCGCGCCGATCATCGAGGCGGACGGCCTGGGCATCCGGTTCGTCCGCAACCGTCGCCGCCAACTGCGGCTGCGCGAGCTGTTCATCCACCGGGGCGGGCGCGGCGCCCTGCCCGGCCAGTTCTGGCCGCTGCGCGACGTGTCGTTCACAGTCGAGCCGGGCGAGACCGTCGGGGTGATCGGCCGCAACGGCACCGGCAAGAGCACCCTGCTGCGGCTGATCGCCGGGGTGCTCATCCCGGACGAGGGCGACATCCGGGTGCACGGCGCGGTGGCGCCGTTGCTTGAGTTGTCCGCCGGTTTCTCCAACGACCTGACCGGGCGGGAGAACCTGCACCTGGTCGGTGGACTGCACGGGCTGTCGGCGAGCTACCTGAAGCGGCACTTCGACGAGATCGTCGAGTTCGCCGGTGAGCAGGTGGAACGGGCCATCGACACGTCGGTGCGGCACTACTCGTCGGGGATGAAGGTGCGGCTCGGCTTCGCGATCATCTCGCACCTGCCGCACCCGATCCTGCTGATGGACGAGGTGACCGCGGTCGGGGACGCGGAGTTCCGCAAGAAGTGTTACGCGACGATTGATCGTCTGCTCGGGGAGGGGCGCACGCTCGTGCTGGTGTCACACAACGAAAAGGACCTGACCCGGTTCTGCCGTCGGGGGTTGTACCTCGACGCGGGCCGGTTGACGCTCGACGGCACCATCGCCGAGGCGCTCGACGCGTACCACGCCGCGGTTCCGCGGTGACGCTCGCGATCGTGCTCGCCGCCGGGACGTCCGCGGCGGGCCTGACCACCGCGTCCGGCGAGCCGCTGGCCGACCGTCTCGCCGCCCAGCTACGCCGGGCCGGGGCGGCCGAGGTGCGCTTCGCCGCCACCCTCGACGAGCTGGCCGCGCTCGCCGACGCCGCCGACGGGCCGCTGCTTGTCAGTGGCACCGACCTGGTGGCGCACACCGCCGTACTGCGGCATCTCGCCACCAGCCCGGTGGGACCGACTGTGGCGTTGGTGCTTACCGACCCGCCGGTGCCCGGACGGACGGCCGTGCGTGAGGAGCGCGGCCAGATCGTCGACGCCGGCACGCTGGACGCCCTCGACGGCGACGCCACGGGCGTGTTCGGTGGCGCGTTGCGCGTCGGCGTCGACGACCTGCCGACCCTGGCCGCCGCCGCGCGGGCCGCCGCCGTCGGCGCGCGGCCCGTCACCGCTCCGCTCGGCCCGGCCGGCGACGTGTCGCCGCTGCCGGCCGCCGGGGATGCCGGACCGGGCAACCCCGGGTCCGCCGTGGACCGGCTCGTCGCGGGTCTCGCGGCGCTCGGCACCCTGATCTTCGCCCAGCGGGTACGTCTGCTCGTGGCGCACCGGGTCGAGGACAGCGCCGGGCTGGTCGCCGCCGAGGCGGCGGTGACGGCTGTCGACGAGGACCGTGCCGAGCTGCGGCTGTCGGTGAAGGAGAAGGACGACTTCTTCTCCACGTACTTCGTCAGCACCTGGTCCCCGTACGTGGTGCGGTTGGCGGCACGGCTGCGGCTCACGCCGACCGGGGTCACGGTGATCTCGGTGCTGTTCGCGCTGGCCGCCGCTGTGCTGTTCGGGGTCGGCGGGCGGCCGGCGCTGGTCGGCGGGGCGGTGCTGCTCTACCTCGGCTTCGTGCTTGACTGCGTCGACGGCCAGTTGGCCCGCTACACCCGGCACTTCAGCGCGTGGGGCGGTTGGCTGGACACGATGGCCGACCGGGCGAAGGAGTACCTGGTCTACGCCGGCCTCGGCTTCGGGGTGAGCCACGCCGGGCTGGGCAACGGCTGGGCCCTCGCCATCGCCGCGATGACGTTGCAGACCGTCCGGCACATGACCGACACCTGGTACGGGGTGCTGCACGACGAGGCGGCACGCCGGCCCCGGACGACTGCGGGCGCCAGCGGCGGGATCGGTGACCGGCTGAACGCCGCCTCGACGCGGGTGCAGGCGGACACGGGCTCGCTGTCGTACTGGCTGAAGCGGACCGTGGTGTTCCCGATCGGCGAGCGGTGGGCGCTTATCGCGCTGACCGTGGCGCTGTTCAACCCGCTTGTCAGCCTCGTCGCGGTGCTGGTCTGGGGCGGGTTGGCGTTCGCGTACACCGGGGCGTTGCGCACGTTGCGGGCCCGCTGGATGTGGGTGCCGGTGCTGGACACGGTCGACGCGACCCTGCACCGCGACGACGGCCCGTTGGCCCGCCGGCTGCCTGTGGTCCGCCCGATGGGGCCGCTCACCCTGGCGGTGCTCGCCGCGCTCGGCCCGGCGGTGCTGTTGGTCGCGGCCCTGGTCGGGGACTCGCCGTCGGCGCTGCGCCTGGCGGTGCCGGTGGCGTTGCTGGTGCTGCTGGCCGGTGGTCTCGGCGCCGGTGCCGCGCACAACGGCCCGCTGGACTGGCTGGTGCCGGCGGCGCTGCGGGCCGCCGAGTACCTGTTCGCGATAGCTGTCGGGGTGGTCGGCGGCGCACCGGGATGGCTGATCTTCGGGTACGTCTTCGTGCTCACCGTGCACCACTACGACCTGACGGCCCGGCTGGAGAAGCGGCAGACGGCGCCGCCGCTGCACGCCGCCACGCTGGGCTGGGACGGACGTTCGGTACTGCTGGCCCTCGCGGCGATTGCCGGCGTCGTGAGTATCGGCATGGCTACACTCGGTGCGTACCTTCTCGTGGTTTTCGTGGCGAGCGTCGTCCTGGCCTGGTTCGTCCGGCCGGCCCGTAGCGCGCGGGCGTCGGCCGCGCCGGTGGGCGCGGGAGGTGTCGCGCCGCGCTGACGGAGGGACGGCCCGGATGACCCTGATCAGTTTCGTGGTGCCGGCCTTCCGGGTGCAGGGATACCTGCGCGAGTGCCTGGACTCGATCCTCGGCCAGCCGGAGACCGACCTTGAGGTGATCGCCGTCGACGACTGCTCGCCCGACGCCAGCGGCGAGATCATCGACGAGTACGCGGCTCGCGACCAGCGGGTCCGGTCGGTCCGGCTGTCGGAGAACGTCGGCCTCGGTCCAGCCCGCAACATCGGGCTGGACCAGGCCGTCGGCGAGTACGTGTGGTTTCTCGACGGGGACGACTGGCTGGTGCCGGACTGCCTGCGGGAGGTGGCCGAGCGGTTGCGCGCGACCCGGCCGGACGTGCTGCTTGTGGACCACGTGCGGACGCACTGGAACGACACCGCCACCCGCAGCGCGATGGCCGAGGTGTTCCCGGAGTCGCCCGGGGTGGCCACCTTCCGGCTGCGGGACCGGCCGGAGGCGATGCGGCTGCTGCACACCGCCTGGAACCGCCTGGTCCGCCGGGAGTTCCTGGTCGAGCTGGGGCTGCGCTTCTCGGACGGCTGGTACGAGGACGTCTCGTTCAGCTACCCGGTGCTGATGGCGGCGCAGCGGATCGGCGTACTGGATCGGGTCTGCGTCAACTACCGGCAGCGCCGCGCCGGCGCGATCACGAAGACCCGGGGGGACCGGCACTTCGAGGTGTTCCCGCAGTGGCACCGGGTCTTCCACCTGATGGACGCCTGGTCACCGGCTGTGGACGCGCTGCGGCCGGCGGTCTTCGAGCGGATGGTCTGGCACTACCTGACGGTGCTCGGCAACGGTCAGCGGATCGCCCCGGAACTGCGGCCGGCGTTCTTCGCGCAGATCACCGCCGACTACGCGCGGTGGCTGCCGGCCGGCGGTTACCCGGTGCCTGAGGGCGTCGAGGGAGTCAAGCACCGACTGGTGGCTGCCGGCCGGTGGCGGACGTTCAGCGCGTTGCGGGCCGCCAGCCGGGCCCGTGACACGGCCCGGAGGCAGGCGCGTACGGCCCGCCGTCGGGTCGGGCCGGTGGCCCGGCGCGGCGCGCGGCTGACCCGCGACGGGCTGCTGCGCGAGTACTACCGGGCGGAGCTGCGCCGGCCGGTGGACCCGACGCTCGCCGTGTACGCGGCCTACTGGTACCGGGGATACTCCTGCAACCCGGCGGCGATCTACGAGGTGGCCCGCCGGCTGGCCCCCGGGGTGCGGGGCGTGTGGATCGTGCGCCGGGACCGGGTGGACGTCGTACCGGCCGGGGTGGAGTACGTCGTCGCCGGCACCCCTGCGTACTACCGGGTCCTCGCGCGGGCCCGGTGGTTGGTCAACAACGTCAACTACCCGGACTTCGTGCGCAAGCGCCCGGAGCAGGTGCACGTCCAGACCCACCACGGCACGCCGGTGAAGGTGATGGGGCTGGACCAGCAGCGCTACCCGATCGGCGCGGGCCGGATGGACTTCGCAGGCCTGCTGCGCCGGGTGGACCGCTGGGACTACAGCGTCAGCGCCAACAGCTTCTCCACCCAGATGTGGGACCGGGCCTATCCGGCCACCTACACGACGCTGGAGGTGGGCTATCCGCGCAACGACCGGCTGGTCACGGCCAGTCCGGACGAGGTACGCCGGCTGCGCGCGGAGTTCGGCTTCGGGCCGGACGAGCAGGTGGTGCTGTACGCCCCGACGCACCGCGAGCACCTACCCGGCTACCGGCCGCCCTTCGACCCGGACCGGTTCGTCGCCGCGCTCGGTGACTCGGGGCGGCTGCTGATGCGTAGCCACTACTTCCACGACCGGGAGCGCCGGCCCGGCCGGCCGCTGGACGTCAAGCGGGTGCGCGACGTCAGCGGCTACCAGCGGGTGGAGGACCTCTACCTGGTCGCCGATGTCCTGGTCAGCGACTACTCGTCGGCGATGTTCGACTATGCGGTGCTGGACCGGCCCATCGTGCTCTACGCGCCGGACTGGGAGGCGTACCGCCTGGCCCGGGGCGTCTACTTCGACGTCACCGCGGAGCCGCCGGGGGCCGTGGCCACCACGTTCGCCGACCTGCTCGACCTGTTTCGCACCGACGCGGTGCGCTCGGACGCGGCCGACAAGGCCCGCCAGCACTTCCGGGGCCGGTTCTGCCACCTGGACGACGGGCGGGCGGCCGAGCGGGTGGTGCGCCGGGTGTTCCTCGGCGAACAGGCCGAGCCGTCGGCGGGCTGCTGACCGCACCCGCACCCCGTGCCACGTAATTGCGGTGTCATGAGCCGAACATGAGACGTTTACCCGATGTGCGAAACGAATGATCCTGGTCACAGTCTTGTGGGGGTTCGGCCGACGACCTGGGGGAGGTGACGGTGAGCACCGTCGCGCTCAAAGATGTGACCAAGATTTTCAAGGACGGCACGTTGGCCGTCGACAGCATAAATCTGGATGTGAACGACGGCGAGTTCATGGTGCTGCTGGGGCCATCCGGCTGCGGCAAGTCCACAGTGCTGCGGATGATCGCCGGTCTGGAGGACCCGACACAGGGCGCGGTGCTGCTGGACGGGGAGCTGGCGAACGACCTGCCGCCACGCGATCGCAAGATCGCGATGGTCTTCCAGGACTTCGCGCTCTATCCGCACATGACCGTCGGCGACAACATCGCCTTTCCGCTGCGGCTGGCCGGCGTGGAACCCGAGCCACGCGGTGAGCGGGTCACCGACGTGGCCAGCGCCCTGGGCATCAGCGACGTGCTCGCCCGCAAGCCGGGCCAGCTCTCCGGTGGCCAGCGCCAGCGCGTCGCCATGGGCCGCGCGATCGTCCGACGGCCCGGACTGTTCCTGATGGACGAGCCCCTGTCGAACCTGGACAGTGGGCTGCGCGCCGAGCTGCGCGCGGAGATCTCCGGGCTGACCCGCGAGCTGGGCGTCACCACCGTCTACGTCACCCACGACCAGGCCGAGGCGCTGACCATGGCCGACCGGGTGGCCATCATGCGCCGGGGGGTGCTCCAGGACGTGGGCACACCCACCCAGGTGTACGGCCGCCCGGCGACGCTCTACGTGGCCGCCTTCCTGGGCAGCCCCCGGATGAACCTGCTGGAGGCGTCGGTCTACGTCCACCTCGACAGGTACGTCACGCTCAACCTCGGTGACCAGTCGCTCTACCTGCCGTGGAACGACATCCGCAGCCGGGCGGTGGCGCACTACCACGGTGAGCGGATCGTGGTCGGGATGCGGGCCGAGGCGCTCACCCCGGTCGCCCCGGACAGCCCCGGTGACGTGCTGCGCGGCCGGATCCGCTACCTGGAGCACCACGGGCACGAGTCGTTGGCGTTCCTCGACATCGGTGCGACCGCGATCATGGTGGACGAGATGGGCGCGCCCCTGGACCCGCCGCCTGTGGGCCAGCGAGGACTGCGCCGGTTCGGCGCGGTCATGCAGCGGCTCACCGGCAAACCGGTAGAGCCCGAGGAGCCGTCGAACGGCGCCGCGCGGACCAGCGTCCTCCCCGACCCGGGCCGGCACCACCGCCGCCCGGCGGAGCTGGCGGTGCGGCTGGCGCCGTACCCGGCGGTCACCGCCGGCCACCCGCTCGCCGTGTCGGTTCGGATGGACGCGCTGCACTTCTTCGACGAGCGCGGTGCCCGGATCGACGTGGGTTGGCGGTGACGCCACGCCGCGACGGGGTGGCGGGACGGCCGTCCGGTGTCCTACCGTCTGCCCACCTAGTCCAGTATGTGACACACCGAGAGGGGTACACCCGTGTCGGGTGACCGTCCCAGCCCGCTCGTCATCGAGCGCATCCTGCGCGACAGGCAGGGCATCTGGCAGCAGATCGTGGCCGAGGGCGACCTCAACGCCCTGACCGGGCGGATGCTGGCCAGCTCCGCCGTCGCGCTCGCCTGCTACGGGGCGGTGCTCGGGGCGTTCCACAGCCCGTTGATGGCGCTCACGTCCGCGCTGAAGCTGCCACTGCTCTTCCTGGTCACGCTCGCCATCTGCCTGCCCACGCTCTACCTGTTCAACCTGGTGTTCGGCGCCCGGCTGTCGGTGCGCCAGTCGCTGGCGCTGGTGATGGTCGCGATCACGGTCACCTCGATGCTGGCGGTGGCGTTCGCGCCGATCAGCCTCTTCTTCCTGATCACCGCGCCCGACTACGGCTTCTTCAAGCTGCTGAACGTGGCGATCCTGACGCTGTCGGCGCTTGTCGGATTGCGTTTCCTGACCGGCGGGATGCAGGTGCTCAACGACCACGGCCTGCTCGCCCCGGCGACGAGCAACGCCCCGGCCCAGGCCCACGCCCCGGCCGCCGTGCCCGCCGGCGCGGTTCCGGCAACGGTGCCCGCCGACGCCGTGCCAGCCACGGTGCCCGCCGGGTCGGCCGGTGGGGTCGCCGAGCCGGTCGCCGTGCCGGCCGGAGCGGCTGCCGCGTCGACGGCGAACGGCGGCGCACCCGACGCCACGACCGCCACGCCCGCCCCGGCCGCCCCGGGGCAGGCCCCGGCACACGTTCCGGCGCAGTGGAGCGGTCAGCCGGCCGCCGCCTCGTTCCCACCCGGCATGATGCCGCCCGGCTACCCCGCCGCGCAGCGCCCGTGGGGCACCCCGCCGGTCCGGCGTGGCGAGCCGACGCAGCGGCCGGCCAGCATGACGCTGCTCTACATCTGGATTCTGCTCTTCGGGTTCGTCGGCACCCAGTTGGCGTGGACGCTGCGTCCGTTCTTCGGTGACCCGGACAAGGACTTCTCGCTCTTCCGCAGCATCGACGGCAACTTCTATGCCGAGATCCTGCGGACGATCGCCAACCTCTGACCCGTCTGCGGCCGGAGAAAACCCTGGTTGCCGCCCTGGTTACCGAGAAGTAACGTCGGGCCATGACCATCGACTCCCGCCAGGTGGCGGCCGGCATCCTGGAAGCGGTGCCGTTCGCCCGTACGCTCGGCATCGAATTCGTCGAGGTGGCACCGGAGGCGGACGGCGGGGTGCGGGCCGTCGTCCGACTCCCCGACACGCCGGCCACCCACAACCACGTCGGCGGTCCGCACGCCGGGGCGATGTTCACGCTCGGTGAGACGGCTTCCGGCGCGGTCGTGCTGGCCGCCTTCGGGCAGCTGCTCGACCGGGCCGTGCCGCTCGCCGTCCGGGCCGAGATCGCCTACCGCAAGCTGGCTCGGGGGCCGGTGCTGGCCACCGCGCGGCTCGGGCGGCCCGCCCCGGAGGTGATCGCCGAGCTGGAGGCCGGTCGTCGGCCCGAGTTCGCCGTCGAGGTGGAGATCGCCACCGAGGACGGCACACCCACCTCGGCGCTGACGGTGATCTGGACGCTGCGGCCGAACTGACCCGCGTCGTGGGCGGCCGAAAACGGGTTTGCGGGCCCTGCCGGGTGGTTAGATTCGTACCGTGCTGGGCCTACCTGCTCATGTGACCGCCTGTCTCTTCGATCTGGACGGTGTGCTGACGCAGACCGCCCGGGTGCACAACGCCGCCTGGACGAAGACGTTCGACGAGTTCCTGCGGCAACGCGCCACGGCGACCGGAGAACCCTTCCAGCCGTTCGACCCCGGCCCGGACTACAACCGCTACGTCGACGGCCGCCCCCGCGCCGACGGCGTCCGGTCGTTCCTCGCCTCCCGGGGGATCGTTCTCCCCGAGGGCAGCCCGGACGACCCACCGGACGCCGACACCGTCAACGGCGTCGGCAACCGCAAGAACGTCCTGCTGCTGGAACAGCTACGCACCGCAGGCGTCGAGGTCTACCCGGGCTCGGTGCGCTACCTGAAGGCGGCGACCGCCGCCGGGCTGCGTCGGGCGGTGGTCACCGCGAGTGCCAACGGGCGCGAGGTGGTCGCCGCGGCCGGCCTGGAGGCCATGCTTGAGGCGCGCGTCGACGGGCTCGTAGCGCGCGAGCAGAAGCTGCGCGGCAAGCCGCAACCCGACACCTTCCTGGCCGGGGCGAAGATCCTCGGCGTGGACCCGGCCCAGGCCGCAGTCTTCGAGGACGCGCTCTCCGGGGTGGCCGCCGGCCGGGCCGGTGGCTTCGGGTACGTGGTCGGTGTCGACCGGGTGGGGCAGGCAGACGAACTGCTCGCACACGGCGCCGACATCGTCGTCAAGGACCTCGCGGACCTGCTCGACGCCGGCGACGCCGCCCCGCCGGCGCCGCGCACACCCGGCCAGGCGCCGACCGGCGAGCGGGGCCTCGCGTGATCCGGGAACGGGCCTATCCCGTCGAGCCGTGGCACATCCGGGAGACCCGCCTGGACATGGACGTGCTGGCCCAGTCGGAGTCGGTCTTCGCGCTCTCCAACGGGCACGTCGGGCTGCGCGGCAACCTCGACGAGGGCGAGCCGCACGGCCTGCCCGGCACCTACCTCAACTCGTTCTACGAGCTGCGCCCGCTGCCGTACGCGGAGGCCGGCTACGGGTTCCCCGAGTCCGGGCAGACCATAGTCAACGTCACCAACGGCAAGCTGATCCGGCTCCTCGTCGACGACGAACCACTCGACGTCCGCTACGGCGAGCTGCTGTCCCACGAGCGGATCCTCGACATGCGAGCCGGCACCCTGCACCGGGAGCTGCACTGGCGCTCCCCGGCCGGCCGCGAGGTCAAGGTCCGCAGCACCCGGCTCGTGTCGTTCACCCAGCGGTCGGTCGCCGCGATCAGCTACGAGGTGGAGGCCGTCGACCGCCCGCTGCGGCTGATCGTCCAGTCCGAACTGGTCGCCAACGAGTCACTGCCGGCGCAGAGCAAGGACCCCCGGGTCGCGGCCGTGCTGGAGTCGCCGTTGCAGGCCGAGGAGGAGCTGACCACCCCGGACGGCGGGTTGCTGCTCCACCGCACCAAGGTCTCCGGGCTGCGGGTGGCCGCCGCCATGGAGCACGAGGTGCACGGTCCGGACCACACCACAATCGAGTCCGAGGGGTACGAGGACTGGGTGCGCACCACCATCGGCTGCATCCTCAAGCCCGGCGAGAAGCTGCGGGTGGTCAAGTACCTGACGTACGGCTGGTCCAGCCGCCGTTCGCTGCCCGCGCTCCGCGACCAGGTCGGCGCGGCGCTGGCCGGGGCCCGCCTGGACGGCTGGGACGGGCTGCACCGGGAGCAGCGCAACTACCTCGACGAGTTCTGGGACGCGGCGGACGTGCTTGTCGAAGGCGATCCGGAGATCCAGCAGGCCGTGCGGTTCGGTCTGTTCCACGTGCTCCAGGCCGGGGCCCGTGCCGAGCAGCGACCGATCTCGGCGAAGGGCCTAACCGGCCCCGGTTACGACGGGCACGCCTTCTGGGACACCGAGATGTTCGTCCTGCCGGTGCTCACGTACACCCAGCCCAGCGCGGTGCGTAGCGCCCTGCAGTGGCGGCACAGCACGCTGGAGCTGGCCCGGGAGCGGGCCGAGACGTTGAACCTCAAGGGCGCGGCCTTCCCCTGGCGGACCATCGAGGGACCGGAGTCCTCCGGGTACTGGCCGGCCGGCACTGCGGCGTTCCACATCGGCGCCGACATCGCCGACGCCGTGCGCCGGTACGTGCTTGTCACCGGAGACACCGACACCGAGCGGGAGATCGGGCTGGAGTTGCTTGTCGAGACCGCCCGGCTGTGGCGTTCGATCGGGCACCACGACCGGCACGGCCGCTTCCACATCGACGGGGTCACCGGCCCCGACGAGTACACCGCGGTGAAGAACGACAACATCTACACCAACCTGATGGCGCAGCGGAACCTGTTGACCGCCGCCGAGGTGGTGATGCGCTACCGGGACGAGGCGTTCCACCTCGGGGTCACCGACGAGGAGGCGGCGAGCTGGCGGGACGCGGCCACCTCGATGCACGTGCCGTACGACGACGAGTTGGACGTGCACCAGCAGGTGGAGGGGTTCACCCGGCTCCAGGAGTGGGACTTCCCGCACACGCCCGCCGAGAAGTACCCGCTGCTGCTGCACTACCCGTACTTCGAGCTGTACCGGAAGCAGGTCGTCAAGCAGGCCGATCTGGTCCTGGCGATGCACTGGCGGGGGGACGCGTTCACCCCCGAACAGAAGGTGCGCAACTTCCTCTACTACGAACGGCGGACGGTGCGGGACTCGTCGCTGTCGGCCTGCACCCAGTCGGTGCTCGCCGCCGAGGTGGGTCATCCCGACCTGGCGCACATCTACCTGCGCGAGGCCGCGCTGATGGACCTGCACGACCTCAACGAGAACACCCGCGACGGCGTGCACATGGCCTCGCTGGCCGGCGCATGGCTCGCCCTGGTCAGCGGGTTCGGCGGCCTGCGCGACCACGACGGCGAACTGTCGTTCGCGCCTCGGCTCTCCAGCCGGCTCAGTCGCCTGGAGTTCTCCCTCCAGTGGCGCGGGCTGGCGCTGCGGGTGGACGTCCGGCCGCACCAGACGACGTACTCGCTGCGCCACGGCGGCCCGGACGACGTGGTGGAGCTGCGCCACCACGACCAGATGCTGCGGGTCACCTGCCACGAACCGGTGACCGTGCCCGTTCCGCCGGCCGAGCCGTCGGGTCCGCCGCCGGAGCAGCCGCCGGGCCGGTCGCCGCTGCTCCGGTTGCCCGAGCACGAGCAGTGACGGCCGGGGCGGGAGTGGTCCCGCCCCGGCCGTCGTACGCGTACGTCAGATCGGCTCGCCTGTCGACGGGCGTCCGATCGCGTCCCGGGGCGCGGCCGCCTTGGGATCGTCGGGCAGCCGGGCCGAGGCGGCCTGGTCCCCGAAGTCCTGGTCGCGCTCGGCGTCCTGTTCACGCTGGGCGCGTTCGGTCATCTGCTGCTGCCGGGAAATCTGCTGCTTGGCCATCGTGATCCTCGCGATCCGTCGGGGCGCCGTGCGCCTACACGGTCTGCGGTCGGTCGTCGCGTACCCGGCGGCCCACCCGGCAAACACCGCGTCCCGGGGCGGCGCGACCGGGCGCGGGCGGCCCGGCAGGTGACCCGACGCGTGTGTGACGCGGCGAGCATCAGGGCGCGTGTGGTGGCGCGGCGGGCGCGTGCGGCGCGGCGAGCGTCGGGCGCGCGTGCGACGCGGCGGCCGGGGTAAGCGGGCCGGAGGCGAGCACGTGGAGGTGCGGCATGGACGAGCAACGCAGCACGGTGACCATTCCGGTCCGGGACGCGCAACTTCCCGCCGATCTGATGCTTCCCGCCGAGCCGGTCGGCGTGGTGCTGTTCGCCCATGGCAGCGGCAGCTCGCGGCACAGCCCGCGCAACGTCGCGGTGGCCCGGACGCTTACCGGTCGCGGCTTCGCGACCGTGCTTGTGGATCTGCTCACCCCCGCCGAGGACGAAGTGGACACGCGTACCGCAGAACTGCGGTTCGACATCGGGATGTTGGCCAGCCGGTTGGCCGGGATCGTCGACTGGTTGGCGGCCGAACGCCCCGCCGGTGACGTGCCGATCGGTCTCTTCGGTGCCAGCACGGGTGCTGCCGCGGCGCTGGTCGCGGTCGCGTCCCGCGCCGACCGGGTGGGCGCGGTGGTCTCCCGGGGCGGCCGACCCGACCTTGCCGGCGCCGCTCTGGCCCAGGTGCGTACCCCGACGCTGCTGCTGGTCGGCGGCCTGGACGAGGAAGTGATCTCGCTCAACGAGCGGGCGCTCGCCGAGCTGGGCGACGTCGGCGAGCTGCGGGTGGTGCCGGGGGCCACCCACCTCTTCGAGGAGCCCGGCGCGCTCGACCAGGTCGCCGACCACGCCGGCGCCTGGTTCACCACCCAGCTCGTCCGGACGACCGCCGCGCCGCGCCGCTCGTGAGCGACGCGGCGCGCCGCCTTCAGGAGCGTGCCGGCGCGTCGGTGGTGGAGCGGCGGCGCTGGACGGTGTCGATGATCCGCCAGAGGACGGCGGTGATCGGGACGCTGACGAAGGCGCCGGCGATGCCCGCGATGAGGGTGCCGGCGGTGACCGCCACCAGGATCACGGCCGGGTGCAGGCGCACCTGACGCTTCATGACCAGCGGCTCCAGCAGGTTGCCCTCGATCTGCTGCACGGCGACCACCGCCGCGAGGGTGAGCAGAGCTGTCGTCGGCCCGTTGGCAGCCAGCGCCACCAGCACCGCCACCGCGCCGGCCACCGTCGCCCCGATGATCGGTACGAAGCCGCCGAGGAAGGTGATCAGGGCCAGCGGCAGGGCCAGCGGCACCCGGAGCACCACCAGGGCCAGACCGATGCCGATGGCGTCGATCGCGGCGATGAGCATGGTGCCCCGGCTGTAGGCGCCAAGCGTCTGCCAGCCGGCCCGGCCGGCCTCGGCCACCACCGGTCGGTTCGGGCCGGTCATCCGGGACAGCGTCCAGTGCCACATCGACCGGCCGTCCTTGAGCAGGAAGAAGAGCAACACCAGGGCGAGCAGCGCGGACCCGACGACCTCGCTTGCCGTCCGGGCGCCCGCCACCGGGTCCGGAGAGCTGCCGCTGAGCCCTTCCCGGGCCTGGTCGACAAGCTTGTCGAGTTGGGCGTCGCTTACCGGCAAAGTGGACGTGACGAAGTCGCGGCTGCGGTCGAGCCCCTGGGTCAGCTCCTGACTGAGCTGATCGAACTGGCTGGCGGTCAGGTTCCACACCAGCGCACCGACCCCCACCAGGATGCCGAGCAGCAGCAGGACTGTGAGCAGCGCGGCGAGTGCCGCGGGCAGGCGCAGGCGGCGCAGCCGGAGCAGCACCGGGTCGAGTAGCGCGGTGAGGAATATGGTGGCGGCCAGGGCGATGGCCAACGGGGCCAGCAGGACGGCGATCCGACCCAGCAGGTAGAGCCCGGCGATGATCACCACCAGGCAGGCGCTCCACAGCACCGCGTTCCGGACCAGCCAGGGCAGCGCCGCCCACGCCTGGCGCGCGCCTGTCTCACCGGTCGCCGTGGCGCCGGCCGTGGGCGTGGTGCCTGTAGTTCCGGTCGCCGTGGTGCCGGTCGCCGTGGTGCCGGTTGTCGGCCCGGCGTCCGCCCCGGGTTCGTCTGCCGTCATGTCGGCCCTCCTCGATCTCGGCGAGGTCGGTACCCGGCCGGCGACGCGCCGACACCCGAATCGCGCCGGCGCTGGGCTGCCGTCGAAGTGACGGGCGTGCCACCCGCGCGGATCGTACGCCGAGACGTGCCGGTCGGCCGGCTCTTCGACATCCACGCCCGGACCGTCGGCGTTTGCGCCGACCGGCCCAGGGAACGCGAAGGGAAACGACCTGAGGAGGAGGAGCGCCGTGGGTGACTTCATGGACAAGGCCAAGGACGTCGCGGACAAGCACGACAAGCAGGTCGACCAGGGTATGGAGAAGGCCGGCGACATGGCCGACAAGCGCACGGGCGGCAAGTACGACGACCAGATCGACAAGGGCGTGGATCAGGCGCAGGCGCGTACCGGTGAGGGCGACCAGGTCCGCTGACGAACCGGACATGCCCCGGGCCGCCGAGGACTCGGCGGCCCGGGACTGTCTCTGTCGGACGGTACGTCGGTCAGTGCTGCTGCCTCTCGCGTAGCTCGTCCACCGAGGTCGGCCTGTCGCTCAGTGCGTCACGCAGCCTGTCGATCATCCCGGTACCGGGTCCGAGCAGCTTGTTCGCCGGCGGCCGGTCCGGCGCGCTCGGGTGTGGCCGGGTCGGTGCCACCTTCTTGAACGCCGTCACCTTCGCGGCCAGCTCGACCAGCTCCTCCCGGGCCGTGGCGGCGCGCAGCCGGGGAAAGAGGTCGCTCTCCTCGTCCCGCACGTGGTGGCGAATGGTGCTGGTCAGGTGGGCGAGCAGCTCGTCGAAGCGGGGATCGGACGGATCGACCGACTCCAGGTCCTTCATGGTCCGTTCGGCGTCGGAGTGTTCCTCGATATCGCGCTCGGCGATCTGGTCGCCGTCGGGCAGCGCCCTGCGAGCCGTCGGATAGACGTATGCCTCCTCGGACACCGCATGCCGGACCAGCTCGGCGATCACCACGTCGGCGAGCCGGCGGCGGTGCTCGGGCGTGCCCTGCCGCGTCTCCAGCTCGACGAAGAGGGTCTCGACCTCGCGGTGGTCGGCGATGAGGATGTCGACGACGTCCTGGTCGTCGGTGGTCAGTGGATTGGTCATCTGGGCCCCTTGCCGGTTGCGGTCGGTAGGTGTGCGGCCCCTGGTACCCCCCAACTGTCGGGCAAACCTACGGTCGCCGATGGATTTGACGAAGTACGTCGTCCGTGGCCGGGCTGACTGTTGGTGCCACAGGTGTCCGTGGCGCGTGCGGGACGGAGGAGCACGATTGCCCGGACGACCCCGGGGTAACCGCCGCCATGGCCGACGACCGCCCACCAGCCGACCCTGACCGGTCAGCGCTGAGTGACGCCGCCGAGCGCAGTGGCCGGACGGTTGGTCGGGTGTGGCACCGAGGCGGTCAGGCCGGCCGGATCCGGGCCCGGCAGCTGGAGGTCACCCTGGTGATCGCCGTCCAGGCCGGGCTCGCCGCGGCGCTCGCCGGCCTGATCGCGCAGCACTTCCTCGGTCCCGGGGCGCACGTCTTCGCTCCCGCCGCCGCCGTCGGTACGATCGCCACCGCCATCGGCCAGCGGGCCCGCCGCACCTTCGAGCTGCTGTTCGGTGTCGGCCTGGGCATCGTCATCGGCGACACGCTGCGCTTCCTCATCGGCTCCGGGCCGTGGCAGACAGGCGTGGTCGTCGCCCTGGCCATCGCCAGCGCTCTCTTGGTGGCCGGCAAGGGTGGGCCGTTGGTCGGCCAGGCCGGTGGTACCGCCGTCCTGATCGCCACGCTGGCCCCGATGGAGCGTGGCCTGGAGCTGCCGAGGATCGTCGACGCGCTCGTCGGCGGTGCGGTCGGTCTCCTGGTAGTGGCGCTGCTGGTGCCGGTGAACCCGATGCGCGTGCTGGACCGCGCCGCCGCGCCGATCTTCGCGGTCCTGCGCGAGCAGCTCGCGGAGCTGGCGCAGGCGGTACGCGAGCGCGACGTCGACCGGACGAAGGGTGTTCTGGAGCGGCTTCGCGGCACCGAGGGCGACGTGGGACGACTGAACGACTCGCTGAGTGGGGCGGAGGAGGTGGTCACCATCGCGCCGGCGCGCTGGCACCGCCGCCAACAGTTCCACGAGTACGCCCGCAGCGCGTCGCACCTGGAGCGGCTGCTGCTGGACACCCGTGCGCTGGCCCGCTGGTCGACGACCGCCCTGCAGTACGACGAGCCGATTCCGTCGGAGCTGCCGGAGGCGATCGCCCGACTCGGACAGGCGGTCGCGAAGTTGCACACCGAGTGCCGGGTCGGCGACGCCCCGCGGTGCACCCGGAAGCTGGTCGAGGAGTGTGCCGAGCTGGCTGGGCGGTCCGCCGCCCGCGGGGTCAGGTCGTTCGGCGACGCGCTCGTCACCGGTCTGCGTACCGCGGCCAGCGACCTGCTCCGGGCGGCCGGCTGCGAACCGGACGACGCCAACCGGATCGTGCGCAGGGCTGCCGGCGCCGGCGAGGCGGCCATCTCCCCGCCGGCCCGAGGCCATCTGCACCGCGCCCGGCCGACCCGGGCCGCTCGGGCGCGTCGACGAGCGCAGCTCGCCAGCCGTCGGCGCGACGACGACAGGGCCGGCCCCTCCGCGCGGGAGAGGCCGGCCCGGTGAAACCGTCGGATCAGGAGGAGTAGCCGCGCTCGGCGATCCAGTTGGCCACCTTCGGCAGGCTCACCCAGTACTCGCCCAGTGCCGGGTCGGCCGGGTCGGCGACCCGGATGGTGTCCCCACCGTCGCGGTAGCCGACGAGCGTCAGGTAGTGGCCGCCCTCGTACGAGTGCGGGTTGCCGTCGGTGTCCACTGTCGTGCCCTTGATGTTGGCCACCACCGGACGGCCGGCGTCGATCGCGGCCAGCACGTCCCGGCGCAGCTGCTCGACCTGGTCGGGGCGAGCCACCGAATCACTGATCTCGGTGGTCCGGTAGCGACCGCCGGTCAGCTCGTTGAGCACGCGCGTGGTGTCCAGGGCCGACGGTGTGCCCGCCTCGGTGGTGCCGAGCCGCTTGGCCACCTCGTCCTGGGACAGCGCCTTGCCCTGCGCGGAGAGCGCGATCCGGGTCGCGGCGGGCCCGCAGTAGAAGAAGTTCGGCTGCGCCTGGTAGTCGACGTCGAGGATCCGCTGGGCGCTGCGGTCGGTCTGGCTCGACGAGGGCGCGGCGCCCTGCGCGGGTGCCGCCTGCGCGGCGACGGCGGGGCCGAGGGCGCAACCGCCGGCGACCAGCAGGCCGACGACGGACAGGCCGCTCTTCTGCACGATCGGGTTCATGGTCGAGTCTCCGTTCGGGGGTGCCGCCTCCGTGGCGGTCTCGGCCGTGCGGTACCGGGACGTAACGGCAGTGCTGCGGCCGGCATTCCGCCGCCGGCTGCCGCTGAGGGCGTCGTGACCAGGTGTAACGGCCACCGGCCCTGGGGGATTCCGGAGGTGTGGGCTCGGTACCGAAACGGTCGAACGGTGACGCAACGGACCGCTGGGTCAGAGGCTTCCGAGCAACCCCGTCACGGTGATCTCGATGACGACACGCTCCGGATTCGGGCGTGGTGTCCGGTACCGCTCGGCGTAGCGGCGCTCTGCCTCCGCGACGGCGGCTCGATCCGACCGGAGCACCGCCCGGCCCTCGATCGTCAGCCAGCGGCGGCCGTCCACGTGACAGACGGCCACCGGAGTGCCCGTGTCGCCGGCGGCGGCCACCTGCCGCGCCTTGCGGGACGTGCCGGAGGTGATCACGCGGGCCAGTCCGGCCGCCGCGTCGAGGGTGACCCCGACGGGCACCACGTGCGGGGTGCCGTCGGCGCGCAGGGTGGTGAGCGTCGCCAGGTGCCGTTCCGCGCAGAAGGCGGCAACCCGGTCGTCGCGGATGTCCAGCCGATGATCGCCCGCCACGTCCGTCCCCCGTCCTGTGCGCCGACCCCGATCATCGTACGGAGCGGGCGCGGTCCGGATCCGGCGGCGCGTCCGGCTGCCCAGGCAGGTGACGGCCGGCCGCCCGGCGCTTGTGCACGAGCCGCGTGAGATAGATGAGCGCGCCGGCCAGAACGCCCATGTCGTCCAGGTAGATCGGATCCGGGAGGATGTCCACCGGGAAGATCGTGTAGATCAGCGCCCCGTAGAAGGCGACCTTGCCGCCCGTGCCGAGCCCGGTCAGCAGCCGCCTCGTACGCACCACGCGTACCGCCAGCACCACCGCGCCGACGAGTGTGGCGAGCGCCAGGATGCCGGCGATCACCACGAGGACCCACGCCTGTCGGGACATGCCGTCACGCTAACCCACTGACGCCGGTCCGGCCCGCCGCGCCGCTCCTGCCCGCCGCGCGCCCCCGTACGCGCCGGCCCGCCGCGCCGCCCCCGAGCCGGCCGGGCAGGGGCGGCGGCGCGCTGCTTTCGGGAACCGGCAGTTGCCGAGCCACAGGGTCAGAACGCCGGGACCGCCGCCCGGCCGCGGGCGACAACTGCGTTCTCCCGGGTCTGCTCGGCCGACGGCCGGAGGACCTCGCTGAGCGGCAGCACCGACGCCGACTCCGCCACCCGCCGTCCGGTCGCCGCGTGGGCCTCCGCACGCAGGCTGCGGGCCGCCGCCACGGCCAGCTCCGCTGCCCGCCAGGCCGCCTGCTCCCGCTCCTGGGCGGCGACGTGCCGGGCCGCCAGGTTGTCGCGGATCGCCCGCTGCAGCACCAGTTCCTGCTCGACGGGGTGCAGCCGCGGGTCCCAGCCGTCGCGGTGCGCGAAGACGTCGCTGAGCTGTTCCACCGACAGCTCCCGCCGCCAGTACGCGTCCAGCGCTGCCCGGTGCAGGTAGCGCTCGCGGTCGGCGTACTCGGCAGGGGTCCGGGCAGTGTGCGGCAGCGGCATCGCGGCCGCCCCGCCAAGCCGCCGTACGCCGGCCTCGGCCGCCTCCAGTGCCTGCCAGGCGGCTTCGACGGTCTCCTGCGCGGCCACCCACTCCGCCCGTCGACGCTTGGCGGTGGTGGTGGCACGCTCGGCGGCCACCGCGACCTCCTGCGCGTAGCGGGTCTGCTCGCGCTCCTCCTGCGCCTCTTCGAGGTGGCTGGGCATGGCGGCGTTGCGGATCCGGGCCGCCGGGGCGAGGCGAAGCCGGCCGGGTCGCAGCAGGAGCGCGGCGACGGCGACCACCACGACCCCGAGCAGGCTCAGCCAGATGGCGGCGGCCCGGGGCATGTCGGGCAGGACGGCGGAGAGGACGGTCTGCATGATCAGCACCTCGCGGTCGAACGACGGTATCGACGGATGGGTCCTGACGGCACCGGGCCGGTCGCGCGACTGGTGTCGACGAGCCGGGCTCCGAGTGGTCGGGGTGAGCTGCGGATGGCCGTCCGAGGATCGGGGCCGATCCCCGCCGGGCGGGGATCTGGCGAGCCGGATCGGGTCTGGCTGCGGGTCGCGCCGACGACGACGGCGACCCGGGCGCCCGGACGCACGACCCGAAGGCGGGTCACGGGGAGCGTCGGGGGGCCGGACGGCCTGGGGTCAGCTGGTGGGAGGACCGCGTCGGGTCGGGGTGCCACGGCCGGGCGCAACGGCCGGCGCGTGCTCCGCGCTCGCGAGGACCTGGCGGGTCGGCGCGGCGACGACGGCTTGGCTGCTCGGCCGGTGCGCGGCCGGCTGGCTCGTACGCTCGGTGGCCGCGACAGCGTCGGGTCGAACGGCGTCCACCCGGCTGCTCACGGCGCTTGGCCGCAGCTGCGCCTGGGCGGACGGCGGCGTGGCGGCGAGGGCGCCGCCGAGGCCGACCGCGAGCACCAGCGCGGTGACCGCCAGCCGGGTCAGCTCCCGCAGTGACCACAGCACTGCCCACCGGGCGGGGCGGACCAGGGCTGCGGACGACACCCGACAAACCTATCGCCCGACCCGGCTCGGCGCAGCACCACAGCGGGCGCAATGGGGGTGACCGCCACCACCACCGACACTGTGGACGGTGATGACCAGCGGCTGCGTCGGAACCGGGAGCCGAGGGGTGAACCACTGTGACCCCCGCCGCGGCACGCCGGCAGGGGTCACTCGGGGATCTCGCGCGGCGCCGGTCGCCGCCGACGGGTCAGCCTGCCGTGCCGAGCGCTATCGACTGGTCAGCCTGCCGTGCCGAGCACTGGCGGCGCTTCGTCCCCGGCGTCCCGCCACACCATCTCGTCCTCGGTCAGCCAGGTCAGCCGCTCGTCGGACTCGTCGTCCTCGGGGCGACCGTGCCCGCCGAGCACCCCGGGGCGGTTGGCGCCCCGGCCGCTGCCCGACAGGCCCTGGCGCCCTCCCACGGCCGCCCGACCGGGCTCACCGCGACGACCGTCGATGCTGCGCCCGACGCCACTTGCGGAACGGCTCTCGGCGGCGGCAGCGCCGCCGGTCGGCCGGGCCGCCGGGGTGGGCGTGCTGCTCGACCCGGCGAGCGCGGAGGTGCGCAGCACCCCACCGGCCGGTGCCCCGAACAGCAGGCTCGACCCGCCCGCGGCGCTCGCGGCCACGGCTGTCGACCCGGACAGCCCGGCCACTCCGGCCGCCCCGCCGAGCAGCGGATCCGCGCCGGCGAGTGATGTGGTGCTGCCTTCGAGGTCGCTGCCGGAGCCCTCCGGCCCGATGACGACGACCGAGCTGCCGGCGTCCTGGCCCGGGACGGAACCGCCCCCGCCGGCCGGAGGAGGCGCCACGCCGTCGGGCGTCCCGACTGTCGCGCCGCCGGTGTGCGCGGTCAGGCCGGTGGCGCTCGGAGCGGCCGACGGCGTCGTGGTGGCCGGGCCGCTGCGCGGCGTCGGCCGGTCGTGGTTGGTCGTCTGGGGAGTGTCCGGGTGGGGGTGGGGCGGGTCGACCACCCGGTCGTACGCGGAGAGGTCGTAGCCGGCGGCCAGCTCGGCCACCACGTTCACCATCCGCTGGTGGGCCTTCTCCTGCTCTTCCTTGTCCTGCTGGTGGCCCATGATGCCCCCGACCACGGCACCGGGCAGGCCGAAGGCTGCGCCCTTGAGCGCGCCCGAGATGGCCTGGTCGTTGTCGTCGGTCTCTTCCGGGCTCTCGGCCTGTTTGTGCGCGGTGCGCAGCTGGCCGGCCATCATGGTGAGGCCCTGCTTGATTCCGGACATGCCGTCGCCCAGCGCGTCGGAGTGGTCGACGACAAACGTCAGCCGGCGCTGGAACTCACGACCTGCCGAGCCCGTCCAGGTGTTGCCGAGCTTCTCGAGGTCGCCGCTCAACTCCCGGCCGAGACCGTCCAGGATGCCCTTGAGAGCGGCCCACTGGGCGGCGATCCCCTCGATCTGCTCCGGCTTGCCGGCCATCACCGCGTCGTACAGCTCGCGGTGGCTCTTGTCCTGGTAGCGCTGGGTGTACTCAGACACTGCCGTCCCCCTTCGGCTGCAACGCCCGGTCGACACCGGTCAGCGCGGCCGTGATGTCTGTGGCGTTGGCCGCGTTACGCGCCTCGGCGGTGCGGTAGTTGGCCAGGATGGTGCTTGTCGCCTGCTGCGCCGCCTGCACCGCCTGCCGGAGCCGCTCGGCCTGATCCACGTACGACTGGTGGACCTCGCTGTAGCGGCGCGAATTCTGGGTGGCGTCGGTGAACGAGCCCAACGCCGGTGGGCTGCACTGCATCTCGGTGTTGAGCTTGCGCAGCACCGACTCGGCCTCACTCAGCCGCGATGCCAGGTGCTTGTGGAAGTCCTCAAGGGACAGCAGATCGACTTCCGTCCGCCCGGTCATGGCAACATCCCCGTCGTTCTGGTTGACAACCGTCAGCGAGCCCAGGTTAGTCCACCGCTGCGACCCGCGGCGACCCGTCCGAACGGCTCAGTCGTCGGCGCCGGTCGATGCCCCGGGCAGCCCACCGCCCGTGCCGCCGCTCGCCGGTGCGCCCGTGGCCGGAGTTGGTGACGTCGGCTGCGGCGCGGACGCGCTCGCCGGCGTGTCACCGGGCGCGTACTGCACGAGCGCGTCCTCCCGGTCGAGGGTCGGCCCGGTCGGGATCAACGCGAGCAGCGAGCCGGGTACCGCCAGCGGGGTGACCCCCTCGTAGCCGAGCGCGCCAAGCGTCTCGGCGGAACCGAGCGGGTAGCGGACACCCTGCGGGCTGATCAGGTAGACCGTCGCGCCGGCGGCGCCGGACCCGCTGGTGCCGGCGCCGGACGCGGCCTGGGCCAGTACGCCCTTGCCGCCGGGCAGCAGCACCGACTCGGCCGTGCGCACCGCGTCGCGGTTGGTCTGGCGCACCGGCACCGAGCCGGGCTCGTCGGGCGTCAACTCCGCCGGAACCCGGTCGAAGACCTCCAACGTGGTGGTCGGGGGGCCACCCGCGCTGCCGGCCCGGTACGTCGCGCAGAGCAGCGTCTGCCCGGCCCTGGCCTGGTACAGGGCGGGCAGCGTCCTGGGCATCCCGTCCGCGTCCACCCGCTGCTCGGTCAACAGCCGGCCGGCCTGGTCCGGAGTGATGTCGGTGATCTGACCGCCGCCACTGATGAGCAGCAGGGCGGTGATCTCACTGATCGAGACGAGACCTTCCCGAGCGAGGACGTAGTGCTGCCCCGCCGCCTGGAATACCTGACCGATGGTGGCGGGTCGGCCGGCGACGCTCAGCCCGCTGCGGTCACCCATCCCGGGCAGCGACGGCTTGCGCAGCGGCGGCCCGGCCGGCACGGCGTTGAGCAGTTGCTGCCCGACCGGCAGCGGCGTCGTGCCGCTCATCCGCAGCGCCGCGACCGCCTGGTCACCGCCGCGCACCTCGAGCCGGGAGTCGCCGGTGAGCAGGTGCCGCTGGCCGTCCACGGTGACCAGTACCGCCCGGTCGCCGAGGGGCGTACCACCGGGCAGCGCGCGGTCGATCACCACGCGGGTGGTGGAGTGGCGCGGGTCGGCCGGGTCGGGCACGTCGCAGACCGACCACGGCAGGCCGGTCAACGACTTGCGGTCCGGCAACGCGTCGGGCGCGCCGACGATGCCGACGGTGTGGCCCCGCGGCCGGTCGCGAAGCGCCGCCTGCGACATGGTGCGCACCGCGGGGTCGGGCTCGTTCAGGATCAACCGTGCCGAGGTGTAGTTGAGCGTCGGGTGGAGCTGGCCCTCGGCGAACACGTACGTCGCGCCGGTCTCCCGCTCGATGACCAGGGAGTTCTCTTCCAGCGGCGCGGCGTTCCCGGTCAACTGGCCGTACGCGCCCACACCACCGAGCACCACCGCAGCGGCGATCACGCTGCCGGCGACCGCCATGCCGAGCCGTCGCATCGGCAGGTTCGTCGTCTCCGGATCGCCCGACATGAGCGCGGAGACGATCCGACGGGTCACGAAGCGGTACGCCTGCACCTGATCGCGGCGGGTCCGCATGACTTACCTCCGGCGGGGTGGATCCGCGACGATGTCCTCGGGGTGCCGTCGCGGGCTTCCCTACGATAAGGGGCCGACGGCGGGTCCTCGGGGCCGCCGCCGGATCGGTGCCGGGCCGACCCGGCGCAGAGTCGTACCGTCCAGGAGGGACTGTCAGCGATGACGCAGGTTCAGGCGCCACCCGCCCGAGCGGTCACGAGGCCGTCCGACGTCCCGGCACGTGTCACCCCGGCGGCCGACCGACCCGGTCGGGGTCGCATCGGTCCGGTGCTTGTCGGCCAGCTCGTCGTACTCGAGGTGTGTGCCGTCGCGGTCTGGGCCGCGACGGCCGGTCCGAGCTGGCTGCTCGCCACGGTGGCCGCCCTGGCGCTGGCCGTCGTGGTGGCCGCGTTCGCGCGCCGCGGCGGGCGCTGGTGGTTCCACGACGTGCTGCTGCGTCGCGGGCTGCGGCACCGCCGCGAACGGGCGGCGGCCGCGCTGGCCGGCGGCACCGCGACCGACCCCCGGCTGGCCGCGCTCGCACCCGAGCTGGACGTCATCGAGTTGACCGACCGGGGCACCCGGCTCGGCATCGGGCAGGACGACCAGGGCTGGTTCGCCGCGGTCGCGCTGCAACCGGACACCGGCGCCGCGGTGGGTTCGGTGGACGCGGCGACAGTGGACCGCGCCTTGCGGGTGCTCGCCGACTTCTCGGCTCCGGTGTCCAGGGCCCAGGTGGTCGCGCACACCCTGGTCTGGTATCCAGCCCCCGGTGCGCCGCCGGCGGCGCACCGGACCGTCTGGGTGGCGCTACGGCTCACGGTCCGCGACGCACGGGTCGAGACGGTGAGTCGGGGTGGTGGGCTGCCCGGCGTCCACCGGACGCTTGCCGCCGGAATCGGCCGGTTGGGCAAGGCGCTGACGGCTGCCGGCTTGGCCCACCGGCCGCTGGGTCGCGACGAGCTGCGCGCCGCCGTGGTGTCCGCCGCGGGGTTGGACCTGGTGCCGGAGCCGCCGACGGAGAGCTGGCGAGGGCTGCGCGGCGGCGGCTGGACGCACCACTGCCTGACCCTGCGCGGCCGCCCGGACGCGCCGCTCGGCCCGCTTGTGGACGCGATCACCGCCACGTCGGCCCCCTCGCACACGGTGGCCGCGGCGGTGTCGCCGGACGGGGGCAGGGCGGCGCCGCTGCTCCGGGTCGCGGCCATGGACAACCACGTCGAGGCGCTGGTCAAGGCCGTCCGGGACGTCGCGCGCCGTGCCGGCACGCCGGCCCGGCCGGTGGACGGGCAGCACGGCCCGGGCGTCTACGCCAGCGCGCCTGTCGCGTCGGCGTTGGGCGGCGCCAGTCGTCGGCAACCCCGCTGACGGCGCGCTGGGGCGCTCCGGTCAGGGTCGCAGGTTGACGATCCAGCCGTACAGGCCGCCGACCCAGACGGCGAGCGGCACCAGCGCGATGATCAGCATGATCTCGACGATGTCGAGCAGTCGGCCCCACACCGGCGAGATGCGCTTGCCGGCGACGCTCAGGCCGTAGATCAGACTGACCACGGCCGCCAGCAGCAGGCCGCCGAGGATCAGACCGAGCCGGACCGGAAGCGATCCGCCGGCGAAGGTCGCGGCGGCGGTCAGGCCCAGCCCGACGGTGCCGGCGAGCAGCACCGGAACGCGCTGGGCCCGGCCCAGGAGCGGGCGTGCCCGCAGCAACGACAGCAGGGCCAGCACCAGGCACAGCAGCACCGCCGGCAGGCTGCCGTCCAGGGCCAGCACCAGCTGCGCGCCGAGCACCAGTAGCGACACCGTCCACAGCAGACCAGTGAGGAACCGGTCGGCCCGGTCACTCCGCTCGAGCACCTGCCGTCCGTCCACCGACTCGCTGTCGGTCTTCAGGTCGTCCGGGCCGGTCGGGATCGACGGCACCGGCAGCCGGGCCAGCCGGTAGGCCACCATCGGCAACGCCGGCACCATGCCGAACGCGACCGCCGCCACCACCGCGGCTCCGGCCGCCGCGTCGATGCCGAAGGCCAGGCAGAGCAGCGCGCCCAGACCCGTCCCCGCGCCCACCCCGATCGCGGAGAAGAAGAGGGGGTACCGGTCACCGACGGCCACCACTGCCACCGCCCCGGCGACCACCACGGCGGTGGCCGCGAGCAGGACGTGCGGGCTTGCCAGCTCGGTCAGCTTGCGGTCGCCGGCGAGCAGCAGCAGGCCAGCGGTGCCCGCGTGCCCCAGCCCGACCATCGCCAGCACCGAGCCCGTTCCGCTGTCACCCGCGGCCCGGGAGAGCACCGCCGCACCGACCAGCAGCGCCACCGCGACCAGCAGGGCCGCCAGCGCGCCGGGCAGGTGGGGAGGGCCGGTGAACAGGGCGGCCAGGGCGGCGGCGCCGAACGCCGCCGCGGCGAACAGCACAGCGAACGACCGGGTCGCGCCGACCTGCCAGGAACCCGGCCGCTGGGTGGTCGCGGTGGCGACCGCGTCCACCACGTCGTCGAACACGACCTCCGGCGCGGCGGCGGACCGGGGGTTGAAGTACAACACCTCGCCGTCGCGGACACCGAGCTGCGTGGCCGTACGACCACCGTCCAGAGGTGCGCCACCCAGGCGGGACAGCGCCCAACCACCGTGCCGCACGCCGTCGTCGGCCAGGTCCTCCCCGGCGTAGCGCAGCAGGGTGGGCAGGAGGTCCGCCATCGGCACGTCCGAGGGCAGGGCCAGATCCATCCGGGTACGGGGGGCCACAATGGTGATCCGGCTCAGACCACCGGTCGCCGTCTTCGTCGCCACAGTGGCCTCCTGGTGTCCATCTACGATCAGCGGGCCGCGGTCCCGCGGTGCGGGTGCACCGCGCCCACGGGAGATTACCTACGATGACGGGCACGTACAGTGCCCACCCGCGGGCTTCGCGCCGCGCCGGCACGACTGCAGGGCCGCTTCTGGGGAGGAGACAGCCGTGAGCACGGTCGTGTTCCGCCGACCTCCGCGCCAGCCGGGGCCGGCGCTGCCGCGCGGTGAGGTGCTGCTGGAGTCGCCTCCCGAGCTGCCCGAGCCGACGCCCCGTGGGATGGGGCAGCTGCTCATGATCCTGCCGATGGTCTGCGGTGTCGGCGCGATGGCGTTCCTCTACGCCGGCCGGGGCGGCGGCACGATGACGTACGTCGCCGGTGGCCTGTTCGGCGTCTCGATGCTCGGTATGGCCCTCGGCTCGCTCGGCAACGGCGGCAACGACAAGGCCGAGCTGAACGCCGACCGCCGCGACTACATGCGCTACCTGGCGCAGATGCGCAAGCGCACCCGACGGGCGGCGGCCCAGCAGCGGGACGCGATGAACTGGCGGCACCCCGAGCCCGACGCGCTCTGGTCGCTCGCGGCGTCCCGCCGGCTGTGGGAGCGGCGGATCACCGAACCCGACTTCGGCGAAACCAGGATCGCGCTCGGCCCGCAGCGGCTGGCCGTGGAGATCGTCCCCCCGGAGACCAAGCCGGTCGAGGACCTGGAGCCGATGAGCGCCATCGCGCTACGCCGGTTCGTCCGCGCGCACTCCACAGTGCCCGAGCTGCCGACCGCGCTGTCGGTGCGCGCGTTCAGCCGGGTCGTGCTGCGCGGCGACCGCGAGCCCGTGCTCGACCTGACGCGGGCGGCCCTGGGCCAACTGGCGACGTTCCACGCCCCGGACGACCTGGTCGTCGCCGTGGTCGCCGCGCCCGACCGGCAGCCCGCCTGGAACTGGGTGAAGTGGCTTCCCCACGCCCACCACGCCGGCCGGACGGATGCGGCAGGCGCGCGCCGGCTGGTCTTCGCCAGCCTGGCCGAGGCCGAGGAGTCCCTCGCCGGCGAGCTGGCCGGGCGACCCCGGTTCACCGCCGAGGCCAAGCCGCTGACCACCGCGCCACACGTGATCGTGGTTGTCGACGGCGGCGAGATCTCCCCGACCTGCCAACTCGTGGGCCAGGGGTTGCTCGGCGTCACCCTGATCGACCTCTCCGGGACGGTGCCGCGCGACGCCGGCCGCTGGCTGCTCTGCCTGGACGTGGGCGACGGCACTGCCCTCGACCTCATCCGGGGCAGCTCGTCGTCACGGCTCGGACGACCCGACCGGCTCACCGCCGAGGCCGCCGAGGGGCTGGCCCGGCAGATCGCGCCGTACCGGCTGTCGCAGCAGCAGGCCAGCAACGAGGAGCCGCTGGCCCGCAGCACGGAGCTGCCCGACCTGCTCGGCGTCGGCGACGCGGCCACCGTGGACGTGCACCAGACCTGGCGGCCGCGCGGGCACCGGGACCGGCTGCGCATCCCGCTCGGCGTCGGCCCGGACGGCAACGTCGTCGAACTGGACTTCAAGGAGTCGGCACACGAGGGCATGGGCCCGCACGGCCTGGTCATCGGCGCGACCGGCTCCGGCAAGAGCGAGCTGCTCCGTACGGTGGTGGCCGCGCTTGCGGTGACCCACTCGTCGGAGGAACTGAACTTCGTCCTTGTGGACTTCAAGGGCGGCGCCACGTTCGCCTCGCTGGACGCGTTGCCGCACACCAGCGCGGTGATCACCAACCTGGCCGACGAGCTGCCGTTGGTCGACCGCATGCGCGACGCGCTCGCGGGCGAAATGGTGCGCCGGCAGGAGCTGCTGCGGGCGGCCGGCAACTACGTCTCCCGCTTCGAGTACGAGAAGGCTCGGGCGGCCGGCGAGCCGTTGGCCCCGATGCCGAGCCTGTTGATCATCTGTGACGAGTTCAGCGAGTTGCTGGCCGCGAAGCCTGACTTCATCGACCTCTTCGTGATGATCGGCCGACTGGGTCGGTCGCTCGGCGTGCACCTGTTGCTTGCCTCGCAGCGCCTGGAGGAGGGCAAGCTGCGCGGTCTGGACACCCACCTGTCGTACCGGATCGGTCTGCGGACCTTCTCGGCGGTGGAGAGCCGGATCGTGCTCGGCGTGCCGGACGCGTACGAGCTGCCGAACGCGCCCGGACACGGGTACCTGAAGACGGACACCAGCACGATGCTGCGCTTCCGGGCCGCGTACGTCTCGGGGCCGTACCGGGCGCCCGGCCAGCAGGCGTCCGCGTCGCAGGCCCTGGTGCAGCGCCGGATCGTGCCGTACGGCGTCACATTCATCCCGGCGCAGGCCACGCAGGTGTCGGTGGACGCCGTGCCGGAGCCGGAGCAGCCCGCCGACGGCAAGGCCGTCGCGATGCTTGACGTCCTGATCGACCAGCTCAAGGGTCGGGGACGGCCCGCGCACCAGGTGTGGCTGCCTCCGCTTGCGGATCCCCCGGGCCTGGGCGAGCTGCTCGGTCCGCTTGCCGTCGACCCCACCTACGGGCTGTGCACTGCCTCCTGGCCGGGTCGGGGTCGCCTCACGGTGCCGGTCGGCGTCGTGGACCGCCCGTACGAGCAGCGCCGCGACCCGATGATGGTCGAGCTGGCCGGGGCCGGCGGCAACGTGGTCATCGTCGGTCGCTCGCTCAGCGGCAAGAGCACCATGCTGCGGTCGCTACTGGCCTCGCTGGCGCTCACCCACACGCCGCGTGAGGTGCAGTTCTTCTGCCTGGACTTCGGCGGCGGGGCGCTGCGCAGCCTGGAGCGCCTGCCGCACATGGCCGGGGTGGCCGGCCGGCGCGACGTCGAGGCGGTGCGGCGCACGGTGGCCGAGGTGGTCGCGGTGCTGGACGAGCGGGAGACGCGCTTCGCCCAGCACGGCATCGACTCGGTGGCCAGCTACCGCCGCCGCCGGGCCGCCGGCGAGTTCGCCGACGACCCGTTCGGTGACGTGTTCCTGGTGGTCGACGGCTGGAACACCCTGCGCCAGGACTACGAGGAGCTGGAGCAGACCATCACGACGCTCGCCAACCGGGGTCTCGGCTTCGGGGTGCACGTGGTGCTCACGGCGGTGCGTTGGGCGGAAATCCGGATCAACATGCGCGATCTGCTCGGCACCAAGCTGGAGTTGCGCCTGGGCGACGCGGCCGAGTCCGAGATCGACAGGCGCTCGGCGATGAACGTGCCGGAGAAGTCGCCCGGTCGGGGCCTGACCCGGGACAAGCTGCACTTCCTCACCGCGATCTCGCGGATCGACGGTCGGCGCGACATCGAGGACCTGAGCGAGGCGTCCGTCGCGTTGGCCGGGCACGTGGCCGCGAACTGGCCGGGGCGTCCGGCGCCGAAGGTGCGGCTGCTGCCGCGCCGGCTGCCGGTGTCCGAGCTGGCCCGGATCATCGACCGGTCGGCGCCCGGCCTGCCGATCGGCGTCAACGAGTCGGCGCTCGCGCCTGTCTACCTTGACCTGGCCAACGAGCCGCACCTGACGGTCTTCGGCGACGCCGAGTGCGGCAAGACCAATCTGCTACGGCTGATCGCCCGGGGGATCACCGAGCGGTACACGCCGGCCCAGGCGCGGCTGGTGATCGCCGACTACCGACGTGGGCTGTTGGGCGCGGTGGAGGGCGATCACCTGCTCGACTACGCGCCGTCCAACCAGGCGTTCGCGCAGGGGCTCGGCTCGATCCGCAGCGCGCTGTCCAACCGGCTGCCCGGCCCGGACGTGACGACCGCGCAGCTGCGGGACCGCAGCTGGTGGAAGGGCCCGGACCTGTACCTCCTGGTGGACGACTACGACCTGGTGGCGTCCGGTGGCAGCAACCCGTTGAGCGCGCTGCACGAGCTGCTGCCGCAGGCCCGGGACATCGGTCTGCACCTGATCGTCGCGCGTCGGGTCGGCGGGGTGTCCCGGGCGCTCTACGAGCCGGTGCTGCAACGGCTGCGCGAACTGGACTCACCCGGCCTGCTGATGTCCGGCAACCGGGAGGAGGGCGCGGTCTTCGGCACGCTGCGTCCGAGCCCGCAGCCACCCGGTCGGGGCACGCTCGTCCGCCGGCGCGACGGTCAGCAGTTGATCCAGACCGCCTGGTCCGAGCCGGCCTGACCGAGCCTTCGGGCCAGGCCCGCGCGGGACTGGGCCGTCCAGGATCGACTGTGGCGCTGTGGGGTCTGCGCGGGTCGGATTCCCGTCCGACCGGGTCGCACAAACGACGTGATTCATCGCCATCCATCGAACCTGCCGGTCAGGGCTGCGGCCGCTGGACGGATTCCGCTACGGTCTCACTTGGAGTGTCCGTCGGTGGGGTGTTGCTGCCTTGCCGCGGGGGAGGGGCGCGGCAAAGCCGCCGCCACAACATGACGGAAGGGTGTGAAGCATGGCGTTCGAGGTCGAAGCTGCGACTCTGCATACCGCCGCGAGTGACGTGCGGTCCACGCGCAGCGAGGTCGACGGCGAGCTGAAGAAGCTGTGGAACGTAGTCGACGACCTGGCCATGGCGTGGAAGGGTCAGGCGTCCACGGGGTTCCAGTCGCTCATGCAGCGGTGGAGCGAGGACACCAACAACCTGCTGACCGCGATGGACAGCATCGCGGACCTGCTCGACAAGTCGGGTACGACGCACCAGGTCAACGACGAGGAGCAGCAGCAGATGCTGGACAAGTTCCACTCTGCTCTCAACCCGTGATCCGTAGCCAGCAGAGGAGGAAGTCGTGACGATCAAGGTTGACTACGCGGTCCTCGAGAGCAGCAACCAGCAGATGCAGGCGATCTCGAAGACCATCGACGAGAAGCTGGACACGCTGCGGTCGATGCTGTCCAAGCTCGAGTGGGAGGGCGAGGACCGCACCGCCTACGAGCAGCACCAGGCGAAGTGGGACTCCTCGGTTCGGGACATCAACCGGATCCTGAACGAGATCGGTGGTGCCGTCGGCATCGCCCGCGAGAACTACGTCTCCACCGAGATGAGCAACTCGAAGGTGTGGGGCTGAGACAATCGCCGATGCGGCTCCGGTCCGGCTCGACCGGGCCGGAGCCGCATTGTGTTGGCGTCGGCACAGGTTCTGGGAGAGCGATGCGTACGGGGAAGCCTTTCCGATCGACACGGGCCGTGGCCGCGGCCGCGCTGGCGTTGTGCGCCGCGCTGGCCCCCGCGGTGACTGTCGCGCCGGCGCCGGCTCAGGCCGCTGACACCGTCCGTGGCCTTCAGTGGTACCTGGACTACCTCAAGGTCCCCGCGGCCCACAAGATCACCAAGGGTGCGGGTGTCGTGGTCGCCGTCGTCGACACGGGTGTGGAGGCCAGCCATCCCGACCTGCGCGGGCAGGTGCTGGCGGGGCACGGCACCACCGCCGCGGCCGCGCGGGACGGCCGGCGTGACGACGATCCGGTGAAGGGGCATGGCACTCGGATGTCGGGTATCGTCGCCGCCCGCGGCGGTGGCGCGATGCACGAGTTGGGCATCGCACCGGCCGCCAAGATCCTCCCGGTTTCGATGAGTGATCGATTCAATGACGACGACGTGGCGATGGGTGTCCGGTGGGCGGCAGATGCCGGTGCCGACGTCATCAACCTCTCGCTCCGCAGCAGCACCAATACCGCGGCGGCGCCCGGTGTGGTGGATGCGATCAACTACGCCCTCGGCAAGAATGCCGTGGTGGTGGCCGCCGCCGGCAACATCGAGGACGGCGACCGGCAGGTCAGCTACCCGGCCAACATCCCCGGGGTCGTCGCCGTCACGGGGCTGGACAAGCGGGGCGGCTTCTTCGCCGGCTCGGTGCAGGGCCCGGAGGCCGTCATCGCTGGTCCGATGGACAGCATCATCGGTCCGGTGCCCAAGGCGGTCTCACCGAACGGCTACTCGCTGGGCAGCGGCACCAGTTCGGCGGCCGCCATCATCTCCGGGGTGGTGGCGCTGATCCGTTCCGAGTATCCGAAGCTCGACGCGGCCAACGTCATCAACCGGCTGATCAAGACCGCTCGCGACGCCGGCCCGCCCGGCCGTGACCCGCAGTTCGGCTTCGGCACGGTCGATCTGCTGGCCGCGCTGACCCGGTCGGTACCGCCCGTGACGGCGAACCCGCTGCTGGAAAGCGCGGCGGCCGGCCCGACCCGCCCCGGCGGTGTCGCCCGGCCGGGCGACGACGACGGCCCGGCGGTTGAGTTCGGAGTGACGAACAAGGCCGGCGCCATCGTCCAGGTGGCGCTCTGCCTGGGCGTACCGATCATCGCGCTGATCGTCCTGCTGGTGGTGCTGCGACGCCGTAAGCGGCGCTCTCCGCCGGCCGGAAGCCCGTACCCCGGCGCACCAGGCACGCCGCCGCCCGGCTGGCCCGCGACCCCGCCGACACCGGCCGGGTACGGCCCGCCGCCGGGCCAGCCTGGGCCCGGATACCCGCCGCCCAGCTATCCCGCGCAGGGCCATCCGCCGGCGCCGACCGCTCCGGCGCCACCGCCGGGCGCGTCCGGCTGGCCGGGCTCGGCGTCACCGCCACCCGGCCCGCAGCAGCAGCAGCAAAAGTGAGCGCAGACCACCAGTCAGGGTTTCGGGGAGGGGACCGATGACGGACGACAGGACCAGCCAGCCGGCACGGTACGAGAACGACGACCTCTACATCCCGGTGCCGGTGGGCGGGTTTCCGACGTCGGGTCTGGCCATCACCGGCCTGGACATCGACAACGTCAACCACGCCGAGACGCCGAAGGGCCTGGTCACCGCGCCCGGCGAGGCCGGAGTCAAGACGGAGTGGGACGCGACCAGCCTGGACTCGGCCATCACCTGGCTGGAGACCCACGCGGCGTACCTGAACAAGCTCTCCTACGACATGGTCGACATCCAGGATCTGATGGGTGGCGCGACCAGCGGCGTGGCTGGCGGAGCCGGCGGGCAGCCGAGCCCGCTCGGCGGGTTCGACTGGGCAGCCCGGTTGGCCGCCAAGCACCAGGGGCTCTACCAGGGCACCGAGTCCGGTGTCCGGAAGCTCTCGCAGAACCTGTACGACGCGGCGGAGGCGCTGCGCCAGGTCAAGCAGAACTACGAGACGGCGGAGGAACAGAACAGGATGTCCGCCGCCGACATGCAGCGTGTCTTCGGCGACGTGGCCGGCAACGGCGACGGTCGCTAGGACGGGGGAGGACGGCAGATGGGCCTGAGCTGGGAAGAGATGTGCCAGAAGGTCGTCATCGACGGCCGGCCGGGGGACGTGACAAGCGCCGCCCTCGGCTGGGAACAGCTGATCAAGAATCTGAACAACGTCAAGCAGAGCCTCGACACCAACATCAAGGACCTGGGTACGACCTGGAAGGGCCCGGCGTACGAGGCGTTCAAGGGTCACGTCGAGCAGATCTCCAAGGACACCGGGCAGATCGTGGCGGACACGGAGAAGGGCAACGGCATCGTCCAGTCGCTCAAGGACGCCGCCGACAAGCTCACCGTGGCCCAGCGGGACTTCCCGATCCCGGCGACCTGCGTCAACGACGTCCTGGAGGCGCGCAACGCCAAGCTGACCCTCGGGGTCGGCTTCTTCGAGGCGAAGGTCTCGCCGGACTTCCTGGGCTGGTTCGACCCGGTGACCGCGATCGCCGACTGGATCAACGACCAGTCCGAGGACGCCGCCAGGGTCTTCCAGCAGGTGAGCGACGACTACCAGGCCCTCGCGCCCGGCCACCCGGGTGAGGCCGGAAACATCGGCACGGGTGACCCGACCAACCAGATTCCCAAATTGGACAATGGTGGTGGCGGTGGGGGCGGGGGCGGTGGAGTGCCGAAGCTCGGCGGCGGTCCATCCGCCGGCGACCTGGGTGCGAAGCCCTCGATCGGTGCCACCGCCATGCCGGACACCGGCAACCTGCCCAGCGGCTCAGGCGCCCACCCGGATCTCTCCGGCGGGTACGACTCGGGCACGGGTAACTATCCGGGCACCGGTGGCGTCCCGGGCGTCGGCGGCGCGGGCGACGAGTTCAGCAGCGGCCTCGCGGGTGCGGGCGGCGGCGGTTCGCCCGGCCTTGGCTCCGGCCTCGGAGGCGGCGGCGGCCTGGGCTCGTCCGGTGGTCTCGGCAGCGGCGGCGGCGCGGGCAGCGCCGGCGCACTCGCGGGTGGCGGCGCGCTCGGCCGGGCGGTCTCCCCGGGCATGGGCCCGATGATGGGTGGCGGCGCGGCGGGTGCCGGTCGCGGCGGTGGCCGGGGCGCCGGTGGTCGACTCGGTGCCGGCGGCAAGCTGGGCGGCGGCATGGCCCCCGGCATGGGTGGCGCCGCCGGTGGCGGCGGCGCCGGCCGGGGCGGCGCCGGGCGCGGCGCGGCGGGTGCCGGCCGGGGTGCGGGTGCTCGGGGCGCCGGTGGCGTGGCCGGGGCGGGCGGCGGCGCCGGCTACGGCGAGGAGGACACCGCCCGCAACACCTGGCTGGAGGAGGACGAGGACGTGTGGGGCGCGGACGGCGGCGGCACCTCCGGCATCCTGCGCTGAGCTTTCGCGCCACGGCGCTGCTGCGGTTCGCGAGCAGCAGCGCCGTGGCGCATTCCACGGCCGCACCCGCCGCGCCACGGCCGCACCCGCCGCGCCACGGCCGCATCGCCGGGCCACCCGGCAGGGCCGTGCGTCGGGTCAGCGCCGTGCTGCCGGCCCGGGCCGTGTCGCGTGTCCGCGCCGTGAATCAGCCTGGTGCTGTGGGCCGTCGCCGTGGGCGCGCGCCGGCGGTCAGCCGGTGACCGGTTCGTCGGTACGGCGGCCCGGGCGCCAGCCGCGTCGGCGGCCGCGCGCCATGATCGGGCGTGTGATCAGCAGCAGTACGGCGAGCAGGGCTCCCACCGCGGCGGCCCAGATCGCGACTGTGCGCTGCCAGCTCAGCGGGTCGACGGGAGGGGCGGGTGCGGCGAGCCTGCCGACCGGCGGGTTGGTGCGGGCGCCCAGCAGGCTCGACACCGCCCGGTACGGGTTGACCACGCCGTAGCCGACTTCGGCGTTGCGCCCCTGCGGCGGGTTGTCCGCCGTCCGCTCCAGCCGGTCGCCGACCTGCTCCGGGGTGAGATCCGGGTAGGCGGCCCGAACCAGCGCCGCCACCCCTGAGACGTACGCGGCGGCGAAGCTGGTGCCGCCCGTCGGCTCGGCGCGGTAGCCGGATCCACCCGGCGCCGGGCCGACGATGTTCAGTCCCGGTGCGGCGACGTCGACGAAGGTGCCGCTGACCGAGGTGCCCACGTGCCCGCCCTGCTCGTCCACGCCACCGACGGCGATCACCCCGGGGTACGCCGCCGGGTAGGCGGGCCTGTCCTCCTGGGTCTCCTGCCGGTTGCCGGCGGCGGCGACCAGCACCACCCGCTTGGCGAGGGCGCGTTCGACGGCCCGTGCCAGTTCGGGGCGGGGCAGGGTCACCAGGGACAGGTTGATCACGTCGGCGCCGTTGTCGACAGCCCAGTCGATGGCTGCGGCGATCTGCCCGGGCAGCGCCTCGTCGTTGGTGCCCTTGGCGTCCGGCAGGACCCGGATGGGAAGGATGCGCGCCGCCGGGGCGACACCGCTGAACGGCACCCCGGTGCCATCCTTGCCGGCGATGATGCCGGCGACCATCGTGCCGTGGCCGGCCAGGTCGCACTGACCCCGGTTGGCCGGCAGGTTGTTGAAGTCGCGCCCCTCGAGCACCTGACCCTTCAGGGCCGGGTGGATTGCGGAGACTCCGGAGTCGATGACCGCAACCGTCACCCCGGCTCCCCGGGAGAGCGGCCACGCCGCGGCCGGATCCACCCTGCGCAGTGCCCACGGCATCTGGACCAGGCCGTCCTCGCCGGCCGGGCCGCAGGTGGGCGCCGCCGCGACCGCCGGGGTGGAGGGGACCACCAGGGCGGCGCCGAGCAGGGCCGCAAGCGTTCCACTGAGGACGGCTCGGACGGCACGGCGGGACGGCTCGGTCGCGCTCGGCGGCAGGCATTCGCGCACCCGCAGAGATTACCGCTGCGCCGCGCCGGGCAGCGGCCCACCGACGCCGCTATGGCGGGGGACGCCACTCCGGCGGGGAACGGGGACGCCGTTCGGGGCCGGCACGGCCGTCGACGTTCAGCGCTGCCGCGAGGTCGCGGTCAGGGTCGGGACGTGACGTCGTCGACGGGTGCGTCGGCGAAGAGCGCGAGGAGGGCACCGACCTGGCGGTCGGCCTCGGCGGGGTGCCGGAACCGGCCGGCCGGGTTCAGGGTGTACTCGTTGCGGCGGCCCACCCGGGTGCGGTGCAGGTAACCGCCGGCCTCCAGGTCGGCGACGATGGCCTGGGCGGCCCGTTCGGTGACGCCCACCTCGGCCGCCACGTCACGTAGTCGAGCGGTGGGGTCGCGAGCGATGGCCAGCAGCACATGCCCATGGTTGGTCAGGAACGTCCAGTTCCGGCCGCCTCCGGCCGTCGCCGCGCTCGCCATCGTGGCGCCGCCTCTCCGGTTGTCCGCCCCACCCTATGCCGCCGGTGTGTCGAGCCAGGTGCCGACCGGCCGGCCGGCCCCGGTGGCCGAGATCGTTTCGGGTTCTACGTATGAAATCTAAATCACGCATACCTTGACGCATCTTGCGGTGCGTGTGACCGTGGAGCCCGAGCCAGCGCCCACCGCCGGCCCGGCTGAAAAGCCTGTTGAGCAGGTCAAACGCCTAGAGACGAGGTGCGGTAATGAGCCGTCCCGGTACGCCTGGCGCGCAGCCGGGCCCGCAGCGGGCCGCCGATCGAGCGCCGATGTCTACCGAGCCGGCCCGAGCCTTCGCCGAGCTGGCCGCCGGCAACCGCCGCTTCGTCGGCGGAGCGCCGCGCCATCCCAACCAGGACGCCGGGCACCGGGCCGCCGTGGCCGACGGGCAGCACCCGTTCGCGGTGATCGTGGGCTGCTCCGACTCCCGGTTGGCCGCCGAGATCATCTTCGATCGGGGGCTTGGTGATCTCTTCGTCGTCCGCACGGCCGGGCACACCGCCGGCCCGGAGGTGCTGGGCAGCGTGGAGTACGCGGTGACCGTGCTCGGCACCCCGCTTGTGGTGGTGCTCGGCCACGACTCGTGCGGCGCCGTGCAGGCCGCCCGCGAGGCCGCCGCCACCGGCATCGCGCCTCCCGGGCACCTTCCCGCGGTGGTCGACGCGGTGCTGCCCAGCCTGCGGCGGGCCACGGCCGAGGGCGTCGCCGACATCGACGGCATCGTCGACATCCACATCGCGCAGACAGTCGAAACGCTGCTCGCGCAGTCGCCCGTGCTGGCGGACGAGGTGGCGCAGGGGCGGTGTGCGGTGGTGGGCATGTCGTACCGGCTCGCCGCCGGTGTGGTGCGCCCGGTGACCCCCGTACCGTCGGGTGCTGCGACGTTCGACGCGCCCGGCGCCTCGGACGACCCGGCAGCTTCCGCCGCCGCCTGACGCTCCGCCGCCGGACACGACGAGGGCCGCCCCGCCGGATGCGGGACGGCCCTCGGACTCCTGACTGCCGGGTCAGAGCAGCGACATGTGCACGTGGTCGGTGTGGTTCGACGGCCCGCTGTACGACTTCCAGCCGGTCGCCGGGAACCAGATCTGCCGGTTCCAGATCACGTAGTAGATGCCGAGGCGGTCGGCGTTGCGGATGAGGAACGCGGCGACGTTGTTGCCGTACATGCGGGTGTCGTTGTTGTGCCACGGGCTGAAGCCGCTCTTCTGCAACGACCAGTCACAGGCGCGGCCCTTCGGGTGCTCGTACGGGCCACCGTTGCGGTGGCAGCCGACGAACCGGTTGAACCCGGCCCGCTTGACCTCCTTGTAGGCGTGCAGGGTGCGCGGCGTGACGCAACCGGAGGTGGTGGGGTCCTTCTCGCTGCACGACTGCGGCTTCCAGTCACCGTCGGCGGTGCGACCCGGGCCGATCCGGGCGACAGGGGAGGTGGCGTCCACCAGGCCGCCGGTGAAACCCTGACCACCGACCAGTGCGAGCGACTTCTCCGCGTCGCGCTTGTCCTTCGCCATCAGGGCGGTCTGCTTCTGCTGCTCGCGGACCTCCGCGTCGAGGGCCAGCTTGGCCTGCTCCGCGCGGGCCTTTACCGCGTTGACCTCGGCGAGCTTCTTCTCGTTGACCATGTTCATCTCGTCGAGCGCCGCGGCCCGTCGGACGAACGAGTCCGGGGCGTCGCTCTCCAGCAGCATCGCGATCGCGCCGATCCGTCCGGTCCGGTACGACTGGGCGGCGATCTGCGCGACCTGCGGTTCCAGCGCCGCCAGGTCGGCCTTGGCCCGGTCGACCTCCAGCGCCAGCTCGAGCTGCCGCTTCTTGGACTTGTCCAGCTTGGACTTGGCCGCCACGTAGTCCCGGTTGGTCTGCTCGATCACGTCGTCGAGCAGCTTGGGCTCGTCCTCCTGCTCGTGCCCGGACGGTGTGGGGGTCGTCGGGGCGGCGTGGGCCGGGAGGGGTCCGGCGAACACGGTCAGCGCGGCGAGCACGGCCACCACGGGTGTCAACCAGCGGCGTAGGGGTGCCGTCACAATGTTCCCTTCCGTCGACCGCCGACCGGGTTAGCTGACGGGTTCGGGGCGGAAGTGGCCCCTACCGCTGACGCGGATTCACCCCACATACCTGGGTCCCCGGCTCGCCGGTTGGCGATTGGGCGGTGGCACCGCAGGCGCCGCTGCGCGCCTTCGTCGGTGACCGGCAGCGAGGTTACCCGAGAGTCCACCGCCTGAGCTACGTCCTGATGCCGACTAAAAGCGTCATTTCGCCATGGCGTTGAGTGACCAGTGACGCGGTTCTCAGGGCGGGTGCCCGATCCGGTCACGCTGAGGAGTGTCACCATGCCGTATCCGTGCTCCTGTTCGGCTCTGGCCACCTGTCGGTGGCGGTGGATGGGGTGTGCTCCGCTCGCGGTCGAGCCCGTCGGGCCGACCCGTTGGCGGGGAGCTGAGGGCGGCCAGTGCCTCCGTCCGGTCCGCGCGGGGGCGGCGTGCCGCGCTGGTGCTCGGCGATGTTCCCGCTGTTGACGGCGGGATCGGTCGGGTCGGTCAGCGCGACCAGGACGACCTCGTCGCCGACCTCGACCCGCGGCGCGCCGGGCCCGGCGGGAACGGGCGTCCGCACCTGCTGGCCTGAGCTGCGCCCGTCCTCGATCCGTACGTCCACGGTTCCGCACGGTCCGGTGGCCGGCGTGCCCTCCGGGTCGGCCGACGGTGGGCAGGGTTCGGTCACCACACGGGCCACCGGCCGTGGTGGCGCGGCGCGTCGGTGCCACCGCCGGCCTGCGGCACCCCGTCCCGTGGCCAGAGCACCACGGCGACGACGGTGGCCACGAAGAGCGGCACCACCGTCGCGACGAGGATCCGTCGTACCCGGGGCGGGGCGGGACGAGCGGAACGGCTGTGGTCGGAACCCAATGCGAGACTCCCAACGATCCGGTGCGGGGTACGTGCCGACGGGCCAGGCGGTTCACCTCCGCCTGACGAACGCGGTGACGAGCGCATCGGATGGCTGGTTGACTACCCAACGGTCACGGACAGTGACCGGTCGGCCCGGCGGGTAGGTGCCGGCGCCGCGCCGTGGCGGTGCCGGTGCCGGACTGCGTGGCGGGGTCCGGTGAGCCATCGTCGGAGATGGTAGTCACGTCGGGAGCCGGACTCGTCTGTCGGCTCAGCCCCGCTTCATGAGTCGACCGACGGCCGCCATCATCTCGGTGGCCATCTCGTCGGCCCGGCCCTCGGCCGCCCCCTCGTGCATGCAGTGCCGGGCGTGCCCGTCGAGCAGGCCCAGGGCCACCTTGTCGAGTGCGGCCTGGATCGCGGAGATCTGGGTGAGCACGTCGATGCAGTAGCGGTCCTCGTCGACCATCTTCTCGATGCCCCGGACCTGCCCCTCGACGCGACGGAGCCGCGCGAGCAGTTGGTCCTTGCTGGCGGTGTACCCGCGGATCGGCGTGGGTGTGGTCATGGCGACGAGGATAGCGTACCCCTGGGGGGTATGGTAACGTCCGTCGTGTGGGATACCCCCACCGGGTACCGGTACGAGGCAGCGCAGGAGTCCGCCCGAGCATTACCCCTGGGGGGTATAGGCTCGGGTCTGGCGAAGGGAGAGGTTCGATGGTCGACACGACGTACGAGGTGCGGGGCATGACCTGCGGGCACTGCGTCAGCGCGGTCAGCGCCGAGGTGGGCGCCATCACCGGGGTGCGCGACGTGCAGGTGGATCTCGCCACCGGTCGGGTCACCGTCACCAGCGACCAGCCCGTGGCCACCGAGTCCGTCCGGGCCGCGGTCGACGAGGCCGGTTACGACCTCGTCGAGGCGTGAGCGGGAGGCCCGGGATGAACACGGTGACCAGACTGGGCGGGTTCGCCCTCGGTCTCGCGGCGGTCTTCGGAGCGGCGTACGGGATCGGCCGGGTGGTCGACCCGGCCGACCCGGCCGCCCACAGCCGACCCGACGGCGCCGCTGCCCACACCCCGGGCCCCGCCGCGCACGACGAGGTGACCGACAGGCTTCCCGGCGGCCTGCTCGTCTCCGACCGGGGCTACACACTCGTTCCGGTGGCCGCCCCGGTCGGCGAGTTCGCCTTCCGGATCGCTGGACCGGCCGGCCGCCCGGTGACCAGGTACGACGTGGCGCACGACAAGCTGATGCACCTGATCGTCGCCCGCCGGGACCTGTCCGGCTTCCGCCACGTGCACCCCGAGCTGGCCCCGGACGGCACCTGGCGGGTCGACACCCCGCTGGCCGGCCCCGGGCAGTGGCGGGCGTTCGCCGACTTCACACCCACCGGGGGCGAGCCGCTGACCCTCGGGGTGGACGTGACAGTCCCCGGTGAGCTGACCGAACGGCCGCTGCCCGCCCCGGCGACCAGCACCACTGTCGACGGCTACACAGTCACCCTGGCCGGAGTGCCACAGCCCGGCCGCACCTCGTCACTCACCCTGACCGTCAGCCGCGACGGGCAGCCGGTCACCGACCTGGAGCCCTACCTGGGGGCGTACGGGCACCTGGTGGCGCTGCGCCGGGGCGATCTGGCGTACCTGCACGTACACCCGGACGGAACACCAGGCGACGGGCGCACCCGGCCGGGGCCGGAAGTGACCTTCCTCGCCGAGGTGCCGTCGGCCGGCAGCTACCGGCTCTACCTCGACTTCCGGCACGGCGGTCGGGTGCACACCGCCGAGTTCACTGTCGTCGCCGACGCTGCCGCGACCGGGAGCGGCGACCCCACCCCGCGTGGACCGGCCCCGACCGGCAGCGCCGAGCACGGCACCCCCGGCCACGGGCACAACTGACGGGACCAGACGATGACCACCACCAGCAGACCACTGCCCGAGGCGCCGAACCGGATCGAGCTTGCCATCGGGGGGATGACCTGCGCCGCCTGTGCCGCCCGGATCGAGAAGAAGCTGAACCGGATGGACGGGGTGAGCGCCACCGTCAACTACGCCACCGAGAAGGCCACCGTCCGGTACGCCGACGGTGTCACCCCGGACGACCTGATCGGCACTGTGGAGAAGACCGGCTACACGGCGGCCCTGCCGGCCCCACCGGCGACCGAGCAGCCGGTCGACCCGCTGCGGGGTCCGCGTACCCGTCTGTGGGTGTCGGTGGCGCTCAGCGTGCCGGTGGTCCTGCTGGCCATGGTGCCGCCGTGGCAGTTCGACTACTGGCAGTGGCTGTCGCTCACCCTCACGGCCCCGGTGGTGGTCTGGGGCGGGCTGCCGTTCCACCGGGCCGCCTGGACCAACCTGCGGCACGGCGCCGCGACCATGGACACCCTGGTCTCGCTGGGCACCCTGGCCGCGTTCGGCTGGTCGCTCTGGGCGCTCTTCCTCGGTGACGCCGGGATGCCCGGGATGACGCACCCGTTCCGTTTCGACATCAGCCGTGGCGACGGCGCCGGCACCATCTACCTGGAGGCGGCCGCGGGGGTGACGGTGTTCATCCTGGCGGGCCGCTACTTCGAGGCCCGGTCCAAGCGGACCGCGGGGGCGGCGCTGCGCGCCCTCCTCGAACTGGGCGCCCGGGACGTGGCGGTGCTGCGCGACGGGGTGGAGACGCGGATCCCGGTGGACCGGCTCGCCGTCGGTGACCGGTTCGTGGTCCGCCCCGGCGAGAAGATCGCCACCGACGGGGTGGTCGACGAGGGCACCTCAGCCGTCGATGCAAGCATGCTGACCGGCGAGTCGGTGCCTGTCGAGGTCGGGCCGGGCGACGGCGTGGTCGGCGCCACGATCAACGCGGGCGGCCGGCTGGTCGTCACCGCCACCCGGGTCGGCGGCGACACCCAGCTCGCCCGGATGGCCGACCTCGTCGAGCAGGCGCAGAGCGGCAAGGCCGCCGTGCAGCGGCTCGCCGACCGGATCTCCGGCGTCTTCGTGCCGATCGTCATCACCCTCGCGGTGGGCACCCTCGGCTGGTGGCTCGGCACCGGCGCCGGGCCGACCGCCGCGTTCACCGCCGCCGTGGCCGTGCTGATCATCGCCTGCCCGTGTGCTCTCGGTCTGGCCACGCCTACCGCGCTGCTGGTCGGCACCGGTCGCGGCGCCCAGCTCGGCGTGCTGATCAAGGGACCGGAGGTGCTGGAGTCGACACGACGCGTCGACACCGTCGTGCTGGACAAGACCGGCACCGTGACGACCGGCCGCATGACGTTTGTGGACGCCGTGCCGGCGAGCGGCGCGGCCCGCGACGAGCTGCTCCGGCTCGCCGGGGCCGTGGAGGCCGCCTCCGAGCACCCGATCGCCCGGGCCGTCGCCGCGGGCGCCGCCGAGGCCGGAGCGCTGCCTCCGGTGACAGGCTTCGCCAACCTCGAAGGGCTTGGCGTCACCGGCGCCGTCGACGGGCGGGCCGTGCTGGTCGGCCGGTCCCGGCTGCTGCGGGAGCGCGGTTTCGACGTACCGCCGGAGGTCGACCTGGCCGTGCGTGACGCGGAGGCCGCCGGGCGTACGGCGATCGTCGCCGGCTGGGACGGACGGGCGCGGGGCGTGCTCGCGGTCGCCGACGTGGTCCGGCCCACCAGCCGGACGGCAGTGGCCCGGCTGCGCGCGCTCGGGCTCACCCCGGTCCTGCTGACCGGGGACAACTCCACCGTGGCCGGGGCGGTCGCCGCCGAGGTGGGCATCGACGAGGTGATCGCCGAGGTGCTGCCCGCGGGCAAGGTCGACGTCGTCCGGCGGCTGCAGGCGCAGGGGCGGTCGGTGGCGATGGTGGGGGACGGGGTGAACGACGCCCCGGCGCTGGCCCAGGCCGACCTGGGCCTGGCCATGGGTACCGGCGCCGACGTGGCCATCGAGGCGTCCGATCTCACACTCGTCCGGGGCGACCTGGACGCGGCGGTGGACGCCATCCGGCTGTCCCGGCGCACCTTGGGGATCATCCGGGGCAACCTTTTCTGGGCCTTCGGCTACAACGTGGCGGCCCTGCCGCTGGCAGCCGCCGGGCTGCTCAACCCCATGATCGCCGGTGCCACGATGGCGCTGTCGTCGGTCTTCGTGGTGGCCAACAGTCTGCGGCTGCGGCGGTTCCGTTCGGCCACCGATCGCGGAATGTGACGACGGCGATGGTTGGACCGGCGACGGCGGGGGTACCTCTGGTGTCGTAGAGACGCTTGCAATGGAGGTTGGCTATGGGATTCGACGACAAGATCAACAACGCCACCGAGGACGCGACCGGCAAGCTGAAGGAAGGCGCCGGTCGGGCCACCGACAACGAGCAGCTCGAGGCCGAGGGTCGCGCTGACCAGTCCACGGCCAAGCTCAAGCAGGCCGGCGAGAAGATCAAGGACGCCTTCAAGAGCTGACGTACGACATTTCCGAACGCCGGGCCGGTGATCTTCACCGGCCCGGCGTTCTGCGTGTCCGGCCTCGCCTGTGACCCTGAGATCCCCCTGATCCCGCTCTCCGACCGCACCGCGGCGCGGCATTACCTGCTAACTTCTGTTGGCATGTGCAAGGGCTGGTTATGAGTGCCGCTCCACCGCCGACCGGCGACGACCTGGTCCGGGTGCTTGCCACCCTGGCCAACCCGCACCGGCTGCGGGTCGTCGCCGCGCTGGCCCGCGAGCGTGCCTATGTCAGCGGGCTGGCCCGGCAACTGGGCATCAGCCGGGCGCTGTTGCAGGTCCACCTACGGAAGCTGGCGGCGGCCGGGCTGGTCACCGCCCGCCTGGAGTTGTCGGAGGACGGGAAGGCCATGAACTACTACGAGGTGGAGCCGTTCGTGCTCACACTCACCCCCGAGGTCATCGCGGCGGCGGTCCAGACGCTTACCGTGCCCGACTCGGCCGAGCAGTCCGGAGCGGACCGATGAGCGAGCACGACTGGACCGAGGTGGTCGGGGCGATCGGCATCTTCGGTTTCCTGATCAGCGTGGTCACGGTGACCGTCGTGCAGTTCGCCAAGACCCGGCGGGCCCGGTACGAGGCGGCCCGCGCGGACGACTACCGCCGGATCGCCGAGACGGCCGCCCAGTCCCAGGCGGAGAACGCCCGCCTGCTCGCCGCGATGGACGGGCGGCTGGGCGGGATGGAGACCCGCATGACCACGCTCGAACGCGTCCTGCGCGACGTCGACTGACCCCGCCCCGGACGAAGGCCCCGGGCCGTCGAGCGGCCACTCGACGGCCCGGGTGGAAGCAGCATCACCTCGCCCGCTGGGCGAGTTTCACAGGCAACGCTCCTTCGAGGAGAGGACAACACCTCATGCTGCGCGTACGCAAATCCGCAGTCGGCTGGGCGGTCGCCCTGGCCCTCACGGCCGCCGGCCTGACCCCGGCGAGTCCGGCCGCCGCCCGAGCACAGCCCGCTGCGCGGCCCGCCCCGACGATCACGTGGCGGCCCTGCGCCACCGACGCCAGCGCCGAGTGCGGCACCCTGTCGCTGCCCGTGGACTGGAACCGACCCCGTGGCGAGCGCTTCGACCTGGCGTTGGCCCGCCGGGTCGCCAACCCGGCCACCCGGGAGGGCGCGCTTGTCTTCGGTCCCGGCGGGCCGGGCGACAGCGGGGTCGACCGGGTGGTGAACGGCAGCTCCCGGTTCAGCGCCGACCTGCGCCGCCGGTTCGACATCGTCAGCTTCGACCCGCGCGGCACCGGCGGCAGCAACCCGGTGCTCTGCGCACGGGACCTGCTCGCCCGGCAACCGCAGTTGATCGCCGACCAGGCCCAGTTCGACGCCACGCTGGCCGGCAACGTGCTGCTGCCGGCCGACTGCCGCGCCCGCACCGGGCCCCTCTACGACCACGTCGACACCACAAGTGCCGCCCGCGACCTCGACGCGATCCGGGCCGCGCTCGGCGAGCGGCAGTTGACCTTCCACGGCAGCTCGTACGGCACCCTGCTCGGTGAGCGCTACGCGGAGCTGTTCCCGGAGAGGGTCCGGGCCATGGTGCTGGAGGGCGCCATGGACCACAGCCTCGGCACCCGAGCGCTTCTGGACACCCAGGCCGTCACCTCGGAGGACGCGTTCGACGAGTTCGTCGCCTGGTGCGACAGGTCCAGCGTGTGCGCCCTGCACGGGCAGGATTTCCGGGCGATCTGGGAGAGGCTGCGCGCGCGGGCCGAGCGCGGGGCGCTGACCGACCCGAAACGGGGCGGGGTGGTGCTGACCCCGTTCGAGCTGACCCGGCTCACACATCGGGATCTCTACGAGACGCGGTGGTGGCCGGGGCTGGCCGAGTGGATCGGCCAGCTGGCCGCACAGACGACCGCCCCGAGCGCCGCACAGACGACCGCCCCGAGCGCCGCACGGACGACCGGCGCGTCGACCGGCGACGCCGTGGCCCCGTACCCCTTCGCGGTCTTCTGCCAGGACTGGAGCCTGCCCGTCCGCGACTACCGCGAGTACGCCGGACACCTGCGCCGGATGGCCCGGCTCGCACCTGACCTGCGGTACCCGACGGCGGTGTTCGCCCTCGTGACCTGCCTGGGCACGCCGACGCCGGTCGCCGATCCGCAGCACCGCCTGCGCGTCCGTACCGACGTGCCGCTGCTGATCGCGGCCACCGTGCACGACCCGGCCAGCGGGTACAACTGGGCCACGAACGTGGCGCGGCAGTTGGGCCGGCACGGCGTGCTGCTGACCTACGAGGGTTGGGGGCACGGCAGTTACACCACGAGCCCGTGCGTGGGGCCGACCGTCGACGCCTACCTGATCGACCAGGTGGTGCCGCCCCTGGGCACCCGCTGCCCGGCAGTCGACCCCGACGTGTGACCGAGCTGCCGGCCGTCGGACGGTCAGATCCGCCCGGCGGCCGGCAACGGCACAGCGTCGATCAGCGCAGGACCCGATAGGTCAGGTGCGCGACTGTCGGCCCGGCCACCACCGACACCTGCTCCAGACGTGGCGCGATGCCGTCGAGGAGTCGCTCGCCGGCGCCGAGGATGATCGGCACGAGGTGCAGTTGCAGCGTGTCGACCAGCCCGGCGGCAAGGTACTGCCGAACCGTGCTCGCCCCGCCGCCGATCGCCACATCGCGGTCGCCCGCCGCCTCGCGGGCCTGCCGCAGCGCCGAGTCGATCCCGTCGGTGACGAAACGGAACTCGGTGCCACCCCGCATCACAAGTGGCTCCCGGGGGTGGTGGCTGAGCACGAACACCGGCGTGTGGAACGGCGGGTCGTCGCCCCACCAGCCCTGCCAGCTCTCGTCCCAGTCGCCGTCCCCGCCACCGAACATCCGCCGACCCAGCACGTACGCCCCGATGTCCCGGGTCATCTCCTCGACGACGTCCGCGTCGACGCCCCGCTCACCGCCGGTCAACCCGTGCTGTGCCCGCCAGGTGTCCAGGCCGAAGACCCACTCGTGCAACCGCATGCCTCCCCGGCCCAGCGGATCCTGCTGACTCTGCTCCGGCCCCGCCACGTATCCGTCGAGTGAGATCGACAGCTGACTTCGCACCATGCCCATGTCCTTCGACTCCCGTCTCTCATCGTTGTCCCGCCAGTCGGGCGGCTCTCCGCTCCAGGTACCGCTGCTCGGGCAGGCTCGTGGTGCCGCGTGCCGCCGCCAGGTACGCCTCCCGCGCCGCGCCGGAGTCGCCGGCCAGTTCCAGCAGATGCCCCCGGACCGCGGCGAGCCGGTGGTGTCCGGCCGTACGCCCGTCGGCGTCCAGGGCGGTGAGCAGGGCGAGCCCGGCCCGTGGCCCGTTCACCATGGCCACCGCCACCGCCTGGTTGAGCGTGACCATCGGGTTCGGGGCGATCCGGGCCAGCAGCCGGTAGAGCGCCACGATCTGCGGCCAGTCCGTCTCGGCCGCCGTCGGCGCCTCGGCGTGCACCGCAGCGATTGCCGCCTGGAGCTGGTACGGGCCGGGCGGCGACCAGGTGAGCGCCTCGGTGACCAGGACGACTCCCTCCGCGATGGCGTCGGCGTCCCAGCGGGTGCGGTCCTGCTCGGTCAGCGGCACCAACTCGCCGTCCTCGCCGACCCGGGCCGCCCGGTGCGCGTCGGTCAGCAGCATCAGCGCCAGCAGCCCGGTCACCTCACCGTCGTCGGGCAGCAGCCCGTGCAGGACGCGGGCCAGCCGGATCGCCTCGCCGGTCAGCTCGGCCCGTCGCAGGTCCGGCCCGCTGGACGCGGTGTACCCCTCGTTGAAGATCAGGTAGAGCACCCGGAGCACCGTCCGCAGCCGCTCGCCGCGCTCACCCGGCCCGGGCAGCAGGAACCGGGCCCCGGCGGCCTCGATCCGCTGCTTGGCCCGCCGGATCCGCTGGCTCATCGTCGCCTCGGGCAGCAGGTGCGCCCGGGCGATCTGGGCGGTGCTGAGCCCGCCGACCGCGCGCAGGGTGAGCGCTACCTGTGCCGAGGGGGCGAGCGCCGGATGGCAGCAGAGGAAGAGCAGGGTGAGAGTGTCGTCGGCGTCCGCCACCGCAGGCGGGGCGTCCGCCGCCGGGGCGACCTGGGCGTACGCCGGCTCGCGCCGCGCCACCGCCACCTCCCGGTCGCGGCGGGCGCTCTCGCTGCGCCACTCGTCGGTGAGCCGGCGGGTGGCCACGGTGAGCAACCAGGCGCGCGGGTTGTCCGGTACGCCCTGCCCGGGCCACTGCGTCGCGGCCGCGAGCAACGCCTCCTGCACCGCGTCCTCGCACCTGTCGAACTGGCCGTGCCTGCGGACCAGCAGGCCGAGGACCTGCGGCGCGAGCGTGCGCAGCAGGTCCTCGACCGTCCGGTCCTCGGTCACATCTCCGTCCCGGCCTGCTCCATGATCGGCCGGACCTCCATCGCGCCGCCGTAGCGCACGTCCGGCCAGCGGGCGGCGATCTCGGCGGCCCGCTGCGGGCTGTCGCAGTCGACGGTCAGGTAGCCGGCGAACTGTTCCTTGCTCTCCATGAACGGCCCGTCGACGATCTCGGTGTCGCCGTTGACGCGGCGGACCGTCTGTGTCTGGGCCGGATCGGCAAGCGCCTGGCCGTCAACCAGCTCGCCGGTCTCGGTCAGCTCCTTCATGATGTCGTCGACCTCGCCGAACAGGGCGTTGCGGTCCTCCTCGGTCAGCCCCTCGGTGAAGCCGGGCCGGTTCCAGATCAGCAGCATGTACTTCACGGCGACGCTCCTCGGTTACTGGCCGCCCCCGGTCGGGGCGCGGCTCACCGGAGGGTCGGAGTCGACACCCCGTTCCCTACCGGTACCGAAGAAAATCGCAGAAAATCTTCCCCGGCGGTGGTCCCACGCCGGGCTGATCAGCGCCGGTCCGGTCGGCCGGGCACCTGGCGGGGCTGCCGCCCACCGGCGACGTCGAGCGCGGCCCGGTCGGCGGCCGAGGTGCCGGACGACCAGCCCTCGGCGTCGCGGACGCTCAGCCGGTGTCGGGTGACGCCCGGGAAGAGGGTGCCCAGCCGCTCCTGGACCGCCTCGCCGCGCGCGGCGAGCACCGGCAGCAACCGCTCCGACCCCGCCGACTCGACGGCCGCCTGGTCCGCCGACTCGGTGGCCGCGCGCAGTCGTTCACCGATCCGCAGCGCGAACGCGTTGAGGAAGGACTCGTCCCACACCTTCGTCCGCCGGCCCGACCCCGGCCGGCGCTCGGTGCGCCCGCGCAGCATCGCGGCGGTGGCCTGTACCAGCAGCGAGGTGTAGAGCAGCTCCACCGCCACGAGGTCCGCCGGCCACCCCAGCACGGTGGTGAAACCGAGATCGTCGGACCACACCGCCTCGCACCGGTTCGCCGCCGCCACCTCCTGCACCAGCAGCGCCTTCGCACCCGCGTACGGGGTCTCGGTGCCCAGCCGCACCCCACCCGGCAGGTCGCCGCGCTCCGCCCCGGCGGCCAGCAGCGCCTCGTCGATGCTGTGCCTCGCGATCAGCTCCTGCGCCTTCCCGGTCAGCGCCTCGGCCTCGGCCGGGAAGGTTGTCGACTCGGCCTTCGCGAGCAGCGCGCGTACCCGGTCCAGCATCGGCGATCCGCTGCGGGCCGAACCGGCCACGCGGGGGACGGCCGCACCTGTCGAGCCTGGTGGCGGGCGGAGCACCGCGATCGGTGGCAGGCTCTCCACAAGCGCGAGTACGTCGACCGCGGCGCGGAGCGCGTCGACCCGGTCCAACCCCTCCGCGGCGGTCCAGGCGGCCAGCAGGTCGCGGTAGTCGTCCCGGCCCTCGGCGGTCAGCCCGCGTAGCTGGTCGTCCCACCAGTCGGGGACCGGCCCGGCCTGCTCGTGTCGCTGGGCGGCCAGCGCGTCCCGGACCAGCCGGGCCGCCCGGGCGTCGAGCCGCCGCCCGGTGATCCGGTGCACGTCGACAGGCTGCCAACCGCGCGGCCAGAGCTGCCCGAGGCCACGGACCAGCCGACGCCGCAGGGCCGCGTCCACCGCCGTGTTGCCGTCCGCCGCGCCGGTGCCGACCATCAGCCGGTCCAGCTGCCGTTCGGTCTGTCGTACGTCGGTGCCGCGCACCGCCGCGAGCGCGTCGGCGACGAGTTCGTCCGCGTCCGGCACAGGCACCTCCTCCATGGTCGCCCTTCCAGGCTCCATGATCATGCCGGTGGTCGTGCGGAAGTCGCGAAACGGGGACCCTTGTGGTATTACCGCAGGCGGTCACCCCGCGCGATCGGCGGGCTCGCGTCACGACAGGGCGCTGCCGTGCCGCGAACCTCGTGATCAGCTCTGCTCAGCTCTGCGCGGACGGGGCGGCCAGCGCGGCGGAGAGCCGCCGGAAGAACGCGCGGATGTCGTCCTCGCTGTGGTGCGTCTCCGCCTGGTCGTTCAGCGGGCCCGAGTAGAGCAGCGCCTGGTCCAGCGCCTCCCGCGTCTCGGCCCGGCCACCCGGGTAGAGCCCGCCGGCCACCCCGTCGGCGACCCGGGTCACCACCGAATCGTCGAGCGCCCTGTCGAACTGGACCCCGTAGAGGATCCCGTTGACGTGGCCCTTCCAACTGTCCGTACCCATGCTCGTCGACTCCCCTAGAAGATCCGGCCGCCATCCCAGCCCAGAATCGGAACCCCGTTGACGCCGTTGCGTTTGAACTCGGCGTCGAGGTTGGCCATGTGGCTCGGGTCGGGCTGGTAATGGCCGCTGCGCGCCGTGGCGTACTGGACCCTACCGTCCTTGACGACAAGCTCGCCGGCCGCGGCGACCGGGTTCCCGTTGCCCAGAGTGGAGTGGTGGAAGTCGCCGACCCTCTGGTAGTTGGACGCGTACATGTTGCCGTTGCGGTCCATCACGAAGATCGCCTGACCGTTTCCGCTGAACACGGTCTGCGCGCTCGCCGTGTCGAACGGTTCGCCGTTGCGCGCGCTGCGCAGCACGCCGTCGCTGTCGAAGAAGACCCGGTGCTGTTCCAGCTCCTCGGGACTGAGCCGGCGCACGGCAGTCGGGAAGTGCCCCCCGGGTAGATGCTCGTTGCGGTACTTGTCGAGCATCTTCTTCGTGTTGGGGTAGCGCGGGGTGGTGTGCGGGCCGGGCACGCGGGGCCCCTTCGGGCCACCCCGTTTCGCCCCCTTGCGGGCGAAGCGGCGCAGCAGCGTCTTCGCGCGCTTCAACAACTGCGGAATGATCTCCTTGACGACCCGCTCGATGACCTCCTTGATCACCCGCTGGATCGCCATCCGGGCCAGGCCGATCGATACGGGGATCTGGGCCAGCGAGGCGCCGAAGCTGGGTGCCGCCGCCGCCAACGCGATCGCCACCTGGATCACCAGGATCGTCAGCTGGACGATCACGATGATCTTCTGCGTCAGGGTGATGATCGCCATCACCAGCAACGCCATGCCGATCAGTTCGGCCGCCTGCGCGCCGTCCTCCATGCGGCGCGGCGCACCCTCCTCGTCCTGCCACGCCTGCTCGAACGCCCGGATGTCGTCGCCGCGGTTGGTCGTGCCGACCTGCGCAGCGCCCGCCTGCGCCTCCCCGACCGACGTCCGCAGCCGGCCGGCGAACGCGAACCACATCTGGGACGCCTCGAACAGCAACTCCTCGTCGGCCGTCGGCCAGGTGAAGCCGACCCAGCCCAGCGCCTCGGCAAGCTCAGGAGGAAGCTGCATACCCACTGGGCAGCTCCATCCTCGTGAAGAGTTCCGCGTTGGCGAGGTCTGTCGCCTCGTGCGCGTCGGCACCGAGGTCGAGGTTCTCGGCGGCCTCCAACAACTGGTCGGCCATCGACCGGTACACGTCGAGCGCATGCGTCAGGACCTCGACGTACACCGCCCCGAAGAGCGACCCCGCCTCGTCGGCGCCCCAGGGACTACCCGCCCCGTTGACAGTCGACTCGAGGCCGCTCACCGCCTCGCCGAGCTGCTGGCCGGTCGTCCCGATCGACGCCGCGGCCGAGTGCAGGGCGTCGACGTCCACCTCAATCCCGTCCGACATGGCTCAGCGACGATTCATCCGGCGGGTGGCCGCGTCCAGGTCACCGATCATCTGTTGGAAGCCGCGGAACGCCTCCTGCGAGACCCGTTCGAGCTGCTGGGTGAGGGCCGTGCTGTCGACCTGGGCCGCGGCCGTCAGGTCGGCGCGGCGGGCGCGCTCGTCGGCCTGCGCCGCCTTGACCGCCTCCAGGACGTACTCGGCGATCGTGGTCGTGCCGGCCCGGGACAGGCTCGGGTCGATCACCAGCGTCCGCAGCGCGCCGAAGGCGCCGACCTCCGCCTCCACGAGACCGTCACCGCCGGTGCCCCGCCCCACCATCTGCTCGGCGTCCGGCACCTGCTGGTCGTGCTGCCCGTCGGCCTCACCCGGCTGAGCCGTGACGGCACCCGATGCCTGGCTCAGCAGGCGCATCGCCTCTTCGAGCGAGCCGCTCAGGCCGGACGGATCAATCCCGCTCGCCATGCTCGTCCCCCCACGTCCGCAGTCGACAGTCGGTGCACGACGGTACCAACGCGACACCCGTTCGGGTGCCCCGCGGGGTCCGCCGTGGATCAGTCCCAGGAGGCGAGGATCTCCTCGACCGGCGCGACGTCACGCCCCGGATCGGGCGCCGGGGCGGGCGGGCCCGTTGGCGTACGGTCGAAGCGGGGCGCCGGGGCCGGCTGGATCTCGCCGTTGACCTCGACGAACGTCCCCCGAGCCGCGTTGTGCGGGTGTCGGTGCGCCTCGCCCGGTGTGAGCACGGGGGCGACGCAGGCGTCCAGGTCCGCGAAGACCGCAGTCCACTCGTCCCGGGTGCGCTCGGCGAACCGCTCGGTGAACCGCCTGCGCAGCTCGTCCCAGCCGCTCGGGTCGTACTGGTCGGGCAGGTCCGGCTCGTCGGCCAGGCCGAGACCGGCCAGCAGCACGGCGTAGAAGGCCGGTTCCAGCGCCCCGACGGCCATGAAACCGCCGTCGGCGGTGGCGTACGTGTCGTAGAAGGGTGCTCCTCCGTCGAGCAGGTTCCGCCCGCGCGAGGCGGCCCACAGGCCGGTGCCCAGCAGCCCGTGCAGGAACGAGGTGAGCAGCGCCGATCCGTCCACCATGGCGGCGTCGACGACCTGGCCGACGCCCGAGCGTTCCCGTTCCAGCAGTGCCGCCAGGACCCCCACGGCAAGCACCATGCCCCCGCCGGCGAAGTCACCGATCAGGTTCAGCGGCGCGTGTGGGCGGGCGCCGGGTCGGCCCAGGGGCTCCAGCGCCCCGGCGACCGCGATGTAGTCGATGTCGTGGCCGGCCCGAGACGCCAGCGGGCCGTCCTGGCCCCAGCCGGTCATCCGCGCGTACACGAGGCGGGGGTTGTGGTCCCGGCAGACGCCCGGGCCGAAGCCGAGCCGTTCGGCGACCCCCGGCCGGTACGCCTCGACGAGCACGTCCGCCCGCGCGACCAGGCGCAGCAGATCTGCCACGCCGGCCGGTGACTTCAGGTCCAGCGCGGTGATCCGGCGGCTCCGCTGCAACGGCCCACCGGTAGGCGCGGCCAGTCGCCCGGCTCCCGGGCCGCCCGGCCGGTCGACGCGCACCACGTCCGCCCCGAGGTCGGCGAGCACCATGCAGCCGAACGGGGCCGGCGCGAGACTTGCCAACTCGACGACCCGCACCCCGGCCAGCGGCCCGCCCCGCGCCTCCCCACCCCGCTTGCCGGCTGCCTTGTCGTCGGGGGCAGGCCAGGCCGCCGTCACGCGACGCCTGCGGCGGTACGGGTGGAGAGCCTGCCGGCCAGGTCGGTGGGCGGTGTGAACCGGTCGCCGTACACCTCGGCCAGTTCGGCGGCGCGGGCCGCGAAGCCGGCCGGGCCGCCCGCGTACTGCCGGACGTAGCGGATCACGCCGCCCGTCCAGGCGGGGAAGCCGATGCCGAAGATCGAGCCGATGTTGGCGTCGGTCTCGGTGCGCAGCACCCCCTCGTCGAGGCAGCGCAACGCGTCGAGCGCCTCGGCGAAGAGCATTCGCTCCTGGAGGTCGGTGAACGGCACCGCCCGGCCGGCGTCGGTGACCAGGTCGGCGAGGCCGGTCCACAGCCGGCCCCGGGTGCCCTCGTCGTAGGAGTAGAAGCCGCGTCCGGCCGCACGCCCCGGCCTGTCGTACGCGTCGACAAGCTCGTCGACGAGCCGGTGCGCGGGCAGCGGCAGGTACTCCTCGCTGGCCGCCTCGAACTGGCGGCGGATCCGCTGGATCAGGGTGAGGCTCACCTCGTCGGCCAGCGCGAGAGGCCCGGTCGGGTAGCCGGCCTGAAGAGCGGCCTGCTCGACCGACGCGGCCGGTACGCCCTCGGCGACCATGCCGACCGCCTCGTCGATGAACCTGCCGATCACCCGGCTGGTGAAGAAGCCCCGGCCGTCGTTGACCACGATAGGGGTCTTGCCGATCCGCCGGCCCAGGTCGAAGGCGCGCGCCAGGGCCGCGTCCCCGGTCCGCTCGCCCACCACGATCTCCAGCAGCGGCATCCGGTCCACCGGGGAGAAGAAGTGCATGCCGATGAAGTCGGCCGGTCGGTCCACGCCGGTGGCCAGCGCGGTGATCGGCAGGGTGGAGGTGTTGGAGGCGAGCAGCGCGCCCGGCGCGAGCACCGGCAGCACCTCGGCGAAGACCGCCTTCTTCAGCGCCGGGTCCTCGAACACCGCCTCGATGACCGCGTCGCAGCCGGCGAGCGCGTCCACCTGGTCGGTGGTGGTGATCCGGTCCAGCACCGCGCGGGCGTCGGCCTCCGTGGCGCGGCCCTTGCGGACCCGGCGTGCCAGCAGCCGTTCGGCGTGCTCCCGGGCCCGCCCGGCGGCCTCCGGCGACACGTCTTTCACCACCACGTCGAGGCCGGCGCTGGCACAGGCGTACGCGATGCCCGCGCCCATCATGCCCGCGCCGAGCACCGCCACCTTCCGCACCTCCGGGGCGTGCACATCTGCGGGTCGGGCCGCACCACCGTTGACTGCCTTCAGGTCGAAGAAGAACGCGCCGATCATGTTCTTGGCGACCTGGCCGGTGAGCAGGCCGATCAGGTGTCGGGTCTCCACGGTCAACGCGGTGTCCAGGTCGACCTGGGCGCCCTCGACGGCGGTGGCCAGGATCGCCTCCGGCGCGGGCAGCCGCGCGCCCTTGAGCTGCTTGCGCAGTGTCGCGGGGAAGGCGGGTAACTGCGCGGCAAGCGTGCGGCTGGCCGGGGTGCCACCGGGCATCCGATAGTCCGGCCGGTCCCACGGCTGGGCCGGGTGCGGGTTCGCCGCGATCCAGGCCCGTGCGTGATCAAGCATTTCGGTGGGCGTGGCGACGACCTCGTCCACGATGCCGGCGGCCAGGGCGTCGGCCGGGCCCATCCGCCGACCGGTGAGCAGCACAGTGGTCAGGGCTCCGGCCAGGCCGAGCATCCGTACCGTCCGGGTGACGCCGCCCGCCCCGGGCAGCAGGCCCAGGGTCACCTCGGGCAGCCCGAGCCGCGAGTCGGGCGCGTCAAGCGCGATCCGGTGGTGGCAGGCGAGGGCGATCTCCAGGCCGCCGCCGAGCGCCGAGCCGTTGACCGCCGCGACGACGGGTCTGCCAAGCGTCTCCAGGCGGCGTAGGTCCCGCTTGATGGTGCCCAGCAGTTCGGCGAGGGCGGGCGCGTCGGCGCGGGTGGCCCTGATCATCTCGGGCAGGTCCCCGCCTGCGAAGAACGTGGACTTCGCGCTTGTCACGATGACGCCGACGAGATCGCGCTCGGCCTCCAGCCGGTCCAGCACGGCGCTCATCGACGCGGCGTACGCCCGGTTCATGGTGTTGGCGGTCTGGTCGGGGTCGTCAAGGGTGAGAGTGACGATGCCGTCGTCGCCGCGGTCGTACCGGATGGTGGTGGTCATGTGTCTCTTCCCCCGGGTCAGCAGCGCTCGAGAACTGTGGCGACGCCCATGCCGCCGCCGATGCAGAGGGTCACGAGGGCGCGGCGCAGATCGCGGCGCTCCAACTCGTCCAACGCCGTGCCGAGCAACATGGCTCCGGTCGCGCCCAGCGGGTGGCCGAGGGCGATCGCGCCGCCGTTGACGTTCACGCGGTCCGGGTCGAGGCGCAGGTCGCGGACGTACTTGAGGACCACTGCCGCGAACGCCTCGTTGATCTCGAACAGGTCGATGTCGTCGACTGTCAGCCCCGCGACGGCGAGCGCCTTGTGGGTGGCGGGGATCGGGCCGGTGAGCATCAGCGTCGGATCGGCGCCGGTGACGGCCGCCCCGACGATCCGGGCGCGCGGGGTGAGGCCGAGGGCCTGCCCGACCTGCTCCGAGCCGATCAGCACCAGCGCCGCGCCGTCCACGATGCCCGACGAGTTGCCGGCGTGGTGGACGTGCTCGATGGCCTCCAGCCAGTGGAACTTCTGCAACGCGACCGCGTCGAACCCGGCCGCCTCGCCCATGGTGGCGAAGGACGGGGTGAGCCGGGCCAGCACCTCCCGGGTGGTCTCCGGGCGGGGGTGCTCGTCGACGGTGAGGATGTCCAGCCCGTTGCCGTCGCGGACCGGCACCACCGAGCGGGCGAAGTGCCCACCGGCCATTGCCTTGGCGGCCCGCTCCTGCGACCGCAGGGCGTAGCCGTCCACGTCGTCGCGGGTGAAGCCCTCCAGGGTGGCGATCAGGTCGGCGCTGACGCCCTGCGGCACGAACGACGTGGCAAGCGCGGTCTGCGGGTCGGTGGCCCAGGCCGCGCCGTCGGCGCCCATCGGTACCCGGGACATCGACTCCACCCCACCGGCGAGCAGCAGGTGTTCCCAGCCGGAGCGGATCCGCGCGGCCGCGGAGTTGACCGCCTCCAGTCCGGAGGCGCAGAACCGGTTGAGCTGCACCCCGCCGACCTGGTCGGGCAGCCCGGCCAGCAGCGCGGCGGCCCGCGCCAGATCACCGCCCTGCTCGCCGACCGGGGTGACGATGCCGAGCAACAGGTCCTCCAACCGGCCCACGTCCAGGCCGGGGTTGCGCTCGCGCAACGCGTCGATCAGGCCGACGACAAGCGAGATCGGCTTGACCCCGTGCAGCGCGCCGGTGTCCCGGCCGCGTCCGCGCGGGGTGCGGACCGCGTCATAGACGTACGCCTCAGAGGGCACGGGCGATCAGCTCCTTCATGATCTCGTTGGTGCCGCCGTAGATCTTCTGGACGCGGGCGTCGGCGTACATCCGGGCGATCGGATACTCAGTCGTGTAGCCGTAGCCGCCGAACAGTTGCAGGCACCTGTCGATGACCTCGCACTGCCCGTCGGTCAGCCACGACTTCGCCATCGCGGCCGTGGCCACGTCCAGGTCGCCACGTGTGTGCCTGACGATGCAGTCGTCCAGGAAGACCCGGCTGACCCGGGTGCGGGTGGCGCACTCGGCGAGCACCATCCGGGTGTTCTGGTGCCCCATCAGGGTCTTGCCGAAGGCGGAGCGCTCCTTGGCGTACGCGACGGTAAGCGCGACGGCGCGTTCCATCGCGGCCACCGCGCCGACGCCGATGACCAGCCGCTCCTGCGGGAGTTGCTGCATGAGCTGGATGAAGCCCAGCCCCTCGGCGCCGCCGAGCAGGTTGGCCGCCGGCACCCGGAACCCGTCGAAGAACAGCTCGGCGGTGTCGTTGGCGTGCAGTCCGATCTTGGACAGCAGGCGGCCCCGGCGGAAGCCCTCCGGATCGCCGCCCACCTCGCACACCAGCAGCGAGACGCCTGCCGCCCGCTGCTCGGGGTCGGTCTTGACGGCCACGAGAATCAGGTCGGCCAGGCCGCCGTTGGTGATGAAGGTCTTCGCGCCGGTGACCAGGTAGTCGTCGCCGTCGCGGACCGCCCGCGTACGCATCGCCTGGAGGTCCGAGCCGCCGTCGGGCTCGGTCATCGCGATCGCGCCGACCAGCTCACCGCTGCACAGGCCGGGCAGCCACCGTCGCTTCTGCTCCTCGCTGCCGTACGCGACGAGATAGCCGGTGACGATGCCACTGTGGACGGCCAGCCCGAGACTGCTCTCCCCGGTGTACGCCTGCTCGTGCAGCATCACTGCCTCGTGGGTGAAGCCGCCGCCCCCGCCGCCGTACTCCTCGGGGACCGACAGGCCGAGCAACCCCAGCTCACCGGCGCGCAGGTAGTGCTCGCGGTCCGGGTGGCCCTGCGCCAGCAGACGCTCGGCGTGCGGCAGGACCTCCTTGGTGAAGAAGGTGCGGGCCAGGTCGGCGAGGTCGTCGTGCTCAGGTTCGCGCCAGGGCGAGGGGGGACCGTCGGGCGTCGGCATGTGCACCACCCTCGCGCCCTGTTGGCGACCTGTCAATAAGAGTGCGTCGGGGGGCCCACACCAGATCGGCGATGTGGCGGTATCCGGGCGATCGGAAACGCCCAGATCGCCGATCTGGCGTGGACCAAGCCGACTATCGCGTGTGCTTCGGCGGAGTCGGGAACTGCGACAGCATCACCGCGACCTCCTGGCGGAGAGCGCCGAGGTAGGGGTGGAAGGCGTCGCCGGGGCACTCGGTCGGATCGGCCCCGATGGTCGCCCAGTCCCGGTGGCCGGAGATGACGTCGACCCTGCCGCTCGCCCCACTGGCCGGGTTGACGTAATTGGTCTGCGCGCCGGGGGCGAGCCGACCCGCGGCGGCGAGGCCCGCCAGGACGAACACCAACGACCGGTGCGCCGCGGCACTGGGCTGACGGGACGTGAACCGGCCCAGCAGGCAGATGCCGATGTTGCCGGCGTTGTAGCCACCCACGTGCGCACCGTTGACCATGAGCGGCCGACCGTCGGTGCCGACGCCCGGACCGTAGACCGGGAGGACTCCCGGGTCGGAGTAGCGGCCCTCGTAGATCCGTCCCGCCTCGTCGATCAGCAGGTGGTAGCCGATGTCGCCGAACTCCTGAAGCACGCACTGGTCGTAGTAGATGGCGCGGACCGTCGCGGCCGGATCCGGGTCCTCGTTGTGCTCGTACACCCCGCTGTGGTGGACCGTCAGCGTCTGCACCGGGAAGAACTCGGCCGGCCACAGTTCGCTGCCGTCGTCGGCGAAGCGGAGCGACTCGTCAGCGCCCCACCGGGATCGGGGCAGGTACGTCGGCGGCCGGCCACCTCGCGGAACCGGAAGGCTGTTCGTTCGCGGATTCGCGACCTTCCGCCGGGGCCCGTCGACCATGTTCAGTTCGGCCACTGTGGCATCCGAGCCGTCGGCGACCTGGACCTCGTACGCCGTGGCGCCGTTGGCGACCACGACGTTGGAGCGGGCCGATGCCCGGCCTCCGTCCCGGCCGTTCTGGCACGCGTTCAGCTCCAGCCAGTCACTCCACACCCTGCCGGTCCGGAGGCGCACCGCCGCAGAGGGTCCGCCGTGCCTGATGGACAGGTGGGTCAACGGGATGGCCGGTGCGGTCACCACTGTCCTGCTCAGCAGGCGGCCGCGCGGGGCGGCCAGGGGCGACGTCACTTCGTTGGCGGTGGACGGCGCTGCCGCCGCGGACTCGGCGAACGTGCCGGCGGCCGACAGGCCCACCGCCGCGCCGGCCGCGCCGGAGAGGACTCGACGTCGAGAAACCACGATTCTGCTCCCTTTGCTAGATGCGCCAGGCGTCAGTCCGCATGCCGGCCGTCAGCCTGGGCCGTGGTGCCCTGGCGGTACCCTTCGGGCACAAACGCCAGGATGGGGCGCTACACACGCTAAAGCGGCACTCTTGACGATTGGTTTATTACCAATGAAGAGCCGCGCAGAAGGCTGACTCGGCGTGATCAATTCGGGCGACTAGCTGCGGGTCGACTCACGTCGTCCGGAGGCCGCCAGCCGCTCGGCGAGTGCGACGACACGATCGCGGAGTTCGTCCGGGCGTTCGATGACGAACGGCAGGTCGAGCGCGGCGAGCACAGCGGGTAACCAGTCGAGACTCTCTGCCCGGATCTCCACGTCCTGCCAGCCTTCGTCCGCGCCCTCGCGCACCTCGGCGATGCTTGCGGGTAGCTGCCCGCGGATCTGCTCACGTGTTCCCTGTATCCGTAGCGACACCGCATGCCGGTACGGCGCCTGTGCCATCGAGGTGAGGAGGTGCCCTGCGGGATCGTTCCCGGCGGGCGGCTCGAACGAGCCGGGCAGCGTTCTCGCGTCCGCGATGCGGTCGAGCCGAAGGGTTCGATCCTCGCCGACATCCGGATCGGCCCCGGTGACGTACCACCGGCCCGCATGGTTGACCAGCCCGAACGGATGCAGGACGCGGACGCTACGCCTGCCGTTGCGCGAGGTGTACTTGAGTGAGATCGGCAGGTGCTGGCGGACCGCCTCGGCGACGGTGAGGAGGACATCCGTCTGCGGCGCGGGGAAGTCGCCGGGTTCGGTGGTGAAGGCGAGAGACTGGAGTACGGCGTCCAGCCGGTCCGCGATCCGCGACGGCAGGACGCGCCGGATTTTCGCGGCGGCGGTCTCACCCGCCGTTCCGGTAGCCGTCGCCAGCCCGGCACGGCGGCCGGCAACCAGGCCGAGTAGGACGGCCAAGGCTTCGTCGTCGCTGAACATCAGCGGCGGCAGACGATAGCCGGCGGCGAGCCGATACCCGCCGTAGCGACCGCGCACCGACTCCACAGGCACGTCGAGGTCGACCAGGTGACTCACGTAGCGCCGCACCGTGCGCGGTTCGACGCCGAGGCGCTCGGCAAGCTCGGCCATCGTCCGGACGCCGCCGGACTGCAGGAGCCCCAGCAGTGCCAGCACCTGGGCTGTCGGTCGTGCCATGGGTCTGAACCTAGCCCGAATACTGGACCAGATCTGTCCGGTATTCGGGCTAGCGTGCTGATGACAGACCGGTCCCGACCATACTGAACAGGGATAAGACATGGATTTCGTATCGATCCGCATCATCACCGGCGACATCAACCGCCTGGTCGACTTCTACGAGAAGATCACCGGCGTGCAGGCGGCCTGGGGCAACGAGGACTTCGCCGAGGTGCGCACCGCCCACGGCACGCTGGCGATCGGCAGTACGCGCACCGTCCCACTGTTCGCGCCAGGGTCGGCCCGCCCGGCCGACAACCACACCGTGATCATCGAGTTCCTCGTGGCAGACGTGGACGCGCTCTACGACAAGCTGAAGAGTGTCGTGGAGGACTTCGTGAACGAGCCCACGACCATGCCCTGGGGTAACCGAGCCCTGCTCTTCCGTGACCCCGACGGCAACCTGGTCAACTTCTTCACCCCGGTGACCCCCGACGCGATCGAGAAGTTCGGCCGCTGACCAGCTTGTCGTAGCCAGCGCGCGTGAACTACTCGGCCTCGTCGCCGTCGGTGGGGCGAGGTGGGCGGTGCTCGGCGATCCACGCCTCCACATCGGCCCGCAGCCAGACCGTGGTCCCGTGCAGCCGCTGGAACGGCGCGGGGAAGGTCGGATAGCGGATGAGCTGACGCATCCGGGTCCGACTCACGCCGCCGAGCAACTCCTGCAACTCGTGCGGACCGACAAGCGGACCCGGGACCTCACCCATCAGTCGACGGTAGGACGATCAGGAATGCCGAATTGCGTCTACCTACTTGCGCAGTCCTTCCGAATGGGTGAAGGTGAACTCGTCGGCCCGGCTGGGCTCGGGCCGATTGGTCAGCGATCGCGAGTGCTGGAGGAGGCCCGATGGATCAGGCGACGGAGTTGGCGTGGCTGCGGGAGCGGGTCGGGGGATTGGAGACGGCGTTGCACTGCGCACGCAGAGAGTTGTTCGATCTCCGTTGCCGACTCACGCTGATCGGCCGGGTGGTCCGGGACGTGGACCGGGTGCAGCGAGCGCCCGGAGTGGCGGTCGGCGCGATCAACGCGGCGCTCTACTCCGAGACGTCCCACCTGCGGCACCTCGGCCGGCACGTGGTCCGACGCCACCGCGGCAAGTGATCATGGGCGGCTTTTCTTGATCAAGTGATGAAAACAGGTCTCCCGGCTGCCTTTGACCTACTTTCCATCACTTGATCAAGGTGAGGGGGGTGGCTGCCGCTAGGGTCGGGCAGATGAGTGTCGAGACGGCTCCCCGTCGCCGCCGGTTGGAGCCGGACGCCAGGCGCGGGCAGATCCTGGCCTGCGCGGTCCGGCTGTTCGGCGAGCGGCCGTACGCGGACGTGTCGACCACAGACGTCGCCCGGGAGGCGGGTGTCGCCCGGGGCCTGGTCAACCACTACTTCGGCACGAAGAAGGACCTCTACCTGGAGGTCGTCCGGGTCATGGTGACCATTCCGGAGGTCGCCCTGGAACGGCTGCCCAAGGGTGATCTACGAACCCGGGTGGATGCCAGCGTCTCGTGGTTCCTCGACGTGGTGTCCCGACACAGCACCTCCTGGTTGGCCGCCGTCACCGCCCGGGGGATGGGCGGCGACGCCGACGTGGAGCGGGTGCTCGCCGAGGCCGAGGAGGTCGCCGCGGACCGCATGCTCGTCGCCGTCGGGCTGGCCGGCGAGGCCGAGCACCGCGAGGAGTTGCGCGGGATGGTCCGGGCGTACGGCGGGCTGGCCACGTCCACGGCGCGCGAGTGGCTCCAGCGCGGCGCATTGACCCGCTCCCAGGTGCACCTGCTGCTCACCGCGACGCTGCTGACCATTGTGGAGCAGGTCATCCCGCAGGTCATCGCGGGCGAGGAGGCGGCGCGGCAGGCGCATTCAGGCTAGCCATTGGCGAGCCGCCAACAAGCTGTTACGGTCGGCCGCACCGCCGAGGGAGCCGGCCATGACCGACAGCGCAGCTACCGTCCGACCTGCCGGTCGGGTGCGGGTGGCGATCATCGGCTCCGGTTTCGGCGGAGTGGCGGTCGCCGCCGCGCTTCGTAGCGCCGGCGACGCGGACGTGGTGCTGTTGGAGCGGGCCGACCGGATCGGCGGCGTCTGGCGGGACAACACCTACCCGGGCTGCGCCTGCGACATCCCCGCGCCGCTCTACTCGTACTCCTTCGCGCTGAACCCGGACTGGTCGCGGCGCTTTCCGCCGCACTCGGAGATCCTCGACTACCTGCACCGCTGCGCGACGGAGCTGGGGCTTACCGACAGCGTGCGGTTGCGTACCGAGGTCACCGACGCGTCGTGGGACGAGGCCGCGGCGTGCTGGCGGCTGCGTACCGCCGATGGCGCGGAACTGACGGCGGACGTCCTGGTCCCGGCGGTCGGCCAGCTCTCGCGGCCGGTGGTGCCGGCGCTGCCCGGCGCGCAGCGGTTCGCCGGGGCGGCGATGCACACCGCCCGGTGGGACCCGGCGGTACGGCTGGACGGCGCTCGGGTGGCGGTGATCGGCACCGGCGCCAGCGCGGTGCAGTTGGTGCCGGCCATCGCGGATCGGGCGTCCCAGGTCACAGTCTTCCAGCGCACCCCGCCCTGGACGCTGCCCAAGCCGGACCGCCGGCACGGGCGGCTGGGCCGGGCGCTCTACCGGAGGGTGCCGGCGCTGATGCGGGTGCCCCGGGCCGCGTTCTGGTCGGTCACGGTGCTCACCGGGCTGGCGGTGACCGGCAACCGGGCCGCCGCTGCCGTGCTGCGGTTTGTCTCGCGGGCGCAGAGGTGGTGGCAGGTACGCGACCCGGAGCTGCGGGCCCGCGTCACGCCTGTCGAGCCGATGGGCTGCAAGCGGGTGTTGTTCACCAACGACTGGCTGCCCGCCCTGGGCCGGGAGGACGTCGAGCTGGTCACCGAGGCGATCGTCGAGGTGACCGAGGACGGCATCCGCACCGCCGACGGCCGGACCCACACCTGCGACGTGCTGGTCTACGGCACCGGCTTCGCGGCCACCGACTTCCTGGTGCCGATCCGGGTCACCGGACGCGCCGGCCGCCAGCTCGGCGAGGAGTGGCGCGACGGCGCGTACGCGTACCTCGGAATGGCCGTGCCCGGCTTCCCCAACCTCTTCCTGATGTACGGCCCGAACACCAACACCGGCAACACGTCGGTGCTCTACTTCCTGGAGGCGCAGGCCCGGCACATCGCCCAGGCGGTGCGCCTGCTCGCCGCCGGAGGCGAACCCCTGGAGGTACGCCCCGAGGTGGCCGCCCGCTACGACGCGGAGCTGCAACGCCGGCTCGCCGGAAGTGTGTGGGCGGCCTGTCGGAGCTGGTACCGCACGGCCGCCGGCCGGATCGTCACCAACTGGCCGGGGATGGCAGCCGAGTACCGCCGCCGTACCGCCCGGCTGGACCCGACCGACTACGGCCGCCGCGCCGGCTGACGGGCGGTCGCGGGCCCGCCGACCTTCAGGCTGCGCGCCGGTGGCGGGCCTGATCGGCGCGTGCGGCCTGATCGGCGCGTGCGGCCTGATCGGCGCGTGCGGCTTGATCGGCGCGTGCGGCCGGGGCGGCGTGACGCTGAACGGCCTGCGCGGAGAACGGCTCGGCGCGCACGACCCGCAGTGGCCGTTCGGTCTCGTCCGCGCCGAACCTCCAGCGCGACGGCGTCGGCTGCCGTTGCGGCGCGGGTCCGCCGGGGCGCAGCCCGGGCCGGGACAGCAGCACGGTGATCAGGTAGCCGACCACCAGGAACCCGTGACTGACCAGGCGCTCGCCACCCACCGAGCCGGTGGCGAGGTCGTTGACCGAGAGCAGCAGGAGCGTGCCGACGAACGCGCTGAGCATCGGCAGGAGACCCGCCGGCGGGCTGCGGCGTACCGCCACGAAGAGGAAGCCGGCCCCGACCGCCACGTTCCAGGCTGCCGACTCGTGCCACAGGTGCTGGCCGGCGGCGTGCACGTGGTCGCCTGTCGCTCCCCGGCCGACCTGGGCCAGCCCGAGCACGAGCTGGACCGCGCCGAGCAGCCCGAGCGCCGCGCGCAGCCCGACGACCAGGCCGGCGCGGCCCGGCAGGCGAAGCCGCCAACGCGACCGGCGGGCCGGCGGCGCGTCCTCGGCATCGGAGCCGGTGACCGCGCTGGCCCCGATGGCGGCCAGGATCGCGTCGGTCCGGTCGGGGACGTCGGTGACCAATCGGGTACGAATCCGGCGCGTCACCGCGACAGCCGTCGCGAACCAGGCCCGGCACTTGGCGCACTCGTCCAGGTGCCCCTGCGCCGCCGCCCCTTCGGCGGCGGTCTCCTCCCCGTCCAACTGCGCGGACAGGACCTCCCGCCACTGCTCACACCCCATGTGTGGGTAGTCGGTCCGCAGGTCGCTCCGGTTCCCGGCGACCCGGGCGCGTTGTGGAATACTCGCCGGATCATGACGCGCTACGGCCTGCTGATCCTTCCCGCCACCAACCGGGTGTACGCCCGTTCCGCCATCGACCTCACCCGGGCCGAGCTGGAGATCTTCGGCTCATCGGCGCTCGACGGCCGGATCGGCGAGCTGGACACCGAGGTCGTCGGCGGCGCGACGTACGTCACGTTCACAGGTGACGGGCTGACCGAACGGGACCTGGCCGTCCTGGGCAACCTCTCCGCCGGGTACGCGCTGTTCGAGATCGTCGGCGACCTGCTGCGTCCGGTCGAGTGGAGCCGGCTGGACCGCTACGACGACGATCTGCTCACCATCCAGAAGTACCCCGGCAAGACCAACGAGCAGTTCACGAAGCTGCTGCTCAACGTCACCCTGCTCGCGTCGGACTGGGCCGGGGAGCTGACCAGCCGCCGGTTCCGGGTGCTCGACCCGCTCTGTGGTCGGGGCACCACCCTCAACCAGGCGCTCATGTACGGCTTCGACGCCGCCGGGATCGAGCGTGACCAGAAGGACGTCGAGGCGTACCGGGCGTTCGTCACGACCTGGCTGAAGCAGAAGCGGGTCAAGCACCGGGTGCTGGAGTCGGGGCCGGTGCGGCGGGAGCGCAAGGTGGTCGGCCGGCGGGTACGCATCGAGCTGGCACCGACCCGCGAGGAGCACAAGGCGGGCCGCACCCAGTTGCTCGACGTCGTCAACGCCGACACCACCCGCTCGGCGGAGTTCTTCCGGCCGGAGACCGTCGACCTGGTGGTCGCCGACGCGCCGTACGGCGTGCAGCACGGCAGCCGTACCGCCGATCAGGGCCTGACGCGTGACCCGCTGGCGCTGCTCGCGGAGGCCGCGCCGGTCTGGGCGCGGCTGCTGCGCCCCGGTGGGGCGCTCGGCATCTCGTGGAACACCCACGTCGCCGGTCGGGACGACGCGGCGGCGGCGTTGGCCGACGCCGGCCTGACTGTGGTCGACGAGGAGCCCTACCGCGCGTTGCGGCACCGGGTGGATCAGTCGATCATGCGAGACGTGCTGGTGGCCCGCCGCCCGGCCTGACCCGGCCACACCCCCCCGCCGCCCGCGCCAAGCCGCGCCGGGTCGCGCCGCCTCCCGCTCCGGTCAGGCACGGTCTCTCCGCGTCCACCATCCCGGACGACCACGGCGTCTGTGCCGTATTTCACCTGTTCAGTGGGCCTGTGTGAAAACCGCGTCAAAAAAGGGTTCGCGGCCGTCATGGTCGCGTTATGGCCCCTGCCCTCTGGCGGGTGGTGGGGCTTTGATTGCCCGGCGCGACCGGAAGGCGGTCGCGACGAACCTTTCCGGTAAGAGGAGTCAGCGTGTCTGACGTGGTGTTCGTGGTCCTCACGGTGGCGCTGTTCGCAGTGCTCGCCCTTGTGGTCCGGGCGGTGGAGAAGCTGTGAACGCGGTAAACGCCGTCGGTCTGGTGCTCGCGGTCGTCCTGGGCGCGTTCCTGGTGTTCGCCCTGCTGTTTCCGGAGCGCTTCTGATGACCATGACAACAGCGGGCGTCATCTTCGTGCTGACGCTGGTGGCGGCCCTCGTCGCCGTCTACAAGCCGTTCGGCGACTACATGTTCCGGGCGGTCGCCGGAACGAAGCAGTCGCGTGTCGAGCGAGGGGTCTACCGCCTGGTCGGGGTCAATCCGACCGCCGAGCAGACCTGGGGCGTGTACGCCCGCAGCGTGCTTGCCTTCTCGGCGGTCTCGATCCTGTTCCTGTACCTGTTCCAGCGGGTGCAGAACCACCTGTGGCTGTCGCTGGGCTTCGACCCGGTGGTGCCGCACGGCGCGTGGAACACGGCAGTGTCGTTCGTGACCAACACCAACTGGCAGTCGTACTCGGGTGAGTCGACGATGGGTCACCTGGTGCAGATGGCCGGCCTGGCCGTGCAGAACTTCGTCTCGGCGGCGGTCGGCATCGCGGTGGCGGTGGCGCTGGTCCGCGGCTTCGCCCGCAGCCGCACCGGGCAGCTCGGCAACTTCTGGGTCGACCTGACCCGGATCACGCTGCGCATCCTGCTGCCGATCGCGGTGCTCGGCGCCATCGTGCTGATGATCGGCGGGGTGGTGCAGAACCTTTCCGCAGGCACCGACGTGAGCACGCTTACCGGCGGCGCCCAGACCGTCACCGGCGGCCCGGTCGCCAGCCAGGAAGTGATCAAGGAGCTGGGCACCAACGGTGGCGGCTTCTACAACGTCAACAGCGCGCACCCGTTCGAGAACCCCACCACCTGGACGAACTGGCTGGAGATCTTCCTGATCTTCCTGATCCCGTTCAGCCTGCCCCGGGTCTTCGGCCGGATGGTCGGGCAGAACCGGCAGGGCTACGCCATCGCGGCGGTGATGGGCATCCTCGCGTTCGCAAGCATCGCCATCACCAACGTGTTCGAGCTGGCGGGCCACGGCACGGTGCCGCAGGCGGTCGGCGCGGCGATGGAGGGCAAGGAGGTGCGGTTCGACGTGTCGAACTCGGCCACCTTCGCCGCCGCCACCACGCTCACCTCGACCGGCGCGGTCAACTCGTTCCACGACTCGTTCACCTCGCTCGGCGGCATGATGACGATGGTCAACATGATGCTCGGCGAGGTCGCGCCCGGCGGCACCGGTTCCGGCCTCTACGGCCTGCTGATCCTCGCCGTGATCACGGTGTTCATCGCCGGGCTCATGGTCGGCCGCACCCCTGAGTACCTGGGCAAGAAGATCGGCTCGCGGGAGATCAAGTTCGCCTCGCTGTACTTCCTGATCACGCCGATCCTGGTGCTTGTCGGTACGGCGGCGGCGTTCGCCACAGGCAACAACTCCACAGCGCTCAACGTCGGCCCGCACGGCCTCTCCGAGGTCCTGTACGCGTTCACCTCGGCCAGCAACAACAACGGCTCCGCGTTCGCCGGCATCACTGTCAACACCACCTGGTGGGACACCGCGCTCGGGCTGTGCATGCTGCTGGGCCGGTTCCTACCGCTCATCTTCGTGCTCGCGCTCGCCGGCTCGCTGGCCCGCCAGGCACCCACCCCCGCGTCCGAGGGCACCCTGCCGACCCACCGACCGCTGTTCATCGGCATGGTCGTCGGCGTCACCGTGGTCCTCGTCGCGCTGACCTTCCTGCCCGCGCTCGCGCTCGGCCCGCTGGCAGAGGGGCTCTGACCACCATGAGGAACGAGGACATGTCCGCCACGTCCGCCCCGACAGAGCAGCTCCCCGGCACTCCGGCGACTCAGGGCAACCGGGTCGGTGGGGGCCTGCTCGACCCCCAGCAGCTCATCCGGTCCCTGCCGGACGCCGTACGCAAGCTCAACCCGACCACCCTGTGGCGCAACCCGGTGATGCTGATCGTGGAGATCGGCGCCGCCTTCACCACGGTCCTGGCGGTGACCGACCCGTCGGTGTTCGCCTGGGCGATCACCATCTGGCTCTGGCTGACCGTGATCTTCGCCAACCTGGCCGAGGCGGTCGCCGAGGGCCGGGGCAAGGCCCAGGCCGCCGCCCTGCGGCAGGCCAAGCGGGACACCATCGCCACCCGGCTGGTCGACTGGAAGCCGGGCGCGCGGGCCGACACCTACCGCGACGAGGCGGTGCCCGCACCGGAGCTGCGTCAGGGCGACGTCGTGCTCGTCGAGGCGGGCGGCATCATCCCCGGCGACGGCGACATCGTCGAGGGCATCGCCAGCGTCGACGAGTCGGCAATCACCGGCGAGTCGGCCCCGGTCATCCGCGAGTCCGGTGGGGACCGCAGCGCGGTCACCGGTGGCACGAAGGTGCTCTCCGACCGGATCATCGTGAAGATCACCCAGAAGCCGGGGGAGAGCTTCATCGACCGGATGATCGCCCTGGTCGAGGGCGCCAACCGGCAGAAGACGCCGAACGAGATCGCGCTGAACATCCTGCTCGCCGCGCTCACGGTCATCTTCCTGCTGGCAGTGGTCACCCTTCAGCCGCTGGCGATCTTCTCGAAGGCGTACCAGGCTGCCGCGCCGGACAGCGGCGCGATCACCGGTTCCGGTGTCACAGGTGTCGTGCTGGTGTCGCTGCTGGTCTGCCTGATCCCCACCACCATCGGCGCTCTGCTCTCCGCCATCGGCATCGCCGGCATGGACCGGCTCGTGCAGCGCAACGTCCTGGCCATGAGCGGCCGGGCCGTCGAGGCGGCCGGCGACGTCAACACCCTGCTGCTGGACAAGACCGGCACCATCACGCTGGGCAACCGGCAGGCAGCCGAGTTCGTACCTGTCGAGGGGGTCGACGCCGCGACCCTGGCCGACGCCGCGCAGATGTCCAGCCTGGCCGACGAGACGCCGGAGGGGCGCTCGGTTGTCGTCCTGGCGAAGAACGAGTTCGGGCTGCGCGAGCGCGAGCCGGGCGTGATGCCGCACGCCACCTTCGTGCCGTTCACCGCGCAGACCCGGATGAGCGGCGTCGACCTGACCCCGGACGGCAGCGTGGACGGCGGCGCGGTGGGCACTGCCCGCCGGGTCCGCAAGGGCGCCGCCGCCGCGGTGATGAAGTGGGTACGCGAGAACGGCGGCCACCCGACCGAGCAGGTCGGCGAGATCGTGGACGCGATCAGTGGAACCGGCGGCACGCCGCTTGTCGTCGCCGAGCACGTCGACGGTGAGCCCGCCCGCGCCCTGGGCGTCATCCACCTGAAGGACGTCGTCAAGTCCGGGATGCGCGAGCGGTTCGACGAGATGCGCCGGATGGGCATCCGGACCGTGATGATCACCGGTGACAACCCGCGTACCGCGAAGGCCATCGCCGACGAGGCCGGGGTGGACGACTTCCTGGCCGAGGCGACGCCCGAGGACAAGCTCGCGCTGATCAAGCGGGAGCAGGAGGGCGGTCGGCTGGTCGCGATGACGGGTGACGGCACCAACGACGCGCCGGCGCTCGCTCAGGCCGACGTCGGCGTGGCCATGAACACCGGCACGTCGGCCGCCAAGGAGGCCGGCAACATGGTCGACCTCGACTCCGACCCGACCAAGCTGATCGAGATCGTGGAGATCGGCAAGCAGTTGCTGATCACGCGTGGCGCGCTCACCACGTTCAGCATCGCCAACGACATCGCGAAGTACTTCGCGATCATCCCGGCCATGTTCGCCGGCCTCTACCCGAGCCTGGACGCGCTGAACATCATGCGGCTGGCCAGCCCGGAGTCGGCGATCCTGTCCGCTGTCATCTTCAACGCCGTGGTGATCATCGCGCTGATCCCGCTCGCCCTGCGGGGCGTGCGGTACCGGCCGGCCGCCGCGTCGAAGCTGCTCAGCCGCAACCTGCTGGTCTACGGACTGGGCGGCATCATCGTGCCGTTCATCGGGATCAAGCTCATCGACCTGCTCATCCAGTTCATCCCGGGGATTTCGTGATGCGCCTACCCACCTGGATCGCCCAACACCTCGCCGCCCTGCGCGCCCTGCTCGTCTTCACGGTGCTGCTCGGGTTGGTCTACCCGCTGGCTCTGGTCGCCGTCGGTCAACTGCCCGGCCTCGACCACAAGAGCGACGGCTCGCTGATCACCTCGGGCGGCACGACGGTCGGCAGCGCGCTCATCGGCCAGTCCTTCACCGACGCGGACGGCAACCCCGTCGCCCGCTACTTCCAGTCCCGGCCGTCGGCCGCCGGCGACGGCTACGACCCGACGTCCACCTCGGCCAGCAACCTCGGCCCGGAGAGCGTCGTCGACACCCTCGCCACCGACCCGGAGGAGGCCAGCGAGAGCCTGCTGACCCAGGTCTGCGGGCGCAGCAAGGCCATCGGCGAACTCGACGGCGTCGACGGCAGGCGCCCCTTCTGCACCGACGACGGGGTGGGCGCCGTGCTGGCGGTCTTCCGCGCCGACGGTCTGACCGGCCGGGTCACCCGGGTGGTGAGCGTCAACCAGGTCGCCCCGGCCACCCCGTTCGTGTCCTCGTACCAGGGGGTGCCGGTGGAGCTGGCCAAGCCCGGCGAGGACTACGTCGCCGCCGGCGGGATCATCACCCCGATCCGGGGTGACGCGCCCGCCGACCCGGCCGTGCCCGCCGACGCGGTCACCGCCAGCGGCAGCGGCCTCGACCCGCAGATCAGCCCGGCGTACGCCGAATTGCAGGTGAACCGGGTCGCGCGCGAGCGCGGCGCGGACCCGGCGGCGGTCCGCAAGCTGGTCGAGGAGCACACCGACGGGCGCGGGCTGGGGTTCATGGGTGAGCCCGGGGTCAACGTGTTGGAGCTCAACATCGCCCTCGACAAGCAGTTCGCCGCACGCTGAGCGCACCTCGGGCGGGGCCGTGCCGACCGGGCGCGGCCCCGCCCGCCGATCTGACCAGGGAGGATGAACCCCGTGCCACGCGGAGAACTGCGCATCTATCTCGGGGCCGCCCCCGGCGTCGGCAAGACGTACGCCATGTTGGAGGAGGCCCAACGGCGGGCCGCGCGGGGCGCCGACGTGGTGATCGGATTCGTGGAGACCCACGGCCGCCCGCACACCGCCGCCATGCTCGGCGACCTGGAGCAGGTGCCCCGCCGCGCGATGACCTACCGGGGCGCCGAGTTCACCGAGATGGACGTGGACGCGGTGCTGGCCCGCCGGCCGGAGATCGCGGTGATCGACGAGCTGGCACACACGAACGTGCCCGGCTCCCGCCACGACAAGCGCTGGCAGGACGTCCAGGAACTGCTCGACGCGGGGATCGACGTGCTGTCCACGGTGAACGTGCAGCACCTGGAATCGGTGAACGACGTCGTCGCGCAGATCACCGGCACCACCCAGCGGGAGACCGTGCCCGACGAGATCGTCCGCGCCGCCGAGCAGGTCGAGCTTGTCGACATGACCCCGGAGGCGCTGCGCCGCCGGATGGCGCACGGCAACATCTACCGACCCGACAAGATCGACGCCGCGCTGGGCAACTACTTCCGGGTCGGCAACCTCACGGCGCTGCGTGAACTGGCGCTGCTCTGGCTGGCCGACAAGGTCGACGAGCAGCTCGACAGGTACCGCAGCCAGCAGGGCATCGCCGCCACCTGGGAGGCCCGGGAGCGCGTCGTGGTGGCGTTGACAGGTGGCCCGGAGGGCGAGACGCTGATCCGCCGGGCGGCCCGGGTCGCGGCCCGCAGCAAGGGCGCCGACCTCCTCGCCGTGCACGTGGCCCGCAGCGACGGCCTGGCCGGCGCGGACCCGGCCCAGCTCGCCCGGCAGCGGGTGCTCGTGGAGAGCCTGGGCGGCACGTACCACCAGGTGCTCGGCACCGACGTGCCGGCCGCGCTGCTCGACTTCGCGCAGGGCGTGAACGCCACCCAACTGGTGCTCGGGGCCAGCCGGCGGGGTCGCCTCGCGCAGATCTTCGCCCGCGGCGTCGGGGTGACCACCACCGCGCTCTCCGGCTCGATCGACGTGCACCTCGTCAGCCACCGGCAGGCCGGCAAGGGACGCCGGGCGGCGGCCGTGCCGGCGGCGCTGTCCCGACGTCGACGGCTGCTCGGCTTCGGCCTGGCCGTGCTGGGCATGCCGCTGCTCACAGGGCTGCTGAAGGCCCTGCCCGACCTGACGCTCACCAACGACATCCTGCTGTCCCTCGCCGGGGTCGTCGGAGTCGCGCTCGTCGGCGGCGTGTGGCCGGCGCTGCTCGCCGCGCTCGGCGGGTCGCTGCTGCTCAACTGGTTCTTCACCCCGCCGTACCGCACGCTCACCATCGCCGAGGCCGACAACCTGCTCGCCCTGGCAGTCTTCGTCGCGGTGGCGCTTGCGGTGAGTTGGATCGTCGACGTGGCCGCCCGGCGTACCCGGGAGGCCGCGCGGGCCGCCGCCGACGCGCAGACCCTCGCCGCCGTCGCCGGTGGCGTGCTGCGCGGCGAACGCCCGCTGCCCGCCCTGCTGGACCAGCTCCGGGAGACCTTCGGTCTGCGCGCGGTGAGCGTGCTGGAGCTGGCCGAGGAGGCCAGCGGCCGCCCCGAGCGTGCCCGCGAGGAGCACGCCTGGTGCGTCGTGGCCAGCGTCGGCGAGCAGCCGGCCTGCACTCCCGACGCCGGCGAGACGGCGGTACCCGTCGACGACCGGATCACAGTCGTGCTCAGCGGCCGGCGGTTGGAGGCCGCCGACCGGCGGATCGTCGAGGCGTTCGCCGCCCAGGCCGCCGTCGCGCTGCGCCAGGAACGGCTCGCCGAGGAGGCCGCCACCGCCCGGCCCCTCGCCGCCGCCGACCGGATGCGCACGGCGCTGCTCGCCGCGGTCAGCCACGACCTGCGTACGCCGCTGGCCTCGGCGAAGGCGGCGGTGACGAGCCTGCGCAGCCACGACATCGAGTTCGACGAGTCCGACCGGGAGGAGTTGCTGGAGACGGCCGAGGAGTCGCTGGACCGGCTCGCCCGGCTGGTCGGCAACCTGCTGGACATGAGCCGCCTCCAGGCGGGCGTGCTGGGCATCTCGGCGACGGCCATCGGCCTGGAGGACGCCGTACCCCTGGCGTTGGACGAACTTGGCCCGGCGGCCGCGACGGTCGGCACGGACATCCCGGCCGACCTGCCGGCCGCGACAGCCGATCCGGGCCTGCTGGAACGGGTGCTGGTGAACGTCATCGCCAACGCGCTGCGCTACAGCCCGCCCGACCAGCCGCCGACAGTCACCGCGAGCGCGCATGCCGGTCAGGTGGAGCTGCGGGTCATCGACCGGGGGCCGGGCATCCCGGAGGACCAGTGGGAGCACGTCTTCCTGCCGTTCCAACGCCTCGGCGACAGGGACAACCAGACCGGCGTGGGTCTCGGGCTCGCCCTGTCCCGGGGGTTGGCCGAGGCGATGGGTGGCAGCATCACCCCCGAGACCACGCCCGGCGGTGGGCTCACCATGGTGCTGCGGTTGCCCGCCGCCGCGCAGACCAGCCCGGAGGAGCCGCAGGAATGACGCGCATCCTGGTCGTCGACGACGAACCGCAGATCCTGCGCGCCCTGCGGATCAACCTGCGCGCCCGTCGGTACGACGTGGACGTCGCCGCGACCGGGGCCGCCGCGTTGAAGGCCGCCGCCAGCCACCCGCCCGACCTCGTTGTCCTCGACCTCGGCCTGCCCGACATCGACGGCGTGGAGGTGATCCGCGGCCTGCGCGGCTGGACCGCCGTGCCGATAATCGTGCTCTCCGGCCGAGCCGGCAGCGAGGACAAGGTCGCGGCGCTCGACGCGGGCGCGGACGACTACGTCACCAAGCCGTTCGGGGTGGAGGAGCTGCTGGCCCGCATCCGCGCGGTGACCCGGCGGCTCGGCACGCCCAGCGAGGCCGTGCCGGCGCTGCGGATCGGCCGGCACACAGTCGACCTGGCCGACCACCGGGTGTGGCGCGACGACGCCACCGAGGTCAAGCTGACCCCCATCCAGTGGAGCGTGCTGGAGAAGCTGCTGCGGCACCCCGGCAAGCTGGTCAGCCAGCGCCAGCTCCTCCAGGACGTGTGGGGGCCGGAGTACCAGAACGAGACGAACTACCTGCGGCAGTACCTGGCCCAGCTGCGGCGCAAGCTTGAGGACGACCCCGCCCGTCCCCGCCACCTCATCACCGAGCCGGGAATGGGCTACCGCTACCGGCCGTGACCCGTTGACACCTGCCGGCGGAGATTGAAGAATCTCGTTCGCAGCGGCAGCGGCGTGCTTCTGTAACCGTCCCCTCCGGTTACCCCTCGGGAGCCCGCCGTGTCCCTGTCCCTGTCCCGTCGTCGGCTGCTGACCGCCGGCGGCGCCGGCCTCGTCCTGGCCGGTCTCACCGATCCGTTCCGGGCCGGCCCCGCCCGAGCCGCGGTCACCACCGCCGACCTGGTCGTCTACGGCGCCACCTCCGGTGGGCTGGCCGCCGCGATCACCATGCGCCGGCTCGGCCGCACCGCAGTGGTGCTGGAGCCCACAGGCCACGTCGGCGGGTTGAGCACCGCCGGGCTGGGCGCCACCGACACCGGCGTCCAGGCGTCCATCGGCGGCCTCGCGGCCGAGTTCTACCGCCGGGTGTACGTGAAGTACCACGGCGGAACCCTTACGCCGACGTCACCGCTGCGGATGACCTTCGAACCGCACGTCGCCGCCGACGTCTTCGCCGAGATGCTTGCCGAGGCGGGCGTGCCGGTGATCACCGGTGCCCGGCTGGCCGGCGTCGGCCGCAGTGGTGACCGGATCACCGAGCTGCGCACCGAGGACGGCTCGATCTACCGGGGCGGGGTGTTCGTCGACGCCACGTACGAGGGTGACCTGATGGCAATGGCCGGGGTGAGCTTTACCGTCGGGCGGGAGTCCAACGACACGTACGGCGAGACGATCAACGGGGTGCAGTCCGGCAACACCCACCAGTTCGTCTACCCCGTCGACCCGTACGTGACGGCGGGCTCGCCCGCGAGCGGCCTGTTGCCGGGCATCTCCGCCACGCCGCTCGCCCCGCGCGGCAGCGCCGACGACCGGATCCAGGCGTACTGCTTCCGGATGTGTCTGACCCAGGCCGCCAACCGGATCCCCTTCGGCAAACCGTCCGGCTACGACCCGATCCGGTACGAGCTGCTGCTACGGCACATCCAGGCCGGCTACACCGGGCCGTACTTCACCACGAACTCCGTCGGCGGCGGCAAGACCGACTCCAACAACAACGGCGCGGTGTCGACCGACCACATCGGCTTCAACCACGCGTATCCGACGGCGAGTTGGACGGTACGGGAGAGCATCATCGCCGAGCACCGCACCTACCAGCAGGGACTCATGTGGTTCCTGGCCAACGACCCCCGGCTGCCGGCGTCGGTGCGCGACTCGACCGCACGGTGGGGGCTGCCGGTGGACGAGTTCACCGGCACCGGTGGCTGGCCGCCACTGCTCTACATCCGCGAGGCCCGCCGGATGGTCTCCGCGTACGTGGTGACCGAGGCCGACTGCCGGGGCCGGGTACGCGCCACCGACTCGGTGGGGCTGGCCAGCTACACGATGGACTCGCACAACTGTCAGCGGGTCGTCGTCGACGGCCGGGTGCGCAACGAGGGCGACGTGCAGATCGGTGTGCCGCAGCCCTACCCGGTGAGCTACCGCTCGATCGTGCCGCACCAGGCCCAGTGCGCCAACCTGCTGGTCCCGGTCTGCCTGTCGGCGAGCCACATCGCGTACGGCTCGATCCGGATGGAACCCGTGTTCATGATCCTCGGGCAGGCGGCGGCCACCGCGGCGTCCCTGGCGCTCACCGGCAACCTCGCCGTGCAGGCCGTGTCCGTGCCCACCCTCCAGGCCCGGCTGCGCCAGGACGGCGCGGTGCTGGACCTGGGTACGCCCGGCGAGGTGATCCTGGACAACGCGGCGTCGGTCGGGATCACCCGGGGCGGTACGTGGCTGCGCAGCACAGCCGTCGGCGGCTACGTCGGCCCGGACTACGAGCACGACGGCAACACCGCCAAGGGCGTCAACCGGCTGCGGTTCCGTCCGACGCTGCCCACCGCCGGCTCGTGGACCGTGCACCTGCGCTGGACCGCCGACCCGAACCGGGCGACGAACGTGCCGGTGGACATCGCGTACTCCGGTGGGGTGACCACCAGGACTGTCGACCAGCGGCAGTCCGGCGGGCAGTGGGTGCCGCTGGGCACCTACCCGTTCACCGCCGGCACCGACGGGAGCGTGCTGATCCGCACGGAGGACACCAACGGCTACGTGGTCGCCGACGCGGTGCGCTTCGTGCCCGCCTGAGCGCGAGGTGCGGCCGGGTCGCCCCCGGGCCGCGCGCTGACGAGGCCAGCCGGCGCGGTCGGTGCCGCCCGGTCGCCGACGCTCGGGTCGAGCGCCGGCGCGACCAGCAGTGGGTCGACCTGGATCCGGTCGATGCCGAGCGGACGCAGCATGCCGCGCAGCGCCGACTCGCAGAGCGTCTCCCACGGCTGGTCCGCGCCCATGGCGGCGACAAGCAGTTCGGGTCGGGTGAAGGCGATGCCCACCCGCTGACCCTGCGGTGACCGGCCGGTCCGCACCGTCCCGATCATCCGTCCCGGCAGCTCTCGCACCGGAACGGCGTAGATTATCGGGGCCTCGTCCATGGTCGGGTTGGTCCTTTCGAAAGGTGTCGTGGAAGCGGCGTTCATCGACTGAATCGTTCGAGGTCGCGGCCGAAGCGGCGGATCGTCGCGGCCCGCGCCCAGGACGGGGCGGGCACCGCGACGACAGGCACGACGGCCCGCGTCACGCAGTACCGGGTGACGTGGCCACGCGCCCGACCGAACCGGCCACGTTCGGGGTTGCCGACGACCAGGACGTCGGATTCGCGGTACGCGTGGTCGACGAGCACCTGCCCGGCGTAGCCCTGCGTCGCCACGAGCCGCACGGACACGTCCCGGGGGATTCCACCCAACGCCGCGTCGAAGACGCCCCGCAGGTAGACCAGGGCAGCCTTGTCGCACTCGTCCTGCCAGCGCCAGGTCAGCGTGCCGGGCCGCCAGGTGGGCGCGAAGACCCACGCCCGTACGGCGTCCAGCTGCGCGCCGTCGCGGCGGGCGAGCTGCACCGCGCGGCGCAGCGCCTGCATGCCGGCGAACGACCTGTCGACGCCCGCCACGACGCGAGGGCTGGTGCACGGGCGGCTCATGCGGCGGGCGCGATCCACGCCGGGGCGTTCGTCGAGGCACGCGGGTCGGCCGGCGCGGTCAGGTCGAGCGCGCGCAGGATGGAGTGCGCCACCACGACCTCCACCCCGGCGCGGCGGCGCAGGTCGGCCACGGCGCGGTGCAGCACTGTCATGCTGTCGGCCGAGAGTCGCACCACCGCGTCGACGTCGGCGGCGATCCACCACGCGGCGACGGCGCACGGCTCGTGTCGCAGGTACTCCACCAGGTGACTGCCGGGCGCGGACGGGCCGAGCCGGACGCTTACCAGAGCTTCGTGTCGCCGTTCGGGCTCGGCCGGCCCGGTCGCTGTGTCATCGGAGCTGCTGTCGGTGTCGGGAGGCAGGTTCCCGCGTTCCCAGCGTGTCATCCGCCAAGGACTCATGGACCCATAGTCACCGTCGAGCGGCGGCGGAGCGCCAGTCGATACGCGGTTTCGACGGGCCGCCGCGGATTCTTGACGCGCCGTTCACGCCGGGGCCCCTCCGGCTCAGAACGCGACGCCCACCAAGCGCTCGGAGACGGTCCAGAGGCGGGCGGCGTCGGCGGTGTCGCGCGCCGAGCGGTAGACGGCCAGCTCGGTCGGTCTGCCGGTGAACTGCCCCAGGCCGTCCGGGCCGTAGAACCGGCCGCCCTGCGCCTGGAGGCTGGTCGCCGCGTAGAGGGCGGGAAGCAGCCCGGCGTCGACCGAGTGCACCAGGAGGCCCCAGCGGTTCAACCGCTCCATCACCGCGTGGTGCGGCGAGGGCTTGCTGCGGCCCAGGTTGGGGCCGGACGCGTACAGGTTGGTCATTGTCGTCCCCGGGTGGGCGACGTTGCTGACGATGCCCCATCCGCCGGCTCGACTGCGCCTGTCGAGTTCCAGCCCGAAGTGCAGGGCGGCGAGCTTGGAGGCGTTGTACGAGCGGACCGCACCGTAGCGGTGGGTGCTCTGCAGGTCGTCCCAGTCCAGGCGACCGGAGCGGGCGGCGCTGCTCGACATGGTGGTGACCCGGGCCTGCCCGGCCCGCAGCAGCGGCATGAGCCGTCCGGTAAGCGCGAAGTGGCCGAGATGATTCGTGCCGAACTGCAGCTCGAAGCCGTCCGCCGTGGTGTGTCGGGTGGGCGGCGCCATGACACCCGCGTTGTTGATCAGAAGGTGGATCGGCCGCCCCTCGCCGAGCAGCGCGTCGGCCAGCGCCGCCACCGAGTCCAGCGACGCGAGATCCAGCTCCCGGGTCGACACGGTGGCGTCCGGCGCGGCGGCCCGCACGGTGTCCAGCGCGGCGGCGCCCTTGGCCGGGTTGCGGACCGGCAGCACCACCTCCGCACCGGCTCGGGCCAGCCGGGTGGCCAGGCCGAGGCCCAGCCCGTCACTGCCGCCGGTCACCACGGCGAGCTTCCCGGTCAGGTCCCCAACGGTCAGGTCGAGCACGACATACCTCCAGGTCGACGGTGTCCCTCATCGGTCACGTACAACCCTGGGCCGGCCGTCGCCCGGTACCCAGGGCGACCTTGTCCAGGGATCGGCGGTCCCTGGCTGGCGGACCGGTGCCGGGCACGTCGGCGTGGCGAGTAACGTTCCAGACGGACCAAGATCGGCGTACGAGGAGGCTCGGTGCAGACGACGACGGTGGACATTCCGACCGGCGATGGGATCGCGGACGCAAGCCTCACCCGCCCCGACGGGGACGGCCCGTTTCCGGCGGTGCTGCTGTTCATGGACGCCTTCGGGCCTCGGCCCCGTCTCGTGGAGATGGCCGAGCGGATCGCCGAGCGCGGCTACCTGGTGCTGACCCCTCACCTGTTCTACCGGGCCGGCCGGGCGCCGCTGTTCGATCTGTCGGGTCTCGGCGATGCCGCCCAGCGCGGCGCGATCTTCGAGAAGATCATGCCGCTGATCGGCGCGCTGACCCCCGACGTGATCAGCCGGGACAGCGCCGCGTACCTCGACTTCCTGGCCGCCCGCGACGACGTCCGGCCGGGCCCCGTCGCGATCACCGGCTACTGCATGGGCGGCACCAACGCGCTGCGGGCCATCGAGGCGCACCCGGACCGGATCGCCGCGATGGCGAGCTTCCACGGCGGGCGGATCGTCACCGACGCGCCGGACAGCCCGCACCTGGGCGTCGACTCGATCACCGGCGAGGTGTACTTCGGCCATGCCGACGCCGACCAGTCGATGACGCCCGAGCAGATCGCCACGCTGGAGAAGGCGCTCGACGCCGCCGGTGTGCGCTACCGCTCCGAGGTGTACGCGGGCGCGCACCACGGCTACACGATGGCCGACACCCACGCGTACGACGAGCAGGCCACCGAACGCCACTGGGCCGCCCTGTTCGACCTCCTGGGCCGCGCCCTGCCCGTCGCCTGACGGCTGGCGCGGTTTCAGCGGCGCAGCAGCACCGGGCCGGCGTCGATGCGGGTGCGGAACAACGCGTACGGCTTGCGTCGCAGGTCCTGGCCCCGCTGGTACTGCGGCTGCCGGTGCAACTGGTTGGCGGTCACGTAGAGGTGTCCGTCGGTGGCCACCGACATGGTGTCCGGCCAGAGCAGCCGCGGGTCGTGGACGAGCGTCTCGTACTGCCCGTCCGGGTGCCGCCGCAGCACCGCGTTGTGCTCGTACGACGTGCAGTAGAGCCGCCCCGCGTCGTCGGATTCCAACCCGTCCGACCCGGTGGCCTTGTCCCCCTCGTCCACGACGGTGGCCGCCACCGCCTCCTGCGTGACCGACGGGTCGGCAAGCGCCTCGGCGGACACGCTGTGCAGGCGTCGGGAGATCAGCGGCGAGTAGTACAGCCGGCTGCCGTCGGCCGAGATGGCGATGCCGTCGGAGCCCATCGCCAGCGGCTTCGGCGGCCCGTCCTTCGGGCGTGACATGAGCGGTCGGCCCTCGACGAAGGGGCGGTAGTTCTTCAGCGGCTCCGCCTTCGTGGACGGGTGGTCGTGCAGTCGCCGCCAGGAGGCCCCGCTGGCCAGGTCCACGACGATGATCCCGTTCGGCCCGGAGTCCGTCGAGTCGGTGATGTAGGCGACCCCGGCCTCGCCCCGGCGCAGGTCGAAGCGGACGTCGTTGAGGTACGTCGTCGGCGGCGCCACGTCCTGCGGGAAGGTGATCACCTGGGCCACCGTGTCGGTGTCCAGATCGATCCGGACCAGCTTCGGCCCACCAGGCTTGGTGGGCTGGAACATCGGGCTCCCGGTGTCCACCACCCAGAGCCGGTCCGCCGGGTCCACCACGATGCTCTGCACCGACACGAACGCGCCCGCGTCGTCGTCGCCGGACGGGGTGTTCCACGCCTGGTCGGGGTAGGGCACCTCCCTACCGTCGCGCAGCTCGACGACACTGGCTGGCACCTCGTCGCCCCACTTCGGGAAGTTGACGAAGATCCGGCCCCGGTGCGAGACGCTCACCCCGGTCGGCATCGGGCCGGTGAACGTGTGCACCAGCTCCAACTCGCCGACCGGTTCGTCGCCGACCGGCCCGTTCATGACGTCCGCCCCACGGTGCGCATCGGCTCGCTCCCTACCGGTCGGCTGATACCGCTTCGCAGCGGTTGTTCCCGCCCCGGCGTCCGATATGCCTCCGATCAGCTCACCGGTGCGCCGGCCCCCGCGGCGGGCAGGCCGGGCACCTGAACGTCCACCGCGAGCAGCGCGCCGTCCTGCGGGCCCGCCGAGTCCAGCCCCACCCGGGCGGTGCCGATGAAGAGTCGGCGCCTGTCGGGGCCGCCCAGGCAGATGCCGGCCGGCTGCGTGGCCGGCAGTCGGATCTCCCGGTCGAGGGTGCCGTCGGGCCGGTAGCGGCGGACCGCGGAGCCGCCCCACAGCGCGATCCAGAGGTGGCCGGCCGCGTCGAGCGTCATGCCGTCCGGGCCGCCGTCGGCGGGCGACAGCCGCACGAACGGCTCCCGCCCGTGCAGGGCGCCGGTGGCGGGGTCGACGGTGAACCGGTCGATCTCGCCGCGTGGCGTGTCGGCCAGGTACATGGTGGTGCCGGCCGCGTCGAACGCCGGCCCGTTCGGGATGGTCAGCCCGGTCACCGCGGGGACCGGCGCGGCGCCCGGGGTGAGGCGGAACAACGTGCCCCCGCCGGGCACCGCGGCGTACGTCATGCTGCCGGCCCAGAAGCGGCCGTGCGGGTCGGCGACCGCGTCGTTCATCCGGGTCGGCTCGGGCGCGTCGGCGACCAGGTCGGCTACCGGTCGGGGGTCGCCGGTGGCGGGCAGCACCGTGACGCCGGTCCCGGCGGCGGCCAGCCACTCGCCCGGCCGGTCGACCACCGGGGCGACCGCGCCGAGCGGCACGTCGAGGCGGCGCAGCTCGCGCAGCGGGGTCGGGGCGTCGCCGTCGGTCTCCAACAGCCGCCCGGCCAGCAGGTCGACCAGGACGAGCCGGTCGTCGACCCAGCGCAGGCCCTCACCCAGGTCAAGCCGGTCGGTGCTCCAGACGGTCGGCTCGGTCAGCTCCATGGTGCTCCTCCAAAGGATCTCCGGTCGGCGGCGGCCGGCGCGCGCCGGTCGTCGGTGCGCCGGCCCGCGCCGGCCGCCGCACTCGCCAGCGGACCGTACCGCCGGCCCGTGGTCGAGCAGTGTCAGCGGACCGTGCCGCCGGGCCCGTGGTCGAGCAGCGTCAGTTCCGCCCGGTCGGGCAGGCCCTCCCAATCGCCCCTGGTGGCGACAGCGAACGCGCCTGTGGTGACCGCCCGGTCCAGTCGGGCGGAGACGTCGGCGCCGTCCAGCCACGCGGAGAGCAGGCCGGCCACGAAGGCGTCGCCCGCGCCGACGGTGTCCACCACCGGCACCGTCCGGGCCGGCCTGCGGATCGTGCCTGTCGCGCGGTGACTTGTGGCTCCGTCCCCGCCGTGCTTCACGACGACCTCGGTCACGCCGCCTGCGAGCAGCGCCGCGACCGGGTCGGGCGCGTCGGTCAGCACTGCCAACTCGTCGTCGGAGGCGACCACCAGGTCGATCGAGGGCAGCAGCGGTCGCAGCGCCGCCGCCGCCTCGGTGACCGACCAGAGCCGACTGCGATGGTTGACGTCCAGGCAGACGGTGCTGCCCGCCGCGCGAGCCCGACGTACGGCCTCCACCACCGCCTGGTACGGCCCGGCGCCCAGCGCGCAGGTGATGCCTGTGACGTGCAGCAGCCGGGGTGGCGGGCCGGGCGCGTCGAAGGCGCGGGCGACGTCGGCCGGGCCCAGCCGGGAGCCGGCCGAGCCGGCGCGGTGGTAGGTGACCCGGGAGATGTCGGCGACCCTGTTCTCGAAGAGGATCAGCCCGGTCGGCGCGGCCGGGTCGACCCGGGAGAAGGCGAGGTCGACGCCCTCGGCGCGCAGGGTGCGGCGGACCAGTTCGCCGGGCTCGTCCGCGCCTGTGACACCGACCCAGGCGGCGTGGTGACCGAGCCGGGCCAGCCCGATGGCCACAGTCGACTCCGACCCGGCGACGGAGATCCCGGCGGTGCCGCCCAGCCGCAGCGGGCCGGTGGATCGGAAGGCCGCCATCGTCTCGCCGAGCGTGAGCAGGTCGGTCACTGCCGCACCGCCGCGAGGAAGGCGGCCGCGCGCTCGCGCAGCGCGGCCGGGTCACCGCCGCGGACGGCGTCGCCGAGCAGCGGCGAGCCGACGCCGACCGCCACCGCTCCCCGGTCGAGGTAGCGTCGCGCGCCGTCCGCGTCGACCCCGCCGACCGGCACGAACGCGGTGCCCGGGAACGGGTCACGCAGCGCGCCCAGGTAGTCGGGCCCACCGAACGAGGCGGGGAAGAGCTTGACGGCGGCGGCCCCGGCGCTGCTGGCCTGCACCACCTCGGTGGGGGTGAGCGCCCCGGCGAGCACCGGCAGATCGAGCCGGGCGGCCTCGGTGACGCTCGGCGCCAGCGCCGGGGTGACGAGGAAGCCGGCACCTGCCTCGGCGGCCGTGCGGGCGTCCTCGACGCTGAGCACGGTGCCCGCACCCAGGGCGTACCCGGGTCCGAGGGCGGCCCGGGCGCGGCGGATGATGCCGAGCGCGTCGGCGCTTGTCAGCGAGACCTCGACCAGGGCGACGCCGCTCTCGGCCAGGGTGAGCACGGCGGCAAGCGCCGCCGCCGGGTCCGGGCCGCGCACGATGGCCAGCAACCGGTGGGTACGCAACTCGTCGAGCAGGTTCATCGCGAATGTCCTCAGTGGATGCGGTGGGCGGAGATGGTGAGTCGCCAGGTGACCTCACCCGTGTGCGGGACGACCGCCGTGTCGGCCGGACCGGCGTCGGCCAGGTCGAAGGCCGCGCCGAGCATCGGCTCGACACCAACGCTGCGGTACGGGCCGTCGGCCGGCCAACCGCCCAGGTTGCGCCAGAGCGCGGTGCTGCGGGGCTGGCCCGCACACTCCAGCTCCAGGGTCAGCAGGTCGTCGTCGTCGCGCACCTGGACGCGGGGGCAGTCGAGCAGCACCGCGCCGAGGGCGGTGCCGTCGTCGGGGCCGAGTGTGTCAAGCGTCAAACCGGCCGGGGAGGGCCACGACCCGGTGAGCCACGGGTCGCCGTCGCGCCAGGCGCCAGGCGGGAGCAGCGCGGCGGCCTCCTGGTGCAGCCGGGTCGGGGTGCCCGCGGGCGCGTCGAGCCGGGCGGCGGGGGAGAGGTCGAGCAGGGCGTGCGCGGCCCAGACGAACCGGTACCCGGGGTCGGCGGCCAACCGGTAGTCGGCCACCACCACGCCACGGTCGTCGGTGATCCGGCGACTCAGCGTGAACGTCGGCCGCTGGATCACCACGGTGCCGGGGCCTTCGCTCCGCCACGGCCGCGACCACACCTCGCCGTGGTCGGGCAGCCCGCGCACGGTGGGCAGGCACTCCTCGAGGCCGCCGGCGTCGACGAACGCGTCGTCGGGGCGTACGTCGTGTCGGCCGGACGCCGGGCCCCGCCACAGCCACTCCCGGCCGCCGCCGTTGAGGCTTGTCCACCGGCCGCCGTGCGCGGCGTCGTAGGCCACCCGCAGCGGCACCGGCGTGGTCACCATTCGGCGAACGACCCGTCGGCGTGCTGCCAGACCGGGTTGCGCCAGGTGTGCGGGGTCTGCGCGGCCTTGCGGACCGCCGCCTCGTCAACAGTGATGCCCAGGCCGGGTCGGTCGAAACGGGCGATGTGCCCGTCCACGAACCGGAACGGCTCCGGGTCGAGCACGTAGTCCAGCAGCTCCGAGCCGACGTTGTAGTGGATGCCGATGCTCTGCTCCTGGATCAGGAAGTTCGGTGTCGCGAAGGCCACCTGGAGGCTGGCCGCCAGGGAGATCGGGCCGAGCGGGCAGTGCGGGGCGAGCAGCGCGCCGTACGTCTCGGCCAGCGCGGCGATCCGGCGGACCTCGGAGATGCCGCCGGCGTGCGACAGGTCCGGCTGGACGACGGCGACGCCGGCCTGCAACGGGGTGAGGAACTCGGAGCGGCCGTAGAGGCGTTCACCGGTGGCCACCGGGATCGGCGTGCCGGCGACGATGTCACGCAGGTGGTGGGCCTGGTCGGGCAGGACCGGCTCCTCCACGAAGAACGGGCGCAGCGGCGTCAACTCGGGCAGGATGCGGCGTACGGCGGCCAGCCCGGCACGGCCGTGGAAGTCAAGCGCGATGTCCCGGTCCGGGCCGAGCACCTCCCGGGCGGCGGCGACCCGATCGACGATGGCGTCCACCTCGGCGGAGGTGGGGATGGCGGAGAGCCGGCCGCAGGCGTTCATCTTGACCCCGGTGAGGCCGGCGGCGACCTGCGCGGCGGCGGCGTCGGCGACCTCGTCGGGCTCGTCCCCGCCGATCCAGGAGTAGATCCGCACCTTCTCGCGGACGGGCCCGCCCAGCAGTGCGTGCACCGGAGCGCCGTACGCCTGCCCGGCGATGTCCCACAGTGCCTGGTCGAGGCCGGCGACGGCGCTGGAGAGGATCGGGCCGCCCCGGTAGAAGCCGCCCTTGGTGAGCACCTGCCAGTGCTTTTCGATGCGCAGGGGATCCTGACCGATCAGGTATTCGGAGAGCACCTCGACCGCGCTGCGCACCACCTCGGCGCGGCCCTCGATGACCGGTTCACCCCAGCCGACGAGCCCGTCGTCGGTCTCCACCCGGCAGAACAACCACCGTGGCGCGACCAGGAACGTCTCGATCCGCTCGATCCTCACTGACTGCCCCTTCGTCCCCGTGCCTTCTCGACGTCGCGGACGGCCTTGTCCAGCAACTCACGCATGGCGGTCTCGGCCGCCGACTCGTCCCGCTCGCGCAGCGCGTCGACCACCGCGCGGTGGCTCGGCACCGGGTCGTCGTGCGCGGCGCCGCCGTGCACGAGGCGGTCGCGTTCGGCGAGCCCGGTCTCCATCACCACCTCCATCCGTTCGATCAGCTCGTTGTGGGTGGCGGCGAGCAGCGCGCGGTGGAAGGCGAGGTCGGCGGCGACGGCGGCGGCGGGGTCACCGTCGGCCTCGGCCATCTCGGTCAGTGCCTGGTCGAGGGCCGCCAGGTCGTCCTCGGTCGCGCGGGTGGCGGCCAGCCGTGCGGCGGCCGGCTCGATGATCGCGCGCACCTCGTGCAGCTTTTCGAGCAGACGTTCGTCGGGGCCCTCGGCGAACTGCCAGCGGATCACGTCGCCGTCGAGCAGGTTCCAGTCGGCGCGGGGCCGGACGAAGGTGCCGCGCTTCTGCCTGGCGTCGACGATGCCCTTGGCGGAGAGGACCTTCAGCGCCTCGCGCAGGGCCGTCAGGCTGACGTCGAACTCCTCCTGGAGCGCGACGATGTTCAGGGTCGCGCCGGCGGCGATCTCGCCGGTGAGGATGCGACGGGCGATCGCTTCGACGGTCTGCCCGTGGATGCCGCGGCGTGCGTACTGTGCCAATGCTCCTGGCCTTTTCGCTTGTCGGATCGATCTCTCTCTCAGGCCGAGGCTTTCACCGCTGTCCAGCCACCGTCCACCACGAGGCTCGCGCCGGTGACGTAGGCGGCGTCCGGCGAGGCGAGGAAGGCGACTGTCGCGGCCACCTCGTCCGGGGTGCCGAAGCGTTTCGCCACGGTCTCGGCGACGCTGCGTCGACGGTCCTCTTCGGACACCTCGGCCCAGGCGGCGGTGCGGATGGGACCGGGCAGCACGGTGTTGACCCGCACCTGTGGCCCGTACTCGACGGCGAGTTGGCGGCCGAGCGCGACCAGGCCGCCCTTGGCCGCCGCGTACGCGGGCCGGCCGGGCAGCCCGACAAGCGCGTGCACCGAGGAGATGAGCACCACCGCGCCCGCGCGTGCCCGCAGGTCGTCCAGGCAGGCGCGGACGCCGAGGAACGAGCCGGTGAGGCTGACGCCGAGCTGGTGGTCCCAGGACTGCCGGCTGGTCTCGTGGGCCGGGGCGACCCGTACGGCGTACGCGGTGCTGACGAGGATGTCGATCGGGCCGAGGCCGGCCCGTACGGCTGTCACGGCGGCCGTCCAGTCGTTCTCCTCGCTGACATCGCCCACTACGGACAGTGCGCGGTCGCCGCGAGCGGCCAGTTCCTCTGCCAGCGGCGTCGAGTCGGCCACGTCGAGCAGTGCGACAGCCGCACCCTCGGCGGCGAGTCGCCGGGCGATGGCCGCGCCGATCCCACCCATCGCGCCGGTGACCAGCGCGTTCTTACCCTCAAGCCGGCGCATAGGCTGATCCACCTGACCCTCGCCTTGATCTCATCTAATCATTAATTACGAAGATATCTTGACAGCCGGGGACGGCCGATGCAACCTTCTGGTCACACACATTCACATGGCCGACACATCGCGTCGTGACGCTGCGTGTCGTAGAGGAAGGACACCACCGTGAGCGACTTCGACCCCGGTCGCCGGCGATTCCTTGGCCACCTCGGGCTCGCCGGCCTGGGTGCGCTCGGCGCGAGCTCGTTCCTCAGCGCGTGCGCCAGCTCCGCCAGCGGGCCGGCCGCGGGCAACGGCTCGGGCGCGGTCACCATCCAGTCCAACCTCTCCTCGCCGCAGGCCAAGGCGGCGATGGAGAAGCTGATCGAGACGTTCAACAAGCAGGGCAAGGGCACGGCGAGCCTCAACACGATCGCCTCGGAGACCTTCCGGACCCAGCTCCCGACGTACCTCACCTCGGCGAACCCGCCGGACGTCTACACCTGGTACGCGGGTTCGGTCGCCAACGACTACGCGAGCCGGGACCTGCTGCTGGACGTCTCCGACGTCTGGAAGTCGCTCGGCGACTACCCCCAGTCGCTGCGTACCCTCTCCACCGACGCCAGCGGCAAGCAGATCTTCGTGCCGATGAACAACTACTGGTGGGGCTTCTTCTACCGCAAGTCGAACTTCGCCAAGTGGGGCGTGCAGGAGCCGAAGACCTGGACCGAGTTCCTGGCGGTCTGCGAGACGCTGAAGAGCAAGGGCGTCCCCCCGATCGGCATCGGCCTCGGCGACACCCCGTGGGTCGCCTCGGCCTGGTTCGACTACCTCAACATCCGCATCAACGGCGCGCAGTTCCACCGTGAGCTGCTCGCCGGCAAGCAGCGCTTCGACGACCCGAAGGTCAAGGCGGTGTTCACCCGCTGGCGGGAGGCCCTGCCCTACTTCGACCCCAAGGGCAAGGCGTACCCGTTCCAGGAGGCGACCACCGCGCTGCTGGCCGGCAAGACGGGGATGTTCCTGATCGGCACGTTCTTCGCCGACGCCGCACCCAAGGACGCCCTCGGCGACCTGGACTTCTTCCGGTTCCCGGTCATCGACCCGGCGGTGCCGCTGGCCGAGGAGGCCCCGACGGACGGCTTCTTCGCCAGCGCGAAGACGGCCAACCCGACCGGCACCAAGGCCCTGCTCAGCTACCTGGCCTCGACCGAGGCCCAGGAGGCGTACGTCAAGGCCAGCTCCGGCATCGTGCTGCCGGCCAACCCGAAGGCCAAGGCGTCCGACTCGCCGCTCGTGGTCAAGGGCAAGGCGATGCTCGACGAGGCCAAGGAGCTGACCCAGTTCTTCAACCGCGACTCCAGCGACGCGCTCCAGCCGACCGCGGACACCGCGCTCACCAAGTTCATCGACAAGCCGGACCAGATCGACGCGATACTGCGGGAGTGGCAGGCCGGCGCCGAGAAGGTCTTCAAGGGCTGACGTGACAGCGACGATCTCCACGACTTCGGTCACCCCCATCCGGCGGCGGCGACGGTCGGCCCGACTGTCGCCGCTGCTGGTGGCGTTCGTCCTGGTGCCGTTCGCGGTCGAGAGCGTCTGGGTGTTCTGGCCCGCACTCCAGGGCTTCTGGTTCTCGCTCACCCGCTGGGACGGGATGTCGCCGCCGGCCTTCGTCGGCACCGACAACTACGTCGAGCTGGCCGGTGACGCCACCTTCCGGGGCGCGCTCGTCAACACGGTGATCTGGCTGGTGCTCTTCGGCGGCCTCTCCGTGCTGGGCGGCTTCGGCATGGCGCTGGTCCTGCAGAAGGAGCGGCGCGGGGTCGGCTTCTACCGGGCCGCCCTGTTCACCCCTGTGGTGTTCTCGCTTGTGGTGACCGCGCTGGTCTGGCGCGTCTTCTACCAGCCCGACGGCGTCGCCGACACGATCCTGCGGGCCGTCGGGCTGGAGAGCCTGATCCGGCCCTGGCTCGCCGACCCGCAGACCGCCCTGTACGCGGTGATCCTGCCCGCCCTGTGGCGGCAGATCGGGTACGTCATGGTGCTGTTCCTGGCCGGCCTGAAGGCGATCGACCCGGCCCTGCACGAGGCGGCCCGGATGGACGGCGCCAACTCCTGGCAGCGGCTGCGGCACGTGACGATTCCCCAGCTCAAGGGCGTCAACGCGGTGGTGCTCTCGGTCATCGTGATCGACTCGCTGCGCTCCTTCGACATCGTCTGGTCGCTGACCAGGGGCGGCCCGTACCACTCGTCGGAGCTGCTGAGCACCTACATGTACTCGACCGCGTTCCAGAGCCTGCGGCTTGGCTACGCCTCCGCAATCGCCGTCGTGATCTTCGTGCTCGCGCTTGCGGTCATCCTCGGCTACCTGGTCCGCGCGTTCCGGGAGGAAGCGTGATGAACAAGCTCCGTACCGGGGCCTTCCACACCTGCATGATCCTGCTGTCGCTGCTCTGGCTGGGTCCGGTGCTCTGGGTCGTGGTGATGTCCACCCGGTCGTTCGACGACATCGCCGCGCACGGGGTGGGCAGCCTGCCCCGGTCGTTCACCCTGGACACGTACCGGCAGGCGTGGACCGACGGCGGCGAGCTGCGGGCGCTGATCAACAGCATGGTGGTGACAGTGCCGTCAGTGGTGCTGAGCCTCGGGCTCGCGGCGATGGCCGCGTTCGCGCTGAGCCGTTTCCGGATACCCGGCCGGCGGACGATCCTGCTGTTGATGCTCGCCGGCAACCTGCTCCCACCACAGATCCTGCTCATTCCGGTGGCCAAGTTCAGCGAGCTGACCGGCCTGTACGACTCGCTCTGGGCGCTGATCGCGGTGCAGGTCGGCTTCGGGCTCGGCTTCTACACGTTCGTCCTGCACGGGTTCATGCGGGACCTGCCGGGCGAGATCCAGGAGGCGGCCACGATCGACGGCGCCGGCACCGCGCAGATCTTCACAAAGGTGATGCTGCCGCTGACCCGACCCGCGCTGGCAGCCCTCGGCGCGCTCTCCTTCACGTGGATCTTCAACGACCTGCTGTGGGCGATCACAGTGCTGCGGACCGACGACAACATGCCTGTCACCCCGGCGCTGCTCGCTCTGCAGGGGCAGTTCGTCTCGTCCTGGAACGTCATCGCCGCCGGCACGGTCATCGCGGCCGTTCCCACAGTCGCGGTGTTCCTGCGCTTCCAGCGGCACTTCGTCTCCGGCCTGGCGCTCGGAGCGGTCAAGTGACCGCCGCCACCGGGCAGCGCTGGACGCTGCGCGGCGCGCACACCGAGTACGCCGTCACCGTGCCCGCGCACGGGCGTTGGCTGGAACTTGTCGCGTGGGGGCCGCACGGTGTCTCCGACGGGCCGTCGCCTGTCGCCTACGACGGCCCGGTGCCGTTCCTCACCGCCGGGGACGCCGCCCCCATCGAGTACGCCACCGACGCCGACCGCCCGTTCACGGGCGCCGACCTGGTCATCGAGACCGCGGACGGAAAGCGCCGGGTGGGCTTCGTGCACACCGACGCGCGGATCGACGCCGACCAGCGGGAGCTGGCCGTCGACTTCGCCGACCAGGTGACCGGGTTGCGCGCCACAGTGCACTACCGGATGCCCGAGGGCACCGACGTGGTGCAGCGCTGGGTCGAGCTGAGCAACGACGGCACCGACCCCCTGCGAGTGGTCCGGGCCGGATCCGGCGGGTTCTGCGTACCGACGCCGCACGGCGCGCTGCTCAGCCACCAGTGGGGGCAGTGGTCGCAGGAGTTCCAGCTCTCGCACGTCGAGCTGGGCCACGGCACGTTCGGCATCGGCAGCTCCCAGGGCGTACCCGGGCATCTGCACGTGCCCTGGCTGGCTGTCCGGGACACCGCCGAACCGGCGGGCCCGGCCTGGGGGATGGCGCTGGCGTGGACCGGCTCGTGGGAGATCAGCGCCGAGCGGGACACCGGCGGCCTGACCCGGGTACGGGCCGGCCGCCACCTGGTCGACGGCCCGCTCGAGCTGGCCGCCGGCGAGCGGCTGAGCCTGCCGGTGGTCACCGGCGCGTACAGCCCGGACGGCCTGGACGGGCTGGCCCGGGTCTGGCACACCCACCAGAGGCTGCTGGCCGGAGAGCGGATCACCCCGCGCCCGGTGCTCTACAACTCGTGGGAGGCCACCTACTTCGCCGTCGAGGCGGAGAGTCAGCTGGCGCTCGCCCGGATCGCCGCCGAGCTGGGCGTGGAGACGTTCGTGGTGGACGACGGCTGGTTCGTCGGCCGCGACGACGACACGGCAGGCCTGGGCGACTGGACGCCCGACCCGGCCAAGTTCCCCGCCGGCTTCGACGCGTTCATCGCCGAGGTCCGCGCGCTCGGGCTGAACTTCGGGCTCTGGGTGGAGCCGGAATGCGTCAACCCGAAGTCGACCCTGTACGCCGAGCACCCGGACTGGGTGTACGCCGTCGACGGCCGACCGCTCACCCCGGTCCGCAACCAGTACCTCCTCGACCTGGGCCGACCCGAGGTCGCCGAGTTCGTCCACTCCACGGTTGACGGTCTGCTGCGCCGGTACGACATCGACTACCTGAAGTGGGACTTCAACCGACCGCGTACCGAGCCTGGTCGTCCCGGCGGGGTGGGCCCGCTCGACCTGGACGGCGCGCACGTCGCCAACCTGCACCGGATCTACGAGCGGCTGCGCCGGGACCACCCCGACGTGCTGATCGAGGCGTGCGCCGGCGGCGGCGGGCGGACCGACCTGGCGATGGCGGCCCGCGCCGACGTCTTCTGGCCCAGCGACAACACAGGCCCGCTGGACCGGTTGGCCATCCAGTACGGCTTCCTGCACGCCAACGCCCCGCACCTGCTCAGCTCCTGGGTCACCGACGCGCCCGGCCTGTTCGATCCCCGCCCGCGAACGCTCGCGTTCCGGTTCGTGCTGGCGATGGCCGGTGTGCTCGGCATCGGCGCGGACATCCGGGCGTGGACCCCCGCCGAGCGGGCCGAGGCTGCCGACTGGATCGCCCGCCACAAGGAGATCCGCGACGTCGTCACGCGCGGCGAGGTGCACCTCATAGGTGGCCCCGACCAGGCCCGCTGCGCGGTGCAGTACACCGCGCCGGATGAGCGTCGGGTGGTCGTGCTGGCGTGGCACACAGGCCGGCTCGACGGCGCCGGCCTGCTTCCGTCGCGCCCGGTGCGGCTGCCGCTGCGCGGCCTCGACCCGGCGGCCCGTTACTCCGACGGCGAGCGGCACTACTCGGGCAGCCACCTCGGCGCGGTCGGCCTGCCCGTGCAGTGGAGCGCGACCCACGACGCCGACCTCATCGTGTTGACCCGCGACTGAGGCCGGAGCACCACCACCCCCACCCCCGAGGGACAGGAGTACCTCCATGCGCCTGAACCGACAGCTGACCGCTGCCCTGGCCGTGCTCGGCCTGGGCCTGGCCAGCCCCACGCCAGCCATGGCCGGCCCCCCGCAGGCCGGCTCCCCGCAGGCCGGCCTGCCGCAGCCCGGTCACGGTCCCGGTCGTCCCGGTCACACGCCGGCCAGTGCCGGAGCCGAGGACCAGGGCGCGCCCACGTTCTTCGACAGTGGGCTCGCCCCGACGCCCTACCAGGGCTGGAACACCTACTTCGGCCTCGGTGGCGACCCCACCGAGGCCGAAGTACGGTCGGTCGCCGACTACATGGTCCACAGTGGCCTGCGCGACGCCGGCTACACGTACGTCTGGATCGACGGCAACTGGGCGGCACTCACCCCGCGCGACGAGGCTGGCAAGCTCGTCGCCGACCCCGCCCGCTTCCCCGGTGGGATGGCCGCGCTTGCCGCGTACATCCACAGCTTGGGGATGAAGGCCGGCATCTACACCGACGCCGGCCCGTACCTGCCGGGGCAGTGTGGGCTCGGCAGCAACGGCCACTACCAGGCCGACATCGCCCAGTTCGCCGGCTGGGGCTTCGACGCCCTCAAGGCCGACTGGCTGTGCGGCCGGGCCGCCGGCCTCGACCCGGAGGCCACGTTCCGCGAGCTGGCGCAGGCGGTACGCGAGTCGCCCCGGCCGATGCTGCTCAACATCTGCAACCCGGTCAGCTCGGACTGGGGTGGCGGCCCGTACACCCCGGAGCAGCTCTCCACCTGGAGCTACACGTACGCGCCGACCATCGCCGACTCGTGGCGGACGTACACCGACGTGGGGCTCACCGACCCGAGCCCGCAGTGGGCGTACCCGTGGGTGCTGCGCAACATGGACGTCAACGCGTACCACCCGGCGGCCACCGGGCCGGGGCACTACAACGACCCGGACTACCTGTTGCCGATGCGCCCGCTGCCCGACGGCGGGTACGAGCTGAGCCTGGACGAGTCCAAGACGCAGCTCGGCATGTGGGCCATCATGGCCGCGCCGCTGGTGATCGGCTCCGACCCGCGCGGCCTGCCGAGCGAGATGATCTCGGCGCTGACCAACCCGGAGATCGTCGCGGTGGACCAGGACCCGCTGGTCCGACAGGGCGTCAAGGTCACCGACACCGGCACCGACGCGCAGGTGTGGAGCAAGGTGCTCACCGGGCCCGGGAAGCGGGCGGTAGCGCTGCTCAACAGGCACGACACCGCCCAGCAGATCACCGTGACCTTCGCCGACGTCGCGCTCGGCGGATCGGTCCGCGTCCGCGACCTGTGGGCCCGCGCCGACGTGGACGCGCAGCCGAACACGCCGGGCGTCCAGCCGTTCACCGGCTCGTACACAGTCGAGGTCCCGGCGCACGGCGTGGCCATGCTCGGCCTCACCGGCACCGACCAGGTCGCCGGTGCCAACCTCGGTGGCACCGCAAGCGCCAGCCCCGCGCTGGTCCGGGTGGACGACACGCACGCCATGGCCTTCGTCCGCGACGCGCAGGGCGCGCTGGCGGTCAACACCCGCTCCGGTACGACGTGGGGGACCGTGTGGACCTCGCTCGGCGGCCCGGTCGGCGGTCGGATCCTCGGCCAGCCGGCCGCGTACGCCTCGCCGAACGGGCGGATCGACGTGTTCGTCCGTGGCACCGACAACGCGGCCTGGCAACGCAGCTACGTCGCCGGTAGGTGGGGACCGTGGCAGAGCCTCGGCGGCACGCTTACCGACGGCCCGACTGTGGCGTGGACCAGCCCGACGCAGTGGACGCTCGTCGTCCGTGGCGCTGACGGCAAGCTCTGGTCGCGTACCCCGACCAGCGGCTGGAGCGGCATCGGCGCTCCCGATGACCGGCCGGTCTACGGCCGGCCGAGCGCGGTCGTCGACGACGCCGGCGTGGTGCACGTCGCCGTGCGCGGCCGCACCGACGAGGTGTGGTGGCGCAGCCGGACCGGCACCACCTGGTCGGCCTGGACCAACCTCGGCGGCACCACGAGCGGCAGCCCGACGCTGCTCGCCACCGCCGGGCGGGTCTACCTGTTCGCGCTGGCCGCCGACAACCGGCTGTGGCAGCGCAACCTGACCGACGGGGCGTGGGGCGGCTGGTTCCGTCGCGGCGAGTTCGCCACCGACGCGTTCCGGGGCGCCCCGGGGGCCGCCGCGGGCGCCAACGGCAGCGCCTGGCTGGCCGTGCGCGGCGCGGACGACCGGGTACACCAGATCGTCCTCTGATCCGGAGGTGGCGGGCCGCCGACCGGCGGCCCGCCACCCAGAGACGGCCGGCAATCGGCCCGCAATCGGCCCCCGGCCCGCCCGACGCTCGGCCAGCGGCGTCAGCCTCAGCCTCAGCCTCGATTAGAGTTCCGCCATGGACGACGCCTCCCGTGGCATACGTATCAGACCCGGTGGCCCGGCAGACGCACCCGCCGTACTGAACATGCTCGACTCGGCGGTGATCTGGATGAACGCTCGCGGCAATACCGAGCAGTGGGGCACGACGCCGTTCTCGGAGAAGCCCGGCGGGGTCGAGATGGTCGATCGGTACCTGACGGAGAACCTTCCATACATCGCGGAGCTGGACGGCGTGCCGGCCGCAGCCCTGGTGTTGGACTCCGGGCCCAATCCGCAGGCACCGATCGCGCCCGCGGAAGAGCCCGAGCGGTACGTCCGCCTGCTGGTTTCCGACCGACGATTCGCCGGTCGACACCTCGGGTCGGCCCTGCTGGCACAAGCCGTGAAGGAGACCCGGCGAGCCGGCGTGCGGCTGCTACGGGTCGACTGCTGGGCGGGCGGCGGCGGCGAGTTGGTCGCCTTCTACGAGCGTCACGGGTTCACGGCCACCGAAACCTTCCAGGCTGGAGCCTGGCCGGGGCAGGTGCTGGCCCAGCGCCTCGGCTGACCGGCACGCTCCCGCCGCACCCTCGGACAGCTCCGATGCTGGTTCCACGGCGTGGATCCGGGGACGCGGCCTACGGTCTGCGCCAGGTGGGTCCCGGGTCTGCGGTCGGTGGGTCTGCGGGTTGCGCTCGCTGGGTCTGCGGGTTGCGCTCGCTGGTTCCCGGGTCTGCGCTCAGTGGGCTGCGGGGCATGCGCTCTGGGTCTGTGGTCCACCCGGGTGGGTCGGGGGCCTCCGGTTGGTGGGTCCCGGGTCTGTGCTTGGGGGTGCGGGGTGTGCGTGTGGGTCTGGGTTTGCGCCTGGTGGGTCGGGGCCTCCGGTTGGTGGGTTCCGGGTCTGTGCTCGGTGGGGTGCGGAGTGTGCGTGTGGGTCTGCGGTTTGCGCCTGGTGGGTCGGGGGCCTCCGCTTGGTGGGTCCCGGGTCTGCGCTCGGTGGGGTCCGGGGCATGGGCGCGGTGGGTCCCGGGTTGCGCTCGGTGGGTCGGCGAGCACCCTGAACGCGACGCAGGCGTGCGGTCTGCGCTCGTCGGTCCGGTCGCATCTGCTGTTTTCTCGTGAGTGCGCACCGGGAACGCTGCGAGCAGCAGGAAGGTGGCGGGACGCCGGGGCTACGTGCGGCGGTGGTATTGGTTGCGGCGGGGGAGTTGGTCGGGGTCGAGCCAGGCGGGTGGGGTGAACTCGGGGCGGCTGTCGCCGGCCAATCGGACGGTCCAGTCGCCGTGGTGGATGTGCCGGTGGTGATGGCCGCAGAGCAGAACGGCGTTCGCGAGGCTGGTGCCGCCGCCGTCGGCCCAGTGGTGGATGTGATGGGCGTCGCACCAGCGTGGTGGGCGGTCGCAGCCGGGGAAGGCGCACCCACCGTCACGGAGGACGAGTGCCCGGCGGAGTGCGCCGGTGACGAGCCGACGTTGACGGCCGAGGTCGAGGACCTGGCCGCCGCCGCCGAGGACGGCGGGCAGGATGGCGGCGTCGCAGGCGAGCCGGCGGACCGATTCCGGGGTCAGCCCGAGGCCGGTGTCCAGTGTGCCCGCGTCGAGTTGTCCCACGAGGCCGTCGAAGCTGGTGGTGACGACAAGCTGAGCGACCTCGCCGCCGTGTTCCGGTAGTTCGCCGGTGCGCAGCGTGAGCCGGCACAGGTCAGCGAGCGCATCGTGTCGGCGTTGCCCGGGAGAGCGCTGATCATCGGGACCTGACGGCGCGGTCAGGGGGTCGATGGCGGCGCGCAGCAGGCCGGCGGTTTCGGTGTCGAGGGTGCCGGTGAGTCGGAGGCGGCCGTCGGTGAGCGTGGAGAGAGTGACGTGGCGGTCGCGGGCGGCTCGGCGCGCCTCAGCCTCTAGCGCGGCCTTCGCGGCGGCGTCGGCCACCTCCGGTGCGACGTGGTCGAGGATTCGCATGCTCAGCTTGCGGAGCAGGGTCGGGTCGAACTGCCCGGCCCATTCCACGAGCACACCCACCGCCTTGTCGGCGACCGTCGTGCCGGCGGTGCTCCGCACGGCGTCGACGGTGTCGGCGATGACCCGGGCCTGATCGAGCGTGATGTCGGCATCGGCCAATGCCTGTCGTACCCCTGGATTCCCGGTGTCGAGCGCCGCGGCGAGGTCGACGAGGCGACGGGCGGTGGGGACGGTGAGGCGCAGTCGTTCGCGGAGCCACACCGCCGTGGAGGACGCTCCCTGCGCGGCGGGTGTGCCCCGGCCGTCCAGCTCGCGGATCAGCGAGAGTTTGACGGCGGCGAGGCGTTGCTCGATGCGGTGCGCCGCATCGAGCGCGGCAACGAGGTCGTCCGTGGGGAGGGCCCAGATGTCGGTGTCGGCGCAGGCCACCACGGCGCTCTCGGCCTGCGTCAACTCCTCCACCATGACCCGAGAATAGAACAGGTGTACGACATTTTCGGCTACCAAGATCCATCGATCTTCCGCCACTGGCCCGCCTGCGGCGTCCGGCTCGCCCGGAGCCGCAGCCTGCCCGCCGCGCCTGGTCTGCCCGGCCTGCCCGTCCGGTCTGCCCGCCGCGCCTGGTCTGCCCGGCCTGCCCGTCCGGTCTGCCCGCCGCGCCTGGTCTGCCCGGCCTGCCCGTCCGGTCTGCCCGTCCGGTCTGCCCGTCCGGTCTGCCCGTCCGGCCTGCTCGCCGCGCCCGGCCTGCCTGCAGCCGCTGGCCTGCCTGCAGTCGTCGGACCGTCGTGAGCTGCCGGACCATCCGGACCGCCGGGGGGCGGCAGCCCGGTTGCGGTCGGCCGGTCCGGGTGTCAGTTGCGGCGGATCAGGCCCGGTCCGGCGGTGATGTCGATGTCGCCGCTCTCGACGTCGTGTCCGGCTGCGCAGCGGAGCACCGCACGGACTGGTTCGCCGCAGTCGTGGTGGGTGGCGAGGATGCCGGGGCCGGCTTCGTCGGCGCTCCAGGTGTCGCCCCAGTTGCGCAGCGCGGTGATGACCGGCAGCAGTTCGTGACCCTTGCGGGTGAGTTGGTACTCGTGGCGGGTGCGTTGTCCCGGCTCCCGGTACGGGATCCGTTCGAGCAGGCCGGCGGCGACCATGTCCTTGAGGCGGGCCGCCATGGCGGGCTCGCCGACGCCGACCCGGTGGACGAAGTCGTCGAAACGACGCGTGCCGAGCAGTGCCTCGCGCAGGATCAGAATCGTCGAACGGCTGCCCACGATGTCCATGGCCCGTGCGACGGAACAGTTCTCCATCGACCAGGAGTCGCGGTCGTCCCGTAGGTCCTCCATGTCACCGAGCCTACCTGACTTGCGCCGAGGCTAGCCAGGTGATTGACTGGGGCACTGCTGACTTTTGCCAAGGCAAGCCAGTAGGACTCCAACCCGAGGACGCCTTGTGACCACCAGCAGCACGGCCCCGACCGGGCCGGCCAGCAGCACGGCCCCGACCGGGCCGGCCGTCGCCACCCGTACGTCCGTTCGCGGCTCTCGGCCGGTGACCCTGATCGCCATGTGTCTGGGCGCGATGATCACCTTCCTGCAGATCACTGCGACGGTCTCCGCCCTGACCACCATCCAGGCCGACCTTCGGGTCGACCCGACCACGGTGATCTGGATCCCCAGCGCCTACACCCTCGTCGTGGCGAGTCTGGTGCTGTCCGCCGCGACCCTGGGCAACCGGTACGGCCGCAGGAGCATGTTCGGTGCCGGCGTCGTCGCGATGATCGTCGGCGGCGCCGTAGTGGCCAGCGCCCCCACCGTGGCGTGGGTGATCGTCGGTCAGCTGGTCGCGGGCCTCGGCGGCGCCATGATCCTGCCGAACAGCCTGGCGATCCTCGGTGCCACGTTCACCGACCCGCACCGCCGGACCGAGGTCATCACCGCCTGGTCGGCCGCCTCCGGCATCGGGCTGGCGATCGGCCCGCTCATCGCAGGCGCGCTGCTGCGTCACCATTCGTGGCACAGCGTCTACCTGTCGGTGATCGTGCTGGGTGTGGTCACCCTCGTTGTCGCCGCGATCGGGGTGGCCGAGTCGCGGCCCAGCGCCGGACGACTCGACCTGCCCGGTCTGCTGCTCGGCACCGTCGCCATCGCCGCCGCCGTCTACGCCATGATCCAGGGCGGACGCGACGGCTACGCCAGCCCCGTCGTGGGGACCGCCTGGGTCGTCTCGGCCGTCGCGCTGGTCACGTTCGTCCTGGTCGAGCTGCGGACCAGCACACCGATGCTTGACGTACGGCTGTTCCGCTCGGCGTCGTTCAGCGCCGTCATGGTCGTCGCCGCGGTGTCGCTGTTCGGCTTCACCGGCGTGGCGATCCTGCTTGTCCTCTTCCACGAGCGTGCCCAGGCGCTCAGCCCGCTGGACACCGGCTGGCGGATGCTTGTGCTCTTCGGCGCGTACGTGCTCGTGGCCTTCGCCGCCGGCCGGACCATCCGGCGCACCGGGTTCAAGGCGCCACTCACCCTGGGTCTGGTCCTCGGCGCGGCGGCCAGTTTCGGGCTGGCGGCGCAGGGGCCGACCACGACGTTCGAGCACCGCTGGGCGTTGTTCGTGTTGTTCGGCGCCGCCAGCGGGCTGGTGGTGGCCCCGGCCACGGCGGCGGCGCTGGCCAGCGTGGCGCCTGCCCAGGCTGGCATGGCGTCCGGCGCTGTCAACGCCTCCCGTCAGGTCGGCTCGGTGCTGGGCTCGTCCCTGCTGGGCACGCTGCTCACCACCACGATGGTGGCCGACCTGCCCGACCGCCTCGCCGCGCACCAGGTCGGCGAGCCCACCCGTACCGCCGTGCAGGCGGCGGTGGCCGCCGGCGCGACAGGCGACCAGCCGCTGCCCGATCCGGTCCGGGCGGCGCTCGCCGAGGCGATGACCTCCGGAGTCCAGGCCGGTCTGCGGATCAGCGGCATCGTCTTCCTGGTCACGGCCGTGCTCGCGCTCACCCTCATCCGCAACCGCCCGCACCAGCGCTAGGCCGGCCCGGCGACGGCCTCAAGAACCGGGCCAGCACCGGGACCAGGGCCGACCCGGCGACGGCCCCGAGCCACGTCAGCACCGGGACCAGGGCCGTCCCGGCGACGGCCCCAAGAACCGGGCCAGCACCGGGACCAGGGCCGTCGCCACCGGGACCAGGGCCGAGCCGGCACGGGGTGGCACCCGCGCACGGCCCTGGGCCGCCCCAGCGCCAGCGGGCCGCGGTCAGGCGCCGATGGTGTCCAACTCCGCGATCGCGTCGGCCGGCAGCGTCAGGTCGGCCGCGGCGAGGTTCTCCCGCAGGTGTGCCAGCGTGGACGTGCCCGGGATCAGCGCGGTGGTGGGGGAGCGTTGCAGCAGCCAGGCCAGGGCGACCTGCTGTGGCGAGGCGCCAACCCGGGTGGCCACATCGTTGAGGATGTCGGACTGCAACGGCGTGAATCCGCCGAGCGGGAAGAACGCCGCGAACGCGATGTTCTCCGCCGCGCACCGGTCCACCAGGGCGTCGTCCTGTCGGTTCGCGAGGTTGTAGAGGTTCTGCACCGTGACCACCGGGGCGATGGCCTGGGCCTCGGTGAGCTGGTCGAGCGTGACGTTGCTGAGCCCGAGGTGCCGGATCAGCCCCTCCTGCCGCAACTCGGCGAGGGCGCCGAACTGCTCGGACAGGGGATCGTCGCCGGTGCCCTCCGCCACGCCGACCCGCAGGTTGACCACGTCGAGGACGTCCAGGCCGAGGTGTTGGAGGTTGTCCCGGACCTGGGCCTTCAGCTCCTCAGGCGCCAGCGCCGGGATCCAGGAGCGGTCGGTGCCGCGCCGCGCGCCGACCTTGGTGACCAGGTGCAGATCCTCGGGGTACGGGTGCAGGGCCTCGCGGATCAGCTCGTTCACCACCACCGGGCCGTAGAAGTCGCTCGTGTCGATGTGTCGGACGCCCCGGTCGACGGCCTCGCGCAGCACGGCGAGGGCCTGCGTGCGGTCGCGCGGCGGGCCGTAGACACCGGGGCCGGCGAGCTGCATCGCCCCGTAGCCCATCCGGCTCAGGGTGAGGCCATCGGCGGGGGTCAGGGAGCCGCCGGGAAGGTTGTCGCTCATGTCTTATCTCTATCCGTTGTCGTGGTGGATATGCGAGCGGTCCGAAGATCGGCCTGTGACGACTGTCCGTCGGCATCCGTCCGGCCGGCAGGGCGGGGTGTTCCTGGTAGTGACACAGCCAGTCACCGGGCCGCGGGGCGATCTACCGTCAGTGGCATGGACGCCACCAACCAGCTCGGCGAGTTTCTGCGTGCCCGGCGGGAACAGATCCGGCCCGAGGACGTCGGTCTCGGCCCGGGCGTCGGTCTGCGCCGGGTGCCTGGCCTGCGCCGGGAGGAGGTGGCGATGCTCGCCGGCATCAGCGCCGACTACTACCTGCGGTTGGAGCAGGGCCGTGAGCGACACCCGTCGGTACAGGTCCTCGACGCGCTCGCCGGGGTGTTGCGGCTGGACCCGGAGGCCACCGCGTACATGATCGGGTTGACGCGCCCGCGGTCGCGCCGGGCGGTCCGGCCGGCCGTCGAGCGGGTGCCGGCAAGTGTCCTGCACCTGGTGCGGGAGCTCCCGATGCCGGCCTTCGTGCAGAACCGCTATCTCGACATCCTGGCGTCGAACCGGATGGCGAGGGCGCTGTCGCCGAACCTCGCGCCGGGGGCCAACCGGCTCCGCGCGGTGTTCCTGGACGCGGCGGAGCGGGAGTTGTTCCGGGACTGGCGGCAGGCGATGCAGAGTGTGGTGGGGCAGATGCGCGCCGACTCGGCCGAGGACGCCGACGACCCGCGACTGACGGCGCTGGTGGGGGAGTTGTCGCTCAAGAGCGACTGTTTCCGCCAGTTGTGGGCCCGGCACGAGGTGCGGCGGCGCGAGGGTGTGGTGAGCCGGCTGCACCACCCCGAGGTGGGCGATCTCGACCTGTACTGCGACAAGCTCACCGTCGCCGGCGCCGAGGGGCAGCTCCTGGTGATCTACCACGCCGAGCCCGGTACGGAGTCGGCACGGTCGTTGGCGCTGCTCGGCTCGATCGCGGCCAGCACGCCGGACGGCGGCGCGGACAGCCTCCGGGCCGGCGATCCGGCACGCCTGTATCCCTTGGAGTGAGTGCCGCGCCCGCGGGGTTGACGGAAGATGTTTGTGAGTGCACACTTACAAACATGCGATCCACCGCCGAGGCCCGCCGGGCCACCGTTCTGAACGCCGCCGTGTCGGCGTTCGCGCGCACCGGCTTCCACGCCACCCCGGTCACCGCCGTGGCGGCCGCCGCCGGCATCTCCGAGGCGTACGTCTTCCGGCTCTTCGCCGGAAAGCTCGGGCTGTTCGTGGCGGCCGCCGGGACGTGCTTCGAGCGGATAGTCGTGGCGCTCGAGGCCGGGGCGGAGCGTGCCGGCGACGCGGGGCCGGAGGAGGTCCTGGAGGCGATGGGCGACGCCTACGCCGAGCTGATCGCCGACCGAGACCTCCTGCTGTTCCAGGTGCAGGCGCAGGCCGTCACGGACGTCCCCGAGATCGCCGAGGCGGTGCGGGCCGGCTACAAGCGGGTCGCCACCTTCGTGCGGAGTCGGTCCGGCGCCAGCGACGCGCAGGTGCAGCAGTTCTTCGCGTACGGCCAGCTCTGCCACCTGATCGTGACCGCCGGCCTGGAGCAGGTGCCCGAGCCGTGGGCTCGTGCGCTGACCGCGGGCATCCGCCACCCCTGATCCCGACGTCCGCACCACCGGGCCGCTCCCTGGCGGCCCACTTTTTCCGCCAAGCATGTGTGTGAGTGCACACTTACAAACAGAAGGAGAACACTGTGACGACCGACAGGATGATCACCGAAGTGGTACTGCCCGGCGTGGTGGAGCCGGACGGGCTCCAGATCAACAGCCGCGCCATGCCCGTACCCGCCGCGGGGCAGGCGCTCGTCGAGGTCGAGGCCACCGGCATCTCGTTCGCCGAGCAGAGCATGCGCCGCGACCTCTACCCCGGCCAGCCGAAGTTTCCGTTCGTGCCCGGCTACGACCTCGTCGGCACCGTCCGAACGGTGGGCCCGGGAGGCGACGGCTCGCTTGTCGGCACCCGGGTCGCGGCGGTCACCAAGACCGGCGCCTGGGCCACGCACGCCGTGGTGGACGTCGACGACCTCACCCCGGTGCCGCCCGACGTGGACCCGGCCGCGGCCGAGACCGTCGTCGTCAACGGGGTGACCGCCTGGCAGATGCTGCACGGCGCCCGCCTGCGGGCCGGACAGACGATCCTCGTGCACGGCGCGAACGGCGGCGTCGGAACCGTGCTCGTCCAACTCGGACGCCACCTGGGGCTGCGGGTCATCGGCACCGCCGCGGCCCGGCACCACGCGGCGCTGCGCGAACTCGGCGTCGAACCGCTTGACTACCGCGACCCGGACCTGGCCGCACGCGTGCGCGAACTGTCGCCCGCGGGCGTCGACGCCGTCTTCGACCCGGTCGCCGGCCCGGGCGTACGCACCTCGTTCCGGCTGCTCGCCCCCGGTGGGAAGCTGGTCGTCTACGGCAACGCCTCCGCCCTGGGCTCCGCACGCTCGATCGTCTGGGTCTTCGTGAAGCTGCTGGCCCGCCTCTACACCTGGAACGCCCTGCCGAACGGCCACCGGGCCGGGTTCTACAACTTCTGGGCCGGCAGCCTGACCCGCCGCGCGGCGTTCCGGCGGCGGCTGCGTACCGACCTCGGCATCGTGCTCGACCTGCTCCGCCAGGGCGTGATCGTCCCGCAGATCGCCGCCCGTTACCCGCTCACCGAGGTCTCCGCCGCGCTGGCCTTCGCCGAGGCCCGCAGCCGTCCGGGCAAGGTCGTGCTGGAGCCCTGACCGTCCCTCACGTCGAGGGCGCGGGCGCCTCCGGCGGGTGGCCGCGGGCACGGATGCCGTCCGCGACAGCGACCCCGGCCAGGACGAGGGCGGCGACGAGGCCGGACACCAGCGCGGGCGCACGCACCAGAGCGGGGCCCGCGAGCACCAGCACGATCAGCGCGACCGACCGGGACGGTGAAACCCGGCTGAACACCTCGTACTCGAATCGGGCGCGACCGGCCAGGAACAGCGCGGGTCCGCCGAGGAGGACACCTGCCAGCCAGGGCGTGGTGGACGCGGTGGGGTGGGCGATGACGACTTCGAAGCCGGTCGCCGTCGGGACCACTCCGGCCACCATGAGCAGATGGGTGTTGGGGGCCGACCGTACGAATCCGCCGGGGTCCCGCGAGGACTCGATAGCGGCCTGTAGCAGGGCCCCGGCACGGTGGACGTAGATCTGCCACAACAGCACGGTGGCGGCGAAGGCCACGACGAGCGCCACCGTACGGATCGCCGTCACACCGTTGTCGGCGTAGGTCAACGTGGTGACGAGGACGAGGTCACCCAGGGCGAGGGTGAAGAACTGCTGGTAGCGCTCCGCCAGATGGTCGGCTGCCACCGAGTACTGGAGCATGGGTAGTCGGCCGAGTCGCGGCGTCGGGTATCGGAGCCAGGCTGACCCGTAGTCGACAGCGAGCGCCACAGCCCACAGCAGGGCTCGCGCCGGGCCCGCCACGAGACCGCCGGCCAGCCAGGGCACGGCGGACACGACGGACCAGAAGATGAGCCGGTTGGCGGGCGCGGCGCGACCGTGCAGCGCGGCGACGAGAAGGACGCCACGTCCCACCTGGACGGCCACGTATGCGCCCGCGAAGAGCAGAGCGTGCTCGGTGAAGGCGCCGGGCAGTGAGCCAGCCAGCAGGATGGTCCCGAGCATGACCCAGAGCGTCGTGAGGAAGACGGGAGGTCTCTGCGCATGGGAGAGTTCGGTTGCCAGCGCGGTCGCCGACCAGATCCACCAGATCGCCATCAGCACCAACGCGGTCTGCGCGATCCCGACCCAGTCGAGACGCTGCGCCAGAGTGCGGGAGGTCAGGGCGAGCGCGGCGACGAAGACCAGATCGAGAAAGAGTTCCAGCAGGGTCGCCCGCTGAGGCCCCTCGTCCCTGCGGGTCAGGCCCACCGCTCGGTCGGTAGTCATCAGGTGCCCGTCTGGTGGCTTCGGGACCTTGATGCTAGTGAGGTATCACCGTCAGTTCCGGCAAAGCCGCAGGTCAGACCCTATCGGTCGGCGGGGTCAACGTGGCTGCGCAGGGCGCCGCTGCTACCGCCCTCGTTGTCCCAGACCGCGTACTGACAGGCGGTAGCCGCCGACGGGCCCGGACGCGGCGCGGCGCGGCGGTCAGGACGCGGGCCCAGGGGCGGTCGGGGTCGGGACGGAGATCGGGCGGCCTGTCGCGCGATGGTGGGCATGACTCAGCCGTCCTGGCGCGGCGTCGGCGGAGCCGGGGCGACGCCGGTCCTCGACAGGGGAACGGAACCGGACGAGGGCCAACCGGGCGGGGGTGCCGAGGAACGGCGATCGCGCAGCCGGAGCTGGAGGATCCGGGCAGTGCCGGGTAGGGCCACGAGGAGGACGCCGATCACGGCCGCCAGCAGCAGCGCCACGCCGGTGGGCAGGGCCGAGTGCGCCCCGAGGAAGGACACCTCGGTCTGCTGCCCGTTCTGCAGTACGAAGATCAGAAGCAGCAGGAGCATGACCGCGAAAACCACTGCGACGATCCACAGATCCCCGATCCGCGATCGCTTCACCGCCAGTCGGACGGGGGCCGGGCGAGAATCGGTGGGGCCCTCGTGACCGTTGATGGTGGCGGGTTGGATGGGTCTGTTCGGGGGTGCGGTCACGACGATCCGCCGCCTTCCGATGGGTGCCCGGCACGGCTGACTGCCAGCGTGCGGGCTGGGGGCGGGCCGTCGACAGACCGTCGCGGCCCGGCGAGCCGGTGCGGGGGAAGGGGCCGGCCAGCGGTGCCACGCGAAGTCGGCGACCGGGTCGAATGGGTGTGCGGCGGCGAGTACTTCGAGCGTACGCCGTCGTGACCGACTCCACCGTTCAGGCGACCGCCGACTGGTTGGCGCGGCCGGTGCGCGTGCAGCCGCCCAGGCCGGGGCGTAGGCTGGGCATGTCGCCCGGGGCCCCCGGTGGCCGCCGGATGTCGCCGCCACCAGCCCGTCAGGGGCGTTATCGATCGACATCGCCCCCGCTGCGGCGTGCTGATCGTTCTGGTCGTTCTCGACCACGGCCCGCCAGTCGGATTCACCGGTCACCGCACATTCGGTTCCCCGGTGACGGCAGCGAATGGCATCCCACCCGCGCTTTCACACCGCCGTCCAGGAGCGTCGCCGGTCCGGACGGCTCAACAAGGGAGCACCAGATGAGGATCGCCAAGCACAGGATCGTCAGCGCGCTACGTGATCGAGGCCAGCAGGCCCGGGCCGACTGGGTCGAGCGTGAGCTGCCGGAGCGAGTGGACCCGGCCAAGAACTCCGGGCTGCTCGCCACCCTGCACCTCGACCCGGCCGACCTCGCCGACGCGCCGTCGCCGTGAGGGTTGCGCTCCTCGGCCCAGTCGCCTGGCGTACGCCCCCGCACCACTACGGCCCCTGGGAGCAGGTGACCGGCCTGCTCGCCGAGGGGTTGGTCAGCCGAGGCGTGGACGTGACGCTCTTCGCGACGCTGGACTCCGTCACCTCCGCCCGGCTCGACGGCGTCACCCCCCGGGGGTACGCGGACGACCCGACCGTGGACGGCCGGGTGTGGGAGGCGATGCACGTCTCCCACGCGTTCGCCCGCTCGGCGGAGTTCGACCTGGTGCACAGTCACCTCGACTGGCTGCCGCTGGCGTTCGCGGAGCACTGCCACGCTCCACTGCTCACCACAGTGCACGGCTTCTCCGGGGCCGGGATCCTGCCCGCCTACGCCCGAGCACGCTCGTCGTACGTGTCGATCTCCGACGCCGACCGGGCGCCTGCGCTCGACTACGTCGCCACGGTCCACCACGGCGTCGACGTCGGCGGGCTGCCGTTCACGGGCGACGCCGGCCCGGGACTGGCCGCGTTCGGCCGCATCCACCCCGACAAGGGCACCCACACCGCGATCGAGATCGCCCGCCGCGCCGGCCGACCCCTGACCATCTGCGGCATCGTGCAGGACGAGCGGTACTTCGCCGAGCAGGTGGCCCCGCACATCGACGGGGACCAGGTCGTCTTCCTCGGGTCGGTCGGCCCGCGCCGACGCGCCGAGGTGCTGGGCGCCAGCACCGCCCTGCTGCACCCGATCGCGTTCGACGAACCGTTCGGCCTGTCGGTGGTGGAGTCGATGGTCTGCGGCACGCCTGTCGTCGCGTACGCGCGGGGGTCCATGCCGGAGGTCGTCGACGACCGCGTCACCGGATGTCTCGTCCACACCGTCGAGCAGGCAGTCGACGCGGTGACAGTGGTCGCCGGCCTCGACCGGGCCGCCTGCCGGGAACGGGCCTTGCAACGCTTCGGCGCGGATCGAATGGTCAGCGACTATCTCGCCGTCTACGAGCGCCTCGTCGGCCGCGTCGCCGCACCCGTCGAGCGACAGGCCGTCCCCGACCAGGCGACAGTGCTCTGACACCCCACCCGTAGCTGATCACCCCCGAACACGTTCCGCCGGTCACACACGCTGACCGGCGTGCGCCCTCACCGCGTGAGGCGTGCCCCCGTACCACGGTGGCGGCCGACAACCGGAAGGCCCGACGTTCATGCTCAGCTACGGATTCCTCAGCACCCACCCGCCGACCCGGTGTGGACTTGCCACCTTCAACTCAGCCCTCGCCGCCCACCTCACCGCCGACGGCACGCGCGGTGGGATCGTGCGGGTCACCGACCACGGCGACGACCAGCGGCCCACCCCGGGGGTCGTGCACACCTGGTCGGCGCGGACGCCGGCCGGGTGGCGGGACGCCGCCGCCGCCCTGAACACCTTCGACGTGGCAATCGTCCAGCACGAGTACGGCATCTACCCGGGCGCCGACGGCGAGGACGTCCTGCCCTTGCTGCGCCGGCTCACCGTGCCGAGCATCGTGGTTCTGCACACGGTGCTGCGCGAACCCTCCGCCCGACAGAAGTCCCTGCTGGAGCGGATCGTCGCCGCCGCCGGGGCGGTCGTCACGATGACCGACACTGCCCGGGACCGCCTGCTCATCGGCTACGACGTGCCGGTGGAGAAGGTAACCGTCATCCCGCACGGCGCCGCCGAACTCGCCCGTGTGCCAGCCGACAGGCGTACCCGCCCGCACCTGCTCACCTGGGGGCTGATCGGCCCCGGCAAGGGCATCGAGTGGTCGCTGCGCGCCCTCGCCCGGTTGCAGGACCTGGATCCGACGCCCACCTACACGGTCGCCGGACGGACCCATCCGAAGGTGATCGAGCACCACGGCGAGACGTACCGGTCGGGTCTGCACCAGCTCGGCGCCCAGCTCGGGATCGCGCACGCCGTGGACTACCAGGACGTCTACCACGACCAGGACGATCTGGGCCGCCTGATCCGCTCCGCCGACGTGGTCGTGCTGCCGTACGACTCCCGTGAACAGGTCACCTCGGGCGTGCTCATCGAGGCGGTGGCCGCCGGAGTGCCAGTCGTGGCCACGGCGTTCCCGCACGCCGTCGAGCTGCTCACCGGCGGGCCTGGTCTGGTCGTACCCCATCAGAACCCGGCGGCGCTGGCCCTGGCGGTCCGGCGGATCCTGACCGAGCCGGGCCTCGCGACCCGGCTGGCCGGCCGGGTCCGGCCGCTGGCCGCGGATCTGCGCTGGCCGGCGGTGGCGGCCCGCTACGGCATGCTCGCCGAGCGGCTCACCGACGTACGCCCGTCCGTGGTCAGCGTGGCGTCGGCGTGACCGCGACCGCCGACCGCTCCCGGGCAACCTCCAGCAGGCGGTGGGTGACCGCGCCCCCGCCGAGCTTCGCGCACCTGGCCCGGCTGAGCGACGACACAGGCCTGTTCGAGCACGCCCGCCACGCCATCGTCCGGCGCGAGCACGGCTACTGCACCGACGACGTGGCCCGTGGCCTGGTGGTTCTCTGCCGCGAGCCCGAGCCGACGGCGGAGCTCCTGCGGCTCGCGGAGCGCTACCTCGCGTTCCTGACCCACGCCCAGGACGACGCCGGCGCCTTCCACAACCGGCTAGGGCACGACCGGCGCTGGACCGACGAGCCCGGCCTCGGCGACTGGTGGGGCCGAGCGCTGTGGGGGCTGGGCACGGCAGTCGCCCGCAGTCCCGCCGCCTGGGTACGGGAGGAGGCTCTTGTCGCCTTCAGTCGCGGGGCGACGCGGCGATCCCCTGCGCCGCACGCGATGGCCTTCGCCGGGCTCGGCGCGGCCGAGGTGCTGCGTCGCCATCCGGGCCACGTGACCGCGGCGACGTTGCTGGCGGACGCGGCCAACGCCGTCGGCGCACCGGACACCGACGCGCGGTGGCCCTGGCCGCAGCAGCGGTTGACCTACGCCAACGCGGCCCTCGCCGAGGTCGTCATCGTCGCCAGTCAGCTGCGCCACGGTGGCCCGCCCCTCGACGACGGCCTGCGGATGCTGGCCTGGCTGCGTGACGTGCAAACCCGCGACGGGCGGCTGTCGGTCGTACCCGCCGCCGGGTGGCGACGCGGCGCCGTGCGCTTCCACCACGACCAGCAGCCGATCGAGGTCGCGGCCCTCGCGGACGCCTGCGCCACGGCCGCCACGGTGACCGGCGACCCGGCCTGGGACGACGGGCTACGGCAGGCGATCGGCTGGTTCCTCGGTGACAACGATCTCGGCGCGCCGATGTGGGACCCGAGCACCGGTGGCGGATACGACGGGCTGACCGCCCACGGCCCCAACCTCAACCAGGGCGCCGAATCGACCCTCGCGCTCATCGCCACGCTCCAGCACGCCCGGCGGTGGTCGTGACCGACGTCCTGGCCGTCCGCCAGGACGTCACCCTCACCCCCGACCCCCGCCGGGTCGTCGTCAAGCTCTTCGTCCCGGGTGAGGACGCTGCGGTGGTACGCACCCGCGCTGGGGCGCTCATCGAGCGTGTCGCGGGCCTCGACGAGAAGGAGACCGACCGGCTGCTGCGGGACACGCTGGACCGCTTCGGCACCCGGCACCGCGACCTCGCGGCGACGTTCCAGCACCACTACGACCTCGTGCGGCACCGCGCCGCACGCGCCCCGGACCTCTCACCCGCCAGCCGGCTCCTGGTCGGCGCCTACTTCAGTCACGAGTACGCGGTCGAGGCCGCCGCCCTGTGCAACCCGTCGATGGTCGCCCACCCCGACCAGAGCCGGTTGGGCGCCGGGCAGCTGCGCGTCGCGGTCAGCCTCCGCCAGATCGGCGAGGGTCACCTGTCGTCCATCGGATTCGCCAGCGCCGTTCTCGGACCGGGGCGCCAGCTCACCGTCACCGACCGTGGCGGCCCGCTGGTCGTCGGCCAGCGGACCGGAGTACGGCACCGCCGGGATCTGCTCGTGGCCGGTCTGGCCGAGAAGGACTGCGACAACGAGGTCACCGCCACGGTGCTGGACGCGCTGCCCGACCGGTACGACGAGGCGACCTTCGAGCGGGTGCTCGGTGGTCTGCCGCCGGATCTGCTCTCCCGCAGCACCGGGCTGGACACGCTGGAACACCTGCGGCGCACCAACGTCGGCAGCTACGCCACCGCCTTTCCCGCCGAGTCGGTTCTGCACGAACGCGTGCTCTGGCCGGCCACCCCGGCGGAGAGCAACGGCATGGAGGACGCCCGGTTCGTCCGGTTCACCGACGGGTCGGAGCCGGTGTACCGGGCCACCTACACGGCCTACGACGGCCGGAGCATCGCCACCCGGGCACTTGTCAGCCCCGATCTGTGCCACTTCGAGATGACTCCGATGCGCGGGCCGGGGGTCCGCAACAAGGGGGTCGCGCTGTTTCCGCGTACCGTCGGCGGTCGGCACCTGGCCCTCTGCCGTGCCGACGGCGAGACCATCGGTCTGACCGTGCTGGACACGGCCAACCGCTGGCAGCCACCGGTCCCGCTGCACGCTCCTCGGGACAGCTGGGAGCTGATCCAGGTCGGCAACTGCGGATCTCCCATCGAGACCGAGGCGGGCTGGCTCGTGCTCACCCACGGTGTCGGCCCGATGCGTCGGTACGCGATCGGTGCGCTCCTGCTCGACCTGCACCGACCGGAACGGGTGGTCGCGCGCCTCCCCGGCGTGCTCCTGTCCCCCGAGGGATCGGACCGGGACGGCTACGTGCCGAACGTCGTCTACTCCTGCGGCGGGCTCGTCCACGACGGTGAGCTGTGGCTGCCGTACGGCGCCAGCGACGCCAGGGTCGGCTTCGCCACCGTGCCGATGGCCGCGCTGCTCGCCGCGATGGTGGACGCCCGACGAGACTGAGCAGGCCGACGGGCCGACGCGGCAGTCGGGCTGCGGGGCCGGGGCGGTCGGGTGGATCAGGCGAAGTCCGCGGCGAGGTGCCCGCGCAGCGTGGCAAGCGCCCGGGTGATCAGCCGGGAGACGTGCATCTGGGAGACGCCGATCTGCTCGGCGATCTGGGCCTGGGTCAGGTTGCCGTGGAACCGCAGGCTGAGTATCCGTCGTTCGCGTTCCGGCAGTGTGGCGAGCGCCGGACCGAGGGCGACGCGGAGGTCGACGAGGTCGAACTCGTGGTCGTGCTCCCCGAGGGTGTCGCCCAGCTCCATGCCCCCGTCGATGCCCATCGGAGTGGACAGTGAGGTCGCCCGGTACGCGCGGGCCCCCTCCAGCCCCTCCAGCACGGTCTCCTCGGAGACGTCGAGATAGGTCGCGATGTCGGCCACCGTGGGCGAGCGGCCGAGGGTGTGCGTAAGCGTGCTGTTGGCGGCGGTGATCGAGAGCCGGAGTTCCTGGAGGCGGCGCGGCACCCGCACCGCCCAGGTGCGGTCCCGGAAGTATCGCTTGATCTCGCCGACGATCGTGGGGATGGCGTACCCGCTGAAGTCGACACCCCGTGTGGCGTCGAAGTGGTCGACGGCCTTGATGAGGCCGACCATGGCGGTCTGCGTCAGATCCTCGTCGGGGGCGCCGCGGCCCGAGTAGCGGCGGGCCAGATGGCGGGCGAGCGGCAACCACGCCTCGATGGCGCGCTCCCGCAGAGCCGGTCGGCGCGGGTCGTCGGCGGGGGTGGTGGCCAGCTCGACGATCAGTTCGTCGGTGCCGGCGGTGCTCCGTCGGCCGAAGGCGGTGCCGGTGGTGGGTTCGACAGTCGTGACCATGGGCTGGTCCTCTCCGCGCATGCCCGTCGACCAGGGCGACCGGACGAATCCGATGCGCTGTCGGCAGGACCACAACCACGGGCCTCGCCGCCGCGTCATGTCGTTCAGGTGCTGGCGCGCACGTTACCCGAAAGTGCGAAGTATTACTAGCCGAAAGTATGAGATTAGGCAGCTCGGTGGGTTCGGAGGGGTGCCCCGGCGGCCGGTCACCCGGCCGCCGGGGCGCCTCGTCAGGACTCGAGCTGTCGGCGTCGGCGCACAAGCAGCAGCAGGGCTGCGCCGCTGGCGACGGCGATGCTGCCGACAGCGCTCAGGGCGGGCAGCAGGCCGCTGCCACCCCGACCGCCGGTGACGGGCAGCTCGGTGCGGGTGGGAGTCACCGTCGGCTGGCCGGTAGGTGTCCCGGTGGGCTGGCCCGTCGGCGTCCCGGTCGGCGTACCGGTCGGTGTGCTGGTGGGCGTGCCGGTCGGCTGGCCGGTCGGGGTCCCCGTCGGCTGGAGGCAGACGGGCGCATTGATGGTGTTGGTGTCGAGGGTGACCGCACCGGTCTGTGCCAGGGCGCGGCCCTGGAGGGTGGCGCCGGTGTTCATGGTGATCGAGGTCTGGGCCAGGATGTTGCCCATGAAGCGGGTGCCGGTGCCGATCGTGGCCGAGCTGCTCACCTGCCAGTAGACGTTGCAGGGTGTGGCGCCGTTGATGAACAACACGCTGCTGTTCGAGGCGGTGACGAGTGTGGAGTTGATCTGGAAGATGAACACCGCCGCCGGGTCGTTCTGGCTGTTGAGCGTCAGCGTGCCGGTCAGCTGTGCGGCGCCGATCCGGTAGACCCCCGGAGTCAGCGTGGTGCCGCCCAGTTCGGCGGGCAGGTTGGTGAACGGCGTCCGGCCGGCGGCGTCGTTGTACGCCGTGGTCAGGTCGTTCTTGGCCTGCAGCGCCACGGCGTCGCCCAGGTGGGTCTCCCCGCCAACGACTCCTGGCGGAAAGCCGGGAGCGGCGTTGCCGGGGCTGACACCCAGGCTCTGCGCGAGGAAGCTCGGCCCGGTGTTGGTGGCCGTGGAGCCGGCCAGCACGGAGAAGTTCGCCGCCGTCCCGAGGTTGACCGGCGCCTCGGCCGCGCTCGCGCCGGTGCTGCTCAAGATGAGTACGGCGACGGCTGCGCCGCCGGCGGCGACGGCCGTCAACGCGGACATGACCGCGCGAGGTCGGCGCAATAATGTGCTTGTCACGATGTGCCCTTTCACGAATGTGTCTCACCGGACGCCGGTCGGGTCGGCGGTTGAGCGGCCGCCCCGAGCCGCAGATGGACGTATCGGACTTTTGCATAACTAAGCGATAAAGTTTGCATAACGGTCAACATCGCTTCAATAGTCGTATTTCTTCGCCTCGCCGGCACCCGTGCCCCGAAGCGACAGCAGGGAGTCCCTCGTCTCGCCGGGCCCTCGTGCATTGGCCAGTTGGCCGCCGGGCTTCTACGGTGGTGACGACACGGGAGGTGGAGCTTGGTCGACGCCGGCGATGCGGCGCGTTGGCTGCAGCTCAACGCACCCCGGGGCGGCCCGGACGAGTTGTCGCTCCTGGTCGCCCGGGCCGCGCCGGCAGTTGGTGCCACCGAGATCGTGATCTATCTGGCCGACTACACCCAGTCCTGCCTCGTGCCCCTGCTGGCCGCGGGTCTCGCCCGGGACGAGCTGACGATCGAGACGACCCTGGCCGGTCGGGCGTTCACCACCCTCGACGTGCAGCGTGCCGCCGACAACCCGGACCGGCTCTGGGTGCCCCTGCTGCTCGGCTGCGAGCGGCTGGGCGTGCTTGAGGTCGTGTCACCGGCCGCCGGTGACCCCGAGTTGGACGGGCCGGCCTGGGAGTTGGCGGTCAACGTCGCCCAGGTCCTGGTGAACCGCCGGCTCTACGGCGATGTCATCGAGCGGATGCGGCGACGTCAGCCGATGCAGGTCGCCGCCGAGATCGTGTGGGGGCTGCTGCCGCCGCTGACCTTCGCGACCGACGACCTGGTGATCACCGCGATCCTCGAACCGTGCTACGACGTCGGCGGCGACATCTTCGACTACGCGCTGAACGGCGACGTGCTCAGCCTCGGGCTCTTCGACACCTGCGGGCACGGCATCAAGGCGAGCACCCTGGCCTCGCTCGTGGTCAGCGCGTACCGCAACGCCCGCCGGTCCGGCCTCGATCTCGTCGACACCGCCATCAGCATCGACAGGTGGGTGCGCTCCGAGCACCCGAGCTACTTCGCGACGGCGCTGCTCGCCGAGCTGGACCGGCGCACCGGTCGGCTCCGGATCATCAACGCGGGCCACCCCGGTGCCATGCTGCTGCGCGACGGCAAGGCCATCCGGGAGCTGCCGGGGCCGACCGCGCTGCCGCTCGGCCTGGGTCACCTGACCGAGGCGCGACCCCAGGTGTACGAGGAGGAGCTGCACCCCGGCGACCGCATCCTCGCCTACACCGACGGCATCACCGACGCGAAGAGCGACGACGGGGAGCGGTTCGGGCTGGACCGGCTCGTCGACTTCGTCAACCGTGCCCTCAACGACGGGCTGCCCAGCCCGGAGACGATGCGCCGCCTGGTGCGCGCCGTCCTCGCGTACCAGGACGAGCAGCTCGACGACGACGCCACGGCCCTCTTCCTTGAGTGGCAGCCTCCGCACCTGCCGCTGGGGCACCTGCGGCACGTCAGCACGTCCCAGCCCTGACCGTCGAGTGGGATTTTGCACTCCCAGTGCACTTGTCTCCGGTATGCGAGGCTGTCTAGCGTCAGGCCATGGCTGACTCGTGGACCTTCGCCGTGGCCCGTGCAGACCTGCGCCACACCACCCTCGCCGACGCCGAGGCGCCCGCGCTGCCCGACGGCGCGGCGCTGCTGCGCGTCGACCGCGTCGGCCTCACCGCCAACAACGTGACCTACGCGGTGCTCGGCGAGGCGATGCGCTACTGGGAGTTCTTTCCGCCCGGTCCCCGTGGGCTCGGGCCACAGTGGGGGCTTCCGCCGCTGTGGGGCTTCGCCGACGTGGTCGCCTCCACAGTTGCCGGGGTCGAGGTCGGCCAACGCGTCTACGGTTACCTGCCTCCCGCCGGCCACCTGGTGGTCCGACCGGACCGGGTGGACGCGTCCGGGTTCCGCGACGCGAGCCCACACCGGGCCGAGCTGCCCTCGCCGTACAACGCGTACCGGTCGACCACCGCAGACCCGGCGTACCAGGTCGGGCAGGAGGATCTGCTGATCCTGTTCCGGCCCCTGTTCTTCACCTCGTTCATGCTTGCCGACCAGGTCGTCGACAACGACTTCTACGGCGCGCGGTCGATCGTGCTGTCGTCGGCGTCGAGCAAGACCGCGTACGCCGCCGCAGCCGAACTGCACGGTCGCGGCCCGCGACTGGTCGGGCTCACCTCACCCGGCAACGTCGCCTTCACGCGGTCCCTCGGCTGCTACGACGACGTCCTCGCGTACGACGACATCGCCGCCCTCGACGCGGTCCCGACCGTCTACCTCGACCTGTCCGGCGCACCAGCGACCCGGGCCGCGCTGCGCGGTCACCTCGGCGAACGGCTCGTCCGGGACATCGCCGTCGGGCTCACCAACCAGACACCGAACGCGGACGCCGCCGGGGAGGTCTTCTTCGCGCCGGTGCAGATGCGCAAGCGCAGCCGGGACTGGGGCCGCGACGGGCTCGACAGGCGGTTCACCGACGCCTGGCAGCGGTTCGTCCCAGCGGCGAGCGGCTGGGTCGACGTGCGGGTCGGCAACGGTCCCGAGGCCCTGCGAGACGCGTGGCTCGACGTCCTCGCCGGTCGTACGCCGCCGCACCTGGGCCACGTCGTGCAGTTCTGAGCCGGCCGTTACGGGACGATCGCGTCCACGTAGCCGCCGTCGACCCGGACCGCCGCGCCCGTCGTCGCGGAGGCGAGCGGCGAGGCGAGGTACGTGACCATGTTGGCGATCTCCTCGGGCTCGATCAGCCGCTGGAGCAGCGACTGCGGCCGGTGCTGCCGCATGAACTCCCGCTGCGCCTCCTCCCACGGCAGGCTGTCGCCGACGAGTTCGGCCACGAAGTCCTCCACGCCCCCGGTGTGGGTCGGCCCGGCCAGCACCGAGTTGACTGTCACGCCGGTGCCGGCGGCGGCCTTCGCGAACCCGCGCGAGACGCCGAGCAGGGCCGTCTTCGAGACGCCATAGTGGATCATCTCGGCCGGGATGACGACAGCCGAGTCACTGGCGATGTACTGCACCCGACCCCAACCGCGTTCCATCATCCCGGGCAGGTAGGCGCGGGTCAGCCGGACGCCGGCCAGCACGTTCACCTCGAAGTAGCGACGCCACTCGTCGTCAGTGATCTCCAGCGCCGGAGTGGGGCCGAAGACGCCGAGGTTGTTGACCAGGATGTCGATGCTGGGCAGGAGGTCGAGCACGCGAGCCGTACCGTCGTCGGTCGACACGTCGGCGTCCACCTCGACGACCTCGGCGCCGGGGACCTCGCCGCGCAGCGCCGTGGCCGCGCGCTCGACCGATCCGGCGGTACGGCCGTTCACGGCCACCCGGGCCCCCGCTCGGGCGAGCCCGACCGTGATGGCGGCGCCGATTCCCTGGGTGGAGCCGGTCACCAGCGCGGTCCTGCCGGCGAGATCGATCTGAACCGTCATGTCTGTCCTGTCCGTTCGCACCACACCGAACCCGCGTCGGGGGACGGTTTCCGCAGTCTCGACCGTAGCGGTGCTGACTGGACCCGGCAGGGTGGGTCGAGCAGATCACGTTCCACCCTGGTCGAGGCCGACGCCCGCGAAGGCGAGTCGCTGCCAGGGGGTGTCCAGCGCCCACCGGCTGTCCGGCGTGAGCCAGGTCAGGCTGTGGGCGCGGGTGGCAGTGTCGTTGACGAGCAGCCGCCGCACGTGCATCCGCTGCCCGTCGACGAGGTCGAAGGTGTACTCCCACTCGGCGGCGGCGCCACGGGGCCGGATGACCGGACCGATGCTGATCTTCTGGTATCCAGGCACCGCGCCGGAGCGTCTCAGGTCGCCCTCGGCGGCCTGCCACAGTGTCGACGGCACGGGGTCGGCCTCGGCGGCGGGATCGACGGCTATGGCGCGCGGCTCGACGGGGTCGCGGAAGCAGACGTTCCCGCCATCGGTGTGGCGGGTCCATCCAGCCGGCACCGCCAGCCGGAAACCGGCCGGGTCGCTCACCCACTGCCAGCCATCTGGTAAGTCGCCCGGCGGGGGCGCGGTGACCGGCGGCAACGGTTCGCCGTCGCCTGCGGCGCCGTCGAGGCATAGGTGGGCGGGTGCCGCCACCTCCGCAGCGCCTGCGGCGGCGCCCCCCGGGGCGGTGGGCCCGTCTCCGTCGGGTCGACCGCCCAGGCCGCCGATCAGGGTGCCGGCGGCGATGATCACGACGGCCACGACCGTCAGCAGTCCCAGCACCGAGGCGGCGAACGCCCACCGGGTCCGGTCGGGTGCCACGACCATGCGGACGGCAGGGGCCTGCCCACCCGGAACCGCCGGGGACGACACGACGTTCTCCACCGCCGGCTGTGGGCCGGTCGGCGCCCGCCGCCTTCGGCGGGATCGCGACCTTTCGGCCGGGCCGGCGGCAGCGGTCGACGAGGCCAGGGCCTCAAGGCGGCTCCGCGCCTCCACGGCGGTCAGCCGCTGGCGGGGGTTGCGGCGGAGGAGACCGGTGACCGTCGGTTCGAGCGGACGGGCGCGCATCGGGTCGGGCGGCTCGGTGGCCAGGGCGGCAAGGGTGGCCAGGGTCGACGGCCGCGCCCACGGCTGGCGGCCCTCGGCGGCCAGGTAGAGCGTCGCGCCAAGGGACCACAGGTCGGCGGCGGGAGCAACGTTCCGGTCGCGGGCGCGCTCCGGCGCGACGTACTGGATCGTCGACAGGGCTGCCCCCGAGACCGTCGCGGGGTCGCGGCCGTCGACGATCGAGAGGCCGAACCCGTCGAGCAGGACCCGTCCGTCGTCGGCGAGCAGCACGTTGTCCGGGCGCAGCTCCCGATGAACCACACCGGCCGAGTGGGCGGCACCGAGGGCGGCGAGCACGTGCCGACCCACCCGTATCACCTCGGTGACCGCCAGGGGGCCGTCCGCCGCGACCGCCGCGGCCAGGCTCCGGCCCGGCACGTGTTCCATGACGAGCCACAGGTGACCATCGGTGCTCACCACGTCCCACATGGCCACGACACCGGGATGGTCCAGCCCGGCCAGCCCGCGGACCTCGGTGAGCGTGCGGTCCTGCAACCGCGACCGCTCCGCCCGTGCGAGCCACGCGGGCACGGCGATCTGCTTGAGCGCGACGTGCCGGTCGAGCAGCTCGTCGCGAGCCAGCCAGACGCGTGCTGGCGTCGTGGAACCGATCAGCAGGAGCCGACGGTATCGGCCGGCGAGCAGGTCGTCCTTCATGTAAGTGATTCGCAGCGGAGGCCGGCGCGGATGGGTCGGGAACTCCGGCGTTCTCACGCGGCAGGTGGCGGACAGGCCGAGGGCCGACCGAAGCCCCGTCGTCGCTCGGCCCTCGGACGGTCAGCTCAGCGTCACGAGCCCCACGATCCGGGTCGGGGCGGGAGAGCCGCCCGCCGGTTCGTTCGACACCCCGAATGTGCCGGCGGCAGCGACGGGACCGATGACCGTCGTCGACTCCCGGGCACCGGCGGTCAACAGCGCCACCGAGCGGGCCGGCTCGGCCCCCCGGACGAGCCACAGTTGATAGGCCCGTCCGGGACCGGGGTCGGGCAGGTCACGCAGCAGCACCACGCCCCGGTCACGATCGCGGGACACCACCACGGTCGCGGCACCAACTGGCGACAGCTGCTCGTCGAAGACGCGGGCGTCCGGGGCGTTCAGCACCGCGGCGACCTGCCGAGCCTGGTCGCTGCCGGCCCGCTCGTCACTGAGCCGGTCAATGCCGACAGACCAGGTGACCGCACTCGCGCCGCCGGCCACGAGGACGGCCGCGGCTGCCGCCACAGCCACCTGCCGCCACCGCCGCGCCGAAGGCCGGCCCTGGGCGCCTGCACCAGGACGCAGTTGCGGCGTCCGGGCGGCCTGTGCCAAGGTCCGCTCCCGCAGCCCCGGCGAGGGCGCCTCGATCACGGTGTCGTCGGCGAGGCGTGCGGCCGTCTCCCGCAACTCCGCGACCTCCGACCTGCACGCCTCGCACTCGGTCAGGTGCCGCTCGAACGCGGCGCCCTCCAGCTCGTCGACCGCGTCGAGGGCATACGCGCCGGCAAGGGTGTGGATGTCGCCGCTCATGCCCGCCCCTCCAGATCGATGCCCAGGCAGTCCCGCATCCGGATCAGCCCGTCCCGCATCCGCGTCTTCACCGTCGGCAACGGCGTCCCCAGCCGGTCCGCGACCTCACGGTAGGTGTGGCCGCCGTAGTAGGCCAGGGTGACCGCCTCCCGCTGCACCGGCGTCAACCGGCCCAGGCACCGACGGACCTGCTCCCGCTCCAACCGGGCGGTGACATCCTCGACCACCTCGTCGTAGGGGATGCGGTTCTCGGCCGCGGCGACGTGCGAGGCGCGGTTCGTGCGGGCCTGCTCGGAACGCACGCGGTCCACCGAACGTCGATGCGCCATGGTCAGGATCCACGCCGACGCCGAGCCGCGAGCGGCGTCGAACCTGGCGGCGGTGCGCCACACCTCGACCATCACCTCCTGAGTCACCTCCTCTGCCTGCGCCGGATCCCGCACCACCCTCCGGACCAGCCCGAGGACCCGACCCGCCACCGCGTCGTACAGGGTGGCGAACGCCGTCTCGTCGCCGCGAGCCACCCGGGACAGCAGCTCACTGGCGTCAGGTGGACTTGCGACGTCCGGCACGGAGCGCAACCGTCGCGCCTTCTCCGGGTCACCGATCATTGTCGGCAGATCCTCTCGCGGGTGCTGGTGACGGACCGCCCTGCCGTCGAGGGCGTACGCGGGGCGTCAGGCGGGATGAGCGTGAGCGAGGCGCGCGTAGACGATGACATTGTCGCGGTAGTGGTGGGTGGTGTCGTCGAACTCGCCCCCGCAGGTGATCAGACGCAGCGCCGCGTGGTCAGTGGCCCCGTACACCTCGTCGGTGGGGAACCGGTCCTTGGGGTACTGCTCGACCTTGGTCACGGTGAACATCGCGACGCTGCCGTCCCGGCGGTCGACGGTTATCCCGGCGCCGGGCGTCAACCTGCCCAGATCGAAGAACGTACCCCGGCGCCCCTTCCAGTTCACGTGCCCGGCCAGCACCGCCGGGCCGAGGGCGCCCGGCGCCGGGGCCCGGGTGAACCAGCCGACGTCGGTGGCGCTGTCGGGTACCTGCATGGCGCCGTCCGGCTGGAGCCCGAGGGCGATGGTCGCCGCAGTGGCCTTGAGCGACGGGATCGACACCCGGACCGGCGGCGAGTTGGCCATCAACGGTCCCGTGGTCAGCTCGCCCGGCCGGGTGGCCGGCGCCGGCGTGGCTTCCGCCGCGGGTGCGGCCGCCGACGTGACCGGTCGGGGTGGTTGGGACCGCTGACCTACGACGGCGGCGCCGATCGTGACGGCCGCGGTCACGGCGAGGACGCCGGCCACCGCCAGGAGCGTGAAACGCCCACGACGGTGGCCGGCCGGCAGAGGCGTGTCGCCGGTGTCCAACACGATTGCTCCCCGGCTCAGCGTTCGCCGACGACGCGGCGGCGTGCGACGACCGCACCAGCCGCGCCGAGCAGAGCGAGTCCGCCGACGGCGTACAGGGTCATCGGGGAGGTCCCGGAGGTGCTTCCGTCGCCGGTGGCCACACCCCCGGCGGGTACGGAGCCGGCTGCCGCGCCACTGACCATGCCGCACGTCGCAGGGTCGGTGGCCTCGGCCGGGATGCCGTTGACGCCGATCGACTTGGCGAACGTCGACTCGCCGAGCGCCTCCATGTCGTACTTGCCGTTGTCGTTCGCGTCGATGCCATGCTGCACGAGGTGCAGGTCCTTCAGGTGCTCGATCGTGCCGGTGGGCAGCTCGGCGGCGGGGATGGTGCGCTCGTAGCTGAGGTTGCCCCGCGCGTCGGCCTTCGGCATCCGGTCCACCGCGAGTCCGCTGGCCTTCGTTGTGTCGCCGGTGGTGGTCAGCGAGATGAAGATGTCCCCGTACATCTTCAGTCCCTCCTCGGTGCTGACGTAGCCGTTGCCGTTGGTGTCGGCCGACTTGTCCGGGCAGTGGAAGTCCATGCCGTTGGCCGCGCCGTGCACGTGCTGGGCGTGCGGTGAATTCGGCGTCATGCCCTTGGACCGGATCATGACCTTGAGGTCACCGCCGCTGGTCGCGGTCAGTGTCGCGGTTCCGGTGGCACCGGTCTCGTTGAGGTCCTGCAACTGGACCTGCACGGTCTCGTCGGCGTGCGCGACTCCCGGGAACGCGAGTACCAGCGCGGCCGCGGGCACGGTGAGCAGGGCTCGGGACAATCTCACAACAGATCTCCGTCTCCGCCGTAATGGCGTTGATGCTCAGGTGCTGTCGAGAGGGATTCGTCGCCGGTGCCCCGCCGGATTGGTGCCGGCCGGAAATGTTTCCGCGCACCGTCGGCCTGCCGCGGTGACCGCACGTCCGCATCGCCGCGCCCGGACCGTGCCCGGGGCGCTAGGCTGTGGGTGCGGGCACCGATGGCCCATCGCCGGGTCCGCCCCTCCGCCTCTCCACGGCTTCGAAGCTGCCGACGACTGAGTCGAGCGCTGCCGTGCACATCTCCTGGAGCACCTCGTGCCCGATATGACGTCCGCCCGGAACCCCTTCACCATCGAGGGGGGCAGGGTCGTCGACGACGAGCGCAGTCCGGCCGCGGACGTCAGCGCCGCGTCCATGACCCGCCTGCGTACCCCCTTCGCTGCGGAGGCCGAGGCCGACGCCCCGGCCGCCCGGCCCGACCGGTCCGAGGAGAAAACCGTAATCTGACCCCGCTGCCGCTCGTCTCCGATCACGAGGCGGGCAGCGCGCACGCGCGCTGCCCGGACCGAGCGCAGGAGGAGTGGGATCCATGTCGTCAGCCGGTCGGGCAGCACCCGATCCCGGGCTGGTCGTCGCGGCTCGACAGGGCGACCGGCGCGCTCTCGACGACGTCGTGGCGGCCTCGCTTCCGCTGGTCTACAACATCGTCGGGCGCGCGCTGCGCGGCCACGCCGACGTCGACGACGTGGTCCAGGAGACTCTCGTACGGGTGATCCGGCACCTCCCCGCGCTCAACGACCCGGCGGCGTACCGGTCCTGGCTCGTGGCGATCACCATCCGTCAGGTGCGCGACTGGGACCAGCGTCGCCGCGTCGCGCTCGACCGGGACGCCGGGCTCGACGCGATTCACAACGTGCCCGACCCGGCCTCCGACTTCGCCGGGATGACGATCCTCCGGCTCGGCCTCACCGACCAGCGACGTGAGGTGGCCGAAGCGACCCGCTGGCTCGATCCCGACGACCAGGAACTGCTCTCGCTCTGGTGGCTGGAGGAGACCGGCGAGCTGACACGTGCCGAGATCGCCGAGGCCGCGAGTCTGTCGCCGGGGCACGTCGCCGTGCGCATCCACCGGATGAAGGAGCAGATCCAGAGCGCCCGGGGCGTCGTCCGCGCGCTTCGTGCCCGTCCCGGCTGCCCGGACCTGGGCGCGGTGGCGGCCGAGTGGGACGGCACTCCCAGCCCGCTGTGGCGCAAGCGGTTGGCCCGCCACGTCCGTGACTGCGCGTTCTGTGGGCGTCTGGGCGCCGCGTTCCTGCCGATCGACCGGCTGCTCGCCGGCATGCCGCTGCTGCCGCTGCCCGCCGGCCTCAGCGCCCAGCTCCCGAGCGCGACAGTGCCCCCGGCCGCCGTACCGCATCCACCGGGCGTCGCCGAGCTTGCGGTGCACGCTCCCCGCGGCCTGGTTCCCTACCTGGCCGGGGGAGTGGTCGCCGCGGTCCTCGCGATCACCACGTTGGTGGTGGCGTTGCCTGACGATCCGGTCGCCGCGCCCTCCTGGGCCGCGCCGCCGGCACCCGCGTCGCCCACCGCCGTCGCCTCTGCCTCCGCCTCCCCGAGCCGCACGCCGTCACCGAGCGCGCGTCCCTCGTCGAAGGCCCCGGTCGCACCGGCGGTCAGTTCCGCGCGCAAGGGCGTCGGGGTGTGGAACTTCGCCGGAGCGAGCCAGGCGCTGGCCAGCTCGAAGGCCGGCTGGTACTACACCTGGGGAACCCAGCACCCGGGGATCAGCACTCCGCGCGGCGCGACGTTCGTGCCCATGATCCGCAGCGCGGAGAACGTCACCGCCGCGGAGTTGACCCGGGCCAGGGCCGCCGGGCCCTACCTGCTCACCTTCAACGAGCCGGACCTACCCGAACAGGCGAACATGACAGTCGGGCAGGCCCTGGACCTGTGGCCGCAACTGATGGCGACGGGCAGCAGGCTGGGCAGCCCGGCGGTCGCCTGGGGCGGCGCGGACCAGCAGGGTTGGCTGGACCGGTTCATGACCGGCGCCGAGGCCCGGGGTCACCGGGTGGACTTCATCACCCTGCACTGGTACGGCGCCGACTTCACGACGGCGGCGGCGGTGAACCAGCTTCGGCAGTACCTCCAGGCCGTCTACCAGCGGTACCGCAAGCCGATCTGGCTGACCGAGTTCGCGCTGATCCGCTACGACGGCGGGCGTCAACAGTTTCCCAGCCAGGAGCAGCAGGCGGCCTTCCTCACCGCGGCCACCGGCATGCTCGGCCAACTCTCCTATGTACAGCGCTACGCCTGGTTCGGCCTGCCCGCCACCGACAAGGACCGGTCCGGGCTGTTCAGTGACGGCACCAGGGCAACAGTGATCGGCCGCGCGTTCCAGGCCGCGCGTTGACCGGCCGGGCCGGCCGGGCCGGGCGGATCGTCGGCGTCGTGGTGACTCTGGCCGCGACGGCGCTGGCCGTCGGTCTGGCCCGGAATGCGGGCGGCGTCGACCCGACCGCCGCGCCTGCGTCGGCGGCTCCAACGCCTGCGTCGGCGGCTCCCGCGCCGACCTCGCCGGTGCTGCTCAACGGCACCGATGACGCCTTCATCCAGCTACTGCTTCCGATGAACGAGGGCGCGCTCGCGTTGATCGACGCGCTCGACGCCCGTCCGTCGGGCGCCGACCCCGCGCTGCGCGCCGTCCTCGGTGACATCCGGGCGGCGCACCGGGCCGAGTCGGTGGAACTGCGGGGGCTGCTGGCCGCCGGCAACAGGCCGGAACAGAACATCCATGCGGGGCATCAGATGCCCGGCATGGTCACCGACGTCGCTCTCGCCGAGCTGCGAGCCGCACCCGCTGCCGAGGTGCCCACCCGGGCGGTCGGTCTGCTCCGGGCGCACCTCGCGCAGACAGTCGTGCTGTGCCGGGGTGAGCAGACCGCCGGGGGCAGCCCGGAGGTGCGGACCCTGGCCGGCCGGATCCAGGAGGCGCGGGCCGCCGAGCTGGACGCTCTGGCACGTCAGCCCGGCGGGACCGGTGCTCCGCCGGCCAACTGAGCCGGCGCGGGGCCGGTCAGGCGGGCGTCGGGTGGTCTGACTCGAACCGGGAGCGGGTGAGGAACGCCAGTCGCGCGCGCTTGTCCGGCATGTCGATCTCGGCGTCGAAGGTGAAGCCCTCGATCTCCAGTCGGCGCAGCGCGAGGTGGTTGCGGACGTCCGGCTCGACCACGATCCGCTGGGCGGCCGGGTCACTGAACAGGAAACGGGCCAGGGCGGGGCCGACGGCGTTCGTCAGGCCGCGGGCGAGGTGACGGGCGGGGCAGAGCAGCAGGTGCATCCCGACGTCCCCGGGCTGTACGGCGTACCGCTCGCCGACCGGGTCCGCCTCGGGCTGGTAGCTCTGGAACAGGCCGACCGGCTCGCCGTCGATCCTGATCAGGTACGCGTGGTGGGTGGGCAGGCCGTCGACGAAGGTGTAGATCTCGTGGACCTGGTCGACGGTGTGTGAGCCCATGCCCCAGAACGAGTTGCGGGGGAGGGTGACCCACCCGTGCAGGAGCGCGGCGTCCCGGTCGGGCGCGACGGGCGTCAACGTCAGCTCGCCGAGTTCGGTGATCTTCTCCTGGTATGTCATGTCGCGGGGTCCTTCGCTGGTCGGGGTGATCGCGCCCGGGTTGACGTGAGGGGGACACGCGTTCCACGCGCGGCGCGAGTTAGGTTACCCTCCCCTAACTAAAGGCTCGCCTTACCTGGAGGGGTGCGTGAAACGGAACTGGGAAGCCCTGGTCCTCAAGGCCATGGGAGGCCGGGACTTTCAGTTGACGGTGCGGGCCACCGAGTCGGTGGACGGGCACTACCAGCGGCTGCTCCTGGACGACGGCGGCCTGCTGGAGGCGTGCGGGGTGCACCCCACGATGTGGGTCCGGCTGTGGTTCGACAACGACGGCCGGGCACATCAGCGGGCGTACACGCTTGTCGACCCCGACCCCGCGAACGGCCGGTTCAGCCTCGAATTCGCCATCCACGACGGCTGCGCGGCCCGCTGGGCAACCACGGCGCAGGTCGGCGACACAATCGTCGCCACCGTCCAGGGCAGCGCGTTCCAACTGCCCGACCCAGCGCCCGAGCACCTCTACCTCGTCGGCGACGCGGCGTCCCTGCCGGCGGTGAACAGCCTGCTCGACGCCAACGCCGACATCCCGGCGACGGTCTGGCTTGAGTACGCCCACGAGGGCGAGAAGGCCCTCACGCCGCGTGCCCGGGCACACCATGCCATCACCTGGGTCCCCCGGGACACGGACGGCCGACACCTCGTCGAACGGGTCCGCTCCGATCTGCCCGCCAACGACGCCGCGCACTACTGGGTGGCCTGCGAGGCGGCCACCACCCGCGGCATCACCCGACACATCCGCCGGACGCTCGGCGTCGACAAGGACCGGCTGACCTCGCTCGGCTACTGGAGAGCGCCGTGAGAGGCCGACTCGGCACCCTGACCGCGCTGTACGTCACTCAGTACCTCGGCATCGGCTTCATCACCGTCGGGCTGACAGCCATCCTGCGTGACGGCGGCACCTCCCTGGACACCCTCGCGTTGTTGCAGGTAGTCGGCCTGATCTGGCCCATCAAGTTTCTCTGGGCACCGATCCTCGACCGCTACGGCTCCCAGCGTCGCGGCCACTACCGGTCCTGGCTCCTCGTCCTGCAGAGCGCCCTGGTGCTGGCTCTGCTGGCGCTGCTGCCGTTCTCCCGCCCGGCCGACGCGCTCGGCCCGGTCATCGCCATCTGCGCCGCGTACGTCTTCTTCTCCGCCACGCAGGACATCGCCGTGGACGCCGTCGCCGTACGGATGCTCGGCGAGGCGGACCGGGGGACCGGCAACGGCATCCAGGTGGCGGCGAGCTACCTCGGCAACCTGCTCGGCGGCGGCGCCTGCGTGCTTGTCTACGACCGGTTCGGCTGGGCGTCGGCGGTCGGCCTGCTGGCGGCGTTGACAGCGGTCGGCCTGCTTGTGGTGTGGCGGTTCTCCGAGCCCGCCCGGACGGATCGGGTGGAACGCGTCGGCACGGCCTACCGGGCGCTGCTGTCGGTGTTCGGTCAGCCCGGCTGCCGGTGGTGGACCTTCGGCGTCGTGCCGCTTGTCTACGTCGGCGCGGGCATGGCGTACGCCCTGGTGACGCCCGCCCTGGTGGACGCCGGGTGGTCGCTGGGCCGGATCGGCGTGGTGACCGGCGTGGTGACCAGCGCGCCGGCCATCGTTGCCGGCCTGGTCGCCGGTGTGGGCATCGGGCGGTTCGGGCGCGGCAGGATGCTCGTGGCAGGCGGCGTGACCCTCGCGGTGTCGACGGCGACGCTGCTGCCGCTGTTGAACGGCCGCGCGCCGCTGGGCGGGACGATCGCCGCGCTCTGCTTGTTCATGGTGGCCTACACGATCGCCAACGTCGTGCTCTACACGGTCAACATGGACTACTCACGACCGGGCACCGGCGGCACCGACTTCACAGTCCTGTCGTCGTTCGGTCTGGTCTGCTCGTTCGTGGCCGCGTCGGTGGGCCTGGCGGCGGCCGACCGGATCGGCTACCCGCCGGTCGCGGTCGCCGCCATCGTGCTGGTGGCCGCCGGGGTCGCGCTCGGCCTCGCGCACCAGCGGCGTTTTCCCCGCACGCCAACCGCCACCGAGCCGGCCACCGAGCCGGCCACCGAGCGCCCGTCGGCCGACAGCGTGCGGGCAGCGGTGTGACACTCGTCCAGCCGGTCGCCGTCACCACGGCGGCGACCCGAATGCCGCACCGCTGGCTCATCCTGGCTGTCCTCTGTGTCGCCCAGCTCGTCGTGGTGCTGGACAACACGGTGCTGACCGTTGCGGTGCCGGTGCTCACCACCGAGCTGGACGCCAGCACCGCCGACGTGCAGTGGATGATCAACGCGTACGCCCTGGTGTTGTCCGGGTTGCTGCTCACGGCGGGGGCCGCCGCCGACAGGTACGGCCGGCGGCGGATGCTGCTCGCCGGGCTCGTCCTGTTCGGACTCGGCTCGCTGGTGGCCGGTCTCGCGAGCACCAGCGGTCAACTGATCGCCGCCCGGGCGGGAATGGGCGTCGGCGGGGCCCTGCTTGTCACCTCGACGCTCGCGGTGGCGATGCAGGTCTTCGACGGCCCGGAACGGTCCCGGGCGATCGGCATCTGGGCGGCCACCAGCGCCTTGGGCTTCGCGGTCGGGCCGCCGATCGGCGGCACCATCCTGGCCCACCTGCCGTGGGGCGCAATCTTCCTGCTGAACGTCCCCATCGTGCTGGCCTGCCTGCTCGTCGGCCGGGTGCTCGTGCCGGAGTCCCGTGGTCCGGGTGGTGGCCGACTCGACGTGTGGGGTGCCACGCTCTCCACCGCCGGGCTCACCGCCGTCGTCTTCTCGATCATCGCCGGGCCGGAGCGGGGCTGGGTGTCGACCGAGGTGGTCGGCGCGGCTGTCGTCGGCGTGGTCCTGCTCGGGTTGTTCGTCAGTTGGGAGCGGCGGATCACCCACCCCATGCTGGACATGCACTTCTTCCGGGACCGCCGGTTCGTCGGCGCGGTCTCCGGCGTCGTCCTGATCACCTTCGGGGCGACCGGCGCGCTGTTCCTGTTGACCCAGCACCTGCAGTTCGTCCGCGGTTACCCGGCCTGGGAGGCGGGCCTGCGGATGGCGCCCTTCGCCCTGTCCATCGTGTTGCTCAACGTCAGCGGCGTCGCCGCCGCCGTGATCCGCCGTCTCGGACTGGCCGCCGCCATCGCCGTCGGCATGGCGTTGCTCGCGGCCGGCCTCGCTGCAGTGACCCTCGTGTCCTCCGACGGGTACGCGGTGCTGCTCGGCGGCCTGCTCGTCATGGGCGTCGGTTGCTCCCTGGCGAACCCCGCGATCGTGGAGGCGGTGATGAGCGCGATCCCGGCCGAGAAGGCCGGCGCCGGCGCGGGTGTGGACGGGACCATGACCGAGGTCGGCAGCAGTCTCGGCGTCGCCGTCCTCGGCGCCGTGCTGAACGCCCGCTTCGCCGCGCTGCTGCCCGCCGGGCTGGCCGGCGCCCAGTCGTACCCCGCGGCTCTCGCCGCCGCCGACGGGCCGCAACGAGCGGCCGTGACAAGCGCTTTCGCCTCCGCGCTGGAGACGGGGCAGTTGGTGGGCGCGGCGGCGGTCCTGGCCGGCGGGCTGCTCGCCGCCGCGCTGCTGCGCCGCGCGGGCTAGCTAGGCCGGCGGCTCGATCGCCTCGACGAGCACCTCGAGCACGTGCCGGTACGGCTGCCCGGTCGCCCGGCTCATGCCCATCTCGCAGGTGCGGTTGCAGGAGGCGTACGCGTCGTGGTCGCGTTCGTTGACCTCGGCGGCCTGCGCGGCGGTGGCGGCGGCGGTGACCTCGGGGTGCAGCAGCCCCCGGTCGCCGGCGAACGCGCAGCACCCCCAACTGTCCGGCACGGTCACGGTCTCGGCGACCGCCCGGGCCACTGTGTGCAGGTCGTCGATGCCGCCCAGGTGCACGGTGGAGCAGGTGGGGTGCAGGGCCAGCGAGCCCAGACGTCGGGGTTCGGGCAGCGCCGGCAGGAGGTGCTCGGCGGTGAAGGTCACGCTGTCGACGAAGCGCAGAGCGGCGTACCGGGCCCGGTCCTCCTCGGCCAGCGCGGCTGTCAACTGGGTCAACCCGTGTGTGCACGACGACGCGTCGCACACGATCGGCAGGCGGCCCTGGTCGCTCGCCGTCCACAGCGCGGCGAGTGTGCGCTCGGCCATCTCGCGGTGGCCGGCCGGGTAGCCCTTGGACTGCCACGGCGTCCCGCAGCACAGGCCCGCCGTCTCGGCAGGCACGACGACGGGCACCCGCGCCAGCTCGCACAGGCGCAGGAACGCCGCCGCGGAGCCGCCGGACGTGCCGCCCTCCGCTGCGAAGACGCTGCCGATGCACGCCGCGAAGAACACCGCCCGGGCGTCCGGCGCGCTGCGCGGCTCGGGGCGGGGCCCGCCGGCGCGCGGCATGTCGGCGCTCCACTGTGGTACGAGTTCGGTCGCGCCGAGGGAACGGATCACCCCGGTGGCGGCGCGGGTGAGCGGTGTCGGCACGGCATGAGCGGAGTTCAGCCCGACCCGGACTCCCGCCACGGCACCCTTCCAGTGCCGGGCGACACCACGCGCGGTGCGCTGGGCGCGTGGACTGTGCCGTTCGGCGCGCAGCCGTTTCATCGCCGCGCCCGTGTCGATGCCGACCGGGCAGGCGGTGACGCAGAGGCTGTCGGCGGCGCAACTGTCCACCGCCGCGTACTCGTAGTCGGTGGTCAGCTCCCGGCGGCGCTCCTCGTCCCCGGCGGCGGTGGCGAGGGCGATCTGCCGTTGCAGGACGATGCGCTGTCGGGGCGTGGTGGTGACGTCGGCGGTGGGGCAGACCGGCTCGCAGTAGCCACACTCCACGCAGGCGTCCAGCTCCGGATCGACAGTCGGGACGGCCTTGAGCTGCCGCAGGTGCACCGTCGGGTCGTCGTTGAGCAGCACACCCGGGTTGAGCAGGCCGCTCGGGTCGCACAACCGCTTCAGCTCACCCATCACGTCGTACAGCTCGTCGCCGTACTGCCGGCGGACGAAGGGGGCCATGGCCCGGCCGGTGCCGTGCTCGGCCTTGAGCGTGCCTCCCTCGGCCAGCACGAGGTCCACCATGTCGTCGGTGAACCGGGCGTAGCGGTCGATCTCGGCAGGTGTGTCGAAGGACTGGGTAAGCATGAAGTGCAGGTTGCCGTCGCGGGCGTGCCCGAAGATCACCGCGTCGGGATAGCCGTGCCGCTCGAACAGGCGGATCAGCCCGTCGCAGGTGCCGGTCAGGCGTGGCATCGGCACCGCGACGTCCTCCAGCAGGGCAGTGGTGCCGGGCGGGCGGGCGCCGGCGACCGCCGTGTAGAGGCCCTTGCGCAGGTGCCAGAGCGCGGCCCGTTCGCGCGGGTCGCGGGTCAGCTCGGTGCCGGTGACGGCGGGCAGCCGGTCGAGCACCGGCTGGGCGTCGGCGAGCGTCGCGGCCAGCCGCTCCGCGCTGTCCTCGGCGAACTCGACGAGCAGGGCGGCGTGCCCGGCGACAGTCAGGCCGCGCAGGGCCGGGCTCGCGTCGGGGTCGCGCTGGCTGACCCGCAGCGCGGCGGCGTCGAGGAGTTCGGCGGTACGGGCGCCGGCCGCGAGCAGGGCGGGCAGCGCGTCGGTGGCGGCGCTGAGACCGGGCAGGATCAGCAGGCCGGTGGCGGCGTGCTGATGGATCTCGACGGTACGGAAGACGGCTTCGGCCACGAATCCGAGCGTGCCCTCGCTGCCGATCATCAGGTGGGCCAGCATCTCGACCGGGCTGTCGTGGTCGAGCAGCGAGTTCAGCCCGTACCCCATTGTGTTCTTCATGGCGAACAGCCGCTCGATCGTGGCCCGCGACCCTGGCGTCGCGCGGACCCGGTCGCGCAGCCGCAGCAGTCCGGCGTGCAGCTCGGGCTCGGCGGCGCGCAGCCGGTCGTCGGCGTCGCGCGCGGCGGAGTCGACGACGGTGCCGGACGGGAGGACGAAGCGCAGCGACTCCATGGTGCGGTACGCGTTGTCGGTGGTGCCGCAGGTCATCCCGCTGGAGTTGTTTGCCACCATGCCGCCCACCGTGCAGGCGGCCTCGCTGGCCGGGTCCGGTCCGAGCCGGCGGCCGTAGCGGGCCAGTCGGGCGTTCGCCTGCCGGATCGTCAGGCCCGGCTGGAGCCGGATGCGACGGCCGTCGTCGAGCACCTCGGCGTGCCGCCAGTCGGTGCGCACGTCGACGAGCACGCCCGCGCCGCCGGCCTGCCCGGCGAGGCTGGTGCCGCCGCCGCGCAGGGTCAGCGGCACGCCGGCCTCCCTGGCACCGACCATCAACGCGCCCACCTCGGCCGCCGAGGCGGCGCGCACCACTGCCTGCGGCTCGAACAGGTACGGCGAGGCGTCGTGCGCCGCCGCGAGCCGCCGGGGCAGCTCGGCGCTGGCCCGGGTCGGATCGTCGAGGCGCGAGCGCAGCAGGTCGGCGACCTCGCGGGCGCGGACGCCGGCCGTGGTCGGCGCGGGTAGGACGGTGCTCATGGGCGGATCCTCCCGGGAGGGTGGTCGTCAGTCGGCGGTGATCAGCAACCGGTCCGGAGCGGTGTCGACAGGCGCGGGCAGCCGCAGCGGTCGGCGGCCGGGGGTGATGCTGCCGAGCACCGAGGCGTGTCGCGCGCCGGTGCCCGAGGGCAGGGCGCCCGGCAGCCCGTGCAGGGTCAGGTACCCCAGCAGCGCGAAGGCAAGTGCCTCCTTGGCGTCCGAGGCGACACCCACCTCGTCGCTGGAGGTCAGGTCGACGCCCGGTAGCTCGTCGACGAGCATGCCCATCAGCGTCGGGTTGTGCGCGCCGCCGCCGGAGACGACGAGCCGGGTGACGCCGTGCGCCCGGCAGGCGTCGGCCACCGTGACCGCCGTCAGCCGGGTGAGTGTGGCAAGCACGTCGTTCGGGTCCGGGGTGGGCGCGTCGGCGAGGGCGGCGAGCAGGTACGGCCTGTGGAACAGCTCCTTGCCTGTGCTCTTCGGGCCGGCGAGCCGGTAGTACGGCTCGTCGAGCAGCCGACGCAGCAGTGCCGGGTTCACCTGCCCGGCCGCCGCGCCGCGCCCGTCCCGGTCGTACTCCTCGGCGCCGCCGCTGAAGTGCCGCGCGGCGGCGTCGAGGAGCGCGTTGGCCGGACCGGTGTCGAACGCGAGGGGATCCGCGTCCGGCGCGACGACTGTGATGTTGGCGATCCCGCCGAGGTTCAGGGCGGCGGGGACACCGGGCAGGCCCCGCAGCAGCAGCGCGTCGAACAGGGCGACCAGGGGAGCGCCCTGGCCGCCGGCGGCGACGTCGCGGCTGCGCAGGTCGGACACGACCGGAAGGCCGGTGGCCTCCGCGATCCAGGCCGGCTGACCGAGCTGGAGGGTGCCGCGGACCGTACCTTTCTCGACCCAGTGGTGCATCGTCTGCCCGTGCGAGACGACCAGGTCGGCGCGGCCGTCGCACAGCTCCGCGACGGCTCGCACGCCCGCCTCGGCGAAGGTCTGGCCGATGCCTGTGTCGAGCACGCAGATCGCCTCGGTGGTGGTCGTGGCGGGTGGCAGGGCCGCGGCGATCCGGGTGCGCAACTGCTCCAGGTACGGGTGGCTGAGCCGGCCCAGCGGTCGCATCCGCACGGAGTCACCGCTCAGGTCGAACTCGGCCGCGGCGACTTCGATGCCGTCGTAGGAGGTTCCGGACATCAGGCCGATCACGCGCATCACGCCCTCCTTCATGCCCGGCCGGCCGGCGTCGTCGCCACGTCGTCGTCGACCTCGTCGCGTCGTCCGTGGTCGTACGGGGTCTCCGGGGCCGGGTGGAACAGGCTGGCCACGGTGCCGACGGCCAGGGTGATCAGGACGCCGATCGGCACCAGCCACTGCGCGGCGATGGCGGTAGCGGTGGTGGTCCCGGCCGTCGTCACATCGATCTTGACGTAGCGGACGATGTAGGTCATCACCGCCACGGTGACGAGGAAGGCGATGAACGCGTCGACCTGGTTGGCCCGCGTGACGAGGCGGCCGAGCAGGAAGGCCCCGAGCAGCGCGCCGTAGGTGTAGCCGGCGATGGTCAGACCGGTCAGGTAGACGTTTCCGGTGCTGGAGCTGAACGCGCAGGCGAAGATCGCCATCAGCACCGCCCAGACCAGGGTCATCACCCGGGCGAGCCGGAGCATCGCGTCGTCGGACGGGACCTTGCGGAAGAAGCTGTGGATGAAGTCGGCGACTGTCGAGTTCGACATGGAGTTCAGCGCCGACGACAGCGAACCCATCGCGGCGCCGAGGATGCCTGCCACCAGCAGACCCGAGATGCCCACCGGCAGGGCGTGCAGGATGAAGCTCGGGTAGAGGTTGTCGCTGCTGGCCAGGCCCAGCTCCTTGAAGGTCTGACCCTTGTTGTACGACCACAGCAGCGCGCCGACCAGGGAGAACGCGGCGAACTGGATGACCACGAAGACGCCCGAGGAGATCATCGCCTTCTGCCCCTCGCGCAGCGTGCGGGTGGACAGAATGCGCTGGACGATCAGCTGGTCCGAGCCGTGGCTGGCCATCGCGAAGATCGCGCCACCGATGATCGCGGTCGGCAGGGCGAACGGGCTGGTGAGCACGTGCGCGAGGGTGAAGTTGGTGTCGAAGAGCTGGAACTTGCCGGCGTCCAGCGCCTGCGAGTAGCCGTCGAAGCCGACGGCGTGGCTCAGCACCGCGATGGCGAGGATCGCTCCGCCCAGGTAGAGCCCCATCTGGATGGCGTCGGTCCAGATGACCGCCTTGATGCCACCGAGGTAGGTGTAGACCACTGTGATGAGGGTGAGGACCACGATGATTGCCTGGTAGCCGACGTGCAGGCCGAACTCGTCGAGCAGCAGCTTGATGGGGATGGCCGAGGCGAAGAGGCGGACGCCCTCGGCGAGCAGGCGGGTGAAGACGAACGTGATCGAGGCCAGACCCTGAAGTTTCAGGCCAAACCGCTCACCGAGGTACTGGTAGGCGCTGACGAACCCACCCCGCTTGTAGAGCGGGATGAGCACCGTGGCCACGACGACGCGACCGATGACGTAGCCCAGGGCCAGCTCGACGTTGCCGAACCCCTGACCGCTGTAGGCGCCACCGGGCACGCTGATCACGGTCAGCACGCTGGTCTCGGTGGCGACCACCGAGAACGAGACAGTCCACCACGGCAGGCGGCCCTCGCCCACGAAGTAGTCCTTGGCGGATTTCTGCTTCCCGGACAGGCGTAGTCCGACGAAGGCGATCACCACGAGATACAGCACGATCACGACAAGGTCGAGTTGACGCACGGTTCACTCCCCACCCAGCGGTTGTCAATAAGTGACGTTGGCCCACAGTAACTCGAAACTTTTTGCCAGTGCCCCTCCGGGCTGGTTACGCTGTGGTTTCAGCCTGCTGATAGAGGGCGCGTCGGCCCAGCAGGACGGCCCGGTGGCACTCGGCGGCTGAACACCAGCGAGAGGAACGAACACCGGATGGACCTCAGCACCCTCGGCACCGAGACCCGCAACGACAAGACCACCGACCTCGACCGGATGTCGCCCACCGAACTGCTCCTCGCCATGAACGACGAGGACCGCTCGGTCGCGGACGCCGTTCGCCGGGCCGTGCCGGACATCGCGGCCGCCGTCGACGTCGTCGTGGCGTCGCTGCGCCGGGGTGGCCGGTTGATCTACCTCGGCGCGGGCACCAGCGGCCGGATCGGCATGCTCGACGCCGTCGAGATCCCACCCACCTTCGGTACGCCGCCCGACCGGGTTCTCGGCCTGCTCGCCGGCGGGGCGGGCGCCTTCGGCGTCGCCGTCGAGGGCGCGGAGGACGACCCCGCCGGCGCCGTCGCCGACCTCGACGCGATCGGCCTCACCGACCGCGACACGGTGGTCGGGCTCGCGGCCAGCGGCCGTACACCCTATGTGGTGGGTGGGTTGGCGCACGCCCGCGCGCGCGGAGCGGCCACCGTCTCCGTCGCCTGCAACACCGACGCGGTGATCAGCCGGCACGCCGACGTCGCCATCGAGGTGCCCACCGGCCCCGAGGTCCTCACCGGCTCCACCCGGCTCAAGGCCGGCACCGCCGAGAAGCTCGTCTGCAACATGCTCTCGACCGCGACGATGGCCCGGCTCGGCAAGGTCTACGGCAACCTCATGGTGGACATGAACGCCACCAACGAGAAGCTCGTCGACCGGGCACGCCGGATCGTCGCCGAGGCCGCCGACACCGACCTCGACGCGGCCGCGCGGGCCCTCGCGGCGGCACACGGGCACGCCAAGACGGCAATCGTGCTGCTGCTCGCCCACTGCACCGCCGAGGAGGCCGCGGCACGGCTGCGCGCCGCCGACGACGACGTCCGGGCGGCCGTCGCGGCCTGACCCCCGGCGTCGCGCCCGGGCCTGGCGCACAAGCGTCCCGGCTGGTGCGCGCCGGGGCGGTCAGCGGTGGACGTAGGCGGCCAGGCCGCCGAGCTCCTCGCTCGCGATGAACACCGACCGTACGTTGAGGATGGCCTCCTCGACGTGGGCGTCACAGCCCCACGCCGCATCGCCCCACGAGTCGGCGATCTTGATCTTCGCCGGCTCGGTGCACCCCTGGGCGCCGCCGAGCTGGCAGTGCTCGGGGTGCGGTCGGGCAGCCTGCGCGGCCGCGGCGGCGCGCATCCGGTCGGCGAGTTCCGCCGAGGCGGCGGCGCGCTGCTCGGCCTCGGCGCGCAGCTGCCGTTCGGCGCGTACCGCCTTGGCCAGCTCCTCGTTCGCTTCCTTGGCGCGTGCTTCGGCGGCCGTCTTCGCCTGCTCGACGTGGTGGCGTTCGATGGCCAGAGCCGCGGTGTCGGCGAAGACGCGGGCCAGAGCCAGATCGGCGTCCTGCGGGACGCGCGGGGTGCGGTGGTACATCGCGAAGGTGCCCAACAGGCTGCCGTCACGGGCCAGGATCGGCATCGACCAGCAGGCGGCGAGTCCGGCCCGCTCGGCCAGGTCGCGGAAGTCGTCCCAGAACGGGTCGGTGGCGATATCGGTGACGATTACCGGCTCCCGCCGGTGCGCGGCCGTGCCGCACGAGCCGACACCCTCACCTGTGGCGATCCCGTCGATGGCCTGGTTGTAGAACTCGGGCAGGCTCGGTGCGGCGCCGTGGCGCAGGTGCCGGCCGTCCGGATCGGCGAGCAGCACGGAGACGAGCACCTGGTCCGGCGCGAGGTTCTCGATGCAGCGCGCCATCCCGTCGAGCACCTCGGCCAGGGGCGCCTGGCGGGCGATCTGCTCCAGCATGGCCCGGTGCTCGGCCATCAGCCGTTGGGCGTGCTTGACCTGCGTGGTCTCCACACCGATCACGCGGATGCCGGTCACGGTGCCGCCGGCGTCGCGGCGCGGCTCGTAGGTGAAGTCGAAGAACGCCTCCCGCGCGTGCGGGCCGGTCCCCATCACGATCCGGGCGTCTCGACCCGTGTAGGGCTCACCCGTGCGGTAGACCCCGTCCAGCAGCTCGACGAAGCCCTGACCGGCCAACTCGGGCATCATCTCGGCGACCGGAACCCCGGTGCGCGCCCGCTCCTCACCGACTGTGGCGAAGAACGCGGGGTTCGCCGTCTCCACCACGTGCGTGGGCCCCACGAGTGACGCGAACACGGCGATGGACTGCCCGAACAGCGCCCGCAGATCCTCCTCGGCCGCCTCCCCGGCACGCACCGCAGTCGACCGCTGGCCCGATATCGCCGTCATGCCGTGGTCGCCCCTCTCCTGTACGCCTTCGCCGGATGACCCCTGGTTCGTCGCCCGCTGACGGTGGCCAGAGTACGGGGAGGACGGCGAGGCCGCCGTGCGGCGGAGCGATGGTGAGGCAGCGGCTGTCGGACCGGTGCGGTGGCGGCTCAGTCGCTCTCGTCCACGAACTTGTAGTAGCTCATCCGAAAGCGTTGCAGCAGGGCGCGCATGAAGTCCGGACCGGCCTCCGGCGGCACCCGCTCCGCGCCGACCGGCACACCGTTGTCGTAGAAATCCTGGGCGAGGGCGCCCCACTCGGGGTCGAGGACGGTAAGCGACACCGCTTGGCCCGGCTGCCAACGGAACTCGGCGACCCGCCGGTTGGTGTGCTGGGCGAACGTGTACAGCGCCACCCGGGTCAGCGCCTGCTCGGTCATCTCTGCCTCCTGGTTCACCACGGCTCCTCCACTCACCACGGGCTCGGCGGACGGAAGGCGTTCCACGCCTCGCCCGTGATCATGCCTCGGCTGCGGATCTCGTTGAAGCGGTCCATCGCACCGGACAGCGCCTGCTCGCTCAGGCCGGTGCCGCGCAGCCGGTCGGCAAGCACGGCCGGGTCGGTGGCCTGGATCCGGGCCATCGTCTCCGGGCTGAGCGGCTGGTTCATCTGCTGCCGAACGAAGTCCGAGCGCAGCGGCTCGCCGTTCGACTCGGGGAACGAGTAGCCGTGATCGATGGCGACCAGGCGGCCGTCGGGGCCGGTCAGGTAGTTACCCATGTGCCTGTCGGTGTTGCCGCTGACGTAGTCGAGCACCGCCATCCGCTCGCCCTCCGCGACCGGGTAGTCGCCTGCCGGACGACCCGGGCTCGCGTTCTCCACGAACTCCTGCATCGACCCGGCCCCGTGCGGACCGTCCCACCGGGCCGTCGTGGGCACCAGGCCGAAGCCCAGATCCTCGTCCAGGCGCGAGGCGGCGACCTCCCGGGCGGCAAGTTGGTTCTCCGGGATTGTGGAACGCACCTGGACGAACTCGTTCTCCGGCACGTTCGGCTTGTACACGCCGTGCGTTCCGTCGGTGAACGTCACGTCGTACGCGTCGTTGACATGCCCACCGGGGTCGAGTTCGGTCATGCTGTGCACCTCCCTGCCGAGCAGCCGCAACTCGGCCTCGCTCGCATGATCGGGCACCAGCGGATCGGTGCTGGACCCGGGATCCGCCGTGTCGGGTCCGTCGGTGTCCGGCGGCTCGTCGCCGTCGTGCGCCGTACCGCCGTCATGGCCTGGTCCGCCGTCGTGTCCTGGTCCGCCGTCGTGTCCTGGGCCGCCGTCGTGTCCTGGTCCGCTGTCGTGTCCTGGGCCGCCGCCGGGCGGCGGTCCTCCGGCGTGGCCTGACCCGCCCGCCGCTGGCGGTGCGCCCGGCGGTCCGCCGTGCGCCGGGCCGCCGCCGGGAGGCCCCGGCTCGCGGTCGACGTCGGGTGGCCAGTCGTCCTGCCGGGCCCACGGCGGCGGCTGTCCGCCGCCGGCCGGATCCGTGTAGCCGCGCGCCGCCGGGCCGGGGGTCGGCATGTCGGAAGGACTCGACCCGCCCGGGGTACGCCGGAGGCCGCGCAGCGCCGTGCGGAGGGTGTCGAGCAGGTCACCGAGCCGGGACAGGATCGGCCGGAGCCGGCTGACACTGCGGGCCAGCGCCGTGAGCAACCCGGTGATCTTGGCGGCCCACTTGGCGACAAGCGTGGACACCTGCGCCGCGACCAGCGGGGTCGCCAAGCCCAGGGTCAGCCCCGCCTCGGCGAGCCACTCCCACAGCCGGACGGCGAGCACCGAGACGAAGTCGGCGATCAGATCCCGGACCAGCTCCCGGACCAGCGCAACCAGCAGGCCCGCGCCCTCGACGACGGTGCCGAGCAGACCCGAGGCGTCCGCCAGGCCGGCGAGGTGGCGCAGGTGCTCGTCGCTGTAGCGGCGGTACGCCTCGGACGCGGGACCCGTCCAGGTCGCGATCTCGGAGCGCACCGCCTCGGACAGGGCGGTGACCTGACCGGTGACGTGCCGGGAGACGTTGTGCCACGTCTGCGCGTACGCGGTGATCTGGTCCGGGTCGCCGGCCAACCAGTCGAGGGCGTCGGAGAGCGGCTTGACGTGCTCGATGAGCCAGGCGACCCCCCACGAGACGACCGACCCGATCGGGTCGACGCAGGTCGCCAGCACCTCCATCGACGTGCCGAACCCGCCGATCGTCGAGTCGACCCAGGACCCGCTCTCGATGCCGTGGCGCAGGTCGACAAGGCTCTCGACGAGGCCGACGCCGCTGTACGCGGTGGTGGTGTCCTGCCGGGCGGCGATCAGCGGGTTCGCCACGTCGGTGCTCACCTGTGCATCCGCCCGAGCGCAGCGGAGATCGTTCCGTCCACGTGGTGGTAGGCGTCCACAGTCCCGTCGAGCGCCCCGGCCGCGCTGTGCAACGCCTCCCGCGCCGCCGCGAGCGCCTCCACCGCCGGGCCCTGGACGACGTCCAACAGAAAGGGGATCGCCTGGCAGACGGGCAGTTGCCCGTACGCTCCGGCACCCATCCGCAGCTGCGCCCCCGCGTCGTGTGCGGCGCCGATCGCCTCGGCGATCCGGTCGACGGAGCGGGCGTGCCCGGTCACCGCCGCCGTGGTGATCTCGAACCCGGCTGCCTCAGCGCCCACGGTCACCCCATCCGGCGTACCCCGGCTCGTCCTCCTCGGTCACCTCGGGGAAGCGCGACTCGTAGCTGCCGACGACGGCGCGGGCGGTCTCGGAGTCGGCGCCGACGGTCTCCGCGGCGGCTTCCGCCACCTGCGGTGCCAACTGTCCCTGCGCCCGGCGCATCACCGCCAGCACCTCGGTGGCGATCTCGTCCGCCCGCCAGCCGAGTACCCGATTGTCGAGTCGGAGGTCGGTCATGGCCCCGGACGCGGCGACTGTCACCCGGACCGCGCCGTCCGCGCCCTCGGCTGTCGCCGACATCGCCGCCACCCGCTCGGACAACTCCTGTGCCCGGGCGGCCCGCTCGGAGATGCCCGCCGACCAGGAGGCGACGAACCGCTCGGTCGCCGCGTCGAAATCACCGCTGGGAAACTGCGCCATCAGACCTCCCCCGTGTGACGGCTGCCAGCCGCCCCCGAGAGTGACACAGGTGCGGCGCGGCCAGCACACGATACGCCCTGACCCTCCGACATGGAGTCCGCCGACGACGGCGGCCAGGGGAGTGGTAATCGACAAGGGCTGCCCGTCCACGTCGCGGCCCGACGCCGTCGCACGACGTTCCACTCTCGCGCCAGGTGAAAACAGCGACGTCCGACTATGTTTCGCGCGATCGTCCTGCCGCGTTCGATTCTGCTCCGAACAGTGCTGAACGGCCCCGAACAGCCTGAATTCATTGTTGGAGGCGTCGATTCTTGCTTCGATTGGTCCGCTGATCCCGGCGGGGCGCGACCATCGCCTGTCACCGACCGAGCGGAAGGAGGGTCATGGATCGGACTGCGGATATCGCGATCAGCGCCGGCCTGCTGATCCTGTCAGGTGTGCTGCATTTCGTGATGGCGCAGACACGTAACGGCCGGCTCGATCGAAATGCGGCTGTGGGTATACGCACGAAGGCGACCATGTCGACGGAGGTCGCATGGCACGCCGGGCACCGAGCCGCCGCTCCCTGGTTGCTCGGCGCGGCGATCGCAGGATACGGATCAGGCATCCTCGCCGTCGTGATCTCGCTGGGGATCGGGACGGCGGAGAATCGCACCCCAGCCCCAATCATCATCGCGCTCAGCGGTTACGTCGTGGTTCTCGTCGTAATGCTCATCGCGGTTTCCGAGGCAAACCGCTCCGCGCGACGAACCATCGGATCGGCATCCAGCAACAAGTAGACCGAAGAGAATGGGGAGACATGCGAAACACGAAGAACCGACTGGTGGCCACCGCGGTGGCCGCGTCGTTGACGCTTGCCATCGGCACCATCGGCGCACCGGCCGCTGTCGCGGGTCCCGCCACCTCCGTCACGGGTGACGCGAAGTCCTCGGCAGTGGCCGCGGACAACCCCGGTCGCGCCACGCTGAAGTCGGCCACCAGGTCTCTGCAGCGATACACGGATTCCGAGCTCCTGGAGCTGCTGCTGGCAGCCCAGGGACCCGTCGCGGAACAACACCCGGAACTGGTCCGGATTCTGGGCTTCGACCCGGCGAAGCCGCACACGGACGATGCGGCACTCGACGCCATCGTGACCGCCTACCTGAAGCACGATCGTGACTTCCACGAGGCGACCGCCAAGCCGTTGCAGTCCGGCGATCCCACGAGGGTGAACGAGGGGCTCCGGGTCTTCTCCGTCTCGTTCAACGAGTTCATCCGCGCCCAGGGTGGAAACGCGGTCTCTGGCAAGTCCACCTTCACCACCCAGGCCGGCTGGTTCTACATGGGGGCGAACGTGGCCATCTACGCGAACGCCGTAGGCGTGGCCAACGCCGTCGCCTACGCGAACGTGGGCGTCGCGACCTTCGCCCTCGCAACGGTCGCGCTGGTCACCTGGTACCTGGAGGACGGCTCGGCGGCCGGCTCCCAGTTCGAGCGCGACATCCTCGTCAATGCTTTCACCGACGCCCTGGCATGAGCGCAGGATCCCCTAGCGGGACGCCGGCGTTGTCTCGTCCGCACCGTGCGGACGGGGCAACGCCGGCGGCGGCTCCGCAAGAATCGGTACGGGCGGTGGCGGCCGGAGCGGTGACCATGGCGCTCGTACTCCTCATGCTCGCGGTCTCGATCTTCTTCTCGTTCCCCAGCAATGTGCTCTCGTCCCGTGACGGGGGCCCACTGCGGTCATTCTCGTCTCGCCTGCTGCCCCAGAGTTGGGGTTTCTTCACCAAGCCCCCCAGCGACCCGGAGTTCGTTCCGTACCGGGTGGGTCCGAATGGGACGCTCGAATTCGCCTCGCTGCTCCCGAATTCACAAAGGAGCAACATGTACGGACTGAGCCGTCGGCAACGCGCCCAGGGACCCGAGTTGGCCAGCCTGGCGAACCAGGTTCAGGAATGGAGCGACTGTGCTGACGACACGGATTGCCTCACGAATGTCGCCGGGCGGGACAATCCGCGCCCGGTGACGAATTTCTCCCCCGTCGCCACCCTCTGCGGGAAGGTGCTTCTGGTGGAGACGAAGCCGGTGCCCTGGGCGTTCCGGGACGACTACGACGGCTGGCGGCTCGATGTGCGGGCCGCACTTGTGAACGCGGACTGCTCATGAGCGCGATCAGGGAGCGCCTTGCCCGCGCGATCTACGCATTCCCGGCCGAGTCCCGGCTCCTCGGCGCGGGTCGCACCCTGATCGCCCTGGCCCAGGCGTCGGTTCTCCTCTTCACACCCGCCGCCTATCTCTTTGTGCCGGTGGGCGGTGAGGAGGTGGCAGTCGACTGCGCCGGGTTGCCGGAGCAACTGTCCGTCTACTGCCTGGCCGATGACTCACAGCGGCAGTTGGTGACCTGGTGTCTATTGGGGATGCTCCTGGTGGTGGCCTCCGGACTGCTGCCCCGTTTCACCTCGCTGCTCCACCTCTGGGTCTCGCTGTCGATCCACAATTCGATCTCACTGCCCGACGGCGGCGAAGCGGTGGCCATGGTGGCGACACTCTTCCTTGTGCTCGCCTGCGCGAACGATCGTCGCGTCTGGCACTGGCAACGCCCCCGGGTACGTGCCTCGGCGTCGATCCTGCAAGGTGTCGCCTGGGCCGGCCTGTGGGGGTTGCGGCTGCAAATGGCCTACGTCTACCTCAACAGCGCGGTCGCCAAGCTGTCCGTAGCGCCGTGGCAGGAGGGTACGGCAACGTACTACGTCGCTCGGATGGAGAACTTCGGTGCCGCCGGGCTGTTCGCTGACCTCGTCATCTGGTCGACAGGCACGGCTCTGCTGGCGGTGGCCACCACCTGGGGCAGCATCCTCGCCGAGGCGACACTCGCCGTCTTCCTGGTCAGGCGCAACGTCCTACAGGTGTGTGCGTTGGCGATAAGCGTGGCACTGCATGTCAGCATCATGATCCAGCTCGGCATCGTCAGCTTCGCGCTGATCATGATAGGTGCGGTGCTCTGCGCGACCTCGCGTGGCGTGGCGACGGTGGCCGACCGGTTGCTGACGAACAGGCGGGCGGCACGAATTCGGGATTCCCGCGTGACCAGGGACAGGGACCCGCATGAGGACAGCCTGATCGCCGTTACGCCCCGGTCCGGATCCGACGAGCGCGGACTGACCGAGGTCGGGCTGTGACCAGGAGCGGAAGCAGGGGCGGCGGCGTTGACGTGGTGGTCGTCGGCGCCGGCCCCAACGGGCTCGCCGCGGCACTGGTGCTGGCGGGGGCCGGGCTCCAGGTCGAGATGTACGAGGCCAACGCCACGGTGGGCGGCGGTGCCCGTACTCAGGAGTTGACCTTGCCGGGCTTCCACCACGATGTCTGCTCGGCGGTGCACCCGATGGCGCTCGCGTCACCGTTCTTTCGGGCCTTCGACCTGCCCACGCGCGGTGTGCACCTGCGTCAGCCCGAGGTCGCGTACGCCCACCCGCTGGACGGCGGTCGCGCCGGGATCGCCTGGCGGGACCTCGACCGGACCGTTGCCGGCCTGGGGGCCGACGGCCGGGCGTGGCGGTCGCTGCTCGGCCCGCTGGCCGAGCACTGGTCGGAGTTGGCCGGTACCGCGCTGAGCGACATGCGCCGTCCTCCCGCGCATCCGGGCACCGCTGTCCGGCTGGCGCTGCGGGTGCTGGACCAGGCGGCGCCCTGGTGGCGGGCCCGCTTCGCGGGGGACGTGGCACCCGCGATGCTCACCGGGGTCAACGCGCACGCCATCGCCCCGGCCCGCGGTGTGGCCGCCACCGCCGTCGGCCTGGTTCTCGCTGCGCTGGCCCACGCGGTTGGTTGGCCCATTCCGGAGGGCGGTAGCCAGCGCATCAGCGACGCGCTCGCCAACGAACTGCGTCGCCGTGGTGGCCGGATCCACATCGACCACCGAGTCGAGTGCCTTGCGGAGCTGCCACCGGCCCGGGCCGTGCTGTTGGACGTGGCGCCGGCAAACCTGCTGCGGCTTGCCGCCGGTCGCCTTCCCGCACGCTACGCCCGCGCACTGCGCGCTTTTCGGCGTGGTGGCGCGGCCTGCAAGGTGGATTTCGCGTTGGCCGGACCGGTGCCCTGGGCGGCGCCCGAATGCGCCCAGGCCGGCACGCTGCACCTGGTCGGCTCGTCCACGGAGGCGGTGGCCGCGGAGGCGGCGGTGGTGGCCGGGCGGCACGCGGACCGACCGTACGTGCTTGCCGTCCAACCCGGCGTCGTCGACCCGGGACGAGCGCCCGCCGGGCGGCACGTCCTCTGGACGTACGCGCACGTGCCCAACGGCTCCACCCGCGACGTCCGGGAGCAGGTCACGGCACAGGTTGAGCGGTTCGCGCCCGGGTTCCGCGACCTGATCCTCGCCGAGCACGTCATTCGTGCCGACCGGCAGGAGGCGTACAACCCCAACAACCTCGGTGGCGACATCTCCGGCGGGGCGACCACAGTCCGGCAGATGGTCGCCCGACCGGTGGCCCGCTGGGACCCGTACCGGACACCGCTGCCCGGGGTGTACCTGTGCTCGGCCTCCACTCCGCCGGGGCAGGCGGTGCACGGCATGTGCGGTGTGCACGCGGCACGCCGGGCGTTGCGTGACCGTTTCGGCATCCGCACCGACCCGCTGGCACTGGTGGCCGGTACGCCTGCCGGGTAGCTGACGTTTTCGTCGCGCCAGGGCTGGCCTCCCTGGCGCGGTCGGGCTGCCCGACGGACGACTGCCGGCCGCTCACCTGAGCGGCCGGCAGTCTCGAATCGGGCAGGCGTCCTCGTGCGGACGTCAGTCGGTCAGCCGCGGATCCACTGCTGGTTGCTGCCACCGGTGCAGGTCCAGATCTGGACGGCGGTGCCGTTTGCGGTGCCCGCACCGTTGACGTCCAGGCAGAGCCCCGACGCGACCCCGGTGATCGTGCCGTCGGCGTTGACCCGCCACTGCTGGCCACCACCGCCGTTGCAGGTCACGATCCGCGCGCGGCTTCCCGCTGCGGTAGCCGCCACGTCGAGGCACTTGTTGCCGTAGACGGTCAGCTGGTTGCTCGAGGTCAGCGTCCACTGCTGGTTGGCGCCGCTGTTGCAGTCCCAGATCTGCACGACCGAGCCGTCGGCCTGGCTGGCGCCGTTGACGTCCAGGCACCGGTTCGAGCCGGCGCCACGGATCGCCGTGGTCGCACCCGGATTCCCTGAGCTGCCGACAGGCGTGATGCTGAGGTTGTCGAACTGGGCGGTGACTCCCTGACCCGTGCCGTACCCGATCTGGCCGGCGACCCAGGTCGAGTCGGAGACCGTACCGACGGTGTTGCCGTCGATGGACGCGCTGAGCGTGCTCCCGTTGAGCGTCAGCGACAGACTGTGCCAGCGGCCGGTGCCGAGCGCCGAGGTGTTTCCGCTGGCCAGCGTGCGCCAGTTGCCGCTTGTGTTGTTGCTCCGGATGGACCACGCGCCACCGTCGGTCACCCGGAAGTAGTAGCCGTTGAGGTTCTGCGGCCCCTGGTGGTTGTACGTGTTGGCGCGTCCGATGAGCTGCGCGTAGCCCGACTTCTCCAGCAGCACGTCCGAGGAGACCGTGTAGTTGCGCCACGACAGGTCGCCCAACAGGGTGTACGGCTCGGCCTGTCCAGACGTCCAGAAGATCGGCGTCTGCTCCGACATCTGGCGTACACACTGGCCAGCGCGACCAGCCGCGCAGCCGGCGATCTCGAACGAGCCCTGCTGGTCCATCAGGTACTTCGCCTCGCGCCCGACGGCGTAGCTGTCGAAGGTGTCGCTGTACGGCAGTTGCAGGTTGCCCGCGGCCGGGCTGGTCGCCGTGCTCTTACCCTGGCCGGTGGTGGTGGTGATGCTGTAGACGTAGCCGGGCTGGACGGTGAGCGAGAAGCGCCCGCCGCTCGGCGTGATGTCGCTGCCCCGGACGAAGTGGTCGGCGGTGTTGTTCGACCGGACGTTCGTCGACCAGACGTGCACGGCGCCTGTGGACAACCCTCCGGTGACTGTGAAGTCGAGGGTCTGCGCGGAGCCGGCGTCAATCGTCTCGATGATGGTGCTGTAGTCGCTGTTGTTCGTGGATTTCAGCGAGACGTAGCTGCCGTTGTTGCGGTTGCCGCCGAGGTAGCCGCTCGAGGAGTCGAGGTAGCGCCAGCCCGGGGCGGTGAACTGGGTGGTCTGCGCCATCACCCAGGTGTTCTTGCCGATGGAGTAGGCACCGGACCAGGGCTGCTGGGCCACCGCCACGCCAGTGGTGGCCCAGGGGATGTTGGGGGTGATCGCGGCGATGGCGGGCCAGTTGATGTAGCCGGTCATCTTGCCGTCGATGTAGCCACGGTTGATGCCCCGGGCGAGGGCCTGCGCGCCGGCGTTGTAGTCGTCGGAGCCGTTCTCGCTGGCCCAGAGCTGCTTGCCTGTGGACACCGCGTTGCCGGAGCTGGGGCAGCTGGTCTGGGCGCTGCGGTAACCGCAGACGTAGTGGCTGCCGAAGACCTGTACGGCGTTGGCGAACGCCGGGTCGCGCAGCGATTCGTCCGCCGCGCCCCAGCCGAAGTCGTCCGAGGCGACGATCTTCACGCTGCTGTAACCGTGGGAGTTGAGGGCCGAGCGCAGGTTCTTGTACCAGGTGGCGTTGTAGCCCTTCTCGTTCCACCCGCCGAGGTAGTTGATGGTCAGCCCGTGGGTGGCCGCGCAGTCCAGCCAGGCCACCAGGTAGTCGATCGAGTCGGTGGACCAGAAGTTGCGGTTCCCGATCCAGCCCGGCGCTCCCCAGGCCAGGCCGGCCAGGGCGATGTTGGCGTTGCGCGACCTCGCCTGCTCCATCAGCCACCACTCGTAGCCCCGGTTGCAGTTGATGCTGCCCCGGGTGTGTTCGTGGCTGGGCTCCGCGCCGGAGGTGGAGTTGGTGTCCCCGCCGATCTCCGTCTTCAGCAGCTGCATGGCGGCGCCGCGGCCGGGCTTGAACAGGTAGTCCAGGATGTCGCTGCGCTGGGGTTCCGGGTAGTCGATAAGCAACCTGCTGTTGCCGCCACCACCACTTACCGCGCCGATCCCGTCGAGCGCCCGTCCGCCGGATCCGCCGTTGATCGTGATGGCGGTCGCCGCCTGGGCGGGGGAGGCGAACCCGGTCAGCACGGCTGCCGCAAGCACCACCGCCCCTGCCGCCGAAGCGGCCAACCGACGTGGACGCCACGTGCTCCGCCATGACCGGCGGCGTGGGCCGCCCTCGCCAGCGCTGCGCCGATGACTCTCTCTGTCGAACATCTGGCTCGCCTCCCCAGGCAGGTTCGACCCCGAGGTCGTACGGCGCACGTCGAGTTGCCCGTACCGCAGGGGCCGCCTATCGAAGATCATTAATGCAGAGACGTCATATGTTAGGCACCGGATCGATCGGCGGTCAACGCCCCACCAGGGGGCATTTGTTGATCAATGCCGTCAGTTCCGGCGGCAGACGCATCGGGAGATGAGAAAGAGATCCGATGAATGTCTGTCGGCGGTGCGGCGGCCGAGCGGGTGGCTCGGCCGCCGATGCGTGCCGCGGAGATCCCTACAGTTGTCCCGCCGGTCTCAGCTTCGGCTCCATCGTTGGTTGGCCCCGCCGTTGCAGTCCCAGATCTGGACGCGCGTGCCGTTGGCCGTACCGTTGCCGACCACGTCCAGGCACCGGCCCGAACCGACGCCTGTGATCGAGCCGTCGGCGTTGAACCGCCACCGCTGGTTGGACTGGCCGTTGCAGTCCCAAATGATCACCGAGCTGCCGTTCGCGGTGCTGGCGCCGTTGACGTCCAGGCACTTGCCGCCGAAGACGCGCAGCTCCCCGGCCGCGGTCGAGGTCCAGCTCTGGTTGCTCTGGCCGTGGCAGTCCCAGATGATCGCCGCCGTGCCATTGGTCTGCGCGGCGCCGTTGACGTCCAGGCACCGGCCGGAGGTCCCGTTGCGCAGGGCCGACGTGCCACCCGGGGGCGGGGTGGTCGGGCTCGCGGTCGGCGACACTGTCGGGCTCGGCGTGGGGTCGGTGCTGCCGAACTGGGTGAAGAACCTCCACACCTCGCCCTTGGTCCAGGTCCTGGCGCCGCTGTCCCCACCGCCGTCCACCGGGCCGGGGGTGTGTCCGCCGTCGAAGGCGGCCCACACCACCGGATAGCCGGACCGGCAGCCGGAGTAGGTGGTGGTGATGTGGGTCAGGCTGCCCGCTCGCGGCTCGGGCGGGCTCTGCGCGGTGCACCCGTTGTTCCGTACGAACGTGTCCCGCAGGGACCGCCCGGCCGAGATGTTGAGCACGGGGTCCCCGATGCCGTGGATGCCCATGTACGCGATCGGCTGGGTGCCGCCGCCGCACCCGCTGAGCTGCCCGCCGGAGTAGACGGCGACGGCGCGGAAGACACCGGCCCGGGAGCAGGCAAGTGAATAGCTCATGCCTCCGCCGTAACTGAAGCCGAGCGCGAAGAGCTGCGTCGTGTCGACACACAGGTCCGCCTCGATCAGGCTGATCATGTTGTCGACGAATGTGACGTCCTGGCCGCCGGGGTTGGCCCAGCCGTTGCCGTTGCCCTGGGGGGCGACGAAAATGGTGCTGTTGTTCGCCTGCTGCCGCAGCCCGTAGTAGGACCAGGCCGCGCCGTCGGATCCGCCGCCGTCGACGTCGTTCATCGTGCCGCCGTTCCAGTGGAATCCGAAGATCAACCGGTACGGATGGTTCCGGTCGTAGTTGTCCGGGATCCGCAGGATGAAGCTACGGTTCTGGCCGCTGCTCTGGATGGACCGTTGACCGCTCGTCAACGTGGGCGCCTTGCCGCACCCGGCGGTCGCTGCGGCCGGTGCCATGTCCGCGGCCGACGCGGTGGTGCGCAGACCACCGGTCAGCGCCGTCACGCCCACTGTCGCGACGAGAACCGCCGCCGTCGCGAGTGAACCAAGGATGGGTCTACGTCTTGTCATGATGGGGCTCCCGCCACTCGGCACGAACTGATTCAGGTACACGGGTCCACGGCGACTCCCACACCGCCACGGCACGCCACTCCTGGTCGCCCCCGCCGGCCACACTCGCCGCGCACGAAACTCCGGAAGGCGCGAGGTGGCCACGGCGCCCGGCCGGCTCATCGCCACAGGCTCTCGCCACTGGTCTCGTCGCCCACGCGCGACCAGGTGGTCGTCGAATCGATTCGGCCCGACGCTAGATCGCACAGTGAAATATGTCAATGCCGTGTCCGGCAGGTTGCGGTCCGGAGAGAGCCCGGGTAGGGCCTGCCCCACCGGCAGCCTTCAGGCTCACTGGCTGTCATCTCCACGGCCCACTTCCTAGCGTCGAAGGAGAGTCCTCGACACGACTCCCGTCGCTCCGGAGGTGGCCCGTGCATCCTTCCCTCGAAGACCCGCCCGCCAGGAATCGAGCGTCGTCCGCCACGCCACCACGGATCGTCGACGTCGACGCCCTGCGTGCCGTGGCGCTGCTCCTCATCCTGGTCGTCAACATCGCCTTCTTCGCCTCCGGCCACTCCTTCCACCTGGTTCCCGATCCCGCGTACGACTCGTGGGGCGACCAGGCGGTCCGGTGGCTTGTCGAGCTGCTCCTCGCGATGAAGGCGTACCTGCTCTTCTCCTTCCTGTTCGGCTACAGCTTCACGCTCCAGCTCGATTCCGCCGCACGGCGCGACGTCGACTTCGCCCCACGGTTCCGGCGACGACTGGTCGGCCTCTTCGTGCTCGGCATCCTGCACGCGGTGCTGCTGTTCCAGGGCGACATCCTGACGACGTACGCACTGCTCGGTCTGGTCCTGCTCGCCATGCGGGGAGTCGGTGTCGGGACCGCGCTGCGCGCCGCCGTGCTGGTGACCGGCGGGATCGGCTTCGTCCTCGCGCTCGCCGCAGTCGGCGGTACCCAGCTGGTCACCGACCCGGCGGCGGCGCTTGCCGAAGGGCAGCGCTCCACCGAGGCGCTTCAGGGCGGAATCGGCTCGCTGATCGCCGAGCACGTACGCCAACTGCCGGCGATGGTCGGCACGCTCCTCGTGCAGGGGCCGCTCGCCTTCTCGGCCTTCCTCTTCGGGTACGCGGCGGGGCGTCGTCGGCTGCTCACCGACGTCGGCGGGAACCGGCAGCTCCTGCGCCGGGTGCAGCAGCTGGGCTACCCGATCGGCCTGGCCGGCGCCGTGGTCTTCGCCTCGGGCGGGGGCACCGCCAACCTGACCGGGCTGACCGTGGGCGTCCTCACCGCGCCTCTGCTCGCAGCCGCGTACGCGGCCAGCCTGCTCCAGTTCTTCCAGACCGACCGGGGGCGGCGGGTGGCGGCCGTACTCGCGCCGGCAGGCCGGATGTCCCTGTCGAACTACCTGGGTCAGTCGCTGCTCTGCGTGCTGGTCTTCACGGGCGTCGGTCTGGGCCTCGCCGGCGCCGTCGCCCCTCCGGTGGTCGTACTCGTCGCGGTCGCGATCTACGGTGTGCAGCTCGCCGTCAGCGGGGCGTGGATGGCCAGGTTCCGGTACGGGCCGATGGAGTGGTTGTTGCGGGCCTGGACGGAGCAGCGGTGGCCACGGCTGCGGGCCGCCGACCCGGTGTGACGGGTCCGGGCCGGGGCGGATCGCTTCCCCGGTCCCGACATCAGCCCCGCGCACCGCGCAGACCCTGCGCCGGCCTCGACACCCCGACGCGGCCCGTTAGCTCATCGATAAGTCTCCACGTCTTGGCAGCGACGCGCGCCTCCGCTACCGTCCATGGGAACGCTCCCACAAACTTGGAAACGTCAATGTGACCAGGAGGCAACACGTCGTGGCTATCCTCTCGTCGCTCCGCCGCAGATCGGCGGCCACAAGCGTGGCCGCCGTCGCGGGCGCCACCGCCGTCGGCGTCTGCCTCGCCGTCGGCAGCGCCTCCGCCGGCACGCTGTCCGGATCGCTCTATCGCGACCCGAGCTCGGCGGTCATCCGCTGGGTCGCCGCCAACCCCGGCGACTCGCGTGCCGCGGTCATCCGCGACAAGATCGCGAGCCAGCCGCAGGCACGCTGGTTCGCCAACTTCAACCCGTCGACTGTGCAGTCCGAGGTCTCCGGATTCGTCAGCGCCGCCAACGCGGCGCAGCAGATCCCGGTGCTGTCGGTGTACGAGATCCCCAACCGGGACTGCGGCGGAGCCAGCGCCGGTGGTGCGCCGGACCTCAACCAGTACCAGACGTGGGTGTCGAACTTCGCCCGCGGGCTGGGCAACCAGACCGTCATCATCATCCTGGAAACCGACTCCCTCGCCCTGCAGACGTGCCTGAGCAGCGGCGAGCTCAACGCCCGTAACCAGGCGATCTCGACTGCCACCCGGACCATCAAGTCGGGTAACTCCAACGCCAAGGTCTACCTCGACGGCGGCCACTCCACCTGGAACAGCGCAGGCGAGACGGCCAATCGGCTTCGGGCGGCAGGCGTGCAGTACGCCGACGGCTTCTTCACGAACGTGTCGAACTTCAACTCCACCTCGAACGAGGCGAACTTCGGCCGGAACGTCATCTCCTCCCTCAACGGCATGGGCATCTCGGGCAAGCGCCAGGTCATCGACACCAGCCGCAACGGCGGCGCCAGCGGGGACTGGTGCGGAGACGACAACTCTGACAGGCGCATCGGCCCGTACCCGACCACCAACACCGGCGACGCCAACATCGACGCGTACCTCTGGGTGAAGCCGCCGGGGGAGGCGGACGGCTGCCGCTTCACTGCCGGTTCGTTCCAGCCCGACCTGGCCTTCAGCCTGGCCAACGGCGCGCCCAATCCGCCGACGACCGCGCCTCCGACGACCGCTCCGCCGACGACCGCGCCTCCGACCACGGCTCCGCCGACGACCGCGCCGCCGACGACCGCTCCGCCGACGACCGCTCCGCCGACGACCGCTCCGCCCACCACCGCTCCGCCCACCACGCCGCCGCCGACCGGTAACGGCTGTTCCGCCTCGGTGGTGCTCAACCAGTGGAACGGTGGATTCACCGCGAGCGTGACTGTCACCGCCGGCTCCGCGGCCATCAACGGCTGGACCGTGACCATCACGCTGCCCGGCGGCAGCGCGATCACCGGCGTGTGGAGCGCCCAGGCCAGCGGCACCAGCGGAACCGTCCGGTTCAGCAACGTGAGCTACAACGGACAGGTAGGCGCCGGCCAGTCGACCAACTTCGGCTTCCAGGGCACCGGCACCGGCCCGGCCGCGGCCATCTGCGCGTCCGCCTGACCCCACCCGATGCGGGCCCGGCGCGGAGGATCGCCCTCCCCGCCGGGCCCGCTTCCTTGCCTGGGGTACGCACCGGACGGGCCGGCCTGACGAGCGAACGGCACGGGGCCAGCGGCAGGGTTGACCGGGCCGGTCAGCGCTCGATCACCCGCATCTGCTCGTCGGTGTGGTGACCGCCCTCCGCAACGGGCAGCGCGGTGAGGGTGGCGACCTGTTCGGGCGTCAGCGTGACGGTGTCCGCGGCGACGTTCTCCTCAACGCGGCTCACCCGCTTGGTGCCGGGAATGGGGACGATGTCGTCGCCCTGGGTCAGCAGCCAGGCCAGGGCTACCTGTCCTGAGGTCGCGCCCACCTGGTCGGCGACCTCCTGGACCTGGTCGGCGATGCGCAGGTTGCGCTTGAAGTTCTCCCCGGTGAAGCGCGGATGGTTCTTCCGGAAGTCGCTGTCGTCGAGGCGCTCGACGTCCGCCGGAGACCGTAGGGCACCGGTGAGGAAGCCACGTCCGAGTGGGGAGTACGCCACAAGTCCGATCCCCAGCTCGCGCAGCACGGGAAGGAGTTGCTCCTGGTCACGGGTCCACAGCGAGTACTCGGACTGCAGGGCGGTGACCGGGTGTACGGCATGGGCGCGTCGTATGGTGTCGATCCACGCCTCGGACAGCCCGATGTAGCGGATCTTGCCTTCCCGCACCAGGGCCGCGAGGGCGCCCATGGTGTCCTCGATCGGGGTGCTCGGGTCGACGCGGTGCTGGTAGTACAGGTCGATGTGGTCGGTGCCGAGACGCTTCAGCGAGCCCTCGACCGCCGTGCGGATGTTGTCCGGGCTGCTGTCCAGGCCCCCGGGGACGCGACCGTCGTGGGAGACGAGGCCGAACTTGGTGGCGAGCACTACCTGGTCGCGGCGGCCCTGCAGGGCGCGACCGACAAGCTCCTCGTTGACGTACGGGCCGTAGATCTCCGCGGTGTCGATCAGGGTGACACCCAGTTCGAGAGCCCGGTGGATGGTGCGGATCGACTCGGCATCGTCGCTGCCGGCACCGCTGTAGCCGTGCGACATTCCCATCGCACCCAGACCGATGCGGGCAACCTCAAGCTCGCCCAACTGCACCGTGCGCATGCTGTTCTCCCTGTCGTTGTTCGAATGGACGGCCCACTGACCGGCGAGGCGGGCAACGGGCCCGGGGCGGATCAGGCTTCGGGGATCGGCCTGTCGAAGGTGGCGGGGGGTGCCGTTCCTTTCAGTTCTGCGTCGTGGTTCTGCGTGGGTGTCAGCGCCACACCGTCCCCTCAAGCACACACCGCTGTGAGGTTTCCGGGGAGCCACTGCTCAAACGGGTACTGGCAGGGACCCTCTCCTGCCGGACGGGGTGCCTAACCTGGGAAACATGGACAACCGCAGTGAGGTCCGGGCGTTTCTCACCTCCCGCCGGGCCAAGGTCAGTCCGGAGCAGGCAGGCATCCCCGCGTACGGTAACCGGCGCGTCGCCGGGCTGCGCCGCGGTGAGGTCGCCGCGCTGGCCGGCGTGAGCGTCGAGTACTACACCCGCCTGGAGCGCGGCAACCTCGCCGGTGCGTCCGACAGCGTCCTGGACGCCATTGCTCGCGCGCTGCGGCTCGACGACACCGAGACCGCTCACCTGCACCATCTCGCCCGTGCCGCCGGTCCCCGGCCGGCCCGCGCCCGCGCCGGCCGCGACAGGGCCCCCGAGATCCGGCCGGCGATCCGCCGAGTCCTGCGCTCGATGGGTGTGCCGGCGTTCCTGCGTAACCACCGTTTCGACGTCCTCGCCGTGAACTCGCTGGGCAGGGCCCTCTACGCGCCCATGTTCGCCGCGCACGCGGCGCTGCCGGTGAACTCGATGCGGTTCATCTTCCTGGACCCGCACGCGCAGGCGTTCTACCCGGAGTGGCCGCAGGTGGCCCGCTCCGCCGTCGCCGCGCTGCGCACCGCCGCCGCACGGCACCCGGACGATCAGGCGCTGATGAACCTGATCGGTGAGCTGTCGATGCGCAGCGAGCCCTTCCGCGCCTGGTGGGCCGCCCAGGACGTGTACGTGCACCGCCACGGCGCGAAGCGGTTCCGGCACCCGGTCATCGGGGATCTGGACCTGACCTTCGAAGTGCTGGAGTTGTCCGGCGACGACGTCCTGACGGTCCTGACCTACTCCGCCGAGCCGGGCACCAGCTCCGGTGACGGCCTGGAACTGCTCGCCACCTGGGCCGCGACGCAGGAGGACGCCGCGACCCGGGCGAGCGGGCAGGCCGCCGGCACGGGACGGCCCTGACGGGTGAGCAGGCCGATGCGCCGCAGCCGCTGTGTCGTGGGCCGCAGCGTTCCCGCCGTGGCGCCGCAGGTCAAGGGACTCAGGAGTGACCTGCGGGTTGCCCGACCGGCTGTCGCTCGGGATCGCGACCGGCAGCTTCGTGCTCTCCCCGTCTCCTGCGGGACAGCTCGTGGCAGGCGAGCAACGCGAACGCCCCGGCCGTCAGCAGCCCTCCGAACAACGGGATGACGCGCACCCCGGCCGTCGCCAGCAGGCCCGCACCGATGAGCGAGCCGGCCGCGAGGCCGAAGTTGAACGCGACGCTGAGACTGGCCGACGCCAGGTCGGTGGTCGACGGGGCCACCTGCATGATGCGGTGCTGGATTCCCGCGATCAGCGAGCTGAACGACATTCCCGCCACGGCAAGCAACGGAATCGTCAGTGCCTGGTTTGTGCCAACCCCGTAGATGCCGAGCATCGCGGCGGTGATGAGCCCGAGCAGACCCAGCACGGCACCGAGCGGAAACCGGTCCAGGATCCGGCCGACCGCCCAGGTGCCGACGACGCCGAACGAGCCTTGGACGAAGAGCAGCATGCCGAGGGACGCTGCGGCGAACCCGCTGACGTCGAGCAGGAAAACCGTCATGTAGGTGAACGCGCCCATGGCGCCGGTGACGACGAGGACGGTGGCGACGAGGAGCACGACGAAGCGGTGTCGATCCGGCATCGACCCGATGTCGCCGGCACTCTGTCGCGGTGTGACGCTCGGCAGGAGCAGGACGACTGCGACGCAGATGACGAAGCCGAGGATTGCCATCGCGACGAAGGCTGCCCGCCACCCGGCCTGACCGCCCAACCAGGTGCTCAGCGGCACGCCGAGGACCGGCCCGAGAGCGTTGCCGATCGACAGGCGAGCCACGATTCGACCGCGGATGTTCGCGGGGAACATCGAGATCGCCACGGGGAACACCACCGCCCAGAAGACACCGTTTGTGGTGGCGGAGACCAGCCGGGCGGCGAGCAACATCTCGTAGGAGGTTGCGAAGGCCGACACCGTCGTCGCCGCGACGAACACACCGAGGGTGCCGGCGAGCAGCGGACGCCGGGGCACCCGTCGAGTGACCCGGGTCAGCGGGAGCGCCACGATCATGACCACCACGGCGTATCCGGTCACCAGCAGACCGGCCTCGGACCTCGAACGCCCCAGGTCCGGCGCGATGAGCGTGAGCAGCCCGATCGGGAGGACCTCGGTGGTGACGTAACAGAAGGTGGCGGCGGACAACGCGGCGAGTGCGTAGACCGCACGTCGTTGGTGCGTCATCGCCTACCTCCATATGTGATTCCGGCTAATCGGGTTTTGACGGTAGCATAGACGATCGGGAATTCCTCGCCGTGCCCAAACACCGAGGTGAACCGGGAGTGAAGCGCCTCCTCGACGGCGCTATCGACCAACCCCCATCGACGGCTTGGGTGGTAGCGTTGCCGGCATGCCGCTCGACGTGTGCCAGCTTCCGTTGGTCGGCGGGCATCCCGCGCTCGATCTGGTCAACACACTCGAGCGAGGGGGCGCGTCGCCGCACGACTTTCTGTCCGACAGCTCGGCCCTGCTGCGCTGGTCGGTCCGGGTGGGCGTGCTCGGCGACGCGGAGGCCGACCAGGTCGACCAGGCGTGGCGCGACGAGCCCGCGGCGGCGCACGCGGGACTGGCCGCTGTGCGGGACATCCGGGAAGCGCTTCATCTGGTGCTGCTCGCGGTGGTCACCGATGCCGACGGTGCTTCGACGGGAGACTCCGTCGCGGCCGGCGCCGCGCTTGTCGCACTCCATCAGCGCTGGTCCGGGGCGGCCGCCCGAGCGCGGCTGGTGCTCGACCCGTCGCGCGTACGTCTGGCCTACGGCACCGTGCCGGCCATGACGGTGCCCGACAGGATCGCCGAGGCCGCCCTCGACGTCATGCTGACAGCCGACCTGACCCGGTTGCGCCGCTGCCCGCTGCGCGAAGGTGGCTGTGGCTGGCTGTTCCTCGACAAGAGTCGCAGCGGTTCCCGCCGTTGGTGCCGCATGGCCGACTGCGGCAATGCGGTGAAGGCCCGACGGCTCACCGAGCGTCGCCGCGCCGCCCGTGCATCCCACTCGTAGCCGGTCGACGACGGCTGCGGGGCTGTACACAACGCCGTGACCGAGCCTGCGCCGAACACGGCAGAGGCTGGTCATCGCGCTCTCGAAAAAATCTTGGAGTGGGTTGTCGAAGTCGGGTCTGGTCGTTCGAGGGACTGGGTGAAGGGCCGGACAAGCCGGCCCGCCGCGAAGGGCAACGATCATGACCGAGCAGATGACCACCACCGCGTCGACCGTGACGACCTGCGACCCGGCGGTCAGGGTCACGAAGTCCCTGTTGGCGTACGGCGTCATCGCCGGCCCGTTGTACGTCGCGGTGTCGCTGGTCGAGGTGTTCACCCGGTCCGGATTCGACCCGACACGACACGCGTGGAGCATGCTCAGCAACGGTGACCGAGGTTGGATCCACATCACGAACTTCCTGGTGAGCGGCCTGCTGACGATCGTGTTCGCGGTCGGACTGCGTCGGGCACTGGAGAGTGGGCCCGGGGCGCGCTGGGCGCCGAGGCTCATCGGCGCGTACGGCGTGAGCCTGATTGCGGCCGGTCTGCTGCGCGCGGACCCGGCGTTGGGCTTCCCGGTCGGCACGCCGGACGGTCCCGGGACGATCAGTTGGCACGGCTACGGTCATTTCGCTGCCGGAGCCGTCGGGTTCAGTTGCCTGATCGCGGCGTGTTTCGTGCTGGCCCGCCGCTTCGCCGCCGAGGGCGCCGCTGGTTGGGCCAGGTCCTCGCGGGGCGTCGGCGTGGTGTTCGGCGCCGCCTTCCTGGGTCTGACCGCGGGTGCCGGCGCCGCCTGGAGCCTCCTCGCCTTCACCGCTGCCGTACTGCTGATCTCGGGCTGGCAGGCAGCCGTCGCGATCGATCGCTACCGGCGCGTGTCGCGGCACTGATCGTCAGCACAGTCGAACCAGACTTGTTCCGAGCCAACCCGAAGTGCACAGATCACGAGGAGAAGAAATGCGATATCTGGTGATTCTCAAAGCAGCGCAGCCCGACGGCCCGCCGCCCGCCGAACTGATGGAGGCCATCGCGAAACTCGGTATGGACGCGACGAACGCCGGCGTGATGCTCGACATGGGTGGGCTCGCCCCCACCGCGAACAGCGCCCGGATCGCGGTCACCGCCGGTGCGGTCAACGTCGTCGACGGTCCCTTCGCCGAGGCGAAGGAGCTGATCAGCTACGTGGTGTACGACGTCCGCTCCAAGGAGGAAGCTGTCGAGTGGGCCGGCCGGTTCATGCGGCTGCACCGTGACCTGTGGCAGGGCTGGGAGGGGGAGGCTGAGGTCTCGCGGGTCTTCGGGCCGGAGGACTTCGCACCGCAGGGATGAGCGGGCGAGCACCTGGATGGTGGTTGGATCGGTAGCCATGACGGCTACCGATCCACATCGCGTTGTCGAGGCGGTCTGGAGGATCGAGGCGGCTCAGCTCATCGCGAAGCTGACCCGGATCGTGCGAGACGTCGGCCTGGCCGAGGAGATCGCCCAGGACACCCTGGTCATCGCGCTTGAACAGTGGCCGAAGCAGGGCGTGCCGAGAGATCCCGGGCCATGGCTGATGGCCACCGCCAAACACCGGGCGATCGACCTGGTCCGGCGGCGGATCCGGTACGGCGAGAAGCTCGCCGAAATTGGCCGGGCTCTGGAGATCGTCCCGGTCGACGAGCAGGAGGCCGTGGACGACGCGTTGGACGACCACGTCGGCGACGACCTGCTGCGGCTGATCTTCATCTCCTGCCATCCGGTGCTGTCGACGGAGGCGCGTACCGCGCTCACCCTGCGCGTGGTGGGCGGGCTGAGCACCGAGGAGATCGCCAGGGCCTTCCTCGTCGCCGAACCGACTGTTGGTCAACGGATCGTGCGGGCCAAGCGCACCCTGGCCGCCAAACGGGTGCCGTTCGAACTCCCGCCACCGGATCAGCTCGCCCAGCGGCTCACCTCGGTCCTGGAAGTCCTGTACCTGATCTTCAACGAGGGATACTCGGCGACCGCCGGCCAGGACTGGATGCGGCCCGACCTCTGCCGGGAGGCGTTGCGGCTGGGGCGGGTGCTGGCCGGACTGATGCCGGATCAGGCCGAGGTGCACGGGCTGGTGGCGCTCATGGAAATCCAGTCGTCGCGGACGTGGGCGCGCACCGACGGAGCCGGTGCGGCAATCCTGCTCGGTGACCAGGACCGGACCCGCTGGGACCGCCTGCTGATCCGGCGCGGCCTCGCCGCCCTGGCACGGGCGCAGGAGATCGGCGGTGTACTCGGACCGTTCGTGCTGCAGGCCGAAATCGCAGCCTGTCACGCCCGAGCCCGGTCTACGCAGGAGACGGACTGGTCACGAATCGCGGCACTCTATCTGGTGCTGTCCCACGTGTGGCCGTCACCTGTTGCCGAGCTGAATCGGGCGGTCGCGGTCGGAATGGCCCAGGGAGCGGCCGAGGGACTGGCCATTGCTGACCGGGTGCAGGCGAGTGGGGCGCTGGACCAGTACCCGCTGCTTCCCGCCGTACGCGCCGACCTCCTGGCGAAGCTCGGCCGGACGACCGAGTCCCGGCAGGAGTACGTGCGAGCCGCCGCGCTCACCCGCAACGCCAAAGAGCGGGAGATCTTCCAGGCGAAGGCAGAGAGCTGTGCCCCGACTGAGTCCGCCGCGGGCCTTGCCGTCGACGTGGGGCCGTAACGACAGGTGGGTTGGCATGCCGGGCCCGGGCCCTGTCGTGCCCGGCCCGTGAGGGGCGCGGAACGCCGACGACATCACTCGACATGGTGCGGTCAGCAACCCCTACTACTGCTTCTCGTTCTGCCGGAGGGCTTCCTCAAGTTGGTCCTCCAGGATGATGATCCGGCAGGCCGCCTCCAGGGCGGTGCCGCCGTCGACCATCTCGCGGGCCCGGGCGGCCAGGCGCAGCTGGTAGCGCGAGTAACGGCGGTGCCCGCCGCTGGAGCGGTGCGGGTCGATCAGTTTCGCCTCGTCCAGCCGGCGCAGAAAATCCTGCGTGGTGCCGAGCATCTCCGCAGCCTGCCCGATGGTGTAGGCGGGGTAGTCCTCGTCGCCGAACATGTCTTCGGGGTTTCGCCCCATGTCACCTCCATGTCGAGGGCCCCGGCGCGTAAGCGCCGGGGCCCAGGGTTACGGGTCAGAACACCATCTGCCGACAGGAACGTCGGCTCTTCGTATCCACACCAGCCGTCACTGACGGCAACGGGTGCGAGGATCGCATATGCGTGACCGGAGACCACCTCTCGTTCGATGGAAACTGCGGTGTCCGCCCGGCCTGAGATGACGGCCGACGGCGGGCGATCCAACGGTGTACGGCCCTCCCTTTCCTCTGCATTTCTTCCAACTTGCCGACGTGCGGTCCGCCGGTGTCGGAGCCCACGCAACTTCACGGCCCCACACACGTACGGCGAACATCAGCTGGAGCCCTGAACGGTTCTTCGGCCCCACCTGCGGTGCCCCGTCGCGCATCACGCCGGGGCTGACGTGCTTACTGCCGTTCTGGAGCGGGATCAGGGTCCTGCTCCCGACGCCCGTCGTGACCTCACGGCCGGGCGATCCGTCTGCGTCTTTGCGTCTCTCTGCTCTCTACCCTAGGAACAGTATCTCTGGCCCTCAAGAATGTCTAGCCGTTTGAGCATAGATTTTCTGGCTGGCCACAACCGGATCTCCCAAGGGGCGGCCGTGGGTCGCGGAACTCCTGGCCCTGGGCATGGCCGGCGGGCGCCAGAAGCCACTGGGCATGACCTGCGGTGAACACCGCCTGAGCGGGGTCGTCGAAGATTTCGAAGAATATTTCTGGTTGGCGGCAACCTGCGGACGATGGATCGCATGTACCCCTGTGTAAGCGACGATCGCCACGATCCATAGGGGTCCGGAAAATGTCTGCACGTCACCTCCTGCTGCTGCCCGTTGCCACTGTCCTTATTGGACTGTCCGCCTGCGACTCCGGTGGGTCGACTGGTCCCCGCCCCACCGCATCTGCTCCGACGTCGGCTGCTGCGGCCACTGGCACCCCCGGTGCGTCGCCCGCTGCGGCTACCCCGGCGGCCGGTGCTGCCGGCTGTCCCCCGGTGACGACCCTTCAGACGCTTGTCGAGCTGCCGAAGGGCTGGTCCCTCACGAAGGTGAGCTGTTTCAAGGACTGGGCTACTGCCGATCCGGAGGGTCCGACCGCGGCTGACGGCCTCTACCTTTTCCACTTCGTGACCGGCACGGGCTGGAAGTACTACGACCAGGGCAGCGACTGGGACTGCAAGGATCTCGGCCTCAGCGAGCCGGCGCCGTTCTGTGTCTCGGATCCGGATGAGCCGGCGCCGAAGCCGGCATCGAAGCCATCGAGCGGTACGGCCACGAGTGTCAAGTGCCCTTCGGCGAAGACTCTCCAGGCCCTGGTCGAGCTTCCGAAGGGCTGGACGTTCGGCAGTGTCAAGTGCGTCAAGGACTGGGCGGGAGCCGATCCGCAGGGCCCGAACGCCGGTGACGGCTGGTACCTGTTCCACTTCGTGGCCGGCACGGGCTGGAAGTACTACGGCGACGGCAGCGGTTACGACTGCGTCGACCTCGGCCTCAAGGAGGCGCCGTTCTGCATCTCCTGAGCGGGTGACCGCTGTCGCTTGCTGTGGCGCACACCGGCTATGGTGTGCGCCACAGACATTCGGCCGCATCGACGCCGCCGCTGCCTGAAGGACTTTGGGTACGTGGGGGGAACGAGCGGGTCATGCCGGACTCCATGGACGATCTTTTCTGTGAGTTCGTGCGGACCCGCTCACCGGCGTTGCTGCGAACGGCGTTCCTGCTGACCGGTGACCGGCACCTCGCGGAGGACCTCGTGCAGGATGCGCTGGCCCGCACCCATCGGGGCCGGCGGCGGCTGAATGATCCCGGGCACTTCGAGGCGTACACCCGCACCGCCATGTACCACCAGCAGGTGAGCTGGTGGCGGCGCCGCAAGGTAGCCGAGTCCCTGCCCGGGGAACTGGCCGACGTGGCCCAGCCCGGCAGTGACCATGCTCGCCGTACCGATCTCAAGGTTGCCCTGCACCAGGCTCTCGCCCAACTCACGCAGCGGCAACGGGCCGTGCTTGTGGCACGGTTCTTCGAGGACCGCAGCGAGGCCGAGGCCGCGGATCTGCTGCAGTGCTCGGTCGGAACAATCAAGAGTCAAACCAGCAAGGCGCTGGCCCGCATGCGGCAGATAGCGCCGGACCTGCTCTCGGCCGTGATGGAGGAGGCCTGATGACCGACAACCTCGGGCCGCTGCGTCAGGCCATGTCCGATCTGAGCGAGCTCGGCGGCACCGCCGACATGTACGAACGCACCCTGCGCAGATCGCGGCAGGTGCAACGACGCAGGGCGGTCGCCACCGGCGCCGCGGTGGCGGCGGTGTTCGCCATCGGCGGTACGGTCGCCTTCGCCACCCTCCACCGGCCCGACCCGTTGCTGCCGCCCGCAGCCACCCCCACAAGTGTCGACCCCCACAGTCCCACCTGTCCGTCGATGCAGAGCCTCGGCACCCTGGTCGAGCTGCCGGCGGGCTGGTCCTTCGCTTCCAGGCCGGTGGAGTGCGTCGAGACGTGGGCTGCCGTCGACGTGCAACGTCCGGACGACAACAACTTCATCTACCTGTTCCACTACACGGCCGGCACGGGTTGGCGACTCCAGGACCAGGGCACCGGATGGGACTGCACGGAGCTCGGGCTGACCGAACGGGCGTCCTTCTGCACCTCCTGAACGCCTGCCCGGGAAATCCCCCGGCTGAGAACGACAGTCAGTCGGGCGCTGCGCGGGCAGTGACCCGCCTTGACCTGGCCTGCGGTTTGTCACAAACGAACCGTGCGGATCGACGTTCCTTTCGAAGCCACTCGGAAGGGAGCACACCTGATGCTTATCGTCGTTCTCGGCGCGAACGGGGGCACGGGCCGTCGCCTCGTACAGCAGGCGCTGGACGCCGGCCACGACGTACGGGCGGTGACCCGGCAGCCGCAGTCGTTCCCGGTCAGCGGTCCCGGCTTGGAGGTGGTGGCCGCCGATGCCACAGTCGAGGTCCCGGTGAGTGGTGCCGCCGTGGTGCTGTCGACGCTTGGCACGCCGTTCACTCGGCGACCGGTGCGGCTCTACAGCCGCAGCACCGCGACGGTCCTGGCCGCGATGCGTCGCGAGGGTGTGCGGCGGCTCGTCGTCGTCAGTTCCAGCGCCACCGAGCCGCATCACCATGCCGAGGGCGGATTCCTGCTCAACCGCATCATCCAGCCGTTGGTCACCGCCACGATCGGCAAGTCCACCTATGACGACATGCGCACCATGGAGAAGATGGTGCGGGACAGCAACCTCGACTGGACGATCGTGCGCCCGTCGGGGCTCTTCGACAGCGACAGCGTCACCCGCTACCGGCTCGCGGAGAGTCGCTCCGACGGTATCTTCACCAGCCGAGCCGACCTGGCGGCCTGTCTGCTGGCCCAGGCAACCGACACCGCCTGGATCAGGCGGACCGCGGCCGTCACCACCGCCGAGGGCACTCCGACGCTGTGGGCGATGCTGCGGCGGGAAGCGTTCGGGAACTAGGGAGATGGACGACCAGCAGTGGTTCGCCGAGCAGTTGGCGCAGCACCGTCCGCGTCTACGGGCCGTCGCCTATCGACTGCTGGGCTCACAAGCCGAGGTCGACGACGCGTTGCAGGAGGCGTGGCTGCGCACGACGCGCGCCGACCCGACCGCGATCACCAATCCCGCGGCGTGGCTGACCACGCTCGTCGGGCGGGTGTGCATCGACATGCTGCGGGCCCGGCAAGCGCGCCGCGAGCAGTTGAGCGCAACCTGGGAGCCGCTGGTAAGCGAGTACGGGGATCCGGAGGAAGCCAGCCTGCACACCGACGCGGTAGGCATCGCGTTGCTCGTGGTGCTGGACAGCCTCGAGCCCGCCGAACGGCTCGCGGTCGTGCTGCACGACATGTTCGGCATGCCGTTCGAGCAGGTGGCCGCCGTCGTGGGACGTACACCGGCGGCCACCAGGCAGCTTGCCAGCCGAGCCCGGCGGCGACTGCGCGAGAGTGCTCCGCAGCCCAGGGCCGGCCTGCCCGCCCAGCGTCGTGTCGTCGACGCGTTCCTGGCGGCAGCCCGCGCCGGCGACTTCGACGCCCTGCTGACCCTGCTGGATCCCGACGTGGTGTTCCGCTCCGACCACGGACGCCGTGCACGGCTCGCACCGGCAGTGCTCGCCGGTGCCCGTGCCGTGGCCACCCGTGCGGCCGACGCCGGGCCACGGTTCGCGCGCCTCTGCGCTCCCGCACTGGTCAATGGAGCCGCCGGGGTCGTCGCCCGCGACAGGCGCGGCAGGCCCGTCGCCGTCGTCGGCTTCACCGTTTACGACGAGCGCATCGTCGCCATCGACATGATTCTCGACCCGGACAAGCTCCGATGATCGCCGAGCGGCTCGCTGCCATCAGCTGTCTGATGGGTGGCCTTCACCGACAACCTCATCGCAACCCCGATCGGACAGGGCACGACGCTACGAGGGTTCGTCGTCGGACTGAGGCGTTGGTGCTTTGTCGAGGCGGTGGTGGGGGGCCAGCGTGGTGATAGCCCGTTCCAGGTGCTCGATGAACGCATTCCGCTCGTCGGCGGTGAAGGCGGCGGCCAGGCGCTGCTCGACGGCGAGTGCGGCCGGGTCCGCTCGGCGTGTCAGGTCGGTTCCCTTGGCTGTCAGTTGGGCGACACCGCATCAGGACGATCAAGCGACAGGTGTACGGCCGCCCGAACCTCGACCTCCCCCCGTAAGCGTCCTCGCCACACCGTGACCTACCACCACGATCACTCGGCGAGTGAGTGTCAGAGCCGCGATTGAGGCGGCGCTGACAACTCACTCGATTGACCGAGGCGCAGTGGACCAACCTGACCTGCGTGATCTGTGGTGATGGGACAGGCTCTAGATCCGTTGGAGTTTGAATCGCTGGTTGGCGCCGGTGCCGGGGGTCCACTGGGAGATGCGCGCACCGTCGGCGGTCGAAGCCTGCCAAACGTCCATCGCCAGACCGCTTTGCCGGTTGATGAGTCTGGCTACCCCGCCGCCTTGGTCGTCGACCCGCCACTGTTGGCTGGCGGCGCTGGGTGCGTCGGGTTGCTGGGTGATGTCGGCGCCAGTGCTGCTGCTGGCGGCCTGCAGGAACAGGCCGCTGTGCCGTGCCCTGATCCGGAAGTGGCCCGCGTCCGCCGGCAGAAACTCGAACTGCTGGTTCTGTCCGCTGCTGCTCTGCCACTGGATCAACAACCCGCCGGCGGCGGTGGACGCACCGTTGATGTCGGCGGCCTTGCCGCTGTGCTGGGCCACGAGCCGGTAGTACGCACCAGTCTCGACAGGCCCCGAGTTGACCCCGGACGCGCGGTAGGTGTGGCCGGCCTGGCCGGTGAACTCCACGAGATCGGTATCGATCCGCGTCGGCTGGACGACGTTGCCGCTCGTCTCGTCGTGCAGTTCGAAGGTGCCGGCGAAGATCCGGTTGCGAACGCGGATGGGTCCTGCGCGGTCGGGGACGACGACGAGTTCGATTTGGCTGCTGCTCCAAGCGGCGCCGACGGTGTACCCGCCGCGACCCCGGAGCCCGGTGACCTGCCCGGTTGGCCAGGCGGGTGGTAGTGCGGGCAGAAGGTGAAGTTCGCCGCTGTGGCTTTGTAGCAGCATTTCGGCGATGCCTGAGGTAGCACCGAAGTTGCCGTCGATCTGGAAAGGCGGGTGCAGGTCGAACATGTTCGGTGCGAGCCGGTCGGTGCGTACGAGGTCGCCGAGGAGCTTGTGGGCGCGGGTGGCGTCTTCCAGCCGAGCCCAATAGTTGATTTTCCAGGCGAGTGACCAGCCGGTGCCGTCGTCGCCGCGCAGTTCAAGGGTCTGTCGTGCGGCCTGGTGCAGTTGTGGTGTGCCGCGTTTGGTGATCTGGTTGCTGGGGTGCAGCCCGTACAGGTGGGAGACGTGCCGGTGAGTCCGCTCGGTCTCCACCCAGTCGGCGAGCCATTCCTGGATGTTGCCGCGGGACCCGACCCGCGTCGGCGCTAGCCGGTCCCGGGCAGTCAGTATCTGGGCGCGGTAGTTGGCATCCACGTTGAGGACTTCGGCGGCCCGTGCGACGCCATTGAACAGATCACGCAGGATCTGGTTGTCCATTGTCGGCCCCGCGCACACGCTGGCGTTCGTGTGATGACGCAGCTCGGGCGAGTTCGACGGATTGGTAACGAGGTAGCCGAGCGTCGGGTGGCTGACCAGCGTGTCGAGGAAGAACTGGGCAGCGCCTTTCATGGCCGGATAGTTGGTGCGCAGAAACTCGACGTCTCCGGTGAACTGGTAGTGATCCCAAATCATGGTGGCCAGCCAGGCGCCGCCGGTTTGCCACATTCCCCACAGGGCTTCGTCGACCACCGACGAGCCGCGCCACGCGTCGGTGTTGTGGTGGGTGACCCAACCCCCTGCGCCGTACTGCACCTGAGCAGTGCGGGCGCCGGTCACCGTCAGATCTCGGATCATGTCGAAGACCGGCAGGTAACACTCGGCCAGGTTTGTGGTGTCGGCCGGCCAGTAGTTCATCGGCAGGTTCGCGTTGAGTGTGTACTTGGAATCCCAGGACGGAGCCATCTGGTCATTCCAGATCCCCTGCAGGTTCGCCGGCTGGCTGCCCGGTCGCGAGGAGGAGATCAGCAGGTACCGACCGTACTGGAACAGCAGCGCCGAGAACTGCGGATCGTTGACGCTCGCATGCTGCGCGATCCGGACGTCGGTGGTTTGGTCGGCCGCCGTCGTGCGTCCCAGATCGAGCGACACCCGGTTGAACAGCGCCTGATAGTCGGCTACATGTCGGCTGCGCAACTGGTCGAAGCCGATGGTGCGGGCCGCGTCGAGGTGCCCCCGCGCGATGCCCTGATAGTCGCCGTTGACGGTCCGGTAGTTGATGTAACTGGAACCAATCGACACCAACAGGGTGACGCTTGTCGCGCCGGAGACTCGCAGCGTGCCACCTGAGCTGCTGACCGTGCCGCCGCTCACGGCGGCATTGGCCAGAGCGAGGAACCGGACCTGCCCGTTGATGCCTTCCATGCTGCCGGAAACACCGTCGAGACCGATCGTGGCGGCGTCCGGGCTGGACACTGTCGTCCGTTGCGGGCTGCCGAACGTGGCGGTGAACGTGATCGCGTTTGCCCGGTCGGCGGTCAACCGGATCACGATCACCTGGTCCGGCGCGCTGGCGAACACCTCACGCTGAAACCGCACCCCGTTGAGCACGTAGCTGGTGGTAGCGGTGGCCGTGGTCAGATCGAGGGTCCGCTGATATTGCGACGCCCCGCTGGCACTGCCAAAGGTCAGCCGCAGGTCGCCGACCGGCTGGTAGGCCAACTGCCCGACCGGACTGCCCAGCATGGTCTGGTTGATCAGATCCTGCGCCTGCGTCCACTGATCGGCGAAGACCCGCCGCCGGATCTCCGCCAGGTTGGCGGCCCCACGGGTGTTGGCCGAGTCATACGGGCCACCGGCCCACACCGTGTCCTCGTTGAGCTGCAGCCGATCGGTGTCGACATTCCCGAACACCATCGCGCCCAACCGGCCGTTACCAATCGGCAGAGCCCGCAACCAATCCGTACCCGCCGACTCGTCGTACCACAACGCCAAGTCGTTGGCTGCCAGCACCTGTGGGGGTGCAATCGACCCGGCCCGAGCGGGTGCGGTCCAACCCGTCGGCAGCAGCATGACACCAGCCCCAGCCGCGCCGGCTCCGAGTAGTTTCCGGCGTGTCACTTCAGACATCGTGTCTCCTTCATCAAGCCGAGTGGCGCAGCGGCGGCCCCAGCCGCCCCGGTGGTGACGATCGAAGGGCAGGAAGCGGAACGTTGACGAGGACGTCGCCTGAGTTTTCGAGGGTGTGACGGCGGCAACATTCATCAGACGTCATATGTTAACAACCGATATCAAAGACGGTCAATGCGTAGCCGCAGGACCACATGCGATGCTGTCGTCCCGGCCGTCCACCGCTCGTAACCCAGCCCAGTTGGTGTTTCCGGCAGCCGGGACGGATGGCGTCGGCGCATCCGCCGGGGGGTCACGGCGGTGCCCCACCCGCCCTGCCCGTCCACCCCGCCGTGCCGCACGAGGCGCCACCTCACTCGCGCTGGCATCAGTTCTTTCGGCGGCTCGCCACTTTGCTGTTCGCGCCATCGCCGTGCGGAGTCGGCGCGCAAGAGGCGGGCGACTGACGGGTACTCCCCAAAGGTCAGATGTGCCCTCTGGGCCGGGCCGGTCCCAGCGGCCGACCCGACGCTGCCCCCGTACCCGGCACACCCATGCCGGTGGCCGAGACCCACCCGGCGAGGCGGCGCCCAAGCCATTCAGCTCGCCCACGAGTACGACCCGCAACCGCCCTACCGGTCCGGGTCGCCGCACCGAGCGCCGCGCGAGGTGCTCGCAGCGGTCCGCGCCCGCAAAGACCTCATCCTGCGGGGCAGGTGACGTGGAGTGAAGGAGCGCCTACCCCGCAGGGTCGCTGTCCTTTGGCCAGCTTTTTTGAGTGCGGTGGTGTAGGACGGCGGTGAGCAGGTGGGTGAGCTGGTCGCGTTGCGCTGGGCTCAGCGGTGCGAGCACCTCGTTCTCGATGTCGGCGAGCAGCTCGCCCAGCCTGAGGAGTTGTCGGTGTCCCTGCCCGGTCAGGGTAATGAGGTTCCGGCGCCGGTCGGCGGGGTCCGCTGAGCGTTCTACCAGGCCCTGCTCGGTCAGTTCGTTGATGACGGCGACCAGGTCGCTGCGGTAGATGCTGGTGCGATTGCTCAACTCGGCCTGGCTGACGGGGCCGAACTCGTCGAGTGTGGCGAGCACGGCGTAGTGCCACTTGCGAGCGTCCGCCCGCCCGAGCGCCTCGTTCACCCGGCGGTCGGAGTAGGTCGCGGCCAGCGACAGGAGTCGGGTCGGCAGTCTGCGCAGTCGGGCCGCGCCGGCCATCTCGGGCGTGCTGTCGCTCACGGCGTCATTGTACCTCTTGCGTTAGTCACTCTAACGATCTAACTTACGTTAGTCAGACGAACGTTAGTGACATAAACGATTGGAGCGCGACCATGCCCGTCACAAGCGTGTTGGACTCGACGATGTACCACGAGGAGGTCGGCAGCGGTACGCCGCTGGTGTTCCTGCACGGCAACCCCGGCTCGTCCCACCTCTGGCGCAAAGTGCTGCCCGCGGTCGACCTGCCCGCCCGTCTCCTCGCCCCCGACCTCATCGGCATGGGCCGCTCCGGCAAACCCGACCTGCCGTACCGGTTCGCCGACCATGCCCAGTACCTCGACGCCTGGTTCGAGCGACTGGCCCTGGACGAGGTGGTGCTCGTCGGCCATGACTGGGGTGGGGCGCTCGCCTTCGACTGGGCAGCCCGCCATCCCGGCCGGGTCCGTGGTGTCGCCTTCTTCGAGACGATCGTGCGACCCATGTCCTGGAGCGAACTGGGCGACGGGCCGCGGTCGCGCGCCGAGGCCATGCGCGGACCGCAGGGCGAGACGCTGGTGCTCGACAAGAACCTCTTCCTGGAGTCGGCCTTCACCGGCGGGGTGCTCAACCCCGTACCCGACGAAGACCTGCGGGCCTACCGGATGCCTTACCCCACCCGCGAGAGCCGTCGCCCGATCCTGGAATGGGCCCGCTCGCTGCCCCTGGACGGAGAACCCGCGGACGTCACCGAACGGGTCACGCGGTACGGAAAGTGGCTGGCCAGCAGCGAGGTACCCAAGTTGCTGATCACCTTCGACTCCTCGCCAACCCTGCTCATCCGGCCCGAACTGACCGACTGGTGCAGGGCGAACATGGCCGCGCTGGAGATCCAGCACGGTGGACCGGCCGGTCACCACGCGCCCGAGGACCAACCCGAGGCCATCGCCGCCGCAATCACCGCCTGGGCGAGACGGCACATGCTCACCGGCCACCAGTCAAGCTGATCACCCGTACGCCGGCCGCCGGCGCAGCCAGTGGACCTGTTCAGCGCGGCGGGCCGAAGCATCCCCTGCTCGTCGTCACTCCGAATGTGGGGGACGAGGCAGGGCCGTTCAGGACGCTGCCGCGGCGAGTCCGAACAAAGACGAGACGACCCAGCAGGCCCTTGACCATAGGGTCCTCGATCGCCTGCTGGTTAGCCGATATGATGCCTCCGGCGCCCACGCCACTCCGACCCCGGCACGTTGAACACGCTAGCCCCGTCCCACCTCAGCCGGGACAGGGCTAGCGTGCTCAACCGCGAATCGCAGGGGCCAGCAGCGGCCCGAGCGGATCCGACTCGGCCACCAGCCCCGACGGCAGCGGCCGGCGGCTGCGAACCTTCAGGGCCGTCAGGCAGACGTTTGTCGCGATCCGGTGAAGCCAGGTGCGCAGTGAGCTGCGAGTGTCGCCGTACTGCTCCCGCGCCCGCCACGCCCTCAGGCACGTGCCCTGGACCAGGTCCGCCGCGTCGTGAGCGGAGCCGAGCCGAGCATTCGGTAGCAGTACGCCAACAGTTCCGTCCGGAACGGTTCGACCAGGCGATCGAAGCCTTCTATCTTCGCCGCCACGGCCACGCCCTCTTCTCTGCCCCTATCAAGCCCACCATGCCGGGTGCAGCAGAAGGCTCAGGCGATGGCCAATGGCGGCGCGAGCGCGAGTGCGTCGTCCGATGAACGCCAACAGTCGCAGAGTCGCTGCATCGACCCGTGGTGCCGATCCCGCACACTTACCACGGCATGAGCAGGTGCATGCTCATACGGCGACCCGCTACGACACGATCTTGCAAATCATGAGTAGTTTCGTTGATGGAGGCCGAAGACGTGACTCCGGTCAGACGCGGATGGGTCCCCGTTAATCTTGGTGATGTGGTCGCCGTGCGGTCTCCAGCGGAGGTCACCCCCGGGTCAATCCGCGCCACTTCAGGTCAACCGGGGTCAAACGATCATGGTCGCTGCCTCGCCTGGTGTGGTCAGCGTGTGGTCGTCGGTTGGTGCGGTTCGCCGGTCAACGCAGGTCAACGCGGGTCACTCCCTGCCAACGCGGGTGGACCCGCAGGTCGTTACACTGACCACTCGCGCCCCCGTAGCTCAGGGGATAGAGCATCGGTTTCCTAAACCGTGTGTCGCAGGTTCGAATCCTGCCGGGGGCACCGAAACAAGGCCCTGACCAGCAAGAAGCTGACCAGGGCCTTGATGTTTATCTATGTAGTTTGGAATCGCCCCCGAAAAACCCCTCACTAGCGCTGGTGGGCGATCGGGTTCTAGCGGTTCCGTGGTGGGGCATGCCGGGGACGGCCCCTGCCTATCCGGTCCGGCGTGGGCCACGGGGGCGACGCTCGTGCCTGGTCGTGGCCCGGCCAGCGCCTAGGGCCTGTTTCATAAGAACTGGCCGGCCTGCGGCGGGCCCGGACGCGGCGACTACGGCCTCCTGCCTTACCGGCCCGGACTGCTGACCCTGCAACGCTGATTCGCGGTTGCCGGCAGGATCGTACGAGGTTGGCGGGGCGGGCTCGGGCAAGACCGAGCCCGCCCCGTGCCAGGTAACGACCCCGGACCAGCCCGCTGTCCACAGGCGTTCGGACCGGCATGCGCGCAGCAGGCGGGAATCATGCACGCCGTTGCCATGATTCGACTCGCACCGCTCCCCGGCCCCGCGGAGCGGTGCGACCGTCGTGAGCCGGCACCGTCGCCTGCCTGACACCACTGCGACCGGCAACGGTCACGGGCGGCCGAGAAGAGGAACAACCGTGGGAGTCCCATCCGTGTCCGGGCGTCGACGGTGGGCGTTCGCGCTCTGCCTGGGCCTGCTGGCCACGATCCTGACGGCCGGCGGGCCGGCGGCGAGGGCCGAGGCGTCCGGCGGCGACCGCCTGGCCGGCGGGACGGCCGAGGCGCAGGCCACCGTCTCGGCGGCCACCGACGAGGCGGCGCCCGCGAACTACGTACCCTTCGCGACACCGGTGGGGGTCCTGTTCACCTGGGACGGTACCGGCGGCGTGACGGGCGCCCGCGGACCGGACTCCACCACCACGTTCCCCGTGCTCGGCGTCGGCGGGATTCCGTCCACCGGCGTGAGCGCGGTGCTGGCGCGCGTCTCGACCAGCAACCCGACCGCGTCGACCTACCTGGCGCTGTGGCCCGACGGGACCCAGCGATCGGCGGATCTCTCCACGCTCAACGTCGCGGCGGGCGAGAACATCTCGAACGTCGCCGTCGTCGTACCGGGCGGGAACGGCCGCATCGCGGTCTACAACCGGTGGGGCGAGACGCAGGTCGGCGTCGAGGTGCAGGGGTACTTCACCACGACGGCGGCCCCTGCCCCGGGCGGCTTCGTACCGGTCACGCTCACCCGGCTGATCGACACCCGCAGCGGGCTGGGCACCACGACCGGGACGATCCCGGCGGGCGGCAGCCGGACGGTCACCATCGCCGGCACCTTCGTGCCCGCCGGCGCGGCAGCGGCGTACGTGAACCTGCTCGTGCCGGGCGCGACGACCGGCGGCTGGGTGGGCTCGGCGCCGCCGGGCACGGCCCTCGGGAAGGGCGCCATCAACTACGTCGCCGGCTCGACCCAGTCGGGTGCGACCATCAAGCTCGCCGCCGACGGCCGGGTCACCTTCTACAACAAGGGCAGCGCCGCGATCAACCTCGTGGTGATCCTGGAGGGTTACTTCTCGGGCGTGGCCGGTGGCGGCGCCCCATTCCGCCCGGTGGACAGCCGGCTGCTCAACACCCGTACGGCGGGCGCGGGCGTGCCGCTGGCCGGGGGTGCCACGGTCGACGTCCAGGTGGCCGGGGCCAGCGGGTTGCCCGCGACCGGTGTCGCGGGTGCGGTGCTGCACCTGACCGTCACGCCGGAGCAGGCCGGATATCTCATGGCGTGGCCGGTGGCCGAACCGGAGCCTCCCGTGACCCTGATGGACTTCCAGGCCGGAAACTGGCGGACGAACACGGTGGTGCTCCGGCCCGGCCCGGACGGGAAGATCCGCCTCAGGAACGGCAGCACCGCCCCCATCCACCTGATCGTGGACCTCCAGGGCTGGTTCGAGCGTCCCGCCGGGGCCCGGGCGGTGAAGGTCATGCCGATGGGCGACTCCATCACCTGGGGCCAGGGCAGCACCACGGACTCCGGGTACCGGGGTCCACTCTGGCTGCGGCTGCGAAACGAGGGCAACTACGCCCCCGACTTCGTGGGTACCCAGTTGTCCGGCGCTGTCGGGGACGGTGACCACGAGGGACACAAGGGCTGGCAGATCAACCAGCTCCAGGCGAACGCCACGGGCTGGATCAGCACGTACCAGCCGGACGTGGTGCTGCTGCACATCGGTAGCAACGACATGTACCGCAACTACCAGGTCGCCACCGCGCCCGACCGGCTCAGCGCCCTGATCGATCAGATCCTCGCCGCCCGCCCCGGCGTCTACGTTCTGGTAGCGAAGATCATCCGGTCGAACAACGCCGCCGCCCAGACGCGGATCAACGCGTACAACGCGACGATCCCGGGGATCGTGGCCGCGAAGGGCGACCATGTCCGACTGGTCGACACGACCAATCTGGTCGCCGCCGACCTCGTCGACGAGCTGCATCCGAACGACGCCGGCTACGCCAAGATGTCCGACCGCTGGTACCCGGTCCTGACCGGAGTGCTCGCCGGCTAGCTGGGCCGACCACCTCCCACGCGTCGCGCGGTGCGACGTGTCGAGGCCCGACCCTTCGAATACCTGAGCGGAACGAGGGACACATGTCACGGAGACTGAGCAGAAGCTCAGCCGGCCTGGTGGGCCTGCTGTCGGCGGTCGGGCAGAGCAAGCTCGTCGCGGTCGGGGTCACCGTGGCGCTGCTGGCCGGCGCGGTGAGTGGGAGCGCCGGCCAGCTACCGGTGCCGGAACGCGGCCGGGACGCCTCGGCCGCGGCACCACCACCGCCCGGCCCGAAGCAGCAGTGGGGATCTGTCGCGGCGGACCGCAGCCACCTCGACGGCGCGCCCGCGAACCGCACGCTGCCGGCCACCCTGCGCAGCCGCTACCCCTCGGTGACCTCGCAGCCGAAGCTGAACAGCGCCTCGGTCGCCGCGTCGCCGACGGCCGCCGCGCCGCGCGGTTTCGACCCCGCGAAGAGCCGGGAACTGCCCGCGGCCCGCACCGCAAACGAGCGCACCTACGACAACGGCGACGGCACCCAGACCACCGAGTTCTCCGAAACCCCGATCAACTACCGCACGGCGAATGGTGACTGGCAGCCGATCGACACCCGGCTGGTGGCATCGCGGGACGCCACCTCCGGATGGCACAACGGCGCGGGCCCGGTGGACCTGCGGTTCGCCGCCCGGTCCGACGCGGCCGACCTGGTGCGGATCGCGGTCGACGGCACGCACACCGCCGCGTACGGGATCGCCGGCGCGGCCGACGTCCCCGGCTCCGTCGCCGCCGACGGCAGCGTCCTCACCTACGCCGGCGTCCGCCCGCACGTCGACGTCCGGCTGGCGTCCCAGCCCAGCGGCGTGAAGGAGACGCTGGTGCTGACCTCGCCGGCGGCCCAGGCGTCGTACCTCTTCCCGCTGCGGCTGACCGGGCTGACCGCGGCGGTGACCGGCGGACAGGTGGTCCTCAGCGACGCCGCGGGCACCCCGCGCGCCGTCATCCCGGCCGGCGACATGGTGGACTCGCGCTCCGGCGCGGCCGGCCCGGCCCGGTCGCGTGCGGTGAGCTACCACCTGGTCGACTCCGGCGGCGGGCCGGCGCTGGAGGTCCGCCTCGACGCCGACTGGCTGCGTGACCCGGCGCGGGTGTACCCGGTGCTGGTCGACCCGACCGTGCAGCTGCCGGTCGACGGCGCCGCCGCGACCGACAGCATGTACGTCCAGGGCGGCAGTTCCGCAGCGGGCACCGACCACCTGTTGGCGGGCAACGTCGGCGGTGCCTCGACGGCGTCCTACCTGAAGTTCACCGATCTGGTCTCCCGGCTCCAGTACCACACCATCTTCGGCGCCCAGCTCTGGCTGGTGAACTACGACGCCGCCTCGTGCAGCTCGCGATCGGTCACCGTGCACCCGGTGACCGGCGCCTGGTCCGGTGGTTCCGGGTACTCCTACCCGGGCCCGGCGGTCGGGGCGGCACTGACCAGCCGGTCGTTCGCGCACGGCTACATCGGGTTCGGGCAGTCGTCGTCGGCCTGCCCCACCGCCGGTGAGCTGTTCAACCTCGGTTCGGGCGGGCGGGACCTGGTACAGCGCTGGGTCGACGGCACCACGTCCAACTACGGGCTCTCGGTGCGGGCCGCCACGTCCGACACCCGGTCCGGCAAATGGTTCACCGGAACCGCGACGGCCAACCCGCCCCGGTTGTACGTGACGCACAGCCCGTACAACGCGACGTACTCGATCCCGAACCCGGTGCCGAACCCGGTCGTGTTGCAGAACCAGGCTGGGAAGATCAAGGTCACGGTCACCAACAAGAGCGCGGCGGCCTGGGCTCCCGCCGACTACTACCTGGCGTACCGGGCGTACAACGCGCAGACCGGGGCGGCGGTGACCCAGCAGCGGTCGGCGAGCCTGCCCGGCACGGTCGCGCGGAACGGCCGGGTGACCCTGGACGCGACCATCAAGGCGCTGCCGCCGGGGAAGTACTTCCTCGACTTCACCATGGTCCGCAACGGCGGACCGGTCTTCACCGACCAGCAGGTGCCGCCGATCCGGCTGGTGCTGGAGGTCTTCGACATCCCACCGGTGGTGCAGGAGCTGTACCCGCCCAATGGCTATCGGGTGCCGACCCTGACCCCGCAGCTGTGGGCGCGGGCGCTCGACGTCGACGCCCCACCAAGCGTCTCGTTGAAGTTCAAGTTCGAGGTCTGCGCGAGCGACTCCGCCGGCAAGCCGGTCAACTGCGTCAACTCGGGATATCAGGCTGGTACGGCGTGGACCGTGCCGGTCGCCACGCTGCGCTGGAGCCAGACCTACCTGTGGCGGACGTACGTCAAGGACGCCACCACCGAGGTGATCTCGCCGTACTCGGCCGTGCTGACCGCGGTACCACAGCCGGAGATCACCGGCGGGCTGGCGGGTGCGCCGTACGCGACCGAGGACCAGGAGTACGACCCGCAGAGCGGTAACTACACGACCTCGGCGGTGGATGCGACCGTGGCGACGGTCGGGCCCGAGCTGCGGTTGGTCCGCACCTACAACAGCCTCGACCCGCGCCGCGACGGGCTGTTCGGGGCCGGCTGGACCACGCGGTACGACATGCGGCTCGTCACCGACGACGACGGCTCGGGCAACGTTGTGGTCACCTACCCGGATGGGCAGGCGGTGCGGTTCGGTCGCAACGCCGACGGCAGCTACGCCGCGCCTACGGGTCGGATCGCGTCACTGACCAACGACGGCAGCTCGTGGAAGCTGCTCGACAACGCCGGAACCACCTACCAGTTCTCCGTCAACGGTCGGCTCAACCGGATCACCGACATGGCCGGGCGGGCGATCGTACTGACCTACGACCTCACCACCGGCAAGCTGGCCAAGGCCCAGGTGTCCAACAGCCGCACCAACACCGCCGGCCGCGCGCTCACCTTCGGCTGGACCGGCAACCACATCACCGCGGCGCACACCGACCCGGTCAACGGCACGACGCCCACCTGGTCGTACACCTACAGCGGCGACCTGTTGACGAAGGTGTGCGCGCCGGACACCGGCTGCACCGGCTACGACTACAGCGCCGGCTCGCACTACCGCAGCGCCGTGCTGGACTCGGGACCCGAGGCGTACTGGCGGCTCGGCGAGGCCGAGGGCACCGCGGCCGGCAGCGAGGTCGCGGTCAACCTGGGCAAGGACGCCGGCACCTATTCCGGGGTCACCCTCGGCACGACCGGCCCGCTGGCCGGCACCGCCGACACCGCCGCGACGTTCAACGGCACCTCCTCGCGGGTCGACCTGCCCAAGGGCACCCTGAAGAAGAGCCGGGACAGCGCGGTCGAACTCTGGTTCAGGGCCTCGTCCACCGGCGGCGGCGGACCGCTGCTCGGATACCAGGACAAGGCCGTAGGCACCGCCGCCAGCACCGGCGTACCGATCCTCTACGTCGGCACCGACGGCAAGCTGCACGGCCAGTTCGCCGGCGGCGCCGTCGCCCCGATCGCCTCGGCCAATACGGTCGTCGACGGCCGGTGGCACCACGCGGTGCTCTCCGCGATGGGCACCACCCAGACCCTCTACCTGGACGGGTCGAAGGCCGGCGAGCTCACCGGCCGGACGATCGACGCCTCGCTGCTCACCTTCAACCAGATCGGCGCGGCATACGCCAGCACCCCGGGATCCTGGCCGGGCTGGGGCAGCGTGGCTCAGCGCTCCTTCTCGGGGGCGATCGACGACGTCGCGATCTACTCCGGCCCGCTCGGGCCGCCCTCGGTCGCCGCGCACTACCGGGCCGGCGCCGGCCAGGCCGACCAACTCGCCAAGGTCACCCTGCCGAGCGGCAAGGTCGCCTCGTCGGCCAGCTACGACGTGGGCACCGACCGGGTGAAGGAGTACACCGACGACAACGGCGGCACCTGGCGAATCGGTCGGCCCACGGTCTACGGCAACGCCACCGACCTGCGGCGCAGCGTCGAGGTGCTCGACCCCGCCAACCGACCCAGCCTTTACGAGTACGACGCGATCGGCGGCTGGGTGCTGCGGATCGGCCTGCCGCTGGGCATCGAGACCCGCGACGAGGACCAGCCGGGGGAGCCCACCCCGCCCCCGTCGCCGCCCGTGCAGACCTGCACCGCACCCGACCCGAACGACCCGGCGTTCTGCACCGTCATCCCCGGCGACTCCGGTGGACCGGTCTTCGTCCGGTACGACGCCGATGGCACCAGCATCCGCAGCTTCTCCTACGACGAGTTCGGGAACCTGAGCACCGTCATCGACGAGAACGGCGACGGCGTCTGGCTGACCTACGACGACCGGGGCAACGTCACCTCGCAGAAGACCTGCCGCACCGCGACCGAGTGCCACACCAGCTACAGCACCTACCCGGCGGTCACCAACCCGTACGACCCCCGCAACGACCGGCCCACCGAGGTTCGCGACGCCCGGTCGGCCAGCGCCACCGACAACACGTACCGCACCGCCTACACCTACCACTCAAGCGGCCAACTCGCGTCGCAGACCCTGCCCGACGGCACCCTGTTGAAGAACACGTACACCACGGGCGCCGAGGCCGCGGTGGGCGGGGGCTCACCGCCGGCCGGCCTCCAGGCCAGCTCAATCAACGGCCGGAACAAGGTCACCCAGTACGCCTACTACGCCAACGGCGACCTGGCCAGGACAATTCAGCCGTCCGGTCTCGTCACCGAGTACACCTACGACGCCCTCGGCCGACAGGTCTCGGTGAAGGAGATCTCCGACAGCTATCCCAACGGCGTGCTGACCACGCAGACCTACGACGCGATGTCCCGCCCGCTCGTCATGACCGAACCGGCGACCACCGACGCGGTGACCGGGGTACGGCACCAGCGCCGTACCACCGACACGTACGACCTGGACGGCAACGGCACGAAGGTGGAGGTCGCCGACGCGGTCGGCCCCGACGCGGCCCGGGCCTCCACTGTCGAGTACGACGAGCACAACCGCCCGTCGCTGGTCACCGACGCGGAGGGCGGCCAGACCGCCTACAACTACGACGTCTTCGGCAACCGGACCTCGGAGGCCGACCCCAACGGCAACCGGTACGACTACGCCTTCACCGCCCGCAACGCCCTCGCCGAGGTGCGGCTGCGGGACTGGCACAGCGACCCGGCCGGTGTCCCGGCCCCGGCCACCGGCGACTACCTGGTGCTGCACTCCTACAGCTACGACTTCGGCGGCCGGCTGGCGAGTGACACCGACGCGATGGGCCGCCGCACCGAGTACGAGTACTACAAGGACGGCCTGGCCAGCCGGGCGGTGCTGCGCAACTTCCACAACCCGGACGGCAGCAGCCGCGACTTCGTTCTCGAACAGGACAGCTACGACGGCGCCGGCCATCTCACCCAGCAGGTCACCGGCAACGGTCTGACGACCACGCGGCTGGCCGTCGACAGGCTCGGCCGGGTCACCTCGACCACCGCCGACCCCGGCGGGCTGGCCCGCACCGAGACCAGCACGTACGACGGCAACGGGAACGTCACCCGGGTCACCCGGACCGGGAAGCCGTCCAACGTCCCCTGGACGGTGGCGGTGGTCACCGAAACCGTGGACCGCAGCTACGACGACGGCGACAACCTCATCGAGGAGCGGACCAGCGACGGCGGCACCACCCGGCGCACCACGTACGGCTACGACCAGCGTGGCCTGCAGACCGCCTGGACCGATCCGCGCGGCAACGCGACCGGTGCCGACCCGGCGGCCTTCACCACCAGCTACACGTACGACGAGCTGGGCCGGCCCGTGACCACCATGGGCGCGCCGGTGTCGGTGGAGAGCAACGGCCAACCGGCGGCCACCGCCAGGCCCGTCACGACGACCGGCTACGACACGTTCGACGAGCAGACCGAGCTGCGCGACCCGGTCGGCAACGTCTCCGGCACCGGCTACGACCGCGTGGGCCGGGCGATCACCTCGACCGCACCCAGCTACCAGCCGCCCGCCCCGGCCGAGGCGGTCATCCCGATCAGCCGCATGAAGTACGACGCAAACGGCAACGTCGTCGAGGTCACCGACCCCCGCGGCAACGTGACCCGCTCCGGATATGACCAGCTCAACCGGTTGGTGACGCTGGACAAGCCGGCGTCGACCAACGACGAGAGGGCGGTCACCAGCTACTCCTACACCCGCACCGGCATGCCGCTGGCGACCGTCGACCCGCTCGGTGCCCGGGTCGAGTCCACCTACGACGACCTCGACCGGCCGGTCACCAGCACCGCGTACGAGCGCAAGCCGTCGGCCCGGACCCTCGTCACCCGCACCGGATACGACGACGCCGGCAACGTCTCATCGACCCTGTCGCCCACCGGCGCCCTGGTGGTGACCGGCTACGACACCCTCGGCCAGCCGACCAAGTCGACCGATTCGGCCAACGTGGTGACCCAGCTCGGCTACGACTACGCCGGTCGCCAGGTACGGGCCAGCGACGGCCTCGGCCGCACCCATCAGAGCAGCTACGACCTGTTCGGACAACTGACCGCCGAGTCGGACCGCAAGCCCGACGGCACGGTGCTGCGCACCAGGAGCTACGGGTACGACCTGGCCGGCAACCGCACCGACGTCACCGACGCGCTGACGACAACCAGCACCTACGCGTACGACGCGGCGAACCAGCTGATCCGGCAGATCGAGCCGGTCAACACCGGCAAGTCGATCACCACCACGTTCGGCTACGACGCCGCCGGTGACCCGACCCGGTACACCGACGGGCGGCAGAACGTCACGGTCACCACGTACAACTCGCTGGGTCTGCCGGAGTTGCAGATCGAGCCGTCCACCTCGGCCCAGCCGGCCGCGGCGGACCGCACCTTCACCACGGCGTACGACGCCGCCGGCAACCCGCGCCGGCTGATCCAGCCGGGCGGGGTGCAGCGCACCCGGACCTACGACGCGGCGAACCGGCTGTCCGGCGAGATCGGCAGCGGCGCCGAGGCGAACACCGCCGCCCGCACGGTCCACTACGACCTGGCCGGGCAGGTGCTCGACGTCAACGCGGCCTCCGGCACCAACGCCTACGACTACGACGACCGGGGCAACCTGCTCGGCACCACCGGTCCCGGCGGGACCGCCGCCTTCGGCTACGACGGTGACGGCAACCGGACCAGCCGCTCCGACAGCACCGGCGCCGCGGTGTACACCTACACCAACGCCCGGCTCACCGCCATCCAGGACGGGCTCACCGGCGCCACCCAGAAGATCGGCTACGACGCGGCCGGCGCGGTCAAGACGATCGACTACGGTGCCGGCCGGCTGCGGACCTTCGGCTACGACGACTTCGGCCGCAGCAAGTCCGACACGCTGGCCAACCAGGCCGGGCAGAGCGTGTCCGCCACCACCTACGACTATGACCTGGCCGACCGGCTGCGCGGCGAGACGACCGCCGGCACCGCCGGGGCCGGCGCCCGCACCTACACCTACGACCTGGCGGGCCGGCTCACCGGACAGACCGACGGCGGCACGACCACGCCGTACGACTGGGACGACGCGGGCAACCGGATCAAGGCGGGGGCGAAGACCGCCAGTTTCGACGAGCGGAACCGGCTCCGGTCCGACGGCGACTACACCTACACCTACACCGCCCGGGGCAGCCTGCGCAGCCGGACCAGCTCCGGCCTCACCGAGCAGTTCTCCTACGACGCCTTCGACCGGCTGCTCAACGCCGGAGCGCAGACCTACACCTACGACGGGCTCGACCGGGTCGCCGCCCGCAACGGCGCCACCTTCACCTACGCCGGCCAGGGCGACGAGGTGGTGTCCGACGGCGTCGAGAAGTACGCCCGCGGACCCGGCGACGAACTGCTCGCCACGGGCAAGGGCAGCACCCAGCGGCTCAGCCTGACCGACGACCACGGTGACGTGGTGGGCGCCTTCGACCCCACCGACGGGACGCTGAGCAAGCTGCCCGACTCCACCGCCTACGACCCGTTCGGAAAGGTCACCGCGACCGCCGGCGACACCGGCTCGCTCGGCTTCCAGGGTGACTGGACCGACGACGCCACAGGTCAGGTCGACATGGGCGCCCGCTGGTACAACCCCGGCACCGGCGCCTTCGACTCCCGCGACGACGTCAGCTACGACGGTGGAGCGTCGGTCGGCGCCAACCGGTACACCTACGGCAACGCCGCGCCGCTGAACTACACCGACCCGGACGGCCACCGCTCCGTGTACCGCTGTCACCTCAAGTGGGGTTGGCTGCCCGTCTGCCGTTACTACCAGGTACTCGACGGGTGTGACCTGGTCTGCCAGCTCACCGGCGCGAGTCAGAAGATGGCCGACGCCATCGCGGCGCAGGCGCGGGCCCAGGAGAGGGTTGCGCACCAGAAGTCGCAGCAGGTTTGCTGCAGTCCGAACCCGCACGTGAGCTATCCCTCCTACGCGCCGGCCGCCGTACACGGAGGTTCCGGTGGTGGTGGCGGCGGTGGTGGTTCTGGCTGCGGCGCCTGCTACGACCCCGCGGCCGCCCGGCAGCGGGCCTACGACCACGCGAAGGCCGTCAGCGACGCGGCCCGCGCCAGCAACGCCAGTTCGGCCAAGAACTCCGGCCGGCCGGTGAGCCGGGCGGCCCGCACCCCGGCACTGCCCAGCGGCAGCGTGATCTCCTCGACGCCGCACCTGCCGGCGAAGTCGGTCTCCGGGACCAAGGACGTCGTCGCCGACGCCCGCAACGGCACCGACGAGGTCTACCAGAAGGCGGTACGGGCGGCCGGCTCACCGATCACCAACGTCTCCGCCGGTTCGTCCGGTACCGGCAAGGTCTCGTTCAGCGGCGGTGGCGGTGGCGGCAGCTTCTCGCTCGGCGACCTGAAGCACATCGACTGGGGCAGCCTCGGCGACTCCATCACGAACGGCGACCTCGTGAAGGGGATCGGCAACACGCTGGTGGACACGGCGAAGTCGGTCTACGACGACGCGAACAGCTGCCTCTCCGACGAGAACATGCAACGCAGCTACGCGGACCGGGACTGGGCCGCCTGCGGCTGGACCGCGGTGAACATCGGCGGCCTGTTCACCGGCGGCGAGGGCACCGCCGCGGTCAGCGCGGCCAGGACGGCCGGGCGCGCGGCGGCGGAGACGACGGCGAGTGCCGCCACGAAGACCGTCTCGGCGTCGTGCGCGGCAGCCGGCAACAGCTTCACCGGCGACACGCCGGTGAGGCTGGCCGACGGCGGCAGCAAGCAGATCAGCGAGGTACGGATCGGGGACCGGGTCGAGGCCACCGACCCGACCACCGGCCGAACCGCCGCCGAGACCGTCACCGACGTGATCACCGGGAACGGCCGCAAGGCGATGACCGAGATCACCGTCGACACCGACGGCTCGGCGGGCGACGCCACCGGCACGGTCACCGCGACCGACGGTCACCCGTTCTGGGTGGCCGACCAGCACCGCTGGGTGACCGCGAAGGACCTGGTGCCCGGCGCGCGGATCAAGACCGACGACCACCACACCGCGGTCGTGCTGGCGCTGCACCAGGAGAACCGGTACCAGACGGTCTACAACCTGACCGTCGACACCCTGCACACCTTCTACGTGGTGGCCGGCGACAGCGACCTGCTGGTCCACAACTTCGACCTGAGCAAGTGCAGACAGCTTGCGGCGCGGGCGGTGGGCCCGGTCGTCGAGCGGACCGGCAACGGGCTCGGTTGGGTCACGGAGCACTACCTGACCGACCCCCTGCGGTACGTCAAAGCTAACGCCGGCCGAGCCACCCTCCGATGTGTGGTCATGCCGGTCACCTCGGGCGCCGTCGGCTACTGGACGCTCGGCAACCGGGTCGGGCTCGGGGTGGGGGCGCTGAACCTGAGCACCTGCGTCTTCAACATCGTCCACGACGCGTGGCCGACCAAGAAACCCCCCAAGCCGTAGCCGACCGATCGATCAGCCACCGGAAACACGTCATCGCGAGGAGAGAACGACTTCATGAGAGCACTGACAACCGGCCGGCGGAGGCGGGACGTGGCACGCGTCCTGATCGCCCTGACCGCGATGCTGGCGTCGGCCCTGCCGGCGACAGCCCTCGTGCACACCCCGGCGGCGCGAGCCGACGCGGCCGGCGGGGGCGGCGACTTCGTACCGGTCGCCGGCACGGCCGTGCTGTTGGACACCCGCAGCGGGACCGGCGCGACCAAGGGCGTCCGGGCCGCCGGCAGCACCACCACCGTCGCCGCCCTCGGCGTCGGCGGGGTGCCCACCTCGGGGGTGAGCGCGGTCCTGGTCCGGGTCGCGGCGCTCAAGCCGACCGTGGCGACCTTCCTCGAGGTCTGGCCGGACGGGATCACCCGGCCGAACGTGACCACGCTGTCCGCCGGAGTCGGCGAACAGATCTCGACCGTGGCCGTGGTGAAGGTCGGCGCGACCGGGAAGATCTCGGTCTACAACTCCGGCGCGACCGACATCGTGCTGGAGGCGCAGGGCTACTTCAAGTCCGTCCAGGGCAGCACGGGCGGCGGGTTCGTGCCGACCGCCACGACCCGCCTGATCGACACCCGCAGCGGGCTGGGCACAACCGCCGGCAAGATTCCCGCCGGGGGCAGCCGAACCGTGACGATCACCGGCACCCCGGTACCGGCGGGTGCCGCCGCCGCCGTGGCCAACGTGTCCGTGCTGGGCGCCACCACCGCCGGTTGGCTGTCGGTCGGGCCGTCCGGCGGCAGTGCCCACCCGCTGCTGAACTACGAGACCGGCACCACCCAGTCGGCCGCCGTACTCGCGCTCCCCAGCACCGGCAAGGTGGTCATCACCAACAAGGGTTCCGCCGCGGCCGACGTGATGGTCAACGTGACGGGCTACTTCTCGGCCAGCCCGACCGCCGGTGCCGGCCTGCGCCCGGTGGCCGGTCGCCTGGTCAACACCCGTACGGTCGGGGCCGGCCTGCCGGTCCCGGCGAACGGCACGATCGACGTCCAGCTGGGCGGCACCTGGGGGTTGCCGACCCGGGGGATCGCCGGTGCGGCGCTGAGCGTCGTGGTGACCCCGGTGGCGGCCGGCTACCTGAAGGTGTGGCCGGTCGGCGAGACCGAGCCTGGCACGACAGTGATGGACTTCAAGGCCGGCGTCTGGCGGGAGAACGCCATGGTGCTCAAGCCGGGCACCGACGGCAAGATCCGGATCCGCAACGGCAGCTCCGGCACCGCCCACATCGTCGTCGACCTGCAGGGCTGGTTCGCCGACCCGCTGCCCGCCACGCCGGTGGCGCTGAACACCCCGGTGGCGGTGCTGCAGGGACCGCCGCTCGTCGCCGGCGGGGTGGGTGCGCTCGAGTACGCCTACGTCGACAACAGCGGCAACGTCCGCTGGGGGCACCAGTCGGATCTGGACAGCTTCAACTCCACGAAGTGGACTGTCATCTCCGGTGGCGAGCGGTTCTCCGGGCCGCCGGCGCTGGCGGCACTGGCCGACGGTCGGATTCAGGTGTCGGCGCAGTTCCGCGACGGCAACATCTGGTCGGACGCCGAGACGACTGCGGGCGGCCCGGCCTGGAACCCGTGGAGCAACCTCGGCGGCTCGATGGCCGCCGCCCCGATCGCCGGGAAACTGGCGGGCGGGACGGTCGTGCAGTTCGCCGTCGACGTGGACGGCCGGTTGTGGGCGTACGCGCAGACCGGCACCGTGCCGTACTGGCGGAGCCTGGGCGACCAGGACCTCACGGCCACGTTGACGGCGATCCGGGTGCAGAACGGATTGCGGGTCTTCGGAGTCGACACCCAGGGCGCCGTCAAGACGATCGAGTACTACGACGACGGTTCCCTGTCGTCCTGGACGAGCCTCGGCGGTAACGGGCTCGCCGGCACCCCGGCCGTGGTGGCTCGGCCGGGCTTCCAACTGCAGGTCTTCGCCCGCTCGTCCGCCGGCACCATCGTGTCGAAGCTTCAGGACATCAACGGCGGTTGGCCGGCGGACTGGCAGACGACCGGCACGATCGCCGCGGACTCGGCGACGCCGATCCCCGCGTTCGCCGGTGCGCCGGCCGCGGTGATCGCCCCGACCACCGGCCGGGCCACGGTGGTCGTTCGCGGCACCGACAGTCAGCTTTACCAGGTCACGGAGACCGCGACGGGAACCGACGTCTGGGGCGACTGGATCAAGACGGTTCAGGGGGACGTTCCGGAGTCCGCCGATCCGACGATCCTGGCGTACCACAACGTGAACGACGACTACCTGCTGATCGTGTGCCGGGACCGCAACGGCACCCCGGACTTCTACACCCCGCAGTAGGGCCGACCGTGCCGTGACCTCGGCCGCCGAGGTCACGGCACGCCGGTCGTCGATCGTGGTCGAACCAGCCGAAGAGAGCGGATCAGCCTTGCCCAAGTCACGTGAAAGTCGCCGTCGCCGGATGGCGCGGCTTGCCGCAGGGCTGACCTCGGTTCTGGTCCTCGGGGCCGGCGCGGGGGTCGCCGCCCCGGCGCTGGGCTCGGTGACCCTGTCCACCGCGGCCGTCGGCGTACAGCAGGTGCTCTTCCGCAGCGGTACCGGCGGTTACGGCTGCTACCGGATCCCGGCCATGGTCAAATCGGCGGCGGGCAGCCTGCTGGCGTTCGCCGAGGCGCGCAAGTCGCCGTCCTGTGCGGACCGCGGCGACATCGACCTGGTGGTGCGTCGCTCCACCAACAACGGTCGCACCTGGGGGCCGATCCGAGTCGTCCTGACGGGCAGTGACACCGACGCCGACGCCCCGTTCACCCGGGGCAACGCGGCACCGGTGGTCGACGAGACCACCGGCCAGATCTTCCTGATCAGCACCTCCAACCCGGTGACGATCACCGGCGACCGCCTCCCGTGGCTTCAGGAGAGCGACGACGACGGGATCAGCTGGTCAGCGCCGAGAGCGCTGGGCACGACGTTCAGCGGGAGCACCGACGGTTGGTTCGCGACCGGGCCGTCCCACGGCATCCAGCTCAGGAACGGCGCCCACGCCGGCCGCCTCGTCGTCGGTGCCCACCAGGTCCCCGACTCGACCACAGTGAACGCCGGTGTGCTCTACAGCGACGATCACGGCACCACCTGGCACGCCGGTCCGGCGGCCAACTCGTACGTCCCCGGGGTGATGAATCCGGGCGAGGTGTCCGTGGCCGAGTTGCCCGGCGGGAGCATCTACGCCGAGGCTCGCAACCAGATCGGCGGTTCCGGCAACCACCGCGCCAGGGCGGTGAGTACCGACGCTGCCATGCCCGCCTTCACCGCGGTCCCCTCGCTTGTGGGACCCGATGTGCAGGGCGCCGTGCTCACCCTGCGCTCGGTCCGCCAGAGCCAGCCCGGAGACACCCTGATCTACTCCGGTCCGGCCGACCCGACCGACCGCAAGCTGTTGCAGATCCGGTACTCCACGGACCAGGGCGTGACGTGGAAGACCCCGTCCCACGGACTGATCACCAATGACCGTTCGGGTTATTCGGACCTGGCCGAGCTGTCCGACGGCGAGATCGGCGTGCTCTACGAGGGTGGGGCGAACACCGACGAGTTCGGAAATTCGGGGTTCTCCGCTGACGAGATCCGGTTCACCCGCCTCACCCCGAGTCAGCTCGGGCTGCCGGGCACCTTCACCGGTCTGGTCTCCCCGCAGACCTCCCCGGCCGCGGCACCGACCACCCCGGACGCCACGCCGGAGGCAAACGACGGGTACCTGAGTGGCAACGCGGCGCTGGCTGCCGGCCGGTTCGGGCAGGGCCTGTCGCTGGACGGCACCGGCGACTACCTGGACGTCCCGTTCGCCAGGACGGTGGACCCGGGTGCCGGCGACTTCACCTACTCCACCTGGTTCAGCTACCACGCCGGCAGTACCAGCCCTGACCAGGTGCTGTTCTGGGGATACGGGGTCGGCGCCGACAAGCCACAGCTGTGGTTGCGCGCCCAGCCGTCGCAGGACCGGCTCTTCGCCTGGGTGCAGGGCGTCAGCGGTCGGACCACTGTCGCCGTGACCGATGCCGTCGGTACCGGGTTCGGCGACGGGGCCTGGCACCACCTGTCCCTGGTCCGCTCGGGCGGCCAGGTCACCCTCACCGTGGACGGCACGCGTTCCGGCTCCGCGACCGGTGTCGCCGGCTCGGTGACCGGCAGCCCGCAGGACGGCGTCGAGGGGTTACGGCTGGGCGCCCGGCCGGACGCTACCGCCGCCGATCCGTTCACCGGTGCCCTCGACGACTTCCGGTTCTACCGGCAGGCGCTGACCGGCGACCAGCTCGACCAGTTGTACGCCGCCAACACCGCCGTGCTCGACGACGATCCCGAGGCCGCGGTCAACAAGGCGCTCGGGCTGCGCCTGCCGTTCCAGGTAATCGACGCCGCGACCCCGCCGACCCGGACCCGGGTGGCCATCGAGGACGATGTGTCCGGGCACTGCGCGAGCGCCACCCTGCTCGGCGGCGCGCCGAGCCTGGCGGCCGGCCGCATCGACAGCAAGGCGCTTGCCGTCAACAGTGCCCATCCCGGGGTGCAGACCCCCTTCCGGCCGACCCTGGACGTCGGCTCCGGTGACTTCACCTTCACGACCTGGTTCCAGTACACGGCGTCCAGCGCCAGCCCCAACCAGGTGTTGGTCTGGGCGTACGGCCTGGGTGCTGAGCAGCGGCAGGTCTGGTTGCGGGCCCAACCCGCCCAGGATCGGCTGTACGCCCTGGTGCAGACCGACGCCGGACAGGTCGGCGTCGGGCTGAAAGACGGCTCGTCGGCGACCGCCTTCGGTGATCAGGGTTGGCACCTGCTCGCCCTGACCCGCTCCGGTGGACAGGTCCAGTTGAGCGTGGACGGTGGCACACCGGCCAGCGCCGCCGGGCTCACCGGATCGGTCACCGCGAACGCGGCGGCCGGGATCGACGGGCTGCGCCTGGGTTCCCGGCCGGACGGTGCCGACGTGCTGACCGGCAACCTCGACGAGTTCCGGCTCTACCACCGCGCGCTGAGCGCCGCGGAGCTGCGCTCCATGGCGGCCGTCAGGTACCCGAAGGACAACCCGGCGGTGCGGTGGACCTTCGAGTCGGCCTACACCCAGGCCCACAACGTGGTGGTGCCGTCCCCGGCCAGCGGCCCGGCGACCCCCGACTCGTCAGTGCACTGTGGCGACGCCTACCTACGCGCCGGGGCGACCACCACGACCGGCGGCAAGTTCGGGGCCGCCCTGACCGTGGGCGGCACCGGCGGCACGGTGCAACTGCCATACGTTGCGGCCACGGCGCTGGGTTCGGGTGACTTCACCGTCTCCACCTGGCTCAGGTACACCCCGACCAGCGCCAAGACCGATCAGGTGGTGCTCTGGGCGTACGGCGTGGGCGCTTCGCGACGGCAGCTCTGGCTGCGCGCCCAGCCCGCCCAGGATCGGTTGTACGTCCTCCTCCAGACCGAGACCGCGACGACGACGGTCTCCGCACCCGACACCTCCTCGGCCGCGGCCTTCGGCGACAACCGGTGGCACCACGTCGCCCTGCGGCGCTCGGCCGGCACCCTGTCGCTGATCATCGACGGCGTCACCCGGGGCAGCAGCGTCGTCCCGGTGGGCTCCCCGACCTACGGCGACGCGTTCGCGGTGGACGGTTTCCAGCTCGGCGGCAAGCCCGGCGGTGGTGAACCACTCAGCGGCTCGCTGGACGAGTTCCGGATCTTTCGCCGGTCGCTGACCGACGCCGAACTCGAGGGCGTCCGACTGACCAACGCCGACCTGGGCACGATGACCGCCCTCCGGCTGCCCTTCGATGCGACCACCGGCCGTTAGGCCGCCGTCGGCCGACCGGCCGGCGGCGGCCATCCGGACCGTTGCGTTGTGACGGTGCGGACAGTGACACCAAGATTCGGTGGTCGTATCTTCAGCCCATGTCCTTAGAGGCGCTCAGTTTTAGGCTGCTGGGCCCGCTCGAGGTCAGCATCGGCGATCGCCTGCTGACGCTGACCAGCCAGCAGCGGACGCTGTGCACGGCGCTGTTGCTCGACGCAAATCATGTGGTCTCCGTCGGCCGGTTGGTGGACGCGCTCTGGGGCGACCGGCCGCCGGTGGCGGCGGCCGCGCGGGTGCGTTCCCTGATCGCCGAGATCCGACGGCTGCTGGGACCGGATGCGGCCGGCGCCGTCATCACCCGAAGCCCCGGTTACCTGATCAGCGTCGATCCGGCCCGGATCGACATCCTGGAGTTCGAGCAGTCCCTGGAAGCGGCGACGAAGGCGGCGGCGCTGCGGAACTGGGTCGAGGCGCTCGACGGCTTCGACCGGGCGCTCGGCGAGTGGCGCGGGGCACCGATTCCCGATCTGGCCGCGGCCCCGGAGCGGCAACGGCTGGAGGAACTGCGGGCCGTGGCGACCGAGGGTCGGCTCGAGGCGACGATAGCCCTGGGCCGGCACGGTGAATCCGTCGCCGAACTGACCCGGCTCGTCCGGGACCATCCGTTGCGGGAGCGTCCGCACGCCCTGCTCATGGAGGCGCTCTACCGCGACGGCCGCTCGGCCGAGGCGCTGGAGGTCTTCTCGACCTTCCGGGGTGCGCTCGTCGAGACGCTGGGTATCGAGCCCTCCACCCGGCTTGCCGGGCTCCAGCTGCAGGTGTTGGCGGGAACGCTGCCGGACCTGGCTCCCGGGAGGGCCGCCGCGCCGGAACCGACCATCGGCCCCGGCGGCCCGCTCGTGCCCCGGCAGCTGCCGGCCGTGACGACCCTCTTCGTCGGCCGCGCGGAAGAACTCGGCCAGCTCGACGAACTCCACCGCACCGGCGAGCCGGTCGTCGTGATCACCGGTCCGGCCGGTGCCGGCAAGACCACTCTGGCGTTGCGCTGGGCACACGCCTCGGCCGGCGACTTCCCGGACGGCCAGCTCTTTCTGGACATGCGCGGCTTCGACGGCGGCGAGCGCATGGGCGTCGCCGAGGCGCTCCCGCTCCTCCTGCAGGGTCTCGGTTGCCGTCCGCAGGACATCCCGCCGACCCTCGCCGGCCAGACGGCGCAGTACCACACGCTTCTCTCGGAGCGGAAGATCCTCCTCGTCCTCGATGACGTCGCCGACGCGGGGCAGATCCGGGATCTGCTGCCCGGCACCACCCACTCGTCGACCCTGGTGACCAGCCGCGACCGGCTGACCGGACTGGCGGCCACTACCGGGGCCCGGGTGCTCAGCTGCGATGTGCTGGCGCCGGGGGAATCGGTCGCCCTGATCGGCCGGGCGGTCGGCGCGGCGCGGACGTCGGCCGAGCCGGAGGCCGTCGCGCGGCTCGTCGAGCTGTGTGACCGGCTCCCGCTGGCGCTGTGCGTGGCCGCGTCCCGCATCGCCGAGGACGCCGGCCCGGGCAGCGTCGGCCGGCTGGTGTCGGAACTCGTGGAGCGCGGACGGCTCGCCCGGCTGCGGGTCGAGGGGGTTGAAGGGACCGCCGTCCGCTCGGCGCTCGACGCGTCCTACAGCGTGTTGTCCGACGCCGAGAAGGCGGTGCTGCGCGCCGTCGGCCTGGCGCCCGGAACTGCCCGCTCGGTCGCCGCGGTGGCGGCCGGTTCCGGTCTGGACGCGGGAACCGTGGAAGACGCGTTACGGGCCGCGGCTCGGTTGCATCTCGTCCGTCAGACGGGGGCCGGGCGCTTCGGCTGGCACGACCTGATTCACGAGTACGTCACGCAGCGCCTCGGTCTGGAGGAGACCGAGGGGAACCGACTGGCCGGGCTTCGCCGGATGCTCGACCACTATCTCGGCAGTGCGGTCGCGGCGGCCCGGGTGAGCGGGTGGTACGTGCCGCGGCCGCCGCTCGGACCGGTCGACGCCATCGTCGAGGCGCGGCGGTTCTCCGACCCGGCCACGGCCCAGGCGTGGTTTGACGGCGAGTGGGAGGACATGGCGGTGGTGATCGCCCACGTCGCGGAGAGCGGGCCACGCCGCTACGCCTGGCTGCTTGTCGACGCGCTGCGGGATTTCCTCCTGCATCGCCGCCCGGCGGCGGACTACATCCGCGTGGCGGGTACGGCGCTGCTGGCCGCCGAGCTCGACGGTGACCTGTTGGGGCAGGCCGCGATGCGGGTGTCACTCGGCCGGGCCAAATGGCGGATAGCCGAGCTGCCGGGCGCGTTCAGCGAGTTCAGCGAGGCGGGTCGGGTCGCCGCCTACGCGCGGTGGCGAGCGGGGCAGGCCCAGGCGGTCCAGGGCGTCGGGCTGGTCCTCAAGCAGATGGGGCACCTCAAGGAGGCACAGGCCCACTACCGCCAGGCGGCGGCCCTCTATCGCGAACTGGACGACGTGCGAGGCGAGGCGGCCTGCCTCAACAGCCTGGCCTCCGCCCACATCACCCTGGGCCGGCTGCCGGAAGCCGACGAGGCGCTGACGGCGGCGCTGCCGCTCGCCCGTCGGGTGGATCCGCACCTGCGCTCCCTGGTGCTGGTCAACCTCGCCCTGGTGAACCGGGAACGGGCCCGGTTCGCCCCCGCGCTGTCGCTACTGGAGGAAGCGCTGCTCGTGGCCGCCGAGACCGGCTCGATGTACGCCCGCGCGATGATCATGGAAGTCTTCGGCCACGTACACAGCGACCTCGGTCGCAGCGCGCTCGCCCGATCGGCCTTCGCGGAGTCGATCGAGCTGGCCGAGCGCGCCGAGAGCCAGAGCTGCCTGGTGGCCTCCCTGGTCGGACTGGCCAACCTGGACCGGGCCGCCGGCCGGATCACCGAAGCCAGGGCGCAGCTCGCCGCGGCGCACCGGGTAGCCGACCGGCTCGGCCTCGCCGAGTCGATGACCCAGGTGCTGATCGGCGAGGCAGCGGTGCGCCTGACCGACGACAGACCCCGTGCGGCGTTGCCGTGGCTCGAGCGGGCCGGCGAGCTGGCCACCGCGTCCAGCCCGCTCGATCTGCCCCGCGTACGCCTGCTTGAGTCGTGCGCGCTCGCCCGACTGGAGCGACTCGGCGAGGCGCTCGCGGCGGCCGGCGAGGCGGCCCGGTTGGCCGACGAATCGGGACAACGTCTGGTTCAGGCCCGCGCGCTCAACGCGCTGGCCGCCCTGCACGAGGCGACCGGAGGCGCGGCGGCGGGCGTCCGCGCCCAGGCCGGCGCCATCGTCGACGAGATGGAGCTGCGGACCCAAGCCCTAGGTCAAGACGGGGCTGGGGCTGCGGCGGAGGGCGCTGGCGATCCGCTGTGGTTGCCGGCCGTGTCGATGTGCTGTTGAGCGGTATACCTCAGAGGTATGAATATGACTCTGAGGTATACCGCTGACGACCGCGTCCGCCCCCACGCAGGTGACAGACGGTCACCGCCGGCCGCCAGCTGCGCCCACCGCCCCAGCCAGGGTCAGGAATTACTCGTCTAGCTGAGCGGCGATCAGGGCGGACAACGAGGAACGATGGGGGATCGCACTCTCGTGGTGCTAGGCGGTTCGTGCGCGGGCGGGTCTGGGGCGAGGCTTGGCGTACGGTTTCCGACCCACGAGCGTTGGAGCCGGAGCCCTCCTCTCGACCACGATGCCGGCGCGCTGGACGTACAGCTCCCGCTTGGCGGTGGCGTCACCCCTGACATCCAGGACGTAGCCCGTCAACCACATCCAGCCGCTGTACGGGTCGATCTCCCCGACGGACACGAGCCGGAGTCGCAGCGCACGGTCTCCGGTGAACTGCGGCGAGCATGCCGGCCCAATCAGCAGCAGGTCGCCGGGGTTGAGCGCGTTCACGGCAGCCAGGCGAGGAAGCGGAGGCGGAGCGCGCCCGGCGGAGCCCAGCTCATGTCCCGCTCGGCGGACACCAGAAGCGTGCCCATGTAGACGGCCAGCGTGAACGACGAGTCGGCGTACTCGCCCAACAGTTCCTCTCGGCGGATGGCGCAGGGCCACGGCCTGTCGCACGTCTCGCACAGCCAGAGGGGCAGGATCGGTCCGTGCCGGGTCATCGGCCCTCACCCGGCCAGTGCCCCCGGTGGATCGGAATGCGGTGACGGGAGCGGCAGGGCAGTTCGGCGCCGCATCGGCAGACGTTCCGCCACCGCTTCCACGACCAGACCGGCCGGTGCCGGCGCGCGAGGGTCATCGCCACCGACAGCACGTAATCGTCGAACCGGACTATTCGCACCTGACCTCCCACAGCCGGTCGCTTCTCTGCAACCCACCGTAGACCAACCTGTACAGCCTGTATACCACGTCTAGGACGGGCAGCCTGTACCCGACGCACATCCTGTGCGGCCCGTCCATAGGCTGCGGATCATGGTTGACGAGATGTCTCCGGTGCCGTTCTATGTCCAGCTCGCGGATGCCCTCGCCAAGCAAATCGAGAGCGGGAAGCTCAAGCCGCGCCAGCCCCTTCCGAGTGAGTCCACGCTCCAGCAGGAGTACGGCGTCGCTCGCGGCACGGTCCGGTCGGCAGTGCGACTGCTCCGGGAGCGCGGGTTGGTCGTCACGTTCACCGGACGCGGGACCTTCGTCAGCGACAAGTAGGCGAGTGGACACCTGCCGGGTGATTGACCGTGCGGCCCGGTGCTGGCCTGGCGCCTTCACTCCTGCGAATGCCTGTCGATCGGCAGTCCGAAGAGGGGGAACAGGTCGGCTCGGTGGAACGCCAGCACCGCGGAGACGCCGGCCTTGCTCAGGGTCAGCACCTGCAGCGTGTGCGCGTGGAAGGTGCCGTCTCGTCCGCGGGTGTAGCAGGCGAACGCGGGCTGACCGTTCGCTGAGGTTTCCACCATGATGCGCTGCCCGTCCCCGGGCAGCAGCTTCGCCGTCAGCAGGCGCAGTACGTCCTTGCGACCGTCGAACCAGGTGGGGATCGGCGGCATCTCCCACCGGGTGTCCTGGGTCAGCAGACCTTCCAACGCGACCAGATCGGTCTTCTCGAAGGCCGTGGCGTACTGGTCGAGCAGCGCACGGCGGGCGGGCTCGTCCGGTTCGCTGAACTGCTCCTCGGCCGGTGCCAGCTTGGCCAGCTCCGCACGCGCCCGCTGGAGCGAACTGTTCACCGCCGCTGTCGTCGTATCGAGCAGCTCCGCCACCTCGGACGCCTGCCACGCGAGGACCTCCCGCAGAATCAGTACTGCTCTCTGCCGCGGTGGCAGGTGCTGCAGCGCGGCAACCATCGCCAGTCTGAGGCTCTGCCGGGTCCCCACGACGAGGGCCGGGTCGGCGTTCAGCATGAGATCCGGGAACGGTTCCAGCCAGGTCGCCTCCAGCGCCTGCGCCTCCAGGTGGTCGGGATCGGTGCCAGGGGCCCCCAACGCTGACGGCACCATCCGACGGCTGCTGTGCTGCAACGCGTTCAGACAGACCCGCGTAGCGATCCGATAGAGCCAGGTCTTCACCGATGAGCGCTGCTCGAACTCGGCGAACCCCCGCCACGCACGTAGGTACGCCTCCTGGACCGCGTCCTCCGCGTCGTGCAGCGAGCCGAGCATCCGGTAGCAGTGCGCGACCAGCTCACCCCGGTACTGCGCGAACTCGTCCTCCAGGTTCACGGCATCTCCTCGATCGGCTCCTGACGGGCAACCAGAGCCCCCGGCCCAGGACCACGTCCTACGACGCGATGCCGAGTCCGGGGAGTGCTCCCCCGCAATGACAGCACGCCGCGCACCGGGGGTCAGGCCCAGCACACAGCCGCCAGGGGCCGGAGTAGTCGTGGCGATGAGTTTCCAGGTTTCGCGCGGTCAGTACCAGTGACAGTGAAACCAGCAGGGAGGGCCCGATGAGCGCAACAGTGATCCGCTACGAGACCAAGCCCGACGCGGCAGACGAGAACCAGCGTCTGATTGAGAACGTCTTCGCCGAACTGGCGGCCACGGCACCGCCCGGCCTGCGGTACAGCGCCTTCCGGCTGGCCGACGGGGTCACCTTCGTTCACGTGGTCGACGGCGACGGCCTCACCGACCTGACCGCCTTCCAGGAGTTCCAGCGCACCATCGGGGACCGTCTGGCCGTCGGCCCCACCCGGGACGACGCCACACCGATCGGCTCGTACTCGTAGCGGAGCAGGGCGGCTCGGAAGCCCACCTAGAGGCGGTAGGCCAGGTTCACGGCCAGCGCGGCCAGCACGGTGACGAAGAAGACCGCCCAGCCCAGGAGCTTGCGAGACCCGACCCGCAGGTGCGCGATCAGCGCGCCGACGAAATACAGCACGAGGCCCACGGCCGCGAGTGTCCCCAGCAGTGGCACGGCGAACCCGACCAGCAGTCCCGCCGAGCCCGCCGCCAGCAACAGGCCCAGCACCGGCAGCCACGAATGAGGCACCCGCTTCATGTCCGCCTGGGCCTTGGGATAGTCGTGGCCGATCAGGTAGGTGACCGCGGCGATGGCGGTGAAGACCGAAGCGATGATGGTGACTGTCACGTAAGCGGCGAACATGGATCCTCCTTGTGGTTGTCACCCCAAGGACGGGACAGCGCGGCGAAACGTTACCGCGCAGGCCCACAGCAGACCCCAGAAAACAGCGGTGCCCTCCGGATCGTCCGGAGGGCACCGCGTCGTCGTGGGGTCAGAGGAATTTGTACATCTCCGCGGAGGCCGCCTCGGTGTCGCCGGCGGGCGGCGCGGTCACCGAGACCTGCTCGCCGAAGCCGCTCATCTTCATGTCCGTGACGAGAGCACCGACGCTCTTCGTGGCGATCGTGTACGACAGCGCGGTGAGCCGGCCGTCGGCGTCGACGGTCGCCTCGAAGGGGATCGCCTTCGGGTCCTTCGCCAGCTTGGCAGTGGACTCCAGGCCGTCGCGCATGCCGCCGTCCGGGCCGGCGGCCTCGGCGGCCTTGTTCAGGTCGGCGGTGCCGCTGTAGTGGCCGGGGCTCACCTCCTGGGCGGTCACGATGCCGCCGATGATGCCGGTCTGCGCCTTGAGGTCGAACGACTGGCGCAGCGAGCTGGCCGGCCGGAGCTTGTTGAGGTCGATCTTCATCCAGGGCTTGTCGCCGTCGAGCGAGTCCGACTTGATGTAGGCGGCGTCGCCGATCAGCCGGGCCTCGATGGGCTCCGGAGCGTTGCCGGTGACGTGGATCGCCTTGGCGGCGGGGTCCATCTTGCCGCTGAGGGTGATCGACTGGTTGCCGGCCTTGACCGAGGCGTCCATGGTGACCGTGCCGGCGAGGCTGCGGTCCATGGCCTGCCGGACGGCGGCGACCGGTTCGAGTTTGGTCGTGGCGGGCGCGGCGGAGGGCCCGGACCCTCCGGTGTCGTCGGAGGTGGTGCCGCAGCCGGCCACGAGGACGGCGGCGAGGGCAATCGAAAGGGTAGGGATCAGTCGACGCATAGACGTGACCCTAACCAACGGGCACCACCCGGGGGTGCCTGCCGCGTCGGGTCAGTCTGCCGGTAGCTGCTCGGCTCGGGCGAGCACCCGGTCGATGAGGCCGTACTCCTGGGCCTGCTCGGCGGTGAACCAGCGATCCCGGTCCCAGTCCCGCTGGATCTCGTCGAGCGTCCGTCCACTGTGTTGGGCTATCAGCTCCTGCATCGTCCGCTTCACGTGCAGCATGTTCTCCGCCTGAATGGTGATGTCCGCGGCGGTGCCGCCCATCCCACCGGAGGGCTGGTGCATCATGATCCGCGAGTGCGGCAGCGCGAACCGCTTGCCGGCCGCGCCCGCGCACAGCAGGAACTGCCCCATCGAGCCGGCGAACCCGAGCGCCAGGGTGGCCACGTCGTTGCGGACGTAGCGCATCGTGTCGTACACCGCCATTCCGGCGCTCACCGAGCCGCCCGGCGAGTTGATGTAGAGGTAGATGTCCCGGTCGGCGTCCTCCGCGGCGAGCAGCAGGATCTGCGCGCAGATCTGATTGGCCGACTCCTCGGTCACCTCGCTGCCGAGGAAGACGATCCGCTCCCGCAACAGCCGCTCGAACACCTGATCACCGAAGGTCGGCTGTCCGCCGTCCCGCATCAGCACGCCGTACCCGATCATCTGCCGCCGCCCTCCACCGTGCCGGCGGGCGGGGGACCGCCCGGGGGACCGGCCCCTCAAGCGTGCGGCGACGCCCGGCCGCCGGCCAGGGATTCTGCCGCCGGCAGATCCGCCCAGGGCAGAACCCGGCCGGCCTACACCAGGGTCAGCCGCCGCCGGCCCGCCCGGGCCCGACGGCAGGCCAGCATCTTGGCGGTACGCGGGCCGGAGCGCCCGGCCGGCGCGGAGGCGATCAGCCGAACCCGCAGCCCTGCCCCGCCGACTGTCGACCCGACCGCCGATGCCGGACCGCCGACGTGCAGGATCGGCCCGCCCAGCCGCAGCACCGGCCCGGCCGGCTGCCGGACGGGGGCCGGGACGGCGGCCACGGGTGGCGTCGAGCCACTCGGCTGGAAGCCGATCCGGAAGGTCGAACCGGTCTCGGTGCGCGCCGACGGCACCCGCTCCAGCCGGGCCAGCGCCGCCCGGGGCGCGGCGGGGATGCGCGGTTCGACCCGGCGCAGGTCGTCGCGGGCCTGTTCGAGCAGGTCGGACAGGCGGATGCCGAGTGCCCGGCAGATCGCCGCGAGCACCTCCGACGAGGCCTCCTTGCGGCCCCGCTCGACCTCGGACAGATAGGGCACGGAGACCCCGGCGGACGCGGCCACTTCGCGCAGTGTGCGGCCCTGGCTCTGGCGCAGCCGGCGCAGCACCCCGCCGATAACTCGTCGCAGCAACGACATGCGGACCTCGCTCTCGCGGTCGTCGGAGGAACACCCCCATCATGCCGGTTGTCGGCCCTGCCTACCGACCCCTGCGGATCGGGTCGGCCGTTGGCGGTGGTGCGTCGGCGCGACCCGGGCGCTCAGTCCACGACGTACCCGCTATGTTGTGGTCGTGCAGGCGACGGCGGCGGAACAGGTTCGACGGTGATCCATTTTCCCGCGCAGCGCCGGGGCCCGCTGAGCGCGCTGAGCCTCCGGCTCGCTGCCGCCCTGGGCCTGGTCTTCGCCGTGGTGGCGGCGGTCTACCTGGATCGGGACGGCTACCGCGACGTCAACGAGGACGGCCTCACCCTGCTCGACTGCTTCTACTACGCGGTCGTCTCGCTCTCCACGACCGGCTACGGGGACATCACCCCCGCGGCGCCGTCGGCCCGGCTGGTAAACGTCCTGTTCGTCACCCCGGCCCGGGTGCTCTTCCTGATCATCCTGGTCGGCACCACCCTGGAAGTCCTGACCGAGCAGTACCGGACCGGCCGTCGCCTGTCGCGGTGGAGGAGAGTCGTGAAGGACCACGTCATCATCTGCGGCTACGGCACCAAGGGACGCAGCGCGGTCAACGCTCTGATGGAGAATGGCCTGGACCGGTCGAGGATCGTCGTGGTGGAGCGCAGCAGCGTCGCCCTGCGGCAGGCCACGTCGGCCGGGCTGGTGGCCATCGAGGGTTCGGCCACGCGGTCGTCGGTGCTGAACGAGGCTCATGTCAAGAACGCGAAGGCCGTGATCATCGCGACTGACAGTGACGACGCCTCGGTGCTGGTGGCGCTTACCGTTCGGCAGCTCACCGCCGGGCAGGTCCGGATCATCGCGGCGGCGCGGGAGGCGGAGAACGCCCCGCTGCTCAAGCAGAGCGGCGCGCACCACGTGATCGTCTCCTCGGCGACCGCCGGCCGCCTGCTCGGCCTGTCCACCTCGGCACCGCCGCTTATCGACGTGGTGGAGGACTTGCTCACGCCGGGGCAGGGCATGGCGCTGGCGATGCGTTCGGCCGAACGGGACGAGGTGGGTCGCTCGCCGCGTGAGCTGGACTCGCTGGTGATCGCCCTGGTCCGGCGGGGCAAGGTGGTCACCCTCGCCGACCGGGCCGGTGCGGTGATCGAGACCGGCGACATGCTTGTGCACGTCCGCGACGACCGGCCGCAGTCCACGGCGACTGTCTGACGCTGGCGCGCGTCAGCAGGCGTCGGGCTCCTCGTCGATCGCCGCGCTGCAACTGATCGGTGTCGTGGTGGCGGCACGCCTGAGCAGCTCGTAGAGCGTCTCCCGCTCGGCCGGCTCCAGCGCCCCCAACACCTCGTCCTCGGCACCGGCGAGGGCACATTCCGCCTCTTTGAGGCGTTTTGCACCATCTTCGGTCAGTTCGACGACGTGTCGTCGACGGTCCTGGGGTGACCGCCGCCGCTCGACAAGTTCCTTCGCTTCGAGGTCGTTGAGCAGCCCGACGATGTTGGTGCTGTCCATCTCCAGGGTGGTGGCGAGCGCCTGCTGGCTGGTGCCACCGCCCGCGCGCAGCACCGTGAGCGCGACCAGATGCCGGGGCCGCAGGCCCAGGGGCGCGAGCACCGACTCGGCCCGCAGTCGCATCCGCCGGGCCAGGTGATCCAACAGGGCACCTGAGCGGTGCTCCGAGGGGTTCAACGGCAGCGCGGACATGTGACCCAGTCTACCGACGCCTTGGAACATCTGCCTGCTATAAATAGTTGGTGCAACACAGACGATCCTTGGAGGAGGAATCATGAACCTGCTGCATATCGATTCGAGCATCCGGGGCGACTGGTCGGTCAGCCGGCGACTCACCGCCCGCGCCGCCGCCGCCTGGCGCGCGGCACACCCCGACGGCACGGTGACCTACCGTGACCTGGGCGCCGAGCCGTTGCCGCACCTGGACTCGGAAGGCGGGCTGGCGCGGATGACGCCGCCGGACCAGCACACCCCGGCCCAGCGCGAGTCCTGGGAGCTCAGCGAGCGAATCGTCGACGAGGTGAAGCAGGCCGACGTGGTGCTTCTCGGGCTGCCGCTCTACAACTTCGGCGTCCCCAGCAGCGTCAAGTCCTGGGTCGACCATCTGCTCGTCCCCGGCCTGTCGCACGACCCGACGACCCAGGAGGGTCTGCTCGGCGGCCGCGAGTTCGTGGTGCTGGCGACCCGGGGTGGCGGCTACGGCGAGGGCACCCCGCGGCACGGCTGGGACCACGCGGAGCAGTGGCTTCCGCACGGCCTGTCGATGACCGGCCTGCAACCGCGCTTCATCAGCACGGAGCTGACCCTCGCGCCGTCGGTGCCGGCGATGGCCGGGCTGATCCCGCTGCACGAGGCCAGCCTCGCGGCCAGCGAGAAGGAGATCGACAACCTCTGGACCCCCGTCTCCGCCAGGCGCTGAGGCAGTACGGCACGACGACAGCGGCCGCCCCCGGATTCGGGGACGGCCGCTGTCGTTCAGGTCGGACGGGTCAGAGGATCGTCCACGTGTCGCCGCTGCCCAGCAGACCGGCGAGCTGCTGCTCGGGGGTCTCGGTGACAGTCGCCCTGGCGGCCGCGAGCTGGTCCTGGACCACACTGTCGTAGGACGGCCGGTCCACGGACCGGAACACCCCGATCGGGGTGTTGCGCAGGTCCAGGCCGGGCAGCCGGGACAGCGCGAACGCGTACGCCGGGTCGGTGACCGTCGCGTCGTGCACGACGATCTCCTCCGGGCGCACCGAGCTGGTCTCCCGGACCTCCAGCCCGAACGCGCCCGGCGGGTGCACCACGCAGAACTGCCCGTCGGCACCGAAGGTGATCGGCTGCCCGTGCTCCAGGCGGATCAGGTAGTCGTCCCGGGTGGACGGGTCCTTGAGCTGCTCGAACGCCCCGTCGTTGAAGATGTTGCAGTTCTGGTAGATCTCCACGAACGCCGAACCCTCGTGCTCGGCGGCCGCCCGCAGCACCGACTGCAGGTGCTTGCGGTCGGAGTCGATGGTCCGACCGACGAAGCTGGCCTCCGCGCCGAGGGCCAGCGACAGCGGATTGAACGGCGCGTCGGCCGAGCCGGCAGGCGTCGACTTGGTGACCTTGCCGACCTCGGACGTCGGCGAGTACTGACCCTTGGTCAAACCGTAGATCCGGTTGTTGAACAACAGGATCTTGAGGTTGACGTTGCGCCGCAGCGCGTGGATCAGGTGGTTACCGCCGATCGACAACGCATCACCGTCACCGGTCACCACCCACACCGACAGATCCGGCCGGGACACCGACAGGCCCGTCGCGATCGCCGGCGCACGACCGTGGATCGAGTGCATCCCGTACGTGTTCATGTAGTACGGGAAACGCGACGAGCAGCCGATCCCGGAGACGAACACCGTCCGCTCCCGCGGAATGTTCAACTCCGGCATGAACTGCTGGATCGCCGCCAGGATCGCGTAGTCACCACACCCGGGGCACCACCGCACCTCCTGGTCGGACTTGAAGTCCTTCGCGGTGAGCTTGAGAGCGACAGGCTCAGACATTCTTCAGGACCTCTTCCAGCGTCGTCTCCAGCTCGGCGGCCGTGAACGGCAGACCGCGGACCTGGTTGTAGCTGATCGCGTCGACCAGGTAGCGGGCCCGGATGACGTGGGCGAGCTGACCCAGGTTCATCTCCGGGATGACCACCTTGTCGTAGGAGCGCAGCACCTCGCCGAGGTTGGCCGGCATCGGGGCGAGGTGCCGCAGGTGCGCCTGGGCGATGGACAGCCCGCGCTGGCGCACCCCGCGGCAGGCCGCGCCGATCGGGCCGTACGTGGAGCCCCAGCCCAGCACCAGCACCCGGGCGTCGCCGTCCGGGTCCTCCACCTCGATGTCCGGCACCGGAATCGTCTCGATCCGGGCCGCCCGGGTACGCACCATGAAGTCGTGGTTCGCCGGGTCGTACGAGATGTCACCGGTCTTGTCGGCCTTCTCCAGCCCACCGATCCGGTGCTCCAGCCCCGCCGTGCCCGGAATCGCCCACGGCCGGGCCAGGGTCTCCGGATCGCGCAGGTACGGCAGGAAGGTGGTGCCGTCGTCGCCGTTGGGCTCGGTGGCGAACTCGACCCGCAGGTCGGGCAGCGACTCCACGTCGGGCAGCAGCCACGGCTCCGAGCCGTTCGCCACGTAGTTGTCCGACAGCAGGATCACAGGCGTCCGATACGTCAACGCGATCCGGGCCGCCTCCAACGCCGCGAAGAAACAGTCCGACGGCGACTTCGGCGCGATCACCGCGACCGGCGCCTCGCCGTGCCGCCCGTACAACGCCATGTTCAGGTCGGCCTGCTCGGTCTTGGTCGGCATCCCCGTCGACGGGCCGGCCCGCTGCACATCCACGATCACCAGCGGCAGCTCCAACGCCACCGCCAGCGAGATCGTCTCGCTCTTGAGCGCCACACCCGGACCGGACGTGGTCGTCACCCCCAGGGCCCCGCCGTACGACGCGCCCAACGCCGCCCCGACCGCAGCGATCTCGTCCTCGGCCTGCATGGTCAGCACACCGAAGCGCTTGTGCTTGCTCAGCTCGTGCAGGATGTCCGACGCCGGCGTGATCGGATACGCCCCGAGGAAGACCGGCAGCCCGGAGCGGACCCCGGCGGCGACCAGGCCCAACGAGAGCGCGGCGTTGCCGGTGATGTTGCGGTAGGTGCCCGGCTGCATCTTGGCCGGCTTGACCTCGTAGCGGACCGCGAAGTCCTCGGTGGTCTCGCCGAAGTTCCAGCCGGCCCGGAAGGCGGCAACGTTCGCGGCGACCAGCTCGGGGCGGGCCGCGAACTTACGCTCCAGGAACCGCAGGGTCGACTCGTACGGTCGCGAGTACATCCAGGAGAGCAGGCCGAGGGCGAACATGTTCTTCGACCGCTCGGCGTCCTTCTTGGACACCTGCAACTCGGTAAGCGCCCCGACAGTCATCGAGGTCAGGGCCACCGGGTGCACGACGTAGCCGGCCAGCGAGTCGTCGTCAAGCGGGCTGCTCTGGTAGCCGACCTTGGCCAGGTTGCGCTTGGTGAACTCGTCGGTGTTGACGATGATGTCCGCGCCGCGCGGCAGGTCGGCCAGGTTGGCCTTGAGGGCGGCCGGGTTCATCGCCACCAGCACGTGAGGGGAGTCGCCAGGCGTGAGGATGTCGTAGTCGGCGAAGTGCACCTGGAAGCTCGACACGCCGGGCAGGGTGCCGGCGGGAGCCCGGATCTCGGCGGGGAAGTTCGGCAGCGTGGAGATGTCGTTGCCGAGCTGTGCCGTCTCCGAGGTGAACCGGTCGCCGGTCAACTGCATGCCGTCGCCGGAGTCACCGGCGAACCGGATGACCACTCGGTCGAGTTGACGGATCTGCTTGGTCACTGTGCCACCTTCGTTCGCGACTGCGGGACCTCGCCCTGCCCGGCCACGGGACCTCCCTGACGCAACGCTGTACCGCACCGCCCCAGGCTGGTCCGGTCCGCTGTCGTTCCTCACTGAGAGCCTACGTCGAACGGACCCCCGTCCCTCCCCGGAGGTCCGCCGACTGAGACCCGATCAACGCCGAATATGCCCAATATTGCGGTGTTTCGCCCCGCCCGCCGTAATTCAGATCACCGTCCCCGGCCGGCCGCGACGCCGGCCGGGGACGGCCCGGGTCGTCGATCGGTCAGTCGGTGGGCGGAGCGGTGGGCTCGGCCGCCGACCCGCCGAGGCGGCGGCGCAGCGAGGTGGTCGCGAGCGTGAGGGCCAGCACCACCAGCAGCGCGGAGACCGCGATCAGGATGACCGCGGTGCGCTGCACCGAGGTCATGCCACCGTCGTCGTCGGTGGTGGCGCCCGCCGGGAGTACGCCCTGGGAGCCGGTCGGCGCGGGCGGCGAGACGACAGGCGTGGCCAGCGCTGCCGCCGCGGTGATGCGGAAGCTCATCTGCACCCGCCGGGTCGCGCCGTTGCGCGGGTCGAGCTGACCGATCACCGCCCCGGACAGCGGCGCCTCCCGCTGGGCCTGGGCGGTCGCCTCCACGGGCAGCCGCAGCTCGCGGGTCTCGCCGGCCGCCAACAGGCCCGCGTCGCACCGGGTGCGGGACGCCTCGACCGCCACGCAACCCGCCGGTGGGGTCGGCACGCTCACCCCGGCCGGCAGGATCACCTCCACCAGGCCGGCGGCGTCCACCGTGCCGGTGTTGACCAGCCGCACCGCGAGGGTGCTCGCCGCGCCGCTGATGTCGAACGCGACCTCGTCCGCGGCCAGCGAGATCCCGGGCACCGGCGGGCCGGGCGGGAACAGCACCGCGAAGCCCTGGTCGTCGGCCACCTCGCCGGGCACCCCCGGCGCGTCCGCGACGACCTGCACGGAGCCGCTGAGCGGCATCCGCTCCCAGGCGTTGCCGGCGACCCGCAGCCGGATCAGGCTGCTGAACCGGACGCCCGCCTCGGCCGTCCAGGCCCCGCAGCGGTACGCGCCACCGCCCGCGGCGACGCACCCCTTCGTCCCGGCGTCGCTGAGCCCCGCCGGCAGGGTGTACGACAGCCGGACCCGCTGCGCGGCGGTGCCTGTGTTCGCCACGGTGACCCGCAGCGTGGTGGTGGTGCTTGTCGCGTTCCAGTACGCCTCGGGGAGGGTGACGTCCTCGGTGGTCACCTGCACGCCCAGTGGGCTCGGCGCCGGCGTGCCACCTTGCGCGGGCGGGTTGACCGGGGGCACCGGGGGCGCCGGCGGTCCGGGCGTCGGCGTCCTGGTGCTGCCGCCCGGGGCGGGAGCGGTGGTTGTCGGCGCCGAAGGCACGTTCGGCGCGGTGGTCTGCGGAGGCGCCGGCGGCGTCGTCTCCGGTGGTGGCGCGGTGGTCGCCGGGGCCGGGTCGGTAGGCGCGGGATCGCCGCCCGGATCCTCGGTCGGGGTGGGCTCCTCCGCCGGACTGGTCTCCGGGTCCGGATCGGGTTCGGGCGCCGACTCCGTCATGGCGGCGATCGGGTGGGTGTGCGGCACCGCCGCGCTGGCGAGGGTCGGAGCTGCGGCGAGCGCCGCGAGCAGCCCGAGCGCGAGCGAGGTCACCAGCAGGGGCGCGGGAGGTCGCCCCGCAGCCCGGCGTTCGGGCGATACCTTCACGCGGGCCATCTGTCCTCCGGTGCCATGGGTGGATGTCCAATGTTCGTTAACAGTTGCCTCGGTGCACTAGTCCCACCCGGAAACAAATCCGTAACGTGTTTGGGACGGCCCGTTCGGGTGGGCGGTAGGCTCCCGATGTGACCGGTTACCTGGGCTCGTACGCGACGCTCGGGCTCTTGCTGCTCGTCAGTGTCCTGTTCTTTGTGACGGCGTTCTCGGCCAACCGGGTGTTACGTCCCGCCCGTCCGGCCGACCCGTTCGGCAAGCGGACCAGCTACGAGTGCGGGCTCGACCCGGTCGGCGCGGACTGGGCGCAGATGCAGATCCGCTACTACGTCTACGCCTATCTGTACGTGCTGTTCGCGGTCGAGGCGGTGTTCCTCTTCCCGTGGGCGGTGGTCTTCGACAGGCCCGGCTTCGGCCTGGTCACGGTGGTGGAGATGGCGGTGTTCGTGGCGGTGCTCGCCCTCGGCATCCTCTACGCCTGGCGTAGGAACATCCTGCGCTGGACCTGAGCGCCGGGGCCTCCGGCGATCGTGCCGCTCCGCCGGCCGTTCACATCGGTTGCCGCACCGACCGGACGACTCAGGCCAGACCCCGCCGGGTCGCCGCGGGCGGACGGTCGCCACGGATCGAGGCGACCATGTCCAGCACCCGACGGGTGGGCCCGACCTGGTGGGCCCGGAACACCCGAGCGCCCAACCAGGCGGAGACCGCCGTCGCCGCCAGCGTGCCCTCCAGCCGCTCGGCCACCGGCAGGTCCAGCGTCTCGCCGACGAAGTCCTTGTTGGAGAGCGCCACCAGCACCGGCCAACCCGTCGCGGTCAGCTCGTCAAGCCGCCGGGTGATCTCCAGGGAGTGCCTGGTGTTCTTGCCGAAGTCGTGCGCCGGGTCGATGAGGATGCCGTCGGGGCGTACCCCCGCCGCCACCGCGCGCTCGGCGAGCCCGGTCACCGTCTCGACCACGTCGGCGACCACGTCGTCGAAGGCGGCCCGGTGCGGCCGGGTCCGGGGGACCAGCCCGCCGGCGTGCGAACAGACCAGGCCGGCGCCGGTGTCCGCCGCGACCCGGGCGAGCGCCGGGTCGGCGCCCGACCAGGTGTCGTTGAGCAGGTCCGCGCCGGCCGCCACCGCCTCCGTCGCGACTTCGGCCCGCCAGGTGTCGATGGAGATGACCACCTCCGGGAACGCGGCCCGTACGGCGGCGATGGTGTCGACCGTGCGCCGGATCTCCTCGGCCACGTCCACCTCGGTGCCCGGCCCCGCCTTGACCCCGCCGATGTCGATGATCGCCGCGCCCTCGTCGACAGCCCGCTCGACGGCGCGCAGCGCGCTGTCGGCGCCGAAGGTGGCGCCCCGGTCGAAGAACGAGTCCGGTGTGCGGTTGACGATGGCCATCACCACCAGCTCACCCGGGGCGAACGTCCGCCCACCAAGCCGAAGTGCCCCGGCCATGACGCCTCCCGACTGTCCGCACCGTCGCCGCTGCTCCGGCCGTCACCGACGCTAGCCGGTCGGTCGGTCGCCGAGCCGGGCGGGCGTGGACGTCGATGGTGATCGGGGTGGTGGGGTCGCTCCCAGCCGGCTGTCGTGCCACGATCAGTGCATGGGTCAGCTTCTGCTCCTCCTGGTCGTGGCGTTGACTGTCGCGGCGGTGGTTTTCGGCGTGACGGTGTTGGTCAGTGGCCGGGATCCCGGTCTCGCGTCGACCGAACCGGATTCGCAGGCCATCCCCCTGCCGGCCACCCGGCCACTGAGGGAATCCGATGTGGGCGCGGTCCGGTTCGACACCGGGTTGCGCGGGTACCGGATGGCCCAGGTCGACCAGGCGATGCGCCGTGCGGCCTACGACATCGGCTACAAGTCCGAGCTGATCGGCGTGTTGGAGGCGGAGGTCATCGCGTTGCGCGAGGGCCGCACCGACGACGCGGACGCGCTGCGCCAGGCCCGGGAGCAGGCCGCCGGGGCGGTGCCGGACGCGACCGCGGCGGAGCCGGACGAAACTGCGGCGCCGGCCGAGGGCACGGCGGCTGACGACGGCACGGTGCCGGCCGAGGCGGACGCCCTGCCCGCCGCCACCTCCTCCGCGGCCGACTCCGACGGGGTGGCGCCGGCCGAGAGCGAGCCGACCGCCGCCCACAAGCCGACCGACGACGCGCCGGCCGCTGACGCGCCCACGGCCCGCACGCCGAGCGCTGACGAGCCGGCCGGGGACGAGCCGGCCGGTGATGCCGGGCAGCACGGCGCGGTGGTCCGGTCGGAGTCGGCGTGACCGGCCCGGAGGGCGCTGATGATCTTCAGGAGGCGGCGCAACCCGGCGCCGGCGAGGTGACCGCCACGGTCATCGTCAACGCCCCGGCGGCCCGGGTCTTCGCCGCGTTGCTCGCCTGGGAACGGCAGTCGGACTGGATTCCGTTCACCCAGGTCCGGGTCGTCGAGGGCGACGGGCGCGAGGGCAGCCGGATCGAGGCGGTGACCGCGCTCGGCCGGGCGACGCTCCGCGACGAGATGCGGGTGGTCCGGGTCGACGAGCCGTACGAGATCGGCGTGGTGCACCACGGCCAGGTGCTGCGTGGCCCCGGTGTCCTGCGCTGCACCCAACTCGGCGAGACCCGCACCCAGGTCGTCTGGCACGAGTGGTTCCACCTGCCGGGCGGCCGGGCCGGTCGACTGGCGTGGCCGGTGCTCTGGCCCGGCTCCAAGCTGGGCCTCACCCAGGCGCTCAAGAGGTTCGGCCGTCTGGTCGAGCAGGGCCGACTGCCCTGACCGTTCCGCCGGCCGGGTGAGCCCGACGGTGCGGGGCTGTCGGTGCGATGGCCTAGCGTGTGCGACGTGAGTGACCTGGTGATCGGCGCCGACGGGCTGGCCCGCTGCGCCTGGGGGGCGAGCACCCCCGACTACGCCGTCTACCACGACACCGAGTGGGGGCGGCCGCTGCGCGGCGACGACGCGCTCTACGAACGAATGACCCTGGAGGCGTTCCAGTCGGGGCTGTCCTGGCTGACCATCCTGCGCAAACGCCCGGCGTTCCGGCTGGCCTTCGACGAGTTCCACATCGCCACAGTGGCGGGCTACGGCGAGGCCGACGTGACCCGGCTGCTCGCCGACGCCGGCATCGTCCGCAACCGGGCCAAGATCGAGGCCGCCATCGCCAACGCCCGCGCCGCGCTGGAGCTGCCCGACGGGCTGTCCGCGCTGCTCTGGTCGTTCGCGCCGGAGCGCAGGCCGGCCCGCCCCGCCTCGTTCGCCGAGCTGGCGCCGATCACCCCGGAGTCGACAGCCATGGCCAAGGCGCTCAAGAAGCGCGGCTTCCGGTTCGTGGGGCCGACCACCGCGTACGCCCTCATGCAGGCCACCGGGATGGTCGACGATCACATCGTCGGCTGTCACGTCACCCGCTGACCGGCGGCGTGATGGGATGGCAGGCATGACGACCGAGACCGCGTACCGGGCCGGGGCGGCCGGCCCCGCCGACGGGCCGGGCACCTGGGCCGTGCTGCTGCCCCCGGAGCGTTACGAGGCCGAGCGGCTCGTGCACCACGACAGCCTGGAGCTGACCGGGCTGACCGACGTCGGGCGTCCCGTCCTGGGCGATCGGGTGGCGGTGCTTGCCGACGCGCCGCCGCGACTGGTGGCCCTCGGCCGGGTCACCACGCCGACGCGGCGGCACTCCGAGGATCCGGACGATCCGCAGTCCGACATCGAGTCGGGGGCGCTCGTCGTGACGTACACCCGGCGGGCCTTCGACGAGCCGGTGCCGACCGACCCGCTCACCCTCGACGGGCCGGTCACCGCGCTGGAGCCGGCCGCGTTCCGGGCGCTGGCCGAGCAGCTCGGCCCGCCCCCGGCGCGGCGCACCTGGCTGGTCAGCCTCGACCTGCCGATCGAGGCCGGCACGCCGGCCGAGGCGGTGCGCCTGTTCTGGTCGTACGTGCAGGAGCTGGGGCCGCGCGAGCTGCCCGCCTTCGTGTCACCGGCCGGCGACGAGCTGGCCATGCAGGCGTTCGTGCTGGGCGCGGCGGCCAACCAGGACCCGGAAGAGGACGACTAGCAGCCGGGCTCGGCTTAGAACAGCTTGTCGAGTCGTCCCCGCCAGTCGGCGAGCACCGGGCCGGGGTCGGTGTCCAACACCCGCTCCAGCAGCGTGGCGTAGACGTCCCGGAAGTCGGTGGTGTATTTCAGGTCGCCGTCGTCGAGGTCGGTGAGGCTGGGCGCGTCCCCGTGCCAGCCGCCGCGCACCCCAGCGCCGAGCAGCAGCATGTCGGAGGCCGTGCCGTGGTCGGTGCCGTCCGAGGCGTTGGCCCGGACCCGGCGACCGAACTCGGAGTAGACCGCCACCACCACCTTGCGGCCGGCCTCGCTGCGACTCATCCGGTCGGCGAACCCGGTCAACGCCCGGTCCAGTTGGCCCAGCAGAACGGCCTGCAACTGCTTCTCGTCGGCGTGCGTGTCGAAGCCTCCCAGCGACACCGAGAAGACCCGCGTGGACACCTCCGCCTCCACGCACTGCGCGACCAGGTCCAGCTGCGCGTCCAGCGGGGTTCGTGCCCCGCCGGTGGCCGTCGCGGGCGCCTGCTCACCGTCCGGGTCGTCCGCCTCCGTGGCGGTGGAGTCGCGTACCTGGCGGATCATCTCGTCCACCGACCGCATGTCTCCGAAGCAGGCCGCGGCCCGGGCCTGAGCCGGCGATTCGCCCGCCTCGGCGGCGGCGAACGCGGCGAGCGTCTCCGCCGAGAGCCCCTTGGCGGCCTTGCGGTCGGTCACCGGTACGGCGGCGCCCGCGCTGTGCGCACCGGCCAGCAGCGGCGGCAGCGCCGGCTCGAACGACACCGCCAGTCGGGGGTCGCCGCCCGCCCCGTCCAGCCAGCGGCCGAGCCAGCCGGTGTTGCCGGGCCGGTCCGGTTGCGCCGTGTGCCAGATGTCCATCGACCGGAAGTGGCTGCGGTCCGGCTTCGGGTAGCCGATTCCGCGCACGATCGCCAGCCCGCCCTTCGACCAGCGCTGGTGCAGGCCCTCCAGGGCCGGGTTGAGGGCGAAGTCGTCGTCCAGCCGCCGCACCTCGCCGTCGGGGTACGCCAGTTCGGGTCGGGCCGCCCGGTAGGCCGGGTCGCCGTACGGGATGACGGTGTTCAGGCCGTCGTTTCCGCCGTACAGGGTGACAAGCACAAGCGTGCGCGACTGCGGGTCACGGTCTCCGGAGGTGTCCAGCAGGTCCCGCAGGCCGTACGCGCCGGCGCCGGCGGCCAGCGCGCCCGCGCCCACCACCCCGCTGGTGAGCAGGAACCTGCGTCGGGTCAGGGCGTCCATATCTCGACTCCTCCGCTCAACTGACTGTGTACTCGGGGCTGACCAGGCCGGCTGCCAGCAGCTTGCGCGGCTCGCCGGCCAGCGGTGTGAGCGCGGCCCGGGTGCGGGCGCCCCAGCCGTCGACGACAAGCAGTCGGGCCAGGGCGTCCGGCCGGCCGGCGGTGGGCGCGGCGGTCAGCCGGGCCAGCACCGCCGGGGTGGCCGCGGTGGCCAGCATCCCGGCCATCCGGAGCCGGGCCTGCAACGACGAGGTGGTCAGCCACGCGGCGCCGGCCGGCCAGCCGCCCACGCTGGGCGGCCGCAGCGGCACCTGGTCCAGCGCGTTCAGGCCGGAGAGCAGTTGTTTGCGCTGCTGCTCCGGCAGAGCCGAGGGCCGGACGCCGAGCTGTCGCAGCGCGCCGACCAGCCACTCCACCGGCTGTTTCACGAGAGTGCCCCGGGTCTGGGCGAAGGCCGGCGACGAGAACAGCGCGCGCAGGGTCGCGACGGTGTCCGCGCCGGCCAGGCCGTCCGGCGTCGGGACGTCGGTGCCGGCGTAGCGGAACCAGAGCCGCCCGGCCACGAACGTGGCCGCCGCCGGCTGGGCGGCCAGCAGTCCGGCGTACGCCTCGGCGTCGAAGCGGCCGGTCTGCCCCAGGATCGTCTTCTCCCCGGGGTCGTGCCGCTTGGCCTCGAAGCGGGCGACGCCCGTGCGCCGGTCCACAGTCCAGCCGGTCAGCGCCCGCGCGCCGGCCTTCACGTCGGCCTCCGTGTAGGCGCCGATGCCGAGCGTGAACAGCTCCATCAGCTCGCGCGCCAGGTTCTCGTTCGGCGCCTTGCGGGTGTTCTTCTGCCCGTCCAGCCAGACGATCAGAGCCGGGTCGCGCACCATCGCGGCGACAAGTGGGGCCAGCGGCCCGCGCCCGTGGCGGCGCAGCGTGTCCACCTGGCCGAGCATCATCCGCGCCGACTTGACCTTCTGCGCGCTCGTGGCCCAGTGCCCGTGCCAGAAGAAGAGCAGCTTCTCGGTCAGCCCGTCCTCGGCGGCGACCATCCGGTCCAGCCACCAGAGGGTCACCTGCTGGAGCTGCTCCCGGCGCTGGGCGTTGGCCTTCTGCCGCTGCTCGCGGGTGGACTCCTTGGTCAACGCGGCGTACGGGTCCGCGGGCAGCGTCGGCGGCGGGGTGGCCGCCGCGCCCCGGTCGGCCCGAGCCGGGGCGAGCAGGTTGTCCAGGGTCGCCGCCGGCCCGGCCCGCTCGGCCGCGTCCACCTCGTCGGCGGTCGGCCCGAAGGTCGCCCGACGCAGCAGGTGCGCCACCGCTTCACGATCGCTCATGTGGTCCGACGCTAGGCGGCCCGCGTACGAGGACGGTAAGGGCGGGGTGCGAATCGCGTTCAGTGTCCCTCGAAGACCGGTTTCTGCTTGGCGACGAACGCGAGCGTGGCCGCCCGGTGGTCGGCGGTGGCGCCGCAGATCGCCTGGGCCTGCGCCTCGGCCGAGAGGGCGTCGGCGAGGGTGCCGGCGTCGGCGATCGAGAGCTGCCGCTTGATGGCCCCGTACGCCACTGTGGGGCCGGCGGCGAGCCGGGCGGCCAGCTCCTGCGCGACCGGCAGCACCTGCTCGTCGTCGTCCGTCAGGCGCGTGATCAGCCCCAGCCGGCAGGCCTCCTCGGCGCGGACCGGCTCGGCCAGCATCAGCAGCTCGACGGCCTTGGCGTGGCCGACCAGCCGGGGCAGCGTCCAGGAGGCGCCGGTGTCGGCGGCCAGACCGACCTTGGCGAACGCCATCAGGAAGCTGGTGCTCGGGCCGCCGATCCGGATGTCGGCGAGGAAGGCCAGCGACGCGCCTGCCCCGGCGGCCATGCCGCGGACCGCTGCCACCACCGGCTTGGGCAGGTTGGCCAGCCGGGCGGCGATCGGGTTGTAGTGCGCCCGCACGGTGTCCAGCGGCTTGCCGGAGGAGTTGCCCAGGGTGGCCACGTGCTCGCGCAGGTCCTGCCCGGCGCTGAACGCCCCACCGGCCCCGGCCAGGACGACCGCCCGGCAGGACCTGTCGGTCTCCAGTTCGGCGAGCGTGTCCCGCAGCGCCTCCTTGAGCGCCAGGTCGAGCGCGTTCATCGCCTGCGGCCGGTTCAGGGTGAGGGTGACGACGGCGTCGGTCCGGTCGACGAGCAACGGCTCGGTCACGTGTCTAACGACCCTTCTGTCGAACGATGCGGTTGCCGGCGTCGAGGCACTGCTCGACGTACCGGTCGGCGGCCGGACGCAGGCGGGCCGCGTGCCGGTCGAAGAAGCTGGCGGCGGCGGTACCGGGCCAGCGCTCGGGGAGCAGCGCCGGGGGCAGCTGTGGATCCCGGAACAGGAAGGTACGCCACGCGTGCACGAGCCGGAACCGGGCCGCGTACGCCTCCTCGTCGCTGCTGCGCACGGTGACCGCGCCGAGGAGGGGTCGCTGGTCGGCGACGAACCGCTCGTAGGCGCGGCCGATCTCGGCCAGGTCCCAGGCGCGGCGGACGACGCCCATCGCCCCCGGGGTGCCGGAGAAGTGCGAGGCCGTGAACCGCTCGAACCGGATGCCGGCCTCGGCCAGCAACAGGTCGACGTCCTCGGCGGGCCGGGTCGCCACCCAGGTCTGCTCGTCGAGCGTGCCGTAGCCGAGGAAGCTGAGGGTGGCCGCGAGTCGCTGCCGGTCCCGCCGGGAACCCGGGGCGTCGAGCACGAGCAGATCGAACCGCCCGTCCCAGGTGACCCGGCCGGTCCGGTAGATCCGGGCCGCCGCCTCGTCCAGTCGGCGGGCAGCTTTTGGTGTGATCGAATATCCCGGTCCGGAGGCCAGCCGGAGCGGGTCGAGCCAGCCTTGACGCACCATCCGGGACACGGCGGTGCGAACGGCGGGCGGCGCGATTCCCAACGGTGCCAGTAGCTTGACCAGGGCGGCGACCGGTGCCCGGCCACCCCTCGGTCGGAGGTGGTCGCCGTACAGGTCGAAGAGTGCCGACCGTGCCTGCATGACCGCACATTGTGACAGGCCTTCTCAAGATAAGCTAGATGCTGTTACATCAATGCTGCTCCGGTTTGGGTCCGGCGGTGTTCATCAGGGAAAATCGTCTGTCGACACCCCCGCGACCGTTGCGGGTGGTCGTGACGAAGTGGCTGTGGGGCAACCCACCGACCCTGGTGTAGGTCTGAGGGGAGACAACATGGCGGCGATGAAGCCGCGGACGGGCGACGGTCCGCTGGAAGTCACCAAGGAGGGTCGGGGCATCGTCATGCGGGTCCCGCTGGAGGGCGGTGGCCGGCTCGTCGTCGAGATGACTCCCGACGAGGCCAACGCGCTCGGTGACGCGTTGAAGGCAGCCGCCGGCTGAGTGAGGGACGACCCGGACGGCGTACGCCGCCCGGAGCGTTTCCTGGACCCTGAGCCACCGGGATCGCCGGTGGCTCAGGGTCTCATCGGTGTGGGCGGGCGCTGGCCCGGTCCCACTCTGCGACATTTCCTGGGAGGTACGGTTCCGCGTGCTCGCCATCCGTCCGCTCGCCGAGCCCGATCGGCTCGACGTCCTCGTCCTGCCCGTCCGACCCACCGATCAGGCGGCGGGAGGTGCAGCCGGAGGTGACGCCTCGGCGGAGCCGGCGCCCGTCGCCGTGACGCCGCCGGACGGCACCGCCGACGAGGCTGCCGCGCTGGTGCCGGTCGCCCGACTGAGCGGCCGGGCGGGCGAGATCCGCACCCACCTGCGTCCCGGGCGCAGCCCCGGTCGGCTGGTGCTGCTCGGTATCGGCGACGGCGGAGAGTCGTCCTGGCGGGCTGCCGGCGCGGCCCTGGCCCGCTCCGCGGCAGATGAGACGCACATCACTATCGCGCTACCGGCCGAGGTGACCACCGACGCGGTCCGTGGGCTGACCGAGGGGCTGCTGCTCGCCTCGTACCGGTTCCGGCTGGCCGAGGCCGACGACACTCCCGCGCTCGGCAGCGTCGACCTGCTGCTCGACGACCCGGAGGCGTACGAGACCACCGTGGCCACGGCGCGGACCACCGCCGCGATGACCCGCCTCGCCCGCGACCTGACCAACACCCCCTCCTCGGTGAAGACCCCGCAGTGGTTCGCCGACCAGGTGGCCTCCGCCGCCGCCGACCTGCCGGACCTGCGCCTGACGGTGCGCGACCCGGCCCAACTGGCCGCGGAGGGCTTCGGTGGAATCCTCGCCGTGGGCGGCGGCTCGGCCAGCGGCCCGCGGCTGGTCGAGATGGACTGGCATCCCGCGAACGCGCGCACCCACGTGGTGCTGATCGGCAAGGGCATCACCTTCGACACCGGCGGCCTCTCGATCAAACCGGTGCCGGCGATGAAGCTGATGCGCAAGGACATGGCCGGTGCGGCGGCGGTCGTCGCCGCCACCCTCGGCGCGGCGGCGCTGCGCCTGCCGGTCCGCGTCACCACCCTCGCCCCGCTCGCCGAGAACATGGTCAGCGGCTCGGCGTTCCGCCCGGGCGACGTGATCCGGCACTACGGCGGGACGACAAGCGAGACGACCAACTCCGACGCCGAGGGCCGCCTGGTCCTCGCCGACGCGCTGGCGTACGCGGTGCGGCAGCTCAAGCCCGATCTGCTGATCGACCTGGCGACCCTCACCGGCGCGAACGCCGTGGCGCTGGGCAAGCGCACCGCCGCCCTCTACAGCGAGAACGACGACCTGGCCGCCGACCTGCTGGCCGCGATCGGGGCGGCCGGCGAGGCGGCCTGGCGGATGCCGCTGCACACCGACTACGTCGAGTACCTGGGCAGCGAGATCGCCGACCTCTACAGCGCGCCCACCCAGGGCGCCGGATCGGTGCTGGCCGCGCTCTACCTGCGCGAGTTCACAGGCGAACTCCGGGACCGCTGGCTGCACCTGGACATGTCCGCCCCGTCCTGGGCGGACGGCGACCAGGCCGAACTCACACGCGGTGCGACGGGCTGGGGCGTCCGCTCCCTGCTGCGCTGGCTGGCCGACGTCGACTGACCGTCAGCACTTCACGGCGGCGAGCACCCCGTGTCCGACCGGGAGCAGCGCGGGAATCCAGTGCTCCGACTCCCGGACGGCCTTGATCGCTTCGCGGACCGTCACCGTCTCCGCGTCCCGGGCGGCCGGGTCGGCGATGCGACCGTGCGCCAGCATGCCGTTGAGCGCGAGCACACCACCCGGGCGCAGCAGCCGCAGCGCCGCCTCCACGCAGGCGTGGAACCCGGTCGCCTCGGCGTCGACGAAGACCAGGTCGTACGCCCCGTCGGCGAGCCGCGGCAGCACGTCCAGCGCGCGACCGGTGATGATCCGGGTGCGGCCGGCGGCGAAGCCGGCCTCGGTGAAGATCCGCCGGGCGATCCGCTGGTGCTCCACCTCCACGTCGATTGTGGTGAGCACGCCGTCGGCGCGCATGCCGCGCAGCAGCCAGACACCGCTCACGCCCGTGCCGGTGCCGATCTCCACCACCGCGCGGGCGTTGCCGGCCGCGGCCAGCAGCCGCAGGGCCGCTCCCGCTCCGGGGGTGACCGCGTCGAGGCCCACCTCGTGGGCCAGGCTGCGGGCGGTCCGTAGGACGAGATCCTCGGTCACGTACGACTCGGCGAACTGCTGAGCCTGGGTCGTCGAACTGCCGGAACCGGCGACCGTGGCGATGGGGCACCTCCGGGCGGTGCGTGGTGCGGGGGCGGGTTGGCACTGTGAGCGTAGAGGCGACCGGCGGGAGGCGCAGCCGCGCCTCCGTCCCCGCGCGATCGGCGGACGCAACCGCTGACTCCACCGCGCGCATCCGTGCAATCCTGGAAGCGGTATTCCGTCAGCCTCGACCGCGCCGAACCGTGGCCGGGCGACGCCGCGCGGAATCCGGGGACGGACTGGGAGGCACCGACGTGACCGACGGCTGGGATTGGCGCCGGGGCGGTGAGACTCCGGCTCCGGCGAGCCCGCCCGGGGCAGGGGTCCCGCCGGCGGGGTCGCCGACCACGCCGGGGAGCGACACCGCGCCCACGGCTGCGTCCGGCGCCTCGCCCTGGTGGTCCGACGCGCTCGGCGATCCGTGGCGCGACCCGGCGGCGCCCGCCGCGGTGGTGGTGCCCGGGGTGGTGGCGGTCGGGACCGAACCCGAACCGGTCACCGACCCGGACGCGCCGGGCCGACCGACGCTGCGCCATCTGCTGCTCATTCCGGTGATCACCGCACTGTTGGCGGGCACGCTCGGTGGCGCGTTGGGTTACGCCTTCGCGGTGCGCGGCGGCGCCGCCGGCACGGTGCTCGGCGCTCCGGCCGTGGACCCGCCGGCGCTGGCCCAGCGCAAGCCGGAGTCGCTGGCCGGAGTCGCCGAACGGGTCCTGCCCAGCGTGGTCACCGTCCGGGTGAGCAGCCTCGGCGGAACCAGCGAGGGCTCCGGCTTCATCGCCAGCGCCGACGGTCACGTGATCACCAACGACCACGTGGTGGCGGGCAGCAGCGGCAAGGCCTCGGTGATCTTCAACGACGGCACCTCCGCTCCGGCGACAGTCGTCGGTCAGGACCCGGAGTCCGACATCGCGGTGATCAAAGTGAACCGGACGGGGCTGCGACCGGTGGAGTTCGGCGACTCCGACGCGCTTGCCGTCGGCGACCCGGTGCTCGCCGTCGGCTCACCCCTGTCGCTTGCCAACACCGTCACCGCCGGCATCGTGAGCGCCCTGGACCGGACGATGCAGGCCGGTGAGCCGGGTGGCCCGGTGCGCTACTACGCGGCCATCCAGACCGACGCCGCCGTCAACCACGGCAACTCGGGCGGCCCGCTTGTCGACGGCGCCGGCCGGGTGGTCGGCGTCAACTCCACGATCAAGTCGCTGGTGGCCGAGGGGCAGGAGGCCGGCAACATCGGGCTCGCCTTCGCCATCCCGATCAACCAGGCCAAGCGGGTCACCCAGGACATCATCGGCACCGGCAAGGCCCGGCGTACGGTCATCGGCGCCCAGGTCGGCGGCCCGGGCGCGGGCGCCAACGGCGGCGTACGGCTGGCCGCCGTGGAGCCCTCCGGGCCGGCGGCCGCGGCCGGGCTGAAGGTCGGCGACGTGATCCTGAAGCTCAACGGCCGGCCGATGACCGAGCCGACCGACCTGATCGCCCTGGTCCGCAAGTTCGCTCCGGGTTCGGTGGTGACCGTCGAGTTCCGGCGGGGGGCCGCTCGGCAGAACACGTCGGTGACGCTCGCCGCGGATGCCAAGTGAACAGCGCGTCACCCCCTGCCGGAAAGGCGTCCGACGTGCGTAGTCTTGCTGCTGACGCCGAGAGGAGGCCCGCGGGATGTTCGAGAACCTGAACATGTGGGAAGTCGGGGCGCTGCTGCTCCTGGCGCTGTTGATCTTTGGTGACCGGCTGCCTGCCGTGATCAACGATGGCCTGCGGATGGTGCGCAATCTGCGCAACATGGCCCGCAACGCCACCGGCGACCTCAGTCGCGAGCTGGGCACCGACATCCAGCTCGAGGATCTGCACCCGAAGGCCTTCATTCGCAAGCACCTCCTCAGCGAGGAGGACGAGGCGGCGATCCGCAAGCCGATGCAGGGCGTCTACGACAACCTGCGCGCGGACGTCAGCGGCGTGCACAACGAGCTGAAGGACGTGGCCAACGCCGTGGACCCGCGGTCGAACGGCTCCCGGTCCGGCACGGCCACCGGCTCCGCGCCGGCGCCGGCTCCCCGCGCCAGCTACGACGACGCCACCTGACCGACCCGCGCGGCCTGGGCTCGTCCCGGCTTGCGCCCGCGGCCTTGGACTCGCGCCCGTGGACTCGCGCCCGCGCGGCCTAGGCTCGTCCGGGCTCGTACTCGTCCGGGCCTGGCCTTTGCTTTGATCAACTCGGCTTCCAGGAAGCCGGCGTGTCAACCGGCGCCGGATGCCCCGACTTCCAGAAACCCGAGTTGACCATGCCGGCCGTGCCGTGGCCGTGCCGGCTGTGCCGGGCCGCGGCGGCCTGGCCGGGTCACCTACCGACACGACTCAGCCCGCCGGCCAGCAGCGGCCGACGGGCTGACGGTGTTCGGGGGGCTCAGCGCCCGGCGGGCTTGAGGCCGAGCGGCTTGCCGAGCAGCGACTCGCGGCGCAGCGCCAGCCGGTCGGCGACCTTGCCGAGCGCCTGCGCGGCCGGGGACTCCGGCTCGGCCAGCACGATCGGGTTGCCGGCGTCACCGGCCTCACGGACCCGGGTGTCCAGCGGGATCTGGCCGAGCAGCGGCACCTGCGCGCCGATGGTCCGGCTCAGCGACTCGGCGACGGCCGTGCCGCCCCCCGCGCCGAAGATCTCCATCCGGGAGCCGTCCGGCAGCTCCAGCCAGGACATGTTCTCGATGACGCCGACCACCCGCTGGTGAGTCTGCAGGGCGATAGCCCCGGCTCGCTCCGCCACCTCGGCGGCGGCGGTCTGCGGGGTGGTGACGATCAGGATCTCCGAGTTGGGCAGGAGCTGGGCCAGCGAGATGGCCACGTCGCCGGTGCCCGGCGGCAGGTCGAGCAGGAGCACGTCCAGGTCGCCCCAGTAGACGTCGGCCAGGAACTGCTGCAGCGCCCGGTGCAGCATCGGGCCGCGCCACACCACTGCGGCGTTGCCCGAGGTGAACATGCCGATCGAGATCACCTTCACGCCGTGCGCCTGCGGCGGCATGATCATGTCTTCGACGCGGGTGGGGCGAGCCTCCGTGCCGAGCATCCGGGGCACCGAGTGGCCGTAGATGTCCGCGTCGACAACGCCCACGGCCAGCCCGCGGGCGGCGAGCGCCGCCGCCAGGTTGACAGTCACGCTTGACTTGCCGACACCGCCCTTGCCGCTGGCCACCGCGTACACCCGGGTGCGCGAGCCGGGCTGGGCGAACGGGATGACCGGCTCCTCGCTGGCGCCACCGCCGCGGAGCTGCGACTGCAACGACTGCCGCTGCTCGGGACTCATCACACCGAAGTCGATCTCCACGCCCGTCACACCGGGCACCGCCGCGACGGCAACTGTGATGTCCGTACGCAGCTTGTCCTTGAGCGGGCAGCCGGCGACGGTGAGCAGCAACTCGACCCGTACGACGCCGTCGGCGCCGATCGTGGCGGAGCGGACCATGCCCAGCTCGGTGATGGGCCGGCGGATCTCCGGGTCGTTGACGGTGGCCAGGGCGGCCTGGATCGCGTCCTCGACTGTGCTCACGGGTGCTGACATGCCCGCAATGCTACGTCGCGGGGCATCCGCTCCGACCGCTGGCCGGGAGTGGTGTGAGCCAAACGATGAGCGGTACCGACCGTTGATCAGCGGTCGGGCCGGGCGTCGCGGGCGAAGTCCCCGTCCAGGTCGTCGCGTGGCTCGTCCAGGCCCAGGCCGTCGGTCGCCCGCTGGGCGCGCCGCTCCTGCTGGCCGTCCTTCTCCTGCTGGCGGCGCTCCAGGCGTTGCCGGCGCTGCCCCGCCTCGTCCAGCTCCTCGGCCAGCCGGGTCAGCTCGGAACGGAGGAAGTCACGGGTGGCCACCTCGCCGAGCGCGATTCGCAGCGCGGCGATCTCCCGTGCCAGGTACTCGGTGTCCGCCTTCTGGGCGGTGGCCCGCCGCCGGTCCTCCTCCAACGCCAACCGGTCGCGGTCGGCCTGCCGGTTCTGGGCCAGCAGGATCAGCGGCGCGGCGTAGCTGGCCTGCAACGACAACACCAAGGTGAGAAACGTGAAGGTGTACGGGTCGAAGCGCAGCTCGGCCGGAGCGAGAGTGTTCCAGCCGAACCAGATCGCGATCACCACAGTCATGACGACTATGAAGTTCGCGGTGCCCATGCCCCGGGCGATGCCCTCCGACCAGCGACCGAACGCCTCCGCGTCGAACCGGGGAAGCTTGATGCCCCGGGGCTCGCGGGGCTGGTCGAGCCGCTCCGTACGCCGCTGCTCAGCCACCGTCGCCGTCCAGCACCGCGTCGGAGGCGCCCGGGGCGCCCAGGGCGTCCCGGTCGCGCCAGTCACGGGGCAGGGAGTGGTCCAGCACGTCGTCGACAGTCACGGCGCCGACCAGCCGGTTGCTCCGGTCGATCACCGGCATGGCGACCAGGTCGTAGGTGGCCATCCGACGGGTGATCTCCGGCAGCGGGGTGGTGGGACGCAGCGGGTCGATGTCGTTGACCACCACCTTGCCCAGCAGGTCGGCCGGCGGTTCCCGCAGCAACGCCTGGAAGTGCACCATGCCCAGGTAACGGCCGGTCGGGGTGTTCTGCGGAGCCCGGGTCACGAAGACCTGCGCGGCGATGGCGGGGGAGAGCTGCGGCTCCCGGATCCGGGCCAGCGCCTCGGCGACTGTGGCGTCCGGCGGCAGGATGACCGGCTCCGAGGTCATCACGCTGCCCGCCGTGCCGGGGGTGTACTTGAGCAGCTGTCGTACCGGGTCGGCCTCGTCCGGCTCCATCAGGTCCAGCAGCACGTCCTGCTCCGGTGGGGGCAGCTCGTTGAGCAGGTCCGCCGCGTCGTCCGGGTCCATCTCCTCAAGCACGTCCGCGGCCCGTTCCCGGTCCAGCGCGGCGAGGATCTCCACCTGGTCGTGCTCCGGCAGTTCGCTGAGCACGTCGGCGAGCCGCTCGTCGTTCAACGCCGCCGCGACCTCGTTGCGGCGTGCGTCGGGCAGGTCCTGAAGGGCGTTGGCAAGGTCGGCCGGGCGCATGTCCTCCAGGACGGCGAGCAGGTTCGCCGTACCCCGGTTGTCGGCGATGCCGCTGAGCCCGCGCACCCGGTCCCACTCGACCTGGTGCAGGTGGCCGCGGCGGCTGAGCCGGCCGGTCTGCTCGCGGACCGCGACCCGGCTGAGCGACCACTCACCGCCGCGCGTGCACTCCATCGCGACGTCCACCACCGCGCCGGGCTGGCCGCCCGGTTCGAGCTGTACGCGCCGGTCCAGCAGCTCCTGGAGCACCAGCAGCTCGTTCGGGCGCTTCTCGAAGCGGCGCAGGTTGAGGGTGCCGGAGCCGAGGACCACCGCGTCCGCGTCGATCGAGGTGATCCGGTTGATGGACAGGAAGATCCGTCGGCGCATCGGCATCTCGGCGACCAGACCCACCACCTCGGGGGGCCGTTTGGTCGCCCGCAGCCGCCCCACGGCGTCACGGACCCGCCCCACCTGGTCGCCGTTCGGATCGAAGACGGCGACTCCGGCGAGACGGGCGATGTAGACCCGGGTCGGCGTGCTCACGGGCACCAGCCTAAGCGCCTAGTGTTTATCAACATGTCGACCTTGGCCTACGAGATCGTGGACGTCTTCACCGACCGCCCGTTCGCCGGCAACCCGCTGGCCGTGGTGTTCGGCGCGGAGGCGCTGGCCACGGAGCAGATGCAGGCGCTCGCGCTGGAGTTCAACCTCTCCGAGACGGTGTTCGTGCTGCCACCCACGCAGGTGGGGGCCACCTACCGGGCCCGAATCTTCACACCTGCCGAGGAGTTGCCGTTCGCCGGGCACCCGAGTGTCGGCGCGGCGGTCACCGCGAGTCGACGCGGAATGTTCGGTGTGGGGCAGGTCACCCAGGAGTGCGGCGCCGGTGTGCTGCCGATCGAGGTGACCGCGTCCGGGGCGACGCTCACCGGAGGCAGCCCCACCCTCGGCCCCGAGTTGGACCCGGAGCCGTTGCTGGAGATCGCCGGGTTGGTCGCCGACGACCACGACCGTGCCGGGCCCGCTCCCCGGGTGGCCGGCTGCGGGCTGGAGTTCCCCTACCTGCCGGTCCGCCCGGACGCGGTGGCCCGCGCGCGGGTGAACGCGGCGGCGGCGGAACGGTACGGGGTGGCGCACGTCAGCGTCTTCTCCTGGGATGCTGGCACGCAAACCGCGCACGCCCGGGTCTTCGTGCCGGGGCTCGGCGTCCCGGAGGACCCGGCGACCGGTTCGGCGGCGCTCGGGCTCGGGGTGTGGCTGGTGGCGACCGGCCTGCTTCCGGGCGACGGCCTGGCGCACTACGCGGTGCGCCAGGGCATCGAGATGAACCGCCCGTCCGCGCTGGCCTGCACCGTGACCGCGGCGAACGGTGTGGCCGTCGGCGCGACAGTCGCCGGCCAGGTGATGCCGGTGGCCCGGGGCGAGATCGCCGTGCCGCCGTTCGTGGGCTGAGCGACGGTGCCGATGCGGGAGAATGCCCGTGTGACGGACGAGGATGCCTCCGGTGGCACGCCGCTTGTCGACGAGGCGATGAAGAAGGCCGCGGTGGCTTGGGTCAGCGTGTCCGGTGGGCCGGCGCTCGCGCTCTGGTGCGCTCCGCTGGAGGGTGCGCTCTTCGTGGTGAGCGGGCCTGGCGAGCAGGCCGCGCCTGGGCTGGCCGACGCGACCGAGGCGCAGGTCACCCTGCGCGGCGACCACGGAGGACGGATCGTCACCTGGCCTGCCCGGGTGACCCGGCTGGCACCGGGCACCGAGGGGTGGGACACCACCGCGCCGCTGGTGGCGGCCAAGCGCCTGAACGCTCCCGGGCCCACCGCCGATCTGGTGGCCCGCTGGGCCGCCGAGGGTTGCGCGGTGAACCGACTCGCCCCGGCCGGTGAGCCGTTGACCGGCGTCGGCCTGCCGTCCGACGCGCAGGCCGAGGAGCCTCGGGAGACTCCGGCGGTCCGCGCCACCCGCAAGCCGTTCCGCCTGCACCGCGTCCGCCGCCGCTGATCCACCGGCCTGCCGGCACACCACGGCCCTGCGACCCTGGCCCGTGCGGCCCGCCGGCCCGTGCGGCCCGTGCGGCCTGCTGGCCCGTCCGGCCCGCTGGCCCGTGCGGTCGGCGTCGTGGTCAGGCCGCCGGGCCGCCGACGCCCGAGCCGACGCCGAAGGTGCCCACGCCGGCAGTCTCGGCTGCGGTGCCCACGAGATCGAGCACCTCGCGCAGGGCCACGAGCGTGCGGCCGCGCCATTCCCGGTCCGCGTTGAACACCATGTGCTCGGCCAGGTCGGGCGCGGCCAGCCGGACGGCTGTCATCCCGGCCCGTTCGGCGCCGGTCAGCTCCTGGCTGCCACCGTCGCCGACGTACAGGCAGTCGTCCGGCGTGAGCCCGAGCCGACGGCACGCGGTCAGATAGAGCGCCGCGTCGGGCTTGCAGCGTCCCACCTGCACGGAGAAGACCCGCACGTCGAGCAGGGGCGCGATCGCGAGCTGCGGCAGGAAGGCCGGCAGTTCGTGCGTACAGTCGCTGACCACGCCGGTGCGCAGGCCGCGCTGGCGCAGCGCCGCCAGCACGGGCACCGCGTCGGCCCGTAGCCGGGTGTCCGCGCGGATCGCCCGGTGCCGGGACGCCACCGCCGCCCGCACCGCACTGTCACTCGGGTGTACGCCGGCCTGGGCGCACACCCACCGCAGGGTCGCCTCCGCGTTGCCGAGCCGGCCGCTGGCCCGCTCGTAGTAGGTGCGATTCAGCACCTCGGTCAGTGTCTCGGTGGGGCAGCCGAGCAGCTCCGCGGTGCCGAGGTGCGCGGCGCCGCGCTGGACCGAACGGGTCAGCGTGCCGAAGAAGTCGAACAGCACCGCCTGGTAGCCGGGCATGGGGAGCGCCTCCGGGCGGTAGAGGGTCGTCGGCGCGAACGCGCGTGATCGTAACGGAGCGCTGACGGTCCGTGCTGCCCGTGATCGTGTGACCATTGCTTCCCGTGCCCCCTGGATCTCGCCGCCCGCCGCTGGACCCGCTGACCACAGGCGCCGTCGGCCTGGCCGTCGTCGCCGTGTCGTCGTCCGCGCCGCTGATCGCGTACGCCGCCGCTCCCGCCCTGGCCATCGCCTTCTGGCGCAACGTGCTCGCGGTGGCCGTGCTGAGCCCGTTCTCGCTGGCCCGGCGCCGGGCGGAGTTCCGCAGGCTGGCCGTCGGCGTGGGTCGGCGGGAGGGCCTGTTCTGCGTCCTCTCCGGCGTCGCGTTGGCCGGGCACTTCGCGACCTGGGTGCCGAGCGCCAAGCTCACCTCCGTTGCCGCGGCCACCGCGCTGGTCGCCACCCAGCCGGTCTGGCAGGGTCTGATCGCCCGCGCCCAGGGCCGGCGGCTGCCGCCTGTGGTGTGGATCGGCATCGCCGTGGCCGTCGGCGGAGCGGTGATCGCCACCGGCGCGGACGTGGGCATCTCCGGCCGGGCCGTCGTCGGGGATCTGCTCGCGGTGACCGGGGGCATGTTCGCGGCCGTCTACACCGCCTTCGGCGAACGGGCCCGGGCCAGCATCAGCACCACCACCTACACGACCATCTGTTACGGCATCTGCGCCCTGATCCTGCTTGTGGTCTGTCTGGTTGGCGGGGTCCGGATGACAGGCTTCGACGGGCGGACCTGGCTGGCGATCCTGGCCCTGGTGGCCGGCGCCCAACTGCTCGGTCACTCGATGTTCAACTACGCCCTGCAGAAGATCCCCGCGACCACGGTGAGTGTGCTGATCCTGCTGGAGGCTCCCGGCGCGGCCCTGCTCGGCTGGGCCTGGCTGGGTCAGCTGCCCCGCCCGTACGCGCTGCTGGGCATGGCGTTGCTGCTGGTCGGGGTCGTGGTGGTGGTGCTTGGCGGTGCCCGCGCCGGCCGCCGTACGACGCCGCCGACCGCTCTGCCGGCCGACCCCGCCCCACTTGAGGGCTGACGGCTCTCACAGGTACGCCGCGAAGTGCTCCGCCACCAAGTCGGTCAACTGGTCGCCGTCGAGGCTGCCGTCGACCCGAATCACCCGTACGCCCAGTCGTTCGGCCTGCACCACCGCGTCCGCCGCCACCAGCTCGTCCCGTGCCCACCGGTTGTGCAGTGCCCGCTCCGGGTCGGTGACCCCGGCGGCGACCACGCGCGCCCGGGGCAGTCGGGCGATCTGGCGGGCGCGGAACTCGGCGGTGGGCACCAACACCACCAACTGCCGCAACGATTCGACGACCGGTGCCACCAGTTCCGGCCGCAGCCCCCACCCTTCGGCCACGACCCGGCGGCCGGGCACCAGCGCACTGAGGTCGTCCAGGACCCAGGCGAAGCGGCCGGGGAAGGCGGCCAGCGTGTCGGCCGCCATCCGCGTCGGGTCAGTGCGGACCCAGGTGGTTTCCGGATCGGGCCCGGCTGGCGGTTCACCCCGCCGGACCCGGTCGGCGATGCGTCGATCGTCGTGGCCGCGGGCATCGTGGCGGTCATAGAGGTACGCGGTCAGCCCGTGGCGTTGAGCCAGGTTGACGGCGACCGTGGACTTGCCGGCCCACTGCCCACCACCGATCCAGAGGGCCCGGCGCGCGGTGGCTGTCGCATCGAATTCCATCCACCGACCCTGACCATCGAGCAGGCCAAGATCAAGTCTTGTTCTCGCCGTCACCACGTGCTGAAGTAGGGAAAGGGGGGCGGGCCGGTCGGCGGTCAGACCTCGTGGGCCTCGATCACCCGGGTGTTCGGGGCTGTGTCGCCCAGGGCGGCGCGCAGGTCGGCTCGCTCCGGGTCGACGAGGAACGACTCGTAGCCGGCCCGGTCGTCGAAGGTGATCACGTGCACCTCCGCCCGCCCGTCGGTGCCGCGCAGCCGTCGTTCGAGCCGCCCACCGTGCCGGTCGAGCAGCGCCAGCACGGTGTCCTCGTAGCGCTGCCCGGCGCTCTCGGCCCCGGCCGGATACTCGACTATCGCGACAAGCGTCAGCATGACGGCCACGCTACCCATCGATGCCGACGGCCGTGGCGCTGGCTTCCCAGAGCCGGGCCGCGAGCCGCGGGTCGGCTGCCTTGCGGTACGGCCGGCGTGGTCGGCGGTTGTAGTGGTACGCCCCGTTGACGAGCCGGGCCGGATCCTGGTTGGCCAGCCAGACCAGCGTCTCCGCGCCCTTCTCCGGGCTGCGGAACGGCAGGAACCGCATGCCGAACGCGACAATCGGGCTGTCGTTGGCGAACCTCGTCCGCACCACCCCGGGGTGGAAGCTGTGCGTGGGGATGTGCGGCCAGCGGCGGGCAGCCTCGGCGGCGAACAGGATGTTGGCCTGCTTGCTGGTGCCGTACGCGTTCATCGCCCGGTAACCGCGCAGCGGCTTGTTGAGGTCGTCCGGGTCGAGCGCGCCGAAGCGGTGCGCGCCCGAGGCGGTCACCACGATCCGGCCCACCCGGTCGGCGAGCAGGTTCGTCAGCAGGAAGGGTGCCAGGTGGTTGGCCTGGATCGACAGCTCGAAGCCGTCGACTGTGGTGAGCGGTTGGAGCGCGATGGCCCCCGCGTTGTTGGCCAGCACGTCGATCCGGTCGTACGCGTCGCGCAGCCGCTCGGCGAGCCCGCGTACGTCGTCGAGGACCGCGAAGTCGGCCCGGAACAGCTCGGGGCGCGCGCCCGAGGTCTCCCGTACCCGCTCGGCCGCGGCCTGTAGGCGGGCCGGGTCCCGCCCGACCAGCGCCACCTGGTCTCCGCGGCACGCGAAGTCGACCGCGGCGGCCAACCCGATGCCGGAGCTGGCCCCGGTCACCACCACCAGTCGACGCCCAGTGAGATCTTCCACAGGTCCATTCACCCCGGTCATGGCGCGAGGTTACCGTGACGTCACCACGCCCTTTGGGATCGTTAAGTTTTCCTCGGAAGTCAGGTGGCGTCGGCGTGCCCGCCGGACGCTGGAAGGAGCGCACTCATGGCCGCAGTCGGTCGTCCCCGCCGGTCCTGCCTCGCCGTGCCGGGTTCCAGCGTCAAGATGCTCGGCAAGGCGCAGGGTCTCCCCGCCGACCAGGTCTTCCTCGATCTGGAGGACGCCGTCGCCCCGCTGGCCAAGCCGGACGCGCGCAAGAACATCGTGGCCGCCCTCAACGACGGTGACTGGGCCGGCAAGACCCGTGTGGTCCGGGTCAACGACCTGACGACCCCGTGGACCTACCGGGACGTCATCGAGGTGGTCGAGGGCGCCGGCGCGAACCTCGACTGCATCATGCTGCCGAAGGTGCAGACCGCCGCCCAGGTGCAGTGGCTGGACCTGACGCTCACCCAGATCGAGAAGGCGATCGGCCTCGAGGTCGGTCGGATCGGCATCGAGGCGCAGATCGAGAACGCGGCGGGTCTGGTAAATGTGGACGCCATCGCGGCCGCCTCGCCGCGCGTGGAGACCATCATCTTCGGCCCGGCCGACTTCATGGCGTCGATCAATATGAGGTCGCTCGTGGTCGGCGGACTGATCCCGGACTACCCGGGCGACCCGTACCACTACATCCTGATGCGCATCCTGATGGCCGCGCGGATGCACGACAAGCAGGCCATCGACGGCCCGTTCCTGCAGATCCGCGACGTCGACGCGTTCCGCGAGGTGGCCAAGCGGTCGGCGGCGCTTGGCTTCGACGGCAAGTGGGTGCTGCACCCGGGCCAGATCGACGCCGCCAACGAGGTCTACCAGCCCGCGCAGGCCGACTACGACCACGCCGAGCTGATCCTCGACGCCTACGAGCACTACACCTCGGAGGCCGGCGGCAGGCTCGGCGCGGTGATGCTCGGCGACGAGATGATCGACGAAGCGTCCCGCAAGATGGCCCTGGTGATCGCCGCCAAGGGCCGTGCCGCCGGGATGAGCCGTACCTCGTCGTTCACCCCGCCGGCGCAGTGACACCTCGGGCCGGGTCGGCCGCCGCCGGCTGCCGACCCGTCCCACCAGCCGGCGGTACGCGGACCCGCCGGCCGGGTCAGTAGCTGCTGCTGCCGCTGTCGTTGCCGGTCGTGACCGCGAAGACGATCGCGACGACGTAGAACGCGATCCCCAGCACCATCAGCCCGGTGACGATCCAGCCGACGATGATGCCGGCCTTCGCCATCCCCTCGCCGCCCTCGCCGCTGGCCCGGATCTGCTTCTGCGCCACGTGACCGAGGATCGCCCCGATCGGCCCGGTGATGCCGCAGGTGGTCAGGCCGGCCAGGGCCAGCACGAGCGCCGCGATGGCCAGCCCGTTGGTCTTCGGCGGTGGCGGGTAGCCGTAACCGGGGTGCGGCGGGTAGCCGGGCGGCGCGTACGCCCCCGGCGGCATCTGCCCACCCGCGTACGGGTCGACAGGTGCGTACGGGTTGCCGGGGCCGGGCTGGGTCGGGATCGGCTGGCCGGCCACCAGGGTCGGGTCCGGCGGCGCGCTCGACGGCTGAGCCGACCAGGTGGGGTCGGTCCATCCGCCGGGGGGTGGGGGATTGGTCATGCGAACTCTCCGTCGGCTCGGGTGCGCCGTCAGAGTAGCCAGGGGCACCCAAACCCGATGGCCCCGCTCCCGGGTGCCGCGTTGCTCGGGCCGGTCGTAACGGGCAGGATCCCTGTCATGGCAATAGACGCGCGCGCCGCGGACCGTTCCGGCAGTCGACCGCGACGGGACGTGAGCCGCCCGGGTGCGGGCCGCCGCGGTCGGGCCGCCACGCCGGCCGGTGCGCCCGGCCCCGACGAGCCGGTCGCCCTCGATGACCCGGTGACCATGCGGCTCGACGGTCGGGTCGCCCTGGTGACCGGGGCCGGCAGCCCGGACGGCATTGGGTACGCCACCGCCCGGCGGCTCGCCGACCTGGGGGCGCGGGTGGCCATCGTCAGCACCACCCGGCGCATCCACGAGCGGGCCGGTGAGCTGGGGGCGACCGGGTTCGTCGCGGACCTGACCGACGAGTCCGAGGTCGGCGCGTTGGCCGACGCAGTCGCCGAGCAGTTGGGTGACGTCGAGGTGCTTGTCAACAACGCCGGTCTGGCGAGCCGGGCCAGTCAGGGGGTGCTGCGTCCCGTCGCGCAGTTGACCTACGACGAGTGGCGCGGCGAGATCGACCGCAACCTGTCCACAGCGTTCCTCTGCAGTCGCGCGTTCATCGGCGGGATGGCCGAGCGGGGCTGGGGGCGGATCGTCAACCTGGCGGCCACCGCCGGGCCGGTCAATGCCCTGCCCACCGAGGCCGCGTACGCCGCCGCGAAAGCAGGCGTCGTCGGGCTGACCCGTGCGCTGGCCATGGAGATGATCGCCGACGGGGTGACAGTGAACGCGGTCGCGCCGGGCACCATCTACACGGCGGCGTCCACGATGGCCGAGATCAAGCAGGGTCTGGGCACGCCTGTCGGTCGACCGGGCACCCCGGACGAGGTCGCCGCGGCCATCAGTTTCCTCTGCTCGCCGGCCGCCTCGTACATCACAGGTCAGATGCTTGTGGTGGACGGCGGCAACAGCGTCCGGGAGGCGCGCTTCCGCTGATCGGCCCGGCGGGTCAGTAGCTGCCGCTGTCGCCGCTGTTGCTGAAGATGACAAGCGCCAGCCAGCCGCAGCAGGCCAGCAGGGTCAGCGCGGTGAAGGCGTAACCGAGGATCAGCCCCCAGGTGGCGAGCTGGTCGCCCTCCTCGCCGCTGGTGCGGATCTGTCGCTTGGCCAGGTGACCGAGGACGGCGCCGGCCGGGGGAAACACGAAGGCGAACACAAGCGACAGGATCGCCAGCACGTTTGTGCCCCGGCCGGGCCCGGACGGCGGCGGGCCGTACTGGCCGTAGGGGCCCTGCGGCGGGTACGGCGGCTGCTGCCCCCAGTGCGCCGGCTGGTGCGGTTTCTGCTGCTCGTACGGCGACGACTCGTCCGCGGGAGGCCCGTACGGCGAGCGTTCCGGCGGCCCGTACGACGACTGGTCCGGCGGCGGCGGGTACGGCGTCTGGCCGGCCGGCGGTGGCGCGTACGGCGACTGGTCCCGGGGTGGCTCGTAGGGTGACGGCGGCGGCTCGTCCCCCGGGGGGCCCGACGGTGGCGGGTAGCTCACGGCTGTCCTCCTCCTGCCGGTGCCGGAAAGGTCCTTCTTGCCGGACGGTACCCGCAGCGGTGAACCTTTTCACAGGTGTTGTGTGGACTGGTCACCTTGGCCTTGCCGACCGGGAGGCCGATACTGACCGAGCGTTCAGTTACCCATGAGTAGTGCGCGGATCCCCGGAGGCTGAGATGGCCCGACTCGCCCAGACGCCCGGCCTGACCGATGTGCAGCGATCGATCCTGGAGACCGTCCGGGAGTTCGCCGACAAGGAGATCATCCCGCACGCCCAGCGGCTGGAGCACGCCGACGAGTACCCCACCGACATCCTCGACGGGATGCGCGAGATGGGGTTGTTCGGCCTCACCATCGACGAGGAGTACGGCGGGCTCGGCGAGTCGCTGCTCACGTACGCCCTCGTGGTGGAGCAGCTGTCCCGGGGCTGGATGTCGATCTCCGGCATCGTCAACACCCACTTCATCGTGGCGTACCTGATCTCCCAGCACGGCTCCGCCGAGCAGAAGTCCCGCCTGCTGCCGAGGATGGCGACAGGCGAGGTGCGTGGCGCGTTCTCGATGTCAGAACCCGGTTGCGGTTCGGACGTCTCGGCGATCACGTCCCGGGCCGTTCGCGACGGCGACAGCTACGTGCTCAACGGGCAGAAGATGTGGCTGACCAACGGGGCGTACTCCTCGGTGGTTGCCACCCTCGTCAAGACCGACACCGGGGCCGAGTCGGTGTACGGCAACATGAGCACCTTCCTGCTGGAGAAGGAGCCGGGCTTCGGCGAGACCGCCCCCGGCCTCACCATCCCCGGCAAGATCGAAAAGATGGGTTACAAGGGCGTCGAGACCACCGAGATGGTGCTCGACGGGGTGACAGTGCCCGACTCGGCAATCCTCGGCGGCGCCGACAGGGTGGGCCGCGGCTTCTACCAGATGATGGACGGCATCGAGGTGGGCCGTGTCAACGTGGCCGCCCGCGCCTGCGGCATCTCCATCCGCGCCTTCGAGCTGGCCGTCGCGTACGCCCAGCAGCGCAGGACCTTTGGTCAGCCCCTCGCGAAGCACCAGGCCATCGCCTTCAAGCTCGCCGAGATGGGCACGAAGATCGAGGCCGCGCACGCCCTCATGGTCAACGCCGCCCGCCTCAAGGACGCCGGCCAGCGCAACGACGTCGAGGCCGGGATGGCAAAGCTGCTCGCCTCGGAATACTGCGCCGAGGTCGTCCAGGAGGCGTTCCGCATCCACGGCGGCTACGGCTACTCCAAGGAGTACGAGATCGAGCGGCTGATGCGCGAGGCCCCGTTCCTGCTCATCGGGGAGGGCACCTCGGAGATCCAGAAGACAATCATCTCCCGCGGCCTGCTCAAGGAGTACAAGCTCTGAGCGATCCCTGCCGTGGCTCACTGGCCAGGTCCTGCGGTCGGAACCGGTAGTCGTCGAGGGCGGCGATCAGACGCTCCTCCGGCACCGCCGTGTCCCTGCCACCGACCACCGGCGCGGGCCGCAGCGACCGCCAGACCGCCGGCCGCAGCCGTACGCCGTTCAGTCGGCCGTTGCGTCGGTGCGGGCTGACCCGGTCGATGTTCGTCCAGTCCAGAGTTGTGCGTCCGTGCCGGATCGCGCTGACGGTGAGCGCCAATCGGCCGGTGAACCGCACCTCCTCGTAGACCGTCCGACCGGTCCAGGCCGCGAACCCGACGACGATCACCGGCCGGACAATGTCGACCCAGCGGTCGTGCGGGGGCAGGCTGGCGAGCAGGCACCCGCCGATGACGAGCAACTGGACCGCCCCCGCCACCAGGTCGACCCACCCGGCGAGCGACCGACGTGCCACCAGGCCCGGTTCGACCCTGTCCAGGCCGGCGACACGCTCGCGCCAGCGCAGGTGGCCGTCCCGCCGTGGCCACCACCGCCCGCTCAGCAGCCGGGCGCCGATGGTCAGCCAGATCGTCAGGCTCACGATTGCGGAGTTGATCGGAGGCACCAGCAGCAGCCCACCGGCGACCCCCGCCGTCACCGCCACCGCTGTCGCCAGAGCCGCGCCTCGGCGCAGCCAGAGCCCATCGCCAAGCGACGGCAGGCGACCGAGCCGCAGGAAGACCATGCGGTCAGGGTACGACCAGCGGGAAACTAGGACAGACGGGTCAGGCCGGCGGCGGCGCGCTCGACGATGAGGCAGCGGTCCTCGACGTAGTCCATCCCGGCCTCCTCGGCGATCCGTCGCGCCTCGGCCGAGACGATGCCCAGTTGCAGCCAGACAGCCGGTGCGCCGATCGCCGCCGCGTCCCGGACCACCTGCACGGCGTCGGCCGCCGGCCGGAACACGTCCACCAGATCCACCGGGTGCGGGATGTCGGCAAGCGTCGGGTACGCCCGCTCGCCGAACAGTTCGTCGACTGTCGGGTTGACCGGGATGATCCGCCAGCCGTACTGCTGCATCTGCAACGGCACACCGTGCGCGGCCTTGCGCGGGTCGCGCGACGCGCCCACGACGGCGATGACTGCGGAGTCGGCGAGGATCTGCTGAGCGGTACGCACCCGCCGACTGTAGCGCCGCCGCCGAGATAGGGCCTGTTTCATAAGAACTGGCCGGCCTGCGGCGGGCCCGGACGACGATCCGCGCCTTGCCGGATCGCCGCCCGGACTCCGCCTCGGCTCGACCGCCCTTATGAGACAGGCCCTAGAGCAGGGTCAGCTGCTCGGCGGCCGGCGGTGGGGGCGGCTCGGGCAGGCGACGGTTGTCGCCCAGCTCGCCCCGGTGCAGCCCGTGCCGGCGGGCGGCGATCCGCACCCGCGCCGTCAGCTCCCGCTGGTACGCCTGCGGGGCGTACGCGCCGGCCCGGTACAGCTCGCGGTAGCGGGGCGCGAGGTGCGGGTGCTCCCGAGCGAGCCACTGCGCGTACCACTCCCGGGCGCCCGGGCGCAGGTGCAGCGCCAGTGGGGTCACGCTTGTCGCCCCGGCGGCAGCGATCGCCGCCACGGTCGCGTCGATCGACTCGTCGCCGTCGCTCAGCCCGGGCAGGATCGGCGCCATCAGCACACCGACCTCGAAGCCGGCGTCGGTGAGCCGGCGGACCGCGTCCAGGCGACGGTTCGGATGCGGCGTGCCCGGCTCGACGCCCCGCCAGAGCTGCTCGTCGACGAAGCCCACCGAGTAGGAGATGCCGACCCTTGTCACCTTGGCGGCCTCGCGTAGCAACGGCAGATCCCGCAGGATCAGCGTGCCCTTGGTCAGGATCGAGAACGGGTTGGCGAAGTCCCGCAGTGCGGCGATGATCTCCGGCATCAGCCGGTAACGCCCCTCGGCCCGCTGGTAGCAGTCCACGTTGGTGCCCATCGCCACGTGCGCGCCCCGCCAGCGCGGCGCGGCCAGCTCCCGCCGGACCAGCTCACCGGCGTTGACCTTGACGATCACCTGCCTGTCGAAGTCCGCACCGGCATCGAGATCGAGATAGGTGTGAGTATTTCTCGCGAAGCAGTACACACACGCATGAGAGCAGCCCCGGTACGGGTTGATGGTCCACTCGAAGGGCACGCGGGACTGGCCGGGCACCCGGTTGAGGATGGACTTGGCCTGCACCTCGTAGAAGGTCATCCCGGCGAACTCGGGGGTGTCGAAGGTGCGCACGACGGCACCGGGCAGCGCCAGCGGCAGGGGTGGCGTCGCTGGCGCTGCCCGCTCGGGGTCTCCCTCAGCCGGGGGAGCGGTGAGGTTGTCCCAGCGCATGGCCACTATTCGAACACGTGTACGAGTTGCGCGCAAGTGACGCGCCGGACACCGGAGCCCACTCGACGGTCCCGCGGGGGAGGATGGACGCCATGGAGAGGTCGACCTTCGTCTACGACGGGGACTGCGCGTTCTGCACGAGCTGCGCGGAGTTCATCGAACGCCGCATCCCCACCGCCGCCCGGGTGGTGCCCTGGCAGTTCGCCGACCTGGACGCGCTCGGTCTCACGGCCACCCAGTGCGAGGAGGCCGTGCAGTGGGTGGGCGCGGACGGCTCACGCGCCGCCGGGCCGGACGCCATCGCGAAGCTGCTCGCCGCGAGTGGCCCGCTCTGGCGGGTTGCCGGAGCGGGGCTGCGGTTTCCGCCGGCCCGCGCGGTGGCCTGGCCCGCGTACCGCTGGGTGGCGCGCAACAGGCACCGGCTTCCCGGTGGTACGGCGGCGTGCTCCCTGCCGCAGGAGGCCCGGGAGCGGCTCTACGGGCCGACCGGCCGCCCGAGCGCCGGGGCCTGATCGTCGAGCGGCGTCGGCGCAGTGTCGGCGCAGACAGGCTCCTGATCTGGCGGCGTCGGCGCGGTGTCGGTGTCCGCCGAGGTCGGTCCTGAGGTGTCGCGGCCGGCGAGCCGGCGGGCCCAGACCAGCGGGCGGACCCGCTCCAGCGGCAGGAAGCTCGTCATCGCGGCGAGGTGCGGCGCGAACGAGATCGTGATGGTCGCGATGGTCACCACGTGGAACGAGTAGAAGAAGCCGACCATGGCCAGTCGCCAGCGGGCCGGCAGCAGGAACACCACTGGGCTGAACAGTTCGAAGGCCACGATGCCGAACTGGGCGACGATCAGCAGGTACGGCACCTGGGCGACGAGGTCCGCCAGGTCCGTGCCGCGTCGGATGATGGCCCGGGCCAGCACCGAGCCGGTCAGCCAGTCCAGGCCGCCGAAGCGCAGCTTGGCCCAGGCCGCCAGGAAGTACGTGCAGATCACCGCGATCTGGGTGACCCGCAGTGCCCAGCCACCGGCCTCGGTGCGGGTGGTGTCGCCGTGGCGGGCCCGGCCGGCGGTGGGCAGCACGGCCAGTGCGACGAGCAGCCCGAACCGGTCGTGGTCGACCTTCCCGTAGCTCATCGCGATGATCATCCACTCGAGGTAGAGCGCGCAGACCGCCCAGCCGAGCAGCCGGGGCGCCCGGCCGGTCGCGGCGAGCAGGGCGAGCAGCAGCAACGCCCAGAAGATCACCGCCACCACCGTCGGCGTCGGCGTCGGCAGCGGGAGGAGCCGGCCGACGAGCAGGGGCTGGTACAGCTCACCGGGCACGCTGGCCCTGGTGCGTACCCACGGGGTGAAGACCACCAGGTCGGCGGCGACGAAGAGGTAGATCAGGGTGCGGAAGGCGGCGATCCGGCCGCGCGGGACCGCCTCGGTCAGCCAGCCGCTCATCGGGAGACCTGCCAGCGGACCACCGTCTCGTCGGTGTGCTTTCCGGTGGGCCGGCCGGCGCGGATGCCCTGCCAGCGGATGACGATGCGGACCTCGACCAGCGCCGGGGCGTCCGGGTGGCGTTCGGCGTACGCGTCGGCGACCTCGGCGAGCAGCGTCGGGTCGGCGGCGTACCGGCCCTGCTGGCCCTCGATCTCGGCGCGGCGGATGCCTGTCGCGTTCTGGTCGAGGTCGACCACGACACCTGTGCTGTTCACTCCCTCCACCCGGGTGTCCGGGGCGGGGGCGTTCGGCGGGTTGGAGGTGGCGTACATCCGGAACGGGCCGAACGGGAAGTCGTCGTCGCTGCCCCAGAAGGTGCCGAGCAGCAGCAGGACGAGACCGAGGGCGGTCGCGCCCAGCCGGGTCGCACGCCCGCGGGTGGTCAGGGTCTCCATCGGGTGGTGACGATACGGGATGTACCGGCCGTGCCGGGTCCCACCGACGGTCAGTTCCGCCTGCCCAGGTCGGTGATCATGCGCGGGTGCCCGGGTACGACGAAGGGCCGGACCCGAACCGGGCCCGGCCCTCGCGCGCCGTCGCGGGGACGGCTCAGTGGTTGTGCTCGGCCAGCTGCTTGCGGACGTCGTCCATGTCCAGCGCCTCGACCTGCTCGATCAGGTTCTCCAGCGCGGACTCGGGAAGCGCGCCCGGCTGGGCGAAGACGATGACGCCGTCGCGGATCGCCATGATCGTCGGGATCGACCGGATGTCGAACTTCGCGCCCAGCTCCTGCTGAGCCTCGGTGTCGACCTTGCCGAAGACGATGTTCTGGTGCTTCTCCGAGGAGCGCTCGTAGACCGGGGCGAACCGCTTGCACGGACCACACCAGTCGGCCCAGAAGTCAACCAGGACGATGCCGTCGTTGCCGGTCACCTCGTCGAAGTTCGTCGAGGTCAGCTCAACGGTTGCCATTGCACTCTCCGATCACCGCGGTTTGTCTGCGTCCCGTAGAACCAGGGCTGACCGTATCGAATTCCCGGGCCGTCCCGCACGAAACGTGCACCGGGCTGCGCGGGGTCGTTGGCGGCCATCGAACTGTGTCAGTTCATCCCGTCCTGCGGAACGCAAGTGCATGACGCACTTGCGTGACCTGCGGTGATGGGAGCGGTTCCAGGGAGATCCACCCGATCGAGCGCTACGAATCGGTAACTTGAGCCCTGACGAGGAGGTATCCGGCCTGCGGAGATCGCTGATCAACCCGGCCTCCGTCACGGAGAGTATTGTTACAAAAAGATAAATGTGACCTCGATCTCTGTTGAACCTACGCCGCCGTAGGGCAGAATTCCTCACATCAGAGCGTGGGCGGCGGGTGCCGGGGAGGGCCCCGCCGCTCATTGCGTCTCCCCTCGGGTGAGTGACCGGTGTGACATTTCCGCCGGGGTCGCGCCCCGGCCATCGCCTTAACCATCGGTAAGGCATGCTGTGCCGAACTCCATCGCCGCCCGTCGAAGGGGACCAGGATGCAGTTCGGCCGCTACTACGAGGAGTTCGAGGTCGGCGCGGTCTACCGGCACTGGCCGGGCAAGACCGTCACCGAGTACGACGACCACCTCTTCTGCCTGCTCACCATGAACCACCACCCGCTGCACATGGACGCGCACTACGCCGCGACGGCCAGCCAGTTCAAGCGCAACGTCGTGGTCGGCAACTACATCTACTCGCTGCTGCTCGGGATGTCGGTGCCGGACGTGAGCGGCAAGGCCATCGCCAACCTGGAGGTCGAGTCGCTGCGGCACGTGGCGCCGACCTTCCACGGCGACACCATCTACGGCGAGACGACGGTGCTGGACAAGCGGGAGTCCGGCTCCAAGCCCGATCGGGGCGTGGTGTCGGTCGAGACCCGGGGCTACAACCAGGACGGCACCATGGTCTGCGTCTTCCGCCGCAAGGTCATGGTCCCCAAGCGGGAGTACGCGGCAAGCGCCGTCGCCGAGGGAGTGGACCCGGAGCGGCCCAGCTTCCCCGACCCGCGCTGAGGCTGTCGGCCCGCGCCGAGCCATCCGACCTCGCCGACCAGGCACCCCGCCGCCCCGGCGCAGGGCTCCCCCTCTCGCGCGGCAGGTTCTGCGGGGGAGGGGGTTGGTCACCCTTTCGGGGCTTATGCTGGCGCCGGAGGTTCCGATGAGCCACTCCGTCGCCGGAGAGCCGCCCTCTGCCGGCGGTCGCGCCGCACCCTTGACCACCGCCGTCTACTCCGCCGCCGAGTGGGACCTGCTCACCAGCCTGCCCGCTCGGGTGCTCGTGGCCGCCGCCGCGCCCGGCGCAGGCCGCCCGCACCGGGGTGTGCTGGCGGGCCTTGCCGGCCTGGACGCGGTGGCCGCCGGCCGTGGGTTCGACAGCGATCTGGTGCGTGCCGTCGTCGCCGCGATCTACGCCCGTCACGACGGTGGCCCCGCGCCCGCCGAGCGGCTCACCGACCTGGTGGACCTGCTGGTCGCCTGCAGGGCGGCGGTTCGGGTCCTGCGGCAACGCGCTGATCCCGCCGACTCGGCCGCGTACCGCCAGTGGGTGCAGTCGGTCGCGGCCCGCGTCTGCCGGGCGGTGCCCGGCCCCGGCGGGCGTCTGGCCAGCCCCGCCGATCGACGCTTCCTGGACCGGCTGGGTGACGCGCTCGGCCTGGGCTGAGGTCGGCGGGCCGTCGCGGCGGGCGCCGAGGCGGCCCCGTACCCTCTGATGACCGTGACCGACGACCAGCTTGAGGTGGGCGTGGGCCCCTGGCCGGGGGACCCGCCCGAGGACCCGCGCTACGACCCGCAGTTGCTCGCCGAGGGGGATCGGCGCAACGTCGTCGACAGCTATCGCTACTGGCGGCACGAGGCGATCGTCGCCGACCTGGACCGGCGCCGGCACGGCTTCCACGTCGCCATCGAGAACTGGCAGCACGACTTCAACATCGGCACGGTGGTCCGCAACGCCAACGCCTTCAACGCCGCCGAGGTGCACATCGTCGGACGCCGGCGGTGGAACCGGCGGGGCGCGATGGTGACCGACCGCTACCAGCACGTCCGTCACCACGAGACGATCGAGGAGTTCGTCGAATGGGCGGCGGGGCGGCGACTGCCCGTGCTCGGCATCGACAACCTGCCCGGCTCCCGCCCGCTGGAGACCGGCACCCTGCCCCGGGACTGCGTGCTGCTCTTCGGCCAGGAGGGGCCCGGCCTGTCCGAGCCCGCCCGTGCCGCCTGCGCCCAGCTCTACTCAATCGCCCAGTACGGCTCGACACGGTCCATCAACGCGGGTGTGGCCAGCGGCATCGCCATGCACGCGTGGATCCGTACGTACGCCGGCCCGCCGCCGGACCGACAGTCGCCGCGGTGACCGAATCGGACGTTCCGGCTTGACGTGCCGGCGCTGCGGGGTGACGGTGGAGTTGTGAGTGTCGCGGTGAGTTGTCCGAGATGCGGGGGCCCGGTACGGGCGCCGGATCTGATGCACACCGAGTCGAGGTGCCTGCGCTGCGGTCCCGTGCCGCCGCTGCACGTGCCCGAACACATCGGAGCGGAGATCGTCGCGAGCGTGGTGGAGCGAATCACCGCGACCGCCGGTCCACCCGGGACGCCGCTGTGGTGCCCGTGGCCGCTGCCGCCCGGTTGGACCCTCACCGGCGTGGCGTACGCCGGTGACGACCGCACGGGGGTGCGGGCGACGGCGGTGGCCTGCGCGGGGCCGGCGCCGCTCGACGACGGTCCGGCGGATCTGGTGTTCGTGGCCGAGGAGCCGGGCGTCGGCCTGGGCACCCGACTCGCCGGCCTGGTCGGCCCGGATCCCGGACCGGAACTCGTCGACGCGCTGACCGACCCCGGCCCGGGGCACCCCGAGCACGTGGGGCAGGCCAGGATCCGGGTCGGCGGGCACCCGACTCCACTGTGGTTGGTTAATTCTCCGACGGATCGAAGCGCGTACGCCGGCGAGGCTCGGGGAATGTGGCTGCATGCGATAGCCTGGCCGGCGAGTGCGGGTCATCTCCTCGCGGAAGAGGTCGTGTTGCACGACCTGACCGAGTGGACTCCGCCCGAGCTCGTGTACGGCGCACCGTCCCCGTACCTGTCCGGGAGGGCTTGACAACACTCCCGGTTTGACGGAGAACGGACGCAGATCTTCACTGTACGACACCACACTGATACTCTGGGTGCCGCTGCGGTAATGGGACCCGGCGCCGCGCGAGAGGATGGCCCGCCATGGTCAAGAAGGTCCTCACCTGGGCCGGAATCGCATTCTTGATCTTCTTCGTCGCCTATAGGCCAAACTCTGCGGCTGATGTGTTCAAGTCGCTGGGCGGCGGGATCATGGACATCGCCCAGGGGTTCGGCGACTTCTTCACAAGCCTCGTCGCCTAACCGTCGATGGGCAGCCCCTCCGGACCACCCTTCGACCCGGACGACCCCGACCGGGAACGTCGCGAGCGCGACACCGAGCCGATCCCGCGGATCGGGCCGGATGACGGCCCGGGCTACGGAGCTGGCCCCGGCCTGTCCGACGGGCCGTCCCTTTCGGACGACGTCGGTTACGGCGACGGGCCCGGCTATGCCGGCGAAGGGCGGTCCGGGCGGGCCTGGATCCGTGATCCCGAGGCCGCCTACCAGCCACCGCAGATCTCCGAGGACGAGCTGGCGGGGCTGCGTGCCGACGCGACGGGGTCGACCCCCCGGCGGGTGCTTCCGCTGGAGGACGAGCCCAGCTCACTTGTCGCCCGCTACCTCTTCCCCACCGAGCGCTACCGGGGCGAGTGGAAGCGGCACTGGATCCACCTCACCAACCCGCTCCTGATCGGGATCGGGGCGACGTTCGTGCTCGGCTACCTGTCCGGTTTCCTCGCCGGTAACAACGTGGGCGCGCTGACGACCATCGCGGTGCTGCTCTGGTTCGCCGTCATGGGCTGGGTGGCCTGGAAGGTCGCCGACTGGTGGTATGACCGGTTCATCCTGACCAACAAACGGGTCATGGTGGTCAACGGCATCGTCACCCGCAAGGTGGCAATGATGCCGCTGGTCCGGGTCACCGACATGAAGTACGAGCAGACGCCGACCGGCCGCGCGCTCAACTACGGCACCTTCGTCCTGGAGTCCGCCGGCCAGGAGCAGGCGCTGCGCGAGGTCAAGAATCTGCCCAACCCGAACGAGCTGTACCTGCGAGTCGTGGAAGAGATGTACGAGCCGCAGGCGGTCGAGGCGCGGTTGGGCAAGGAGGCCGACGAGGCCAAGGCCGACGACGGCGCGTGAAAGTTTTCGTCCGAACATCGGAGTAAGTGCGCACCTTTCGTCATGGACCGGAACGCCTCTGACGTGGCACTCTGCCAGGACGGTATGGGTGCGGAGGTGTGCGGTGGCGAGCAGGGACCCGTTGGAGGAGGAGTTTCGCGAGTTCGTCGCGGCTCGCTCCGCCGCGCTGCTCCGTACCGCCTACCTGCTCGCCGGCGACTGGGCGACAGCCGAGGATCTGCTCCAGACGGCACTGACCAAGACCTACCTCGCCTGGAAGCGCCTCGGCGGGATCGAGGCGGTCGAGCCGTACGCCCGCCGTGTGATGGTCAACACCTCGACGAGCTGGTGGCGGCGGCGCTGGCACGGTGAGCGCCCCACCGAGGTGCTGCCCGAACGCCCCGGTGTCGACGAGATCGAGCAGCAGCTCGACCGCGACCTGCTCTGGCGGCACCTCCGGGAGCTGCCCAGCCGGCAGCGGGCGGTGCTCGTCCTGCGCTACTACGAGGACATGTCGGAAGCACAGACGGCCGCGCTGCTGGACATCTCGCCGGGCACCGTGAAGAGCCAGTCCTCCCGGGCGCTGGCTACGCTTCGACGACGGATGGGCGCCGCCACCCCGGACCTGGTGGACGTCCCCGGTGCCGGCCGGAGCGTCGACACCGCTCTCTCCGGCAGGGGCCGCGACGTCGGCCCGCCCGGTCGGGGCCGCGACGCTGCTCTGTCGGGCCGGGACCGTGACTCCGCTGTCTCGGGCCGGGACCGTGGCGCTGCTCTCTCTGGCCGGGGCGACGCCACGCGAGCTGGCCGAGGTGCCGACGCTGCCCGACCTGGCCAGGCCGGGAGGGACTCGGGGGGCCGTGCCGCGGCGACACCGCGTCCGGCGGCCGGTCGGACCGAGCCGGGAGCTGTCGCACCCCGTCCGTCCGTGCCCCGCCCGATCGCGCCGGCGGTCGAGCTGCCCACCGCTCCGGCGGCCGTGCCCGTCGGCACCGGCGCCGGAGATCAGCAGTGAGCGCTTTGCCGCGGCGGCCCGACAACCTGACGGGCGGTCCGCAGCGTCCTAACCAGGTGCGACGTGACCAGCTGGAAGGTGCGGTGCGGGAGACTCTCTCGCAGCAGGTTGCCGTCACCCGTCCGCTGACCGCCGACCCGGCGGGTCAGGCCATCCGCCGGGCCAACCGGATCCGGCGGCGGCGTGCCGGGGTCGGTGTGGCGCTCGGAATGGTGACCACCGTGCTGATCGGCGCCGGTATGACGCAGCTCGCCGACGAGACCGGCCGGGAAGGGCCGCCCACAGTCGTGATCGGCGATCCGGATCTGTCCGTCCGGCCGCTCCTCTCGGCCACCGTCGCCCCACCCGCGCCGTCGCCCGGAACGCCCGCTGGCCTGCTCCTCGACGGCACCTTGATCAACGCCGACGGCACGCGGCTGGCGCTGCCCAGCGTCGGCCCCGCCGAGCGTGCACACAGCCTGCCCAGCGGCGCCGGCCTGCTGGTGGTCGGTGCCCCGACCACCGCCGGCCGTTCCCTCTGGGTCGCCCAGGACGACGGCCTGGTGCAGGTGCTGCTGGCCGGCGCGGGCCAGATCGTTCTCGCGCCCGACGCCAGTCAGGTCGCCTGGCGGGACGGCAGGGACCTGCTCGTGGCGGGAGTGGTCGGGAACCAGCTCATCGGCACGGTGCGCACTCCGGTCCCGGACGACGCGGAACCCGTCCGGTTCGTGGGAAACAGCGTGCTGGTCCGGCTCGACCGCAACGGGCCGGCCCACGCCCTGTGGCGGCCCGGCGCGGGGGAGCTGACCGAGGTCCCCGAGCGGGGCACCCTGAACGTCTACGGTGCGCTGCCGGACGGGCGGCTGATCGGTCAGGTGTCCGCGAGCGGGCCGGGTGGGACCTGCCTGGCGGCGCTCGACCCGAAGCGGGCCCTGAAGCCGGTACGCACCGCCTGCGGCACACAGTTGAGCCTGGACGGCGCGGGCGGCGTGTCCGACGACGGGCGGTGGCTTCTGGTGAACGGGAAGGTCGACGCGACCGACCGGGCCCTCCTGGTCGACCTGCGGCAGCTCGGGACGACGCTGGACGCCGTGCCGGCCGGCCCGGCGCTCAGTGGCGCTGTCGCCTGGACGACCGGGACGGACGTCGCCTACGTCGACAGCACCGGCAAGCTGGTCCAGGTCGACGTCGAACGGGTGCGCGCCGGCCAGCCGGCCGAGCCGGTGCCCGTGGCCGGCCTTGAGCCCGGCGACCGGCCGGTCCTGGTCACCGGCTTCTGAGGCTCTCTCGGCTATTCGCGGCGTGCCCGCGCTGCGGGTGACCGGTCCGGCGTGCTGGTAGGCGCGCGCTGAGGAGTCGGGCCGTACTGCCGGCCGGCGCCTACGCGAGCCGGACTCGGGTCTGCCCGATAGCGTCGGGAGGTGACCTCGCGTACCGGCCCCGCGCCGCGGATCGACCTGCACGCCCACTCGACCGCCAGCGACGGCACGCTGAGCCCCGCCGAACTGGTCCGCGCCGGTGCCGACGCGGGTCTGGACGTGCTGGCCATCACCGACCACGACACCACCGCCGGTTGGGCCCCGGCCGTGCGGGCGCTGCCGTCCGGTCTGCGGCTGATCCGAGGCGCCGAGCTGTCCTGCCACTGGTCCGGCGCGCACCCGCCGGTGCCACTGCACCTGCTGGCGTACCTCTTCGACCCGGAACACCCGGAGCTGGTCGCCGAGCTGGCCCGGGTGCGGGCCGCCCGCGAGGAGCGCGGCGAGCGGATCGTGGCGCTGCTGCGCGCCGACGGCATCGACGTGAGCTGGCCGGACATCCTCTCCGGGGCGGGCGGCGGCACTGTGGGTCGCCCGCACATCGCGCAGGCGCTGATCCGCGCCGGTCTGGTTGCCAGCACCCGGGAGGCGTTCGCCCCGGACTGGCTGGGCGAACGGTACCGGCTGCCGAAGGAGGACATCGACGTCTTCCGCGCGGTCCGGCTGGTCCGGGCCGCCGGGGGCGTACCTGTCTTCGCCCATCCCCGCGCCACCCGACGCGGCCGGGTGGTGCCCGACGAGCTGATCGCCGAGCTGGCCGCCGCCGGGCTGGCCGGCCTGGAGGCCGACCACGAGGACCACAGCCCGGTCGAGCAGGCGCACGTACGCGCGCTCGCCGCCGAGCTGGGCCTGCTGGTCACCGGCTCCTCCGACTTCCACGGCACCCACAAGAGTGTCCAGCTCGGCGCGTTCAGCACAGGTGTCGAGGCGTACGAGCGGATCGTCGCCGCGGGGGTGACCGAGGTCGCTTCGGGCTGATCCGCGTATTTCGCCCACCACGCCACGGCTAGGTTGATCACGTGGATCTGAAGCTGTTCGGCGAGGTTTTCGTGACCCTGCTGGTGATCACCGACCCGCCGGGCATGATGCCGATCTTCCTGGCGCTGACCGGGCCGCTGCCCGCACGGGACCGCAACCGGGCGGCCTGGCAGGCAGTCGCGCTGGCCCTCGGCGTGATCGTGATCTTCGCGGTGGCCGGACAGACCCTGCTCGACTACCTGCACGTGGACCTGCCCGCGTTGCAGGCCGCCGGTGGGCTGCTGCTCGTCCTGGTCGCCCTGGAGCTGCTGACCGGCAAGGCCGACGACCCCAGCCAGCAGGTCACCTCGAACATCGCGCTCGTGCCGCTGGGCACCCCGTTGCTGGCCGGTCCGGGCGCCATCGTGGCGACAATGCTCTTCGTCCAGCAGGCCGACGGGCTGGGGGACTTCACCGCCATCGCCGTCGCCATCCTCGCCGTCATGGTCGCGGTCTGGATCGTGCTGCGCTTCTCCGGCGGCATCGTGAAGATCCTGCGCCCCGGCGGCATCGAGGTGTTGACCCGGATCGCCGGCCTGCTCCTGGCCGCGATCGCCGTACAGCTCATCGCCGACGCGGTGGCGGCGTTCGTGACGCAGTACGTGAACATGGCCTGACCGGCGCACCCGGAATGTCGGCGGTGGGTGGCAGGATCGCAGGCGTGCGACGAGCCTCTTCAGCCGGACGACCCGCCGCGGGCGGTCGGGCCCCTCAGCAGCGCCCCGGTGGTGCCGAGCAGCTCGGCTTCGAGGGGATGCCGGAACGACTGTTCGTCTGCACCCCGAGCAAGCTCGGCGCGTACGCGGACTGCCCCCGCCGCTACCGCTACTCGTACGTCGACCGGCCCGCACCGCAGAAGGGCCCGCCGTGGGCGCACAACTCGCTCGGCGCCAGCGTGCACACAGCCCTGAAGAACTGGTACGCGCTGCCCGCCGACCGACGCCGCCCCGAGGCACTCGCCACCCTGCTCAAGGGCACCTGGGTGCGCGAGGGTTACCGCGACGACGAGCAGGAGCGGGCCGCCTACCGGCGGGCGCTGGGCTGGCTGGAGGCGTACGTCGAGACGTTGGACCCGGAGGCCGACCCGCTCGGTGTCGAGCGGGTGGTGGCGGTCAAGACGGCAGTGCTTGCCTTCAACGGCCGCGCGGACCGCATCGACTCGCGCCCCGGGCCGGAGGGGCCGGAGCTGGTCATCGTCGACTACAAGACGGGCCGCACCGGGTTGGACACCGACGACGCCCGGGGCTCGCAGGCTCTGGCGCTCTACGCGTACGCGGCCGAGCGGGTGTTCCGCCGGCCGTGTCGCCGGGTGGAGCTGCACCACCTGCCGACAGGCACGGTCGCCGGCCACGACCACACAGCCGAGTCGTTGACCCGCCAGTTGACCCGGGCCGAGGACACGGCCCGCGACATCATGGCCGCCGAGCGGGCGGTCGCCGACGGCGGCGACGCCGACGAGGCGTTCCCGGTGGCCCCCGGCCCGCGCTGCGGTTGGTGCGACTACCGGCGGCACTGCCCGACCGGGGCGCAGACGCCGGGCAAGGAGCCGTGGGCGGCCGTGGACCGCTCCGTCGAGGGCTGACGCGGCCGGCCCGCACCGGCCCTCGCGGCGGGCGGCCCGCACCGGCCCTCGCGGCGGGCCGGCCCGCATCGGCCCTCGCGGCGGGCGGCCCGCACCGGCCCTCGCGGCGGGCGGCCCGCACCGGCCCTCGCGGCGGGCCTGGCCGCACCTGTGCCCTTCGGTCGGCCCGCAGCTGATCCCGGGGGGAGGGCGTGGTCGGTCAGCCGGCCAGTGGGGTCGCGGTGTGCCGTTCGGCCCGCTCCCTGGCGGCCTGCACCAACGGCCCCTCGAAGTAGCGGCGCGGCACCGCCCCGAGCGCCAGGCGCAGGGCGCGCAGGGTGAGGTCCGCCGACAACTCGGTGGTGGGCAGCCCCAATCCGCCGTACATCCGCCGGGCCCACGGAGGCAGCAGCGCGAGCGCGGTGCCGGCGATCCCCAGGTACGCCCAGCGCGGCGGGCCGAGGGTGAGGCCCAGCCGGGCCGGCAGGCTGAGCTTCCACGGCAGCGGTGGGGCGGTGAGGAAGAGCGCCGTCTCGGCGGCCTCCCGGGTCATCCGCAGCTCCGGCCGCACGGCGCGGTAGTACGCCTCCACCTCGGCAGCGGTGCCCGGGACCGTGGCCGGGTCCAGCCCGACCAGGGCGGCCGACCGACGCTGCTCGGTGTAGTAGCCCGTCCACCTCGTCGTCGGTGAGCGGCAGACCCGCCCGCCGTGCCGTGCTGAGGAACGATTCGACCTCGGAGACGTGCACCCAGCGCAGCAGGTCCGGGTCGTCGATCCGGAACTGCTCGCCGGTGCCGGGGTCGGTGGCCCGCAGCCGGGCGTGCAGGCGACGCAGTCGCGCCCCGGCCTGCTCCGCCTCGGCAGTGGTGCCGTAGACGGTGGTCGCCACGTAGGTGGCGGTGCGGACCAGTCGTCCCCACGCGTCGGTGCGGTAGTTGCTGTTCTGCGCGACCCCGGCCATGGCCCGGGGGTGCAACGCCTGGAGGTAGAGCGAGCGCAGGCCGGCGACGATCAGGATCGGCTCCTCGTGCACCTTCCACGTGACCGAACCCGGACCGAAGAGGCCGAGGTCATCGGAGTCCACCGACCAAGCGTGCCACGGCCCGCCCGTCCGTGCCCGTGGTGCGGGTCGGGGGTCAGCTGTCGACGGCGCGGCGTGACTGGCAGTTCGGGCAGAGACCCCAGAAGGTCACCTCTGCCTCGTCCACCTCGAAGCCGTGCGCGACGCCCGGCTCCAGGCACGGAGCGCCGCCGACCGCGCAGTCGACGTCGGCGATCTCGCCGCAACCCCGGCAGACCACGTGGTGGTGGTTGTCGCCGGCGCGCGCCTCGTACCGGGCGGGACTGCCTGCCGGCTCGATCCGGCGGGACAACCCGGCCCGGCTCAACGCCCCCAGCACGTCGTAGACCGCCTGCGTGGAGACCGAGTCGAGGCGTTCGCGGACCCGCCGGGTGATCTCGTCGACCTCCAGGTGACCGCCCTCGGCGAGAACGTCGAGCACCGCGAGGCGCGGTCGGGTGACGCGCAGGCCCCTCGACCGCAACAGCTCCTCGCCACCGGACACAGGCCAATGACAGCACGTACGACAAGCAGCGACAACCGTCGCCCGCCCGGGGTGGCTACCGACACAGCCCGCCGGACCGGCCCCGTGGGTCGCCCCGTGCTGAACCTGATCGCTGCCGCGCGCGTGTCTCCGGGAGAGAGCTCGGGGACGACAGGCGGTCCGTACGCTGATCATCCCCTCACCGTGATCCACCTGGAGGTGTCGATGTTCGAGGAGATCCTGGGTCTACCGGTACACGTCCTCGTGGTCCACGCGGTGGTCGTCTTCGTCCCACTGCTGGCGGTGCTGGCCATCGGATACGTGGCGCTGCCGCGCTGGCGGCACCGACTGGACTGGGCGCTGGGCATCCTCGCCGTGGTCGCGCCGGTGACCGCGTTCGTGGCCGTCGAATCCGGTGAGGCATTCACCGACGCCCTGGTCGCCCGCGGTTACCAGGGCCAGATACTCGACCAGATCTTCGAGCACTCCCGCTACGGCGACATCCTGTTCCGGATCGTGGTGCCTCTCGGGATCGTGGCCATCGCGCTGCTCGTGGCGACCAGCGGACACCCGCGGGTGCCGCGACTGCCAGCACTCGTGACACCGGTGCTCGCGGTGGCGGTCGTCGCGTTGGCAATCGCCGCCCTCATCTACGTCTACCTGACCGGTCACTCCGGCGCCGAGGCCGTCTGGGGCACCACCCTCTGACCCGCCGGCTCGGGCAGGCGCCTTCGACGCCGCCTCAGAAGACGAGGCGCGAGCAGAGCAGGCAGACGAGAGCGACAAGCACCACGGCGGCTGCGGCGCCGAAGCCGTAGGTGACCCGTTGGGAACGCTGCTCGGCCGCATCCAGGACGGCCGCGTCCTGCGGCGGGAGGTGTCGGGGCGGCGCCGGCTCCAGGTGCACGGGGGGACGCCAGCCGGCCGGGGGCGGGACGCTCGGGGGTGGCCCCGCGTACCCGCTCGTGGGTGCGGTGGCGGGCGGGGGTTGGTCCGCCATCCCGCCGTCGCCGGTCCCGGGCCGGCGCCAGTAGTCGTCGTCCGGGGTGCTGCCACCGCTGGGGGTCGTCACGCCGTCCGACGCTACCAACGGAGTCGGCGGCCCGGTCGTTTCTGCGTCGGTGTGCCATCCGGCGGCGAGCGGCCCGCCGCTGTCGCCTGCGCTAGTCTTGCCGGTCGTGAGCACCGAGGACCCTGGCACGAAGGGCGTGCGCGGCGATGACGACCGCACCGTCGACCTGAGCGACGACTTCGTGGTGCTGCCCGAGCAGACCTCGGACGACACCGACCACGGTTGGGGCGAGCGGAGCAGCGGCAACGACGACTGGCTCCTCGCCCAGCGCCCCCCACACTGGGACTGACTCCGACGCAACGCCTGGGCAGCGCCGCCCGCTCGGGCGGCGCTGCTGGATGCGGACCCGGGAGGGCTGCGGTCAGGACGCGGAGCTGGCCGCCGGTGCCTTGCCGCCGCCCGACCCACCGGACGACGATCCGCCGGACGAGGACGACCCACCGGACGAGGACGACCCGGACGAACCCGACGACGAGGACGACGACGACCCGGAATCCCCACCCGAGGACGAGGACGACGACTCGGACTTGGCCGGCTTGCCGCCAGCGGTCGTCTCGGAACCGGACGCGCGGGAGTCGGTGCGGTAGAAGCCCGAGCCCTTGAAGACGATGCCTACCGAGTTGAAGACCTTGCGCAGCCGCCCCTGACACGCCGGGCACTCGGTCAGCGGCTCGTCCGAGAAGGACTGCACCGCCTCGAGCTGGTGACCGCACGCGGTGCAGGCGTACTGGTACGTGGGCACGTTCTCCTCCGGTATCTGGGCTCGGCCAGTTGGCACTCGACGTATTCGAGTGCCAATGGTGCGTCATTCGCCCCGGGTTCGTCCAGCGGACGTGTGGGGCGCGACACCGTGCGCCGTACCCGGGCCGTCGTCAAGCGTACGCATCCCGTCGGTGGGAGTGACGACCGCGCGGACCGGACGGTCGTGCGGCTCCGCCGGCAGCGCCTCGACCAGCTCGCCGTCGTGCAGCGGCACCACGGTCAGGGCCGTCCCGGGCACGCGCGCCAACGCCCTGTCGTACGAGCCGCCGCCGCGGCCCAGCCGTCGGCCGCGAAGGTCCACGGCGAGTGCCGGCACGACCAGCAGCTCCGCGTCGGTGACCGCTGCCACGCCGAGGCGGGGGCCGATCGGCTCCCGGATGCCCCGGCCGGCCGCCACCAGAGCGTCGGGACCGGAGTACGCCGCCCAGTCCAGGTCCAGATCGGGGCGGAGCACCGGGAGCAGCAACTCGGCGTCGGGCGGCAGCGCCGATCGCAGCGCCTCCGGCAGTCCGGCCCCGCCCGGCTCGGAGCCGACCGGGACGTACGCCGTCATCAGGCGCGGGCGCAGCCGGCGTACCAGGGCGACAAGCTCGGCCTGGACGCGCCCGGCGGCCTCGGCCCGCGCCACGGCGGTCCGGGTCCGGCGGCGGGCGAGCAGGTCGACGCGCGTGTCCCGCTTCGTCACTCGGGTCACTTCCGCTTCATCAGAAAATTCCGGCACGCAACACTCCTGACGCAACGCCACTCCCACGGTTGCTCTGTGTCAGCATCGCAAGCAACGGAGGCGGAACTTCCGGGGGGACCGAGTGACGCTACGCGGGCGGTTGACTGCAGCCTTCCTCGTGGTGGTGCTCGGCCCGGTCCTGCTCGGGGCGTTCTTCGTCGCCTCCACCGTCACTGCCGTCGACCGCAGCCGGTCCACCGAGCGCCTCGCCGTGGCGGCGTCCACGGTCCGTACCTCGGTCGACGCGCTCTGCCAGCAGCTGCGCGCCGCCGCCGACGCGGTCGCCCTCACCGGTGACCCGGCCGTCGCCGCCGGCCAGCTCGTCAGCCGTGGCCTGGCCGCGGCGGTGCAGGTCACCGACGTGAACGGACGCGTCACGTACGCCTCGCCCGACGCGCCGCCGACCCCCTGGCGGGACTGCTCCGAACCGGCCACTGCGTCGTCGGGCCCGGTCCGCGCGCTGGCCGCTCGAGTCGACCGCCGCGACCCAGCCGGCGCGCTGTTGGGCACCGTGGCCGCGGCGCACCTGGTCGACCCGGCCTTCGTGGCCCGGCTGGCGGCGGTGACCGGGGTCGCGGTCACCCTGCTCGACGGCGGCGCGAGCGCCGCCCGGTTCACCCACACCACCGAGTCCCGTGAGGGACGCGACGCGGTGCTGGCCGCCGCCGGGGCGGCAAGCGGCGAGCGGGTCACCGAGAGCGCGAAGGGCCGGTACGTGCGCCGGATCGGGCCGTCCACGGGCCAGCCGCTGCCGCTCGTGTTGTCGGTGCCGAGTGAACGGCCGCCCGGGCTGCACGTCACGCTGGCAGGCGTGGTCGTGCTGGCCGGGCTGCTCGCCGTGTTCACCGCCTGGCGTCTGGCCCGGGTGACCACCCGACCCCTGGCAGAGCTGGCCGGTGCGGTGGACCGGGTGGCGCACGGCGACCTGACCGCCCGGGTGCCGGTGCGTAGCAGCGACGAGCTGGGACGGCTGGCGGCCGCCTTCAACCGGATGACCCGCGAGACGGGGTCGTACGTCGCGGCGCTGACCAGCAGCCGCGACCAGCTCCGCGGGCACCTCGCGGTGCTCGGCGACACCCTGGCCAGCACCCACGACCTGCAACGCATTCTGCGGGTGATCCTGCACAGCGCCATCGCCGCCACCGGGGCGCGGGCCGGCGCGGTGCTGCTGGTGGAGGCCGGCGGCATACTCGTCGCGCAGTGCAGCGAGGGGCTGGACGGGCGCTGGCCGGCCGGGGACCCGGACGGGTCGCAGGGCCTGCGGGTGCCCGTGGGCGTCGGTGTGGTCGGCGCGGTGGCCGCGACCGGGGAGCCGCAGCGGGGTCGGATGGAACCGGCCGACGTCCCGATCGGCGAGCCGCGCTGCCGTACCTACGTCGCCGTCCCCTTCGCCACCCCGGGCGGCGGGACCACCCCGGGCGGCGGGACCGTCACGGGCGGCGGGACCACCCCGGGCGGCGGGACGAGTCTCGACGAGGCCGGCGCTCCGGCGGCGGCGCTCGGCGTGCTGGCCCTCTACGACCGGGTGGGCGCGGACGAGTTCGACGACGACGACCTGGTCACCCTGCGCACCTTCGCCGGGCACGCGGCAGTGGCGGTGGAGAACGTCCGGGTGCACGAGGAGGCGCAGCGGCTCTCCCTCACCGACCCGCTCACCGGACTGTGGAACTACCGCTACCTGCGCGAGTCGATCCGGCGGGAGGTGGAGCGGGCCAGCCGGTTCGGCCGGATGCTCAGCGTCCTCGCCCTCGACCTGGACCGCTTCAAGGACGTCAACGACACGTACGGGCACGCGGCGGGGGACACCGTGCTCGCCGAGTTCGCCCGGCGGGTACGCGGTGAGATCCGCGAGGTCGACCTGGCCTTCCGGCAGGGCGGTGAGGAGTTCGTGCTGCTCCTACCGGAGACCGACGCCCGGGGCGCGGCCATCGTCGCCGAGCGGCTGGGCGCGGCGGTGCGCGAGACACCGATCGCCGTCGAGGCGTACGCGGGGCCGATCGTGGTGACCGTGTCGGTGGGCATCGCCGTCTACCCGGACCACGGGAGCACCGGACGGGAGGTGCTGGAAGCAGCCGACGACGCCCTCTACGCGGCCAAGGCGGCCGGCCGGGACACCTACCGCGTGGCCGAGGCCCGCCCCGACGTGCCGACGCGGGAGATACCGGTGCCCTTCGGCGCGGTCAGCCCACCCGACGGGCTGCCGCGTGCCGGCCGGCCCGTGCAGGTTCCGCGGGAGCCGGGCGGCCACGCCCGGTCGGAGTCCGCCGCGGGCGTACCGGAATCGAACCTGTCGGGGCCCGCGCACGCCCGGCCGGATCCGGCGGACGAGCCGGCGGCCACCGCCGCGGAGGCCGCGCGGGCCGGCCCCGACGTCGACTGGCCGGGGCCTGGCGGCGGCGCGTCTTCCGGGCCACACCCGCCGCGGCAGAGCCGTGGCCGATAGTCTCGCGGCATGTCGGAGCACTCAGCGAACCCCTCATCGACGGTCGCCGCAACCGGCCGTCCCCTGGCGGTCAAGGCCGTCATCCCGGCCGCCGGACTGGCCACCCGCTTCCTGCCGGCCACCAAGGCGGTGCCGAAGGAACTGCTGCCTGTGGTCGACCGGCCGGTGTTGCAGTACATCGTCGAGGAGGCCACCCAGGCCGGCATCGGCGACGTGTTGCTGATCACCGGTCGGGGTAAGACGTCGATGGTGGACCACTTCGATCGACGCCCCGACCTGGAGACCAGGCTGGAGGAGAAGGGCGACGCCGAGCGGCTGGCCGCCGTGCGCCGGCCCAGCGAGCTGGCCGAGATCTACACCGTCCGGCAGCCGGAGCAGCTCGGGCTGGGCCACGCCATCGGGTACGCCGAGTCACACGTCGGCGACCAGCCCTTCGCGGTGCTGCTCGGCGACGAGTTCGTCAAGCCGTCCGAGCCGCTGCTGCCGGCGATGCTTGAGTTGCAGGCCCGCACCGGCGGTGTGGTGCTGGCGTTCTTCGAGGTCGACCCGGCCGAGACCAAGCGGTACGGGATCGCCTCCGTCGAGCCGGCCGAGGCGGAGCTGACCGACATCGGTGAGGTCGTCAAGGTCACCGGGATGGTGGAGAAGCCGCAGCCGGAGGACGCGCCGAGCAACCTCGCGGTGCTCGGCCGGTACGTGCTGCCGGGGAGGATCTTCGACGCGATCCGCCGGACCAAGCCGGGCAGCGGTGGCGAGATCCAGCTGACCGACGCGATGGAGTTGCTGCGTACCGAGGGCGTCCCGGTGCACGCGATCGTCTATCGGGGCACCCGATACGACACAGGCATGCCGCTGGGCTACCTCCAGACGGTGGTGCAGATCGCCGCCGAGCGCGAGGACCTCGGCGCCGAGTTCCGGTCCTGGCTGGCCGACTTCGTCAAGGCCGACGCGGCAGGCGGATCTGGTACATGACCGCGACGGCCGACGCCGAGGCGGCCGCGAACGAGTTGACGCCGCTCGCCGACTACCTGGGCAGCGTGCTGCGCAGGTTACGAGCGCTGCCGCCACTCGACCTCGACCTCACCCAGGCGCACGGCAACGTCCTCGCCGAGGACGTCGTCGCGCCGCACTCCTTCCCGGCCTTCGACCAGGCGGCCGTGGACGGCTACGCGGCCCGCTGGGAGGACATTTCCGGAGGGGGCCGGGGCCCGAGCTACGTCCCGGCCCCCTCCGGCACGCCCGGCGGCCGGACCATCCGGCTCAACGTGGTCGGCGACCTCGGCGCGGCGAGCTGGCGGCCGGTGCGCCTCACCCCGGGCTCGTGCTTCTCGGTGGCCGCCGGGGCGCCGCTGCCCGTCGCCGCGGACGTCGTGGTCCCGGTGGAGTGGACCGACCAGGGCATGGCCGCCGTCGAGATCTTCCGCACCCCCAAGCGGGGGTACGGGGTACGCCGCGCCGGCGAGGAGCTGCCCGCCGGCACGTTGCTCGCCCGCGCCGGCACGTACGTCTCCCCGGCGCTCGTCGCGGTCTTCGCCGCCACCGGAATCGGCCACGTGGTGGTCCGGCCCAGCCCTCGCGTGGTCATCGTGGCCACCGGTGACGAACTTGTCGACGTGGGTCGGGGCAGCCAGCCCGGCCAGGTGGTGGACGCCAACTCGCACGCGCTGACGGCCGCCGCGGCCGAGGTGGGCGCGCTGGCGTACCGGGTGGGGATCTGCGACGACGACCCGGAGGGGCTGCGCGGGCTGCTTGAGGACCAGACCCTGCGCGCTGACCTGATCATCACCACCGGGGGGACCGGCACCGGCCCCGGCGACATGGTGCGTCGGATCCTGTCCCGCCGTGAGGGTGGCCGGGCCGGGCCGGTCACCTTCACCGACGTGGCGCTCTATCCCGGCACCGCGCTCGGGTTCGGCACCGTCGGCGCCGAGGAGGTGCCGGTGGTCTGCCTGCCCGGCGACCCGGGCGCCGCGTTGATCGGCTTCGAGGTGCTGGCTCGCCCCGCCATCCAACTGCTCGCCGGCGCCGAGCCGGTGTTCCGACCAAGCGTCCGCGCGCACCTGCTGGAGACCGTGTCGTCCCCCGGCGGGCTGCGCGAGTTCCGACCGGCCCACGTGGCGGAGCGGCGCGGCGGCGGTTACACGGTGCAGCCGCTGCGCGGCGGCCCGTTCACCCTCTCCGGCCTGGCCGAGGCGAACGGGCTGCTGGTGCTCGGCGAGCGCGTCACCACCGCGGCCGCCGGCTCCACCGTGGACGTCCTGCTGCTCGACAGGCGTCGGTGAGTGTGCCCGTCTGCTCGTCGGCGCCGTGCGTGCAGGGTCCACTTGCGCAGGAGCCGGTCCCGCGCGGGAGACTGTGCCGGTGAGCCTCTTCGGACCCGAGCGGGCGCCCGGCTGGCCGGCGGTGCTTGTCGACGGCCCGGTGCTGCTGCGGCCGTACCGGCGCTCCGACGCGGCGGCGTGGTCGGAGGTACGCCGGGCCAACCGGGCCTGGCTGGCGCCGTGGGAGTCGTCGCTGCCGGGCAGCTGGGACGAGCTGAACTCGCCGGCCGCCTTCCGCTGGGTGCACCGTGACCAGCGGCGTTCGGCCCGCGAGGGCGAGGGGATGCCGTTCGCGGTCTGCCTGCGGGAAGTCGACCGGGACCGGCTGGTCGGGCACCTCAACGTCGGCAGCATCGTGCGCCGCGCCTACTGCTCCGGCTACGTCGGCTACTGGGTCGACGCCCGGGTCGCCGGGCAGGGCGTGATCCCGACGGCGCTCGCGCTCGCCGTGGACCACGCGTTCGGCCCGGGTGGGCTGCACCGGGTGGAGGTCAACATCCGGCCGGAGAACCGACCGTCGCGGCGGGTGGTGGAGAAACTGGGCTTCCGCGAGGAGTCGTACCACGTGCGCTACATGCACATCGACGGCGCCTGGCGGGACCACATCGGATACGCGATGACGAGCGAAGAGGTCGCCGCCGAGGGTGGTCTGCTGGCCCGCTGGCACCGGGTGCGCGCCACCAGCCGGTGAGCCGTCCCACGGACGGGATCGGCGCGGCGCGGCGGCATGACGGTCGGCGCGCCGTAACCTGAAGTAACTGCAAGCTGCGGCAAGCGCTCATCGCCCGGACGATCTACGCACCCAGGCACGATCGGTGGAAGATCCTGCGGTCGGGGAGCGTTTGCTCCGAATTCGGTGACGGGAGGGGTGAGGGTGCCGACCTCGGTGCTCCTCGCCGTCCTCGCCGCCGCCGGCCTGCTCGCCCTGGCCCCGGCACTGGTTCGCCGGTACGACGCCACCGAGCGGCTGGTGGCGGAGCGGGCGCAGTCGACGGCGCGGGTGCTCCACCGCCGTCGACGGCGCCGTACTGTCCCGGGACGGCAGCCAGTTCACCCGCCACGCTCCCTCGTCGTTACTCTCAGTGAAGATGCGACTACGGGAAAGTTGGCCGCGCCGGTCTCCGCGCCCCCGGCGGCACGCCGCTCCGGCCGCCTGCGCGCCGTACCACAGGCCCCGAAGCGTTCCCGCCGTCGTCCGCCGCGCCGGCAGCACACCCCTGCCGTGTACCGGCGACGGCGGGTGCTGGCCGCGCTGCTGCTGCTCAACGTCGTCGAGCTGATCGGCGTGCTGTTCGTCAGCCCCGGCTTCTGGATCGGCTTCTCGGTCACCTTCCTGCTGCTGGCCCTGTACGTCGTACACCTGCGCGGGCGGGCCCTCGTCGGCCGCCGTCGACGCCGCGCGCGTGCCCGGGAGGCGGCGTGGCTGGCCGCCCGCCAGGCCGAGGTTCGCCGGGAACAGGCCCGCCGTGCGGCGGCCCGCCGGGAGGCGCAGCGCCGCCTTGCGGCCCAGCGCGAGGGGGTACGCCGAGCGGCCATGGGCCTCGACCGGCCCGGAGACCTGCCGGCGGCCGTCAACGGCGGCTCGGTCTCGTACCGTCGCTCCGGAGGGTTGCGCGGCCGCCCCTACGAGGCCGGACGCGGCGCCTGACTGCCCCCACCCCGCCTGGCCGGGGTGCGTGATCCACTCCACGTCGCCGATGTGGGGGTATCCGCTCCGGCGGATGCCGCCAGATCGGCGGAACGGAGTGGATCACCGTGTGGTGTCAACGCTGCACCGGGGGCGGATTCGCGGTGAGGGCCGGCGACCTGTTAGCCTTGCTGCCGGCCCGCCCGGTGTAAGCCGGGTGGGACCGAAGCCGGTTCGCCGGTGGGGGGCTGTGGCGCAGACTGGTAGCGCACCTCGTTCGCATCGAGGGGGTCAGGGGTTCAAATCCCCTCAGCTCCACCAGCACGACGGTTTACCTGGGGAAACCCGCCGACCAAGATCGGCGGGCACAGATCCGGCACAGATCAGCGAGATTCCGGGGCCTTCGGGCCCCGTTTTCGTTTGGCGCTCGCGTCGCGGAGCGCGCCGCTGATGATGTTGCGGCGGCGATCTTTCTTGGGCCACCAGTGGACGTAGGTTTCCAGCGTGATCCGCAGGCTGGAGTGCCGTAGCGCGTTCTGCACGTCGGTGGGATCGGCACCCGAGGTGATCAAGCGGGTGGCGAAGTAATGCCGCAGGGAGTGGAAGGTGCCCTCATCGGGCCAGCCGGCCGCGTTGCGCCAGGTCCGCCACATCTGCGACCACCGTTGGTCATGGATCGGCCGCCCCTGGTCATCGGTGAACAACAGCGGCACCATCCGACGCTTGGGCTCCCTACCCGGGTCCGGGGTGCCGGCAGTGATGTCGGGCAGCTCGACCAGAGCGGGTGGGTACGCACGGACGTGCTGGGCGAAGACGGCGGCTACGTGGTCGTCCAGGTCGACATCGCCGACTGAGCCTGCCTTCGGTGGGGCGAGGTAGAAGCCGCCGTAGGCGACCTTGTGAAACCGCAGTTGCTGAACGACGTGCAGTTCCTGACGCTCCGGGTCGACGCACCGGGTGCTGTCCTCCAGGCCGAGGACCTCCCCGAGTCGCAGTCCCTCACCAGCGCCGGCCCAGATGGCCGCCTGATACTCGTCAGGCACCACGTCGACCAGGGCGAGCACGTCGTCATCGGTCGGTACCCACTTGGGTGCGCGGGAGAAGCCCCGCAGGATCGCGAACAGCCGGATGGACTTGCAGGGGTTGTCGGGGATCACCTTGTCCGCGACGGCGGAGTTCATGATGTTGTTCAGCAGGTCGAAGTACGTCTTCACCGATGATTGGGCGACGTTGTTCCGCAGCAGCGTGGCGACCCACTCCAGGACGTCCGTGACGGTGATCGCACGGATGGCCCGGTCGCCGAAGTGCGGGTAGTGGTGGTGGCGTAGCCGGGATTCGGTGTGCCGCTGGTAGTCGAGGGCCTGACTGATCTGGCGGGACAGGCGCCATCGTTCGCCGTAGTCCTGGAATGTCAGCCGGCGCTCTCCCTGGTCGATCCGGGTTTCCTCGGCGATGCCGGCACGCGCCTTGGCGTCCCAGTCTTCCGCGTCGGCCTTGCGGTCGAAGAGTCGTTCCCGGGTTTCGCCGTTGCGGTCCACGTACCGGCAGCGCCACCGTTTGCCGCGCCCGTAACGCTTGGACTTCAAGCGCTCCTTGTTGGGGCCGCGTTTGGTCAGGTACCAGAGGTCATCGATTGCCATGTCAGGCCGCCTGGTCTTCCAGCCAGGCCCGGACATCGGCGGGGTCGTAGCGCAGGTGTCGGCCGACCTTAAAAGCGCGGGGCCCGGTGCGGCGGTGCCGCCATTGGTAGAGGGTGCCGACGGGGATGCGCAGGAAGGCGGCTGTGTCGCTGATGGACCAGAGGTCCGGCAGCGGGATTGGGGTGGGTCCGGTCATCGTGGCTCCTTCCGGGTGATGGTGATGTAGGTGCGGCTTTCGCCGCTGTAGCCGGCGGGTCGGATGCTGGTGCGGCAGGTGACCCGTTCGCGGCCGTAGTAGGCGGTGAGCTGGGCGGCGATGGTCGCGGCGTGAGCGGTGACCGTGCCGGTCGGGCCGATGAGTCGGACCGCGACCAGGGGGCGGGGACGTGTGGGCATGGCGCTCCTTCCAGGTCGGGTGGGTCGCGTGTTGCGTGCGCTGTGGAGTTGTCAAGGAACGGCTTCACAGGCGTTGACACGTACGTGTCAAGCAGCCAGGGGTCGGACCGCACGAGCGGCGGTGAGTTCGTCGGCCAGGGCGTCGATGCCGGCCAGGTGTTGTGCGCGGGCCATGGCGGCGGCGGTGTTGGCGAGCAGCGCGTCACCAGTGGTGATCCAGCCAGTGGCTTGGTAGCCGAGTTCGTAGATGACGCGCTCGGTCTGCTCGTCGTCCCAGGTGTGCGGGTGGCCCTCGGTGCGGCGCCAGATGGTCCGCTGCAACCGGAGGAAACCGAGGGTGACGGAGAAGGCGCGGCTCTTGGTGGCGATGTGTCCGCCGTAGCCGAACTGGTGTGCCCAGCGGCGAAGCCTCGCGTAGTCGGGGTGCTCGCCGATGTCCCAGCATGCGCGGATGAGCCGGCCGAGGTGGGTGCCCGGGTCGCCGTGAATCTCGACGGAGAGGTCGTCGACGCGGCGCAGGCTCAGGCCGGTTACCTCGGTGCTCTTGGTGACGTACTTGGCGATGTAGCCGGTGATCTGGGCGAGGTTGACTTCGTGGCCGGGGGCGTTGACGTGCTTGAGGTCCAGGCCCTTGTCGCCCCAGGCGATGTGCCAGCCCTGCCCACCGTTGGCGGGGTGCGACGCGGAGGTGTAGGCCGTCTTGAGGAAGGCGGCTTCCACGGCGTCGGCGAACATCTGCCGGGTGATGGCCGCCGGCGGCGGGACGATCGCCTCAGGGCAGTCGGGGTTGTAGCCGTCGAGGCGGATGAGTGCGTGGTAGTGGATGACGCCGCGTACCTGGAACTCGTAGACCTTGATGTAGCGGCGGCGCAGGTCGACGCCGTGGGTGCGGCCGAGGCGGCGTAGTTCCCGGTCGGCTTGTTGGATGGTGCGGCGCCACAGCTCGGGTGCCTCGTGGTTCCAGACGACTTGGCCGACGTGGTCGTAGCAGTCCAGGCACAGCGGCTGCCCGAGGTGGGTGTCTGCGGCCTTGTGGCGTTGCCCGCAGCGCAGCTCCTGGCCGTGGGGGCAGGTCCGGCCGAAGGGGTGGCAGACCGAGGGCCGGCAGGTGCAGCCGTCCTTCTTCCGGCAGTCGGCGGCGTGGACCTTCACGACTCGGTGGTGCACCGGTCCGAACGACGGGGCGGTGGCGGTGAGGAAGATAGCGATGTGCTCGTTGAGCGGGGGTAGTCCCCATCGGTCGCCTTGCAGGCCGGCTTTGATGAGGTGGTAGGTGTCGCGGCGGTACAGCTCGGCGCAGGACGGGCAGACGGCGGCGCGGCGGTTGCCGCAGGGGGTGTAGATCGCGCCGTCGGGCATGTCCTCGGTGTCGACGGTGGCCATGCGGTTGCCGTCGGCGTCGTTGACGTGGATCTGCCCGGCCAGGCGGATCGGGTGCTTGCACGCCGAGGCGGCGCGGACGTGGCCGAGCCATTCGGGGTAGTCGGGGTCTTGGGCGCGGGCACGGCCGGAGGCGACGGTGCGGGGATCGTGGCCGCGCACCCACCCGTCAGCGGCGCGGTTGCGGGTGGTGCGGGTGGGCGTAGCCCAGGGCCAGTAGTCGTTTCCTGCTACAGCGGAGGCTCCCGTGCCCGAAACCGTGGTGGTTTCGGGCGCGAGAGGCAGCGTCGAGGAGGTCACGCAGAGGCTCCAACAGCGGTGCCGTTGTGGGTCTTGTCGTTGATCGTGGTCCGGTTGGTAGTCAGGGCCGTCAGGATGTCGGCGGCCGTGTGGGTGGGGACGCGCAGTCGCACAGCGAGCTGACCCGGGGTGATCGGCTCACCATGGGCTTTCGCGTGGGCGTCGACGACGATCCGGGCACCTGACAGCAGCGCCGCAGCGGGCTTGACCGCTGGGATCGGTGCAGCCGGCGGGGTCGCCGGAGCCGGGGTGTCCTCGGTCGGGGTGGTCTGTGGTGCTGCGATCGCGGGGGTGGTCTTCTGCGCCTCAGTTGCGGGCTCGTCAGTTGTGATCTCTTCGGTGGGTGCGGTGGCCGTGGTGGTCGCGGCTGCCGGGCGGACCTTCGCGTCGGCGGTGGTGTCGGGTGACGACGCCGGGGCGGAGGTGGCCGGCTCGGGTGCCGGGACATGGTTGGTGGGCCGGGTTGCGGTGAAGACGAGCTTGGACAGGGCGAAGAAGGCCAGCGCGGGCAGCGCGGAGACCATCCATCCGAAGACGGTCGGCTTGGCGACGGCCAACTGTGCGGTCAGGGACAGTCCGACGGCGGCGATGAGCAGGAACATCGGGTAGCCGATCGGGCCGCTGGTCTTGCGGCGGCGGATGATGACGATCATTGCGGCGATCGGGATGAGTTCGGTGATGACCGCGTTGGCCCACCCGAACCAGTCAGCGGTGCCGGTCGGGCTGTTGCTGATGGTCCAGTCATGGACGTGGTTGAACGAGGCGGCACCGGCCATGGCACCGACGAGCAGCACGATGAGGACCAGGACGCCGTCCTGGAGACGTGCGATGAACGGGGACTTGGGCGTAGGCGTAGGCGTCGTCATGACGCCGCCTTGTTGGCGGGGGCTGGGTCGGCGAAAAGGGAGAAGCTGAGGACGACTGCCTCGATGTAGCCGTTGCTACGCAGGTCGTTCGTGATTTTGATGATGTCGGCCATGGAGCGGATGTGCCGCTTGCAGGGCCATTCGACGGACATGAAGCCGATGCCCTGAGGGGCCGTGTAGGTGAACGAGATCATGTAGCGGTGCATGACGGTGTCCTTCCGGTCAGAGGCAGGCGATGAGGAGGGCGGAGACCCAGAGGCAGGCGTAATGAAGGGATTGGTCGGCGAGGTACATGCCGCAGACCGGGGTCTGTCGGTCGGCGAAGGCGGCGGAGCCGGTGGCGTGCAGGATCAGGCGGACCGTCCAGCGGCGGTCCAGGAGTGCGTGGGTGATGGCCGAGAAGGCCAGGCCGGCGGTGAGTCCGAGGGCGGACACCGGCAGGTCGAGCAGGGCGACGGTGACGGCGAGCATGGCCGCGACCGTGAGGTGGTAGGTGGCGACGTGCGTCAGCAGGTGACGCCAGCCGGCCCAGCCGGGCTCGGCTTTGTGGGACGCGTCAGCGTCGGTTTGCACGATGTGGTCGGCGAGTTGGTGCGCCGGGATCAGGACGGCGGTGATGACCGCGAAGACGAGTGCGGGGTTCATCGGGTTACCTCCGGGGTGCAGTCGAGGCAGGAGCCGGTACGGCGGGGGATGTAGTAGGGCTTGACCTGGCCGCAGTCGGGGCAGGTGCGCCGGGCGGTGAGCGCCTTGTCGATGGCCGCGAGTTGGGCGGCGGTGGCGGTGCGCTTGGGCATCGCGAGGTCGAGGCGGAACAGGTAGGCGACGCGCTTTCCGCGACGCCACATGATTTGTGCGGCGGGGTCTTGGCCGCCGGGGCGCAGGTTGCGGGTGCGCAGTTGCCGGCGGGTGAGTAGCCCGTCGGGGGCGAATTTGAAGGGGTAGGTCGGCAGGCCGTAGCGCTCGCCGGTCGGGTCGTAGAACACCATCGGGTCCTCCGAGTCGTCGGCGTCGTCGTGGTCCTGGTCGTGGTCGTCGCCGGCAGGGGTGCTGCCGGTGGTGAAGGTGGGGTGTTCGTAGGTGTCGCGGTCGATGTCCTCGGGCAGGAACGCCGCCGAGCACAGGGCGCAGACAATGGGGCCTTCGTCGAAGGCGGCTTTGGAGATGCGCAGCTTGCGGGGGCACTCGCATTCGCACGAGACGCCGTTGTTGTTGTTCGTGCGGGTCTTGCCCTCGCCCATGGGTTCGGGGTGGCGGTAGAAGCGCAGCGCCTCAGTGAGGCCGGTGATGGTGGCCTTGTAGCGGGCGCGGGTGAGGTCGGTCAGGGTGCAGGGCGAGTAGCCGAGCTTGTCGTCCTTGGTGGTGGACAGGCCGAGTTCAGCGGCGAGGGTGGCGAACTTCTTGTTGTGCCAGCGGCCCTGCCGGGAGGTGTCTTGGATGCCTCGCACGTCGGCGAGGGCGTGGGTTGCTTCGTGCAGGAGCGTGGTGAACACGGCTTCCGGTTCGCGGGAGAGCCCTTCACCGGAGATGAGGATTTCGGGGAGCTGGGTGTCGCCGGCTTGCCAGCGCAGGGCGGCGAAGTGACCCCACTTCATGCCCTGGTTCGCTTTGGTGGGGGAGCCGGAGCCGACCACGAGGACGGCGGCCGGGACTTCGGTGTGCTGGTCGCGGATCGCGGCCCAGGCGGCTTCCAGCGCGGCGACGAGTGCGGCGGTGGAGATGTCGTTTTGACACGTACGTGTCAGGTCGGGGGTGTGGGCGGCGGTGCTCATGCGGCCCTCCGGATGGTGTGTCGGCGGTAGGCGATGGCGGCGGCGCACAGCGCCTCGATGACGTCGGCCGGGGTGCGGCCGGGCAGGGTCTCCCAGTCGAAGACCGGGGCGTGCAGGCCGGCGTGGCCGACCGCGATGAGGTAGGTGTTGAACCACTCGACGGCGGCGCTGTAGGAGCGCTGGTCGGCGTCGGTGATGCCGGTCAGGTACCAGCGGGGCTGGCTGAACACGGCGGCGCGGATCGCGCCGAGGATCGACGCCGGGTAGGTGCCGGTGCGGTGACAGGCGCACTTGGCGGGGCAGGCGTCGTGGGCGTCGTAGAGGCCGGTGGGGGTCCAGCCGTAGCGGCCCAGGTAGAGGGCGGCGCGGTCGAGGACGGCGTGAACGTTGCCGGTCGGCAGAGCGGCGACGGTGCTCATCGGGCGGCCCGCCAGACGAGGAACCCGGCGCGGGTCGGCAGCCGTTCCTGGCTGTACTCGTGGTCGGCGTAGGTTTCGAGGTCGTCTTCGGTGGCGTGGGTCCAGTCGTAGTCATCGGCGGCGTCGCGCAGGACGTCGAGGACATCGGCGAGGGTGTGGCCGGCGTGGTCGTTGAAGTCGGCGACGATCTCCCGGTCGGAGGAGCACAACGCGCCGTAGTAGTTGTGCTCCGGGGTGCGGCCGTCGCGCCACAGGTAGTCGGCCAGGTGCCGGAAGGTGCTGTCGCAATCGGGGCTTTCGCCGAGCAGGACGGCCATGCGGTCGCCGTAGACAGCCATGCCGATAGCGCCGGTCACGCAGGCCGGCGGGAAGGCGGTTTCGGTGGTGCAGTCGTAGTAGCTGCCCTGGGTCCAGCCTCGGATCTCCAGGTAGCGGGCGGCGCAGCGCAGGGTGTCGGCCGGGCTCAGGTCGGCCAGCGCGCCGGGGGTGGTGGGCTGTTTTTGGGTAGGGTTCATGGCGGCCACGTCCTTTCGTGGGCGGTGGTTGGGTCGGCAGACCGGGCAGCTTTCTCAGGGCCTTGGCCGGTCTGTCGGCCGCTTCTATCGGTGGTGCAGGTGGAGCCGGAGGAACACCCGTTGCCGGCCGTCGCTGACAGCAGTGGGTGCGGTGCGGAAGACGAGGGCGCCCGCGTGACGGGCGATGGCGGTCAGTGCGGCGATGTCTTCGCTGTCGCCGATGAGCACGAGGTCCAGGACGCGAGTCGGGACAGCGGTCCGGGCCTTCACGCCGCGACCTTCGCGGCGGGGGTGACGAGGCCGCTGCGGCGGCGGGTCCACGTGGCGTAATCCGCGACGCGGATGATGTCGGCGTCGGTCATGTAGGCGGCCTTCACGCGGTTGGGGGTGCCGCCTTCGGCGATGAGGTAGCCCTCGCCCTGGTTGTTCGGATCGATGCTGTTGGACGAGAAGCCGCGGGCGTACCAGCCGTGCCCGAGCACGATGTCCGACGACACGTCGTTGGTGCAACGGCCGGCGAAACGCCACGCGAACAGGTCCCGCAGCGACGGCGGGATGATGTCCGAAGACGGGCGCTGAGTGGCGGCGGCGACGATGATGCCGACGGCTCGGCCCCGGGCGACGATGTCGCGCAGCAGCGCGGCGAACAGGTCCTGGTCCTTCTTGTCTCCGGCGGTGGCGGAGAAGTAGGCGATCTCGTCGCAGGCCACGAGGATCTGACCGAACAGGTCGTTGGGGCCGATCTTCCGGCGGCGCCGGGCCAGCAGGAACGAGTACCGGTTGTCCATCACCGTCTGCACACGGCGCAGAGTGCGGATCGCGTGGTCGATGTCCGGGCCGACGAAGACGTCGGCGGCGTCCTTCCACAGCCCGAGTTCGACCTGCTTGCCATCGAGCAGGCACAGCCGCACATCCGGGCACAGCGCCGCGTGCCCGACGATGGTGTTCAAAAGGCTGGACTTGCCCGCGCCGGGTTCACCGCCGATGAGGATGTTGCGGTAGATCATCGGCAGGTAGGCCGGGTGGCCGAACTCGTCGATGCCGAGGAATACCGGGTCGAAGATGGACAGGCCACCGGCGACCGGAACCGTGTCCGCCGGAGTGGCCGGGGTGGGTAGTTCGATGGTGTCGGTGAGGTCCATGACGACGACTCCCGAGGGTTGGTTGACACGTACGTGTCAGGGCGGGTGGGGGGATTGGGTGGGGCGCGGACGCTTGACCCGTTAGGGGTGCGTGGTCCGCGCCGTCCCGGTGGTTAGGCGTAGTCGGAGGGGTCGAACCCGTTCGGGCTCGCGGTGTTGGTGGAGTTGTTGCGCGGCTTGCGCTGGCGGGGCGCATCGGCGGATGCGGTGACCGGCTGATCCGGCACGTCGGGCAGGTCGAGGCCGACAGGCGGCATTCCCGGTGAGGTGGGGGCGTTCGACGGCACGTCGGTGGGGACGTAGTCCGGCAGTGGCGACACGACGGTGTGTGCCAGGGGTTCGCGGCGGGTGATGTCCAGCCGGATGAACGCGGCGTACTTGCGGCCGGCGCGCATGACGCGGACCTCGTTGGCCCAGCACGCCACGGCGAGCTTTTGTACCTGGCCGTCCTGCTCCAGATCGCGCAGCGACAGCCCGGGGCGCAGCCACACCCAGACCCGTTCGCCGGCCGGGGTCGGCTTGGCGGGCAGGATCAGGGGCAGTGAGCCGTGCCGGTTGGTGGCGATGAACGCCGCGAAGCACAACCGCAGCCGGTGCCGCACGATCAGGCACCACACCCAGGCCATGACCCGCGAACGGATCGGCTTGATGGCGGCGGGGACGCCGACGACCAGGGCGACGATGAGCAGCGAGCCCCACAGCGGGGTCGACTGCATCAGCGTGGTCCAGCCGTAGACGACGGCCAGGCCGAGCAGGATCTCCGGCAGCCAGTGCCAGAACACGCGCAGGACCGGCCACGCCACGATCAGTGCGAACAGCACCGCTCCGAGCAGCGCGCCGAGGACGACGCCGAGCAGCGCACCCACGATCGGGTGCATGTACTCAGAGGCCACCGTGGCGGCCAGGAGGCCGACCACACCGAGGGTGACCCAGAAGGCGATGATGGCCCGACGACGATGCGAGCGGGCAACCGGCGCTTCGATGACAGTGACTTGACCCCCACGGTTCGACCAGCCGAACGGGGACCTCTGGCTAGACTTGGACACGACAAGTCCTCCCTAGGTAGGGACCTTGTTGGACAGGACGCGGGGTCGCAGACGACGCCAATCAACGGCGACCCCGTGTCCTCATCTCGCTTCTGTGGAGCCGATTCAGGAACGAACGCCGCTACGCGGCGGCGTCCAGTGCGGTCAGGGCCGAGGCCCGGAACGCGACACCCGAGCGGACCTTCCCGTCCCGGTCGTTGACCCAGGGCAGCGCCTCCAGGTTCACCGGCACGACCGGCTGACGAACCGCGACGGCCGGCATCACCGGGCTGACCACGGTCACGTTGATGACCTCGGCGCTACCGTCCGCGAGGGCGTAGAGCTGCACCGCCCACATCGGGGCCTTCGTCTCGCGGTCGAACTTCTGCTGACCCGACTGGTCCAGCTTCGGAACCGGGTTCACCGCGACCTCGTACGACACCTTCGAGGTGTCCAGCAGCAGACGTCCCATGACTGACTCCCTTCAACTAGGGCTCGCTCACCTTGAGCGATTGCCCGTGTTCGATGGGATCAGCGTAGCCCGTACAAAAGTACGTGTCTAGTACTTGGATACTGATCGTCTTCTGTTGTGGAGCGACGAAGAAGGGCGCCCCGCTGTGGGGCGCCCTTCGTGGCAGTACGGCTAGCAGTGCGGCAGGCTAGGCCACTCCGACACGGCGGGCCAGGGCAGTCAGCCGGTCAGAGGGGGTGGGGTCCATCCGGACTAGGTCAGAAACCGTTGTCTCGACTATCGGGTGTCCCTTGACCTGCTCCGGAGTGAGCGCTTCGGCCTGCTCAAGCGCATCAACCGCCTCGAGCACCCTTCGGCGCTGAGTCCAGGCGCGCGCCACGTCGATGAGAAGCCGAGCTTGCCGCTCAACCGATAGGCCGGACGGATCGATCCGCTCCGCAGCGCGAAGCGCGGAACCCGCATCGCCGAGTTCGACTGCCACCGCAACCTCATGCAGCTGAACGTTCGTGGGGCCGAACTCGGTTTCGTAGTCGTTGCGGTTAGCCCCTAGGAGCTGGGCAGCCTCACGGGCTACTCCCAGATAGCGGTGAGCCCCCTGGTCGTCACCCATCCGAGCCGACGCCACAGCCAGTTGAAGGTTCAGCGCGCCGAACAAGGAGGCTGCGGCCGGGTTGCTTGCCGACACCTCGGGTTCAAGTGCTGCGGCAGACGACGACGCGGCACTGATGACCTGATCGAATTGCCGACCGCCCTGGAAGACCAGGGCAAGGCGGAATGTCCCGGCGGCAACCAGTAGCGGGTCGCCGACCTGTTCGGATACGAGCAGTGCGCGATCGGTTGCGACCCAGGCCGCTTCGTGCTGGCCAAGCTTCGACAGTGCTGCGGAAAGAGCGTGATACACCGAGGCCAGCTCGGCGAGGTACGTCTTTCGTGCCCCGCCCTTCGTGGATCGTGTTGCTCTCTCCAGGTCTGGCAGGAGACCCCGCAGCAGTTCGGCCAGCTCTTCGTATTGGGCTGCGTGAGCCAGCGTCCAGCAGCGACGGGCCCGATCGGTTGTGTCCGGGAGGGGAAGCTCTCGATCCTTGCCCAGGATCGCGGCCATGACGTAACTGGTGCTCAGCACCGAACGTAGCTCGGCTGCCGCCGAGGGAACCTCGACGCTCTGCGCATCGGTAGTGCCAGGTGACAGTTCGACCATCGGGATGCCGAGGGCACCCGCGATCCGCTCCAGGATGGAGACGCGGTCGATTGAGCGGACCCCGCGCTCGACCTGTGACAGCCAAGCCTCGGATCGCCCAATCATCTCGGCGAACTCACGTTGAGAAAGCCCGCGCTTCTGCCGACGTGTGGCTATGAGTCGACCCTGCTCATTGCTGCGGTCAGCCATCAACTTGACTCGACGCCCTTGCTGGGTCCAACTTTCAAGAACTCAACCCGCACGTCCTGCGTGTACAGCTCGCGTTCTTTGAGGAATCGAATCACGTGAGGCTGCCGCTCGTGCGCATCGAACGCCTCTCGGTCCGCATAGCACTCATAGAAGACCCGAGCGAGCGGTGCCCCCTCGACGGAGTGCGTGGCGTAGATCAGAGTCCCCGGCTCGTGGGCACGGATTCCGGCCCCGGTTTCAGCTACAAGAGCGTCAAACGCCTGTGCGCTCTCGTCGTCTTTCAGGTCGAATCGCACCACTAGTGCGAACATGCAACCAACCCCCTGTTTGGAGCTGAGAGTTACGACTCGTGTACGCAACTCTAGCCGTACTCATGTGCGGCCACCCGTATTCTATTACGGATTCACCTCGGGTGGTAGCCGCGAGTGTTGGGGCCTCTGGGCAAGTAGTGCCCTGTGTGAGAACTTTCTGTACGAGATCAAGGCGGCCCGCTTCGCAGGCCGCTCGCGCCGCCGAACCTGGGCCGGGCCGATGGCCCGCCGCCGCGCCTCTGGCCTTCGGCCGCCAGCGCGACGGTGACAGCCCGCCGTCGGCGCGACATACGAAGAAGCCCCGGGCCGCCATGATCGATGGCAGTTCCGGGCTTCAGGGCTGTTCGAGACACAAGCAGTGCCTCCGGCGGGGCGCTCGGGCGCTCTGGGATGGTGGCGCCCATCCCGACAACCTCCGTCCGGGCGGAGCCGAGCAGGTGGGGCCTGCCCGGTCAAGGTCGTTCAGACGGTGGGGTGCTCCACCTTGACCAGGCAGGCCCCACCTGCTCCACGGTGTGCGGACGAAGGCCGACGGGATGGTTTAGGCGGAGCCGCCGAACGCGTGCATCTTCGGTCCACACGTTGATGTTGACAGATGGTGCGCGTAGCATAACCTTCCGCTATCAGGGCTGAGCAAAGTCTGGAGCGTAATGAGAGTTTCGGAATACTTCGAATTGGGACGCACTCAGCCAGCGCTGGATTTCGTTGATGTCGACACCGCCACCGACTCGCGCGTCTTCATCGACCCGCGCGCCATTCGTATCCAAAACTCCGACTTTGCGGAAAACTGCAAGCTGCTCTTAGTATCGTTTTTCCATGAGCTATTGATGGCCATCTTTCAGAACGACGACTCGCGGGTGTACAACCTTCTTGGCCAGTTGACCGAGCCGAACGAGACTCACCTAGGATATTCAAAAGGCCGGTCGCGCGGGCGTGGTCTCGGTGGCGTGGGCGCCGAGCGTGTGGCCTCGATGATCCGGGGCAGCAAAGCAGCAAAATCCGGAGTGCTGGCCGACCTCGAAGACACGGCTCTCTTCATCGACGGCATCAAGAACGACATCGTGTCCGACATCGCTACGCATATTTTACGCGCTGCGCTAATTGGCTATACACAGAAGGCGGCCGACTACTACCACATCCCGCTTGAGCGGCAGTACAGCGGCGCGATTTGGAATCCGGACACTTGTGAGTGGGAGTTCGACTATGTCGACTTGCCCCGCGTTGATGAAGAGCCATTACTTCTGATTCCAAAATCGATCGTGCGGTTCGAGCTGACATTGGACCAAAATAAGTACTACAACGGCTTTCTAGCACCACTACATGAAGCTGCGGAGATTGACGCCAGGAGCAACCTCGTTTCCATCTTGAAGAATGGAACTCCCCGGGTCAATAGAGAGAAGCTGCGTGAGAAGTACCCTGTAAACAAGTCTGCCATCGTCGAATATACGCAGCAGTTCCCAGAAGCTCTCGACCACTACAAGACATCCATCTCTCACCTGTCCAGTCCAGTCCTCACCCACGAACAGCTTGCGCAGCGCCTCGATGTGCCCACTCCGAACTACGATCGTCTGCTCGCTCGAATGAAGGGGATACCGGCGGGCAAGGCGGCAGCGCATATCTATCACTCCGCCGTCGAAGAGTTGATGACCGCACTCTTCTATCCCCATCTTGGCAACGTACGTAAGGAGCGGGAGATACATGAAGGACGGAAGCGAATCGACATCTGCTACGACAATCTGAGCAACATGGGCACATTCTTCTGGCTTACTCAACACAGGGCGGCGGAAATCCCGGTCGAATGCAAGAACTATCGGAAGGATCCCAGGAACCCGGAGCTGGATCAGATAGTGGGCCGATTTTCGACTCATCGAGGGCGAGTCGGCATAATTACATGCCGCAAACTATACGACAAGGCGTTATTCATCCAGCGGTGCAGGGATACGGCCCTGGACGGGAACGGCTTCGTGCTTCCTCTCGATGACGCGGATTTCGAAGTGCTTGTCGAGGAGCGCAAGAAGGTGGAGAACGAATCCTATCGCAACAAGTCCATGTACAAGCTGATTAGAGAGCGCTTTGACGCCTTGGTCGCCTAGCGTCGCTAGATTGGTGAAGTCCGAGCGCTGCCAACACACCGGTGCCCACGGAAGATGGGCCGCCGGTAGACCAGGCGGTACAGCAGCGAAGTACAGCAACCGACCGGACTGAGCCGAGCCGCTAGGAGCGGGACCGGCCCACCGACCAGCGGAACGCGCCGAACGAGACCCGGTTGCCAATCTCTGGGGGTCAAGTGACCCAGCGGCAACGTTGCGCGACAGCCCTACTTACTTCTTCATTGTCTTCTTCAAGCTGTAGTAGCCGAGGGAGACGCCAAGGGCCTGCACATGGTGCGCGACGAACTTCTCAATATCGAAGTGAGGGTTGTCGGCGTTAACAAGGCTGGAGACATGCTGGACCGACGCGACTACCAGGTGGAGAAGTATCACCAGAAGCCAGACACGCTGTTCGGGCGTCAATCCGCGCAGCTGTGGGCGGCGCCGCTCTCGTTCCGGAGTCCACAGGATCGGCTGGACTTCCGGCGAGGCCGAACCGGAGTCCAGTAGTCCATTCAGCAAGTCAGCTAGCGTCGTGACGTCGATGAAGCTCTTGGCCATCGCGGCCTGGATGCCGGCGAACGGTGTGACGTCGAAGTTGGCCATCGCGGCCTGGATGCCGGCCAGCGGCGTGACGTCGATGAAGCTCTTGGCCATCGCGGCCTGGATGCCGGCCAGCGGTGTGACGTCGAAGTTGGCCATCGCGGCCTGGATGCCGGCGAACGGTGTGACGTCGAAGTTGGCCATCGCGGCCTGGATGCCGGCGAACGGCGTGACGTCGATGAAGCTCTTGGCCATCGCGGCCTGGATGCCGGCCAGCGGCGTGACGTCGATGAAGCTCTTGGCCATCGCGGCCTGGATGCCGGCCAGCGGCGTGACGTCGATGAAGCTCTTGGCCATCGCGGCCTGGATGCCGGCCAGCGGCGTGACGTCGATGAAGCTCTTGGCCATCGCGGCCTGGATGCCGGCCAGCGGCGTGACGTCGATGAAGCTCTTGGCCATCGCGGCCTGGATGCCGGCCAGCGGCGTGACGTCGATGAAGCTCTTGGCCATCGCGGCCTGGATGCCGGCCAGCGGCGTGACGTCGATGAAGCTCTTGGCCATCGCGGCCTGGATGCCGGCCAGCGGCGTGACGTCGATGAAGCTCTTGGCCATCGCGGCCTGGATGCCGGCGAACGGCGTGACGTCGAAGTTGGCCATCGCCGGGTCAGCCTGCGGCTCTCCGGGCTGATCCATGGGGGCTGGATCGACAAGAACCTTCCGGGTAACCCTGCGCTGAACTCGCCGAGGACGACCTCGGCCACGGCCACGGCGGACAGGCTTTGCCACGCCACACACCGTATCCCGTTGGTGCGACAGCTCCTGGGCCTGAACGCCAACGGCTGCGGTCGTGGACCGTTGAACGCCGAACGGACCACGTTGCCGATCTCTGGGGTCAAGCAGCCGTCCTGGGGGCGGAGATCATCGGGCACAGATCCGGCACAACCGGGACCAACAAGCCGTGTCAAACGTCGAAAGGTGTTGGCGACGGTTACGCAGGCCAGCCCGACGATCGGTCCGATAGCAGATGATCTATTGAGGCCGAAGGTGTAAGGGGTTCAAATCCCCTCAGCTCCACCCCAGGTCAAAGGCCGTTTCCGCTCGTCGGAGACGGCCTTTTTCGCTCTCTCGCGGTCGTCCCCGGCGAACTGGTCCTCAGGTGTGGTCGAGGCCGATCCCGCCGGCCTTGGCTGCCCCTGGGCCGATCGTGCTGGGTGCGAAGGCGACCGCGCCCAGCACGAGGGTCGTGGTTGCCAGAGCCACCATCGGTGGCAGCCGCAGCAGCAGCGGTGTCAGTGCGAGGAGGACGACGACCCCGAGCAGTGAGCCCAGTGACCAGATCCCGCTGGTGGCCTTGAACGCGATCCGGCCGCAGAGGACGAGCACCGCCCCGACGGCGATCAGGCCGGCACCCCAGCGACGTTCGGTGCCCTCGGTGGACAGCCCGATGGTGATCTCGTCCCCGACGGCGATGCAGACGATGCCGGCAACGAAGGACAGGTGTCGATAGGCCGCGATGACGGCGATCTGGGCCCCGTGGTTCTCCAGGGAGTTGCTGAGGGCGCGGTGTTCCGGAAGGAAGTAGAGCCGCCACAGCGCCACCGCGTTGGCGAAGGCCAGCACGGCCGCGGCGCTCTGCGGCAGTTCGAACGGGCCGCTGGCGTAGGTGGTGCCGCTGACCAGGATGAGTTCACCCAGCGCGACGATGCTGATCTGGCCGAAGCGTTCGGCCAGGTGTTCGCCGACGACCCGGAGTTGCTCGCTGGGGACCTGCCCGACCTTCGGCACGGGCCACCCGACGTAGGCGATGGTGAAGTCGATGCCCAGCGCCACGATCCAGAGCGCCAGGCGGGGGCCGCCCGGCAGGAACGCCCCGACCAGCCAGGGGGCGGCGGACACCCCGAACCAGACCGCGACGACCAGGGTGCGCCGCTGGGCGGGGTGCCCGCGGAGGGCCGGCAGCAGGGTCGCCGCCCGGCCGAGGTGGACGAGGACGTACGCGCCCGCGAAGAAGATGCCGTGCGCGCCGAATGCCAGCGTCACCGAGGCCGCCATCACCAGCCCGACGAGCATCACCCCCACCACGAGCCGCTGGATCAGCGCTTCGTTGGGGTTGAACCAGTCGGTGGACCAGGCCGTCGCGACCCAGACCCACCAGACGGCGCCGAGCAGGACCATCGTCTGTACGACGTTGAGCCAGCTGAGGTCGTGCAGGAGCCGGCCCGACAGCCGCGTCAGCGCGAAGATGAACGTCAGGTCGAAGAAGAGTTCGAGGGCCGACGCCTGGCGCGATGACTCCCGTTTGCGCAGGAGCCGTGCAGGGCTGCTCTTTGCCACCGGATTGCCGCCTCGTCTGCTCGCTCGGCAATCGTTTCTACCACGTACGGTAATCAGGCGGGGCGGTATGCGTGCGCGCTAGGAGAAGCGTTCGGTCGCCACGGGGACCAGGCCGTGCTGTCGCAGGACGTTCGTCAGGCCGGACACGGTCGGGCCTACCACCTCGGCCGCACCGGTCCTCAGCAGGACTGTCACGTCGAGACACCAGGCGAGTGTGTGACCAACCCGTCGCAGGTCCCAGGTGATCCGGTCGCCGTCCTTGTCCAGGTGACCGGTGGCGGCCGATCCGGTGGTGTCACCGAGCGGCGTCCGCCAGCTCGCTCTGAGTTCCGCCACCTGGTCCGCGCGGAGATCCTTGGCGAAGAGGACGCGGTAGACGCGCCGTTCGTGGAAGCCTGCCGGTGGGTGGGCAGGACCGAGCCGCAGCGGCGCGGCGGTCGCAAACGGTTGGTGGTCGTGAAAGTACGTACGCAGCACGGCTTCGGTGGGTAGCTGCCCACCACCGAGGCTGCGGTAGGCGCTCTCGGCGCCGCTGCGAGGAGCGGGAACCACCCGTGCGAGCAGGTCCGGATCGAGACGCATCGCGCGGCTGAGCGCGGCGGAACTCCACCAGCCGACGCCCGACGGCGTCCAGCGCGCGCTGTCCAGGCCCGTGGTGGAGAAGTCGTTGTGGCGGGCGAACTCCTCGACAACTATCGCCTCCACGTCGGCGGTCCGTTCACGGTCGCCGTGCCGGGGGCGCAGGACCAGGTAGTAGTCCAGGGGGTGGGCGTTCATCGGTGACATCCTCCGTCGTCCGGTCCGCGTTTGTCTCCTCCCCGACACATCGCAACCACCCAGCGGGTCCAGACGTGCAACAAACATCAATCGGCGCCCGGGAGCACCCGGGCCCAACACGGGGAGAACGAATGACTCGCACCGCTCGACACCGGATGCTCGCCGGCACGGCCGCCGGCCTGCTGGCCGCCTCGCTCGGCGTCGCCGTGTCCTCGACGGCGACCGCCGCGCCCAGGCCCGCCGCCATCAGCGCCTGCACGATCAGCACGCTGCCGTACCCGGCGGACACCTACCGCGCCGAGGCGAACGCCATCGACCCGTCCGGCCGCTTCGTCGCCGGCGCGGCCCTGCGGGTCGGAGAGACCGACAACCAGTACCTGCTGCTGGTCTGGGACGGGCAGCAGGTCACCGCGATCGAGACCGCGAACGGGCTCGACCCCGTCGACGTCAACGAGAGCGGCGTCGTGATCGGCAACGGCTGGGCCGAGAACGGCGTCGGCCGCCCGTGGGCGTACCGCAACGGCCAGTTCGAGCTGCTGCCGGTGCTGACGTCCGCAGGCACCTTCGTCTCGGCCATCAACAAGGCCGGTGACATCGTCGGCTACGGCTACGACATCGCGGCCGGGGAGTACGTCGCGCTGCTCTGGCCGGCCGCCCGGCCGGGCACGGTCGAGGTGGTCAACGCCCCGGCCAATGCCCTGCCGACCGGGATCACGGCGAACGGGACCATCGTCGGTTACGCCGGGCTCTTCGGCGACGAGACCGGCTGGCTCCGCCGGCCGAACGGCCGGATCAAGCCGCTCGCGGTTCCGGGTGGCGGGGCGACCACTGTCAGCGCCGCCGCGGGCCATTGGGCGATCGGGCAGGTCTGGCTGGGTGGCACCAGCCCGGCCAAGGTGCGTTGGGACCTTCGCGACGGCTCGTACACGACGCTCGACTCGGAGTTGGGGCTGGACGACGTCAACACCAAGGGTGTCGTGGTGGGCGGTGACCGGGTCGGGCGCGGGTCCACCTCGCAGGTCCTGCCGGGCGGCGGGGTGCGGATCAACATCGGTGCCCGGTCCATCTCCGACACCGGCGCCATCGTCGGCTTCCGCAACGCCGACCGGGTGACCCCGGTCCTCTGGACCGGCTGCTGACACTCCACCTCGCACATGCGTGGGGCCGGCCCGCCGTGGGCCGGCCCCATCGCACGTCACGGCTTCCAGGAGCCGGCGGTCGCGAACTTGTGCTGGTACTCCAGCACACCCGAGGTGTCGTGGACGTCGAACACGACGCTGCCGGTGCTCCTGGCGCCCGCGGTCAGGTCGTTGGCGGCCGGCATCGGCTTGCCGCAGCCGGAGAACGCCCCGGCGATCGCGTTGGTCTCCGTGCCGTCGGCGGCGACCCACTGGAAGTAGAGCGGGTTCGCCGAGCCGGTGCCCTTGGTGACCGCCACCGTCACGTCGGCGATCACGTACATGCCCTCGTCGGGCTTGAGGCCGTACGACGTGCAGGGCTTGGTGGCGGTGCTGAACTTCGTCACGGTGATCTCGACGGTGCCGCCGTTGTCGTCGATGACCAGGGTGTCCCCGGCCGACATGTTCCGGGTGCCGCCGCCGCCGGACGCCCGGGGTGACGGCGCGGTGGTGGCCGGCGACTGCCCGACACCACGGGTCACCGCCGGGGTGGGCAGCGCGTCGGTCACCTCGTCGGCGGCGCGGTTCGCGCCGATGACCACCGCCACGATGCCGCCCGCGCAGCACAGCAGGGTGAGCACGGCCGCGGTCACCGCGATGGCCACCACGGTCCTGTTGGAGTTCTTCGTCGGCACGGGCGGCGGCATCAGGTGCGGGTAGCCCGGCCCACCGGGCGGCGGGTAGGCGCCCGCGGCGACCTGCGGGTACGCGCCGCCGGACTGCGGGTACGCGCCGCCCGAGAACGGCGGCTGCGGCGGGTTGGCCGCTGCCGACCACGGGTTCGGCGGCGCCGGCGCCTGCGGGACCGTCGGGTCGGCGGCGGACTGCTGCGGCTGCGGTGTCGCCGCGAACGGCTGCGTCGGCGGCTCCGGGCTCGGCTGCTGAGGGTCCTGCGGCCCGGCGGGGGGCTGGGGGTGGGTCACCGTACTCCTTGGCGCCTCGTACGTGCGGTTCGGGAACCCGCCGACGCTACCGTGCGTCGCCGACCGGCCGGTCGCCGCGCCGCCTCGTGTCCCATCGCCCGTGCGGTGGCGGCGCACCGGCCACGATGGACGATGCGGGGTGTCAGCGGAGCGTGAGGACGGCGGCGGTGCGGACCAGGCCGTCGGCGACCACGAAACGGCCGGTGATCGTGCTCGGCGGATCGTCGACCTCCGCCGCGTCCACACGCGCCGGTGCGATCCGGGCCGTGAACGTGCCGGCGTCCGGATCCAGCGTGAGGTGGGCGTCGTGGAAGTCCAGCCAGCTTCCGACGACGGGGTGCCAGACCTTGTAGATGGTCTCCTTGGCGCTGAACAGCACGACGGGCCAGAAGATGTCGGAGGGTAGCCGCGCAAGGCTGTCCTCCTCCTCGGGCAGCAGCACGAGTCGGCGTACCCCCGCATTGACCTCGCGGTGCAGTTCGGCGTCCATGCCGACCGAGCGCAGGTCGGTGACGCGCGCCGCGGCGGCGGCGCAGTAGCCGGTGGTGTGGGTGATGGCCCCGACCACCCCGGCGGGCCAGATCGGCGCGCGGTTGGCGGCGGCCGGCACGGCCACCGCCGGCAGGCCGAGGTCGGTCATCGCCCGGCGGGCGCACACCCGGCCGGCGGTGAAGTCCCGCCGACGGGCCTGTACCGCCCGCTCACCGAGGCACGCCTCTTCGGCGGTGAGGAGCTCGCCGGTCCAGTCGTCGGGCGCGGCGACAGCCACGGCGACCGTCGAAGGCAGGAGGTCACGCACTGCCGCCACCTACCGTCGGGTAGCGCAGGGGCATCCGGTCGACCGTCAGATTTCCGACTCCCACGACGGGAGAAGGTACCGCAAAGATGTAACACCGGAGGGACGCGTCGCGCCCTTCAGGATGGCTCCGGGGGGACCACCATCAATAGCTGGCCAGTCCCGTGGACATCTGGAGAGGACCTGCGATGAGCGATGGCGCCGAACGGCCGAGGGGTCGGGCCGACGACCACGCACCGTCGACCCCGGGCTGGAGCTGCGGCTCCTGCGGCGACGAGTGGCCGTGCGCGACGAAGCGCACCAGGCTGCTGGCGGAGTACGGGGGTGACCGGGCGATGCTCAGCGTCTACCTGGGCTCGTGTCTCGCCGCCGCCGCCGAGGACCTGCGAGCGGCACCTGTGATGTCGCTCCAGGACCGGTTCATCGGCTGGCTACCACGCGGCGCGCGACGACGCTGAGCCCACCGGTGGCCCCGCCCGACGTGGGCGGGGCCACCGGTTGACCGGGCGGGTTCAGGCCCGGCGGGGCCGCCGGGTCAGCGCGAAGCCGACCACCCCGGCCACCGCGGCGAGCACGCCGCCGATGCCGGTCCAGATCCACCGCGAGCCGAGATCCGGCAACCAGTCCGCCGGCGAGTCGCCCTCGTCGGCGGCCTCCGGGTCGGGCGTCGGTACGGCGTTGAGCACGGTCCCCGCCGTGGTGTTCGGCACCAGTGGCGCGGCCAGCTCACCGTCGTCGGCCGAGGCGCCCCGGTCCGCGACCACGCCGACCAGCAGGTCCACGTCGACGGGCGCGCCCAGATCCGGCTCGGGCAGGTCGACGACGGAGAGTCGGACGACGTACGTGCCGGGCAGCGGGTCGGCCGACCACGGCTCCGCCCACGGGCGCACCTCGCGCAGGGTGCAGCCCAGCGCCACGCTCGACGCCTTGCCGTCCACAGTCGGGGTCTGCGCCCCGGCGGTGCACGCCTGCCGTCGGCGCAGCCCGTCGAACACGTCCACGGTCCAGGTGGAGGCGCCGCTGCGTGCCTTCGGGAAGGTGACTGTGGCGCTGATCTCGTGCACCTGACCGGCGGTCGCCGAGAACGACCAGTAGAGGTGGTCGCCGACCGAGGCGTCCACCCGCACCGGCTGGCCGGCCGTGATCGGGGTGGCGGTGAGGAACGAGGTGCCGGCCCGGGTCACCGGCGTGGCGCCCGGAGACGGGGTGGGGGCGGCCACGGCCGCAGCGGGCAGCAGCGCGGCCCCACCGGCGGCGAGCAGCGCCGCCAGTGACCGGAACAGTGCGGTTCGCATCAGTTCTCCCTCCAGGTGGCGACCCACCAGCGGGTGAGCAGGCCGGCGATCAGGCCGGTGAGCAGGCCGGCCACGGTGAGCAGGGCGAGCAGCACCCAGCCCCGGCCGAGGTCGGGTCCGTCCGGGGCCCCCGCGGCGGCGACCACGTCGATGGTCAGCTCCACAGGCATGCCTGGCGTCGCCGCGGTGCCCGGGCGTGCGGCGAACGAGTTGCTCACCACCAGGCAGACGGTGGTGGGCTCGACGACTGGCGTGGAGGTCTCGGCGGTCGCGTTCTCGTCGTCGGCGGCGTCCTCGTCGTCGGCGGTGGCCGACCAGCGCAGACCGGCGGAGAGCACGTCGGCCCGGCCGCTGCCGGCGTCCGCGCCACGGACCAGTTCCCGGCCGTCCGCGGCGGTGGCCCGCAGCAGCACCCCGTAGTCCCGGTTCACCGGCCGGTCCAGCGCCATGCTCACCGACGCGCGCAGCTCCTGCCCGGGGCGTACGGGCACCCGGTAGTAGCGGTGCTCGGAGAACGCCTCCCGGTCGGCGTACACGCCGGGGGCGAGCAGCGGCGCGGAGTCACAGGCGTCCGCGCCGCCGACCACTGTCGGAGCACGGGTGTGGGTGTCACCGGCCCGCTCGACGAGCTGTTTGATCCGGCCGGTCAGCTCGTCGGCGCTCTGCGCCGCGGTGTAGGTGCCCCCGGTCGCCGCGGCGATGCAGAGCAACTGGCGGCGTACCTTCTCGTCGGGCGCGAGACCGAGCGTGTCGACGACCAGGCTGGTGCCCTGCGCGGCCAGTTCCCGGGCTACCTGGCACGGGTCCGGCGGCGCGCAGGTGTCCTCCCCGTCGGTGATCAGCACGATCCTCCGGGTGGTGGCGCCGGCGCCCAGGTCCTGCGCGGCGGAGCGTAGTGCGAGACCGACCGGGGTGAACCCGGTCGGTCGGAGCGTCGCGACCGCCGCCTTGGCCCGGGTCCGGTCGACCGGACCGACCGGCACGATCTGCTGGGTGTCCTGGCAGCCGACCTTCTTGTCCTTGCCCTTGTAGGTCGCGCCGAGCACCCGGATGCCGAGCTGGGTCTCCTCCGGCAGCGCGTCCACCACGTCGTTGAACGCCTGCTGGGCCACCGAGATCCGGCTGCGGCCGTCGATGTCCGCGGCCCGCATCGAGCCGCTGACGTCGAGCACCAGCTCGACCCGGGGCGGCTCGGCCGCCTGCTCCTCGTCGGCCGCCGCCGGGACCGGCCCGGTCAGCGCGGTGGTCGCCAGCAGTCCGAGGAGGACGGCCGCCGATCGTCTGAAGTTGATCACGGCCGGCAGTGTAGTGAAATCCACTTTGGATGATCGTTGGGGTGGCCTGTCGTCCCGGATGGCCGGGAACGCGCGGACCCGGCCGGGTCAGGCGGGCGGGTCGAGCAGCGCGACAAGCCGCTTCGGCGCGATCTCCCGATACGCGTCCCGGCACAACTCGTCGATCTCGGTCCAGTCGACGTCGCTGTCGAGCCGGACGCCGAGCCACCCCCGGCCGCCGACGTAGGGCGGGCGGAAGAAGCGGGCCGGGTCGGCGGCGGTCAACTCCGCCTGGGCGCCGGTCGGCGCGGCGCACCACAGGTGGGGGAAGTCGTTCTGGTGGTGCCCGTCGGCGTGCAGGGTGACGAACACGCTCTTGTCCCGCACGAACCAGGTAGGTGACCCGTGGCTGGGGCGCTCGGTCACCTCGGGCAGCGCGAGGCAGATCGTCCGGACCCGTTCCAGCAGCTCCACAGCACCCCGCCTCCCGTCACGGTCGCGACGCCCACCACGGCGAGCCTAGTGCGTCGGGCCGTGTGGCCGGCAGCCCTCGTCGATGGCGAGACGGCCCGTTCGGGGCGCTGGGTCCACGCCGGGTCACCCTCGGTCAACTGCTGAATGGCAAGTATCGGCCCGGCCGGTATCCGTCGGAAATCTGACCCAAGTCGACCCGTTGTGCCGGTGGTGCGCGGTGGTTAAGCTCTTGATGCGCGCCCCAATCGCCCGCTTCCCCCGTGGCAGGCGATCGGGGCGCGCGTCTATGTGTAAGAGGTCGGGCCCGCACGCGAGACGCGTGCGGGCCCGATTTCCGTCGCGCTGTGCGGCGCGTCGCCTGCCGGTGCTTATATCCAGCGGCCGTCGAGCCACATTCGCGACAGCCAGTCCGAGTACGGGATCAGCCGGCCCACGAAGATCGGGTAGAAGTACGCGAAGCACAGCGCCACCAGCAGCACGTACGCCCCGGCCGCGACGCTGCCCACCAGCCGGCGTTCGTAGCCGGCGTCGCCGGGCACCAGGGCCGCCATCTCACCCACGTCACCCCCGGCCGGGGCGATGAGCGCACCGAGCACGTACACCACTGCCAGCACCAGGAACGGCAGCGCCGGCGCGACGTAGAACGAGAACATCGTCCGACCGTCGAGGGCGAACCAGAACCAGGGCAGCAGCCCGGCGGCCACGGTGAGCAGGATCGCGCCGGCCCGCCAGTCCCGCCGCGCCACGCCCAGCCAGACCAGCGCCACCAGGGCGGGCAGGAACGACCACCAGAGCAGCGGGGTGCCGAGCAGAAGGATCTCCGAGGCGCAGGTCGGTGCGCCGCAGGCGCCGTCGCCGGACCAGTGGAACGCGACCGGCCGCCCGAGCAGCAGCCACTGCCACGGCCACGACTGGTACTTGTGCGGATCGTCGAGCTGCGCGTGGAAGCCGTACGCCGCGCGGTGGTACTCGAAGAGGTTGATCAGCGGACCGATCACCGGGGTGTCGCTGAGCGGGGCGCTCGGGTAGGCCGACGCCAGCCGGTAGTAGCCGTCGTCGCTGAGCAGCCACCCCGACCAGGTGGCGAGGTAGGTGCCGACCATCAGCACGCCGGCCAGCACCAGCCAGGGCACCTCGTCGAGGAGGGTGTCGCGCCAGGGCCGGCGGACGCCAGCCGAGCGGCGGACGCCGACCTCCCAGAGAACCACGAGCAGCGCGAAGGCCGGCACGAAGTACAGGCCGCTCCACTTGACCGCGCAGGCGCAGCCGATCAGCACCCCGGCGGCGAGCCGCCACCACGGCCAGGTGCGCCAGCCGGTCGGCGGGCGGCCGGCACGGCCCGGCAGGCTCGGGTCGAGCCCGTCGTCCAGGGCGCGCGCCCAGCGTCGGCGTCGGGAGTCCCGGTCGAGCACCAGAGCGCCGAAGGCGGCCAGCACGAAGAACAGCAGGAAGATGTCGAGCAGCGCCGCGCGCGACAGCACCAGGTGGAAGCCGTCGAGCGCGAGCAGCAGGCCGGCCGCGCAGCCGAGCACCGTCGAGCGGAACAGCCGCCGGCCGATGCGGACCAGCAGCAGCACGGACAGCGTGCCGATCAGGGCCGCCGAGAACCGCCAGCCGAACTCGGGGGCGGTGGTGAACAGGTGCCCGCCGACGGAGACCTTCGAGTCCGCGTCCTGATAGCCGAAGGCCCACTCACCCACGCCGATCAGCCACTTGCCCAGCGGAGGGTGCACCACGTACGACGGGACGTTGTCCTTGTAGTTCCACTCGACGCCCCGGCTGATCAGCCCGTACGCGTCCTTGGCGTAGTACGTCTCGTCGAAGATCTTGCCCTTGGGGCTGGACAGGCCCACGAAGCGCAGGATCGCGGCGATCGCCACCACCACGGCGGTGGCGAGCCACGAGAACGGGTCCATCCGGGCGTCGACGGTGGCGAACCGGCGACGGACCACGGCGGACACCCCCCCGCCGTCGGCACGCGGTGCCGTCGGGTCCTGGCCAGGACTGGGCTCGCCTGTCACCTCGACCGTGTCAGCCGGGTCGGCGCTCGGGCTCTGCGCTGTCGACGCACTCGTCACCCGGCGATCGTAGGCTGCCAGGGTGTCCTGTGGCGCCCGTCGTCCCTGATACCGGTATTCGCTGTCGATGAAGGAGACGATGTCGTGGGTGAAATGTCCGAAGCTGGGCGCCTGATCCTGCTCGGTGCCCCGCTCGGCAACCCCGCCGACGCCTCGGCCCGGTTCCGAGAGGTGCTGGCCAGCGCCGACGTGGTGGCCGCCGAGGACACCCGCCGCCTCACCCGGCTGGCCCGCGACCTCGACATCACAGTCGGAGGCCGGATCGTCTCCTACTTCGAGGGCAACGAGGAGCGGCGTACGCCCGAACTGGTCGAGGTCATCCTCGGCGGGTACGCGGTGGCGCTGGTGACCGACGGCGGCATGCCGAGCGTCTCCGACCCGGGTTACCGGCTGGTCCGGGCCGCGCTGGACGTCGGGGCGCCGGTCACCGTCGCGCCCGGGCCCAGTGCGGTGACCACCGCCCTCGCCGTCTCCGGGCTGCCCTGTGACAGGTTCTGCTTCGAGGGGTTCCTGCCCCGCAGCGGGAGCGCCCGCCGGTCCCGGCTGCGCGCCCTCGCCGCCGAGGAGCGCACCCTCGTCTTCTTCGAGGCGCCGCACCGGATCGGCGCGGCGCTCGCCGACCTGGCCGAGACGTTCGGTGCGGACCGGCCGGCCGCGCTCTGCCGGGAACTCACCAAGACCTACGAGGAGGTGCTCCGCCGCCCCCTCGGCGAGCTGGCCCGGTGGGCTGCCGAGGGCGATCCGCGCGGGGAGATCACACTGGTGGTGGCCGGCTCACCGGCGACCGCCCCGGAACGCCCCGACGACGACGCCCTGCGCGCGGCAGTCGCCGAGCGGGAGGCCGCCGGCCGGTCCCGCCGGGACGCCATCACCGACGTCGCCACCGAATTCGCGCTGCGCCGCCGCGAGGTCTACACGATCGTGCACAGCTGACCCGCTCGGCAGTTACCAGGCGGCGGCGAGGAAGCCGAGGGTGATCAGGGCCGGGCCGGCGAGAGCCGCGGCCACCGCCAGGCGGCGGTGCCGACGGCCGGGCAGTCGGGCGGACCCCGTCCACCTGACGATGCCTGCGGTGCAGCCGAGCACCCCCAGCAGCCCGGGCAGCCACCGCAGGTGTCGGCCCGCTCCGGTGTCGGCGTATGCGGTGCCGCCGTCCGGGCCGGTCATCCGAGCCGGCAGCGCCGTCCCGGGGGCGCTGCCTCCGGCGGGTACGCCGCTGACGCGTACCCCGTGCGCCAGGAACCGCCCGTCGTCGGCCGTGAAGATGCCTCGGCACCGCTGGGTGAGACCGCCGCCGGTGCAGTCGTCGATCACCACGGTGCCGTCGCGCGCGTGCCCGACCGCGAGCCAGAACGGGCCGGCGCTGACCCAGGCGAAGAAGGCCGCGACCAGGCTCAGCACCACCAGCGCGGTCAGTCCGGGCAGCGGGTCCGGCAACGCGGTCGTCCGCGACGTGGAACGGCGAGCCCTGGCCGGGGCGCGGCGCCGGGGGGCGATGTCCTCCCGGACGGGTGTGCCGTCCCAGTGCACCTCCTCGATCGGCGCCCAGAACGCGACCTCGTCGTCCGGTGGCCGGTCCCCGTCGGCCCGGTGGACCTCCCGCTGACGGCTCTGCTGGCGTACCGGCACCCGACGTGGCACCGCGTCCACAGGTGCCCCGGTGGTCGGCTCCACCTCGACGGGGGCCCTGGCGGCCGTCGGGCCCGGCGGGTTCGGGCGGGCCGGGCTGGGCACGGGCGCCGTCGGGCTGGGCCGCGCCGGGGTGGGGGCCGGCGCGGCCGGCGTGGGCCGGGCCGGCGTGGCGGTGACCTCCGGCGTCCCGTCCCGTCGCGGTACGGCCGCCCGCCCGGAGGGCGTGGGCCGCCGGTCGCCGGGCCGGTCGGGTGCGGCGGTGGGGACCAGCCGGGGTTGCGGCGCGACCCCGGCGCCCCGGGGCGCGCCGGACGCCGGGCCGGGCTCGTCGCCGCCCGTGGGCCCGGTGGGACGCTCGTCGTGGTCCCGGGCCGCTCCTCTGCCAGTCACGACGTTCATTGCACACCGGCGGCGCCGGCTGATCGGGCAGCTGGACCGCGTGTCGACGACAAATCGGACCAATGGGCGGGGTGGTCGGTCCGGTCCGGCGGCCCGGCACCCCCATTGGTTCGCGGATGCCCCGGGCGGGTCACTAGGCTTGCTGCTCATGAGTCACGTTCTCGCGGCAGTGGCCTGGCCGTACGCCAACGGCCCCCGCCACATCGGCCACGTCTCCGGTTTCGGCGTTCCCTCCGACGTCTTCGCCCGGTACATGCGGATGGCCGGCCACGACGTGCTCATGGTCTCCGGCACCGACGAGCACGGCACCCCCATCCAGGTGCAGGCCGACGCCGACGGGGTGACCCCGCGCGAGCTGGCCGACAGGTACAACAGGGTGATCGTCGAGGACCTGCACGGCCTCGGACTCTCCTACGACCTGTTCACCCGCACCACCACCCGCAACCACTACGCGGTGGTGCAGGAGCTGTTCGAGGGGATGTACCGCAACGGCTACATCGTGCCGAAGACCACCATGGGCGCGATCTCGCCGTCCACCGGGCGCACCCTGCCCGACCGGTACATCGAGGGCACCTGCCCGATCTGCGGGTACGACAGCGCCCGCGGCGACCAGTGCGACAACTGCGGCAACCAGCTCGACCCGATCGACCTGATCGACCCGAAGTCGCGGATCAACGGGGAGACCCCGAAGTTCGTCGAGACCGAGCACTTCTTCCTGGACCTGCCCGCCCTGGCCGACGTGCTCCGCCAGTGGCTGGACACCCGGGAGGGGTGGCGGCCCAACGTGCTGCGGTTCTCCCGCAACCTGCTCGACGACCTCCAGCCCCGGGCGATCACGCGCGACCTGGAGTGGGGCGTGCCGATCCCGCTGGACGGCTGGCGGGACCGCACCGACAAGCGGATCTACGTCTGGTTCGACGCGGTGATCGGCTACCTGTCCGCCTCGATCGAGTGGGCCCGCCGCTCCGGCGACCCGGAGGCGTGGCGCAGGTGGTGGTCCGCCGACGGGGAGGGCAAGGACGCCCGGTCCTACTACTTCATGGGCAAGGACAACATCGTCTTCCACTCGGTGATCTGGCCGGCGCTGCTCTCCGGATACTCCGGCGAGGGCTCCCGCGACGGCGAGCCGGGCGAGCTGGGCCAGCTCAACCTGCCCACCGAGGTGGTTTCCAGCGAATACCTGACCATGGAGGGGCGCAAGTTCTCCTCGTCCCGCAAGGTGGTCATCTACGTCCGCGAGTTCCTGGAGCGCTACGACGCCGACGCGCTGCGCTACTTCATCGCCGCCGCCGGGCCGGAGAGCAACGACACCGACTTCACCTGGGCCGAGTTCCTGCGCCGCAACAACGACGAGCTGGTCGCCGGCTGGGGCAACCTGGTCAACAGGTGCGTCTCGATGGCCGCGAAGAACTTCGGGGCGATCCCCTCGATCGACCCGGCCGGCCTCACCGAGGCCGACGAGGCGCTGCTCGCGGTGTCCCGCGCCGGGTTCGACACGGTCGGCGACCTGATCGGCCGGCACCGGCAGAAGCAGGCCATCGGCGAGGCCATGAAGGTGGTCGCCGAGGCCAACAAATACCTGTCCGAGCAGGCGCCGTGGAAGCTCAAGGACGAGGCAGACAAGCCCCGGATGGGCACCATCCTGCACGTCGCCCTCCAGGTGATCAGCGACGCCAACACGCTGCTCACCCCGTTCCTGCCGCACTCCGCGCAGCAGGTGCACGAGCTGCTGGGCCGCACCGGCGTGCACGCGCCGATGCCTGTCATCGAGCAGGTCGACGACCTGGACGGCGGTCCGTCGTACCCGGTGTTGACCGGGGACTACACGGTGGGCGCGCGCTGGGAGTCGGTACCGCTGGAGGCCGGCACGCCGCTGGCCACGCCGAAGCCGGTGTTCCGCAAGCTCGACCCGTCGATCGTCGAGGAGGAGCTGGCCCGACTGGCCGGCTGAGCGTACGACGCCCCCCGGCGGCAGGGCATCCGGCCGCCGGGGGACGTCACATCGCGTACCGGGTGTCCATGACCTGGTCGTTGCTCACCTCGGCGCCCGGCGCCCACGTCTCGTAGATGCCCCGGTCGTGGCACTGCGCCCCGGTGGTGACCACCGCGTCCGGGTCCGGGTGGCGCAGCCGCAGGCGCAGCCAGCCGGCCTCCTCCCGCAGCACCAGGCACGACACGCCCCGCCACTGCGCGAACCGAACCCGCCGAGCCACCGCGTCCACCGGATAGCGGGCCGCCCGGGTCATCGCCAGCACCCGGAAACCACCTGGCAGATCGGCCACCGCCTCGTACTCCGTGTCGCCGTAGAGACCTACCAACTGGGTGGAGCGCGGGGCGTCGCCGGTCGGCACGTACTCCTGGTCGGGGGAGAGGCCCGGCACCGCGGCCAGCAGATGCCGCCACTGCGGGCCCACCATCCGCAGCCACGCGCGCTGCTCGGCCTGGTAGCTGTAGAGCACCACCTCCACCCCCTCGCTCGGGTACGCGAGCAGGGTCGCGTTCGCCGGCATCGGCAGGTCGGCGAAGTCCCGGGTGATGAACTCGGGCACGAGTTGGCCGTTGCTCGGCACGAAACCCGTGCCCAGCACCGGAGGGCCCAGCCGGTCGCGGGACGCCAGCATCGTCAGGCCCCGGTGCGCCTCGCCCACCGGCACGTCGTAGTCGCCCGGGTCGGCGGCCCGCCAACGCAGCGCGTACGCCACGTCCGAGCCGTCCCGCCCCACGTCGCCGTCCGTGCGCAGGACAGTGGTCGCCGACGGCGTACGCAGGTGCGCCACGTCGTGCTCCCGGTAGCAGAAGCCGTGCGGCAGCCAGCCCCGCACGTACCCGGCGAGCTGCCGGGCGGAGAGCACCTTCACCATCCGGGTGCCGCGCCGGACCACCGCCGAGGCACGCACCGCGGCGACCACCGGGTCACCCGCCGCGGACGGCTGCTGGCTGAGCTGGTGTACGTGCGACCAGCCGTGCTCCCGGTGCGCAGGCATCATCAGCGGTGTCTCCGGCTCCTCGGCCGGCTCGGCGGCCCCGTGCACCGCGCTCACCTCGGTGACGTGCACGAACCGACGCCACGGCAGGGCGGTGCCCGGACGCGGCGCCCGCTCGAAGCCGGCCACCTCCTCGGCGCTGAACAGCTCGTACGCGGCGCCCCGGGCGATCTCCTCGGCCGGGTAGACGCCGCCGCCGAATGCCACGCGCAGCCCGGTCCGTTCGCCGGCGGCATCGCTCGCGTGGGGTGTGACGCTCACGCCACGGCCTCGCTGCGCTCGGCCGCGGCGCGAGGCGCCACGCTGCTGTGCCCCATGGTTCGCTCGCTGCGCTCGCTCACGCCACCGCCTCGCTGCGCTCGGCCGCGGCGCGAGGCGCCACGCTGCTGTGCCCCATGGTTCGCTCGCTGCGCTCACTCACCCGGCGACGGTAGAGTCGCACGGCGTAGTCGAGGTGAACGCCGGGTGGCGGGCGGATGGACGGCCCCGGTGTGTGATGCTGTCGCTGATGAGCGAGCCGACTGAAACCCGCCGCGAGCGTGCCGCCCGGCGGGCCGGAGAGTTCCCGCCCGCCCCCGAGCCGTTGCCCCGGCCGGTGCTGGACAGCCACACCCACCTGGACATCACCGTGAGCGAGGCCGGCGTGCCCGGCGGCGGGCCGTCCGACGACCCGGTCGCCACGGCGATCACGGTGGCCGCCACTGTCGGCGTGGACCGGCTGGTCCAGGTGGGCGTGGACGTGACCTCCTCGCGGTGGGGCGCGGACATCGCCGACCGCTGTCCCGCCGTGCTGGCCACCGTGGCGCTGCACCCCAACGAGGCGCCCCGGCTGGCTGACCTCGACGAGGCCCTGCGGGAGATCGAGTCCCTCGCCGCCCGCGACCGGGTCCGGGGGATCGGCGAGACCGGCATGGACTTCTTCCGCACCGGCGACGAGGGACGCGCCGCGCAGGAGACGAGCTTCCGGGCGCACATCGCCATCGCCAAGCGGTACGGCAGGACGCTCGTCATCCACGACCGGGACGCGCACGCCGACGTGCTGCGGATCCTGGACGACGAGGGCGCACCGGACACGGTGGTGCTGCACTGCTTCTCCGGTGACGCCGAGTTCGCTCGCGAGTGCGTGCGCCGGGGCTACCTGCTCAGCTTCGCCGGCACGGTCACCTTCGGCAGCGCCACCGCTCTACGCGAGGCCGCCGCGCTCACCCCGCTGGACCAGATCCTCGTGGAGACCGACGCTCCCTACCTCACTCCGGTCCCGTACCGGGGGCGGCCGAACGCCTCGTACCTCATCCCCCTCACCGTCCGTCTCCTCGCCGCGACCACCGGCAGCGACCTCGACGAGCTGTGCGCGGCCATCTCCGCCACCGGCGATCGGGCCTTCGGGCCGTGGTGAGCCCGGCCCGGCGGCCGGTCCCGGCGACGCCGCTACGCTGCCAGCCATGACCGGTCTCCTCGGCCCGGCGGAGATCCGGGAGCTGGCCGCCCGGTTGGGCGTCGCACCCACCAAGAAGCTCGGCCAGAACTTCGTGCACGACCCGAACACCGTGCGCCGGATCGTCACCGCAGCCGGCCTGACCCCCGACGACGTGGCCCTGGAGGTCGGCCCGGGGCTCGGATCACTGACCCTGGGGCTGCTGCCGGTCGCCGGGCACGTGCACGCCGTGGAGATCGATCCGACGCTCGCCGGCGCGTTGCCGGAGACCGCCGCCCGGCACGCCGGACCGGACGCCGCCCGCCTCACCGTGCACCGCGCCGACGCGCTGCGCGTCCGCGCCGCCGAGCTGGACGACCCGCCGCCGACCGCGCTCGTCGCGAACCTGCCCTACAACGTGGCGGTGCCGGTGGTGCTGCACCTCCTCGCCGAGCTGCCCAGCCTGCGGCACGGCCTGGTGATGGTGCAGAAGGAGGTCGCCGACCGGCTCGTCGCCGGTCCCGGCTCCAAGGTGTACGGCATCCCGTCGGTCAAGCTCGCCTGGTACGCCCACGCCCGGAGCGCCGGCAAGGTGCCACCGAACGTGTTCTGGCCGGTGCCCAACGTCGACTCCGGTCTGGTCGCCTTCACCTGCCACGAACCGCCCCGCGCCGACGTACCCCGGGAGCGGGTCTTCGCCGTCGTGGACGCGGCGTTCGCGCAGCGTCGCAAGACCCTGCGCGCCGCGTTGGCCGGCTGGGCCGGTGGTCCGGACCGGGCCGCCGCCGCGCTCACCGCCGCCGGCGTCGACCCCGGCGCCCGGGGGGAGTCACTCACCGTCGACCAGTTCGCCGCCATCGCCGCGTCGGCCCCGGCCGGTACGCGGGCCGCGACGTAGGCTGACGCCGTGCCCGCCGAGGAGGTGTACGAGTGACCGCGCAGCCGATCGAGCCCGCCGCCCACGGGATGTGGACCCCGGATCCCGTGCGGCAGCGGCTGGCCAACCACACCATCGAGGACGTGCTGGCCCTGCCCGACGACGCCCCCCGCGTCGAGCTACGTGACGGAGTCCTCGTCGTGGTCCCCTCCCCGACCTTTGGTCATCAGAACATCGGCAACCTGTTGTGGATGTGGTTGCGGCAGTTCGCGCCGGTCGAGCTGACTCCGGCCACCGCCGTCGGGGTGGCGATCAACTACCGGAACTCCCTCGAGCCGGACGTCGTCCTGCTGAAGCGTCCGGTGGCGGCCGACCATCACTACTTCGAGGCTGAGCAGGTCGTGCTCGCCGTCGAGGTCGTCTCGCCCGGCACCCGACGTCGGGACCGGCTGGAGAAGCCTGCCGACTTCGCCGACGCCGGGGTCCCGCACTACTGGCGCATCGAGCAGAATCCGGTGCACGTGTACGCGTACGACCTGGTCGACGGCCGCTACGAGCTGGCCGCCGACTCTGCCGAGGAGCTGATCGTGGCCAAGCCGTTCGACATCCGCCTGCGCGTGCGGGACATCACCCCGTGACCGAGGCCTGGCGACCGGACGACGAGGACGAGCGACGCGGGGCTCTCGGTCCGGTGAAGGTCCGGGTGCCCGCGAAGGTCAACCTGCACCTCGGGGTGGGCCCGCTGCGCAGGGACGGCTACCACGAGCTGAACACCGTCTACCACGCCATCTCGATCTACGACGAGCTGACCGCCCGCCGGGGCGACACCCTCGCCCTGACCATGGAGGGCGAGGGCACCGGCGAGTTGGCGCTCGACGACACCAACCTGGTGATCCGCGCCGCGCACGCCCTCGCCGGGTACGCGGGCGTGCTGCCGCACGCCCGGCTGCACCTGCGCAAGCAGATCCCGCTCGCCGGCGGACTGGCTGGCGGGAGCGCCGACGCGGCCGCGGCCCTGGTGGCCTGCGACGCCCTCTGGGGCACCGGGCTGTCCCGTGACGAGCTGGCCGGAATCGCCGCCGACCTGGGCTCCGACGTGCCGTTCCTGATCTACGGCGGCACCGCGCTGGGCACCGGCCGGGGTGAGGCGGTCAGCCCCGTGCTGGCCCGGGCCACCTCCTGGCACTGGGTCGTGGCGATCGCCGACAGCGGCCTGTCCACCCCTGCCGCGTACCGCGAGCTGGACCGGCTGCGCGACTCCGGCGCCGCCGGCGCCCCGCTGGGCAGCACCGACGCGCTGCTGGGCGCGCTGCGTCAGCGTGACCCGCGGGTCCTCGCCGGTACCCTCGGCAACGACCTACAGGACGCCGCGCTTGCCATGCGGCCCGCGCTTGCCGACACCCTGAAGGCCGGCGAGGCGGCCGGCGCGCTCACCGGCATCGTCTCCGGCTCCGGCCCGACCTGCGTCTTCCTCGCCGCCGACGCCGCCGACGCCGGGCGGATCGCCGCCGAGCTGACAAGCGCCGGCGTGTGCCGGGAGGCGCGGGTCGCGCACGGCCCGGTCGCCGGCGCCCGCATCGGCTGACCGGCCCGTCCCACCCGCCCGCGGGCGCGCGGCGTGGGCGTCCCGGGTGTCCGCGTACCCTTGAGTCAGGCGTCCCGAGGTGCCCGCCGGCACCCGGACGCCTTGATCTTGAAGGGTGGAACGTGGCCAACATCGTCAATCTGGACCGGGTGTCCAAGGGGTACGGCGCCGCCGGGCGGCTGCTCACGGACGTCTCGCTCGGCCTGGACGACGCCGACCGGATCGGTGTGGTCGGCCTCAACGGCGCCGGCAAGTCCACCCTGCTGCGCCTGCTCACCAAGCAGGAGGAGCCCGACGACGGCCGGGTCACCCACCGCCGCGACCTGCGCGTGCTCTGGCTACCGCAGCAGCTCACCCTCGCCCCGGACGCCACGGTCCGGGACGTCGTGCTCGGCACCGCCTGGCTCGGTGAGGGCATGGGCGCCGAGCACGAGTGGGCAGGCGACGCAGGCGTCCGCAACATCCTCGACGGCCTCGGCATGCCGCACCTCGGCCTCGACCAGCCGGTCGGCCCGATGTCCGGTGGCGAACGGCGGCGGGTGGCGCTCGCCGCGCTGCTCGTCCGCGACTCGGACCTGCTGATCCTCGACGAGCCCACCAACCATCTCGACGTCGGCGGTGTCGACTGGCTCGCCCGGCACCTCGTCGGCCGCAAGGGCTCCCTGGTGGTGGTCACCCACGACCGGTGGTTCCTGGACGCGGTCTGCACCACCACCTGGGAGGTCGCCGACCAGACCGTCCGCGCGTACGAGGGGGGCTTCGCCGCCTGGACCCTCGCCCGCGCCGAACGCGAACGCGTCGCCGCCGCCACCGAGGCCCGCCGGCAGAACCTGCTCCGCAAGGAGATCGCCTGGCTGCGGCGCGGCCCGCCCGCCCGCACCTCCAAGCCCCAGTTCCGCATCGACGCCGCGAACGCGCTGATCGCCGACGTGCCGCCGGCCCGCGACACCATGTCGTTGCAGCGCATGGCGGTGTCGCGCCTGGGCAAGCAGGTGTACGAGCTGGAGAACGTCGAGCTGCATGCCGGCCCGAAGGAGATCCTGCGCGACGCCACCTGGCTTGTCGGTCCCGGTGACCGGATCGCCATCCTCGGCGCCAACGGCGCCGGCAAGACCACTCTGCTGCGGATGCTCGCCGGCATCACCCGCCCCGACGGCGGCCGCCTCGGCACCGGCTCCACGGTGCGACCGGCCTTCCTCTCCCAGGAGCTCGCCGAGTTGCCCGGGCACCTGCGGGTGCTGGAGGCCGTCGAGGAGGTCGCCCGCCGGGTCCAGCTCGGCGACCGGGAGGTCTCCGCAGCGCAGCTCGCCGAGGTGTTCGGCTTCGACGATCGCCGACTCTGGACCCCGGTCGGCGACCTCTCCGGTGGTGAGCGTCGCCGGTTGCAGATGCTGCGGCTGCTCGCCGGCGAACCCAACGTGCTGCTCTTCGACGAGCCCACAAACGACCTGGACACCGACACCCTCGCGTCGCTTGAGGACCTGCTCGACTCGTGGCCCGGCACGATCATCGTGGCCAGTCACGACCGTTACCTCATCGAACGCGTGACCGACACGGCGTACGGGATGTTCGGCGACGGTCGGCTCGTGCACCTGCCCGGTGGTGTCGACGAGTACCTCGCCCGGACCGCCGAGCGAGCGGGCTCCCCCCGGGCCGGCGGCACCCCGTCGGTCACGTCGGCCGGGCCCACCGCGGGTGGCATGTCCGCCGCCGAGGTGCGCCAGGCCCGCAAGGAGCTGACCCGGCTGGAACGGCAGCTCGGCAAGCTCGACCAGCGCGAGGTCACCCTGCTCGACCAGCTCGCCGCCGACGCCACCGACTACGCCCGCGTCGCCGAGCTGGACACCCAGCTCAAGGATCTGCGCGCCGAGCGGGAACGGATCGAGGAGACCTGGATGACCCTCGCCGAGGACCTGCCCGAGAGCTGAGCGGGCCGGGCACGCCGGCGCGGGGGCCGTGTGCGGCGTCACACCGACACATGCGGGACAATCGTCGGCGACACCTCACCCTTGGAGACCCAGACATGGCCCACACCCCCATCAACCACCCCGCGCGGCCGATCTACCGGGCGATCGGCGGGCTGACCGGTCTGTACCTGGTGGTCTTCGGCGTGCTCGGCATCATCGCGGGCGCCGGCAACGAGATCCTCGCCCAGGACGACACCCGCGTCCTCGGCCAGGGCACCAACCTCGGCTTCTCGCTGCTGTGCGTGCTGCTCGGGCTCGTCGTGCTTGTCGGCACCGCGCTCGGCCGCAACATCGACGTGGCGATCAACCAGTGGCTGGCGTACGCCCTGATGGTGATCAGCCTGGCCGGTCTGGCCTTCATCCGGACCGACGCCAACTACTTCAACTTCAGCATCTTCACCGTGATCGTCGTGATGACTGCCGCCCTGGTGCTGCTCATGGCCGGCATGTACGGCAAGGTCGGCACGGAGGACGAGGCTGAGGCTTTCCAGAAGGCTCGGCTGGTTCTCTGATCTTCTTCTGCGGTTGCGGCCGTGGGTTTTCGCCGGAGCCCGAGCTGCTCCGGGCGGTCAGGCGTGATCCCTGCGCAGCTCGGGCTCCGGCGAAAACCTGACCTGGTCCAGCCGTCCGGCGGACCCCTTCGGCTTTGGGGTTCTTCGGACAGTTGGCTCTTGCCTGGGCGACAATTCCCCTGAAACGGTCAATCAGGGGGTCTGGGTATGCCGCACTTTCCGGTGAACCATCCGGCACGGCCGCTCTACCGGGTCCTCTCCGGCCTGATCGGCGTGTACATCCTGGTCTTCGGCGTCTGGGGTGTCGCCGAGACGATCGGCGACCCGCTCTTCGACCGGGGCAGCCACTGGGCCCTCGGGCTCCGCACCAACCTGGCCTTCTCACTCGCCTCGGTGGTCTTCGGAGTCGTCCTGATCTTCGGAGCGTCCCGGCGCAGCAACCTCGGCCACTACATGAACCTCACCGCCGGGGTGGTGTTCCTGGTGACAAGCATCCTCATGATGTCCGTGCTGCAGACCGACGCGAACTTCCTCAACTTCTCGATGTCGACAGTGATCGTGTCGATGCTGTTCGGCCTGATCCTGCTCGGCACCGGCCTTTACGACAAGGTCGGCCCGTCGGAGCACGCCGAGGCGGAGTTGGAACGCCGCAAACATCCGGTGGCCGACGCGCACCGGAGCTGACCGAGGTCAGTGGCGACGGCTGGTGATCAACGTCGGCTTCGCCTCCAGGTGCGACAACCCGTTCCAGGCCAGGTTGACCAGGTGCGCCGCCACCGTCTCCTTGCGCGGCTTGCGCACCTCCAGCCACCAGCGGCCGGTCAACGCGACCATGCCCACGAGCGCCTGCGAGTAGAGCTCGGCCAGCTTCGGGTCGTACCCGCGGCTCTTGAACTCCGCGCCCAGGATGTGCTCGACCTGGTGGGCCACATCGTTCATGACGCTGCTGAAGGTGGCCGTCCCGGACATCAGCGGCGACTCGCGGACCAGCACCCGGAACCCGCTGGTCTCCTCCTCGATGTAGCCCAGCAGGGCCATCGCCGCCTGCTCCAGCAACTCGCGCGGATGCCCGGCGGTCAGCGCCGTGGTGATCCGGTCCAGCAGGGCCCGGACCTCCCGGTCGACCACTACCGCGTACAACCCCTCCTTGCCGCCGAAGTGCTCGTACACCACAGGCTTGGAGACCTTGGCGCGGGCCGCCACCTCCTCGATCGAGGTGGCGTCGAAACCGCGCTCGGCGAACAGTTGCCGGCCGATCGCGATCAACTGCTCCCGGCGCTGGGCTGCCGACATGCGTACCCGTGAGGGGGGCTTGGGTTTCGCCGCCGCAGCCGGCACTGTGCGCCGGCTGCCGGCGTCGTCGCTGACCTCGGGCATGTCGCCGCCTCGCTGGCGCTCGGTCACGCCCTGCCGTGGGATGGTGCCTCCGCTGTGCCCGTTCACGTCGTCGCCTCACTGGCGGGCGGCCTGGCCGCCCTGCCGCGCCGTCCGACCGTACCCGGATCGGGCCCGGCACCCCGTCCGCCGAGCCGTCCGGTTACCCCGCTGCGCTCGGTCACCCGGCCATCCTGCCAGGTGGCACCGCGCGGCACCGCCCGGTTTATCGGCGTGCGACAGGCTTCACGAGCTTGGCGGCGAGGCGCTCGGGCTTCGGCCAGCGCACCTGCGACGCCGCGCCCGTCTTCTCGAACAGCCAGATCACCCGGGCGGAGATGTCCACCTGACCACGCAGCACACCGTGCCGCGCGCTGGTCGGGTCGGCGTGGTGCAGGTTGTGCCAGCTCTCGCCGAACGACAGGATCGCCAGCGGCCAGAAGTTGGACGCGCGGTCGCCCTGGCGCATCGCGAACGGGCGCTCGCCGTACACGTGGCAGACCGAATTGATCGCCCAGGTGACGTGGTGCAGGAGGCCGATCCGGACCAGCCCGGCCCAGAAGAACGCGGTGAGCGCGCCCTGCCACGACCAGGTCACCAGGCCCCCGATCAGCGCCGGGCCGAGCAGCGAGACGGCCACCAGCACGGGGAACAGTCGGTCCACCCGGCTGATGTCACGGTCGGCGATCAGATCCGGTGCGAACCGCTCCCGGTTGGACAGTTCGCGACGGAACAGCCAGCCCACGTGTGCGTGGAACAGGCCCCGGGTCAGTGCCCAGAAGCTGGTGCCGAAACGCCACGGCGAGTGCGGGTCACCCTCCAGGTCGGAGAACGCGTGGTGCCGACGGTGATCGGCCACCCACTGGATGATCTCGCCCTGCACCGCAAGCGAACCCGCGACCGCCAGGGTCACCCGCAGCCACCGCTTGGCCTTGAACGAGCCGTGCGTGAAGTAGCGGTGGAAGCCCACAGTGATGCCGAGCCCGCTGACCACGTACCAGACCAGGCCGATGATCACGTCGCTCCAGCCCAGCCAGCCGCCCCAGGCGAGCGGCACGGCGACCAGCAGAGCCACGAAAGGGATCACGACGAAGGCCCACAGGGCGGCCAGGATCCCGGAGGACTGGCTGCCGTCGGTGAGCGGTTTCGGGCCGGGACCGGCGGTGTGGGGTTCGAGCATGGTGGTGGACATGGCACCTCGCAGAGGGGACGGAAACGATCACAAACCTACGCCTACGTCACCGTAACTTACGGCTCGGTAGAGCGCACGGGGAAGTTTGGAAACGCGGTCGTACGCAGGTGCTAAAGCCCTGCTCATGGCCGCTTGTCCGGTAGCTGAGGTGCACCGTCGCCGCGCTGGGCAACGGCTCTGCTTCCGTCGGATCCGAGGTTCGTCGCGGCCTCCGGCGAGGGTGCCGCCGCCGGCGCGGTCGTGGCCGACGCGGGAGAATCGGAAGGATCATGAAGGGCATGAGTGCTGGCGCCGCCCCGGTCGGGCGTTAAGGTGTAGCGGCAGGATGCTCGTCGGGGAGCGACGGCGTCCTGACGTTGCGATCGGCCGTGGTGTAATTGGCAACACCCGGGTCTTTGGTACCCGTATTTCAGGTTCGAACCCTGGCGGCCGAGCTATCCCTCTAAGTCCGTTTTAGGTTCTCCTGGGGGTAAGAGGGAACGGTGCCGGGCCCCGTGGTTAGCATGGCCGCGAGAGTGTCCGCCGTCCCGACGGGAGCCACGTCGTGCCCCAGCCCCACCTTCGTACCGTCGTCGTACTCGCCGCCGGTGAGGGCAAGCGGATGAAGTCGACACTGCCCAAGGTGTTGCACCCCCTGCTCGGCCGTACCCTGCTCGGTCACGTGCTGAGCGCCGCCGCGCCGCTGGGCGCCGACCGCACAGTCATCGTGGTGGGGCACGGCGCCGACCAGGTCCGGGCGCACCTGACCGAGATCGCCCCCGACGCCACGCCCGTGCTCCAGGCCGAGCAGCTCGGCACCGGGCACGCAGTCCGGATCGCGCTGGACGCCGTGCCGGAGGGCGCCGGCACGGTCGTGGTGATCAACGGAGACGTGCCGTTGCTGCGTCCGGAGACGGTGGGCGCGTTGGTGACCGCGCACGAGGAGACCGCCGCCGCGGCCACAGTGCTCGCCGCCGAGGTGCCCGACCCGACCGGGCTCGGGCGGATCGTCCGGGATGCCGACGGCCGGCTGGAGCAGATCGTCGAGGAGCGCGACGCCGACGCCACGCAGCGCGCCATCCGGGAGATCAACGCCGGCATCTACGCGTTCGACGCGGTGCGGCTGCGCGACGCGCTGGGCAAGCTCTCCACCGACAACGACCAGGGCGAGGAGTACCTGACCGACGTGTTCGGCCTGCTCCGCTCCACAGGCGAGCCGGTCGCGGTGCACGTGGCCGTCGACCACGTCGAGACGCTGGGCTGCAACGACCGGGTGGAGTTGGCGTCGCTGCGGCGGCTGCTGCGCGACCGGGTCAACGAGGCGTGGATGCGTACCGGGGTGAGCCTGCTCGACCCGGTGACCACCTGGATCGACGTGACTGTGGCGCTGGACCGCGACGCGGTGGTCGACCAGAACACCCAGTTGCGCGGGGCCACGGTGGTCGGCGCGGGCGCCCAGGTCGGGCCGGACGTCACGCTTGTCGACACGATCGTCGGCCCGGCCGCGTCTGTGGTGCGCAGCCACGCGGTGGGCGCCGAGGTGGGCGCGGGCGCCAGCGTGGGCCCGTACGCGTACCTGCGGCCGGCCGCGCGGCTCGCCGACAGGGCGAAGGTCGGCACGTTCGTCGAGGTCAAGAACTCCGAGATCGGCGCCGGCTCGAAGGTGCCGCACCTGACGTACGTGGGTGACGCGACGATCGGCGAGCAGACAAACATCGGCGCCGCGTCGGTCTTCGTCAACTACGACGGGGTCAACAAGCACCGCACGGTGATCGGCAGCCACGCCCGGACCGGTGCGGACAACATGTTCGTCGCGCCTGTCGAGGTGGGCGACGGCGCGTACACGGCGGCCGGCTCGGTGATCGTGGACGACGTGCCGCCGGGCGCGATGGGTGTCGCCCGGGCGCGGCAGCGCAACATCGAGGGTTGGGTGGTGAAGCGGCGGGCCGGTACGGCGGCGGCCGAGGCCGCGCAGCGTGCCGGCGACGCGGAGGGTGCGCAGCGAATCGGCGACGCGGAGGGTGCGTCGGACGTGGCCGGCACCGCAAGCGACAGTGAGGCAATGCACGGGCGGGCCGAGACGGTGGGCGGTGCGTCCGGCGCGGGAGATACTGCAACCGAATAGTCCCCGACCCACCACCACCGGGTCGGGTACCGCCGACAAACGGGAGCAGACGGGCCCATGGGCAGCATCGTCGCCGAAAACCGCAAGAGCCTGATGCTCTTCTCCGGCCGGGGTTTCCCGGAGCTGGCCAAGGAGATCGGCGAGGTGCTCGGTGTGGCACCGACGCCGGCCGACGCGTACGAGTTCGCCAACGGCGAGATCTTCGTACGGTTCAAGGACTCGGTGCGTGGTTCGGACGCCTTCGTGGTGCAGTCCGTGACGCACGGAGTGAACACCTGGGTCATGGAGACCCTGATCATGGTGGACGCGTTGAAGCGGGGGTCGGCGAAGCGGATCACCGTGGTGCTGCCGTTCTACCCGTACGCGCGGCAGGACAAGAAGCACCGCGGCCGGGAGCCGATCTCGGCCCGGCTCGTGGCGGACCTGCTGAAGACCGCCGGCGCGAACCGGATCCTCACTGTCGACCTGCACACCGCGCAGATCCAGGGCTTCTTCGACGGGCCGGTGGACCACCTCTTCGCGATGGACATCCTGGCGGAGTACGTGGAGCACAGGTACGCCGGCCGGCCGATGACAGTGGTGGCGCCGGACTCGGGCCGGGTGCGGGTGGCCGAGCGGTGGACCGACCGGCTGGGCGGCTGCCCGCTGGCGTTCATCCACAAGACCCGCGACCCGATGAAGCCGAACCAGGTGGTGGCGAACCGGGTGGTCGGCGAGGTGGAGGGTCGCGTCTGCCTGATCGTCGACGACATGATCGACACCGGTGGCACGATCGCCAAGGCGGCGGACATCCTCAAGGAGTCGGGCGCGGCGGAGATCGTGGTGGCGTCCACCCACGCGCTCCTGTCGGACCCGGCGACCGAGCGGTTGAAGAACAGCCCGATCAGCGAGGTCGTGGTGACCAACACGCTTCCGTTGCCGCCGGAGAAGCAGCTGGACAAGCTGACGGTGCTGTCGATCGCGCCGCTTCTGGCGCGGGCGATCCGGGAGGTCTTCGACGACGGCTCGGTGACCACCCTCTTCGGTGGCCTGAGCTGAGGGCGCGCCCCGTTTCGTCATTCGACGCGCCGGTGGGGAAAAAACTGGCAGTCTGGTGGGAAACGGGGCTGGCACGCCGATGGGAACGCCATCGGCGTGCCGGTCTGGAGCTGTGACCGGGGACTGCCGGAAACCCGGGAAACAGCTCGGGTAGACTGGTGCGGTTGCCACGGCGAGGGTGCCCGGCGGGCCGCTGAAGAGCGCCGCACGGAGGCACCGTCATCGACGCGGTGCTCCGGGCAGTCGTTCATGACGCATGAGCCCCAGCGAGCCCCTCGCCCAGCACCGCAAGACGACAAGCCGCCGTAGCGAAAGCATCAGGAGTTTCCCCGTGTCCGAGGTAAAGATCAGCGCCGAGCCCCGCACCGAGTTCGGCAAGGGTGGTGCCCGTCGTACCCGCCGGGCCGGCAAGGTGCCCGCCGTGCTGTACGGCCACGGCGAGAAGCCCAAGCACATCGCGCTGCCGTCGCGGGAGTTCGCCGCCGCGATCCGCAAGGGCGGTGCCAACCAGCTCTTCGCGATCGACATCACCGACGGCACCCAGGTGCTGGCGCTGCCGAAGGCGATCCAGCGTGACCCGATCCGGGACACCTTCGAGCACGTCGACCTCATCCTGGTGCGCCGGGGCGAGAAGGTCACCGTCGAGGTGCCGGTCCAGCTGACCGGCGAGGCCGCGCGGGACACCCTGATCGTGCACGACCACGACACCCTCTCGGTGACCGCCGACGCCACGAAGGTTCCGGACCACCTCGAGGCGTCGATCGAGGGCCTGGAGGCGGGCTCCTCGGTCACCGCCGGCGACGTCGAGCTGCCGAGTGGTGTCGAGCTGGCCGTCGACCCGACGCTGCCGGTCGCCGCCGTGACCGCCGCGCCGACCGCCGAGCAGCTCGAGGCGACGCTGCCCGAGGTCGAGGAGGCCACCGAGGAGGCCGACGCCGAGACCGGCGAGGTCACCGAGGGCTCCGAGGGTGCGGACGCCCCGGCCGCCGAGGGCGCGGAGAACACCGAGGCGCGTACCGAGGCCTGATCGGTTCGTATCGTGCGGCAGGCGTCCCCGAGTTTCGGGGGCGCCTGCCGGCGTATCGGGAGTCGGTGAAGACGGCGGAAGGGACGGGTCGTGACGGACGAGGCGGGGCCGTGGCTGGTGGTCGGCCTGGGCAATCCGGGCCGGGAGTACGCCGGCAACCGGCACAACGTCGGGTTCATGGTGGCGGAGCTGTTGGCGGGGCGGTTGGGCGCGCGGTTCGGTAGGCACAAGCGGGCGGTGGCCGAGGTCGCGGAGGGGCGGCTGGGGTTCGGCGGTCCGAAGCTGGTGCTGGTCAAGCCACTGACGTACATGAACCTGTCCGGTGGGCCGGTCGCGGCGCTGTCCCAGTTCTACAAGGTGCCTCCGGCGCAGGTGATCGCGGTGCACGACGAGCTGGACATCGGGTTCGGCCAGGTGCGGATCAAGTGCGGCGGCGGTGAGGGCGGGCACAACGGCCTGCGTTCGATGTCCAAGTCGTTGGGCACCAAGGACTATGTCCGGGTGCGGTTCGGCGTGGGTCGGCCGCCGGGTCGGCAGGATCCGGCGGACTACGTGCTGTCGGATTTCGGCGCGGCGGAGCGCAAGGAGCTGGATTTCCTGGTGGACCGGGCCGCCGACGTGGTGGAGTCGGTGATCGTGAAGGGCGTGGAGCCGACCCAGAACCTGTACCACGGCGGCTAGGGCGGGGCGTACCGGATCGGAAACGGTTGGCCGGTAGTCTGCGCCTTTCGGCGTGCCGCAACCGGCGACGCGGGTCGCGGCCGATCGGTGCGTGCGGGCGCGGGCCGCGGCGAGGCGACGGGAGCGGGCAGATGGGCAGTCCTCCGATGATCGACGGGGCGTTCGCCCGATGGTTGGCCTCGCGGGCCGGTCAGGCGCTGCTGGACCTGCGAGCGGAGCTGGGCTTCGCGGACACGGGCGCGCTGAAGTCGGCCGGCGACAAGGTGTCGCACGACCTGATCCGCACGGAGTTGGCGCGGTGGCGGCCGGGGGACGCGGTGCTCTCCGAGGAGGACGAGGGCTCCCGGTTGGCCTGGGCGGCCGAGGTGAACGCCGGTGCGGTGTCCCGGTTGACCGCGGACCGCGTGTGGATCATCGATCCGTTGGACGGCACCCGGGAGTTCGCCGAGGAGGGCCGCTCGGACTGGGCGGTGCACATCGCGCTCTGGGCGCGGAACGCGCCGAGCCCGCACGGGCTGGTCGCCGGGGCGGTGGGGTTGCCGGCGCAGCACCGGGTGCTGGGCACCGACTATCCGCCGGCGTACCCGCCGATGACCGTGGAGGCGGCGACGGCCGGCGAGCGGAAGATCCGTCTGGCGGCGAGCCGGAGCCGACCGCCGGTGTTCCTCACCGACCTGGCCGAGGACGTCGGCGCGCACCTGGTGCCGATGGGTTCGGCCGGCGCGAAGATCGCCGCGGTGGTGACTGGCGAGGTGGACGCGTACATCCATGCGGGTGGGCAGTACGAGTGGGACTCGGCGGCGCCGGTGGCTGTGGCGACGGCCACCGGACTACACGCTTCCCGTATCGACGGTTCTGCGCTTCGATACAACGAGGCGGATCCGCGCCTGCCGGACCTGCTGGTCTGTCGCAAGGATCTCGCCAACCGGTTGCTTGCAGCGCTGCAGAGGCATTCCGGGTAGCCTGAGCGCACTTCTTGACATGTCCGACCGGAAAGGTCTGGAAATCGGATGAGCGAGCGAGTGTCATGACGTCCCCCGCGGCCTACCGGGTCTCCCACCTGGACGCTCTCGAAGCGGAGAGCATCTTCGTGATGCGCGAGGTTGTCGCCGAGATGGAACGCCCGGTGCTGCTCTTCTCCGGCGGCAAGGACTCGATCGTCATGCTGCGGTTGGCGCAGAAGGCGTTCGCTCCGGCCAACATCCCCTTTCCCGTGATGCACGTCGACACCGGGCACAACTTCCCCGAGGTGCTCGAATACCGCGACCAGCGGGTCGCCGAGCTGGGGTTGCAACTCGTGGTGGCGAGCGTGCAGGAGGCCCTGACGAGTGGGCTGGTCCGCGAGTCCGGTGACGGGATGCGCAACCGGATCCAGACGCCGGTGCTGCTGGACGCGGTCGAGAAGCACCGCTTCGACGCGCTGTTCGGTGGCGCCCGCCGCGACGAGGAGAAGGCGCGGGCCAAGGAGCGGGTGTTCAGCTTCCGCGACGAGTTCGGCCAGTGGGATCCGAAGAACCAGCGCCCGGAGCTGTGGTCGCTCTACAACGGCCGGCACCACCCGGGCGAGTCGATCCGGGTCTTCCCGCTGTCCAACTGGACCGAGCTGGACGTGTGGCACTACATCGCCCGGGAGCGCATCCCACTGCCGTCGATCTACTACGCGCACGAGCGCGAGGTGATCGAGCGGGACGGGATGGTCTACGCGGTAAACGAGTTCTTCCGTCCCCGCGCGGGTGAGGAACGGTTCAAGGCCCAGGTGCGCTACCGCACCGTCGGCGACGCCTCCTGCACCGCGGCGGTCCGCTCGGACGCGGACACCGTGGAGAAGGTCATCGAGGAGGTGGCGGCCACGCGGATCACCGAGCGGGGCGCGACCCGTGGTGACGACCGGGTCAGCGAGGCCGCCATGGAGGACCGCAAGCGGGAGGGATACTTCTGATGACCACCGAGATCGTGGCCCCGGCCGCCGCCGACACCGAGGCCACCGGTGAGGCGCGGCCCATGGACCTGCTGCGGTTCGCCACCGCAGGCAGCGTGGACGACGGCAAGTCGACCCTGATCGGCCGGCTGCTCTACGACACCAAGTCGCTCTTCACCGACCAGTTGGCGGCTGTGGAGGCGGTTAGCGCGGCCCGCGGCGACGAGTACACCAACCTGGCGCTGCTCACCGACGGCCTGCGCGCCGAGCGGGAGCAGGGCATCACCATCGACGTGGCGTACCGGTACTTCGCCACGCCCCGGCGCAAGTTCATCATCGCGGACACCCCCGGGCACATCCAGTACACCCGCAACATGGTCACCGGCGCCTCCACCGCCGACCTGGCGCTGATCCTCGTGGACGCGCGCAAGGGCCTGGTCGAGCAGTCCCGCCGGCACGCGTTCCTCTGCTCGTTGCTGCGGGTGCCGCACCTGGTCCTCTGCGTCAACAAGATGGACCTGGTCGACTGGTCGCAGGAGGTCTACGAGCGGATCGCCGACGAGTTCACCGCGTTCGCCGCGAAGCTCGACGTACCTGACCTGACAGTGGTGCCGATCTCCGCGCTGCGCGGTGACAACATCGTCTCGCGGTCGGAGCACATGCCGTGGTACGAGGGTCCGTCGCTGCTGCACCACCTGGAGCGTGTGCACATCGCCAGCGACCGCAACCTGGTCGACGTCCGGTTCCCGGTGCAGTACGTGATCCGCCCGCAGTCCACGACTGTCACCGACTACCGCGGCTACGCCGGCCAGGTCGCCTCCGGTGTGCTCAAGCCCGGCGACGAGGTGATGGTGCTGCCGTCCGGCTTCACCAGCCGGATCGCCGCCGTGGAGACCGCCGACGGGCCGGTCGCGGAGGCGTTCCCGCCGATGTCGGTGACGGTACGGCTGGCCGACGAGATCGACATCTCCCGGGGCGACCTGATCTGCCGGCCGAACAACGCGCCGGCGGTCGCCCAGGACATCGAGGCGATGGTCTGCTGGATGGACGAGACCCAGCCGCTGCGGGTCGGCGCCCGGTACGCGATCAAGCACACCACCCGCTCGGCGCGGGCGATAGTGCGCGGGTTGCACTACCGGCTGGACATCAACTCGCTGCACCGCGACGAGTCGGCCGACGAGTTGCGGCTCAACGAGATCGGCCGGGTACGGCTGCGTACGACTGTGCCGCTGCTGGCCGACGAGTACCGCCGCAACCGCACCACGGGCGGCTTCGTCATCATCGACGAGACCACCAACCGCACGGTGGGCGCCGCCATGATCGTCGAAGCCGCCTGACGCGACGATCCACTCCGCATGGTCCGCCTGTGGATAGCTTCGAATTCAAAGCAGGTACGATCGCGGGATGAGTGAAGCGGCGCCAGGCCTGAGCGCGGAGCAACTCGGCGCGTACTTCGCTCTGGTGGAGGTCAGCAGCCTTCTTCAGTACTCGGTGGACGAGCATTTGCGCGTCGACGGCGACCTCAGCTATGTGCAGTTCCAGCTCCTCGCCCGGCTCGTCGACGCGCCCGGGGGCAAGCTGCGGATGACCGACCTGGCCGACGGTGTCGTGTACAGCCGCAGCGGGCTGACCTATCAGGCGGGCTTGCTGGAGAAGCGTGGCCTGATCACCCGCTCGCCGTCGCCGGACGACGAGCGCAGTGTCATGGTGACCGTCACCGACGTCGGCCGCGACCTGATCGCCCAGGTGCTCCCCGGGCATGTCGACCGCGTCCGGGACCTGTTGTTCGAACCCCTGACCAGCGAGGACGTCGCCGCCCTCAACTCCGTCCTGGGCCGGGCCCGCGACCACATGCGCGCCGCTCCGCCCCGCTCCGCCAAGCCTCGCACCCGGCGCAACCAGACCGACTGAGGCAGGCTCGTTTGGTCGAACCGGGACGGCAGTGGACTGCCCCGGTTCGCGCGACGCTCCGTGCTCTGGCCGCCGGCAGTGACGAATCCTGCCGACCGGCGGCAACCCTGAACTGAGACGGCTGTCACCCGTCGCACCACACTTGCTTCGAATTCGAAGCGTGCTAGTGTTCCCGTGTGCTTCGAAATCGAAGCACTACGGATTTCAGAAGGACGAGGCTCGTCATGAAGGCAGTGCGTTTCCACGAGTACGGCACCCCCGAGGTCCTGCGCTACGAAGACGTGGAGCAGCCGGTCCCCGGCGTCGGCGAGGTCCGGATCCGGGTGGCGGCGACGTCGTTCAACCCGGTCGAGGGCACCATCCGCGCCGGCGTCATGCAGGGCCCCATCCCGATCCGGTTGCCGCACACCCCCGGCATCGACGTCGCGGGCACGGTCGACGCCCTCGGCGACGACGTGGCCGGCTTCGACATCGGTGACCTGGTGATCGGCGCCCTGCCGCTGACCAGCACCGGCGCCGCCGCCGAGTACGTCATCGTCCCGGCCCGGATTCTGGCGGCAGCCCCCACGAGCATCCCGCTCGTGGACGTCGCCGGGCTACCGGTGGTCGGGCTCACCGCGTGGCAGGCGCTGTTCGACCATGCGAAGCTGACCACCGGCCAGCGGGTGCTGATCAACGGCGCGGGCGGCGTCGTCGGCGGCTACGCGGTGCAGTTGGCCAAGAACGCCGGCGCGTACGTGATAGCCACGACCGGCCCGCGCAGCTCCGAGCAGGCCAGGACGGCAGGCGCCGACGAGATCCACGGCCCCGGGATCCCGGAGCTGTCCGAGCCGGTCGACGTCGTGCTCAACTTCGCCCCGATCGCCCCGGAGCAGATGGCCGCCCTGGCCGCCGTGATCCGCGACGGCGGCGTGCTTGTCAACACCACCGTGTGGATGCCCGCCGCGTCCGACGAGGCTCGCGGCGTACGGGGTGTCAATCTCTTCTTCCGTCCCGACGGCGAACAGCTCGCCGAACTGGTGACCCTGCTTGACGCCGGCAAGCTGCACCTCGGCGTGACCCGGCGGGTGCCGCTTGCCGAACTGGCGCAGGTGCACGCCGAAGTCGCCACCGCCCCGATCAACGGAAAGATCGTCTTCGTGGCCCCCGGCGCGCCAGTTCCTCCGCCGGCAGGCCAGCGGTGATCAAGAGGTTTGCGTCAGTCCGAGCCCGGATTCTGACGCAAACCTCTTGATCACCGCCCAGGAGGGTTAGGGGAGGCGGGTTGCGCCGGGGGCTGGGAGGACCGGGACGGTGGTGGGGGCGGTGAAGTCGCGTTCGGCGTACGCGGCCGTGACGGCTGCCGCCACCGCCTCGACGCGACCGGTCTCGACCAGGGCCAGGACGCAGCCGCCGAACCCGCCGCCGGTCATCCGAGCACCCAGCGCGCCGGCCGACAGCGCCGCCTCGACTGCCGTGTCGATCTCCGGCACGGTGATCTCGAAGTCGTCGCGCATCGAGACGTGCGAGGCGGTGAGCAGCGGGCCGATGTCCCGGACCCGGCCGGCGCGCAGCAGGGCCACCGTGTCCAGCACACGCTGGTCCTCGGTGACCACGTGCCGGACCCGCCGTCGGGTCTCCTCGTCGTCGAGGCGGGCAAGCGCGCTGTCGAGCTGGTCCACTGTGACGTCGCGCAGCGCGGCGACGCCGAGCGCCTTGGCGCCCGCCTCGCAGGACCGGCGGCGAGCGGCGTACTCCCCGTCGGCGTGCCGGTGTGGCGCGCGGCTGTCGATGACAAGCACGGCCAGCCCGGCGGCGTCCAGGTCGAACGGGATGTGCTCGACGGACTCGTCGCGGCAGTCGAGGAAGAGGGCGTGCCCAGCGCGGCAGCGGATCACCGCGGACTGGTCCATGATGCCGGTCGGCGCACCGACATAGACGTTCTCCGCCCGCTGCGCCAGCCGCGGCTGCCGCTCGGGGGACAGGTTCAGCCCACCGAGGTCGAGCAGCGCGGCGAGCACTGCCGACTCCAGCGCTGCCGACGAGGAGAGCCCGGAGCCCAGCGGCACGTCGGAGGCGATCGCCAGCCGGGCGCCGGGCACCGCGTGGCCGGCGTCGCGCAGCGCCCAGACCACCCCGGCCACGTACGCGCCCCAGCCGGTCACCCGGCCGGGCTCGGCCACGTCGTCCGCGCCGAAGGTGATCGTCTCGTCGGAGAGCTCGGACCAGACCGTCCAGCGCTCGTCGTCCTGCCGGTCGGCGGCGACGACCGTACGCATCGGCAGCGCGAAGGGCAGCACGAACCCGTCGTTGTAGTCGGTGTGCTCACCGATCAGATTGACCCGACCGGGTGCGGCCCAGCGGCCGGTGGCCTGACCGCCGTACTGGTCCGTAAAACCGGCGGTGGCCCGCTCGACGACGTCACCGCTCGGCGCGCTCATGGTGTCTCCTTTGTTCGCGACTGCGGGGCTCGCAAACCCGGCTCACTCCTCGCGCTCACGACTGCTCCAGGACGTGCGTGCGGTAGAAGGCCCAGGCGTCGCCGACCATGTCGTGCAGGGTGGGCTTCTGCGGCACCCAGCCCAGCTCGTCGCGCGCCAGCGCGGAGGAGGCGACCAGTTCGGCCGGGTCACCCTCGCGACGCGGCGCCACCTCGACCGGCAGCTGGTGCCCGGTGACCTCGCGGACCACGTCGACCACCTGCCGGTTGGTGAAGCCGTTGCCGTTGCCGAGGTTGTAGATGCGGTGCTGGCCCCCGGTGGCGGCGTCCAGCGCCAGCAGGTGGGCGCGGGCCAGGTCGGCGACGTGGATGTAGTCGCGGACGCAGGTGCCGTCCACGGTGGGGTAGTCGTCGCCGAAGAGCTGGAGCTTCTCCCGCCGGCCGGCGGCGACCTCCAGGGCGATCGGGATGAGGTGTGTCTCCGGGTCGTGCCGCTCGCCGAGCGCGACGTCGTCGGCGAGGTGCGCGCCGGCGACGTTGAAGTAGCGCAGCGAGACGGCGGCCAATCCGTGCGCGACGGCCTCGGAGGTGAGCGCCATGTCGACGGCGAGCTTGGTGGCGCCGTACGTGTTGGTGGGGGCCTTGACCGCGGTCTCCGTGATCGGCAGCTCGGTGGGGTTGCCGTAGACGGCGGCGGTGGACGAGAAGACCATCCGGGGCACCCCGGCGGCGCGCACGGCGTTGATCAGGGCGAGCGAGCCGACGGTGTTCGTCTGCCAGTACCGCTCGGGCTTCACCATCGACTCGCCGGCGGCGATGAGGGCGGCGAAGTGCAGCACCCCGTTGAAGCCGGAGTCGGGGGTGAGGACCTGCGCGGCGTCGTGAATGGACGCCTCGACGTGGGTCGCGTCCGGAGCGAGCGCCTCGCGGTGACCGGTGCGCAGGTCGTCCAGGACGACGACCTCGTGGCCCGCGTCGAGCAGCATCCGGGTCACCACGCTGCCGATGAACCCGGCGCCGCCGGTGACGAGCAGTTTCACGTCGTTTCCTCCTGCCTGGCCCGCCGGGACGTGGCCCTTGGTGATCACCCTACGGCGGCTGACGGGACCGGAGTCGACCACGCCGCCAACCCATTCCATCATAATCTCTCACGTTTAAACAGAGCCGCACATCCGCGTCTCGGCGCGATCCCCGGTGCGGCGGGCACCCGGTGTCTACCATCTCTGTCATGCGGGAAGCGGCCCGTTCCGGGCTCCGGCGACGCGTGCGGAGGAAGCCCCGCCGCGACCCCGGCCCGCTCGCCCGAGCCGTCGCCCGGGTCCTGGTCCGCGCCGCCGACGGTGCCACACGCCTCGTCACCGAGCTGCTCGGGGCCGGTCCGGCGGCCGGCCGGGAACGCATCTCCGAGGCCGAGCTACGGGACCTGCTGGCGGTGAACACGGTGCTCGACCCGGACGAGCGGCGGATCATCGACGAGGTGCTGGTAGCCGGCGCGAGTCTCGTCCGCGAGGTGATGATGCCCCGCACCGAGGTGGTGTTCCTGCCGGCCCGGATGACCATCGCCGAGGCCGCCCGGCTGGTGCGCGCCGAGACGCACAGCCGCTACCCGGTGACCGACGGCACCCAGGACGACGTGGTCGGGTTCGTGCACCTGCGGGACGTGCTGCTGCGCCCGGACGCCGACCCGTGCGTCACCGTCGGTGAGCTGACCCGTGAGGTCAAGCAGGTGCCCGGCAGCAAGCCTGTCCTCGCCGCGCTCACCGAGATGCGCCGCGAGGGGCACCACCTGGCGGTGGTGATCGACGAGTACGGCGGGACCGCCGGGATCGTCACCCTTGAGGATCTGATCGAGGAACTCGTCGGGGAGATCCACGACGGGTACGACACGACTCCCGACCCGGCCCACGCCGGCCTGCCGGCGGTGGTCGACGGCCGGCTCAACCTCGCCGACTTCGCCGAGCGGACCGGCGTGGCGCTGCCCGCCGGGCCGTACGAGACGGTCGGCGGGTACGTGATGGCAGTCCTGGGCCGGCTGCCACTGCCCGGGGACGAGGTGCCGGTGCCGGCCGAGCCGCCCGACGACGGTGGCCCCGATCCGGCGGACCCGGCGGACGGTTGGCTGCTGCGCGTGCTCGCCCTGGACGGACGTCGGGTCGCCCGGCTCGCGGTGTCGGCGCTGCGCGTGCCGGAGCAGCGACGCGCGGGCGTGCCACGCGAGGTCAACGCCCCGACACCGGCCGGCCGTGGCCGACGCGCCGGCCCGTCATGACGGCCCCGCCTGCTTGCTGACAGAATTATCGTCATGCCCGACGTTTCCGAGCGACCCCGCGTCTTCTCCGGCATCCAGCCGACGGCCGACTCGTTCCACCTCGGCAACTACCTGGGAGCCGTGCGGCACTGGGTGGCCCTGCAGGACACCCACGACGCGTTCTACTGCGTGGTGGACCTGCACGCCATCACCGCAGGTCACGATCCGGCGCTGCTGCGCCAGCGGACCAGGGTGGCGGCCGCCCAGCTCTTCGCGGTCGGTCTCGACCCGGAGCGCAGCACCCTGTTCGTGCAGTCGCAGGTGCCCGAGCACCCGCAGCTGGCCTGGGTGCTCGGCTGCATCACCGGCTTCGGCGAGGCCAGCCGGATGACCCAGTTCAAGGACAAGTCGCAGAAGCAGGGCAACGAGCGGGCCAGCGTCGGGCTGTTCACCTATCCGGTCCTGCAGGCCGCCGACATCCTGCTCTACCAGGCCAACGCGGTGCCGGTCGGCGAGGACCAGCGTCAGCACCTGGAGCTCTCCCGCGACCTGGCCCAGCGGTTCAACTCGCTGTTCGGCGCGACGTTCACGGTGCCCGCGCCGCACATCGTCAAGGACACCGCGAAGATCACCGACCTGCAGGACCCGACGGCGAAGATGTCCAAGTCGTCGTCCTCGCCGGCCGGCATCATCGACCTGCTGGACGATCCGGCCCGCTCGGCGAAGAAGATCCGCTCCGCGGTGACCGACACCGGTCGGGAGATCGTCTTCGACGCCGAGACCAAGCCGGGCGTGTCCAACCTGCTGACCATCTACTCGGCGCTCAGCGGGCGGGGCATCGACGACCTGGTGGCAGCCTTCGCCGGCCGCGGCTACGGCGACCTCAAGAAGGAGCTGGCCGAGGTGGTGGCGGAGTTCGTCCGCCCCATCCAGGAACGCACACGCACCTACCTCGACGACCCGGCCCAGCTGGACAAGCTGCTCGCCGCCGGCGCGGAGAAGGCCCGGTCGGTGGCCGGCGCGACCCTGCGGTCCGCGTACGAGCGGGTGGGTTTCTTCCCGCCGGTACGCGGCGAATAGCGCTGCGGGACAGGGTGGGCGGGTCGGTGGCCGACGTGGCGGCGCGCAGCGTGGATCGCAGTGGCGGGGTGCCGCCGTCCGGCGACACCGTCCAGATCGGCATAGCTGTGGACATCCCGGAGCCGTGGGGGGCCCAGCTCACCCGGCGACGGGTCGAGGCGGGCGATCCGCTCGCGGTGCCGGCGCACGTGACGCTGCTCGGTCCGACCGAGATCCCGACAGCAGTCCTGCCGGGCATCGAGCGGCACCTCGCGGCCGTGGCCGCCGCGCATCTGCCGTTCACGCTGCACCTGCGGGGCACCGGGACGTTCCGGCCGGTGACGCAGGTGGTGTTCGTCGCGGTGGCCGCCGGGATCAGCGAATGTGAACTGCTGGCCGCCGCCATCGCGGCCGCGCCGGGCCTGCACCGCGAGACCCGCTTCCCGTACCATCCGCACGTCACCGTGGCGCAGGACGTCGCTCCGGAGGCGTTGGACAGGGTATACGAGGATCTGGCCGACTTCTCCGCGATGTTCGAGGTCGACGGGTTCACCCTCTTCTCGCACAGCGGGCAGACCCGGTGGCAGCCCCGCCGGGACTTCCGCCTCGGCGACTGACGGTCGGCGACCCGCCGGGCGGCGAGCACTCTTGCGCCGGTTGCCACGGCGGCGGTGAAAGATCGGCGAGGATGATCGCGTGAACGTGATCGGCCGTATCGAGGCGGGCATCGACCGCTGGGTGGGTGCCGCGCGCGGCCGGTCGAACCTGTTCGACCACGTGTGGCGTGCCGGGGCGCTCTACGCCGAGGTGCTGGCCGGGCGGCTCGCCGCGGCGATCGCCTACTACGGCTTCTTCGCCGTCTTCGCGCTGGCTCTGGTCGCGTACTCCATCTTCGGCGCGATCCTGGAGGACAACGACGAGGTCTCCGCTGCGGCGGCCGGTTTCCTGAAGGAGAACCTGCCGTTCCTCGACGCGCAGCAGATCGCCAACTCAAGCGGCACCGTCGGCGTGGTCGGCCTGGTCATCCTGGTCTTCACCGGGATCGGCTGGGTGGAGGCGATCCGCTCCTCCCAACGCCTCATGTACGCGCTCAACCAGCAGCCCGGCAACCTCGTCGTCCGGCGGCTGGTCGACCTGGGGGTGATGATCGGCGTCTTCGTGCTGCTCGGCCTGTCGGTGGCGGCGGTGGACGCGTTGGAGTCGCTGCTGCGCTTCCTGCTGCGCAGCACCGGGTCGGTCGGGCTGACCACTGTCAGCGCGGTGCTCAGCGTCCTGGTCAACGCGGTGCTCGCCACCGCGCTGCTGCTCGCGGTGCCCCGGCTGCGGATGAGCAGGTCCCGGCTGCGCCCGGTGGTGCTGCTGGTCGCGGTTGGCATCACGCTGCTCAACACCGTCGGGCGGTACTACGTGGTGCGTACCGAGCGCAACCCGGCGTACACGGTGGTGGCCGGCGCGGTCGGTCTGCTGCTCTACCTCTACCTGCTCAACCAACTGGTGCTGTTCGGGGCGGCGCTGCTCGCGACCAGCACGAGCGGGCGGGTGGTGGATCTGGCGGAGGGCGCCCCGCCGGTGGACCTCGACGAGGACACCGATCCTGGCGCACCGGGCGGTGCGGGCTGATGGCGGAGGTGCCGGACATGATGATCACGGTCGATGCGGACTCGTCGGTGCCCCCGTACGAGCAGGTGCGGGTGCAGCTCGCCGAGCTGGTCGGCGACGGCCGCCTGCCTGTGGGCAGCCGCCTGCCCACCGTGCGGCAGCTCGCCGCCGACCTGCGGCTGGCCGCGAACACGGTGGCGCGGGCGTACCGGGAGCTGGAGGTGGCGGGGCTGCTGGAGACCCGGGGGCGCAACGGCACATTCGTCGCGCCCGGCCGCGACGACGCCGTCGACAGGCTGCACCGGGTTGCCGTCGAGTACGCCGCCGAGGCCCGGCGGCTGGGCGTCCCGCCGGACCGTGCTGTCGCTCTCGTCCGCGCTGCCGTCGACGCCACCCGGCACGACTGAGCCGAGACGGGGAAGCGCCCCCCGCCACCGCATAGCGCGGGTGACAGGGGGCGCTTCGTGTAGGCCAGAGGCCCGAGCGCCGCTAGTAGTCTTCTTTGCAGTCGTGTCCGCCACGGTTGCCGATCGGGACGAACGCCATGGCGTCCCAGGCGATGTCGATGTTGCCGGTGGCATATTTGTCGCCCATGTTGTTCAAAAGCACCTGCGATCCCCGGCCCAGGTTGTAGGCGCCCAGGTACACCCACTTGTCGTGGCCGTTGAGTCCGAGCCGCCCGGTGCTTTGGTCCAACTCGCAGGTGTACTCGCTGCCGTCGTTGCCGCCGCGGATGACGTACTCCGCCTTGTCGTATTCGCCGCCGTGGCTCGGCAGGTGCACGACGACGTCGAAGTTCATCCGCTCCCCGGGATTCAGGTCCAGGTTGGGGGTCCAGGCGCCCACCAGGTGATGCTTCGGGTTGGCACTGTCGTTCACCGTCGGGTAGACGTGGCTGAACCACATGTGCCCCTGGTAGCCGGCGCCCACCTGGTGCAGGTCGATGTCGGCGTAGAGCGCGTCGGTGCTCCCGGTGGGATAACCGGCCCGCAGGGTGAACTTGCCGTCGTTGGGGTCGCTGGAGCAGCCCAGTGCGTACTGCGAGGAGTCGATCGTCGTGTAGACGATGCTTGACCTGCGGGTGGCGTCCTTGTCCGGGTCGGAGTTGCCGGTGAAGACCGAGCAGTCCCGGTCGTAGATCCGTTGCACCCCCGGCTCGGCGGAGGACGAACCGTAGGTCAGCTTCTCCTTGGCGCACTCACCCCCGGGGCAGTTGGCGAAGGTCGCGCTGCCGTGCCACCAGCAGGCCTCACTGTCGGCCGGGCACGGGTTCTCGATGTTCGGAGTGCAACTGTTGATGCTCGGTGAACAGAACGTGTAGACGCCCGGCAGGGACAGCACCTTGGTGAAGCGACTCGGGTAGTCCGGGGAGTTGCTGCTGTACGTCGGCTGGGAGTACGCCTCCGTCGCAATGGGGAAGCCCTTCAGTTGAGGCGTCTCCACCCACCCCATGATCCGCTCCGGGTACGACCACTCATTCGGCGTCTCCGCGTCGGCGTAGGTGTCCCGTAGGAAGCCCGGGCGAGCCGGGTCGTAGGACGGGTTGGCCGGGTTGTTCAGCCAGCCGATGCCCCACCGGCCGTTGTTCTGCCCGGCCTCGCTGCTCGGGTGGTAGCCGCTGTTGTACGCCCAAACGGCCAGGAACCAGTTCTCGATCCAGGCCGGGTCGTTGTTGTTGATGGTGCTCCTGCCGAGCGGCTCGTTGTAGATCTGGTTCCACTTGTCGATCAGGATGTTGAGCCCGGCCGCGATGTTGGCCGCGTAGTCGATCGAGATCGCGACCTGCTGATTGCGGCTGTAGACCGAGTCGCCGACGCTCATTCCCGTGGTCACCTGACCGACGCCGTAGCCGCAGTCGGACTTCGAGTAGTCGATGACGTCGACGCTGCCCCCGGCGTTGCCGTAGTAGTCCGCGATCAGCGGGTTACCGAGGTCGCCGGGGACGGCGTGCCAGGAAGCCTGCGAAAGGTTCGTCTCCTGCGCCAGGATTCCCAGCATCAGCTGCGCCGGCACCCCAGCGCCACCGCCACCGGCCACCGTCCGCCTCGGGAAGAGCCCCTGCGGGCTGTACGAGGGCAGGCCCGACTTCAGGTAGTTGGCCGGCCGGGAGGTGGTGAGGGTGCCGTGCACCGCCCGGTCCACCGCCCACTCGACCAAGTTGGCGCTCGGCTGCTGCGCCTGTACCTTCGGGTCGTTGCGCCGTACCGCGCACTTCGGGTTCGAGATTTTCGGATCGACCGCCTGGGTGCCCATTGTCGGCCCGGCCGGCGCGCTGGTCGGCAGCGCGTCCAGTCGGGGCGCGGTCCGCGCCGTCTCGAAGGTGACTGTGGAGCGGCGACCACTGGCGGTCGCCTGCACCGACACCCGGACCTGACCGGCGTCGGCCCGGTCCGCGGGCGACAACGGCGCGCGTACCGCCTTCTCGCCCTGCGCGGTGCCGATCTCCTCGGCCAGCAGATGACCCTGCGCGGAGACGGCCCGGACCGACCTGCCCGACTGGATCGTCGCCAGCTCCGGCCAGCTCCCGTTGAGGGCCGGTGCGGTGCCGACTAGCGCGTTCCGGCCTCCGGCCTGGCCCAACAGTTGCAGGTGGCCCTTCTGGCCGACGACGACGGTCTGGAGCCGACCGGCCTGGAACCGTTGCGCCACGGCCTGCTCACCCTTGATGGCGACCAAGTCGATGCCGTTGTGCGCGGTGCCGCGCAGCGTGGATACCGGTCCGGCCGGTCGGGCGACCTCGGTGAGGCCGCCGCTGGGGCCGACCTTCACCAGCCGTCCCCGGGCGATGCCGTAGTCGCCGTCAGCGGTAGCGGTCGGGGTGGTGAGTTGAGCCGCGATCCGGCGGGTCTGGGTGATCCGGTGCGCGGCGGCGTCGACAGTGAGCAGTTCCGTTTGCTCCATGTCTTCGCCGACGGCCCGGGTGAGCAGCGCCCGGTCGTCCGGTCCACACGCGGGATTGAAGTACGCCAGTTGCAGGCCCGTCGCTACTCTGGTCGCCTTGCCGCTGGCGATGTCGACCACCGCGGCGATTCCTCCACCGCGCACCAGAGCGGGTTTGTTGGCCGCCATCTTCGGAGCGAAAACGACCACCGCGTACCGGCCGGAGCCGGTCACGCAGGTCTCGCCCATCCAGGGGCCCATGTCAAGCGACGATGCGGACAGGGTGGCGAGCGTCGACCAGGCGAACGCGTCCCGTTCCCGCGCCACGTACAGGTGGAAGCCGTTGCTGTCGCCCACTCCGGTGACCAGCACGTCTGAGGAGTCGGGCCAGTCCTTGCCCAGTGCGGTGTCCGGCTCCCGGACCGCTGACGGATCTGTGACGCCCGCCGGTCGAGGCTTCGACGCCGCCGCCGGTACCGCGTCGACGGTGCCGGTGAGTGTGACGAGCGCGGCTATCGCCACGCATGCTTTCGTGCTGATTCTTTTCAACGTGCCCCCGTTCACAGAAAGCGCTTGTCGGCGCCAGGACCTTGCCATGCGAGATGCGTTTTCATCGCCATACGGTGCAGGTGGCATTGCCGTCGGGATTGCCCGTGGGCGACGAGGCGCACAGTTGCACGGAATACTCCCAGCTGACCATTGTGGTGACGTAGTTTCCGACACCGCTTATCAGAATCGATTGGGCCTTCTGGTTCAGGCCGCCATACGTGGGTTGCCAGTCGAGCTCCAGGGTGGAGGTATCGCCGAAGAATGTGGCGGTGTAGTCACCCCACATCGCCCCGCAGGCCGGCGAGTAGTAGAGGTCGCCGTGGGCTACCGTCTGTTCCGGGTCGTTGCCGTCCACCCGGCTGAAGCTGGAAACAGCATAGGCGTCGCTCGTGCAGCCATTGGCGGATGCGACTTTTCCGTTGCACCCGGTTCGGGTGCAGCCCGGAGCCGCGGCCGCAGCCGTCGGCGTCAAGACCCCGATGAGGCTCGCGCAGGCCAGCACGGCCATTGCCGCTGTTCGCAACCTTTTCAAGTGGTCCTCCCCGTGTTGATTGCGGTGTGTCACCGCATCAGAACGCTGGCAGGGAAATCGACGAGACACAATATTGACATTCGCCGTACCTCTGGTTAGCCTCCAAGGCGGTCTGTGACGGGTTGCGACGTCGCTGCCGCTTGAGCTGTGACACGGGGAGCGCAATGTGAACGAGACCGAACGGGAAGCCGAATCGGTTGCGGTGGGCCGCGGGACGACGTCGAGACGATGGCTCCTGCTGGCGGTGCCTGCCGTGGTGCTGATGCTGGCGGCGCTCGTGGGCGTCGTGGTGTCGCGCGACCAGAATGGGAGGGCGCTTCCCCCCGCCCCGCCGGGCACCAGAGGCAACCCCGGGGAGCCCAGGGAGTGGATGACCAGCCCACCACCCGTCACTCCCTCTGGACCGCTGCCGGTGTTCGCCGGTCTGACACCGAGCAAGGTCACCGATGCCTGGGTCGAGCGTTGGCCCGTCCGGGTGACGGCGAAGGGTGCCTTGCACACCATTGAGGTGACCCTGCCTGGCACGCAGGACCACCTGGCGGCAGCAGTGGGTCAGCCCTCGAAGGAGCGCCGGAACGAGGTGGGCCACGTCTTCTGCATGGTCAAACTCCACGGGGCCGTGCAGCGGTCCCTGCTGCGAGCCCTGGTCGATGGTTGCATCGGCCCGGTCCTCGGGGCGGGGGAGCGCAAGGCGGTCCTCAACTGGCTGAACGGCGTGGATTTCTCCGCTCCGACTTATGAATTTCGGCGGACCTCCGGGTACGAACTCCTCGCCAACCACAACTCCGACGAAAACTTCGCGCTCATCCTGAACGCACGCTGATTCCCGGCGGTACACCGCCGGGCCCCTGAACGGATGCCGATCGGGCGCCGGACGGGCGGTAACTGAACAGAACCGCACCGACGCTCGCGTTCGCGGACCATGATGAGCGCGTGGGCGCACTCATGACACTTGACCTGCCGGCCGACTCGCCGATGCTCGGCCTGCCGTGGATCATCACCTTCGGGCCGCTCGGCGACCTCGACGAGTGGGAGCCGGTGGTCTGCGGGCCGTACGAGCGGCCGCACGCGTTGGCGTTGGCCGAGGCGGTGGTGGCCGAGGAGCAGTTGATGGCAGTTGTCGAGCCGCTGCTGCCGGCGCTGTCGGCGGACGAGATCCGCAGCGAGATCGCCGCCGCGCAGGTAGCCGCCGAGGACGAGGCCCGTCAGGTCGAGGGGGCCGACCTGTACGGCGACTTCGAGGACGTGATCGACGAGGAGTTGGACGCCGCGGCGGACGAGGCGGGCCACGGTGAGCCCGTCGAGCCGCCGGACGAGGCCGAGGTCCGCGCCGGCTTCACCAGGATCGCGGCGCTGCTGACCGCCAAGTGACGCGGCGGGTCAGCGCGGGGAAGTGACGCGGCGGTTTCCCGCGCGGGCGACGAGGCACACCAACGACACACACGGACACCGGCGCCGCGCGGAGCGGACTCCGCGTGACGCCGGTGCACCTCACCCCCCACCACAAGGGGCCGGTAGCCCAGTCGCCCGCTGGCGCGGGGCACGGCGGACGACCAGGTCGAGAAGGGCTTACCCGCTCAGCGCCGTTCCAACCAGGCTGCCGCGTCTACGGGCAGCAGATGGCCGGCGCCCTGCCCGGTGAGCGGCGCGCTGGCGACGATCGGCTCGCCGTACCCGTCGATCAGCACCTGTGCTCCGCTGAGGTTGACCACGCAGGTCAGCACGGTTTCGCCGGCGGTGCGGGAGAAGGCCAGCATTCCCGGTCCACTCTCCAGCCAGGTGACCGGGCCGGCGCCGAGAGCCAGCGCCGGGTGTTCGTGGCGGATGCGCAGGGCGGCCCGGTACAGCTCCAGCGTCGAGCCGGGCGTACCGGCCTGCGCGGCGACCGACAGGGCACGCCAGGTCGCCGGGGCGGGCAGCCAGCTCAGCTCGCTGCCGGCCGGCCCGAAGCCGTACGGTGCCAGCTCATCGCTCCACGGGATGGGCACCCGGCAGCCGTCGCGGCTCTCGCCGGTCCGCAGGAACGCCGGGTCCTGGCGCAGCTCGTCGGGAAGGTCGAGAACCTCGGGCAGGCCCAGCTCCTCGCCCTGGTAGAGGTAGGCGCAGCCGGGGAGGGCGAGCATGAGCAGGCTGGCGGCGCGGGCGCGGCGCAGCCCTTCGGCGCCGTCGCCGTAGCGGGTCACGTGCCGCTGCTTGTCGTGGTTGGACAGCACCCAGGTGGTGGGGGCGCCGACGACTGTCGCCTCGGCCAGCGCGGTGTCGATCACCTTGCGGAACGAGTCGGCCGACCAGGTGGCGTCGAGGAAGTCGAAGCTGAAAGCCTGGTGCAGCTCGTCCGGGCCGATGTAGCGGGCCAGCCGCTGCGGGGTCTCGGCCCACGCCTCGGCGACCGCCATCCGGCCGCCCGGGTAGCTGTCCAATATGGGCCGCCACGCGCGGTAGATCTCGTGCACCTCGTCCTGGTCGAAGTAGGGCAGGCGGGCCTTGCCGAGCAGGTCGACCTGGCGTTGCCCGGTCGTCATCGTGCTGAAGCCGACGTCCGGCAGCCCCTCTGCCTTGATCATGCCGTGGGCCACGTCGACGCGGAAGCCGTCCACGCCCCGGTCCAGCCAGAACCGCAGGACGTCCTCGAACTCGGCGCGGACCTGCGGGTGGCGCCAGTTCAGGTCCGGCTGGGCCGGGTCGAACAGGTGCAGGTACCACTGGCCGTCGTCGACCTGGGTCCAGGCCGGGCCGCCGAAGATGCTCTCCCAGTCGTTGGGGGGCAGCTCGCCGTGCGCGCCCCGGCCCTCGGCGAAGAGGTAGCGGGAGCGTTCGGGCGAGCCGGTGCCGGCGGCGAGGGCGTCGGTGAACCAGCGGTGCGCGCTGGAGGTGTGGTTGGGCACCAGGTCGACGATGATCCGCAGGCCGAGAGCGTGCGCGTCGCTGATCATCGCGTCGAAGTCGGTGAGGGTGCCGAACAGGGGGTCGACGTCGCGGTAGTCGGCGACGTCGTACCCGCCGTCGACCATCGGGGAGGTGTAGAAGGGGGTCAGCCAGAGCGCGTCCACTCCGAGGTCCCGCAGGTACGGCAACCGCTCCCGGATGCCCGCGAGGTCGCCGACGCCGTCACCGTTGCTGTCGGCGAAGCTGCGCACGTAGACCTGGTAGACGACCGCGGAGCGCCACCAGTCGTCGTCGGTGCGGGGCGGGGTGGTGGCGCTGACGGTCATTGGTGATGTTTCCCCGTCTGTCTCGTGCTCGGGCGCGGCTGCCTGAGCAATATGCCGCCCGACCCTGCAAGAGTCAAGCAGATCTTGCGTAAGGAAACCGCACGGCGGCCGGGGCGACCGCTGTCGAGCCCCGCGCGACCAGCTCGGGGCGGAACAGGTACTCCGAGTGCGGGGCGCCGTGCCCGTTGATCTCGTCGACCAGGGCGCGGACCGCCGCAACCGCCATGGCGGTGACCGGCTGTCGCACAGTGGTCAGCGGCGGGTCGGTGAAGGCCATCAGCGGTGAGTCGTCGTAGCCCACCACTGACAGGTCACCCGGGACGGTCAGACCGCGGTGCCGGGCCGCCCGCACCGCGCCGAGCGCCATCAGGTCGGAGCCGCAGACCAGGCCGGTGACTCCCCGGTCGAGCAGCCGGCCGGCAGCCGCCTCGCCACCCTCCACACCGAACAGTGTCAGCTCGGCCAGCGGGCCGAGGTCGGCCTCGGCGACACCGGCCAGTCGGGTCATCGCCGCCCGCCAGCCGGCCACCCTGCGCTGCACCGGCACGAACCGGTCCGGGCCGGTGATCAGGCCGATCCGGCGGTGCCCGAGCGCGACGAGGTGGGCCACTGCGAGGTCGGCGGCCTCTCGGTCGTCGCAGGAGACGAAGGGGGCGCCGATGCCGGGAACGTACCCGTTGATCATCACGACCGGCAGCGGCCGGGCGATCAGCGCCCGGTAGCGGTCGTGGTTGGCGGCGGTGTCGGCGTGCAGGCCGGAGACGAAGACGATCCCGGAGACCTGCCGGTCCAGCAGCATCTCCACGTATTCGTCCTCGGTCACGCCGCCGGCGGTCTGGGTGCAGAGCACCGGCGTGAACCCGCTCTGCGCCAGCGTCGACTCGATGACCTGCGCGAACGCGGGGAAGATCGGGTTGTCCAACTCGGGCACCACCAGACCGACCAGGCCGGCGCTGCGCTTGCGCAGTCGGGCCGGTCGCTCGTAGCCGAGGACGTCGAGGGCGGTGAGGACGGCCTGTCGGGTCTCCGGGGCCACGCCGGGGCGGTCGTTGAGCACCCGCGACACCGTGGCCTCGCTGACTTCGGCCTGCTGGGCGATGTCGGACAGTCGAGCGCGCATGGCGGCACTTTAGCCCACCGGCAAGTTCTTGCGGGGTGCTCTGCAAGCCCTTCCATTATCTGCAACGTCTTGCTAACGTCCCCGCAACATTGACGAGCAGCAGCGCAGTATCGCTGCGTCGGTTGGCAAAAACTTTCAGCTTCCCCACTTGCGGACCGTCCTTCCCCCGGCGGATCCGCCATGACGACAGGAGTACCGATGCGCATCCGTACCGCGGGTGTGGTCGCCCTCTTCGCCCTGGCGCTCGCCGCCTCCGGCTGTGGTGGCGACAGCGACGAGCCGGCCGCGAAGGAATCCCCCAAGGCCGCCGGCGGCAAGCTGGTGATCTGGGCCGACGACAAGCGCACGGAAACCCTCAAGCCGTTCGCCGAGAAGTTCGGCCAGGAGAACGGCGTCACCGTCGAGGTCCAAGCCGTCAGCAAGGACCTGCAGACCAACTTCGTCACTGCCTCGCAGCAGGGCAGCGGCCCCGACGTGGTGGTCGGCGCGCACGACTGGATCGGCAACCTGGTGCAGAACGGCGCCATCGACCCCGTCCAGCTCGCCGCCGAGCAGAAGAGCGCGTTCAACGCCACAGCAATCAAGGCGGTCACCTTCAACGGTCAGCTCTACGGGGTGCCGTACGCGCAGGAGAACCTGGCACTGATCCGCAACACCGAGCTGGCCCCCGAGGCGCCGAAGACCATCGAGGACCTGGTCGCCACGGGTAAGCAGCTCAAGGCGTCGAAGAAGGTCACCGAGACGCTCTGCCTCCAGGTCGGCCAGAACGGCGACGCGTACCACATCTACCCGCTCTACAGCTCGGCCGGCGGTTACCTCTTCGGCGCCGGGGCCAACGGTGACTACGACCCGAAGGACCTGGGCGTGGGCAAGCCCGCGTCGATCGAGGCGTTCAAGAAGATCGGCGCGCTTGGCGAGAAGGGCGCGGGCGTGCTCAAGCGCTCCATCGCGGACACCAACTCGATCGCCACCTTCACCGGCAAGAAGTGCGCGTACCTGATCTCCGGGCCGTGGGCGATCGCCGACGTCAAGAAGGCCAACATCACGTACGACATCTCCGCGATCCCCGGCTTCGCCGGCGGCAAGGAGGCCCAGCCGTTCGTGGGTGTGCAGGCGTTCTACGTCGCTGCCAAGGGCAAGAACAAGGCGCTGGCCCAGGAGTTCGTCGCCAACTACACGACCACCCCGGACCTGGCCGTCGCGCTCTACAACGCCGAGGCCCGGCCGCCGGCGCTGACCGCCGCCCTCGACCAGGTCAAGGGCAGCGACCCGGACCTGGCGAAGTTCCAGGAGGCCGGCAGGAACGGCCAGGTGCTCCCGGCGATCCCGGCGATGGCCGCCATCTGGGACCCGTTCGGCAAGGCCGAGGCCGCGGTCATCGGCGGGGCCGACCCGACCAGCACCGTCACCGCCGCCGGCAAGACCATCTCCGGCCAGATCAAGTAATGAGTACGCCGCTGTCCGGCCCGGGGTCTGCCACGCAGGCCCCGGGCCGGGGGCCCGTCGGCTCCCGACCCCCGCGCTCGCGTGACCACGCGCCGATCACAGTGACCGGCCTCGCCGGCAAGGTGCTCCTGCTCGGCCTCACCGCCGGAATCGCCCTCTGGGCGGCATTCCCACTCGTCGACGGGGAGCAGTGGGCCGGCCTGGCCCTGCTGGCGGCGACCACCGCCGGGCTGTTCTATCTCTACCTCACCCGCCGGCACATCCCGGCCAAGTACCTGGTGCCGGGAACCCTGTTCCTCATCGCCTTCCAGGTCCTCCCGGTGCTCTACATGGCGAGCACCGCCTTCACCAACTTCGGTGACGGGCACCGGGGCAGCAAGGACGAGGCGATCGTCGCGATCCAGACCTCGTCGGTCACGCAGGTGCCCGGCTCCGCCCAGTACGCCCTGTCGATCGCCACCACGGGTGACCCGGCCACCGCCCCACTTGTCTTCCTGGTCACCGACCCCGCCACCGGGGCGGTCTCCGCAGGTGACGCGGGCGGGCTGCGCCGCCTCGACGCCGCCGACGTCACAGTCACCGCGGGCGGCAGGGTCACCGCCGCCGACGGCTACACGGTGCTGAACGTCGGCCAGGCCAGCGCCCGCAGCAGGGAGGTCACCGACCTTGTCGTCCCGACGGCAGGTGGCGCGCTGCGGTCAAGCGGCCTGTCCCGGGCGTACGAGGGCAAGGCGGTGCGGGCGTACGACTCCGGCTGTGACTGCGTCCGGGACGCCGCGACCGGGCGGACCTGGACCGCCGACGAGGAGGTGGGCGCCTTCGTCGCCGCCGACGGGGAGCGGCTGGCCCAGGGCTGGAAGATCAACGTGGGGCTGCGCAACTTCACGCGTGTGCTCACCGACGGGAACATCTCCGGCCCGTTCCTGGGCGCCCTGATCTGGAACTTCGCGTTCGCCATCGGCTCCACCGGCGGCACGTTCCTGCTCGGCATGCTCATCGCGCTCGTGCTGCACTCGCCCCGGATGCGGGGCACAAACATCTACCGGGTGCTGCTGGTCCTGCCGTACGCCATGCCGTCGTTCGCGATGCTGCTGGCCTGGCGGGACATGTTCAACGCCGACTTCGGGCTGATCAACAACCTGTTCGGGTTGCACGTGGACTGGTTCGGTCAGCCGTGGACGGCCCGCTTCGCGGTCATCCTCATCCAGCTCTGGCTCGGCTACCCGTACATGTTCCTGGTGGCCACCGGCGCGTTGCAGGCCATCCCCCGTGAGCTGACCGAGGCCACCTCTGTCGACGGCGCATCGCCCTGGCAGTCCTTCCGCGCGGTCACCCTGCCACTGCTGTTGATCGCGCTGTCTCCGCTGCTGATCTCGTCGTTCGCGTTCAACTTCAACAACTTCAACGCGATCTACCTGACCACCGAGGGAGCGCCCTTCCCGGCAGACAACCCGACCAACGGCGCCACCGACCTGCTCATCACGTACACCTATCGGCTGGCCTTCGGCGGGCAGGGCGCGCAGTTCGGCTTCGCCGCCGCGATCTCGCTGTTCATCTTCGCCATCGTCGCCGTCGTCTCGGCGGTCAGCTTCCGGCGGACCCGCAAGCAGGAGGAGGTGTACTCGTGAGCACCCTCGCCGCGCGTGCCCGCGACACGGCCGGTCGCCCGGCCGCGAGCCGGACCATCGGTGGTCGGCGGCGGAACCGCTGGTTCGCCCGGGTCGGCTGGCGGCACCTGGTCGCCGTGCTCGCCGTGCTGTTCAGCCTCTTCCCGATCGTGTTCGTGCTCTCCGCCGCGCTCAACCCCCTCGGCACGCTCTCCACAAGCGAGCTGGTGCCCACCGGTGGGGTGTCGCTCGGCAACTTCAGCGGGCTGTTCGAGCGGACCGCCTTCGAGCGGTGGTTCCTCAACTCGCTGTTGATCGCCGGGGTGGCCTCGTTCGCGTCGGTGTTCCTCTCGGCCCTGGCCGCGTACGCGTTCTCCCGGATGCGCTTCCGGGGGCGGCGGGTGGGGCTGTTGTCACTGCTGCTGATCCAGATGTTCCCGCAGTTCCTGGCGATCGTGGCGATCTACCTGATCTTCGGCACGATCACCGACCTGTGGCCGTCGATAGGCTTCAACACCCCGTGGGGGCTGTTACTGCTCTATCTGGGTGGGGCGCTCGGCGTGAACACCTGGCTGATGAAGGGCTTCTTCGACACCCTGCCCCGGGAACTCGACGAGTCGGCCACCATGGACGGCGCGTCGCACGCCCAGGTCTTCTTCCGGATCATGCTGCCGCTGGTGGCGCCGATCCTGGCGGTGGCCGGGCTGCTGGCGTTCATCGGCACCATCAACGAGTTCCTGATGGCGAACGTGTTCCTCACCAGCAGCGACTCGAAGACCCTCGCGGTCGGCATGTACGGCCTGTTGCAGGGCAACGAGCGCAACAACAACTTCGGCATCTTCGCGGCCGGCACCCTGCTCACCGCGATCCCGACGGTGCTGGTCTTCCAGCTCCTGCAGCGCTACATCGTCTCCGGCCTGACCGCCGGAGCGGTCAAGGGATGACCACGCCGCAGCCGCGCCGGGTGCCGACCGGGCTCAACGCGCCGACCGGTCGACCCCCTACTACGAACTGTCGTTGATGGGGGAGGATGGGCGGCGTGGAAGCACTGCGACTCATCCTCCTCTATGTCCATCTGATCGGCTTCGCCCTGCTGCTCGGCGGCTCGATCGCCCAGTACGCGAGCGGCAAGCTGCGGATCAACGCCGCCATGCTCTGGGGCGCCGTGATCCAGTTGCTCACCGGGCTCGGTCTCTCCGCCCCGCTGCGGGGCGGTGGTGACGACGAGCCGGCGCCCGCCAAACTTGTGACGAAGTTGGTGATCGCGCTGCTGATCTTCGTAATGGTCTTCTTCTCCCGGAAGCGGGACGTGGTCAACCGCGGCCACTTCCTCGCAATCGTCGGCCTGACCCTGGTCAACGCGGCGGTGGCGGTCTTTTGGCGGTAGCGTCCGAGGAGGGGGTCGACCCCCGGAAACCGGACGTTAGCGACGCCTGGGCGCTCGGTTAGCAGCACAAAGAGTGACGTGCCCCACGCAAGGGTTACACCCGGGTAACAGGCGCTCAACAGTCGTGCACGATTGTCGGCCGGTGGGTGGGCGCGGGCGTACGCTCCCGTCCGTAACGTGGGACAGCCGGCGGCACACCGCAGGTCGGCTGATGGGCTGCCACCGCACTAGGCGCGGTGTGCAATGGGAAGGAGACGTCTTGCGCTCGGTGCGTGGGATGCGGATCGCCTCGATCTTCGCGGTGGGTGGGCTCGTGCTGAGCGCCGCCGCCGCTTGTGGCGAGGCCCCCGATGATGACAAGAACGCCGGCAGCGGCGCCAAGAAGTACAGCGCCTGCATGGTGACCGACGTCGGCGGCATCGACGACAAGTCGTTCAACACCTCCGCCTGGAAGGGCCTGCAGGAGGCCAAGGCCGCCAACGACAACATCGACATCAAGTTCGTCGCGTCGAAGGCCGAGGCCGACTACGAGCCGAACCTGACGCAGTTCGTCAACCAGAAGTGCGACTTCATCCTGGCCGTCGGTGGCCTGATGGCCAACGCGACTTCGAAGATCGCCAAGGCGAACCCGAACCAGCAGTTCGGCATCGTCGACGCCAACCCGGGTGACGCCAACGTCTACCCGATGCAGTTCGACACCGCCCAGGCCGCGTTCCAGGCCGGCTACCTGGCCGCCGGGATGAGCAAGAGCGGCAAGGTGGGCACCTACGGTGGTCTGCCGATCCCGCCGGTGACGATCTTCATGGACGGCTTCGTCGACGGCGTGGCGTACTACAACACCACCAAGAAGAAGAACGTCCAGGCGCTCGGCTGGAACAAGGAGACCCAGAAGGGCTCCTTCACCAACGACTTCGCCAAGCAGGACGAGGGCAAGAAGGTCTCCGACGCGCTGGTCGCCCAGGGCGCGGACATCATCATGCCGGTCGCCGGCGGCTCCGGCCTCGGCACCACCTCCGCGGCCAAGGCGTCGGGTGGCAAGTACAACACCATCTGGGTGGACGTCGACGGCTGCGAGAGCACCCCGGACTGCGCCGCGATCATCACCACCGTGGTCAAGAACATCCCGGAGGCCGTCAAGGAGGCCGTGCTCAAGGCGGCCGGTGGCGAGAAGCTGCAGGCCAAGCCGGGCTTCGTCGGGACCCTGGCCAACAGCGGTGTCTCGATCGCCCCGTTCCACGACTTCGACAGCAAGGTTCCGGCCGAGCTGAAGACCGAGGTCGACAAGATCAAGGCGGACATCGCCGCCGGCACCATCACCGTCACCTCGAAGGCCCAGCCGACCAAGTGACACCCGGCCGGCTCCTCCGGTGAGATCATCGCAGGGGCGGCGGGGACAGGTACGACCGATCCGGCCGCTCCGGCGCCGCGGGTGACCACCCGTGGGGCCGGAGCGGCCGATCGCGCGCCACGGTGACCGGCCTGGTCCGGCCCGGTCGACCGGCAGCTACGCTGCACCATCGCTCGCACTCCAGGAGGTTGCGCTGAGACTCGAACTGCGCGGCATCACCAAGCGGTTCGGTGATCTGGTCGCCAACGACCACATCGATCTGACGGTGGAGCCTGGAGAGATTCACGCCCTGCTCGGCGAGAACGGCGCGGGCAAGTCGACACTGATGAACGTGCTCTACGGGCTCTACCAGCCCGACGAGGGCGAGATCCTGGTCGACGGCACGCCGCTGAAGCTGAAGGGTCCCTCCGATGCCATCGGGGCCGGGATCGGCATGGTGCACCAGCACTTCATGCTGGTGCCGGTCTTCACCGTGGCCGAGAACATCATGCTCGGCGCCGAGCAGGTCCGGGGCGGCATCGCCGGTTTCCTGGACCGGCGGCGTGCCCGGCGCGAGGTCACCGAGGTGTCCGAGCGCTACAACCTGCGGGTCGACCCGGACGCGGTGATCGAGGACCTGCCGGTCGGCATCCAGCAGCGCGTCGAGATCGTCAAGGCGCTCACCCGCGACGTCGACCTGCTCATCCTGGACGAGCCGACCGCGGTGCTCACCCCCCAGGAGACCGAGGAGCTGTTGACTGTCATGCGGTCGCTGAAGGCGGCCGGCAAGTCGATCGTCTTCATCACCCACAAGCTCGGCGAGGTCAAGGCGATCGCCGACCGGATCACGGTGATCCGGCGCGGCAAGACCGTCGGCACGGCCTCGCCGGAGACCAGCCGGGACGAGCTGGCCGCGCTCATGGTCGGCCGTAGCGTGCGGCTCACCGTCGACAAGTCGCCGGCCACGCCGGGCGAGCCGGTGCTGGAGGTTGCCGGGCTGGTCGTCGACGACGACCGGCAGATCCGCGCCGTCGACGGGGTGGACCTGACCGTGCGCGCGGGCGAGGTGCTCGGCGTGGCTGGTGTGCAGGGCAACGGCCAGACGGAGCTGATCGAGGCGATCATGGGCCTGCGCCCGGTGCTCGCCGGCACGGTCAGCCTGGGCGGCGACCGGATCGACGGCTGGACGACCAAGAAGGTGCTCCGCGCCGGCGTCGGGTACGTCCCCGAGGACCGCAGCGTGGACGGCCTCGTCAAGGAGTTCAGCGTCGCCGAGAACCTCGTGCTGGACATCTACGACAGGCCGCCGTTCGGCGCCGGGCTCGCCCTCAAGCCGGACGCGATCGCGTCCTCGGCGCGCGAGCGGATCGAGCAGTTCGACGTCCGCACCTCATCGGCGGACGCGGCGGTGGGCACCCTCTCCGGCGGCAACCAGCAGAAGGTGATCGTGGCCCGGGAGCTGTCCCGGCCGCTGAAGCTCTTCATCGCCGCCCAACCCACCCGTGGTGTGGACGTCGGGTCGATCGAGTTCATCCACAGCCAGATCATTCACGAGCGGGACATCGGCACCGCGGTCATGGTGGTCTCCAGCGAGCTCGACGAGGTGGTCGGGCTGGCCGACCGGATCGCGGTGATGTACCGCGGACGGATCATCGGCATCGTCGGCCCGGACACCCCGCGCGAGGAGATCGGCCTGCTGATGGCCGGCATCCACCCGGACACGGCCGCCGCGGCCGGCGCGACCCCCGCCGCCGGTGCACCCGGCGTGGAGGCCGGGCCCGGCGGGACCCCCGCCGGTGCACCCGGCGCGGAGGCCGGGGCCGGCGCGACACCCGCTGCCGGTGAGCCCGGCGTGGACGACGGGAGCCGGGCGAGCGACGCGGGCTCCGCGAGCGAGGACGAGGCATGAGCGACAGCAATCCGCAGTCGGGTTCCCCGGACAAGGAGCCGGCGAGCGAGGCGCAGGCGGCGCAGAACGCGCTCGGCAACACCGAGCGGGCCGGCACGACCACAGTGCCGAAGGCCCCCGAGCCGCAGCCGAAGCCGTCCCTGGGCCGGCTCTTCCTGGACAACCTCTGGGCGGCCAACACCTTCACGGTGACCCTGCTGTCGCTGGTGCTGGCCGTCGTCGTCGGCGCGGTACTGATGATCATTTCTGATCCGGACGTGCTGCACACCTACTCCTACATCACCGCCCGTCCGTCGGACGCGTTCAGCGCGAGCTGGACGTTGGTGAGCGAGGCGTACGCGAACCTGTTCAAGGGCTCGATCTTCGACCCGGAGGCGTTCTCCGGCTGGGTGAACGGCAGCAACGGCTGGCAGGCGGTGCTCGCGCCGATCTCCGAGACGCTGACGTACGCCGCGCCGCTGGTCTTCACCGGCCTGGCGGTGGCGCTGGCCTTCCGCGGCGGCCTGTTCAACATCGGCGCGCAGGGCCAGGCCACCATCGGCGTGATCCTGGCCGCGCTGGCCGGCTTCCTGCTGCCGCTGCCGCCCGGCCTGCACCTGCTGGTGGCGGTGTTGGCCGGCGCGCTTGGCGGAGCGCTCTGGGGCTTCATCCCGGGCATCCTCAAGGCCCGCGCCGGCGCACACGAGGTGATCAACACGATCATGCTCAACTACGTCGCCACGTACTTCCTGACCTGGCTCATCGTGCAGAACGGCGTGCAGGACCCCAAGCGGACCGACGCGATCAGCAAGGCCGTGGACACCTCCGCGCAGCTGCCCCGCCTGCTCGGCGACAACCTGCGGGTGCACGCCGGCATCCTGCTCGCCGTGCTGGCCACCTGGGCGGTCGCCTGGCTGCTCAACCGGTCCACGCTCGGCTTCGAGCTGCGGGCTGTCGGCGCCAACCCGGACGCCGCGCGGACCGCGGGCATCAGCGTCACCCGGACGTACATCCTGATCATGGTCTTCTCCGGGATCCTGGCCGGCCTGGGCGGGTCGAACATGGTGCTCGGCTCGACCGCCAGCGCGTTGACCCCGCTGGTGGTCGCGCAGATCGGCTTCGACGGCATCCTGGTGGCGCTGCTCGGCCGGGTGAAGCCCTGGGGGGTGCTGCTCGCCGCGCTGCTGTTCGGTGCGCTGCAGGCCGGAGGCAACCGGATGCAGTCGTACTCGGGCATCTCGCTGGAGCTGGTGACAGTGCTCCAGGCGCTGATCGTCATCTTCATCGCCGCACCCGCCCTGGTGAAGGCGATCTTCCAGCTCCGGGCCGCACGGGCTGCCCGGTTGCAGACGAGCCTGGCGAAGGGCTGGTAACGCATGTCCACCATGGCTGTCCCCGACGTCGCCGTCGCCCAGGTCGACCAGGGCTTCTGGACCCGGACCCGCAAGGTCGGCCTCACGCTGCTGGCCCTCGGCCTGCTCTCGGCGGTGCTCTTCGGCGCCCTCGCCACCGACCAGCAGGCACGTTTCACGCTCAGCGACGACGCGGCCGGCGCGGCGCTGGAGATCAACGGCACGATCGGCGCGATCCTGTTCGGGATCATCGCGATCGCCGCCGGCGCGGCGCTGCTCGCCGGGGTGCCGAAGCGCTGGTTCGTCCCCGCGCTCGGCGTCGGGCTGGTCGGCTTCGTGCTCTCCTTCCTCTGCTGGCAGGTCTCCGCCGCGCCGACCGGGCAGAACTTCATGCCGCTGGTCAACATCATCCGGGGCACGTTCATCCTGGCCCTGCCGCTGATCTTCGGCGCGCTGGCCGGGGTGCTCTGCGAGCGGTCCGGCGTGGTCAACGTGGCCATCGAGGGGCAGTTGCTGATGGGCGCGTTCAGCGGCGCCCTGTTCGGCAGCATCTCCGGCAACGTCTGGGTGGGTCTGGTGGCCGCCGCCATCGGTGGCGCGTTCATCTCGCTGCTGCTCGCCGTCTTCGCCATCCGCTACCTGGTCGACCAGGTCGTCATGGGCATCGTGCTGAACCTGCTCGCGGTCGGCGTCACCGGCTTCCTCTACGAGCGGCTGATGCAGACCGACGCGGCGAAGTACAACAGCGCGCCGCGCTTCAGCAACTGGGAGATCCCGCTGCTCAAGGACATCCCGGTGCTCGGGCCGGCGCTGTTCCGCGGCAACATCTTCCTCTACGTCGGCCTGCTCCTGGTGCTGGTGATCCACATCGGGCTGTTCCGCACCCGGTGGGGGCTGCGTACCCGGTCGGTCGGTGAACACCCGATCGCCGCCGACACGCTGGGCGTCAAGGTGCTGCGGGTGCGCTACCGCAACGTGCTGCTGGCCGGCGTGGTCGCGGGCATCGGCGGCGCCTCCTACACGCTGGCGCTCTACTCGTTCACCAAGAACATGATCGGCGGCAAGGGCTTCATCGCGCTGGCCGCGCTGATCTTCGGCAGGTGGAACCCGACCGGAGCGCTGCTCGCCGCGCTCTTCTTCGGCTTCGCCGACCAGCTCGCCACCTACCTGAGCGCGATCAACAGCTCCATCCCCAGCCAGTTCCTGGCCATGCTGCCCTACCTGGCGACCATCCTGGCGGTCGCCGGCCTCGTCGGCCGGGTTCGCGCGCCGGCCGCCGACGGCAAGCCGTACATCAAGGGCTGACCTTGCCGCCATGCCCGGCGGAACTCATCGCCGGGCATGGCGCGGCCGTCGCCGTCCGAGCCCAACCAACACCCTCGCCGGGGTACGGCCGAAGGCGTGCATGGGCGCAGGTGCTGCTCCGCCTGGCCAGGTCGACGACCCTTGCTCAGGTGATGGAAGAGAGGTTCTCGGAGTGTTCCTGACCTACTTTTCATCATGTGATCACCGTGCACCCCTCCGGACCGTGGGGAGCCGCGGTCGGGGGGACGGCCCTGCGCGCTTCTGACCTGGGCTACTTCGGCAGAATGGCGGCATGACCGACATTGACTGGGCGCGGCTGCGCGCCGCCGCCACCGAGGCGATGCGGAACGCGTACGCGCCGTACTCGACGTTCCCGGTAGGTGCGGCCGCGCTTGTCGACGACGGGCGCGTGGTGGTCGGCTGCAACGTGGAGAACGCCGCGTACGGGGTGACGCTGTGCGCCGAGTGCGGAGTGGTGTCCAGCCTGCACGCCACCGGTGGCGGTCGCCTCGTCGCGCTCTCCTGCGTCGACGCCACGGGTGAGCCGCTGATGCCGTGCGGCCGGTGCCGGCAGTTGCTCTGGGAGAACGGCGGCCCGGAGTGCCTGATCGAGACGAAGACCCGCCCGCTGCGCATGGCGGAGCTGCTGCCGCACGCCTTCGGTGTGGAGGACCTGGAGGCGGTGACGGGCGAGACGCCGTTGCCTGTGGTCCCGGAACGGCTGGCCGCGTGGCGTGGCCGGGGCACCGTCTTCGTGCATCCGGACATGTCGGCGGGGCGGCAGGTCTGGACGGCGTACTGGGAGCGGTCGGCCGGGGACGACGCGGGCGCCGAGACCGGTGTGCTGGAGGAGGCCCCGACCTGGGACGATCCGGCCGAGGCGATCACCTGGGGCCTGGCCCGGACACCGCGTGTGGTGGTCGTCGACGCGACCGGCACCATCTTCTGGGCCGGCGAGGGTGAGCCGCCGCTGGAGATCCCGGTCCGCTGGTCCGCCGGCTGACCTCGAAACCGCCGGCGACCGCACCGCTTGACCGCGAGCGACCGCGAGGCCGCCCGCCGAGCGGCTGGGCGAGAGGCCGCGCCGTACCAGGGGCGCGCCGAGCGGCTGGCCCGGCACCGGACGGATTCACACCGACGTGAGAAGGAACCACAGAATGAGCGGGTTTGCTGCTGTTGACGTTATTCGGGTGAAGCGGGACGGGGGTGTGCTGTCGGACGCGCAGATCGACTGGGTGATGGACGCGTACACCCGGGGGGTGGTCGCCGACGAGCAGATGTCGGCGCTGGCCATGGCGATCCTGCTCAACGGCATGACCGGGCCGGAGATCGCCAGGTGGACCGCCGCGATGATCGCCAGCGGTGAGCGGCTGGACCTCTCGGCGGTACGCCGCCCGACCGTCGACAAGCACTCGACAGGCGGCGTGGGTGACAAGATCACCCTGCCGCTCACCCCGCTGGTGGCCGCCTGCGGCGCCGCCGTTCCGCAGCTCAGCGGGCGCGGCCTCGGGCACACCGGCGGCACACTGGACAAGCTGGAGTCCATCCCGGGCTGGCGGGCCGCGCTGCGCAACGACGAGTTCATCGCCCAGCTCGGTGACGTCGGCGCGGTGATCTGCGCGGCCGGCGCCGGGCTCGCCCCCGCCGACCGCAAGCTGTACGCGTTGCGCGACGTGACAGGCACCGTGGAGGCGATCCCGCTGATCGCCAGCTCGATCATGAGCAAGAAGATCGCCGAGGGCACCGGCGCGCTGGTCCTCGACGTCAAGGTCGGCTCGGGCGCGTTCATGAAGTCCGTCGACCAGGCCCGCGAGCTGGCCCGCACGATGGTCGAGCTGGGCGGTGCGCACGGCGTGCGGACGGTCGCCCTGCTCACCGACATGTCCACCCCGCTCGGCCTGGCCATCGGCAACGCGGTCGAGGTGACCGAGTCGGTCGAGGTGCTTGCCGGAGGCGGCCCGGCCGACGTGGTGGAGCTGACCCTCGCCCTGGCCCGGGAGATGCTCGACGCCGCCGGACTGCCGGACGCCGACCCCGAGGCGGCGCTGCGCGACGGGCGGGCCATGGACTCCTGGCGGGCGATGATCCGCGCGCAGGGCGGCGACCCGGACGCGCCGATGCCTACCGCGCCGGAGGTCGAGGTGGTCCGCGCCGAGGAGGACGGGCACGTCGCGGCCGTCGACGCGTACGCCATGGGTGTTGCGGCCTGGCGGCTCGGCGCGGGGCGGGCCCGCAAGGAGGACCCGGTAAGCGTGCCGTCCGGTGTGGTGCTGCACAAGCGGCCGGGCGACCCGGTGCGGGCCGGGGACGCCCTCTACGAGCTGCGCGCCGAGGACCCGTCCCGGATTCCGGCGGCCCTGGCGGAGGCAAGTCGCGCGGTGCACATTGCACCGAACGCGCCTGCCGCGACGCCGCTTGTCATCGAGCGGATCGGCTGACCGGGGCGGCGTGGTGCTCGTCACCTGGGAGCGCTATTCTCGCAGGCCAAGGGGGGACAGCCGGCCTTGAGCCGTCGCGAGCAGACAGGAAGTTGCCCCGTGACCGTACCTGCCCCCGACCCGCGCGAGGTGCGCGAGGCGAGCCTGGACGAGCTGTCCCGGCTCGGGCTGCCGCTGCCGCCGGCCCAGTTCCCGCTCGTGTGGGAGCCGGGTGACGCGATCGAGCTGCGCCCCCGTGCGGAGATCGAGGCGCGGATCGCCGTGCTGCACCTCATCCTGGCCCGCTGCTTCGGGATGCCCCCGCAGGCGGCGATGAGCTGGCTGCTCGGCTCGCACCTGGTCGAGATGGTCACCCCGCCGGAGTGGCAGTTCGTGATGGGCGGCAAGGGCGACCACCGGTCGTTCGTGCTGCACCACGACGCGCTCTTCGCGCTGGCCTGGGTGCTGGGGCTGAGCAAACAGCTCGATCCCACACTGGCCGTGGACGAGCGGCTGGTCGAGCGGTTGCCGCACATCGCCGAGGGGGAGACCTTCTCGCGCTGGCAGTCGCGGATCCTTGCCGCGCCGCAGCACCCGGCCGACGCGGCGGCCCTGCTCGATCTGCACTACTGCCTGGACTGGGCCTACCTGGAGACCGAGCGCGGCGGCCTGCGGGCGCCGGGGCTTGTCGACGCCAACGCGATCGGGCAGCGACGCTGGGCGCTGGAGTGGGCGGTGATCCTGCGCGGGCCGTACCACGACGAGCCGCCGGGCTGGGAAGAGGTCGACCTCTCCACCTGAGGTCAGCGAGGTCGCAGGACGTCGAGTCGGACCGCCACGGTCACCTGGACCGGCTCGGGCAGCGCGGCCAGCCGTGCCGCGAGGGCGGTCGGGTCGGTGTGCCAGGCGCTCGGGCCCATCCCGACCAGGGTGGCGACCTCCGGCCGGGTCAGGGCCAGCTCCGCGCGGTGCACCGCCGAGCTGACAGCCGCGAAGCGTCCGTCCAGGCTGGCGGTCACCCGGTCGGGCTTGTCCGGGTCCACCCGCAGCAGGTCGAGCGCGTCCACAAGCTCGGTGAGATGGTCGCCGACGGGCGTCACCACGAGCAGCGTGCCCGCCGGGTCGAGCACCCGGTGGAACTCCGCGCCGTTACGCGGAGCGAACACGTTCAGCAGTACGGCCGTCGCGCCGTCGGCGAGGGGCAGTCGCTGCCAGGTGTCGGCGAGCGCCGCGGCCGCCCGAGGATGCGACCGGGCCGCGCGCCGCAGCGCCGGCTTGGAGACGTCCAGGGCCAGACCCACGGCGTCCGGCAGCGCCGCCAGCACCGCGCCGAGGTAGCGGCCCGTGCCCGCGCCGGCATCCACCACGAGGGGGTACGCCCCGACGTCGGCATCCGGCGGCCCGGCCCGTACCCCTGCGGTTGTGTCCTTTGCTCTGCTCACCTCCACGCACTTGTTCGGTCCGGAAACCGTTGCGTCGGTTGAAGCAGGGCAAAGGACGGACGGGGCAGGGTCCGTGGGCGTCGCGGCCGACGCGCGGAGCCGGGCGACGGCCTCCGTCGCGGCAGCGGCGAGGGCGGCCGAGATGACGTCGTAGTGTCCGGCGGCCTGGAAATCCGCACGAGCCGCGACCATCTCGGCGGTGTCACCGGCGTGCGGGGCCCGGCCGGTGAGCAGGTTGACGTAGCCCTGGCGGGCGATGTCGAAGCTGTGCCGGCGCGGGCAGCGCAGCGCCCTCGTGTCGGTGGCCTGCCCCAGTGGGTCGCCGCAGACCGGGCAGCGCAACCTGTCGAGGATGCGGGGGTCCACGTCAGGCCACCGGGCCGCGTCGCGGGCGGACCCTCACCGTGGTGCTCCCATGCCGCCCAGCCTAGTTCGGGCCGGTACATCCGGTCATATCCCTCGCTGGCTAGGGTCTGAGCATGGTCGCAACTATCCGGTACGAGGACATCGTCAAGGTCCCGAAGGCTCTGCTGCACGACCACCTCGACGGCGGGCTGCGGCCGGCGACGATCGTCGAGCTGGCCGCGGAGGTGGGGCACGAGCTGCCCACCACCGACCCGGAGGCGCTCGGGCGCTGGTTCGTCGACGCCGCCGACTCCGGGTCGCTGGAGCGATACCTGGAGACGTTCGCGCACACCGTGGCGGTCATGCAGACCGGGCCGGCGCTGCGTCGGGTGGCGCGGGAGTGCGCGCTGGACCTGGCGGCCGACGGGGTCGTCTACGCCGAGGTGCGCTTCGCTCCCGAGCAGCACCTGGAACGGGACCTCAGCCTGGACGAGGTGGTCGAGGCCGTGCTGGCCGGGTTCGCCGAGGGCGCCGCCCAGGCCGCCGAGGCCGGCCTGACCATCCGGGTGGGCACCCTGCTCACCGCCATGCGGCACGCGGCGCGCTCGCAGGAGATCGCCGAGTTGGCCGTGCGGCACCGCGACGCCGGGGTGGTCGGCTTCGACATCGCCGGCGCCGAGGCGGGTTTCCCGCCCACCCGACACCTGGACGCCTTCGAGTACCTGCAGCGGGAGAACTTCCACTTCACCATCCACGCCGGCGAGGCGTTCGGGCTGCCGTCCATCTGGCAGGCGATCCAGTGGTGCGGCGCGGACCGGCTCGGCCACGGCGTACGGATCGTGGACGACATCGCCCCCGACGGCGCGCTCGGTCGGCTGGCCGCGTACGTGCGGGACAAGCGGATCCCGTTGGAGCTGTGCCCCTCGTCGAACGTGCAGACCGGCGCGGTGGCCTCGATCGCCGACCATCCGATCGGGCTCCTGCGGGACCTGCGGTTCCGGGCCACGGTCAACACCGACAACCGGCTGATGAGCGGCACCTCCATGTCGCGGGAGATGTCGCTGCTGGTGGAGACGTTCGGCTACGGCTGGCGTGAGTTGCAGTGGTTCACCATCAACGCGATGAAGAGCGCCTTCATCCCGTTCGACGAGCGACTGCGGATCATCGACGAGGTGATCAAGCCGGCGTACGCCAAGCTGCTGCCCTGACCGTGCGGCGGGTGGCCGCCTCAGCCGTGCGGGTGGCCGGCGAGCAGGCCGGCCACCCGGCGCAGCACCTCCCGGGCGCGGGCGGCCTCGGCGCCCAGCACCATCTGCCGGTGCAGCACCGCGGGCTCCGCCCGCAGCAGGGCCACGCCGCGCCGGACCAGCACCCGGGGGGCTTTGCGCTGCTCGGACAGGTCGCGGGCCAGTCGGCGCAGGAAGGTCGCCCCGCGCGGGCGGCGCAGCGCGTACGCCCCGGCGAGCAGTCCGCGGCGGCGGCACTCCTCGACGATCTCGGCGGCGAAAATCCCTTCGGCTACGAAAAGTGGCGATCCGTCGACATCAAATGGCCGGGTGGCCACCCGTCGATCCGCGCCGATCGCATAAACCGGCACATCGGCACGGCCGTCGCGGGCAAGTCGGGCAATCGTTTCGACGGCGGTCAGGGCGTCCCAGGACTGCGGTGATTCCCAATCGACCTGGCCGTTTCGTCGCGGCAACGTAGGGTCATCGCCCTCCTTGTAGAAGTCGTCCAAACACAGCACCGGCAACCCGGTTTGCTGCGCTATGTACGACTTTCCGGAGCCTGAGGGGCCGGCGAGCAGGACAACGCGGTGGGGATGTTCCATTACCTTCAGTTACTCCGGCCAGACGGACTGCTATCAAATCGCATCAACATCTCATCACACCTTCGGCCGGTGACAACCTGGGCTTTCTTCTTGTCGACCGGCGTGATGGAATCTCGGGGGTCCGACCCGCCGGGTCGGTCGCTGGGCGTTGCCCGGGGCAACGCGTTCAAGCTGTAATCGCGAGGGCGGTGACGTGAGCAAACGGCCAAAGACGGCGGGCTCCTTCCTGTCGCGGCTGCGCCGGCCGGCCAGCCGGCTCCGGGACATGCCGATCTGGTCCAAGCTCGGTCTCATCATGATCGTGCCGACCATCGCCACGGTCGTGGTGGGCACCAGTGGTCTCGTCGACCACCTGGAGACGCTCAACAATGCCAACCGAGCCGGCGACCTGGCCAACCTGTCGAGCTATTCGGGTGACCTGGTCGACACGCTTCAGGACGAGCGGACCACCGCCGTGCTGCTGCTGCAGGCCACGGGGACGCAGCCGAAGGCGCAGTACCAGGAGGCCTACAACCGGGTCAATTCCCGGGTCGACCAGGCGACGAGCCCGTACCGGCAGCAGCGGGGCGACGTCGAGGACCTGCCGGGCAGCCTCGAAGGTCTGCTCGACGGCATCGACCAGAACCTGCAGGAGCTGCCGGGCGTCCGCAGTCAGGTGTTCAACGGCAAGCTCAAGCTCGCCGAGGCCATCCAGGCGTACGAGGGTCTGATCAACGACCTGCTCGCCATCCGTGACTCGGCAACCCAGCTCGCCGGCAACAACGACCTGAGCGACCGGATGCGCGCCGCCGCCGCGGTAGCCCGCGAGAAGGAGTTCCTCGCCGTCCGCCGCGTCGTCGTGCACCGTGCGCTGGGCGTGCAGGGCGGCCAGCGTCTGACGCCGGCGCTGCGCACCGACTACATCGCCAGCGGCACCGGCCAGCAGCAGGCTCTGCAGAGCTTCAAGGCGGTCGCGAGCCCCGACGAGGCGAAGTTCCACGATCAGACGGTCGCCGGCGGTGACCGTCGTGAGGCGCAGAACTACACCGGCTGGATCGACGGCAACACCACAGGCGACATGCGCGGCGCCCCGTTCGGCCCCGACCAGTGGGACGCGGCCATGACGGCCAACGCCAAGCTGATCCGCGCGGTCGAGACGAAGCTCGACGGTGACGTGGTCGCCGAGGCCGACAACCTGCGCTCGGACGTTCAGCGCCAGGTGTTCCTGGAGACCGGCCTGCTGCTCAGCATGCTGCTGCTGTCCATCCTCTTCGCGTACCTGGTCGCCCGCTCGATGGCCCGCTCGCTGCGTGAGCTGCGCCAGGGCGCCCTGTCCGTCGCCCAGTACGGGCTGCCGCAGGCGGTGGCCCGACTCCGTGACCCGCAGGTCGTCGGGCAGCTCTCCCCGGTGCAGCTGGCCAACCAGATCGCCGAGCCGCTGCCGGTCCGCAGCAAGGACGAGTTCGGTCAGGTGACCGAGGCGTTCAACGCCGTCCACCTGGAAGCCGTCCGGACGGCCGCCGAGCAGGCCGCCCTGCGTGCCTCCGTCGCGACCATGTTCGTCAACCTGGCCCGTCGTTCGCAGATCCTGGTCGACCGCCTCATCGGGCACCTCGACCGGCTGGAGCGCGGCGAGGAGGATCCGGACCGACTGGCCGAGCTGTTCCAGCTCGACCACCTGGCCACCCGGATGCGCCGCAACGACGAGAACCTGCTCGTCCTCGCGGGCGCCGACTCCACCCGCGTGCAGCGCGAGCCGGCCGCGCTCATCGACGTGCTGCGCGCGGCGCAGTCCGAGGTCGAGCACTACACCCGGATCGAGTTCGGGGTCATCGACCGTGACATCGAGGTCGCCGCGCACGCGGTCAACGACCTGGTGCACCTCGTCGCCGAGCTGTTCGACAACGCCACCGCCTTCTCTCCTCCGGACTCGCAGGTCATGGTGGAGGCCCGCCGGGTCGGTGACCGCGCCTCGCTCTATGTGGAGGACCGCGGCATCGGCATCAGCCGCGAGCAGCTGCACGAGCTCAACGACAAGCTCGCGACGCCGCCGCAGGTGGACGTGGCCGTCTCCCGGATGATGGGCCTGGTCGTGGTCGCCCGCCTGGCGTCCCGGCACGGCGTCCGCGTCGAGCTGCGCCCCGGCACGGACCGCGGGACCGTCGCCGACGTGACCCTGCCCACCTCGGTGCTGGTGCCCCGGGCGCTCTCCGGCCGGGTGCAGCAGCCGCCGGCCCTGCCCGCCGCAGGCCCGCAGCACGGTGGGCCCGCCCCGGTCCTCGGCGCGCTGCCCGCGCTGGGCAACGGGCCTCGCCCCGGCGAGTCCGGCAACCAGGTCACCCTGGGCGGCCGGCCGTTCGACCCGGCAACGCGCAACGGCGCCGGCACGCCCGCCAACACCGGTGCGTATCGTTCGATGCCCGCCTGGTCGGACCTGACCGGCGCGAGCGCCACGAACGGGGTCAACGGCGGCGACGGCTTCACGCCCCGGACTGCCAACGGCCAGTCCATCGACCCGCTGCCGCAGCGGCGGGCCGGCGACGAGCCGACGACCACCGGTCAGCAGCCGACCATCCCCCGGCAGTTGCCCAGCAGCCCGGAGGCGTACCCGTACTCCGCGCCGCCGGTCTCCGCGCAGCCCTACTCCGGTGCGCCGGTCTCGTCCTCGCCGGCATCCGGCCAGCCCTACTCGGGTCAGCCCTACTCGGGTGCGCCGTACGGCAGCCCGCCGGTGTCCGCCGTTCCCGCCTCCGGTCAGCCGTACGCGGGTCCGCCGGTGTCGGCGTCGCCGGTCTCGGCCACCCCGGCGTCCGGTCAGCCGTACTCGGCGCCGCCGGCCTCCGGCCAGTCGTTCAGCGGCTTCACGCCCCGGTCCGCCCCGCCCGCCCCGGCGCCCAACACCCCGGCGCCGCCAGCCTGGCCGCCGGTGCCCGGCGGCGAGCGGGACACGCAGACTCCGCCGGTTCCCGAGCGGCTCGCCGCCGCCCTGGACATGACGACGGAGCTGCCCCGGATACCGCGCCCCGGCGACCAGCCGAGCACCGCGGCCCAGCCGCCGGCTCGGGCGGCCCAGGCCCCGCAGGCTCCGGCCCCGCAGGCTCCGGCCCCGCAGGCTCCGGCCCCGCAGGCCCAGGCTCGGCAGGCCCAGGCTCGGCAGGCCCAGGCTCGGCAGGCCCAGGCGTCGCCGCCGCAGACCCGCCCGACACCGCAGCAGCCGCAGGCCCAGAACCGCCAGCGGTACGCGGACGAGACCATGGAGCTGCCGATCTTCCGGGAGCTCGAGTCCGCCTGGTTCCGTACCCGCCGTCCGGGATCGGAAGAGGCCGCGGCAGCCGACAAGCCGGCGGCGAACGGCGGTGGCGGTGACGCGACCCAGCAGTTCGCGACGGTCGAGGCCACCGGTCGGGCAGTCCACAAGACATCACCCGGGACGACAGGTAACACACCGATGGCAGACACTCCGACGGCCGGAGGAGCGCCGCGGGACAACGGGTCGACAGCGAACGGGGGCACACGCCCCGGCCTCGCCGAGAGCCTTCCGAACCGCCGGCCCCAATCGCCGACCAACGGCTGGCAGACCGCCGCCGACGACGGCTGGCGTGCCGCCTCGGCAGCGGCCACCGCGGTGCCGGTGAACGAGACCACCACGACCGGTCTGCCGAAGCGCAAGCCGATGGCGCAGCTGGTGCCGGGCGCGGTGGAGAAGCCCACCACCTCGGTCCAGCGACGTTCCCCGGAGGCGGTCCGTGGCCTGCTCTCCGCCTACCACCGGGGCGTGCAGCGAGGGCGTAGCACCTCGGACAACCCGACCAGCCCGGAGGCGACTCCGGGAGGGCAGCAATCCTCGCAGTCTGGCTCAGGCCCAGCGGCCGGGAGCGGGCAGAAGGAGCAAGAAGGATGACAACTACGCAGGATCTTGGTTGGCTGCTTGCCAACTTCGCCGACCGGGTGCCCGGTGTCGCACATGCGGTCGCCGTCTCGGCGGACGGCCTGCTTCTCGCGTCGTCACGGGATCTGCCGCGGGATCGGGCCGACCAGCTCGCCGCGATCGCGTCCGGTCTGGTCAGCCTGACCCAGGGGGCGGCCCGCTGCTTCGAGGGAGGCGCGGTGCTCCAGACCGTCGTGGAGATGGACAATGGCTTCCTGTTCCTGATGTCCATCTCGGATGGTTCGTCCTTCGCCGTGCTGGCGGCCCGCAGCTCCGACGTCGGGCAGGTCGGTTACGAGATGGCGCTCCTGGTCGACCGGGTGGGCGACGCCCTGACCCCGCAGCCGCGTGCGGCCGCGGGCATGCTGGGCTGACGTCCCGCCGATCGTGCGGTCGGCGCAACTGAAACGACAAGAACGACGAGTTCCACCGGTGGGAGCCGGTACGGGGTGCGAAGGAGGTGAGCGGCGACATGGCCGATCGTGACGAACCGACCGGAGCGTTGGTCCGTCCATACGCCGTGACCCGTGGTCGAACCCGTCCCCGGCTCGACATCGCGCTGGAGGCGCTCGTCGAGACGACGGTGCGCGGCCGGGCCACTGCCAATGGCAACGGTGGCCAGGGCCGCGAACACCAGTACATCGCCGCGCTGTGTGACGGACGCGTGCAATCGCTCGCCGAGATCGCGGCGCGGATGCAGCTCCCGCTCGGTGTGGCCCGGGTGCTCATCGCCGACATGGCGACGGACGGCCTGGTCGCGGTCCACGAGCCGACCATCCTGGACGACTCCGACGACGCGGTGGGCACTGAACTGCTGGAGAGGGTGCTGAGTGGACTTCGCAGGCTCTGACATGTCGCACCGCCCACCGAACCCGAGTGGGCGCGTGACGTCGGCGAAGATCGTTATCGCCGGTGGATTCGGCGTCGGTAAGACGACGCTGGTCGGCTCGGTCTCGGAGATCACGCCGCTGACCACCGAGGCCATCATGACCTCCGCTGGCGTGGGCGTCGACGACACCCGGCAGGTGCCGGGCAAGACGACGACCACGGTGGCCATGGACTTCGGCCGGATCTCGATCGACCGTGACCTGATCCTGTACCTGTTCGGTACGCCGGGTCAGACCCGATTCTGGTTCATGTGGGACGAACTGGTGCGGGGCGCCATCGGCGCGGTCGTGCTGGTGGACACCCGCCGGCTGGCCGACTGCTTCGCGGCGATCGACTTCTTCGAGCACCGGCGGCTGCCGTACCTGGTGGCCATCAACTGCTTCGACGGGATGCAGTACCACGACCCGCAGGACGTCCGGGACGCCTTGGCGATCTCGAGCGACGTGCCGGTGGTGGCCTGCGACGCCCGTAACCGGGAGTCGACGAAGCACGTGCTGATCTCGCTTGTCGAGTACGTGCTCACCATGCGCCGTACGCGCGCCGTCGCACCGGCCTGACCGGGACGCGCTCGCGCCCGGTGGTGGCCCTGGCCGCCACCGGGCGCTGACTGCTGCCCGCCGCACCGATTCAGAGATCTTGGCAGGTCTCCGCCCCTGCGGGGGCATCTTCCTGCCAAGATCTCTTGCGTGTGCGCCCCCGTGGGTCGACCGCCGTACCCGCGCGTGTGTCGGGCCGGCCTGGTTGGCCCCTGAACGCACTTCCGCCCCCAGCCGGTGTTCGGCTGAGGGCGGAAGGAACGCGTACGTGAGAGGGGCGCTCAGGACTGGTAGCCGGCGGAGCGGTACTCGTACTCCCGGTCGTCGTCGCGGTCCCCGTGGTCGCGGCTGAAGTCCCAGCCACCGGCGGCCTCCCGGCCCGGCCTGCCACCCACCGCGAACCCGCCGATCTCCTGCCCGCGACGCCAGCCGCGGAAGTAGCCAGTGGTGTTCTCCGCGAGGCTCGCCGCGTCGCGCACTATGCGCAGCGGGCGCTCCTCGCGCAGCGGGGAACCCGGGACCAGGTTGGCCTGTGGGACGCGCTTCGGCAGCCCGGCGTTGGTCTCGGCGCCCACCGCGGGACGGGCTGCCTGCTCGGCGGCCTGCCACCCGGTGTCGGCGGTGGTCGACCAGTCCAGGTCGGACTCTTCCTCGGTGTGCCCGACGAACCACGCCGACTTGGCCTGCGCGAAGATCAGCAGGTCACCGTCGCCCTCGTCGGCCACCGGCGGCGGCCGGTGCTCCATCGGCGGCGGTCGGTGCTCCATCGGGGGCGGCGGCCGGTGCTCGGGGGCCCGCTCGACGCGGGGCGCCTGGCGGTTGTTGCGGGCGGCCTGCTCCCGGTCGACGAGCCGCAGCGGAGGCGTCTCCAGGCGGGGGTCACCGGGGGGCGGGTTGAGCCCCTCCCGCAGTGCCCGGTCCGCAAGCGGCGGCGGCTCGACAAGCCGCAGCATGGGCGGCTCCTGGGGCAGGTCGTCGGCCAGCCAGGGCGGCGTGACTCGTCCGTCGGCCCGGCCCGGGTCGGTCGGGGCGTCGATGCGGCCGCCGCCGTACGGGTAGGCGACCGGGTTGTTCGGCGAGCTGTCGGCCGGGTCCTCCGGGTTGTTGACCAGGGGCCAGTTCGCCCGGGAACCCGGGGGCGCCGACTCCTGACCAGGCCGGGGAGCGGGCACCGGAATGCTGAGGTCGGTGGCGCTGAACCCGCCGGTGGGCGGCTCCTCGACCGGCCGCTGCGCGTGACTCTGCCGCTCGCCGTTGGTCTTCGGGCGGGGCGGAATGACCGTACGCTGCCGCTCTGCCCGCGCGTGGTTGATGGCGGCGGTGGTGAGCGTCGGCCGGAACGGCTCGCCCGCCTCGGCGGGCGGCACCACGCCGCGCTGGGCCGGCGCGATGGGGGTGATCCCCGGCGGCGGGGGCGGCGGTGACGAGACCGGCCTGTTGGTCGGGCCGTCGATCCGGCTCGGAATGGGCTCGGCGCGCCCGGGAGGCGCGGACACCGGCGGGCCGGCGACAGCGGCCGGTGCGATCGGCGCGGGGGCGACGGGTGGCGGGGTGACCGGGGCGGGGGCGACAGGCGGCGGCCCGAGCGGGCGTGGCGACGCCAGCGGAGGGCTGCCCGGCGCCGGCTCGGGTCGGCTGCGTCGGCCGGTGACGGGTGTCGGCTCGGCGGTGACCGGGGTCGGTCGGACGGAGCGCAGACCGGCGCTGGTGCCGGCGAGGCCGGTCAGCTCGCCGACCGACTCGCCACGACGGGCGGCGGCCCGGCGACCGGGGGCCGGAGCGGGCGTGCTGACCCGGGCGCTGAGCGCGCTGACCAGGGCCTCGCAGCCGGCGTCGCAGGCCCGGACGGAGGCGACGGCCTGCCGGACGGTCTCGGCCACGGCGGAGGTGAGCGCCCGGTTGACGGCGGCGCGGCGCGGCGTCTCCGAGATGGCCACCCGCAGCGCGGTGACCGCCTCGTTGATCTCTTCGGCGTCGGCGACCCCGTCCGCCGCGAGATGCGCGGCGATGGCGTCCGCGGCGACGGACACCTCGCGGCCCCGGGCGATGGTGCCGCCGAGCATGCCCGGCTCGGGCAGCGCGTCCAGCACGGCAAGCGACACCGGCTCGGCCGGATCCGGATATGCGCGTAGCGCCGCCGGGTAGAGCTCCCGCAGCACCTCGCGCAGCGCCACGGCAGCGGAGTGTCGGCCGCTGGCCAGGGCTGCGTGCGCGGAGAGCACCTGCTTGTAGCCGGCGAGGTCCCGGGGAGCCGGCAGCGTGACGGCGGAGAGCGCACCGGCCTGCAACGCGCGGGCCAGACCGACGGCCCGACGCTCGGCCGGGGGTGACTGCATCTCCTCCAGCGAGTCGTCGTCGGCGAACCGTTCGGCGAAGTCGTCCACCGAGTCGTCGTCGGCGATCGCCAGGGGCCGACCCGCCGCGCTCAACAGCGAGGTGACCGTGTGGTCGTCGCTGTCGGCGGCGATGGCCGCACCGCTCGGCCCGCCCGACCGCTCCACGAGCAGCGCGACGAGCTGGGCGTAGCCAGCGGCGTCGTCGCCGATCTCGCAGACATGCAGCAGACGGCCTGCGTCGTCGACCACAGCGGACGTCAGCGTCGAACCGGCCGAGGCCGGTCGGTCAGCCGGATCCGCCGAGGCCAGACCGCAGTAAACGCGCACGAGCGCCACGGCGTCGTCCTCCTCCCGGGACAGGTCTTCCTACTGCCAGCAACTGATGCTCCCCGGTACGGGTCAGTCGCGCCAGTCCACCACCGCAGAGATCTTGCCGACAATGGTGCGCCAACCCAAACTCGCGGTCTGTGCCCCGATCTTCTTCAGCCGTCGCCGACCCATGAAGGCGCTGATCCCGCCGTTGGCCGTGGCCCGCAGCGCCTCGTCCAGGTCGTCGAGGCTGGAGCCGGCGGAGAGCATGTCCAGAACCGCAGGCAGGCGCAACGCGTACGACAGGTCGCGGGCGGCCTCGCCGGCCTCGATCAGGAGGGTCGAATCCCAGCTGTCGTGACCGCCGCGCAGGTTCTCCACGACGAGGTCGAGTTCGTAGGTGTCCTCATCGAGCGGAGCGATGTCGGCCGGCTCCACCCGTTCGGACAATTCATTCCAGCTGTCCAGTTGGGACAGATCGTTGGGCGCCCCGGAACGGATGAAACTGACGAGCGACTCGGGGGTCTTGAACAGCAGCAGCTTGCCCCGGTGGCTGAGGAAGACCGGCACCTCCTCGTCGTCCGCCTCGTCGGTGACGTCCTCGGCCTCGGCCTCGTCGTCATCGTCAGCTGTCGCGTCGGCGTCCGTGGCGCTGTCGCGGCGGCGGCGTGACGACTCGTCCTCGTCGCTGTCGGCGAACTCCTCGGCCAGCTCCTCGTCGAGGATGACGACCGTCTCGTCGTCGTCCTCCTCCTCGATCACCTGCCGGCGGGCGAGGAACGGGTCGTCCTGGTCGCGCTCGGTCACGTCGGTCGGGGTCAACGAGCCGGCCGGCCGGTACGCCCGCAGCGTGAAACCGGTGCCGGCGGGCAGGGCGATCTCCACCGGGTCGATCCGCAGCTCGTCCCAGAGCGACCGGTCGGCCGACGCGCGGGTGGTGTCGGCCTCGTCGGCCTCGTCTGGCTCGGCCGGGCCGGTGGTGTCGTCGAGCTCGGGCTCGTCGGCGTCGGGCCGTTGGGGCGACTGGCGGGCCACGCTGACCTCCGTGTGCTTCGGGTTGCCCACCCGCCGGCGTCTCCGACCGACGAGTGACTCTGGGCACATACCCTAGTCGGCGGCTCGGGAAGCCCGGAGCCCGCACCCCGGTGGCCCGCCGAGCGACGTGTCCGGCCTGCGCGTGCGTGACGGTGGCGATCCGGGCGTTCGACAAGTAGCGTAGCTACACATGAAGGCCCAGGCGCTGCACGGCCACCTCGACGCCCTTCTGCTCGCCGTCCTCGAACAGGGCGCGCTGCACGGCTACGCCATCATCGAGTCCCTCCGTGCCCGCAGTGACGGCAGTCTCGATCTGCCCACCGGCACGATCTATCCGGCGCTGCGCAGGCTGGAGCGCGCCGGTCACGTGGCGAGCACCTGGAGCACTGTCAACGGTCGGGAACGGCGGACGTACCAGCTCACCGACTCCGGCCGCCGCGCGCTGGCCGGCGAGCGCGCCGGATGGCAGGAGTTCCGCGTGACCGTCGGCCGGTTCCTCGACCCCGGCAGCCCACCCGTCACCCCCGCCTGAGCCGGCAGCGGCCGGGCCCGCGCGGTGGGGACCGGCTCAGCGGGCGGTGGCCCGTAGCCAGACCCGTGCGGCGCGGGTAAGCGAGAAGTACGCCCCACCCACCACCACCATGCCGACGATCATCGGTGGCCACGTCAGCGCCGCGTCCCACATGTCGACCGACCAGGTGAAGAGAGCCCCGCCGGCAACGATGCCGAGGGCCAGTGTGCCGGTCAGGGCGGCGCCCACCGCACGCTGCGCCGCCGCCAGGCCCGGTCGCGATGATCGAGCGCTCGCCCACACGACAAGCAGGCCGGTCACGGCCAGCAGCAGCTCGCCGAACCAGATCCAGTCGACCGAGGCGGACAGCAGCCGGTAGAGCGCCGGAGGCTGCGGACCGGCGCTCCAGCTCGACCCGCGCCAGGTCAGGTCGCCGGCCGCCACCAGGACCCCGGCCACGGCAAGCATCCGCAGGGACAGGCCGCGCAGGGCGGCCACCGCCAGCTCCGCCTGCCAGGAGGGCAGCAGTTGCGCCGGTGAGCCGAACTCGGCCACCGCCCGGCGCTGCGCCTCCGTGGGCGGCACGCCGCTCTCGCGGTACGCGTCGACGGCGTCCAGCAGATCGTGCCGCGCCTCGGTGAGCAGGTCGGACTTCAGCCGCGCCGGCCCCTGCAACCGGGACTCCAGCTCCCGCAGGTGCTCCTCGACCAGGAAGCCCTCAGCATGCCGCATGACACCAGACTGCCACGGACGCGAGGGCACCCACGTCGGGGAGAACCCTGGTCCGTCCCCGAAGCGGGTCAGGGAGCGAGGGCCAGGTACCCGCGCTCGGCCGCCACCTGCAGAAGCCACTGGTCCCGGTACCAGCCGGGGGCCGCGACCAACTCGGCGTGCCTGCCGCGCTGGATCACCCGGCCGCCGTCGAGGACGACGATCTCGTCCAGGTCGGCCAGCCCGCTGAGCCGGTGACTGATCAGCAGGACCGAGTGCCCGGTGGGGGTGGCCGCGAGGGCGGAGGCGAGCACCGCGTCGGCGGCGGCCGGGTCCAGCCCCTCGGTGGGCTCGTCGAGGACCAGCACCGGCGGCGCGGCGAGCAGGGCACGGGCCAGCGCGAGTCGTTGCCGCTGGCCGCCGGAGAGCTGGCCGCCCTCCTCGCCGACCAGGGTGTCCCAGCCGGCCGGCTGGGCGCGTACCCAGTCCAGCAGGCCGGCTGCCGTCATAGCGGCGGTCAACTCGTCCTCGCCGGCCCCGGCCCGCCCGAGCAGCAGGTTCTCCCGGACCGTGGCATGGAAGACGTACGCCTCGGCGAGCAGCCCGCCGACGCGGCGCGGCAGCTCCTCCTCCGCGTACGTCCCGAGGTCGCGGTCGGCCAGCGTGACGTGGCCGGAGGTCTGTCGGACCGCCCCGGTCAGCACGGCGGCCAGGGTGCTCTTGCCGGCGCCGCTCGGCCCGACGACGGCGATGCGCCGGCCGGCGGGCAGGTCCAGGCTCACCCGGTCCAGCGCGGGCGCGGCGCCGGTCCGGTACCGCACGCTCACCTCGACGAAGCGCAGGTCGTGCGGGTCGGTCAGGTCGGTCGCCGGAGGAGCGGGAGTGGGAGTGGGAGTGGGCGTGTCGCTGTCGAGGAGGGCGGCCACCCGGGCCAGGCCGGGCCGCAGCTGGGTCCACTGTCGGGCGGCCGAGACCACTGCCAGCGCCACCTCCACGGCGGCCAGGGTGCCGACGGCAAGCACCCCGACCAGGACGCCCGGCACGTCGGAGGCCAGCGCGACAAGCACCACCACGGCGGCTGTCAGCCCGGCGACGAACACGCCTGCGGCGTCCACCGCGAAGCCGGTGGCGGCCAGCCGGCGTTCCAGTCGGGCCAGCCGGCCGGCCCGCTGCGCGGCGGTGCGCAGCGCGGCGTCGGTCGCCCCGAACGCGGCGAGGTCGGCGGCGCCGTGGGTGAGGTCGACGGCGTCGGTGGCCAGGGCGCCGCGCAGCGGGGCCACCTCGGCCGCGCTGCGCCGGGTGACCACGGTGGCCAGCGCGGGCAGCGCCACGGCGGCGACCACCAGCCCGAGCGCGAGCACACCTGCGGCCGGTGGCGAGATCAGCGCCGCCCCGGCCACCGCCAGCACCCCGACCAGCGCCGCCGCCGAGCCGGGCACCAGCACTCGCAGCAGCAGATCCTGGACCGCCTCGACGTCGGAGACCAGCCGGCTCAGGACGTCCCCCGAGCGGTGTTGCGCGTCGCGGCGGGCCGTGAGGGTGGCGAAGACCCGGGCCCGCACGTCGGTGATCATGCGGAGGACCGCGTCGTGCCCGGCGAGTCGTTCGGTGTAGCGGAACACTCCCCGGCTGATCGCCAGCGCCCGGACCGCGACGATCGCCACGGTGAGCCGGTCCAGCGGAGGCCGCCCGGCGGCGCTCATCAGCAGCCACGTCGCGGTGGCCATGAGGGCGAGCCCGGCGAACTCGGTGGCGGCGGCGAGCAGCCCGGCGCCGGCCAGCCGACCCAGGTACGGGCGGGCCAGCCGCAGCACCGCGCGCTCGGCGGCGACCCGCCCGGCCGATGTCACGCCGGCCACCGCCTCCGGCCCGTGTTCCGCGCTCATCGGGCAGCCCTCCCGGTCGGTTCGGGCGTCAGCTCGGTGACCCGGCCGTCCTCGATGCGCAGAATCCGGTCGGCGTCGGCCAGCAGCGCCGGCCGGTGTGCCACCAGCAGCGCCGTCCGTCCGGCGACCAGCCGGCGGGTGGCGTCGAGCACCACCGCCTCGGCGGCCGTGTCCAGCCGCGCCGTGGGCTCGTCGAGCAGCACCACAGGGGCGTCGCGCAGGAACGCCCGGGCCAGTGCGACGCGCTGCCGTTGGCCGCTGGACAGGCCGTGCCCGCGCTCGCCGAGCAGCGTGTCCAGTCCGTCGGGCAGGCCGGCCACCACGTCGTCGAGAGCGGCGTCGCGCACGGCGGCGGCGAGCGCCTCGGGCGGGGTGTCCGGTGCGCCGAGCCGGATGTTGTCGGCGAGCGAGGCGGCGAAGAGGTGGGCGCGCTGCGGCACCCAGGCGAGCTGCCGACGCCAGGCGTCCGGGTCGGCGGTGGCGAGGTCGACGCCGTCGACTGTGATCCGGCCGCTGGTCGGGGTCACGAAGCCGAGCAGCAGGCCGAGCAGGGTGCTCTTGCCGGCGCCGCTGGGCCCGATGATGGCGATCCGCTCGCCGGGTCGGACGGTCACTGTCACGTCGCGCAGTGCGGTGGTCCGCTCGTACGCCACTGTCACGGCCTCGAACCGGATCTCGCCGCGACCGTCCGGGGTCGTCGCGCCCTCGGCGGTGCGCGGGGTGGCCGGCGCGGCCGAGACGGTGAGCGCCTCGTCCAATGCGGTGAGCCCCTCCATGCTGGCGTGGAAGCGGCTGCCGGCGGCCCGCAGTGGCAGGTACGCCTCGGGGGTGAGCAGCAGCACCAGCAGCGCGGTGTGCAGGGCCAGCCCGCCGCCGAGCAGCCGGATGCCGACAGGAACCGCGACGAGTGCCACCGAGAGGGTGGCGACCAGCTCCAGCACAAGCGCGGACAGGAACGCGATCCGCAACGTCTTCATGGTGGCGACCCGGTGCCCGTCGGCCATCCGGCGGACCACCTCGGTCTGCGCCCGGGCCCGGCCGAACGCCCGCAGGGTGGGCAGCCCGGCGACCATGTCCAGGAAGTGCCCGCCCAGCAGGGCCAGCCGACGCCACTGCCGTTCGGTGGCGGCCTGCGCCTGCCAGCCGAGCAACGCCCCGAAGACCGGGATCAGCGGCAGCGTCAACGCGATGATCAGCGCCGAGCCCCAGTCGGCGACGACGATGCGGGCCAGCACGGCCACCGGCACCGTCACGCTGAGCACCAACTGCGGCAGGTACCCGGTGAAGTAGGCGTCCAGCGCGTCCAGGCCGCGCCCGGCGAGCGTGGCCAGCTCGCCGGCCCGCTGCCCCGCCACCCAGCCCGGCCCGTGCCGCCCCACCGCGCCGAGCAGGTCGGCCCGCAGCGTGGCCTTGACCGTGGCGGCGACCCGCGCGGAGACCGTGCCCTGTGCCCAGACGAGCGCCGACCGGGCGGCGACCGCGACCACGAGACCCGCCAGCGCCACCCGGTTCAGCCGCCCGTCGAAGGCGGTGGCCAGCACCGCCGCCAGCGCGGTGGCCTGCGCGACGATCAACGCGGCGGCGAGCACGCCGAGGAGCGCGAGCACGGCAAGATCGCGCCGGGCCGCGGGGACCCGACGCAGCAGACGCGGGTCGAAGGGACGGCGGTTCACCAGTACACCGGTGCCCTGCCGTCGGTCCGTCCCCGGAAAACCCACAAGCACATCGCCTGGAAGCCTAGTAGGGCCGGCAGCAGCGGCAGCGCCACCCAGCCGAGCAGCCGCAGCGTCGGCGCGCTGGCGGCGGCGTCGGCCACCGTCAGCGAGGCGCCCGGATCGGTCGTGGACACCAGCACGTAGGGCCAGAGGGCCGCGCCGACAAGCGCCACCGGCAGCGCCAGGGCCACGCCGGTGGCGGTCAGGGCCCACCCCGGCCGCCGCCGCGCAAGCGCCGCCCGGGCCGCCAGCAGCGCCGCCACCAGCAACACCGGCAGGAGTACGGCCACCGCCGGTCGCTGGACGGCGTCGCGTACCCGGGAGGAGAGCAGGCCCACGACTGTGGCCGCGGCGACAGCGCAGAGCGCCACGGGCACCAGCCGGCGGGCCGTGCGGCCGGCCTCGGCGGCGGCGTCGGCCGGCAGTCGCAGCGTGAGGAAAGTCGCACCGTGCACAGCGACCAGGGCGACCATTGTCAGCCCGACGATCGCCGCGAACGGGGTGGCCAGGTGCGACACCCCGGCGACGTGCCCGTCGGCCTGGCGGGGTACGCCCTGCAACAGCGCGGCCAGCACCACGCCCCAGCCGAGCGCGGCGAGCGCGCTGCCGACCACGATGACCCGGTCCCAGCGGGCGCGGACCCGCTCGTCGGTCGGTCGGCTGCGTAGTTGCACCCCGGCGGTGACCAGGACGACGCCGACCAGCGCGCCGGCGACCGCCGGATAGCAGCCGGCGAGTAGTTCGCCCTCCAGCAGCGGGAAGGCGCCGAACAGGATGCCCACGGCGGCGACCAGCCAGACCTCGTTGCCGAGGAAGAACGGGCCGAGGGCGGTGAGCGTGGCCCGCCGCGCGGCCGGGGCGCCGCCCCGGGCGAGCAGCAACCCGACGCCGTAGTCGTAGCCGGCGAGCACGAGGTAACTGGCGAAGAAGAGGCCGAGCAGGGCGTACCAGGCGAGGTCCACGGGTGAGTCTCCTCAGTCGCTCAGGCGAGGGCGGGTTCGGGGTGGGCCGGCTCGCCGGGCGCTGCGGGTGGGCGGCCGAGAGCCGGGTCGGCGGCGCCGCGTCCCGCGTGCCGGGCGAGCAGCACCCAGTTGGTGACGGCGAGGGTGCCCAGCAGCAGGCTGAAGCCGATGAGCGAGGTGAGCATCACCGGCGCGCCGACGGGGGAGACCGCCTGGTCGGTGGGGAGCAGCCCGTACGCCACCCAGGGCTGGCGGCCGACCTCCCGGGCGATCCAGCCGAGGATCACCGCGACGAACGGCAACGGCACGGCGAGCAGGACGAGCCAGAGCGGGAAGCGCAGCCTGATGATCCAGTCCCGGAAGAGCAGGGGCAGCAGCAGCCAGACGCAGCCGAGGGTGAAGCCGATCAGGATCATGAAGCCCAGCCCGACGCTGGACAGCACCGGCGGGGTGTAGTCGCCGGGGCCGAACCGGGTGGTCCACTCGGCGATCAGCGCCCGCGCCTCCGGGCTGTCCCCGCCGAACTTGGTCGGCTGTACCTCGCCGACCGGGCCGAACTGGGCGAAGCCGAAGCCCTGCACCACCGTGATCGCCAAGGCCGCCGTGACCAGGCCGATCCGCAGTGAGGTGCGGAAGAGCGCGAAGTCGGGCGTACGCCGGATCAGGTGCCAGGCGCTGACGGCCGCCATCAGCATCCCGCCGACCAGCAGCCCGGCGGAGACCACGTGCCCGAACGCCATCCCGAGGCTGGGGTTGGTGAGCAGCGCGCCGAAGTCGGTGAGGTGGGCGATACCGTCGCGGACCTCGTACCCGACCGGGTGTTGCAGCCAGGAGTTGGCCACCATGATCCAGAAGGCCGAGGCGTACGCGGTGAGCGCCACGCCCCACAGCAGCGCGAGGTGGACACCCTTGCGGAGCCGGTGCCATCCGAAGATCCACATCCCGAGGAACGTGGACTCCAGGAAGAACGCCACGAGCGTCTCGATCGCCAGCGGCGCGCCGAAGACGTTTCCGACGTAGCGCGACAGGCCGCTCCAGTTCAGCCCGAACTGGAACTCCATGACGATGCCCGTGGCGATGCCGAGCACGTAGTTGATCACGTAGAGCTGGCCCCAGAACCGGGTCAGCCTCTCCCACTTCGGGTTGCCGGTGAGCACCCAGGCGGTCTGCATCCCGACCAGCAGCGTGACCAGCCCGAGCGTGACGACCACGAACAGGAAGTGGATCGACGTCGTGGTGGCGAACTGCAGGCGGGCGAGGAGCAGCGTGTCCATGGCCGGCTCTCCCTAGCTGTTGGCTCCCTTGTCGTAGCAACCCTACACGTAGCTTGCCTACATGTAACTACTACTACGGCCCGTCGTAGTTAATGTTACGACGAGGCGTAGTAGATGTGCGTGGGGGGACTCGACCACCTGCCCACCCCGCCGGCGACAGCACGCCGTCACCCCGGGCAGTGGGGTGTGGGTGGAGGTGGGGCGGGTTGGCGGGTCAGCTCAGGAAGAGGGTGACCGGGAGGGCGACAAGGGTGGCGGCCACCGCGAGGGCGGCGGCGCCGAGGGCCCGGGGCGGCCGGTCGGCCACGAGCAGGCGCTGGACGCGTACGTCCAGGTCGCGGTCGCCCAGGCCCAGCGCGCCGGCCGGAGTGACCCGGTGCCCGGCGGCGGCGAAGCGGCGTAGCGCGCCCGCCAGCGGGGCCTCGGCGTGCAGTTCCCGTGCCTTGTCGTCGGCGCGCATCTCGACAAGCAGGGCGACCCGCTCGTGCGCGTCGCGGACCCAACCGAACCACGGCAGTGCCCGGCACAGCGCGGTGAACGGCAGCAGCACCAGATCGTGTCGTTCGTGGGCGTGCGCGCGCTCGTGGGAGAGCACGGCGGCAAGCTCGGCGCGGTCCAGCAGGCTCAGCGTGCCCGCGCTGACCACCACCTGCGGCTTGACGCCCGGCAGGCAGTACGCGGCGGCGCTCGGATGGTCCAGGACGAGCGCCCCCGGCGCGGCCGGGTCGTCCCGGGCCACAAGTGTGAGCAGGTCCCGGTGCCGGCGCTGGGCGCGGATGGTCCCGTGGATGCTGCGGGCGGTCGTGGTGACGAGCACGGCTCCGATGCCGAAGCCCACCCCGACGCCGGCGAGGTGGAGGGCGCTCACTCCGATCGGCAGGCTGCCGTGGATGAGGTCGGTGGTCAGGGCGAGCAGTGCGCTGCCGGTCGGCAGGTCGTACGCGGTCAGCCCCAGGGCCATCGGCAGGCCCATCGCGGAGAGCCCCAACGCCAGCCCGACGGCCTGCCAGCAGACGATCGCCACTCGTGGGCTGCGCCACGTCCAGGTGGAGCGGGCCAGCACCTGCGCGGTCAGATAGCAGGCCAGCATGGTGGCGGCGAAGTGCACGGCGTAGGCCATGGCGCGTGCCCTACCGCTCCGCTGCCTCGCCGGCAGGCCGCCGGCCCACCGGCCGATCGACCCGGTCGGTCAGGGCGTCGTCGGCAGTACCCGTGGCGGTGTCGGCGGACCTCGGTCCGGCGATCCCGGCCTCCGCCTCGCTGCCCAGGGCCGCCCGCAGCACCTCGGCCTCGGTGCCGGTCACCGAGCGGGCGAAGCGCACAAGCGCGGCGTCTCGGCTGCCGCCCAGGTCGAGAGCGTCGAGCATGAGTTGGGCGATGTGCGCCTCGCGGCTGGCCGCCGGCCGGTACCGCCAGGCGCGGCCCTCCCGCTCCCGCTGCACCATGCCCTTGCCGGCGAGCCGGTCGAGGACTGTCATCACAGTCGTGTACGCCAGCTCGCGGCCCTCGAGCGCGTCGGCCACCTCGCGCACGGTCACACCGTCCGACGTGCCCGGGACCACGTCCCACAGCACGTCCATCACCGCACGCTCAAGATCGCCCAACCGAGTCACGGACCCAATCCTACCCCCGGTAGTAGACCCCCCCACCGGCGGATTGGCACAAGATCCACACAAGTCCGGGGATGTTGCTGCCTCCAGCGCCCCGGAAGCAGCAACATCGCCGAAGTTGCGCAGATTGGCGCGGCCGAGCGAGACGCCGTGGGCGGGCTCCCCCCGGAAAACCAAAGGCCGAGCAGGGACGATCACACCCCCTTGGGGTGCCACACCGTCTTCGTCTCCAACAGCGCGGTCATCCGAGCCAGACCCGGGTCAACCGTCCAGTCGTGGTCGGCCGGGGCCGGTCGGAGGACCCGCTTGAGGTTCTCCGCGGCCTTGACCTCCAGCTCGCTGGCGAGCGAGGCGTCGGTCACCCCGGTCAGGTCGATCGCGTTGACGTCCATGTGCGCCGCCAGCGCCGGCGCGGTCTCGGTGATCGCGCCGGTGAGGATGTTGACCACCCCGCCGGGCAGGTCGGAGGTGGCCAGCACCTCGGCCAGCGTCACCGCCGCCAGCGGCTCGGACGGCGAGGCCGCCACCACCACCGTGTTGCCGGTGACGATCGCCGGGGCGATCACGCTGACCAGGCCGAGCAGCGCCGGGCGTTCCGGAGCGACCACGGCGACCACGCCCGTCGGTTCCGGAGCGGAGATGTTGAAGTACGGGCCGGCGACCGGGTTGGCGCCGCCGTACACCTGGGCGAGCTTGTCGGCCCAACCGGCGTACCAGACCCAGCGGTCGACAGCCGCGTCCACCTCGTCGCCGGGGATGCCCAGGGCGACGAACTGCTCGCGGCGGCCCTCCAGCATCTCGGCGGCCCGGTAGAGGATCTGACCCCTGTTGTACGCGGTCGCGCCGGCCCAGCTCTTGACGGCGGCGCGGGCGGCGACCACCGCGTCCCGGGCGTCCTTGCGGGAGGCCAGTGACACATTCGAGGACTGCACGAGATACGACCGTCCCGACTCGCTGCGCGGGAACTTCCCGCCGATGAAGAGCTTGTACGTCTTGCGTACGGCGACCCGCTCAGACATTGAGGTACCCCTCCAGCCCGTGCCGGCCGCCCTCGCGACCGTAGCCCGACTCCTTGTAGCCACCGAACGGCGAGGTGGGGTCGAACTTGTTGAACGTGTTGGCCCAGACGACGCCGGCGCGCAGCCGGTCGGCCATCCACAGGATGCGGGAGCCCTTGTCGGTCCAGATGCCGGCCGACAGCCCGTACGGCGTGTTGTTGGCCTTCTCGACGGCCTCGGCCGGGGTGCGGAAGGTGAGCACCGACAGCACCGGGCCGAAGATCTCCTCGCGGGCGATGCGGTGTGCCTGGGTGACGCCCGTGAAGATGGTCGGCGCGAACCAGAAGCCACGGTCGGGCAGCTCGCACGGCGGCGACCAGCGCTCGGCGCCCTCGGCGGCGCCGGCGTCGGACAGCTCGCGGATCCGCTCCAACTGGGCGGCGGAGTTGATCGCGCCGACGTCGGTGTTCTTGTCCAGTGGGTCGCCGACACGCAGGTGGGCCATCCGCCGCTTCAGCGACTCCAGCACGCGGTCGGCCACGTTCTCCTGAACGAGCAGGCGGGAGCCGGCGCAGCAGACGTGCCCCTGGTTGAAGAAGATGCCGTTGACGATGCCCTCGACAGCCTGGTCGATGGGCGCGTCGTCGAAGACGACGTTGGCGGCCTTGCCACCCAGCTCCAGGGTCAGCTTCTTGCGGGTGCCGGCGACGGACCGGGCGATGGCCCGGCCGACCTCGGTGGAGCCGGTGAACGCGACCTTGTCCACGCCGGGGTGCTCGACAAGCGCGCGGCCCGTGTCGCCGGCGCCGGTGACGATGTTGACCACACCGGCCGGCAGGTCGGCCTGCTGGCAGATCTCGGCGAACAGCAGCGCGGTCAGCGGGGTGGTCTCGGCGGGCTTGAGCACCACCGTGTTGCCCGCCGCCAGCGCCGGGGCGATCTTCCACGCCAGCATGAGCAGCGGGAAGTTCCACGGGATGACCTGCGCGGCCACGCCGATCGGCTGCGGGTTCGGTCCGAAGCCCGCGTGCTCCAGCTTGTCGGCCCACCCCGCGTAGTAGAAGAAGTGCGCGGCGACGAGCGGCAGGTCGACGTCGCGGGACTCCCGGATCGGCTTGCCGTTGTCAAGCGACTCCAGGACGGCCAGCTCGCGGGAGCGCTCCTGGATGAGCCGCGCGATCCGGTACAGGTACTTCGCCCGGTCGCGGCCCGGCATCGGACCCCAGACCTTGTCGTACGCCTTCCGGGCGGCGCGGACCGCCCGCTCCACGTCCTGGGCGCCGGCCTCGGCGATCTCGGCGAGCACCTCCTCGGAGGCGGGGTTGATCGACTTGAAGCTGCCGCCGTCGGTCGGGTCGACGAACGTACCGTCGATGAACAGCCCGTACGAGGGCTTGAGGTCCACCACCGAGCGGGACTCGGGGGCGGGGGCGTATTCGAACATCGGCTATCAGTCCAGGGTGAAGTAGTCGGGACCGGAGTAGACGCCGGTCGTCAGCTTGGTGCGCTGCATGAGCAGGTCGTTGAGCAGGCTGGACGCGCCGAAGCGGAACCAGTCCGGGTCGAGCCAGTCCGCGCCGACGGTCTCGTTGACCATCACCAGGTACTTGATGGCGTCCTTGGTGGTCTTGATGCCACCGGCCGGCTTCACGCCCACCTGCCGCCCGGTCGCCGCACGGAAGTCGCGAACCGCCTCCAGCATGACCAGGGTCACCGGCAGCGTCGCCGCGACCGGCACCTTGCCGGTGGAGGTCTTGATGAAGTCGCCGCCGGCCAGCATGGCCAGCCAGGAGGCGCGGCGCACGTTGTCGTACGTGGCCAGCTCGCCGGTCTCCAGGATGACCTTGAGGTGGGCGTCCCCGCAGGCTTCCTTGGTGGCCACGATCTCGTCGTAGACCTCGGAGTAGCGCCCGGCCAGGAACGCGCCCCGGTTGATCACCATGTCGATCTCGTCGGCGCCGGCAGCGACTGCGGCCCGGGTGTCGGCGAGCTTGATCTCCAGCGGCGCCTGACCCGACGGGAACGCGGTCGCCACGCTGGCCAGGTGCACAATGCCACGTCCGGCCGGCGCGGCGCCGCCCGCATGTCCCGGCTCGTCGGACGGCCGCCCGGACCCGGCAGCGGATCCACGCAGCACCTCGGCCACGTACGGGACCATCGCGGGGTAGACGCAGACGGCGCCGACGTGCGGGCAGGACGGGTCGGCCGGGTCCGGGCGCAGCGCCTTCGCGGCCAGCGCGCGCACCTTGCCGGGTGTGTCCGCCCCCTCCAGGGTGGTCAGGTCGACCATCCGGATGGCCAGGTCGATGGCCTGCGCCTTGGCGGTGGTCTTGATGGAGCGGGTGCCGAGCTGTGCCGCCCGCTGCTCCGCGCCGACCTGGTCCACGCCGGGCAGGCCGTGCAGGAAGGTCCGCAGAGCGGTCTCGGATCGTCCCAGCTCGGAGAGGTCCGACCGGGCCGACGTCGTTGTCGCCGTCATGGCGAGAAGTCTACGCACCGGACGGCTGAGTGATCTTGGTCACGGGAGCCTCGGCGTGAGCGACGTCGCCGGTCCGACCGCACCCGCACCGGCACGCCGAACGGACCGGTAGGTTGAGCGATCGTGGACGTACACGTCATTGACCACCCGCTGGCCCAGTCCCGGTTGACCGCCATGCGGGACGCGCGCACCGATTCCTCGACGTTTCGGGCGGCGCTGCACGAACTGACCACCATGCTTGTGTACGAGGCGGCGCGCTCCTTCCCCGTCGAGCGGTACGAGGTGCAGACGCCCGTCACCAGCGCCGAGGGCACCCGGCTGGCCAACCCGCCGCTGCTGGTGCCCGTGCTGCGGGCCGGGCTGGGCATGGCGGACGCCGCGCTGGGCCTGCTGCCCGAGTCCTCGATGGGCTTCGTCGGCCTGGCTCGCGACGAGGAGACCTACGAGCCGCGGGCGTACATGGAGTCGCTGCCGCGCGACCTGGCCGGCCTGCCGGTGCTGGTGCTCGACCCGATGCTGGCCACCGGGGGTTCCCTGGAGCACTCCTGCCGGTTGCTTGCCGACCGTGGCTGCACCGACATCACTGTGCTCTGCGTGCTCGCCGCGCCTGTCGGCATCGAGCGGCTGGAGCGCTCGGGCCTGCCGCTGCGCCTGGTCACGGCCTCGATCGACGAGGGGCTCAACGACTCGATGTTCATCGTTCCCGGGCTCGGCGACGCCGGCGACCGCCAGTTCGGCGGCATGCCCCGCTTCTGAGGCGATACCCGGTCGGTGTCGGGTCCGGCGGGTCCGTGCGCGACGTGCGCGGACCCGCTACCGTCTCCGGCCATGACTGGTGTTGCGCTCGCCGAGGAGTTGCTCCTCCTCGCCTACGACGACACGACCGGCAAGGCGACCATGCCGCGGATCAGCCTGGACCTGGGCATGGCGGCCGCGGTGCTGGTCGAGCTGGCACTGGCCGGCCGGATCGCGTACGACAACGGGAACCTGGCCGTCGTCGACCCGACGCCGACAGGCGAACCGGTCGCCGACGAGGTCCTGGGCCGGATCGCCGCCGACACTCCGCACACGCCGGCCTCCTGGGTGCAGCGCCTGCGGCACGGCCTGCGCGACCGGATCCTCGGCGACCTGTGCAGCCAGGGTGTCGTGCAGGACGTCGACGAGACCGAGATGGGCTTCATCCACGTGCACCGGTACCCGGTGGTGGACGCCTCCGTCGAGGCGGACACTCGGCAGCGGCTGACCGAGGCGCTGACCGGCGCGGCGGCCCCGGACGAGCGGACCGCCGCGCTTGCCACCCTGGTCGTGGTGCTGCGGATGGAGTCCGCGCTGGGCATGAGCGGCGCGGAAGCCGCCAACGCCCGCCGTCGCCTCCAGGAGATCGCCACCGGCGCGGGGTTCTCCGGCGAGGTGAGCACCGAGGATTCGGTGGTCCGCCCGTCGGTGGGCCTGGTCGTCGCCGCGCTGGGCATCGCCGTCGACCAGGCCCTCGGTCCGCGCCGCTGACCCAGCGCGCGGAGGTCTCCCGAGCTACGACCAGGCGGCGGCCCCGGCGCGGCCCGTCGGTCAGACCCCCAGAGCTGTGGCGATCTCGCCGCGCAGGGCGGCCACCGCCTGCGCCGCCCGGCGGCGGGCCGTCGGGACGTCACCGTCCACGACCGGTTCCACCACCTCGAGGTACGCCTTGAGCTTCGGCTCGGTCCCGGAGGGGCGGATCACCACCCGGGCCGTCGCGGTACGCAGGATCACCACGTCCGCCTCGGGCAGCAGGTCCCGGGCGCTGTCGACCGGCTGCCCGAGCAGCGTGGTCGGGGTGGCCGCCCGGATCCGGGCCATCGCGTCGGCGATCTCCCGCAGGTCGTCGACCCGGACGGAGAGCTGGTCGGTGTGGTGCACGCCGAACTCGGCGGCCAGCTCGTCCAGCCGGTCGGTCACCGTGCGACCCTGCGCCTTGAGGCCGGCGGCCAGCTCGGCCACGGTCAGGGCGGCGGTGATGCCGTCCTTGTCCCGGACGTGCTCCGGCGCGACGCAGTAGCCGAGCGCCTCCTCGTAGCCGAAGACCAGCGGCGCGCTTCCGCCGCCGGCCCGGACGATCCACTTGAACCCGGTGAGCGTCTCGTCGTAGGGCAGGCCCCGGGCCGCGCACATCGCCCGCAGCAGCGACGACGAGACGATTGTGGTGGCGTAGAGCCCGGTCACCCCGCGCCGCATCAGGTGGTCGGCGAGCAGCACGCCCACCTCGTCGCCGCGCAGCATCCGCCAGCCACGCCCGTCGTCGCCCCCGCCGGTCCGGACGACCACTGCGCACCGGTCCGCGTCCGGGTCGTTGGCGATGGCGAGGTCCGCGCCGGTGGCGTCGGCAAGCGCGATCAGTCGGTCCACAGCCCCCGGCTCCTCCGGGTTGGGGAACGAGACGGTGGGGAACGCCGGGTCCGGCTCGGCCTGCTCGGGCACCACGCCGGGGACCGGGAAACCGGCCCGGGCGAACGCCGCCGTGAGCACCGCCGCACCCACGCCGTGCAGAGGGGTGTACGCCACCGACAGGTCCCGCGGCCCGTCCGGCGCGATGACCGCTGTGGCCCGCTCGACGTACGCGGCGACGAGGTCGTCGCCGAGCACCTCGCCGGGCCGGCCCAGCGGCACCTGGGTCAGCGGGCCGACCGCCCGGATCGCGGCCTCGATGCCGGCGTCGGCCGGCGGGACGATCTGCGCCCCGGCGCCCAGCTCACCGCCCAGCTCCGCGCCGAGGTAGACCTTGTAGCCGTTGTCCTGTGGCGGGTTGTGGCTGGCCGTGACCATGACGCCGGCCACCGCGCCGAGCTTGCGCACCGCGTACGCGAGCACCGGGGTGGGCAGCGGGCGGGGCAGCAGCAGCGCCGGCCGGCCGGCGCCGGTGGCCACCTGGGCGGTGCGCTCGGCGAACTGGCGGGAGCCGTGCCGGGCGTCGTACCCGATCACCAGGGGGCCGGTGCCGCCCTGGGCGGCGAGCCAGCCGACCAGCCCGGCGGCGGCCTGGGTGACCACGGCGAGGTTCATGCCGTTCGGGCCGGCGCGCAGCGGGCCGCGTAGTCCCGCGGTCCCGAAGGTCAGCGGGCCTGCGAACCGGTCGGCCAGCTCAGAGGCGCTCGCCGGCAGCCGGTCGAGCACCGCTGTCAGCTCGGCCCGGCTGGCGGGGTCGGGGTCGTCGGCAAGCCACCGTCGGGCTTGCTCGCGAATGTCGTCGATGTCAGTGGTGTCCGCCGCCATGCCCCTTGATAGCACGGCGGCGGATCACCGCTGTCGGTTCCCTCGGCTCAGCCGTCGCCGGTGAGCTGGAATGTGCGCACCATCTCGTCGAAGATCGGCTTGCTCTCGGCGAACTTGGCGTCGTTCGCGGTGAGGTAGAACGAGTACGCCTTGCCGTCCTGCGCCACGCCGCGCCAGATGCCGTGCCGCATGGTGTCGCCCGTGCCGCAGGTGTACTCGAATTCGGCGGCCGGCTTGTCGGCCAGCTTGGTCTCGGTCGAGGCGATCTGCGCGTACGGCTTCACGCAGGTGGTCTTGGTCTTCAGGCCGTTCTCGGCCGTCTCGGCCCACCGGGTGGAGCTGCTGGACCACTTCTCGGTGATGATGCGCACCTTGCGGCCGCTGTCCGCCGGGTCGATGTAGTCGGTGTACGAGCCGCCGGTGGCCTTCTTCCAGCCCTTCGGGACCATGACCTGGATGCCGCGGGCCGCGTGCTCCTGCATCTCGACGCCGGAGGCTGCCGGCGCGGACGGGGTGGGCTGCGCCTGCGGGGTGCTCGGGGCGGGGTCGTCGCCGCTGGAGAGCGCCACGATGCTGATCAGCAGCACCACGGCCAGGCCGCCGGCCGCGGCGAGCTGCATCTTGCGCGGCCAGCCCTTCACGGTGCTGACGAGCTGGCCTCCGGTGGCGCGGACCTTGCCCAGGGCGCCGCCGCCCGCCGCGGTGGTCGGTGTCGTCCAGGGCTGGCCGGTGCCCGGCACCGACCACTGGTTGCCGCCGCCGTAGGTGCTGCCGCCGATGCGCTGGGTGGCCTCGGGCGCGCCGTAACCGACCGGCTGCGTGGCGTCGGGTCGGCTGCCGTAGGTGACCCGCTGGGTGGCGTCGGGGTGCGCGCCGGCGTCCACCCGCTGGGTCGCGTCCGCGCTGGCGCCGTAGGTGCGCCCGGCGGCGGGACGGCCCGGGGTGGGCATCGCGCCGGTGGGCGTGTGCAGCGGACCGGCGAGCGCGTCGGCGCTGGTCTCGTCAAGCGCGGCGGCAGCGGCTGCGCCGGCCGGTTGGGGGCGTTCGCCCCGGCGCAGCGAGGCGAGCCGGTCGGTCAGCGACTCACCCGGGGCAAGCATGGCCCGGCCGCCGATCTGGTCCTCCGGCTTCGCCTCCGGCTGGGCCGGCGGGTGGACGGGGGCCGGGCGCTGCTGCACGGGCACCACTGCGTACGGGTCGGTGACCGAGTGCACTGCGGTGGCGGTGCTGCCCAGCGGGCCGGCGAGCAGCTCCCGCAGCATTCCCCGGGAGGTGTGCACGTCCAGCCGGCGGGCCGGGTCCTTCTCCAGCAGACCCATCAGCACCCGGGTCAGGGCGCCGCTGCGCTGCGGCGGGGCCGGCGGGTCCTCCACGACTGCGTGCATGGTCTCGATGGGGTCACCCTTGTCGAAGGGTGGACGCCCCTCGACGGCCGTGTAGAGCGTCACGCCCAGCGAGAAGAGGTCGCTCGGCGGGCCGAACTCCTGGCCCATGGCCCGCTCGGGCGAGATGAAGTGCGGCGAGCCGAGCACCATGCCGGGGGTGGTGAGCTGCACGTCGGTGGGCATCCGGGCGACACCGAAGTCGGTGAGCACGCAGCGCCCGTCGGAGCAGATCAGCACGTTCGCCGGCTTGACGTCGCGGTGCAGCACACCGATGGCGTGCGCGACCTCCAGCGCGCCGAGCAGCGCGATGCCGATCTTGGCGACCGCGCGGGGCGCGACCGGACCGTCCTCGATGACCATGTCGGCGAGGCTGCGGGCGTCCAGCAGCTCCATGACGATCCACGGCCGACCGGCCTCGGTGACCACGTCGTACACCTGCACCACGGCCGGGTGCTGGATGGCGGCGGCGGCACGGGCCTCGCGCAGCGTCCGCTCGTACATGGCGTCGCGGTCGCTTGGCGCAAGACCCGGGGGAAGGACTACCTCCTTCACCGCCACGTCGCGGCGGAGCAGGGTGTCTGTGGCGCGCCACACCGTGCCCATGCCGCCGTTGCCCACCGCGGACCGCAGCGAGTACCGGCCACCGATGGTGGTGCCGGGCGCTGCTCGTCCGCTGGCGGGACTTACCTGTCCGCCGCTCCACGTCGGGATCTGAGTCACAGAAAAGCCACCGGGGGAAATCGAGGGGGGCTGGGACACAACCCCCCTATCTTGCTGGTTCCGACGCCCGATGCGAAAGCCGACGCGGCGGACGTTTACCGAAGTCCACAGATCGTGCCCAACAGTTCACCTCCCGTCGAGGTGTCGGGACGCACTGTGCGGTATCCCTCACGCGACCGTGTGCCAGCGCGTCCTACCATCCGGGGATGAGTGAACGGCGGTCAAGCGAGTCCGGTTTCCCGATCAAGGGCGTCTACACGTCGGCCGACCTTCCGGAGGAGCTGGACTCTCGGCTGGGCGGCCCGGGCGAGTTCCCGTACACCCGGGGGGTCTATCCCACGATGTACACCTCCCGCCCGTGGACCATGCGCCAGTACGCCGGCTTCGGCACCGCCACCGAGTCAAACGCGCGCTACCACCAACTGTTGCGGGCCGGCACCATGGGTCTCTCGGTCGCCTTCGACCTGCCGACGCAGATGGGGTACGACTCCGACGACCCGATCGCGCACGGCGAGGTCGGCAAGGTGGGTGTCGCCATCGACTCCATCGAGGACATGCGCCTGCTCTTCGCCGACATCCCACTGGACAAGGTGTCCACCTCGATGACCATCAACGCGCCGGGCTCGGTGCTGTTGCTGCTCTACCAACTCGTCGCCGAGGAGAACGGGGTGCCGGGCGCGGCGCTCAACGGCACCATCCAGAACGACATCCTCAAGGAGTACATCGCCCGCGGCACGTACATCTTCCCGCCGAAGCCCTCGTTGCGCCTGGTCGCCGACACCTTCGCGTACTGCCGCAAGGAGGTGCCGAAGTGGAACACGATCTCCATCTCCGGCTACCACATGGCCGAGGCCGGCGCGACGCCCGCGCAGGAGATCGCGTTCACCCTGGCCAACGGCGTGGAGTACGTCCGGGCCGCGCTGGCCGCCGGGCTCGCCGTTGACGACTTCGCGCCCCGGCTGTCGTTCTTCTTCGTGGCGCGGACGACGCTGCTGGAGGAGGTGGCGAAGTTCCGCGCCGCCAGGCGGATCTGGGCCCGGCTGATGCATGACGACTTCGGCGCCAAGGATCCGAAGTCGATGATGCTGCGCTTCCACACCCAGACCGCAGGCGTGCAGCTCACCGCCCAGCAGCCGGAGGTGAACCTGGTCCGGGTCGCGGTGCAGGGCCTGGCCGCGGTGCTCGGGGGCACGCAGTCGCTGCACACCAACAGCTTCGACGAGGCCATCGCGCTGCCCACCGAGAAGGCCGCCCGGCTCGCGCTGCGCACCCAGCAGGTGCTGGCGTACGAGACTGACCTGACCGCCACCGTCGACCCGTTCGCCGGCTCGTACGTGGTGGAGGCGATGACCGCCGAACTGGAGGCCGCCGCCGTGGAACTGATGGAGCGGGTGGCCGACCACGGCTCGGCGGTCGACGCGATCGAGGCCGGGTTCCAGAAGCGGGAGATCGAGCAGTCCGCGTACCGGATCGCCCAGGAGATCGACTCCGGCGAGCGGGTGGTGGTGGGGCTCAACCGGTTCGCGATCGACGAGGAGGAGCCGTACGAGCCGCTGCGGGTCGACCCGACGATCGAGGCCGCGCAGGCCGAGAAGTTGGCCCGGCTGCGCGCCGAGCGGGACGCCGGCACGGTGACGCGGGCCCTCGCCGAGCTGCGGGCCGCTGCCGAGGGCTCGGAAAACGTGCTGTACCCGATGAAGGAGGCGCTGCGCGCCCGGGCCACGGTGGGCGAGGTCTGCGGGACGCTGCGCGAGGTGTGGGGGCTGTACCGGCCCACCGACCGGTTCTGACCGGAACCGTCCCGGGTGTGTCCACCCGGCTTCGCGGGTACGCCGACGGGGTACGTGCCGGAACGCACACGGTGTGCGGTCGGGGTGGGCGGGCGTATGTGAGCGTCCTTGTCCGGCCCGTTGCGGAGAGTGGTCGTCTTATTGTCGGAGTGTCATTTCATCACCCCGACTAATGCGACAATTCGCAGCGTGAGGTCCGCGGGTCGCGTCTCGACTCCTGGCCGCCCGGTTCGGTTACGCGTTGTAGGAGGTGAGGGGGCAGATGACGGCGTTCGAACGCGATCTACCTGCGGTCCCGCACCTTGACGAGCGCCCTCAGCAGGGCATACGTGACGCTACGCGGTCCGATCATCACCGTAACGAGGTTGCGCAGCGTCACCGCCGGAGGTCTAGGCTGTCTGCTGTCCCCGATGATCCATCCATCTCTAGTGATCGAGAATTCGACGTGACGAGTGCGTTGACGCTGCCCACCGGTGGCCAGCTGGCGTCGTCCTGGCCGGAGACTCCGCCCGGGTCCCAGCCCCTGCCCCGCGACCTGGACCACCTCCTCGCCCTTCGGGTACCGGGGCTCATCGCCACGCGCCGTCACCTCCACTCCCACCCCGAGTTGTCAGGTACGGAGTTCGAGACGGCGGCCCTCATCGCCCGGGAGCTGTCCCTGGCCGGCCTGCACCCTCGGCTGCTGCCCAAGGGCAACGGCGTGATCTGCGACGTCGACGGCCGCCCCGACGGCCCGATCATCGCGCTGCGCGCCGACATCGACGCCCTGCCGCTGGACGACCCCAAGGACGTGCCGTACCGCTCCACCGTCGAGGGCGTCTGCCACGCCTGCGGCCACGACGTGCACACGTCGATCCTGCTGGGCGTCGGCATGCTGCTGGCCCAGCTCGCCGACCTCGGCGAGCTGGACGGCCGGGTCCGGCTCATCTTCCAGCCCGCCGAGGAGATCCTGCCCTGCGGTTCGCTGGAGGTCATCGAGGCCGGCGGTCTGGACGACGTCGTGCAGATCTTCGCCCTGCACTGCGACCCGAACCTGCCGGTGGGCCAGGTCGGCCTGCGGGTCGGCCCGATCACGGCGGCCGCCGACAACGTCACCGTCCGGCTCTCCGGGCCGGGTGGGCACACCGCCCGCCCGCACCTGACCGTCGACCTGGTCGACGCCCTCGGCCGGCTGATCACCGAGGTGCCGGCCCTGGTCAGCCGCCGGGTGCCGGCCAACAGCGGGTTGCTGCTGGTGTTCGGCCACGCCTCGGCCGGCACCCGTTACAACGTCATTCCCTCCGAGGCGTCCGCCTCGGGCACCCTGCGCGTGATGGACCGCGACACCTGGGAGCAGGCTCCCAAGATCGTGGCTCAGGTGGTGCGGGACGTGATCGCCCCGACCGGCGCCACAGTCGACCTGGAGTACCTGCGCGGCCGGCCGCCGGTGTGCAACGACTCCCGGGCGATCCAGGTGCTCACCGCCGCCACCGGCGCCGCGCTCGGCCCGGAGGGGATCGCCGAGACACCGCAGAGCATGGGCGGCGAGGACTTCAGCTGGTATCTGGAGTACGTCCCCGGCGCCCTCGCCCGCCTCGGCGTGGGCCGTGCCGGCCCCAACGTCGACCTGCACCGCGCGTCCTTCGACGTCGACGAGCGGGCCATCGCGGCCGGCGTACGCGTCATGGTGCAGACCGCGCTGCGGGCACTGGCTGCGGCGCGCTGACTCCGGTGGCGACAAGCGCCGGCGACTTCCGTCGCCGGCGCAACACCACAAGCAGAACCGCAAGCGGTACGCCGAACGCCACCAGCCACGGCAGCAGCGCGCCCAGGACGGTGAGCAGGATCGTCATCGAGGTGACGAACGCCGACCAGCCCCCCTTGAGCCCGACCAGGAAGCCGGTCTCGGCCTTCTCCTCGCTCGTCTTCGCCGCCGGCCCGGCCAGGGACACCGTGATCGTGGACAGCGCGGTCAGATCGGCCAGTCGACGCTTCTTGGCCTCCAGCGAGGCCAGGTCCGCCTCCCGGCGACCCAACTCGTTCTCCAACGAGACCAGGTCGGCGATCGAGCTGGCGCGGGAGAGCAACCGGCGTGCGCTGTCCACGCGCGCCCGCTGAGTGATGATCCGGGCCTCCAGGTCGACGGTCTCCTCGGTGACGTCCTGAGTGTTGATCTCCCGGCTCTGCTGCCGGCCGAGCTTCGCGACCTCCTCCACGACCCCGGCGAACTTCGCCGCCGGCACCCGCAACTGCAACTCCGCCACGGCGTCGGCCTCGGCGCTGCGCCGCTGGTCGCCGCCGATGAAACCACCGGCCCGGGTGACCGCCGCGTTCACCTCGCGGGCAGCATCGTCCACGTTGGCCACCTGCACCCGCATCGTTCCGGTGTAGATGATCGCCCGCTGGTCGACCCGCAGGTCCGGAGCGCCTGCCCCGGCCCCCGCCGCGTCGGCGTCGCGGCCCTTGTCGGCCGCCTCGCCCACGACCGGCGCCTTCGCCGCCGAATCCGCCGAATCCGACGATCCGCTGTCGCCGGCGCTGCAACCCGCGAGGGCCAGCGCCGCCGCGAGTGTCCCTGCCGCCAGTAGTGCGCTGCGGCGCCGTCCTTTCCGTCCGTCCATCCCCGCTCCCATCGTCGTCTGCCGGAGTGGCGTTAGCTCGGACGCGACGCGCCCGCCGGCTGGTTCCGGCAGACTGCGCTGAGGACATCACGATTCGACAGCCGAGGAGTCACGATGCGGCTCACCAAGTACGCCCACTCCTGTCTGCGGGTGGAACACGACGGGGGAGTGCTCGTCATCGACCCCGGGATGTTCAGCGACCCCGCGACGGCGTTGGACGGCGCGGACGCGGTGCTGATCACCCATCAACATCCCGACCACCTCGACCTGGCGGCGGTGCGGCTGCAACTGGACCGGCAGCCGTTCCCGATCTTCGGGCCCGCCTCCCTCGCCGAGGCCCTTGGCGACGCGGCCGAGGCGCTGCGCCCGGTCGACGCCGGTGAGTCGTTCACCGCCGCCGGGGTCGCCGTCCGCGCGTACGGCGGGCGGCATGCGGTGATCCACCCCGACATCCCGGTGGTGGACAACCTCGGTTACCTGATCAACGACGTGGTCTACCACCCGGGAGACTCCCTGGTGGTGCCCGACGAGACACCCGTCGACACGCTGTTCGCGCCGATCCACGCCCCCTGGTCGAAGTTCTCCGAGGTGGTCGACTTCATCCGCGCGGTCGCGCCCCGGCGCGCGTACGCCCTGCACGACGCGTTGCTCAACGACAACGGGCTGGCAGTGCTCGACAGGCAGTACGCCGCCCTGTCCGGCACCGACTACCAGCGGCTGGAGCCCGGCAGCCGGGTGGACGTCTGACGCGATGCCGGGCCCCTCCGCGGAGCTGGTGCAGCAGCTCTACCGCACTCCACCGGACCGGTTCGTGGCCGCCCGGGACGCCGCTGTGGCCGACGCCCGCCGAGCCGGCGACCCGACCACCGCCCGGGAGCTGGCCCGGCTGCGTCGCCCCACGGTCGCCGCCTGGCTGGTGAACCTGCTCGCGATCCGACGTCCCGAGCTGGTCGCCGACCTGGTCCAACTCGCCGACGCCCTACGAGCCGCCCAGCGGGAGCTGCGCGGGCCCCGACTGCGGGAGCTGTCCGCCCAGCGCCGGGCCGTGGTCGGTGCCCTGGTCGCCGAGGTCCGCAAGCTCGCCGCGGCGGAGCCGGAGGCCCCGCCGGCCGGCCGGCTGCCACTCGCCGAGGTGGAGGCGACCCTGAACGCGGCGCTCTCCGACGCCGAGGTCGCCGAGCAGGTCCGGACCGGGCGGCTGCTCCGCTCGGCCAGCTACGCAGGCTTCGGTGAGGTGCCCCGACCGCAGTTGCGGCTGGTCACCGCCGACGAGGAGGAGGAGCCGGAGGTCACGCGCCCCACCCGTCGGCCCGGTGCCCAGCGTGCGGGCCGCGAGGCGGCCCCGGACCGGGCCGGGGAGCGTGCCGCGCAGGCCGAACGTGCGGCACAGCGGGCGGCTCGGGCCGAGCGAGCCCGCCGCCGCCGGGCACTGGACCGCGAGTGGGACCGCGTCCGGGCCGACCAGCAGCGGGCCGAGGACGAGTTGACCGAGGCGACCGGGCAGGAGCGCGACGGCGCCGCCGTCCTCGACGGGATCGAGACCGAGCTGGCCGAGCTGGAACGACGGCGGGCGGTCGCCGAGCAGGACCTCAGCCGGGCCAAGTTGGCGCGGCGGGCCGCCGAGCGGGCGGTCACGGTGGCCCGGCGGCGGGCGGGCGAGGTCGAGGCAGCCGTCGAGGCACTGGCGGCCGAAGAGGGGGATGCGGACCCCGGCGGTGGCGCGGCAGACTGACCATCGATGGACGACGACGAGCGGGCGGGCCGTCCGGGGCCAGCCGCCCCCGAGCGGAGCGCCGCCGCCGTGCCGCGACGCCCGTGGGTGGCGCCTCGATGACGCCGGAGCAGATCGCCGCCGCCAGCAAGCCCGTCATCCTCGATCTCGGCGACGGGTTCAGCAGGTGCCCGAGCACGCTGCAACGGGCCCGACAGCTCGGCATCTCCGGCTGGGCCTTCTACATCACCGGTCGGGCCGGCGCCCTCGGTGACGTACGGGCGGAGACGGCCGCCGCGGCCATCGGCTTCGTCGCACCGGACGCCGTCGCCGACGGCTGGGACGCCGCCGCCCGGGTCCTGCGGCCGGCCGAGGTGGCCGCCGCGAGTCTCGTCGAGTGCTGCCGGTGGGGGACGCAGCAGTTGGCGGTGCTGCCGTGGGCCGAGCGCCTGGCCGGCCTCGTCGAGCGGGCGGTGGTCGCCGCGGACGCCAGCGGCATGCCGCTCTTCGCCGCGTGGCGGGCCATGCCGCTGCCGGATCTGTCCGCGGGCGCCCGAAGCGCCGCCGGGCTGCGGCTGCTGCGTGAACACTTCACAGGCGCCTACCTGCTGGCCGTGCGCGCCTCCGGCATGACCCCGCTCGAGGCGGTGCTGGCCGGGCCGGAGGGGGAGGCCGGCGCGGTGGCGTGCGGTTGGCTGCCGCCGTACCCTCCGGTCGGGCCGCTGGTGCGTCGGCGGCTCTGGGCGGAGGCGGTGACAAACCGGTTGGCCGCGCCGGCGTTCGCGGCGCTCGGCCCCGCCGACGGCGCCGAGCTGGTGGAGCTTCTGCACCGCACCCGCGCCGACCTCGCCGGCTGATCGGCCTGCCGGCCTCGCCGGCTGATCGGCTCGGGGCGGAAAAATGGGCGGCGCCGTCGGCCGGCGGCTGCCAGGATCTTCTGCCGTGACGCTTCCCGCCGGCTGGACCACGCGCCGCCCCACCCTCGACGACGTACCGGAGATCCTCGCGGTGGTGCACGCGGCCGACACCTTCGCCATCGGCCATCCCGACTTCGACGCCGAGGACGTCGAGGCGTCGCTGACCGCCCCCTACGTCGACCCGACCCGGGACTCCTGGCTGGCGCTCGATCCGGACGGCACGGTTGTCGCCTGGGCGACGGTGGACAACCCGACAGGGGTCGGCCGGGAGTTCGTGGAGGTCTACGTCGACCCGGAGCGGGCCGGCACCCTCCGCGCGCCACTGCTGGCCCGTCAGCTCGACCGGGTGGCCGAGCGCGCCGCCGAACGGCGGCTGCCGGCGCTCACCGTCCGGTGCGCGGTCTGCGCCCCGGAACGCGACTGGGCCCGGGACCTGCGCGCCGCCGGTTTCACCGTGGCCAAGCGGTACGTGCGGATGCGCCGTTCGCTTGCCGACCTGCCGGCAGAGCCGTCGCCGCCGCCCGGGGTCACCGTGCGGCCGGTCCGCCCGGACGACGAGGCCGAGCTGCGGGAGTTCCACCGGATCCACGACGTCGCGTTCGGCGACACCCCGGATCACGAGCCGCTGTCGTACGAGCGGTGGCGGGCCCGTATCGGTGACGTGACGGCCTGGGACGAGTGGTTCGTCGCCGAGGTCGACGGGGTGCTCGCCGGCGCGTTGCAGTCCTCCGACCAGGCGCTCGATCAGCAGCAGGGCTGGGTGAAGAGTCTGTCGGTGCTGCCCGCGTACCGTCGGCGGGGTGTGGGTGCGGCGCTGCTGCGCCGGGCGTTCGCCCGCTACGCGCAGAAGGGGCGGGAGTCGGCCGGTCTGGGGGTGGACCTCACCAACCCGACGGCGCCGCTGTCGCTGTACGAGTCGGTGGGCCTGCGGGAGACCCTGTGGACCGACATGTACGAGCGGGTCGTCCCGGCCTCCGGTGTGTGATTGACGACCCTGACCGGGCCCGACGGGCCACCCGGGCCGCGACGGTTGCAGACTGGGAACGTGGGATACGCGCTACGGGGATGCGGTGCCGGTGGGACGGGACCGCAGCTCGGTGACGTAGTCGTCCGGCGCACCAGCCTTCTCGGCGGCGTTCGCGATCTCGGACAGGTACCACGAGGTCGGCAGGCCACCCTCGTACCCGTCGAACACGTAGACCCACGCGGTCACGTCGCCGTCGAGGGTCGAGATCCGGACGTGCAGCTTGCGGTACGTGCCGGCGGTCACCCCCTCGATCTCGTCGAGCTGGGCCGCGTCGTACGGGTGGATGTCGTAGATCGCCACGAAGACCCGGTCGCCGGGAGACTCGACGACGGTGCTCACCGCGCCCTCCCAGCCGATCACGTCGGCGCCGGCGAAGGTCAGCCGCCACCCCTCCAGCCAGCCGGTGCCCACCATGGGCGAGTGCGGGCAGTAGGCCCGCATCCGGGCCGGGTCGAGGTTTGAGCCGTAGGCGGCGTGATGACGCACGGCGATGACGATAGCCCGGCGGGCGGGTGGGGGAGAATACGACTGTGCGTGTCGGACGCGTTCGGGAGAAGAAAGTCACCATGAGCATCGACGAAGGGCGAACGCTGTGAGCCGGATCGTGATCATCGGCGGTGGGCCGGCCGGGTACGAGGCGGCGTTGGTCGCCGCCCAACTGGACGCCGATGTCACGGTGATCGAGGCCGACGGCGCGGGCGGGGCCTGCGTGCTCTCCGACTGCGTGCCGTCGAAGACGTTCATCGCCAGCTCGCAGGTGGTCACCGGTTACCGGGACACCGAGGAGTTCGGGGTGCACTCGGACGGCCTGGAGGCCGTCACCGTCGACGCGCAGGCCGTGCACGAGCGGGTCAAGCGGCTGGCGCTGGCGCAGTCCGCCGACATCCACGCCAAACTGCTCAAGGCCGGGGTCACATTCGTGGCCGGCACCGCCCGCATGGGCGAGGACGCCCTCGGGCACACCCACCGGGTCATCGTCACCCCCGCCGACGGCGGCGAGGAGTACTCGATCGCCGCGTCCACCGTGCTGGTGGCCACCGGCTCGACACCGCGCCAGTTGCCCACCGCCGTACCCGACGGGGAGCGCATCCTGACCTGGCGTCAGGTGTACGACCTGCCGGAGCTGCCCGAGCACCTGATCGTTGTCGGCTCGGGCGTGACCGGCGCCGAGTTCGCCAGCGCGTACCTGGCGATGGGCGTCGAGGTCACCCTGGTCTCCAGCCGGGACCGGGTGATGCCGCACGAGGACGCCGACGCGGCGTCGGCCATCGAGCGGGTGTTCCGCAATCGGGGCATGAACATCCTCAACAACTCCCGCGCCGACGCGGTCCGGCGTACCGCCGACGGGGTGGAGGTGGAGCTGTCCGACGGCCGTAGGGTCACCGGCTCGCACGCGCTGATCGCGGTCGGCTCGATCCCCAACACCGCGAACCTGGGCCTGGCCGAGTACGGCGTGGAGTTGGGCCGGGGCGGCTACGTCACTGTCGACCGGGTCTCCCGGACGAACGTGCCAGGCATCTACGCCGCCGGTGACTGCACGGGCGTGCTGCTGCTGGCGAGCGTGGCCGCCATGCAGGGCCGGATCGCGATGTGGCACGCCCTCGGCGAGGCGGTCCGTCCACTACGGCTGCGGACCGTCGCGGCGAACGTCTTCACCGACCCGGAGTTGGCCACCGTGGGCGTCTCGCAGGACGAGGTGGACGCGGGCAAGACCCCGGCCCGGCAGGTGATGCTGCCGCTGTCCGGCAACGCCCGCGCCAAGATGGACGACCTCTCCGACGGCTTCGTGAAGCTGTTCTGCCGGCCGGCGAGCGGCCAGGTGATCGGCGGCGTGGTCGTCGCCCCGAAGGCCAGCGAGCTGATCCTGCCGATCACCATGGCCGTGGAGAACAACCTGACGGTCAACGAGTTGGCCCAGACGATCACGATCTACCCGAGCCTGTCCGGCTCCATCACCGAGGCCGCCCGCCAGCTGATGCTCCACGAGCTGGAGTGAGCCGCCGGGTCTGCATCACGGCGACGGTGGCGAGAACGGCCACCTCGGTGAGGATGAGCAGGCGTTCGGCCAGGCCGATCAGCACGCGGTCACCGGGGTAGGCGGACCAGACCATCGCCGCCGCCAAGGTCAGGCTGAGTAGGGCCAGGGTGCGCAGCGTCCGGGCGGCCGCGTCCAGGTCGGGCCGGCGGGCGAGCAGCCAGCCGCCGACCGGCAGCGCCAGGAAGGCGATCACCGACGTGTACCGGTGCAGGTAGGAGGCGGTGGTCATGGCGGTGCCCGGCTCATTGGTCGGCACGACGGCGGCCAGCAGCAGCCCCGCCGCCCAGGCCCCGAGCAGCAGCTCGGCCGTTCGACCGGAGCGGGGCCGGGGTGGGCCTGCGCGGCGCAGCCCGTACAGCAGGGCGACGCTGGCGAGCGCCAGCACCACCATGGCGACGTCGATGACGCCACCACGGTCGGAGACCGCGAAGTCGCTGATGGTCAGCGCCCACGGATTGAGGTCGTCGTTGACCTCGAGGTGACCGATTACGGTGAGCACCGCCGCCAGGGCGATTCCGCCGAGGGCCACCACACCGGTGTTCCAGGTTCGAGACATGCCTCAGCCTGCTGCCGAGGACACCCCAAACGGATCGGGGAAGCCCACCGACATCGCCCCGAGGGACCACCCCTAGATGTAGTTCGATGACCGGCTTCGGCCGCTGAAGCCGTCTCGGGATGACCTCTCACAGTCAGATCACGCGACGTTCAGTTGAATGTTCCCGATGCGAGCGACGACGTCGAGATGGCCGCCGAGGCCGGTGACGTAGGCGCGGAGGGTCTCCAGGCTGGTGAGGTGCTCCTGGAACCGAGGCTTATACCCGCAGTGCTGGCGACACTCAGTCGATGGGGATGTCGGTTCCGGCGGCGGTGCGGGCGTGGCGGGCGCTGATCAGCGTCATGGCCCACCCGGCTGCGGCGAAGCCGGCCGCCGCGGCGGTGGCGATGATTGCCAGCCGCCAGGCGGACTCGGTAAGCGCGGTGCCGCCCAGGTGCCCGACCAGCGCGCCGTACGTGGCCCAGCCGAGGGCGGCAATCGCCTCGTAGAGCGCGAACAGTCGGTACGGATAGCGGCTGCGGCCGGCCGAGAAGCAGGCCGCCATGCGCCCGCCGGGCACGAAGCGGCAGAGCAGGATGACAAGCGGCCCGGGTTGGCGCAGTCCCTGCGTGACCCGGCTCGCCATCCGGCGGGCCCGGCTGGGCTCGGCGTGCCGGGGCGCCCGCCGGTCCGGTGCGCCGCGGCCGAGCAGGTAGCAGGCGAGGTCACCGGCGAACACGCCGAGCGCGCCGACGGCGATGGTGATCGGCAGGCTGAGGCCGCCGTACACGGTGAGCGCGCCGCTGGTGATCATGACGATCTGGGTGGGTATCACCGGTACGAAGGCGTCCGCGATCAGGAGGCCGAGCAGCACCAGGTACGCCCACGTCGGCGACGCGACGTCAGTCAGTAGTTCGGGCACGCCTGCCACCTCGCCGGATGCGGCCGATTGGGTGTCTTGAGCCTGACGGCGTGGCCGGCGTCACCGTGGACGGCCCCGTCCCGTCGTGACCGCCGACACCACAGGGCCACCCCGGTCCAACGAGGCGAACACCCCTCAGGTGACGGGTCGGCGACCGTCCCACAGCGGCCCGAGGCGGTCGGCGGATCGGCGTCCGTCGGCGTACCGTTGTCGGCGCGGCCCAGCCCGTCGGGTCCCCCGTTCCTGACGATTCGGGTCGCCCAGGGCCGCCGGCGGGTCCCGCGCCGGCGGCCCAACCCCTCTCCCACCGCCGCAAATCCGGGTGCGTCCTCGACCGCCCGACGGGTAGCGTCGCCGTATGCGCAGCGCGGTAGTGGTGACCACGACGCCGGGTGTCCCCGGCGCGCCGCTCTGACGTAACCACAGTCGACCAGGCCCCGGGGTGATCCGCCCCGAGGGCCGCGCGGCGTTCGGTGTCCAGGTCGCCTCCGGGTCGTCCCCGATCCAGGAGCCCGACATGATCGACCACCGTAGGCTCGGCCGTGAGCTGGACCTCTTCGTCTCCGATCCGCTGGCCGGCGCCGGCCTGCCGATCTGGCTGCCGGCAGGCGCCGCCGCCCGGCACGCCGTCGAGGAGTACGTGCGGGATCTGGAGCGCCGCTCCGGCCACCAGCACGTCTACTCGCCGCCGTTGGGCAAGCGCGAACTGTTCGAACTCTCCGGTCACCTCGGCTACTTCGCCGACGACATGTTCCCGCCGATGCGGCTCAGCGCCGACGACGAGTTCGTGCTCCGCCCGGCGCTCTGCCCGCACCACGCGTTGGTGTTCCGTGCTCGGGGCCGCTCCTACCGGGAGTTGCCGCTGCGGATCGCGGAGCTGGGCGGGATGTACCGCTCGGAGCGCTCCGGGGTGCTCGGTGGGCTGTCCCGGGTACGCGCGATCTCGCTCAACGACGCGCACACCTTCTGCGCTCCCGAGCAGGTGGGCGCGGAGGTCGCGGAGGTCCTCCGGCTGATCCGCGAAGCGCACGCCGCGCTCGGCGTCCGTCCGGCCGGGCTCCGACTGTCGCTGCGCGGGCCGGGCGAGAAGTACGTCGGCGACGACGCGCAGTGGGCCCGCGCGGAGGACCTGCTCCGGGGAGCGCTGGACGGGGTGGACTACGTCGAGGCGCCCGGGGAGGCCGCCTTCTACGGTCCGAAGATCGACATTCAGATCGTGGACGCGGCCGGCCGGGAGTCGACCATCTCCACCATTCAGGTGGACTTCGACAAACCCGAGCGGTTCGACCTGTCGTACACCGATTCCGACGGCAGCAGGCGTCGGCCCGTCATGCTGCACCGCAGCCTGGTCGGCAGCATGGAGCGGCTGTTCGCGTACCTCATCGAGGTGCACGAGGGCGCGTTCCCGGCCTGGTTCGCGCCAGTGCAGTTGGTGTTGCTGCCGGTGGACGACGGACAGGCCGACGCGGCGGCCGAGCTGGCCCGGCGGGCCGTCGACGCCGGCCTGCGGGTGGAGGTCGACGCCGCCGGCTCGCTGGGCGCCCGGGTCCGGGACGCGGCTCGCCGCCGTGTCCCGTACCTCGGGGTGCTGGGTGCCCGGGAGGTGGCCGACGGACGCCTCGCGCTGCGCCTGCGTGGTGGCCGCGCCCTGGACCCGATGCCCGCCGCCGCCGCGCTCGCCCTGATCGGCGGGCAGGTCGCCGCCCGCGCGGCCGACCTGCTCCCGGCGGACTGACCCGCCCACCGGCCCGGGGCGGACCGTCGTCGATCGTGTGGCGCGCACGGCGGTCCGCCCTCAGACCGACGCCGGCTGGGCCCCGGCGGGCGCGGCTGGTTCCTCGTCGACCGCGGCGCCTGTGAACTGCGAGCGGTAGAGCCTGTGGTACGCGCCCTGGGCGGCGAGCAACTGCTCGTGGGTGCCCTGCTCGACGATCCGGCCGTCCTCCATCATCAGGATCAGGTCGGCGTCGCGGATGGTGGAGAGCCGGTGCGCGATGACGAAGCTGGTCCGGTCCGAGCGCAGCGCGGCCATCGCCCGCTGGAGCAGCACTTCGGTACGGGTGTCCACCGAGCTGGTCGCCTCGTCCAGGATCAGCAGGGACGGTTCGGCCAGGAACGCCCGGGCGATGGTGATGAGCTGCTTCTCGCCGGCGCTGACATTGCTGCCCTCCTCGTCGATGACCGTGTCGTAGCCGTCCGGGAGGCTGCGCACGAAGCGGTCCACGAAGGTGGCCCGAGCCGCGGCGACGATCTCCTCCTCGGTCGCGTCCGGCCGGCCGTACGCGATGTTGTCGCGGATGGTGCCGCCGAACAGCCAGGTGTCCTGGAGCACCATGCCGATCCGGCCGCGCAGGTCGTCGCGGCGCATCGTGGTGATGTCCACGCCGTCGAGCGTGATCCGACCGGCGTCCAGCTCGTAGAACCGCATGACCAGGTTGACCAGGGTGGTCTTGCCGGCGCCGGTCGGGCCGACGATTGCCACCGTGTGCCCCGGCTCGGCGACCAGCGACAGGTCGTCGATAAGCGGCTTGTCCGGCGTGTACCGGAAGGAGACGTGCTCGAACTCGACCCGGCCGTGCGGGTCGACGACCCGCGCCGGTTCGACCGGATCGGGGCTCTGCTCGTCGGCGTCGAGCACCGCGAAGACGCGCTCGGCCGACGCCACCCCGGACTGGAGCAGGTTGGCCATCGAGGCGAGCTGGGTCAGCGGCTGGGTGAACTGGCGGGAGTACTGGATGAACGCCTGCACGTCGCCGAGGCTCATCGTGCCGGAGGCCACCCGGAGCCCGCCGACCACGGCGATCGCCACGTAGCTCAGGTTTCCGATGAACATCATCGACGGCATGATGATCCCGGAGACGAACTGGGCGCCGAAGCTGGCCCGGAACAGCTCCTCGTTCTTCGCGTGGAACTCGGCCTCCACCTCGCGCTGCCGGCCGAACACCTTGACCAGCTCGTGACCGGTGTACGCCTCCTCGATCTGGCCGTTCAGCTCGCCTGTGTGCTTCCACTGGGCGATGAACTGCTGCTGGGAGCGCTTGGCGATGCGTTGGGTGACAAGCACCGACAGCGGGACGGCGACAAGGGCCACCAGGGCCAGCAGCGGTGAGATCCAGAACATCACGACAAGCACGCCGACAACTGTCAGCAGCGAGGTGAGCAGCTGGCTCAGGGTCTGCTGGAGGCTTGTCGAGATGTTGTCGATGTCGTTGGTGACCCGGCTCAGCAGTTCACCGCGTGGCTGCCTGTCGAAGTAGGGCAGCGGCAGTCGGTTGAGCTTCTCCTCCACCTCGGCGCGCAGCCGCAGCACGGTGCGCTGGACCACCCCGTTGAGCAGCCAGCCCTGCCACCACGACAGCACGCTCGCCGCCAGGTAGAGCCCGAGCGCCAGCAGCAGCACCCGACGCAGCGCGTCGAAGTCGATGCCCACACCGGGCACCACGTCCATCCGGGCCAGCATGTCGGCGAAGCCGTCGTTGCCGCTGGCCCGCTGCGCCGCGACGGCCTGCGCGGTGGTGGTGCCCGGGTCCAGTCGTCGACCGATGACCCCACTGAAGATCAGGTCGGTGGCATGGCCGAGGATCTTCGGACCGGCCACGCTGAACCCGACGCTCACCACGGCCAGGGTGATGATCGCGGTCAGGTGCAGCCGGTGCGGGCGCAGCCGACCGAGCAACCGGCGGGCCGACGGCCCGAAGTTCATCGACTTCTCGGCGGGCATCCCGGCGCTCATCCAGGGCGGGCCGCCGCCCGGGCGGCCGGCGGGCAGCCGCTTCGGCGTCGGCGCGCCGCCGCCGGGTTGCGGCGCGTCGCCGCCCGGCTTCTGACTGGGTACGGTCGCGGTCCGCGACTCGTCGGGCTCGCTCATGCCGGCACCTCCGCCGTCTGCTGGGAAGCCACGATCTCGGCGTACGTCGGGCAGGTCTCCAACAACTCCGCATGTCGTCCCACTCCGACGACCCCTCCGTTCTCGAGCACGATGATCTGGTCGGCGTCGACGATCGTGGACACCCGCTGGGCCACGATCACCACTGCCGACTGCGCGGTGACCGGACGCAGCGCCGCCCGCAGCCGCGCGTCGGTACCGAGGTCCAGCGCGGAGAACGAGTCGTCGAAGAGGTAGATCTCCGGCTGCCGGACCAGGGCCCGGGCGATGGCCAGGCGTTGCCGCTGGCCACCGGAGACGGTGCTGCCGCCCTGGGCGATCGGCGCGTCCAGGCCGCCGGGCATCTGCGCCACGAAGTCGCGGGCCTGGGCGATCTCCAGCGCCTCCCACAGCTCCTCGTCGGTCGCGTCCGGGTTGCCGTAGCGCAGGTTGCTGGCGACAGTGCCGGTGAACAGGTACGGCCGCTGCGGCACCAGGCCGATGCGTCGCCACAGCTCGTCCGGTTCCAACTCGCGGACGTCCACCCCGTCGACGAGCACCGCGCCGCCTGTGACGTCCACCAGGCGGGGGATGAGTGACAGCAGTGTCGTCTTGCCCGCGCCGGTGCTGCCGATGATCGCTGTGGTGGTGCCCGGGGTAGCGGTGAAGGAGATGTCGCGCAGCACCGGCTCGACCGCGCCCGGGTACTGGAAGCGCACCGCTCGCAGCTCCAGCTCGGCCCGGGTGGGCAGGTCGCTGACCGGGGTGGCGGCCGGAACCACAGAGGAGTCGGTGTCCAGCACCTCGACGATCCGCTCGGCGCAGACCGCGGCCCGGGGCACCATCATCAGCATGAAGGTGGCCATCATCACGGCCATCAGGATCTGCATCAGGTACTGCAGGAACGCGGTGAGCGCGCCGATCTCGATCGCGCCCGAGTCGACCCGCTGCGCGCCGAACCAGAGCACCGCCACGCTTGACACGTTCAGCACCAGCATGACCACCGGGAAGATCAACGCCAACAACCGTCCGGTACGCAGGGCGGTGGCGGTCAGGTCGGCGTTGGCGACACCGAAGCGCTCCGTCTCGTACGGCTCGCGGACGAAGGCGCGGACCACCCGGATGCCTGTGATCTGCTCGCGCAGCACCCGGTTGACCGTGTCGATCCGGGTCTGCATCAGCCGGAAGCCCGGCACCATCCGCCGGATGATCGCGCTCAGCGCGACCGCCAGCACCGGCACGCTTACCAGCATCAGCCAGGAGAGCCCGATGTCCTCGCGCAGCGCCATGAACACGCCGCCGACGCTCATGATCGGTGCGGCGACAAGCATGGTGCAGCTCATCAGCACGAGCATCTGCACCTGTTGCACGTCGTTGGTGTTGCGGGTGATCAGCGACGGCGCCCCGAACCGGGCCACCTCGCGGGCGGAGAAGCGGTTGACGTGTGCGAACAGCCGGGCGCGGACGTCCCGGCCGAAGCCCATCGCGGTCCGGGCGCCGAGGTAGACGGCGGCGATCGAGCAGATGATCTGGACCAGGCTGACCAGCAGCATCCAGCCGCCGGTCTGGACGATGTAGCCGGTGTCGCCCCGGGCCACGCCCTTGTCGATGATGTCCGCGTTGAGGCTGGGCAGGTAGAGCGAGGCCATGGTGCCCACGAACTGGAGCAGCACCACCGCCAGCAGCGGTCGTTGGTAGGTGCGCAGTTGGCCGCGCAACAGTCGGATCAGCACGACGGTTCCTTCGCGTCGGTGGGTCGTCCGGTCATCCGCGGGTCGTCCCCGCTGCCGATGACCTCGAGCAGGAACTCCCGGATCACCTGGGCCTTCGCCGGGTCGGCGTCGACCGAGGTGAGCGGACGTCCGGAGTGCATGAGGGCGTTGAGTGCGGCCACCCGCTCCCGCCCGGCGGGGGTGATGGCGAGTCGGATGCTGCGCCTGTCGTTGTCGTCGCGCTGCCGCTCGACAAGCCCGTCGCGCTCAAGCGTGTCCACGATGCCGGTCAGGGTCGCCGGGCGGACGAACCCCTTCTCGGCGACCTGGCGGTGCGGCAGCTCGCCGTGCCGGGCGAGCGTTATCAGGGTGATCATGCCGGCCTGGGTGAGGCCGTGCTCCTCGGCGAGGTAGCGGTTCCACCGCTGCCCGACGAGGTGTCCGGCCACCACCAACAGCCGACCGAGCGGCACATCCTGAAGGGTGACGAGTTCCACGGGGTTAGGTTAGCCCCCTGATAGTCAGGGGCCAAACGAAATAATCGCAACCCTGGTCACTCGCCGCCTGGCCGATCGCACACAACGTCGCAACCCGCTGACAGCAAGGCCACCGCCAGTGCCCAGCCCTCGCTGATCATGAAGTTACTGCCGTCCGCATCGGCGTGTCGTGGGCAGCACCTTCATGATCGACCGAACCGAGGTGGGGGTTACCAGCTCGTGGGCAGGGGCATTCCCTCGGTGAAACCGGCGGCGCTCTGCACGCCGACGATCGCCCGCTCGTGGAACTGCGTGAGGTCCCGTGCTCCCGCGTAGGTGAACGCGCTGCGTACGCCGGCGATGATCTCGTCGATCAGGTCCTCGACGCCGGGCCGGGTGGGGTCCAGATACATCCGGGCCGAGGAGATGCCCTCCTCGAACACCGCCTTGCGGGCCCGGTCGTACGGGCTGTCGTCGGCGGTACGGGCGCTGACAGCGCGCGCCGAGGCCATCCCGAAGCTCTCCTTGTACCGCCTACCGTCCGGCTCGGTGTAGAGGTCGCCGGGAGACTCGTAGGTGCCGGCGAACCAGGAGCCGATCATCACGTTCGACGCGCCGGCGGCGAGCGCGAGCGCCACGTCGCGGGGGTGCCGAACGCCGCCGTCGGCCCAGACGTGCCGGCCCAACTCCCGGGCCGCCGTCGAGCAGTCGAGCACGGCGGAGAACTGCGGCCGACCCACCCCGGTCATCATCCGGGTCGTGCACATCGCGCCCGGACCGACACCCACCTTGATGATGTCGGCACCCGCCTCGACCAGATCGCGGACGCCCTCGGCGGTGACCACGTTGCCGGCCGCCACCGGTACGCCCGGGTCCAGCTTGCGCACCGCCCGCAACGCCGAGATCATCCGCTCCTGGTGGCCGTGCGCGGTGTCCACGACAAGCGTGTCCACACCTGCCTCCAGCAGCGCGGCGGCCTTGCCTGTGACGTCGCCGTTGATCCCGACCGCCGCCGCGACGCGCAGCCGACCCCGGTCGTCCACGGCAGGCGTGTAGAGGGTGGCCCGCAGCGCGCCCTGTCGGGTGAGCACCCCGACCAGCCGACCGTCGGCGTCCACCACCGGGGCGAGCCGGCGCCGGCCGGCGGAGAGCAGGTCGAAGCCGGTACGCGGGTCCGCGTCCGCCGGAACGGTGTGCAGCTCGGTGGACATCACGTGCCGCAGTTGGGCGAACCGGTCCACGCCCAGGGTGTCCGCCTCGGTGACCACTCCCACCGGCCGACCGGCCTCGTCGACCACGATGACCGCGCCGTGCGACCGCTTCGGCAGCAGGTGGATGGCGTCGCCGACGGTCTCGGTGGGGCCCAGGGTGATGGGCGTGTCGTAGACCAGGTGCCGCTGCTTGACCCAGGCGACGACGTTCGCGACGACCTCGATCGGGATGTCCTGCGGGATCACGGCGACAGCGCCCCGCCGGGCCACCGTCTCGGCCATCCGCCGCCCGGCGACCGCAGTCATGTTCGACACCACAAGCGGGATGGTCGTGCCGGTGCCGTCACCTGTGGACAGGTCCACGTCCAGCCGGGAGCCGAGGTCGGAGCGGGCCGGCGCCATGAAGACGTCGGTATAGGTCAGGTCGTGCGCGGGGGCCGCGCCGTGAAGGAACCGCACCCGGCCATCATTCCCGGCCACGGCCGTCCGCGCCCGCCTCGGTGCCGCAAACCACCCCCGCCGCACTCCCGTCGGCAGGACGAAGTGGCAGGACCCGGGTCAAAGCACGTCAGGAGATGGTGCAGATGGGTGCCCCGGCGGTGATCACGGCACCGACCTCGGCGGTGAGCCCGCTGACCGTACCCGCCTTGTGGGCGTGCAACGGCTGCTCCATCTTCATCGCCTCCAGCACCACCACCAGGTCGCCCTCCGCCACCGTGTCACCCTCGGCGACCGCGATCTTGACGATGGTGCCCTGCATGGGAGACGTGAGCGCGTCGCCGCTGACCGGGGCGCCCGCCGTGGCCCCGCCCCCGCGTCGGGTCGGCTTGCGGGAGGTGGGTGCCGCGGTGGTCGTACTCCCGCCGAAGCCGGCGGGGAGGCTGACCTCGATGCGCTTGCCGCCCACCTCGACCACGACGGTGTCGCGTTCGGCCGGCGCCTCGACGCCGCCGCCGGCGGCGGCGAACGGCGGCACGGTGTTGTGGAACTCGGTCTCGATCCACCGGGTGTGCACGGTGAACGGTTCGGCGGTGAACGCCTCGTCCCGCACGACCAGCCTGTGGAACGGCAGCGCGGTGGCCATCCCGTCGACGACCATCTCGTCGAGCGCGCGGCGGGCGCGCTCCAACGCCTCGGTCCGCGTCTCGCCGACGATGATCACCTTGGCCAGTAGCGAGTCGAAGTTGCCACCGATCACGTCGCCGGCCGAGATGCCGGTGTCCACCCGGACGCCCGGGCCGCTGGGCAGGCGCAACGTGGTGACGGTGCCCGGCGCGGGCAGGAAGTTGCGGCCCGGGTCCTCGCCGTTGATACGGAACTCGATGGCGTGCCCGCGCGGCGTCGGGTCCGCGGTGATCCGCAGCTTCTCGCCGTCGGCGATCCGGAACTGCTCGCGGACGAGGTCGATGCCTGCGGTCTCCTCGGTGACCGGGTGCTCGACCTGGAGCCGGGTGTTGACCTCCAGGAAGGAGATCGTGCCGTCCGTGCCGACCAGGTACTCCACCGTGCCGGCGCCGTGGTAGCCGGCCTCCCGGCAGATCGCCTTGGCACTGTCGTGGATCTGGGCACGCTGGGCGTCGGTGAGGAACGGCGCGGGCGCCTCCTCCACGAGCTTCTGGTGCCGGCGCTGCAGGGAGCAGTCCCGGGTGCCCACCACGATCACGTTGCCGTGCTGGTCGGCGAGGACCTGCGCCTCGACGTGCCGGGGCTGGTCCAGGTAGCGCTCGACGAAGCACTCACCCCGACCGAACGCCGCGACCGCCTCGCGGGTGGCCGACTCGAAGAGCTGGGGGATCTCCTCCATGGTCCGGGCGACCTTGAGGCCGCGCCCGCCACCGCCGAACGCGGCCTTGATGGCGACCGGCAGCCCGTGGTCGACGGCGAACGCCATCACCTCGTCCGGGCTGCCCACCGGGTCCGGCGTGCCGGGGACCAGCGGGGCGCCGGCGCGCTGGGCGATGTGCCGGGCGGTCACCTTGTCGCCCAAGTCGCGGATCGCCTGCGGGGTGGGGCCGATCCAGGTCAGCCCGGCGTCGATGACAGCCTGGGCGAAGTCGGCGTTCTCGGAGAGGAAGCCGTAGCCGGGGTGCACGGCGTCGGCGCCGGCGCGGGCGGCGACGTCGAGCAGCTTGTCGATGCGCAGGTACGTCTCGGTCGCGCTGTCCCCGCCGAGCGCGTACGCCTCGTCCGCGAGCGTCGCGTGCAGGGCGTCCCGGTCGGAGTCCGCGTACACGGCGACGCTGCCCAGGCCGGCGTCACGGCAGGCGCGGATGACCCGGACGGCGATCTCGCCGCGGTTGGCGATGAGTACCTTGCGCACCTCGTGGCTCCTCCCGGCAGGTTACTGACCGGGAGTGTATCGGCCACCCCTGCTGACCCTAACGATCGCTCAGTGTGGGGTGCGGCACTGAAGTTAGTCAAACTTGGCTATTACGCTTGCGGGGTGTCTGCGACTCGGATGATGATTCTCGGCCTGGTGCGGTGGATGCAGCCCGTGCACGGCTACGACGTGCGCCGCGAGCTGTTGAGCTGGAGCGCCGACAAGTGGGCGAACGTGCAGCCCGGCTCGATCTACCACGCGCTGCGCAAGCTCACCGAGGAGGGGCTGCTCCGTGCCGTCGCCACCGAGCAGGTCGGTGCCCGTCCGGCCCGGACCACCTACGAGGTGACCATCAAGGGCGAGGACGAGTTCGAGACGCTGCTGCGCAACTTCTGGTGGAACCTCAGCGAGCCGTCCGACCCCTTCGCGGTGGCCTTCTCCTTCCTGCCCGCCATGCCCCGCGCCGAGGCCGCCGCGGCCCTGCGCAACCGGGCCAACCTGCTGCGCGCCGGCGTCGAGTCGATGCGCGCGTCCCTGGAATCGGACTGGGTGCGTAATCGCAAGCCGGTGCACGTGGGTTGGATGTTCGAGCTGTGGGCGGCGCGGGCGGAGGCGGAGATGGGCTGGTGCGAGCGGATCGCGGAGCGGATCGACTCGGGAGTGTCGTACCTGCCTGCTGAGCTGGAAGACGTCGAGGGTTGGTCGGGGTGGAAGGACGGCCGCGAGGTTGGTCGGCCGACCACTGCTGAATAATCAACGTTGACTAGAAAAGCTATATCGCGTTAGCCTGCTGGCGGCACAGCGGGGGAGTGCGCCGTCCGGCGTCGTCCCACTCGACGGCCGGCTCGACCGGCCCGACCGACCAGGAGCAGAAATGATCGAGACCAGGGGGCTGCGGAAGTCGTTCCGCTCCCGCGCGGGTCGAGAGACGAAGACGGTGGACGCCGTGCGCGGCGTCAACCTCAAGGTCGCCGAGGGTGAGATCTTCGGCTTCCTCGGTCCCAACGGCGCCGGCAAGACCACCACGCTGCGGATGCTCGCCACGCTCATCGAGCCCGACGGCGGCGAGGCCACCATCGCCGGCGCCGACCTGCGCAAGGACCCGGCGGAGGTGCGGCGTCGCATCGGGTACGTCCCACAGGGCGGCAGCACCTGGGACGAGTCCACCGCCCGCGAGGAACTGGTGCTGCACGCCCGGATGTACGGCATCGGCAAGGCCGACGCGCAGCAGCGCGCCACCCGCGCGCTGGATGCCTTCCAGCTCACCGAGTACGCCGACCGCAAGTGCAAGACCTACTCCGGCGGCCAGCGTCGGCGCGTCGAGATCGCGCTCGGCATCATCCACGAGCCGAAGATCGTCTTCCTGGACGAGCCGACCACCGGCCTCGACCCGCAGAGCCGCGCCCACATGTGGGACGAGATCCGGCGACTGCGCAACGACGGAATGACAGTCTTCATCACCACGCACTACCTGGACGAGGCCGACGCGCTCTGCGACCGGATCGCGATCATGGACAACGGCGAGGTCGTCGCCGAGGGCACGCCAACCGACCTCAAGCGGGAGATCTCCGGCGACGTGGTGCTTGTCGGTCTCGACCTGGCCGCCACCCCGCAGGCCGCCCAGTTGCTCGACGGCGAGCCGTACGTCAACAAGCTGGAGACTGCCGACGAGGGCGGCCTGCGCCTCTACGTCGACGAGGGCGCCACAGCCATTCCCCAGGTGCTGCGCCGACTCGACCACGCCGGGCTGGAGCTGCGCTCGATCGAGCTGCACCGGCCCAGCCTGGACGACGTCTTCCTCACCAAGACCGGCCGCTCGCTGCGCGAGTCCTGACCACCGGAGAGACGACTCATGAAATTCGCCCGTGACACGTGGCTGATCTTCCAGCGGCAGATCCAGCTTCTGCTGCGCAACCCGATCTGGGTCTTCGTCGGCGTGTTCCAGCCGGTGATGTACCTGCTGCTCTTCGCCCCGCTGCTCAAGCCGGCCCTGAACGCGCCCACCCAGGCCGCCGCCTACAAGATCTTCGTGCCGGGTCTGCTGGTGCTGCTTGCCATCTTCGGCGGCCTGTTCCAGGGCTTCGGCCTGATCGCCGAGCTGCGCGCAGGCGTCATCGAACGGTCCCGGGTCACCCCGATCAGCCGGCTCGCCCTACTGCTCGGCCGCTCACTGCGCGACGTGGTCTCGCTCATCGTGCAGGCCGTCATCATCACCCTGCTGGCGCTCCTGTTCGACCTGCGGGTGTTCATCGGTGACCTGCTGCTCGCGTACCTCATGCTCGCCCTCATCGCGCTCATGACCTCGGCCGTCTCGTACGGCGTCGCACTCAAGGTCAAGAGCGAGGACGCGCTGGCCCCGCTGATGAACACCGTGGCGCAGCCGGTGCTGCTGCTCTCCGGCATCCTGCTCCCGCTGACCTTCGCACCGGGTTGGTTGCAGGGCATCGCCGACTGGAACCCGTTCTCCTGGGCGGTCGACGGCACCCGCGCGCTCTTCGCCGGCGACCTGGGCAGCGACAAGGTCTGGCAGGGCCTCACCATCACCGCGGTCCTCGCCGCGCTGGGCGTCTTCTGGGCCGCCCGCCAGTTCGCCCGCAGCGTCCGCTGACGTTCTGACGATCGGGGTGCCCGCAGTGCGCGGGCACCCCGATCTTCGCGCTCGTGGCCGCGCTTGGCGCTTGGGTGTCGGCGCTCCGTGGTGGTGGACGCGCGGCGGTCGCGGCGCTCGCTTGGGTGCAGGCGTTCGGTGGTGGATGCGCGACGGTCGCGGCGCTCGCTTGGGTGCAGGCGCTCGGTGGTGGATGCGCGACGGTCGCGGCGCTCGCTTGGGTGCAGGCGTTCGGTGGTGGATGCGCGACGGTCGCGGCGGCGGTCAGCGCACCCGGGCGAGGGTGAGGCCGTCGGCGATCGGCAGCATCACCGGGTCGACCCGCACGTCGGCGAGCACCTCGTCGTTGAAGGCGGCGATCGCCCGGTCGTTCGCATCTCGCGGGGCGATCACCCGCCCGCCGCGCAGCACGTTGTCGACGGCGATCACCCCGCCCGGCCGCATCCGGGGCACCAGCTCGGCCCAGTAGACCGGGTATCCGGTCTTGTCGGCGTCGATGAACGCGAAGTCCAGGTGACGTTCCTGCGGCAACTCCCGCAGCGTCTCGCCGGCCGGGCCGATCCGCAGGTCGATCCTGTCCTGCACGCCCGCACGGGCCCAGTACCGCCGCGCTATGCCTGTGAACTCCTCCGAGATGTCGAAGCAGGTCAACCGCCCGCCGTCGGGCAACCCCCGGGCGATGGCCAGCGCCGACAGGCCGGTGAACGTGCCGACCTCGACGGCCTGCCGTACGTCCAGCAGCCGGGTCAGGAACGTCAGGAACGCAGCCTGCTCCGGCGCCACCTGCATGGTGGCGTGCTCCGGCAGCACCGACCGGGTCTCCTCGGCCAGATCCCGGATGATCTCGTCCGGTGGTGCGCCGTGCGCGACCAGGTAGGCGTGCAACTCATCGGTCAGCGGGATCGACTTCGTGGTCATGAGCGGACGTTACCGAGCGGCTCGACCGATTGGCCGCCCGGCGCGACACTTGTCCACAGGTCCGTGATCTGCAGCCCCAGTTCGGCGAGGAGCCGACGCAGCAGCGGCATCGAAAGCCCGACCACGGTCCCCGGGTCGCCCTCGATCCGCTCCACGAACGGCCCACCCAACCCGTCGATCGTGAACGCGCCTGCCACCGCCAGCGGCTCACCGGTGGCGACGTACGCGGCGATCTCGTCGTCGCTGATGTCCGCAAAGTGGACGGTAGTCGAGGCGACCGCCTCCGCACGCCGCCCGCTGGCAGCGTCGATCAGACAGTGCCCGCTGTGCAGCACCCCGCTGCGCCCCCGCATCCGCAACCAGCGCCGGGTGGCGTCCGCCGGATCCACCGGCTTGCCGAGAATCTCCCCGTCGAACGCGAGCACCGAGTCGCAGCCGATGATCAGGGTCTGCTGACCGGTCCCGGGGTCGGCCGCATTTCCGGTCCCGGTGTCCTCGCTAGCGCCGGCGGCCGGACTCAGTCGGGCCAACACCGCCTGGGCCTTGAGTCGAGCCAGTTCCAGGCACAGGTCCTCGGCCCGATCGGTCACCACAACGGATTCGTCCACCCCGCTGACCAGCACTTCTGGCTCGATGCCGGCGGCCTGAAGAGACTTGCGACGAGCAGGGCTGGCCGAGGCGAGCACGAGGCGGAGCGGCAGAGAATCAGACACCAGCCCGACGTTACCGGCTCACCACGCACCACACCTGTCCACCCGGCCCACGCCCGTGATCCCGCGCGGTCCGGCGCCCGTGATCCTCGCGCGGTCCCGCGCCCGTGATCCTCGCGTGGTCCGGCGTCGCGCGGTCCGGCGCCCGTGATCCTCGCGCGGTCCCGCGCCCTTGATCCACTCCACATCGCCGATATCGGCGTATCAAGCAGCATCGAAACCCCCACATCACCGACATGAAGTCGATCAACCCGCCGGCCTACCAGGATCGACTCCACTTCATGGAAATCGCGGTATCCCGCTTGCTCGGACACCGCGATATCAAGCAACCCGAGTTGATCAACGCCTGCCAGCCGGTCAGCGACTGATCCGGGGTGGCGGATCGTCGCCGCGCCGCCGACGACGCGCCACCAGCGCCCATCCGACACCAACGGCCGCGATCACAGCGAGAGTGATCAGGCCGCGAACTTGCGCGCCATCATCACCCCCGCCAGACCGAGCGTCGGCCGTCGCGGTCGGGCCAGCGTCGGCCGGAGCGCTGACGGACTCAAATCCCAACGGAGGTACGTCCGCAGTCAGCGCTGCCACGAGATCGATCACGCCGTACCCGTACTCGTCGTCCCGACCAGGTGGGCCCTTGTCGATGGCGGTGGCCGTGAGTCGATGCGCCACCTCCTGCGCCGGCAGGTAGGGGTACTTGGACCTGATCAACGCCGCGGCCCCAGCCACGATCGCTGTAGCGCTCGAAGTGCCCGTGCCCTTCGAATATTTTCCGCCGTAGCTGGTGCTGTAAATATCTACCGCAGGTGCCACCACGTCGACTTCCGGTCCGGTGGCGGAAAACGCAGCGTGTCGCCCAAGACGATCAACGCCACCCACGGCAATTACGTCCTCCTCGCTGGCCGGGTAGGAGATAGGCTGATTTGGAACATTCCCGGCGGCGGCCACGATTACGATATTCGCTGCGATTGCGGTCTCTACTGCCCGGACGAGTCGAGGTGTCGACGCTCCTCCACTGGAGATGCTTATAACCTGAGCGCTTTCAGATATGGCGTATTCGATAGCTGCAGCGAGATCGTCTGCTTCCCCGAAATTGTCGGAGGTGGAGGCCATTATTGGGAGGATCTTGGATCGAGGGGCGATGCCGAGTGCGCCTGTGTCGCTAGCCCTGCCGTGTGCTGCGATTAGTCCTGCCATGCTCGTGCCGTGACTGTTCGAGTCTTTGCGGCCATCTCCTGAACCCCCAGCGACAGTGTCGATCCCTGTAAGCAGGTTTTCACTAAGGTCGGGGTGAGGGTCAACGCCAGTGTCGGGCACCGCCACAACGATCCCGTCACCCTTGCTGATCATCTGCGCCTCGGCAACCTTCAAGAACATGAGGTGCCATTGATCACTTCGGATTGGCTCGACGTCGGCACGTGCTGGAGGGGTGTACACGGAGCACGAAAATTGTTGCGACGTAAGTCCAATTAGCAAAATCAGCGCACTGGCTGTGATCTTGACAAGAACTGACATTATCGACTGAGCCCGATGGCTGGCCCTGGGTCAATAGGCCCGTCATCGTTTGGCGGACGGACCACCGGCGCTACACCCTTTTCGGTCTCCCATGGATGATCGGGATCCCAAAGGGAGGTGCTGTTGTCGTCTGCCTGCCTTCGGTCGTTCGGTCGGAGAGAGGCTGGCTGAGCTCCGGAGGAGGCCGTCATCCCCGGCGCCCCGCCCACTGGTGAGATGCCAAACGTTGCTGGGGAGCCGCGGCCTGATCCAGGTCGAGAACCCGCGCCCCCGCTCGGCGCTGTGCCCGCTCCGCCGCCGCCAATGACACCGCCGACTGGGTTGACCCGGCGAGGCGAGTTTTGGGTTGAACCAGGTTGACCTGCGCCTATGCCTGGTATGCCTCCAATGAGGCCTCCTGGTGGCATGGGCCGACCGGCGGTCGGGGTTGCCGGGCGCTGAGCAAGATTCTCGGTTCCGAGCTGGGGGTTGGCACCTGAAGGGCGCCGTAAAGTCAGGTCGCCGGCAGGCCCGAACGGGATGCCGGGCGTCAGGCCCGTGGATGCCGTGGGTGGTGCCAGCGGAGGAGTTCCCGGCCCGGGCAAGTTGAGGCTCGTCGAGCCCGGCATCAGAGTCGAACTTGTTCCGCCGAGCACCGGCCCCACCCCTGACGCGGCCTGAACAGGCGCAAGCCCAGAGGGGGGTACGTTTCCCGCCTTGCTTGGAACGGTGGCCGGTGTCATCGGTATAGCGACGATGGGCGGTATGACGGGACCTTGAGTGCTGGAGCCGTAAGTGTCCGGGTCGTTCGGCTGGTGGCCGGCTCGTCGAGGCGGCGGTGGGGGTTTTTGGAGGGTGGCTTGGGCTTGTTGGAGTTCGCCGCTGAGGTTGAACATCATTCCCCGCGCCTGAACATTCAGCCGTTCCAGGTCGCCGTCGCTCACCGGTGGGTCGACGACCCGGTTGCCCATGATCGCTTTCGGGTCGGCGGCTGTGGCGTCGTACGCCTGCTTCTGGTGGAGCTTGGCCGCGTACTCCTCGTGGATCTTGCGAAGCTCGGCGCGGGTGGTGCCGATGGCCTGGGTGGCGGCGGACAGCGCGGTGTAGTTGGCGGCGGCGGCGTCGTGGGTGTGCCGAACCTTGGTGATCAGGTCGTCGAGTTGGGCGAGGTACGTGCCGGAGGCCGCGCTGGTCTCCGGGGGCCACGCTTCGGCGAGTCCGCGCCGGTACTCCTGGAGCCGGCCGAGGTGAATCTGGGCCAGGTCGCAGACCTTGCGCCAACCGGCGACCTGTTTCCAATGGTTGGTGGTGTCGTGGTCCTGGAGGCACGCCCACATGCTGTTGACGTCCATCAAATGCCAGGCGGTCTGGCCGGCGGTGCGGCCGTTGCCCCGTTCGATCATGGCAGGACCACCGGCCTCTGGCTCTCGGGGCCGGTGGGATCGGTGAGCGTCGGCGTGCGGCCGCCGGGCAGGACGGTCCCGGGGTCGGCGAGGGCCCGTTGGACGTCCACGGCGCGGGCGGCGGAGAAGGCGTCGCTGTCGGAGTACTGGGTGGCGACCCGGTCGGCGACGGCGGCGAGGTGGCCGGTTGCGCCCCGGACGGCGTACACCATGTCGGTGGTGGCCTGCTGCGTCTCGTGATGGGCGTGCAGGAAGGTGACCAGCTCGACGAACGCGTCGCAGGGGTTGGGCACCTGCGCGGACATGTCGTCGGCGATGTACGACAGGTGGGGCGCGTAGTTGCGTTCGACCTCGGCGGCGAGCCGGTCGGCGAACTCGCGGAGCTGACGGATGTCGGCCTCGATGCCGCCGTAGCTGTGCAGCCAGGGCGCCGGCTGGTCCTCTTCGGGGATCATCGATCCTCCCTATCCGTCACGGCACCGTTTCCCTGAGTGAGATTAACGGCTGGACGCCACTCTGGCAGCCCCCGCGTGGCGGTTCGGTCAGCGGGGGAGGCCGGAGGCACGCCAGGTGGTGCGGCCGGCGGGGCGGCCGCTGCGGGCCCACTCGGACGGTGTCGCGGGCGTGGGGGCGGCGGGCGGGCGGGACCGCATGATGACCGCACCGACGAGAGCGGCCAATTCCTCGGCGGTGGGCACGCCGCGAACGACCCGGAACAGCGGCTCTTCGGCAGACATGCCGCCAGGGTACGCGGCCCGACGTCATCCGAAGCGCACAGTGGCGTGCCGGCGGTGTGAGCGTCGGCGGGTCCGGGTACCGTCTCAGCGATGTCGAACGCGCTTCCCCAACTCGTCGCTGACCGATACCGGCTTCTGTCGCCGCTCGGCCAGGGTGGCATGGGTCGGGTGTGGAAGGCGCGCGACGAGGTGTTGCACCGCGACGTCGCCATCAAGGAGTTGGTGCCGCCGCCCGGCCTCACCGACGAGGAACGCCGCGAGATGCGGGAGCGTTCGCTGCGCGAGGCGCGGGCCATCGCCCGGCTCAACCACGTCAACGTGGTCCGCATCTTCGACGTGCTGCGTACCGACGGCGATCCGTGGATCGTCATGGAGTACGTGGCGTCGAAGTCGTTGCAGGACACCCTCGCCGAGGACGGGCCGGTGTCGGTGGCCCAGACCATCGAGATCGGCCTCGGCGTGCTGGGCGCGTTGAACGCGGCCCACAAGGCGGGCGTCATGCACCGCGACGTCAAGCCGGGCAACGTGCTGCTGGGCGACGACGGCCGGGTGGTGTTGACCGATTTCGGTCTCGCCACGATCCCGGGTGACCCGAATGTCACACGCACCGGCATGGTGCTCGGTTCGCCCGCGTACATCTCCCCGGAGCGGGCCCGGGAGGGCACCGCCGGCCCGGAGGCCGACCTGTGGTCGCTGGGCGCGACGCTCTACGCGGCGGTCGAGGGCAAGTCGCCGTACGCGCGGCCGTCCGCGATCGCCACGCTTGCCGCGTTGGCGACCGAGCCGATGCCGCCGCCGAAGAACGCTGGCCCGCTCAAGCAGGTGCTCACCGGGCTGCTCCAGAAGGACCCGAACGAGCGGATCACCGCCGAGGTCGCCGAGCGGTTGCTGCGCCGCGCCGGGGGCAAGCGGGCGCGGGGGATCTCGCTGCTCGACGGCGTACGTCGGCCGGGGCCGAACGGTCCGCGGGAGCCGCGCCCGCCGCTCGTGCCGGCGCCGCGTCCCGCCGAGGAGAGCGCCGCCCGTCCGGTGTTGCCGCCCGCGCCGCGTACCCCGCCGCCGGTCGCCGCGGCCGCGGCCGGGCCGGCAGCTGTCGACGCCTCGCCGACGGAGGTCGTGCCGGCCGACGCCGACCCGACGGCGGCGGTGCCGGCCGAGCCGACCGCGACGATCGACAGCCCGGCCACGCCGGAGGCCGAGCCGACCGCGACGGTGCCGGCCGGCAAACCCGATGACGGTACGACGGAGACCGACGACGAGCCGACGGCAGTCGACGGGCCGCCGGTGGCACCGGAGCAGCGCAAACCCACGACGCCGACGTCGGTGATGCCGCCGGTGGGCCCGGCCGGGCGCGCGGCGGTGCCGGCCTTCGACGGTACGAAGCCGAACAACACCCGCCGCAACGTGCTGATCGGGGCGCTTGTGGCCCTGTTGCTTGTCGGCCTCGTGGTGATCGTGCCGATGCTGACCAAGGGCGACGACGACGAGAACCGGCAGGCCGACCCGACGACAGGTGCGGCCGCGTCGTCGGCCCCGGCGCAGTCCTCCGCTCCGGCGGCGCCGCCGCCCACCACTGGCGCACCGAGCGCGACGCCGTCGGCAGACCCGAACGCGCTGCCGGCGGGCTGGACGCTGCACAAGGGGCCGACCTTCTCCATCCCGCTCCCACCCGGCTGGAGCGGCCGTCAGACCGGCTCGGACACGGCCGTCTTCAACCAGTCCGGCGGGCCCGGCAAGATGCTGGTCCAGTGGACCCCCAGCCCGCTGAAGGACGCGGTCGCCGACTGGAAGGAGAAGGAACCGTACCGTCGGAATCTGGTCAGCAACTACCAGCTGGTGGGCAGCATCAAGGCCTGCGACTGGTACCGGACCTGCGCCGACTGGGAGTGGTTGGAGACCCGGGACAACACCCGCATCCATGTTCGCAACCGGGGCTTCGTCACCGCAAGCAACCGGGGTTACGCCATCCGGTGGGAGATCGCGGAGAAGGACTGGCAGGCCAACCTCGCCAACTTCGACCAGATCGTCAAGGGCTTCAAGCCCGACCGGGTCAACTGACCCGCGTTCCTCACCTGCGCGAATCTCTCTCGCATGTTCTTGCGTCGTTCGGGGTATCTGATCTCCAACGACGGAGGGAGGTGCGACATGGGTTATCGATACAGGAACGCCCGGCCCCGGCTGGCACTGTGGATGCTCGTCGCACTCGGCGATGTGGCACTGCTGCTGATCAGCGTTGGACTTCCGGTACTCGTCGCGCTGTTGGGCGTCGTTGCCATCACCGTTGGTGCGGTGGGCGTCCGGCGGCTCAGCCGGCGGGACTCGGTCGTCCGCGAGGATGCTCCGGTGATGGTGCCGGCGATGAGCCGACGGCGGGCCTGACTCGTACGCGGTGTGTGGCGGCAGCCGGACCGATTGTCGACCGTGAGGTGACCGTCGATCCCGCTGCCGCCAACGGTCCGATCAGGTGTTGTTGGCCAGTGCGATCAGCCGGGTCCGGTCACCGTTCCAGTAGTTGCGGTCCACGTTGCCGCTGATCCCGGAGACGGCGCCGCTGCTCGTGTACTGCCAGAAGCTGTACACCGACGCGCCGGCCGGCAGGGCGCCCGGCGTGCTCGACCAGCGGGCCAGCCAGAGCGGGTGGTTGGCCCACGGGCCGGTCCAGCTGCCGGTGCACTGGTTCCACCAGCTCGTGGTGGTGTAGATGACCGCGTACCGGCCGGTGCGGGAGCGGTAGGTGTTCAGGAAGTCCTGCACCCAGCTGCGCATCGCGGTGGTGCTCAAGCCGTAGCAGTAGCCCCCGCTGTACGGGTTGGCCTCGATGTCCAGCGCGGCGGGCAGGGTGCGGCTGTCGGCCGACCAGGCGCCGCCGTTGGACGCCAGGTAGTTGGCCTGGGTCGAGCCGGCGGAGATGTTGGGCCGGGCGAAGTGGTACGCGCCGCGGATCACCCCGGCGTTGTACGAGTTGACGTAGTTCGTGTTGAAGGCGGAGTCCTTGACGCTTGTGCCCTCGGTCGCCTTGATGAAGGCGAACTGGATGCCCGCGTTGCGGACGCTCGTCCAGTTGATGGTGCCCTGGTAGTGGGAGACGTCGACGCCGGGCGTGGTGGCCGCCGCCGCCGGGCCGGCGGTCGCGACCACTGTCGCCGCCGCGGTGGCGAGGACTGTGAGGCCGGCCGCGAGCGCGCGGCGCAGCGATGATCGGGTACGGGCCATGAGGTGCCTCCAGGGACGCGGTCTATTGATGACCATCTTTGGAGGTAACTGCCCTAGATCGCAAGAGTTGTTGAAGAAAGTTTCATCGACGGGCGTCAGTCCTCCCGGTGACCGGAGTCGGACCGGTCAGCGCAGGGTGGCCCGGTCGAGCTGCCAGCCCAACGGCTCCACGATGCTCAGGGTCTCGCCGGCCTTGGCCACCTGGTCCTCGACGTAGTGCTCGCCGTCCAGCCGATAGAGCCGCAGCGAGTGACCGTCACCGTCCTGCTCGACCAGCAGATACCACGGGATTCGCGCGATGGCGTAGAGCTGCATCTTCACCAGCCGGTCGGCGGCGGCGTTGCCGGGCGAGACGATCTCGCACACCAGGAGGACCTCGGAGGGTTCCACGATCGTGCCTACATCGTCGGTGTCCGCGACGACCACGTCCGGGATAGCGATCCGGTCAACCCCGAGTCGTACGTTGACCGCCTCGAAGACGAGAAGATCCTGTGCTCGCACCGCGCGGCGCAGGCTGTGGACAAGTTCCCACGACACCAACTGATGCCGCTTGCTCGGCGCAGGCCTCACGATCAGGCTCCCGTCGAGCAGCTCGATCCGGTCCGGGGTCTCACCCAGGGCGAAGTAGTCGGCCTCGGTCCAGAGCCCGACGTGGTGTCCCAGGGGTTCGGCACGCACCGGCGCTCACCTCCCGCTTCACTCGCCACCCGATCAGTCTCCCAGGTTATGAGCCGGTGCCTCGGAGGCGACACGGAACGCCGCCGGTAGGCTCGCGCCCCATGATGTCGATCGACGGGCTGGGCGACCTGTGGGACACGCTGTTCGGCGCGCAGCCGGACCCGCCCCCGCTGCTGGTGCTGATAACCGCCGCGGTCGCGCTTGTGGTGGTGTCCACCCGGCTGCCGTGGCGGATCGCCCGCAACGCCATCACCATCGCGCACGAGGGCGGGCACGCGCTTGTCGCCCTGCTCACCGGCCGCAAGCTGCGCGGCATCCGGCTGCACTCGGACACCTCCGGCTTGACGCTCTCCGCCGGTCGGCCCACCGGGCCGGGCATGATCCTCACGCTGCTCGCCGGTTACGTCGCCCCGCCGCTGGTCGGGTTGGGCGGTGCCTGGCTGCTCGGCGGCAACCGGATCACGCTGCTGCTCTGGGTCGCGGTGGTCCTGCTGCTCGCCATGCTGGTCATGATCCGCAACGCCTTCGGCGTGGTGTCGCTGCTGGTCACCGGAGCGGTGGTGCTCGCCGTCTCGTGGTACGCCACGCCGCAGGTGCAGGCCGCGTTCGCGTACACCGGGGTGTGGTTCCTGCTGCTGGGCGGGGTGCGACCGGTGGTGGAGCTGCAACGGTTGCGCTCGCGTGGCCGGATGCCCGCCTCCGACGCCGATCAGCTCGCCGGGCTGACCCCGTTCCCGGCGTTCTTCTGGGTGGTCCTCTTCGCCCTGGTCAACCTGGTCGCCCTGGTCGCCGGCGCGCTTCTCCTCACCGGCTCGATCCTCACCGACGCCGGCCTGACGCTCTGACCGCCGGACCGGGCCGCGCCGGACCGGGCAGCGCCGGACCGGGCCGCGCCGGTCCGGGCAGCGCCGGTCCGGGCAGCACCGGACCGGGCACGGCCAAGGCCGCCCACCGGCCGCCGCCCCGGGCACCGGCCGCGCGGGCAGGCAGAATGAGGCCATGCGATACGTGATCATCGGAGCGGGCGCGGTCGGCGGGACCATCGGCGTACGGCTGGCGCAGGCCGACCGGGACGTGACAGTTGTGGCGCGCGGCGCGCACCTGGACGCGATCCGGGAGCGCGGCCTGACGCTGCGGCAGCCCGACGGTGACGTGACCGCCCGGCTCGCCGCCGTGGACGGTCCGGGCGACCGGCCGCTGCCGGCCGACACGGTGCTGGTGCTCACCGTCAAGTCGCAGGACACCGAGGCCGCGTTGGCGGCGTGGGTGGACGCGCCGGTCGCCGGTGGTGGCACGGCCGGCGAACGGCTTCCGCTGCTCACCGCGCAGAACGGGGTGGCGAACGAGCGGGCCGCCCTGCGGCTCTTCGCCGACGTGCACGCGGTCTGCGTCTGGCTGCCCGCCACCCATCTGGACCCGGGCGTGGTGGTGGCCAACGGGCACCCGCACCCCGGGATGCTCCACCTCGGCCGCTACCCGGGCGGCGCCGACGATACCGACCGGGCTGTCGCGGCCGACCTGACCGCCGCCGGCTTCGTCGCGCCGGTACGGGAGGACGTGCTGCGCTGGAAGTACGGCAAGCTGCTCAGCAACCTCGGCAACGGCCTCCAGGCGCTGCTCGGGCAGGACATCCCGGACGCGTTGGCCGAGCGGGTACGCGCCGAGGGCGTCGCCGCGCTCGCCGCCGCGCGCATCCCACACACCTCGCCGGACGAGGAGAGGGCCGAACGCGGCGACCTGGTCCAGTTGCGTCCGGTCGACGGCGCGGACCGGTCCGGCGGCTCCACCTGGCAGAGCCTCGCCCGGGGCGCCGGCTCGACCGAGGTCGACCAGCTCAACGGCGAGGTCGCGCTGCTCGGCCGGCTGCACGGCGTGCCGACACCTGCCAACGTGGCCGTGCAGCGGGCGGTACGCCTGGCGGTCCGGGAACGGATCGCGGCCGGCGCGTTCCCGCTCGCCGAGCTGGAGAAGATGATCGCCTGACCGGGGCAACCGACGGCCCCGCCCGGCGCGTGTTCCCTGCGACCGACACGGGGAGGTAGCGGGTGCCGGACGTCGACGGGTTCGACGAGTTCTACCGGGGGAGCCGACAACGGCTGCTCGGGTTCGTCTACGCCCTCACCGGTGATCGCGTCGAGGCCCAGGACGCGGTGCAGGAGGCGTACATCAGGGCCTGGCAGCGCTGGTCGACGATCAGCGGGTACGACGACCCGGAGGCGTGGGTGCGTGTGGTGGCGAGCCGCATCGCGGTCAGCCGCTGGCGCAGCCTGCGCAGTCGCGCCCGCGCGTACCTGCGGCACGGGGCGACCGAGACCGTTCCCGGGCCGGGCACCGACACGGTCGAGGTGGTCGCCGCGCTGCGTCGACTGCCCGAGGAGCAGCGCACCGCCATCGCCCTGTACTACCTGATGGGCATGCCCGTCGCCGAGGTGGCGCGGGAGACCGCCGCACCGGTGGGCACGGTCAAGGCCCGGCTCTCCCGTGGGCGGACGGCGCTCGCCGGCCTGCTCGCCGTCTCTGACCTGGAGGAGGCCACCGATGCGTGACGACGACCTGGCATTCGTCGAACGGGTCCACCGGGACCTGCGTGACGTCAGGTGGCCGGAGCCGGAGGAGATCCGGGCGACGGCCCGCAGGCGTAGGCGTCGCACGGCCGCGTTCGCGGCGGTCGCGGTGCTCGCGGCGGTCACCGGCCCGGCGTATGCCCTGAAGGAGCGGCCGGAAGCGCCGCCCACGGCGGCCACCCGGGTGCCGGTCGACGCCACAACCGCCGCTGACATCCCGCAGGAGGCCCTGCTGACGCCCGCCGAGGTGCCGGCGCCCACCGGCGTGCAGCTCGGCGACGCCGGCCTGGGTGAGGCCGTCCGGCTGGACCCCGCGTTGCAGCGGTGCGGTGACGAGCGGGGTGTGCCGGCGGCCCGCGTGTACTCCCGCTACTCGCGCTCGCAGACGCTGTTGTCGCCGACGAAGGAGGGTGCCACGGCGGTACGCGTGCAGCTCAGCCAGGACGTCTACCGACTCGCCCCGGCGGTGGGCGCGCAGTTGTTCACCGAGCTGCGGATGTTGCTCGACGCCTGCCCCGAGCGGCATGTCGTCGAGAACGTCGTCGCCGCGGGTGAGGCGACGCCGAACGACAGCAAGCACGCCTGGCAGGCGGCGGCGACGAACTTCGCCGGCGATGAGTCGGTGCTGGTCCGAGATGTGCCGTACGCCCCGCGCGGCCCTGCCGCAGACCGGACGCTCCAGCCCTCGAAACCGGTCGGGATGACAGTCGTGGTCCGGGTCGGCGACCTGGTCACGGTGCTGGTGCCCAACCCGGACCTGGACCTGCGCGAGCCAGACCTGGAGACGCTGGGCCGCACAGCCGCCCAACGACTGTGCCCAGCGGCCAACCCGGCCTGCTGACCGTCCTTGATCCGCGCGACTTCACGGAAAGTGCTGCCTCCCAGCGCCGCGAGGCAGCACTTTCCCCCACGTTGCGCGGATCGGGGGACCGCGAGCGCGTTCAGAGTGGGATGTTGCCGTGCTTCTTCGGCGGCAGGGTCTCGCGCTTCGTGCGCAGGACGCGCAGCGCCCGGACGATCTGGGTGCGCGTCTCGTGCGGCGGGATCACCGAATCGACGTACCCGCGCTCGGCCGCCACGTACGGGTTGGCAAGTGTGTCCTCGTACTCGGCGATCTTCTCGGCCCGGACCGCGGCCGGGTCCTCGGCACCGGCCAGCTCGGAACGGTAGAGGATGTTCACCGCGCCCTGCGCGCCCATCACCGCGATCTGCGCGGTCGGCCAGGCGAAGTTCAGGTCCGCGCCGAGGTGCTTGGAACCCATCACGTCGTACGCCCCGCCGTACGCCTTGCGGGTGATCACGGTGACCTTCGGGACTGTCGCCTCGGCGTACGCGTAGATGAGCTTCGCGCCCCGGCGGATGATGCCGTCCCACTCCTGACCGGTGCCGGGCAGGAAGCCGGGCACGTCCACGAAGGTCAGCACCGGGATGTTGAACGCGTCGCAGGTGCGCACGAACCGGGCGGCCTTCTCGGAGGCGGCGATGTCAAGCGTGCCGGCGAAGTGCATGGGCTGGTTGGCCACCACACCGACCGGTCGACCCTCCACCCGGCCGTAGCCCACCACGATGTTCTGCGCGTAGAGCGGCTGGACCTCAAGGAACTCCCCGTCGTCGAGGACGTGCTCGACGACTGTGTGGATGTCGTACGGCTGGTTCGCCGAGTCCGGGACGAGCGTGTCCAGCTCGCGGTCCTCGTCGGTGATCGCCAGGTCGGCGGGGGCCTCGAAGACGACAGGCTCGTCGAGGTTGTTCGACGGCAGGTACGACAGCAGGGCCTTGACGTAGTCGACCGCGTCGTCCTCGTCGCTGGCGAGGTAGTGCGCGTTGCCGCTGCGCGTGTTGTGCGTGCGGGCCCCGCCCAGCTCCTCCATGCCGACGTCCTCGCCGGTCACCGTCTTGATCACGTCGGGGCCGGTGATGAACATGTGCGAGGTCTGGTCGACCATCACCGTGAAGTCGGTGACCGCCGGGGAGTAGACCGCGCCGCCGGCGCAGGGTCCCATCACCAGCGAGATCTGCGGGATGACCCCGGATGCCCGGACGTTGCGGAAGAAGATCTCCCCGTACAGGCCGAGCGACACCACGCCCTCCTGGATGCGGGCGCCGCCGGAGTCGTTGATGCCGACCACCGGGCAGCCGATCTTCATGGCGAGGTCCATCACCTTGACGATCTTCTCGCCGAAGACCTCGCCGAGCGAGCCACCGAAGACAGTGAAGTCCTGGGCGAACACGCACACCTGCCGGCCGTCGACAGTGCCGTACCCGGTCACCACACCGTCGCCGTACGGGCGGTTGCGCTCCAGCCCGAAGGCCGTGGACCGGTGCCGGGCCAGCTCGTCCAGCTCGACGAAGGAGCCCTCGTCGAGAAGCATCTCGATCCGCTCGCGGGCGGTCTTCTTGCCCCGCGCGTGCTGCTTCTCGACCGCACGCGCCGACCCGGCGTGCACCGCCTCGTCGACCCGGCGCTCCAGGTCCGCCAGCTTGCCCTCGGTGCTGTGGATGTTGGTCCCGGTCTCGGTAGTCACCCAGGGAATATAACGATGGTTCAGGTCGGCGCTGTTGTGCAGTACGCCTCAGTACCTCCCGCGGTCACCGCCGTACGCTGACGGGATGCCGGGCTCCCCGTACACGAATCTGGACCGACCGCCGCTGTCGGCGGCCCGGCTGCGGCGTGCGCTTGTCGCGCCGAACGGGCCGTGGGCCCGCCTGGAGCTGTACGCCGAGACCGGCTCCACGAACGCGGACGTGGCGGAGGCCGCCGCGGCGGGTGAGCCGGAGGGCCTGGTCGTGGTCGCCGAGCGGCAGACCGCAGGCCGTGGCCGGCGCGGTCGGGTCTGGCAGTCACCGCCGCGGGCGGGAATCACCACAAGCGTGCTGCTGCGGCCCGGCGAGGCCGTGCCGGACCGCGACTGGCCGGCGGCGCCACCCACGGGGTACGGGTGGCTGCCGCTGCTCGCCGGCGTCGCGCTCGTCGAGGCGGTGGCCCGGTTGGCCGAGTTGGAGGCCGCCCTCAAGTGGCCCAACGACCTGCTTCTCGGCGATGCCAAGTGCGCCGGCGTGCTGGCCGAGGCGGTGCCCGGCCGCTCCCCGGCCCAACCGCCGGCAATCGTCCTCGGTATCGGCCTCAACGTGACCCTGCGCGCCGACGAGTTGCCGGTGAACCCGACCGGGCTGCCGGCCACCTCGCTGCAACTGGCCGGTGCGGCGGCCACCGACCGGGATCCGCTGCTGCGGGCGCTGCTGCGGGCCCTGGCCGAGTGGTACGACCGCTGGCGTTCCGCCGGCGGGGACGCGGTGGCCAGCGGCCTGCGTGCCGCCTACCTGGCGGCCTGCGCGACGGTCGGGCGCGAGGTGCGCGTCCTGCTTCCCGACGGCGAGTCCCTGATCGGCACCGCCACCGGCGTGGACCCCGACGGCCAACTCCTGGTCACCACCGCGACTGGCGAACGCGCACTTGCCGCAGGCGACGTCCTGCACCTGCGCTGACCCCCACAAGTGCAAGATCACGGACAGCGGGTGGGGCCGCGTGGCGGATGTCGTGGTGGGGCTTGGGGGGTTTACGGTCTGCGCGTCGAGTAAATGGCGTTGGAGGTTGTCGTGGCGTTTCCCGAAGACGTGCTCACGAAGGACGAGCACGTCGTGCTGCACCTGCACCCGCACTGGAAGGCGCTGATCCGGCCGATCGCGGTGTTGGTGCTTGCCATCGCCGCGGTGGTGGTCGGCGTGCTCCTGCTGCCCGAGAGCAGCGGTGGTTCGATCGCGCTGGCCGTGATCGGCGTGATCGGCCTGGTCGCGGTCCTCTGGCTCGGTCTGTGGCCGTTCCTGGTCTGGCGTACCACCCACTACCTGTTCACCAACGAGCGCGTGCTGTTGCAGCAGGGTGTCTTCTCCCGGGACCGGCGGGATCTCCCGCTCACCCGGATCAACGACCACTCGATGAACCAGCACTTCTTCGAGCGGCTGCTCGGCTGCGGCACCCTCACGATCGAGTCCGCAGGCGAGCGCGGCCAGTCGGTGCTCGCCGACGTGCCGGGTGTCAGCCGGGTGCAGACCACCCTCTACGAGCTGGTCGAGGCGCAGCACGACAAGCACTCGCTTGGCGACGGGGAGATGCGCGACATCCTCGCCGACATGCGCGAGGGCAAGCCGCTGCGCGACACGACGAGCTGATCGCGATCGGCCCTGACCGTCCCGGCCCGAGCGCAGGGGCGGTCAGGCCCGCTGTTCGACCCCGGGCGGCCCCGCAGCCGTCGATGGCCCGGCCTGCGCCTCGGCCGGCCCGCTCTCGGCGGGCCCGTTCTGCGACGGGCCGTTCTGCGACGAGCCGGTCTCCGCTGGTCCGGCCTCCGACGGGCCGGCCTCCGACGGGCCGGCCTCCGACGGGCCGCCCTCGGCTGGTGTGGCGTCGGGGTTCGCCTCGACCGCGCGTAGCGCGAACCAGCCACGGAAGCGCGTTCGCAGCACCTCCTGCTCGGGCCGGTTGTCCGGGCCGAGGCGGAGCATGGTGCCGGTGAGGATGACGGTGCCGAGCCCGGGCCGGGCGGCCGACGGGCGGGCGCCCATCACGTCGACCCGGACGGCGAGGCGGTCCCCGGCGCGTACCGGGGCGAGCCACCGCAACTCCTCCAGGCCGGGGGAGGCGTCCGCCGCCGCGCGGGACAGCAGGTGGTCGACGTACGCCCGCATGAAGAGGCTGACCGTGTAGAAGCCGCTGGCGATCACGCCGCCGTGCCGACTGGCCTCGGCCAGTTGCGGGTCGACGTGATACCACTGCGGGTCGAAGCGGCGGGCGAAGGCAAGCATCTCGTCGCCGTCCACGGTCACCGTCCCGAGGTCGACGGTGAGCCCCGGGACGAGATCCTCGAAGAACAGCTCGGCGGGCGCTCCGGTGCCGGAGCGGGTGGCGGGAGGCGTCACCGGCGGGGCGAGCGACGGGTGCCGGCGTGCAGCTCCGCGGCGAGTTCCGCGTCCAGGTCGGCGTGCAGGCCGGCGGTCAGCGGTGTGGGCCGTTGCTGGGTGGGAGCGGCGCCGGTCGGGCCGGGCGTCGCGTCGGGGCGGTCACTGGACTGCGCCTCTTCCAGCTCGGAGACGGATTCGGCCAGTTCGGCGACCGGGTCCATCTCCGCCAGGGTGTCCCACTCGTCGCGTGGGATGTCGTGCCAGGTGGGCTCGGTCTTCGTCTCGCCGTCGGCCGGCACCACGGGCTGGAAGACGAAGGTCCGGTACGACCAGAACCGGAAGAGCGTGCCCAGCAGGACGCCTGCGGTCTTCGCCACGTTCAGTGCGAGCAGACCGTGGACGCCGAGGCCGTACTTGGCAGCCGCCACCGCGCCCAGCTCGATGAGCAGGCCGACCCCGTTGAACAGGAAGAAAAGGACGTACTCCCGACGAAGAGCCGATTTCGGGCGATCCCGGTACGTCCAGTGCCGATTCATCAGATACGACGTGATCGTGGCGACGAGGGTCGCGATCACGTTCGCCTTCAATTGACCGTTGACGAAAACGGTAAGTGCAAGGGCATTGAACACCGCGTAATTGATGACGGTGTTGACGCCGCCGACGATGCCGAACTTGAACGCCTCGTGGATGAACTTCTGCCAGCGCTCAGGCAGCAGACGGACAAGACGCATGCGAAACACCTTAGGGCAGTCGGTGAAGCCGGCGATCACCGGCCGGACGAGGTGGGCGGCAGGTCACGCCCCGTGGTCCCGGTCGTGCTCCACCTGCGGAACGATCGGAGTTCCCGCTTCGACGAAGACGAACCGCCGGTAGGACCAGAATCGGAACAGCGTCCCGAGGCCCGTGCCGACGACGAAGCTGGCGATGTTGTCGGCAAGCTGCGTCTGGAACACGGCCGGCCAGATGCTGCCGAGCCCGTACCGGCTGATCGCGAGGCAGGCCACCGCGATGCCGAGGCCGACGGCGTTGAAGAAGAAGAACAGCGCGTACTCCCGCGCGGGGTTGCTGCGCTGGCGGTGCCGCCAGGTCCAGAACCGGTTGCCGACGAAGGCGAAGGTCGCCGCGATCACTGTCGAGATCGTCTTCGCGGTCACCTGCTCCATGCCCCGCACGGTCGTCAGGTAGTTGAAGAGTGCGAAGTCGATGAGGAAGGCGATCCCGCCCACGGTGGCGAACTTGCTCAGCTCGCGTACGAGGTGACCGAAACGGTCGAGCAGCCCGCGGACCAGACCCGGTCGGGTCTGCCGGGGACCCGGTTGCTCCCCGGTCATCGTGGCGGCCACGGGGCGAGCCTACCGGCTGTCGGCCACTCGGCGGGGTAGCAACGGCGACCGGACATCGTCGCTCGTGCCGGCCCTTTCACCCGGTACGCCGCAGGTGAACGCAGCGTAACCACAGGGGAGGACTGACGCGCCTCGGAACGGGAATCCCCGCACCGGTCGGCCGGGCGGTTGGCGGCCCGACCGCAAAGCGCGTCGACCGGGGTGCACAACAAGATTTGCGTGAAACTGCGCAGGAAAGCGGGTATCAGATCGTGATGCCGCAGCGTGGCCGTATCTTGTGCAGTTCTTCACAACCCGTCCCACTGTCTAGGAAGGCTGCCCGGTTTACGCTGAGGCCAATCCCAGGTTTCCACGAAGGCGGCGCGCGGCGTCGCTGAGACTCGTGCATCCCATAGATCGGTCAGCGTCGACCACAAGGAGATGTGTCATGGTTGCTCCGGCTGTAGTGCGGGGTATCGATCAGGCCCCGACTTCCCATCCGAAACTGCTTGCCTGGGTCCGTGAGGTCGCGGAACTGACCACCCCCGACCGGGTCGTGTGGGTGGACGGGTCGGACGAGGAGTGGCGTCGCCTCACCGATGAGCTGGTCGAGGCCGGCACCCTCATCCGGCTGAACCCGGAGAAGAAGCCGAACTCGTTCTACGCGCGCACCGACCCGACGGACGTCGCCCGGGTCGAGGAGCGCACCTACATCTGCTCCGTCGACGAGGCGGACGCCGGCCCCACCAACAACTGGATGGCGCCGGCCGAGATGAAGCGGACGATGACCGACCTGTACCGCGGGTCGATGCGCGGTCGCACCATGTACGTCATCCCCTTCGTGATGGGTCCGGTCGAGGCCGCGAGCCCCATGTTCGGTGTGGAGATCACCGACAGCCCGTACGTGGTCGCCTCGATGCGCATCATGACGCGGATGGGCGCGACGGTCCTTGAGGCGATGGGTGACGACGCCGACTTCGTGCACGCGCTGCACTCGATCGGCGCCCCGCTCGCCCCGGGCCAGCAGGACGTGGCGTGGCCGTGCAACGAGACCAAGTACATCTCGCACTTCCCGGAGACCCGGGAGATCTGGTCGTACGGGTCCGGATACGGCGGCAACTCGCTGCTGGGAAAGAAGTGCTACTCGCTGCGGATCGCCAGCGTGATGGGCCGGGACGAGGGCTGGCTCGCCGAGCACATGCTCATCCTCAAGATCACCTCGCCGGAGGGCAAGGTCCACCACATCGCCGGCGCCTTCCCCTCCGCGTGTGGCAAGACGAACCTGGCCATGGTGGAGCCGACCATCCCGGGGTGGAAGGTCGAGACGATCGGCGACGACATCGCCTGGATGCGGTTCGGCCCGGACGGCCGGCTCTACGCGGTCAACCCGGAGTACGGCCTCTTCGGCGTCGCGCCCGGCACCGACTGGAAGACGAACGCCAACGCCATGCGGACGCTTGACCGGGGCAACTCCGTCTTCACGAACGTCGGCCTCACCGACGACGGTGACGTCTGGTGGGAGGGCATGGGTGAGCCGCCGGCGCACCTGATCGACTGGAAGGGCAACGACTGGACGCCGGAGAGCGACGCCCTCTCCTCGCACGCGAACAGCCGGTTCTGCACCCCGATCACCCAGTGCCCGATCCTCGCCGACGAGTACTTCGACCCGAACGGCGTGCCGATCGACGCGATCCTCTTCGGCGGTCGCCGCAAGGACACCATCCCGCTGGTGACCGAGGCCCGCGACTGGGTGCACGGCGTCTACATGGGCGCGACGCTCTCCTCGGAGACGACCGCCGCCGCGTCCGGCGCGGTGGGCGTGGTCCGTCGCGACCCGATGGCGATGCTGCCGTTCATCGGTTACCACGCCGGCGACTACTTCCGGCACTGGATCGAGATGGGCAAGGGCACCGACGGCGACGAGGCGAAGCTGCCGAAGATCTACTACGTCAACTGGTTCCGCAAGGACCCGGACGGCTCCTTCCTGTGGCCGGGCTTCGGGGAGAACTCCCGGGTGCTCAAGTGGGTCGTCGAGCGGATCGAGGGCACGGCCGACGCGGTGGAGACCCCGGTGGGCATGGTGCCGACGCCCGACTCGCTTGACGTCGAGGGCCTGGACATGACCCCGGAGGACGTCCGGATCGCGCTGAAGGTCGACCCCGACGAGTGGCGCGACGAGCTACCGATGATCACCGAGTGGTTCGAGAAGTTCGGTGACAAGCTGCCCGGAGTGCTCTGGGCCGAGTTGGACGCGCTGCGCGCCCGCCTGGACGCCGCACAGCCGCAGCGGTAGGTGTGAAGAGCGCCCGCCGCGGGCAACAACGGATTCCATGAGGACGGCCGCCGAGACCGAGGTCCGGCGGCCGTCCGCCGTCCGGGTGCTCACCTTCCTGCTCGCGACGACGGCGGCGGCCACCGTCGTGGTCGAGCTGCTCAACTGGTGGTACGCCCCGGAGCAGGGCTTCGGCCTGGCCGTGCGCACCGGCTGGGCGATGCTGCGCTCGTTCGGTTTCCTGCTGCTGATCGGGCACGTCCGCCGCGGCCGCACGGTGGCCCGCCCGTTCGGGCTGATCCTGGCGGTCACCACGATCTTCGCCGTCGGCCGGCTGATCGTGCCCCGGCAGGGGGTGCCGCCGCTGCCCGGGCTGCTCGGCTTCGCCGTCCTGTCCGCGCTCTGTGTGGCAGTGGTCTGGCTGCTCTACCGCTCGTCGGCGCTCGCCGGGCATCTCGTCCGGCACCGGCCCCGACTGGTCATCGACAAGGCCGGCATCTCCTGGCGGGAGACTCCGCCGCGCCGGCCGCAGGCCAGCGGTTGGCTGCTGACCAGTCGAGTGGCGGCGTTCACCTACAGTCCGCTGATGCTGGTGCCGGCGCTGGTGGCGACAGGCGCCATCCTGGACGATCGTCTGTCCGCCGTACCTGCCGTGCTGTTCTGGTTCGGCGCGGGCATCGCGGCCAGCTACGCGGTGTTGTTCTGCACCGCGTTCCTAATGCGTGGCAAGGACTGGGCGCGGGGCCTGCTGGTCGTCGTCACGGTGGCCGTACTCGCCGTGGACCTGCCGCTGTGCTGGTGGCTGCTGGGCGTTGACGGCCTGGTCCGCGACGGCGCCCCGCTGGTGGCCGCCGCCGCACTGGCCCTGTACGGCCTGCGCCGCGCGGCCCGCGCCCCCGACGCCCACGACGCCGTGCCAGCCTGACAGCGGCACGAACCACACCCGACCGGTCGGCCGTCTCGCGCCGCGCGGTGCGGTCTGCGCGGGCGGGCAGGGGGCAGGATGGCGGGTGGCGACGGTCACAACGATCGGCGCGGGCGGCGCAGGTGGATCGTCGGGGCGGTGCGGGAGCAGTCGCGTCGGCCGGAGGGAGGCGCGCGGTGAGCGACGAGTTCGACGTGGTGGTGGTGGGAGCAGGGCCGGCGGGAGCTGCCGCCGCGCTGACGGCCCGCCGGGCGGGCGCCAGCGTGTTGCTGCTGGACCGGGCCGACTTCCCCCGGGACAAGGCCTGCGGCGACGGGATCGCCGCGCACTCGGTGGACGTGCTCGCCGAGTTGGGCGTGACCGAGGCGGTGGCCGGGTACGCCCCGCTGCCCGCGCTGCGGATGGTCTCCCCTGGTGGTCAGGCGGTCGCTCGGGCGCTGCCCCGGCCCGCGTACACGGTGCCTCGGGAGGTCTTCGACGCGCGGCTGGTGGCGGCCGCGGTGGCCGCCGGAGCGCAGTTGCGGCGGCACAGCGTCCGCCGGGTCCAGCCGCGTGCCGACCGGGTGGTGCTCGACGGGGAGCTGTCCGGCCGGGTGGTGGTGGGAGCGGACGGCGCCGGGTCGGTGGTGCGCCGGGCCCTCGGGCACCCGGTGAACCCCGACCGGCACCTGGCGCTCGCCATCCGGGGGTACGCGCCGGCGCTGGCCGGCCCACCCGAGCAGCTCATCGTCACCTCAAAGGCGCGCTGGCCGGCGTACGCCTGGTCGTTCCCGATCGGCGACGGGCGGGCGAACGTCGGGTACGGGGAGGTGTTGCGCGGCGAGCCGTTGAGCCGGGCGTACCTGCTGGATCGGCTGGTCGCGCTGCTGCCCGGCACCGACCTGTCGACGGTGACCGCGCTGCGCGCCCACCACCTGCCGCTGTCCACGCACCGGCCGACGCCGGGACGGGACCGCACCCTGCTGGCCGGCGACGCCCTGTCGTTGATCAACCCGTTCACCGGGGAGGGCATCTTCTACGCGCTGCTCTCCGGTGCGCTGGCTGGTGCCGCGGCGGCCCGTGCGCCCGAGGCGGCGGCACGTCGCTACGCCGTGGGTCTGCGTCGTCGCCTCGGCACCCACCTGCGGCACAGCTCGGTGGCCGCGTGGTTGGCGCGACGGCGGCGGGTGGTCGACGCGGCGGTCCGCGCGGCCCGCCGGGACGACCGCGTCTTCGACGACGTGGTCGAGCTGGGGCTCGGCGACGGACGGCTCACGGCCCGCACGCTGGGCATGATCGGCATCGAACTGTCCGGCGGGGATCGCCCTCCGAAGGGGTGATCCTGCCGGCGGGTCGCTACGCTGCTAGGTGATGACGCTGCGGAACCTTATCTACTCCGTGTACGAGCGCCGGCTCACGGCGAAGCTCGCGGGCAAGCCGGTGCCCCGACACGTCGGGGTGATGTGCGACGGAAACCGCCGGTGGGCGAGGGAGATGGGCTTCGTCGACCCCAACGACGGGCACCGGGTCGGCGCGGCCAAGATCAAGCATGTCCTCGGCTGGTGTGACCAGGCCGGCGTCGGTCATGTGACCCTCTACCTGCTGGCCACCGACAATCTGCGCCGCCCGGCCAGCGAGCTGGACCCGCTGTTGCAGATCATCGAGGACCTGGTGGTGGAGCTGTCCGAGGAGGGCAACCCCTGGCGGCTGCGCATCGTCGGCGCGCTCGACCTGCTGCCCGCGCAGACGGCGGCGGCGCTCAAGGGCGCCGAGGAGCGTACCCGGGACCGCAGCGGGGGCGCGGAGGTCAACATCGCGGTCGGCTACGGCGGCCGGCGGGAGATCACCGACGCGGTCCGTTCGCTGCTGCTGGAGCACGCCGCCTCCGGCGGCACCATCGAGGAGCTGGCCGAGGTGCTGGACGTGGAGCACATCGCCGAGCACCTCTACACCCGCGGCCAGCCCGACCCCGACCTGGTCATCCGGACCAGCGGGGAGCAGCGGCTGTCCGGCTTCATGCTCTGGCAGTCCGCGCACTCGGAGTTCTACTTCTGCGAACTCAACTGGCCGGATTTCCGGCACATCGACTTCCTGCGCGCGCTGCGCTCGTACGCCACCCGCCAGCGCCGGTACGGCGCCTGAGCCCCGCCGCGGGCGGAGCCAGGGCAGCGGGTCAGGGCAGTCGGGCCAGGGCCCGGGTGAGGAAGTCACCAAGCGCGGCCGGGGACTCGATGGTCAGGTCGGCGGCGTTGGCCACCTCCTGACCGGTCTCCGGGTTGGCGACGGCCACGCAGACGCCGAAGAAGTCCGGGTCCGCCTCGGCGCGGGCGCGCAGCGCCGCGAACGCCTTGATGTCCGAGACGTCGTCGCCGAAGTACCACGCGCCGGTGGCACCCTGGACCACCTCGCCGATCACCATGCCCTTGTCCCGGTCGACGGGCGGTTTGAGCTCCAGCACCATCCGCCCGGCCTGCACCCGCAGCCCCAGCCGGTCGGCCTGCGCCTGCCCCCACTGCTGCACGGTCCCGCCGAGCTGCGGCGCGGTACGCCAATGCAGCGCGACCGAGAGCCGCTTGAACTCGACGAGCGTGCCGGGTGGCAACTCCGCGCGGGCCAGGTCGGCCAGCTCGGCCATGGTCGGCACCCACGGCAGGGCGGTGGGCTCGGTGACTGTCTCGCCACCGGAGTGGCTGTGCTCCAGCCCGTAGAGACCGTAGAGGTCGACGCCGCTCAGCTCGCCGAGGCGGTCCCGGAGGAAGTCGACGGGCCGCGCGGAGACGATCGCGATCCGCTGCACCACCGGGGCCAGCGCCTCGATCGCGGCCAGGGCGTTGGGCGCGGGGCGGACCGCCGTCGGGTCGTCGTCGACGGGCGCGAGCGTGCCGTCGAAGTCGAAGAAGAGCACGGTCCCCGCCGCCCGGCCGGCAGTGACCTGCCATGCCTGATCGGCGTTCAACGGGGTCCTCGGCTGGTGGTTGCCCAGATTCAACGGCGGCACGCGCGTCAGCGTACCCCGGCGTTGAGGGCTCATTCCTGGCCGAGCACCACCGCTCGGCGGCGCGCGGTCAGCGTTCGGCGGCTCCTCGTCCGCGGCGTCCGAACGGCACCACCGCCGCGTCCTGCCCGTGGTTGAGCAGGTAGCCCTCCACGAAGCCTGTGTTGCGGTCCCCGGTGTGGGCCTCGATGTCGTTGAGCCGTGCCACCAGGAACTCGGTGAGCGCGCTGATCCGGTCGTTGAGACGCTCGTGCAGCTCCGCGACGACGGCCAGGATGACCGCCGTGCCGGCGCTGGTGAGAGCGAGAAGGTTGACGAGCAGCGGCAGCTGCCCACCGTTGACCGCGAGGGTCACCACGTTGCCGGTCGCCCACAGTGTCATCGACACCGTGGCGACCACGACTCCCCACCACTTCAGGGTCATGGACAGACCCCTCCTTATGTCCCGCAGGGCTGGGTTCGGCCTTGTCCCGTCCCCCCGCCGATGACGAGCCCAAGCAGTACGAGTACGGACGCTAGCGTGCCCGTTGTGGCCCCGGAGCGAAACGAATGAACCTGACCAGGCGTTCTTTCGCCATCTGAGGAACTAGCCTGCCTGATTGCCTCTATTTCGGACATCGACCGGCAACGTTGGGCGGTATGCGAGGTATCTAATGGTTTCGCGGATGTGGAACTTCTCCGCGTCCGACACGTTCGGGTCGACGAGGCGGCGCAGGAGAGCCTCCACGTCCGGGTCCATCGGTGGGGCCGGCTGGCCGGCGCGGGGGCCGCTGGCGGTGCGGTCCCAGCCGAGCGCCGCGAAGGCGGCGGCGGGGTTCAGGCCCAGGCCCTCGCAGAAGGCGACGACGCGTTCGGCCTCGGGGTCGCTGGCCCAGTCCCCGCGGACCCACCGGTTGATCGTCTGTCGAGAGACGCCGGTACGTCGGGACACCTCGGTGCCGCTCCAGGCCCGCGTCGCCCGCGCCTCGTCGAGGGCACGCCGGACGAAGGTGGCAAAGGCGATCTTTCGCGCATTGGCCGTCTCGGTCACCCCGTGACGGTACGGCCAGCCGGGCGCGGGTGTGCGCCCAGGCACGCTGCTGTCACGCGGACGTGACGGCACTCTCGGATTCGCGGTAAACGATCCAGCGCCGCTGTGGAGGGGTGTCACCCGGGCAGAATAGATGCCCGTAGTGGCGAATGTAAGCGGACGAAAAGCTGATACTGTCACGCTCATGGGACAATCTACGGTGTGTCACGTGCATGAGACGATTGGTGCTCACATGCGTCACGCCCCCGGTGCCGAGGGGGTGTGGTGACCGAGCTCGCCACCCGAGCCCAGGCCTTCGGGCTGATCGCCGAGGGAGTGGCCGCGGGGCTGAGCGCCCCCTGGCGTCTCTACCTCGCCCGAGGCTGCCGATACCTGTCGCTGAGCGTGGGCGACCGCACCGAGTGGAACGCCTGGCGTACCCATCTCGGCTGCCCCGAGTTGAGCGTCCGGGTCTACGACGCCGGCGGGGAGATCCGACGGTCCTCCGTGGCCGAGGTCGTGCTTGACGGCTGCCGGATCAGCGTCGAGCTGGTCGAGGAGGTCAGCACCGACGACCTGGACCGGCTGCTTGTCGCGGATCCCACCGCCGACCCCACCACTGTCGAGCCGGAGGAACGATGAGCCGGCGTCCGGGCCGGGCCGGGGCCGCCCGATGAGCCCGTTCCTCGTGGTCTTCCTCGTCCTGGTGCTCGGTGCCACCAGCTATGCCGCCGGTCGCCTGCACGGGCAGCTCAGCTACCGCATCGGCTACCGCTTCGGCTACCGGCAGGGCTACTTCGACGGCGACCGGGGCGCCTGGAACAGGCGTCGACGCGACGCCCAGGCGGCGATCGCCTCAGCCCTGTCGGTCTCCTCGGCGGGTGCCGTCCGCTCGGCCGGCACGGTGGCCCGCCCCGGCACCACGTACACCGGCTCGTCGTTCACCGCGCCGGCCGCCCCGATCACCGGGCGGCACCCGACCGGCACGCTCGTTCGACGAACCGGCTGAGCCGGCCGGCGGGCCGCCGCGAGCGGTACCGCCGACCGGCGCGGAGAAGACGCGGTGCGTCGTCCGCGGCGGACACGCACCGTCGGGGCCACGTCAGACCGGTGACCGTGGCCCCGCCGGCCGGGATGCGCGCAGGGGGCATGCATCCCGGCCGGCTCGCCGCCCTCCGGCGTGCGCTCCGGTCGCCGGTGTCGTCGTCCCGTCCGGGCGCCGGATCGACCGTGGCGACGACCTGCCGGGTCATCCGACCGGGCGGTGTTCACGCGGCCGTTCCCGGTGATCCACGATCGCCCCTAGCCGGGACGGTCCGCCGCCGCTAGCGTCTAGGCATGGCACGGGGTTCTCCCGAGCCAGCCGGTCCGCCCGGATCTGCGACCTCGCGCACGGGGTTCCGCATCCGACCCCGTGTCACCGGGCACCGGACGAGGCGGAACACGGGTGGCCGGGTGCCCATCCGTCGGAGCAGGCCTGTGACGACTCGCCGTACCACCGCCGGTGCCGACCAGACCCCGGCCGCGACTGCCACGACCCGCCGTGCCCCCCGGAGCCGCCGTACGGCGGCAACCGCGCCGGCCGACCCCAAGGAGCCGCGACCAGCGGGCCAGGCGTTCGTTCTGGACACGTCCGTGCTGCTGTCCGACCCGGCGGCGTTCCACCGCTTCGCCGAGCACGAGGTGGTGCTGCCGCTGGTGGTCATCACCGAGTTGGAGGGCAAGCGGCACCACCCGGAGCTGGGCTGGTTCGCCCGGCAGTCGCTGCGGATGCTCGACGAGCTGCGGATCCAGTACGGCCGGCTGGACACGCCGGTGCCCGCCAACGACGTGGGCGGCACGCTGCGGGTGGAGCTGAACCACACCGACGACGGCGTGCTGCCTCCCGGGTTCCGCACCGAGAGCAACGACGCCCGGATCCTCTCCGTGGCGCTCAACCTCGCCGCCGAGGGCCGGGACGTCACGCTTGTCAGCAAGGACATGCCGCTGCGGGTCAAGGCCGCCTCGGTGGGCCTGCGCGCCGACGAGTACCGGCACGGCCAGGCCGGCGACCCCACCTGGACGGGCATGTCCGAGCTGGATCTGAGCGAGGAGCAGATCTCCGCGCTGTACGCCGGCGAGACGCTCGACCTCGACGAGGCGGCCGGGCTGTCCTGCCACACCGGCCTGGTGCTGCACTCGTCGCGTGGCTCCGCGCTGGGCCGGGTCCTGCCGGACAAGTCCGTCCGGCTGGTCCGGGGCGACCGCGAGGCGTTCGGCCTGCACGGCCGCTCGGCCGAGCAGCGCGTCGCCCTCGACCTGCTGCTCGACGAGACGATCGGGATCGTCTCGCTTGGTGGGCGGGCCGGCACCGGCAAGTCGGCGTTGGCGCTCTGCGCCGGGCTGGAGGCGGTGATGGAGCGTCGCCGGCACAAGAAGGTGATCGTCTTCCGCCCGCTGTACGCCGTCGGCGGTCAGGAGCTGGGCTATCTGCCCGGGTCCGAGTCGGAGAAGATGTCGCCGTGGGCGCAGGCGGTCTTCGACACGCTCGGCGCGGTGGTGCACGAGAACGTGCTGGAGGAGGTCACCTCGCGCGGCATCCTCGAGGTGCTGCCGCTCACCCACATCCGGGGGCGCAGCCTGCACGACGCCTTCGTGATCGTGGACGAGGCACAGTCGCTGGAGCGCGGCGTACTGCTGACCGTGCTGTCCCGGATCGGGCAGGGCTCCCGGGTGGTGCTCACCCACGACGTCGCCCAGCGGGACAATCTGCGGGTCGGCCGACACGACGGCGTGACTGCGGTGATCGAGGCGTTGAAGGGCCACCCTCTCTTCGCCCACGTCACGCTCAGCCGGTCGGAGCGGTCGCCGATCGCCGCGATGGTGACCGATCTTCTGGAGGACATCCCGCTGTGATGGGTCTTTTGTAGGCTTACGTCCACATTCTAGGTGTGGCCCAGGTCACAAAGGTGCCGGTTGGTTTCCCATCAGCCTCACTGTGCGCGATGGTGTCCCACGAGCGCCCACGCACCACACGCATCGTTGGTGATCGTTCGTCCAAGCTGGGCGGCATCGGTGACGGTAGGTGCGTCGGCGCGACCGGCTCACCGGTCGGGGCGCTCATGGCACGGCTGAGGGCCCACGTGGCCTGCGCCGCGCCATGTCCATGCCCCCGACGAAGGGACACTTCGTGAGTCGGCTGTGGAGCCGGTTGGGCGCCCGTACGGCCGCTGTCGCGCTGCTCTCCGTGGGCGTCGCCGGTGGCTTCTACCTGGGCGAAGATCGGGAAACCCAGCAACAGGGCCTGACCGCGCAGGTAGGCGTCGAGGTCGACCGGATCGACCTCGCCTACCAGCGTGAGCGCCAGGCCAGCCACCAGGTCGCGTTCGCGCGGCAGCGGGCCGCGGAATACCAGGCGAAGCTGCGGGCGGCGCAGGCCGCCAAGGAGGCAGCCGAGCGGGCGCGCAGGGCCGAGGCCGCCGCGGCGTCGCGCAAGCGCGAGCGCGAGGCCGCCGCCAAGGACGTCGCCAAGCCGTACGAGGGGCCGATCCCGGCGTCCTGCGCGGAGTACAGCGGCAACCGCAAGATCGGCTGTGCGCTGATGCTCGAGGCGGGCTTCGGCATCGCCGAGTTCCCCTGCCTGGACAAGCTCTGGAACAAGGAGAGCGGCTGGAACCACAAGGCCAGCAACTCCTCCTCCGGCGCGTACGGCATCCCGCAGTCGTTGCCCGGCAGCAAGATGGGCTCGGTCGCGGACGACTGGCGGACGAACCCGGCCACCCAGATCAAGTGGGGGCTGGGCTACATCAAGGGCAAGTACAAGACGCCCTGTGGTGCCTGGACCAACTTCCAGAACAACGGCAACTACTGACGCTGTCGACGGCGGGGCGGGTGGTCATCCACCCGCCCCGCCGTCGCGCGTATTCCGGGCAACCGGGCGGGACGTGAGTGGCGGTAGGCCCCTTTTGCTGATAGCAGTTGGGGGGTGAGCCTGCAGCCGCCAAGCGGCGACCCCTACCGGTTCGGCACCGAGGCGTTCTACGCCGCGCTCGGCCGGGCCTTCGTCGCCATGTGCGCGGTGGTCCCGTTCCTCTTCCTCATCGAGGCCGTCGACCAGGGGCTCGCGTTCGGCCTGGACGCGACCGCCGGCATCATCCCGCACCGCATCGACGGCCTGGACGGCGTCTTCTTCTCGCCGTTCCTGCACCACGGCTTCGACCACCTCTACAGCAACAGCATCCCGCTGATCCTGCTGGGCACCTTCGTGCTGGCCGCCGGTGCCCGCCGGTTCCTCTGGTCGACCCTGATCATCATCCTGGTCAGCGGGCTCGGGGTCTGGTTCACCGGCTCGCCCAACTCGGTGGTGGTCGGCGCCAGCGGGGTGATCTTCGGTTACCTGGGCATCCTGCTCACCCGCGGCATCGTCGAGCGCAGTTGGTGGAACTTCGCGGTCTTCCTGCTCGTCGGTCTGCTCTACGGCTGGCAGTTGGTCGGAATCCTCCCCACCGACGAGCGGATCTCCTGGCAGGGCCACCTGTTCGGGCTGCTCGGTGGCGTGGTGGCGGCGATCCTGTTCCGCCGTCGCCGGCCCACGGTGGAGGGTCCGGACTACTCGGGTTCCACCCTCAGCCTGCCCTGACCTGCTCCTCGGCGCGCCTCTGGGACATGCTTGCCCGACCGCCGCACCCCGCCTACCGTCGAGATCAGCAAGCGTTGATCCGTGAGCGGAAAGCGACGGTACGTCATGCGCGAGGTCGATGTCGCCGTGATCGGGGCTGGTCCAGCCGGCCTCTTCGCCGCGTACTACGCCGGGTTCCGAGGGTTGTCCGTCGCGGTGATCGACGCGCTTCCGGAGCCGGGCGGCCAGGTCACCGCCATGTACCCGGAGAAGCTGATCCTCGACGTGGCCGGCTTTCCCGCCGTGAAGGGCCGTGACCTGGTCGCCAACCTGGTCGCCCAGGCCGCGCCCTTCGGCCCGCAGTACCTGCTCGGCACGCGGGCCGAGAAGCTGTCGTACGCCGATGATCGGCCGGTGCTCGGCCTGGCCGGCGGCGAGCAGCTCGGCTGCGGCGCGGTAGTGGTCACCGGCGGGCTCGGCAGCTTCAGCCCACGCCCACTGCCCTGCGCCGACGGCGCTCCCGGCGCCGGCATCGTCTACTTCGTCACCGACCCGACCGAGCTGACCGACCGGGACGTGCTCATCGTCGGTGGCGGCGACTCCGCCTTCGACTGGGCGTTGGCCCTGCAACCGCTGGCCCGCTCGGTGACCCTGGTGCACCGGCGGGAGAAGTTCCGGGCGCACGCCTCGACTGTCGCCCGGGTGCTGTCGCTACCGGTGCGGGTGGTGGTCAACGCCGAGGTCACCCGCCTGCTCGGCGACGCCACGGTGACCGCCGCCGAGGTGACCGTGCGCGGCGGCGCGGCCGAGACCCTGCCGGTGGACACCGTCGTCGCCGCCCTCGGCTTCACCGCCGACCTGGGCCCGCTCGCCGAGTGGGGTCTCCGGCTGGACCGCCGGCACATCCTTGTGGACAGCGCCATGGCGACGAACCTGCCCCGGGTCTTCGCGGCCGGCGACATCACCGAGTACCCGGGCAAGGTGCGGCTCATCGCCACCGGCTTCGGCGAGGCCGCGACTGCGGTCAACAACGCGGCGGTGGCCATCGACCCGGACGCCCATCTGTTCCCCGGGCACTCGTCCGACGCCGGCTGACCGTCGGTATCGGACACACACCAGCGCGTGTCCAGACCGAGACGCGTCGGGTCGATCCTGGGGGGATGACGGGGCCCGAGAAGACACGTGACGGCGCACCGACGACGCTGTCGTGGCTCTGCCATCCGGCCACGCTGCTGGCCCTGGTGGTGTTGGTGGCCAACGACCACGTGCTGAAGGCGGCGTTTCCGGGCCTGGTGACGGGCAAGCTGAGTGACGTCGCCGGCCTGGTGCTCGCACCACCGCTTGTCGCGGTGCTGCTGACGCTGCTGGCGCCGCGGCTGCCGGCCCGGGTGGCCGCGCTTGCCGGCCTGGTCGCGGTGGGCGCCGGGTTCGCGGTCGTGAAATCCAGTGGGTACGCCGCCGAGCTGGCCTCCTCGGCCTGGACCGTGTTGGCGGGGCCGTCGCTGGTACGGGCCGATTGGACCGACCTGCTCACGCTGCCGGCCCTCGGCCTGGCCTGGTGGAGCTGGACCCGCGCCCGGAGCCGGCCGGTGCGGCACCGGACGGCTCGGCTGGTCCGGCTGCTGGTGGTGCTCCCGCCGGCCGTGCTGGCGGTGGCCGCCACAAGCGCGATCCGCTACCCCTACGCGCTCGGCACCACGACGCTCGACGGCCAACCGGCGATCTCGGTCGGCTCCGGCTTCGAGCCGAACTGGCCGGCCGGGCCGGCGGACGGCCAATGGGCGGTGAGCGACGACGGCGCGACCACGTGGCGGCCCGCCACCGCCAGCGAGAGCTCAAGACTGGACGACCAGGACTCCCCGCGCCGGCAGGCGTGCGCACCGGACGAGCCCCGACGCTGCTACCGAGTGGTTCCCCGGCACCTACGGGTGGAGCAGAGCGACGACGCCGGCGCGACCTGGCAGGTTGCCTGGGAGGTGTCGGACGGGCGGCGCGAGGAGCTGGCCCGCCGGTACCCGAGCCCGGGCGACATTCCCCGGCACTTCTCCTCCCGCGAACTGGTCGTCTACCCGCACGCCGGCGGTGGCCACGAGGTGCTCGTCGCCAACGGTCGGGACGGCTTCGTGCGCCGACTGTCGGACGGCGGGTGGCGGCGCGACGGCTTCCTCGGTGAGCAGGGCGACATGGTCGGCGCGGACAAGCTGCCCGCACTTGACGATGGCGGGCCTGTGCAACGCGAGACGGATCTGTTGCTCGCCATCGCGCTCGCGTTGCTGCTGGGCTGCGCGGTCGCCGTGGTCGCCGGTCACCTGGCGATCCGCCGTGGCGGTGGCCGGCCCTGGTGGGGGATTGCCGGTGGCGTGACGGTGCTGCTGGCCGGGCTGCTGCTGGAGGCCGTCTGGTCCCGCCACGACGACATGAGCACCGTGTTGGGGGTGCTGGTCGGCGTCGCGCCGTTGGGCGGGCTGGCGGTGCTGGTGCTGCTCCTCGTCCCGTGGCTCGGCAGCGCCCCGGGCAGTTGGGTCGGGTGGACTGTTGGTGACCTCCTGCTCACCGCGATCCTGGCCGGGCTGCCGTTGGCCGGCTGGTTGAACGGCAACCCTGAACAGACCCGGATCGCGGTCGCGCTGGCCCTGCTGGCCACCGTGCCGGGCCTGGTGCTGGCCGTCCGGCTCGCGAAGCTGGTTCATCCGGCGCCAGCGTGGGGCCCGGGAGGTCCGCCCCGCCCGCCCTACCCCCCTTACCAGTCCTATCCGCAGCAACCCGTGCCGCCGCGCTGACGTCGGCCCGGCGTCGGCGGGCGCGCGACGATCTGTTCCAAGATTGCCAGCGATGGCGGGTGGAGCGACACGTCCCCGATTGACGGGCGGTCGGCGGTCGGGGCCCTTCGAAGAGATCATCTAGGTGAACGGTGTGCGCCTGGTCCAGCCGACGAACCGCGTGAACAGCGCCTCGGGTCCGGGCATGTCGTCGGGGTTGAGCCGCACCAGGTCCCCGGTCGCGTCGAACAGGTATCCCGCCATCTCGACGGCCAGCCCGACCAGGTCGTCGTCGTAGACCGCGCGCAGTGTCAGTCGGGCGGACGGGCACGGCCAGGTGCCACAGCCGCGCCGGCAGACCCAGATCGGGCGGACGGGCGCGTGTCCGACGGGGATCGGAGGGCGATGAGCAGGGGTTGCACTGGGCGACGACATGCCCCCATGGTGGTCGCAGGCGGTTACCTGCGTCAACAATCAACACCAACAACGTCCAGCGTTGATGCTCGGCTATCACACGTTGTTGCCTACCGTCAAGGACATGGATCTGGTCGGCGTTGCGGAGATCCGAGAGATGCTCGGCGGGATCAGCCGGCAGCGGGTCAGCATCATCGCGAACAGCAAGGGTTTCCCCGACCCGGTTGCCGTGCTCGCGATGGGCAAGGTGTGGCGTCGGCGGGATGTCGCCCGCTGGATCGCTGAACACCGCCCCAGCCAGGACTGAGCCCCTACGACAGCAAGAGCCCCGGTCACCCGGCATGGGTGCCGGGGCATCGCCGGGTCAGCGGCGGGCGGGTGGCGCGAGCGCGGCGATCAGCACGGCCACCATTGTCAGCGCGGCCCCGAGCAGGGTGTTCACGCCGGGGTGCGAGGCAGCGGTCGGCAGCACCAGGTCCAGCAGGACCGCCCCCACGATCTGCCCGGCGATGGTGGCCAGGCCGAGCAGCAGCACTCCGGTGAACCGCACGATCGCGGCGGCGATCGCGATGAACACGATGCCGATGGGCCCGCCCAGGTAGAGCCACGGCTCGTTCGGCAGGTGGCCGGTCGGCCAACCGCGTACCGCGAGGTCGATGGCGAACGCCACGAGCAGGGTGACCGTGCCGACGGCGAAGTTGACGAGCGTGGCGGTCAACGCGCTGTCGGCCGCCGCCCGGACCCGCCCATTGACCGCCTGTTGCCAGGCCGTGCCCACCCCGGCGACCAGCGGCAGGAGGGCCAGCGCCAGCGCGCCCGGAGCGCCGAGCCGGTCACCGACCGCCAGGCCGACCGCGAGCACGGTGAGGACCGCGCCGGCCAGCCGTTGCCGGGTCACCGGCTGCCGGCCGGTCGGACCGATGCCGGCCCGGTCCACGGCGAGGCTGCTGCCGGACTGGCCGGCGACCACGGCCACGGTGAAGACCGCTACGCCCAACGTGCCGATGGTGAGGCCCTGGGAGGCCACCAGGAACGCGCCGCACATCCCGCCCAGGCACTGCCAGGGCCGGAGCGTGCCCGCCGCGAGGGCGCGACGTAGCGCGGTCAGCCCCCGTCGCCCGCCGGGGGTGGCGGGCACCAGCACCAGCAGCACCACCAGGCCGATGCCGAACGAGACCACCGCGGCGGCGAACCCGTCGGCCAGGCGTACGCCCAGCTCGCCGTTGATCCGCGACTGCACCGCCACCGCGACCCCGGCGACCGACGCCAGCGCGACGCCGAGGATGCGGCGGGCGGCCGACAGGGTCTGCGGGGTCGCCGTGTCGGCGGCTGTCACTCCTGCTCGGCCAGCGGACGACCGTCGAAGTCGACAGCGGAGTAGAGGGCCAGCTTCTCCAACCGGTGGTACGAGTCGATCACCCGGATGGTGCCGCTCTTCGAGCGCATCACGATCGACTGGGTGTACGCGCCGCCGGCCCGGTATCGCACACCGCGCAGCAGGTCCCCGGAGGTGACCCCGGTCGCCACGAAGAAGCAGTTGTCCCCGGTGACCAGGTCGTCGGTGTCGAGCACCCGGTCCAGGTCGTGCCCGGCGGCGAGCGCCTTCTCCCGCTCCTGGTCGTCCTGCGGCCAGAGCTTGGCCTGCATCGCCCCGCCCATGCACTTCAGCGCGCAGGCCGAGATGATGCCCTCGGGCGTGCCGCCGATGCCCATCAGCACGTCGACGTCTGACTCGCCCCGGGCCGCCGCGATGGTGCCGGCGATGTCGCCGTCGGAGATGAACCGGATGCCCGCCCCGGTCCGGCGAATCTGGGCGACCAGGTCGTCGTGGCGGCTGCGGTCCAGCACGCAGACCGTCACCTCGGACACGTCGGTGCCCTTGACCTTGGCGATCCGGCGCAGGTTCTCGGCCACCCCGGCGTTGATGTCGATCACGTCGGCGTACGCGGGGCCGACGGCGAGCTTCTCCATGTAGAAGACCGCGCTCGGGTCGAACATGGCGCCCCGCTCACTGACGGCGAGCACCGCCACCGCGTTCGGCATGCCCTTGCTCATCAGGGTGGTGCCGTCGACCGGGTCGACAGCGACGTCCACCTCCGGGCCGGTGCCGTCGCCGACGTGTTCGCCGTTGAAGAGCATCGGGGCGTTGTCCTTCTCGCCCTCGCCGATCACCACGACGCCCCGCATCTGAATGGAGTTGATCAGCTTGCGCATGGCGTCGACGGCGGCTCCGTCGCCGCCCTCCTTGTCGCCCCGGCCGACCCACCGGCCGGCGGCCATCGCCGCGGCCTCGGTGACCCGGACCAGGTCGAGGGCCAGGTTACGGTCGAGATCCTGTGGGATCCGCGTCCTGGTGTTCGTCATGACGGCTGCTCCTCCTCGCGACGGTGCGGGGACAGCCGGCGGCGGAGCGGTCCCGCTGCCGGCTTTGTCGCTGATCCTCACACGATGGCCGACCGGGCGTCGGCGCGGGGCGGTGATGGGCCGGATACCGCCGGTCGGGCGGCTGCGAAGATGGCAGGGTGGAACCCGCACAGCCAGCCGACCGCGTACCCGCCGACCGCACGCCGCCCGACGGCCACCCGCCGGTCGACCACCCCGTCGGCGCCGAGCCCACCCCGACCGGCCCGACGGTGCCGGGCGACGATGCCGGCCGGCCCGACGACGCCGCGGGGACCGGTGAGCGGCCCGCGCCGCCGCCACGGGTGGCGGCGGCCGCGACCAAGGCCGAGCGGTCGCCCAAGGACATGGCGATCTCGCTGCTGGTGCTGCTGATCCCGATCGCGCTGCTGCTCGCGTTCTACAGGGGTTTCCTCGGCGGCGACCAGGCCACCACCGTCGATCCGGCCCCGGCGATCGAGCAGGCGCGGTCGGCGAACACCTTCCCGGTGAGCGAGCCGCAGGGGCTCGGCTCCGGCTGGCGTACGGTCAGCGCCCGCTACCAGACCGTCGAGGGTGGCGCGAACCTGCGGATCGGCTACCTCACGCCCGAGGGGCGAGGCGTCCAACTGTTGCAGAGCAACGTGCCGGTGGAGCAACTGCTCCCGGCCGAGCTGACCGACCAGAGCCAGCCACAGGGCCCGACGGAGCTGGCCGGGCGCACCTGGCAGCGCTACACCGCCCGGGGGAACCAGCAGGCGCTGGTCCTGCTGGAGCCGACCCGCACGGTGCTCGTCGTCGGTGACGCCCGGGACAACGAGCTGCGCGACCTCGCCGGCGCTCTGCGCTGACAGTCCGCCATCGATTCGGCGCAAGCAACCGGACAGAAGGGTGATTGCTCGACGCGTCGACAGGGAACAAGGAGGCTGCGACCCGGGCGCGCTGCTCGGCCCGGATCGCGCGGCGTGGCCAACGGTGCTGCCGCGCCGCCCGGTTTCCGGCGCCGACCAGGTCGTCGGGTGACCCCCTTGGGAGACACGTATGACTGTTCGACGACTCGGTGCCGGCCTGGTAGCCGCCGCCCTGTTCACGCCCGCCCTGGCCGCCTGCGCCGGCGGTACGACAGGCACCGCCGGATCGACCGCGTCCCCGACGGTGAGCGCGTCCGGCGCGCCCAGCGCGTCCGGCGGCGCGCCGGTGTCGGGCGACGCCAAGCAGGCGCTGCTCGACTCCACCAAGGAGATCAGCAACGGCAACTTCCGGTTCACGCTCTCCGGCGCCGGTTCGACTGCCGAGGGGCAGGTGCACCAGCCGAGTCAGAGCGCCGCGATGAAGTTCTCCATCGGCGGCCCCTCGTCCGACCTGGCGATGAAGCTCGACGTGATCCACGCCAAGCCGGACAGCTGGGTGAAGCTGGAGCTGACCGGCCCCACCGCCGACAGCCTGCCCGCCATCAAGCAGCTCAACCTCGGCAAGTACCAGCACCTCGACCAGGCCCGCATCAAGGGCAACAAGAACCTCGGCTTCGACTTCGAGAAGGTCGACCCGGCCGGCAGCGCGGTGCTGACCCAGGGCATCACCGAGGTCCGCAGCACCGGCACCGGCACGTACGCCGGCACCATCGACGTCACCAAGGCCGCCGAGGCCGGCTCGCTGAACGCCGCCACGATCGCCGCGCTGGGCACCCAGGCGAAGACTGTCCCGTTCACCGCGAAGGTCGACCCGCAGGGCCGGCTCAGCGAGCTGGTGCTGCAACTCCCGGCGAGCGGGCAGACCACCGCCCAGGAGATCCGGATGACGTACTCCGACTACGGTTCCGCCACCGCCGCGCAGAAGCCGCCGGCGGACCAGGTCGTCGAGGCGCCGGCCGAGCTCTACAGCCTGTTCAACTGACAGCCGTACGTCGGTGGGGCGGCTCCGGCCGCCCCACCGGCAGCTCCGGGCGGGGCGTCGGCGATCAGGACGCGGGGTCCTGGCGGGCGGCGTCGATGCGTGCCCGGGCGCCGTCCAGCCAGCGCTGGCAGATCACCGCCAGCGCCTCGCCGCGCTCCCAGAGCGCCAACGACTCCTCCAGGGACGTGCCGCCTGCCTCCAGCCGCTCGACCACCGAGGCCAGTTCGGCGCGGGCCTGCTCGTAGCTGAGCCGCTCGTCCGGCCCGGCCTTCGTGTCGTCAGTCATCGCGTCCATCTCAGCACACCCCTGTCCGGGTCACCGCGTCGCCACGGCACCGTCGACGGTCGCGGCCAACTCGCCGTCGGCGAGGCGTACCCGCAGCGGGTCGCCCTTGCCGACCTCGGTCGCCGCCCGCACGACGTGCCCGTCGGCGCGTTGCACGATCGCGTACCCCCGGTCCAGGGTGGCGGCGGGGGAGAGGGCGCGCAGCCGGGCCAGGGTGTGCCGCAGGTCGTCGTCGGCGCCGGCGAGCCGGTGGTCCAGGCAGCGGCCGGAGCGCTGACGCAGCGCGGCAAGCTCGGTCGCGCGGTGCTCCACCATCACCTGGGGGCGGGCCAGCACCGGCCGGGACCGCAGGCTGTCGAGGCGGTGGGACTCCCGGTCGACCAGGTTGCGGACCGCCCGCTGGAGGCGGTGCCGGGCCTGGCCGATGAGGCGTACCTCCTCGGTGAGGTCGGGGACCACGCGCTTGGCCGCGTCGGTCGGGGTGGAGGCGCGCAGGTCGGCGACGTAGTCGACAAGCGGCGCGTCCGTCTCGTGGCCGATCGCGCTGACCACCGGGGTACGACAGCCGAAAACGGCCCGGCAGAGCGCCTCGTCGGAGAACGGCAGGAGATCCTCGATGCCCCCACCGCCCCGAGCGATGATGATCACGTCGATGCTCGGGTCCGCGTCCAACACCTTGAGCGCGTCGATGATCTGCGGCACGGCGGACGGGCCCTGCACGGCCACGTTCACCGTCCGGAACTCCACGGCGGGCCAGCGCCGCCGGGCATTTGTCAGCACGTCCCGCTCGGCGGCCGACGCGCGGCCGGTGATCAGCCCGATCCGGCCGGGCAGGAACGGCAGCCGGCGCTTGCGGGCGCGGTCGAACAACCCCTCGGCGGCGAGCAGCTTCTTGAGCTTCTCCAGCCGGGCCAGCAGCTCACCGAGCCCCACCTGCCGGATCTCGTCGGCCCGCAGACTCAGCGTGCCCCGCGCGGCGTAGAACTCCGGCTTGGCGTGCAGCACCACGCGAGCGCCTTCGCGCAGCTCCGGAGCACCGGCGTCCAGCACGTCGCGGTTGGTGGTGACGGTCAGGCTCAGGTCGGCGGACGGGTCACGCAGGGTCAGGAAGACAGTGGTGGCCCCGGGACGGCGGCTGATCTGCGCCACCTGACCGTCCACCCACACCCAGCCCAGCTTGGCGATCCAAGCCCCGACCTTCTGCGAGACAACCCGAACCGGCCAAGGCTCCTCAGCGCTGCTGCCGCCCCCACTACCCGCACCCACACTCACCCGCCCCACCCTACGGACCCCCGCGGTGATCAAGAAGTTTGCGTCAGTTTCGCGCGCGTTTCTGACGCAAACCTCTTGATCACCGGGGTTCGGGCCGGGGTTCGGGTGGGCACGTACGATGGGGGGGTGACTGATCTCCGGACCGGCAAGCGCGTGCTCCTGGCCAAGCCCCGCGGCTACTGCGCGGGTGTGGATCGCGCCGTGCAGACAGTCGAGGAGGCGCTGAAGCTCTACGGCGCCCCGATCTACGTGCGCAAGCAGATCGTGCACAACAAGCACGTCGTGCAGACGCTCGAGGCCCAGGGCGCGATCTTCGTGGAGGAGAACGAGGAGGTGCCCGAGGGCGCCACAGTCATCTTCTCCGCGCACGGCGTGGCGCCGGAGGTCTACGAGCAGGCCCGCGAACGCTCGTTGAAGGCCATCGACGCGACCTGCCCGCTCGTCACCAAGGTGCACCAGGAGGCGAAGCGCTTCGCCGCCGAGGACTACGACATCCTGCTGATCGGCCACGAGGGGCACGAGGAGGTCATCGGCACCGCCGGTGAGGCCCCCGCGCACATCCAGCTCGTGGACGGTCCGGACGGCGTCGACAAGATCACCGTACGCGACCCGGAGAAGGTCGTCTGGCTCTCCCAGACCACGCTCTCGGTGGACGAGACGCTGGAGACCGTCGCCCGGCTCAAGACCCGCCTGCCGCTGCTCCAGTCCCCGCCCAGCGACGACATCTGCTACGCCACGTCCAACCGGCAGCACGTCGTCAAGGAGATCGCCCCCGAGTGCGACGTGGTGATCGTCGTCGGCTCGACGAACTCCTCCAACTCGGTCCGGCTGGTCGAGGTCGCCCTGGACGCCGGTGCCCGCGCCGGTCACCTGGTCGACTTCGCCCACGAGATCGAGGACGCCTGGCTGGCCGACGCCCGTACGGTCGGGGTGTCCTCCGGCGCGAGCGTCCCGGAGGACCTGGTCCACGACGTGCTGGCGCACCTGGCCGCACGCGGTTTCGCAGACGTCGAGGAGATCACCACCGCCAACGAGCGGCTGACCTTCTCGCTTCCGCAGGAGCTGAAGCGGGACATGAAGGCCGCTGCGGCCCGCGGCTGAGCACCTTCGGGCGGAGGCGAGCACGCCGCGACGCCTGCACGCAGGCCGGGGGAGCACGCCCCGGCCCCGAGTGGTGGATCGCTGTGGGAACGCCGCGCCGTCCCGGTGCGTCGAAGGCGGCATGAGGACATTTCGGCTCGTCGTCCCCGCCCTGGTCGTCTGCGCGGCGCTGAGCGCCTGCGGTGGGACGGACGGCCCCGCCACCCCCGGCCCGTCGTCGACAACGAGCGGGCAGCCCACCTCGTCCGCGCCGAACACTCCCGCCCCGGCGACCACACCCTCCCCGCCGCTCAAGTCGCCGGGCGGCCCCACCGTCCCGCCACCTGTCGGCGCCACCGAACTCACCGGCACGATCACCGCCGGGGTGGAGCCGAACTGCCTGCTGCTCGACGGGTACCTGCTGGTGGGCGGCCCGCGGGACGTGCTGGTCCCCGGCGCCCGGGTCACCGTCACCGGCCGGGTGGAGAAGGGCACGATGACCACCTGCCAGCAGGGCACGCCGTTCGTCGTGGAGGCCGCCAACCGCAGGTGACGGCCTCGGCGCCCGGTCAGCGGTCGGCGTCGTCCAGCAGCTCCGGCGCCTGCGGCTGGCGCGGGGTCAGCTCGACCTGGGCGGGGGCCGCCAGCTCGTCGTCCGAGACGCCCAACTCGGCGAGCTTGCGGGCGCTGACCAGCACCCGAGCCTCCAGCGAGCCGACAGCCCTGTTGTACGCGGTCACCGCGCCTGCCAGCGACGAGCCGAGCTTGCCCACGTGGTCACCGAGGGTGGAGAGGCGGCCGTACAGCTCCCGGGCGAGGGTGTGCACGGCCAGCGCGTTGCGGGCCAGCGCCTCCTGCCGCCACGAGTAGGCCACAGTGCGGAGCAGGGCGACAAGGGTGGCCGGCGTGGCCAGCACCACGTTGCGGGTGAACGCGTGCTCCAGCAGCGTCGGGTCGCGTTGGAGCGCGACGTCGAGGAACGGGTCGGCGGGCACGAACAGGACGACGAACTCGGGCGAGCTGTCGAACGCGGTCCAGTACGACTTGGCGGCCAGAGCGTCGACGTGCCCCCGCAGGTGCCGGGCGTGCGCATCGAGGTGGGTGTCCCGGCCGCGCTCGTCGCGAGCCTCCATCGCGGTGAGGTACGCGTCGAACGGCGCCTTCGCGTCCACCACCACGGACCGGCCGCCGTGCAGGCGGACCACCAGATCCGGGCGGACGACCTGGTCGTCGGTGGCGGCGGTGACCTGCTCGGAGAAGTCGCAGTGCTCCAGCATGCCGGCCGCCTCGACGATCCGGCGCAGTTGGTGCTCGCCCCAGCGGCCCCGCACCTGCGGAGCGCGCAGCGCAGCGACCAACTGCTTGGTCTCGGTGCGCAACTCCCCGGAGACCGCGTTCATCGAGCGGACCTGCTCGCGCAGCTCGGCGTACGCGTCGACCCGGTCGTGCTCCAGCTCGGCGACCCGCTGCTCGTAGCGACGCAGGCTGTCGTGCAGCGGCGCCACGGCACGGGCCACCGCCTCCTGCGACTGCGCGGTGGCCTCGTAGCTCAGCGCCCGCATGGACTGCTCCAGCCGCCCCTCGCCCTCCCGGGTCGCCGTCAGGGTGGCATCCAGCCTGGCGATGTCGGCCGCCGACCGGGACCGGGCCGCGAGCCAGCCCACCGCCCCGCCGGCGCCAAGGCACACGATCACCACCAGCAACGTCGAGACGTCCATCACCGGAGCTTGCCAGACGGCTAGGACGAGACAGCCGGGGGTACGTTCGATGACATGGAACTTGTGCTGTGCCTCGCCATCGTGGTGATCGGGGCGCTGGGCGCCGTCGCGCTCATCCGCGCCCAGTCCACCGCCCGTCGGCGCACCGAGCTGGGCGACGCCCGGGCGGAGGCGCACCGTTGGTACGAGCGCCTCGGCGGCCAGCTGTTGACCCTTCAGGGCGACGAGCCGGCGGTCCGCCAGGCGCTTGCCGACGCCGGTGAGCGGTACAACGCGGCGGGTTCGCAGTTGGAGCAGGCGCGTACGCCGAACCAGTTCGCGCTCGCCCGGGAGACCGCGTTGGAGGGACTGGCGTACATCCGGGCGGCGCGGACCGCGCTGGGGATCGATCCCGGCCCCGAGGTGCCGGCGCTGGCAGCCGCGCGGGGCGTCGGACAGCTCACCAAGGAGCGCGAGGTCGACGTGCAGGGGCAGACCTTCCGGGCCGGCCCGCAGCCAGGTCGGCAGACGCCCTACTACTACCCGGGTGGCAGGTACCAGGGCCGGCCGGTGCCGGCCGGCTGGTATTCGACTCCGTGGTGGAAGACCGCGTTGGGCGCGGGGGCCGGTGTGCTCGGCGGCATGCTGATCGCCGACGCGCTGTTCTCGCCGGCCTTCGCCGACCCGGGGTACGGCTACGACCAGGGCTACCAGGAGGGCTTCGGTGACGGCGCCGACTCCGCCGACGACCAGGGCGCCGATGGCGGTGACCAGGGCGGCGACGCCGGGGACCAGGGCGGCGACTTCGGGGGCGGCGACCAGGCGGGCGACTTCGGCGGCGGCGACTATGCCGGCGGCGACTTCGGCGGCGGGGGTTTCGGTGGCGGTGACTTCGGCGGCGGCGACTTCGGTGGCGGTGACTTCGGCGGCGGCGGCGACTGGTGAACGCCGAGGGCCGCTGACTGAGGGCCGCGACGCTGAACGCCGAGGGCCGCTGACTGAGGGCGGCGGCGAGCCCAGGGGCCGTCGACTCGCGAAGATCGCCGGCTGACACGTGCAACGGGCCCCGGTCGTGACGACCGGGGCCCGTTCGCTGTGCTGCCTGATCAGCCGGTGTTGCGCATGCCGGCGGCGATGCCGTTCACAGTGGTGAGCAGCGCGCGCTCCAGGGCGGTGCCGTCGCTGGGTGCGCGCCGGCCACCCGGGGCGGTGGCCACCGCACGGCCTGCCGCGCCGGACTCCCGGTACTGCCGCAGCAGCGCCACCTGGAGGTGGTGCAGCGGCTCAAGGTAGGTGTCGCGCACGGCCAGGGTGCGCTGGAGCACCGGCGAGTTCTCCAGCAGGGCGGGGGAGGCGGTCACCGCCAGCACCTCGCGCTTGGTCAGCTCGTACTCCCGCTCGATCTGCTCGAAGATCGGGTGCAGCTTCTTCGGCACGAGGGTCTCGACGTACCGGCGGGCGATGCTGAGGTCGGTCTTGGTCAGCATCATCTCGACGTTCGACAGGAACGTGCGGAAGAAGTGCCAGTTGCGGTGCATCTCGGCGAGGACGTCCGCCAACCCGGCCTCCCGGGCGGCGGCCAGCCCGGAGCCGACGCCGAACCAGCCCGGCACGATCTGCCGGGTCTGCGTCCAGCCGAACACCCACGGGATGGCCCGCAGACCGGAAAGCCCGGCGCCGGTGTTGGGGCGCTTCGCCGGTCGGGAGCCGATGTTCAGCGCGCCGAGCAGCTCGGTGGGGGTGGACGCCCAGAAGTACGCCGGCAGGTCCGGGTCCTCGACGAGGGTGCGGTACGACCGGAACGCGGACTCGGAGACCACGTCCATCGTCGCGTCCCAGCGTTCAAGCATCTCGGCCGGCTGCCGGGGCGCGGTGTGCAGCAGCGTCGCCTGGAGCACCGCGGCGAGGGTCAGCTCCAGGTTCTCCCGGGCCAGCGAGGGCAGGGTGTACTTGTCGGAGATGACCTCGCCCTGCTCGGTCACCTTGATCGCGCCGTCAAGCGTGCCGTACGGCTGCGCCAGGATCGCCTCGTGCGTCGGGCCGCCGCCGCGCCCGACCGTGCCGCCGCGGCCGTGGAACAGCCGCAGGCGTACGCCGTGCCGGGCGGCCACGTCGCGCAGCGCGCGCTGGGCCCGGTGGATCGACCACTGGCTGGTGGTGATCCCGGCCTCCTTGTTGGAGTCGGAGTAGCCCAGCATGACCTCCTGCACGTCGCCGCGGGCCGCGACGAGCGCCCGGTACGCGGGCAGCGACAGCAGCTCGTCGAGGAGTTCGCCACCGGCGTTCAGCTCGGCCGGGGTCTCCAGCAGCGGCACGAAACCGATCCGGGCCCGCCCGCTGTGCACGTCTACCAGCCCGGCCTCGCGGGCGAGCACCACGGCGGCGAGCACGTCGTCGACCCCCATGGTCATCGAGATGATGTACGACTCGATCACCTCGTTGCCGAACCGGTCCTGCGCCTCGCGGATCGTGCTGAACACGTCGAACGTCTTGCGGGCCGGCTCGGTCAGCGGGGTGTCCAGGGTGGACAGCGGTCGACGGCCGGTCAGCTCGTCGGCGAGCAGCTTGGTGCGCTCCAACCGGCTCAACGACGGGTAGTCGGACACCTCGCCGACGGCCGCGTAGAGCTGGGTGAGCACCTCGTGGTGCTTCTCGGCGTGCTCCCGGACGTCCATAGTCGCGAGGTGCAGGCCGAACGCGGAGACCGTCCGTATGGTGGAGGCCAGCCGGCCGACTGCGGTGAGCTGGCCGGAGTTGCGGGCCAGCGAGGCGCGCAGCAGGTCCAGGTCGGCGATCAGCTCGGCGGAGCCGCGGTAGTCGCGGCCCGGGACGTGCGCGGTGCCCTGGCGCAGCCGCTGCCGGGTGTTGGCCAGCTTGGCCTTCACGCAGCGCGCCTTGAGCCGGTACGGCTCCTCCGCGTTGACCCGACGGAACCGCTGGGCCACCTCGGGCAGCGCGTCGAGGTCGGCGGCGAGGCTGGCGGAGAGGTCCAGCGACACCCCGCGCAGTCGGCGGGACACCGAGACCTCGTTGATCAGGTGGTCCATGGCCTTCTCGGTGGCCGCGATGCCGTGCTCGTGCTGGATGGTCAGCACCTCGCGGGTGACCGCCGGGGTGACGAACGGGTTGCCGTCGCGGTCGCCGCCGATCCAGGTGCCGAAGCTCAGCGGGCGGGCCGTCGGCGACGTCTCCACGCCGAGGGTGCGCAGCGTGTCGGCCAGGTCGTCGAGCACCTGCGGGGCGGCCTCGGCGTACAGGTCGCGCAGGTAGTAGATGGCGTTGCGGGCCTCGTCGGTCGGGTCGGGCCGGTCGAGGCGCAGCTCGTCGGTCTGCCACATCAGGTCCAGCAGTTCGGCCAGCCGACGGTTGGCCGGGCCCTCGTCGCTGGCGCCGTAGAGGATCGCGTTTGCGGTCTCGGTGTCCAGCTCGTCGGCGATGGCCCGCAGCTTGGACAGGATCGAGCGGCGGGCCGCCTCGGTCGGGTGGGCGGTGAAGACCGGCCGGACCGCCAGGCGGCGGGCCGCGGCGGCGATCTCCTCGGCCGGCACCCCCCGCTCGGCGATCATCTTGGCCGCCTGGTCCAGCCAGCCGCCCTGCACGGCGCGGCGGCGACGCAGGTCCCGCGCGCGGTGCACCTGTTCGGTGATGTTGGCCAGGTGGAAGTAGGTGGAGAAGGCGCGGGCCAGCTTGGTGCCGGTGGTCACGTCGAGCCCGCCGAGCCGCTGGGCGGCGGCCGGGACGTCGGAGCGGACCTGGGCGCGGATCTCCTCGACGAGGTCGAGCAGGGGACGGCCCTCCTGGCGGGCCAGCGTCTGGCCGAGCAGGGTGCCGAGTCGGCGGATGTCGGCGCGCAGCGCGGCGTCCGGGCCGTCGTGGTCATGCTGGTCGGTCACGATGCGCTCCTTACGTGAGTACGAAGGACAGCGCTGTCCGACTCCCTGGATGGTATCCGCGCCGGGCCGGCTGGCAGGAGGGGCTCTCCACATACCGCGCCGTGACACGGAACACCTCGGAGATCACTTCAGGGTCTTGCGCCAGCTGTCGCCCGACGTCCCCGGACCCGGGTCGCGCCGAGCAGGGCGGCCAGCGCGAGTACCGCCCAGAGCGCCAGGCCGGTCAGCGGCCAGCCGATCGAGCGCCTGTCGAAGTACACGGCCGACTTGATCAGGTCGGTGGCCAGGCCGGGCACGTTCCACAGGTGCATGCCGCGCAGCCAGGTGGGCAGGAACTCGGGGGCGTAGATGCCACCGGAGCCCGGGTTGCCGAGCACCACCAGCAACAGGATGACCAGCCCGGTGCCGAGGATGCCCAGCCAGCCCTGGACCGCGGCGGCGACCATCGCGGCGGCGAACGCGGCAAGCATCCCCGTGCCGGCGACTGCCGGCAGGTCATGGTGCCAGACGTCCAGCACCGGACCGACGATCACCGCCCCGGCGATGCCGAGCACCACGCTGTAGACGGCGAGCGCCCCGATGCGCAGACCGGCGCGGCGCAGGGTGCGCGGGGCGGTCCCGGCGGAGATGCCGAGCACTGTCGAGGCCAGATATCCGCCGAGGACGTACCCGATGGCCAGGTAGAAGGGGACCAGGCCGCGGGGGTCGCTGCCGGCCACCGGCACCTCGTCGGTCACCCGCAGCGGCACCCGGGCCTGCTGGGCGGCGCTTGTGAGCACCTGGATGACCAGGTCGGTGGCGGACGGCGCGCCGGCGCTGGCAGTGGTCAGGACGAGCCCGCCGTCGGGGGCGGCGCCGAGTACCGCGTACACCTCTCGGCTGGTCAGGCCGTCGTCGGCGGCGCCCGGGTCGGCGTACTCGATGGCTTTGATCTTGTTGGTCCGGTCACGGATTGCGGCCAGGACCGTGCGCGCGGGCTGGTCGCCGGCCGCCACGCCGACAGGCACGTCGCGGGGGTGGGGCTGGTGCAGGGCGCCGACGTACGCGGCGATGAAGGCGGTGGCCAGCACGAGGGTGCCGAGCAGCAGGCCGGCGGTACGGGGGAGCCAATCGCGTACCCGGACCTCCGACGCCTCGTCCACCAGGTCAGCCTAAGGGGGTATTTGCCCGGCTTGTGGCGTTTCTTCGAGCGGAAAAATCGCTGGTGCCGGGCGTTAACGTCTGATCATGGTGTCGCCGAGCTACCCCGCCAAACCGAAGCCGGGCGACCGGGTCGCGGTCGTCTCCCCCTCCGCCGGCCTGCCGGCGGTCTTCCCCCACGTGTACGAGTTGGGGCTGCGCCGGCTGCGCACAGAGTTCGGGCTGGAACCCGTGGAGTACCCGACGACCCGCGAGCTGGGGGCCGACCCGCGCGACCGGGCCCGCGACCTGACCGCCGCGTTCGCCGACCCGACGATCACCGCGGTGCTCGCCACCGTCGGCGGGGACGACCTGATCACTGTCACCCCACACCTCGACGACGACGTGCTGCGGGCCAATCCGAAGCCCTACTTCGGCTACTCCGACAACACAAACGTGCTCAACCACCTCTACCGGTTGGGGATCGTCGCGTACCACGGGGGCTCGGTGCTGGTGCACCTCGGCCGGCCGGGCCGGCCACACCCGCTGACCTTCGACTCGCTGCGCGCCGCCCTGTTCACAAGCGACTGGTACGAGCTGTCACCGGCCCGCGAGTGGGGCGACAGGCCCAACCCGTGGACCGAGCCGGAGACGTTGGCGCACGAGCCGGAGATGCTGCCGGGCGAGGGCTGGCGCTGGCAGGGGCCGGCGCGGGTCGTACGGGGGCGGACCTGGGGTGGCTGCCTGGAGATCGTGCACTGGCTGCTGGCCACCGACCGGGTGCCGACCGCCGCCGAGTTGGACGGGTCGGTGCTGGTCGTCGAGACCTCGCAGGAGATGCCGAGCGCCAAGGAGGTCTTCCGGATCGTCCGGAACCTCGGGGAGCGGGGGCTGCTCGCCGCATTTCCCGCGGTAGTCGTCGGCAGGCCGAAGGCCTGGGACTTCGACAAGCCGCTGACGGTGCCCGAGCGGCGGGCCTGGGGCGAGGCCCAGCGGGACGCCATCACCCGCGCCCTGGCCCCCTACAACCCGGACGCGGTGGTGGTGTTCGACGTCGACCTCGGCCACACCGACCCGCAGGTGATCATCCCGTACGGCGGGCAGATCCGCGTCGACGCGATAGACCGCCGCATCGCGGTGCGCTACTGAGAACCGTGCACCGCCCGCTTCGGCGAGCGGTGCACGGTCTTGGTCAGTCGTTCGCACAGAGGACCGAGCGCAGGGCGGCCAGGTAACCCGCGCTCGACGGCACCGCAAGCTGCCCCCGGACGTTCCGGTCGATGTCGAAGACGTTGGCGGCCAGGACGAGCTGGCGGGAGTTGTCGAGGCTGGACACCGCGATGCTGGTGAAGCCCGGCCCGCCCCCGTCGGTCGTCCACGCTCCGATCGCGCCCGACGCGCACGGCAGCGTCACCCGCTGCACCCCCAGGCCGTACTCGTTCGGCGAGTCGCCCATCGGCACCACGGTCTCCAACTCTCGCTGCTGTGCCGGCGCGAGCAGTAGTCCGCCGAACAACGCCCGGTGGAACCGCGCCAGGTCGGCCGCCGTCGAGATCATCGCCCCGGCGGTCCAGTCGTACGACGGGCTGAACACTGTCACATCCCCGCCGGTCAGGTCGTAGCCGTGCAGATGCCGGCCGTGGATCTCCGGGTCGGTGATCGGGAACGAGGTCTGACTCAGGCCGAGCGGCCCGATGATCCGCCGCCGCACCTCGGTCGCCGCGTCCCGGCCGGTGACCGCCTCGATGATCAGGCCGGCCAACAGGTAGTTGGTGTTCGAGTAGCGCCACGAGGCGCCGGGGGCGAAGTCCGGCCGGTGCGCCACCGCCAGGGCGATCACCGTACGGGGTGGGATGACCCGGGCCCAGTCGTGCTCGTCCAGGTACGGGGCCCAGAAGCTCCGTTCCTCGGTGGGGTCCCAGATGCCGCTCGTGTGGTTGAGCACCTGCCGGACGGTGATCGTCGAACCGTCGTTGCCGTTACCGCGGACGACCCCCGGGAGCCAGCGCTCGACCGGGTCGTCGAGGGTCAGTCGACCCTCGCCCACCAGTTGCAGCAGCACCGTGGAGACGAACGCCTTCGTGTTGCTGGCGATCCGGAAGCGATCCTCCGGCCGGGCCCGCGCCCCGGTGGCCCGGTCGGCCACCCCCGCCGCCAACTGCCACCGTCGGCCGTCCACACGCCCGTAGGCCACCGCGGCGGGGAAGCCGTCCGCGACCAGTTGGTCGAGCGCGGCGGCCAACGCCCGGCGTTCCGGCGCCCCGTGGTCGGCGAGGACCGGTCGAGGTGGAACGGCGAGGGCGGTGACCATCGTGCCGACCGACACCACAACTGTCCAGACCGAACGCATCATGACCTGCTCCCATCGACGAAAGGTGTGTTGCCGTCGACCCTGCCGGCGTGTGGACCGCAGCGACATGCGGCTCTCCCGCCGATCGGGTGGGGTTAACCCGACGGGTTGCCCGGCTGGGCCGACGGCCCACATCCGGGCATGCTGATCCGGAACACTCGCTGCCGGCTCGTCCGGGACGGTGTCGTCCGGCACGGTCGGGAGGATCAGATGACGCGTCTCCGGCAACTCCGCAACCAGGTCGGGTACGTGCTGACCAGCCTGCCGCTGGCGGTGGTCGGCTTCGCGTACGCGGTCGTCACGGTGGTCGTCGGCGGAGTGCTCGCGTTGACGCTGCTCGGCCTGCCGCTGCTGTCCTCCGGCGTCCTCGGCGCGCGCGGTTGGGGATGGCTGCACCGCGCGCTGGCCCGGGCGACGCTGGGATTGCGGGTGGTGGGCCCGCGACCGGTCCGACGACGGCCCGGGCTGCTGGGGTACGTCCGGAGCGGCCTCGGCGATGGCACGGGGTGGCGGGCGCTGGCGTACCTGATCGTGAAGCTGCCGGTGACCCTGGTGGCGACGGCGGTGATCGCGGCCTTCCTCTGCTACCCGGTGTTCCTGCTCAGCCATCCCCTCTGGTGGTCGCACCGCCCCGCCCTGGAACTCGGGGACTTCTCCTTCGACACCTGGCCCCGGTCGTTCCTGCTTGCCGGGATCGGCGCCGGGATGCTCCTCGCCGGCACCTGGCTGCTACGCCTGCTCCTGCTCCTGGACGGGCTGCTGATCCGTGGCCTGCTCGGCCCGACCAGCCTCGACGAACGGGTCGACGACCTCGAAGAGGCCCGCGCGCTGGCCGTCGACGACGCCGCCGCGCTGCTGCGCCGCATCGAGCGTGACCTGCACGACGGTACGCAGGCACAACTGGTCGCCCTGGCCATGAAACTCGGCCTGGCGAAGGAGAAGCTCGCCGGTGACGCCGCGCCCGAGGCCAGGGCGCTGGTGGAGACTGCGCACCGGGACGCGAAGATCGCCATCACCGACCTTCGTGACCTGGCCCGGGGCATCCATCCACCGATGCTCGACAACGGTCTGGAGGCGGCGCTGGACACCCTGGTGGCGCGGGGCGCCGTACCCGTGCGGTTGCGGGTCGAGGTGCGCGACCGACCGTCACCTGCCGTCGAGACGACCGTCTACTACTGCGTCGCCGAGCTGCTCACCAACGTCGCCAAGCACGCGGCGGCCCAGCGGGCGACCGTCGAGGTGCGGCAACTCGACGGCCTGCTGCGGGTGCAGGTCGCCGACGACGGCGGCGGCGGCGCCATGATCGGGAAAACGACCCACGCGCTGCCCGGCGGCGGGCTGGCCGGCCTGCGCGACCGGGCCCGCACCGTGGACGGCACGATGCGGATCGACAGCCCGCCGGGCGGGCCGACGCTTGTCACACTGGAACTCCCGGTGCGGCGATGACCCGGCTGCGCGTCGTCATCGCCGAGGACTCCGGGATCCTCCGCGACGGGCTCAGCTATCTGCTCGCCGACCGAGGGCACCTGGTGCTCGCCGCCGTGGCCGACCCGGAGGCGCTGCGGGCCGCCGTGGACGAACACCGCCCCGACGTCGCCGTGATCGACATCCGGATGCCGCCGACGTACACCGATGAAGGACTGCGGGCCGCGCTCGCCGTACGTGCCGCCCACCCCGGTACACCGGTGCTGCTCTTCTCCCAGTACGTGGAGACCCGGTACGCGGCGCAGCTCCTCGCTGGCGGTGCCGAAGGTGTCGGTTACCTGCTCAAGGACCGGGTGGCCGAGGTAGGCGAGTTCGTCGACGCCCTCACCCGCGTGGCCGGGGGCGCGACAGTGCTCGATCCGGAGGTGGTGACGCAGCTCCTCGGCACGGCCCGGGGCCCCGGGCACCTGGCCGGCCTCTCCGAGCGGGAACGGGCCGTGCTGGCCCTGATGGCCGAGGGACGCGCGAACGTGGCGATCGCCTCCGCGCTGTTCCTCAGCGTGGGGGCGGTGGAGAAGCACATCACCAGCATCTTCGGCAAGCTCGGTCTGCCGCCCACCGAGACCGACCACCGTCGGGTGCTCGCGGTGTTGCGATACCTCCAGTCCGGCACCTGACGCGTCGCTGTCGCTGTCCGCCGTCGCGTCCGCGGCTCATGTCGTCGATGTTGATCGAGTCGATGCCGATCAGGGCCGTGCCGGCGTCGGCGAGGCGGTCCAGCGGCACCCCGGTCAGGTCTGCGCGGCCGGCCAATGCGAGCAATTTTCTTCAAGACCATGGCTCCACACACCGGGAGGATGGTTCACGTCGGTCCGGAAGCCGCCTCACCACAGGGTTGGCCGGCTCGGGGCACGCGGATCTTTTCGGGGAGGTCCGACGCCCCGGCCCGGCCCTGGGCGGGCCGCGTTCGCGCGTGCCTGAGGAGGTGCCGCACGCCCCCCGTGTGGCACCTCCGCCCGCCTTCGGTCAGGCCGTTCTGGTCGGGTCTTCGTCGGTCGTGGTGAGCAGGCGGCGCAGTCGGGCCGGTGGGTGACCCACCTGCTCGCGGACCACCCGGGTCAGGTGTGCCTGATCGGCGAAGCCGTACTCGCTGGCGAGCGCGCCGAGCGGCCGGCCATCGGGCTCGGCGAGCGTGTTCAGCACCGCCCGTACCCGCAGCCGGTTGCGGTAGGCGGTCAGGCTGCTGCCGGTCATTCGTTGGAACACCCGGCTGAGATGGTGCGGCGAACTGCCCACCTGCCGGGCCACCTCGCCCAGACCCAACGTGAACCCGGAGTTGGCGAGCACCTCCCGGGCCTGGTCGGCGAGCCGCCGGTGCGCGGCCAGCGTCGCCGGCCGTCGGCGGACGGCCCGCTCCACCTCAGCGCCCGGGTCGTCGGAGTCCAGGGCACTGTGGTGCAGCAGGCGGGTCAGGAACCGCTGGAGCCGTTCGGCCATCTCGAACCCGTCCAGCCCGCGCCGGAACTCGGCCGCCAGCAGGCGGTGCGCCAGGTCCAGCGTGGCGTCCGAGGTGCCGGCCCAGCCGCCCCGGTCCAGCCAACGCTCAGCGTCCGGCCGCTCCGCCAGCACCGCCGGATCGATCTCCAGGCACGTGTACGAGTCACCGCAGCCGAACGGGTGTGCCACCGCCATCTCGTCGCCGGGGCGGGTGAGCATCACCGAGGTGGCGTCGGAGAGCCCCACCCTCCCGTTGAGCCGGTGCCGGTACGCCCCGGAACGACCCAACACGATCTTGTGTCGATCCTCTGCGACAGTCTCCGTCCAACCGTGGTCCTCCACGATGCAGTGCACCTGGTAGATCAACATCCCGTCCGGGTGCCCCAGCACCCGCCACCGCGCCAACGTGGTGCGGCGACGCGGATCACTGCCGACTCCCTCAGCGGGCATCGCTACCCCCCTGCGCGGCGACCGTCCACTCTCCGCAGAGATCGTGCCGACTCACCATCCCCTCCGTCCACCCCGCCGCCCGGAACAGTGGATCGGCCGCTGCTGCCGTGGGCGTCGGTCGGCTGCCCATGGGGCCGACGGTCGACGGCTTCAGGGGCCGACGACGGCGAAGGCGCGGACCGGGAAGGTGCCCATGCCGGCCACCATCGGTGGGGCCGCGGTGAAGCGGAACCCGCTGGGTGGCAGCGCGTCCAGGCCGGTCAGGTGCTCTACGATCGGGATGCCGGCGGCGAGCAGGGTGCTGTGCGCGGGGCGTTCGCCTCCGGCCGCGGGGCTCATGTCGTCGATGTTGATCGAGTCGATGCCGACCAGGGCCGCGCCGGCGTCGGCAAGCGCCTGGGCGGCGTCCCCGGTCAGGTACGGAGCGTCCGGCGCGCCGTACCGCTCGGTGCCGAAGTGCGCATCCCACCCGGTGTGCAGCAGCACCGCCCGCCCGGCCACCTCGTACGGGGCCAGCATCAGCCGGTCCACGGCGCGGCTGCCGGCCGGCACCCGGATCACCACCCCGGGCAGGTCGGCGAGGCGGTCCAGCGGCACCCCGGTCAGGTCTGCGCGGCCGGCCCAGCGGTGGGCGGGAGTGTCCACGTACGTGCCGGTGTTGGCGATCAGGTCGATTCGGGCCACCTGGAACTCGGTGCCCGGCGCGTAGTTCGCCCGGGACGCCGCGAAGGTCAACCAGTCGGTGATCCGCGGCGCCGGCCAGCCGGGCAGAGTGGTCATCCCGTCGCTGATCACGTGGCTCAGCTCGACCAGCCGACGGTCGGCGCCGGACCCGTCGACGGCGACGCCCCGGCCGCCCTTGTGCGGCTCATCGATGATCGTCTTCGCGCTGATCCGGACCTCGGCCACCATCAGCAGCCCCAGATGCCTGACGAACAACGCCGCCAGATCGCTGTCGGTGATCTCCCGACCGGGGATGTCCAGCCGGAACCCCTCGGTACGCAGCCCGCCGCCGTTGGCGAAGCTCACCTCCGCGTCGAACTGTGCCCGCCACTGCCCACCCATGCCGAAACCCGACCATGCCGGCCGCCCACCGGTCAAGATCTACGTACCGTTCCGCACCGCCCGGGCTGCGGGTGTCGGCCGTCTCGGCCGCGGCGGTCTGTGGTCCGCGTCCCCCAAGATCGTGCTCGATCCAGGAAAGAGTGGGGGTCCGCCGGCTACGAGACCACTTCTTCCTATCGAGCACGATCTTGCGCGGTCGCCGGCAGCGCGACGGGTCGTCCCGCACGGTCACCTGCCCGCAAGCCTCGGCGCGGTCGACGGCGCTCCCCACCGACAAGATCCGGCGCTCCCCACCGACAAGATCCGCACAACATCAGGGAAAGTGCTGCCTCCCGCGCGCCGGAAGCAGCAACTTCGGGGAAGTTGCGCGGATCTTGGGGCCTGGCGGGGGTTGGGGCGGGCGGGGCGCGGGGCGGGCGGGGCGCGGGGCGGACGGGGTGACGCGTGGGGCGACGCGCCGGGAGTGACGCGGACCTGGGCGGAAGGGGGTGACTGTCGGTGGACGGAGATAGGCTTGTTGGCGTGCACCCCCCGTCCGGCTGGACGAGGGGCCGCAGTCGTGTGCGTCGACTTCCCCGAAAGGTTTCCCTTGCTCACCGGTCTGTTCTCCGCCGCCCTGGCCGACCCCGGGCTGGCCCGGGCGCGTGACCTGGCGCGCTCGGGTGCCGCCCAGGTCGACGGCCTCGACATCACCGCCCCCGCCGCCCTGCGCCCGTTCGCCGTCGCGGCGGTCGCCGCGGACAACCAGGGGGCCGGGCGACCCGTGCTCGCGGTGACCGCCACCACCCGCGAGGCCGACGACCTGGCCGCCGCTCTGGCTGGGCTGCTGCCGCCGGAGCAGGTGGTGGTCTTCCCCTCCTGGGAGACGCTGCCGCACGAGCGGCTCTCCCCCCGCTCGGACACGGTGGGCCGCCGGCTGGCCGTGCTGCGCCGCCTCGCGCACCCCGAGTCGACAGACGCGCACGGCGGCACCGGGCCGCTGCGGGTGGTCGTGGCGCCCGTCCGGTCGCTGCTGCAACCGCAGCTCAAGGGCCTCGGCGACCTGGAGCCGGTGCAGCTCGCCGCCGGCGAGGAGGCGGACCTGGAGGAGGTCGCCCACCGCCTGGTCGACATGGCGTACGCCCGGGTCGACCTGGTCACCAAGCGCGGCGAGTTCGCGGTGCGCGGCGGCATCCTGGACGTGTTCCCCCCCACCGACGAGCACCCGTCCCGGGTCGAGTTCTGGGGCGACGAGGTGGAGGAGATCCGCACCTTCGCCGTCGCCGACCAGCGGACCATCGAGCAGGTTCCGCTGCTCTGGGCGCCGCCCTGCCGTGAGCTGCTGCTCACCCCGGAGGTGCGCGGCCGGGCCGCCGCCCTCGCCGAGCAGCACCCCGAGCTGGCCGAGATCCTGGACAAGCTGGCCGAGGGCATCCCGGTGGAGGGGATGGAGTCCCTCGCTCCGGTGCTTGTCGGCCCCGACTCGCTGGAGCTGCTGCTCGACGCCATGCCGGCCGGCACCCACGTCCTGCTGTGCGACCCGGAGCGCATCCGCACGAGGGCGCACGACCTGGTGCGTACGTCGGAGGAGTTCTTGCAGGCCAGCTGGGCCGCCGCCGCTGTCGGCGGCCAGGCCCCGGTGGACGTCGGCGCCGCCGCCTTCCGCACCCTCGGTGAGGTGCGCGCCACCGCCGGCACGCTCGGCCAGCCGTGGTGGACGCTGTCCCCGTTCGGGTTGGGAGAGGCGGAGACCGCCGAGACGCGGCAGCCCTGGGAGGACGCGCCCGAGCAGGCCGCGGTCACCCCTGACGACGCCATCGCTGTCACCCTGTCCGCACAGCCGGCGCCGCTCTACCACGGTGAGACGTCGCGGGTGGTCGAGGACCTCAAGCGGTGGGCCGGCGAGGGCTGGTCGATCGCGCTTGTCTTCGAGGGGCACGGCCCCGCCCAGCGGGCGGTGGAGGTGCTGCGCGACGCCGGGCTGGGCGCCCGGCTGACCGAGGAGGTGCCGACCGCGCCCGCCCCCGGCGAGCTGGTCGTCACCTGCGGCGCGCTGAGCAGCGGGTTCGTCGACGAGGCGTCCCGCTTCGTGCTGCTCACCGGCAACGACGTGACAGGCGGTCGGGGCACCTCGACGCGGGACATGCGCAAGATGCCGAGCCGGCGGCGCAACACCATCGACCCGCTCGAGCTCAAGGCCGGCGACTTCGTGGTGCACGAGCAGCACGGCATCGGCAGGTACGTCGAGCTGGTGCAGCGCACCGTCAACGGCGCCAGCCGGGAATACCTGGTCATCGAGTACGCGGCAAGCAAGCGCGGCCAGCCCGGCGACCGGCTCTTCGTGCCGACCGACCAGCTCGACCAGCTCTCCCGCTACGTGGGTGGCGAGCAGCCGACGCTGCACAAGATGGGCGGCTCGGACTGGCAGAAGTCCAAGGCGCGGGCCCGCAAGGCGGTCCGGGAGATCGCCGCGCAGCTCATCCAGCTCTACGCCGCGCGAAAGGCGTCCAAGGGCCACTCGTTCGGCCCGGACACCCCGTGGCAGCGCGAGCTTGAGGACGCGTTCCCGTGGCAGGAGACGCCGGACCAGCTCGCCGCTATCGACGAGGTCAAGCGGGACATGGAGCAGACCGTCCCGATGGACCGGCTGATCTGCGGCGACGTCGGCTACGGCAAGACCGAGATCGCGGTCCGGGCGGCGTTCAAGGCCGTGCAGGACGGCAAGCAGGTGGCGGTGCTGGTGCCGACCACGCTGCTGGTGCAGCAGCACTACAACACCTTCGCCGAGCGGATGAGTCAGTTCCCGGTGCAGATCCGGCAGCTGTCGCGGTTCCAGACCCCGAAGGAGACCGAGCGGACGCTGGAGATGGTGGCCGACGGCACAGTCGACATCGTCATCGGCACCCACCGGCTGTTGCAGACCGCCACCCGGTTCAAGCAGCTCGGTCTGGTGGTCGTCGACGAGGAGCAGCGCTTCGGCGTCGAGCACAAGGAGCACCTGAAGACGCTGCGGGCCTCGGTGGACGTGCTGAGCATGTCGGCGACCCCGATCCCACGCACCCTGGAGATGGCGATCACCGGCATCCGGGAGATGTCCACGATCGCCACCCCGCCGGAGGAGCGGCACCCGGTGCTCACCTTCGTCGGCGCGCAGGACGACAGGCAGGTGGCCGCGTCCATCCACCGCGAGTTGCTGCGCGACGGTCAGGTCTTCTACCTGCACAACCGGGTCGAGTCGATCGACCGGGCGGCACGACGGTTGCGGGAGCTGGTCCCCGAGGCGCGGGTCGCGGTGGCGCACGGCCAGATGGGTGAGGACGCCCTGGAGAAGGTCATGGTCGGCTTCTGGGAGAAGGAGTTCGACGTCCTGGTCTGCACCACGATCGTCGAGTCGGGCATCGACATCCCGAACGCCAACACCCTGATCGTGGAGCGGGCCGACCTGCTCGGTCTGGCCCAGCTGCACCAGATCCGCGGTCGCGTCGGCCGGGGTCGGGAGCGGGCGTACGCGTACTTCCTCTACCCGCCGGAGAAGCCGCTCACCGAGCACGCCCACGAGCGGCTTGCCACCATCGCGCAGCACACCGAGCTGGGCGCCGGCATGTACGTGGCGATGAAGGACCTGGAGATCCGGGGCGCCGGCAACCTGCTCGGCGGCGAGCAGTCCGGCCACATCGAGGGCGTCGGCTTCGACCTGTACGTGCGCATGGTCGGCGAGGCCGTCTCCGCGTTCAAGGGTGAGCGGCCGGAGGAGGAGACCGACGTCAAGATCGACCTGCCGATCGACGCGCACCTGCCGCACGACTACGTGAGCGTGGAGCGGCTGCGCCTGGAGATGTACCGCAAGCTCGCCGAGGCACGCGACGAGGAGCGTCTGCGGGAGGTCGTCGCCGAGATGACCGACAGGTACGGCGAGCCGCCGGCCCCGGTGCAGAACCTGGTGGCGGTGGCCCGGTTCCGGCTGCTGGCACGCCGGTACGGCCTGTCCGACGTGACCATGCAGGGCAAGCACATCCGGTTCGGGCCGCTGCCGCTGCCCGACTCGAAGCAGTTGCGGCTCAAGCGCTACCACCCGGACGCCGTCTACAAGCAGGCCACCGACCAGGTGAGCGTGCCCCGACCGACCACCCGTCGGATCGGCGGCGAACCGCTGCGTGACCAGGCGCTTCTCGAGTGGTGCGGGCAACTGCTCTCCGACGTGCTGGGCGCCCCCGCCCCGCTTGTCGCCGCAGCCGGCTGAGCACGGCGCCTCCGTCGTACCGGCAGGGCGCCGGTGCGGCGGAGCGCCGGGCCGGCGCGCGGCGGGTGGAGGTGGGGGGCGTCACAGCCCCGGGGTACTGGCGTGAGAGAGTGACGGTCATGCGTGCTCGCCGTCTTGTCGCCGTCGCCACCGTGGCGGTCGGCATCGTCGCCCTCTCCGGTTGCCGTGCCGAGCCCGGTGTCGCCGCCTACGTCGGGGACCACCGCATCACCGAGGATGCGGTCACCGCCGTGCTGGACGACCTGCGGGCTAACAACCCGACGCCCCCGGCGGAGGACCCGTCCGCCGCCGCGCAGCCGCCCCTGCCCGGCCCGGCCCAGGTGGCCAGCGTGCTGGTGCTGGGCGAGGTGTGCGCGCGGGTGTCGAAGGAGAAGAACTACCAGCCGCGCGCCCAGGTGTCGCCCGAGCAGGCGGCCCAGCAGTTCGGGCTCGCGCCGGGCACCCGGTACGTGCGCTCGGTCGCCGAGCTCTACACCTGCCTGTCCGGGGTGCCGGCCGGCGAGGCGGTCGCCCCGACCGACGAGGAGTTGGCCGACGTGATCGCGGCGGGTCGCAAGGCGGCCAAGATTCCGGCCAACGTGAGCGACGAGGACGCCGCCAGTCAGCTCGACGGCGAGCAGTCGCGCGATCAGTTGCGCGCCGCGCTCGCGACGCGCAGGTCGCTTGTCGAGGCGGTCAAGAGCTACGACGTGACGGTCAACCCCCGGTACCGGCCGCTTGAGTTCCCGGTGCTGACCTTCGAGGGCAACGCTCCCGCGGTCAGCGTTCCGCTGGGCGAGGCGGGTTCCGGCACGGTCACCGACGTCTCCACCCCGGACGCGACGCCGTCGAGCGGGAGCCCGGACGCCGAGGGCACGGCCAGCTGAGCATGACGGCACGGATCGTCCTGCTTGTCACCTCACCCCGCTTGCCGGCCGGCCTGCTGACCTCGGCCGCCTGGGACGTCGTACGCCAGCATCCGGTCCTGACGGGCGCGGAGAGCGAGTTGACGACGGCCGTGCGTCAGGCGGGCGCCGAGGTGACAGTCGTGGACGGCCCGGCGACACAGCCGCTGCTCGACACGGTGGCGGCGCACGGCGCGGCGGTCTGGTTGGCCGGCCCGGCCGGTGACGAGTCGCTGGCCCGGAGGCTCGGTCTGCGGCTGGCCCGGGAGCCGGGGCTGGCCGAGTTGGAGCTGATGTACGGCTCGTGGGACCCGCCGGGGGCCCGGCTGCTCGACGCGGTGGCCGTGCTGGACCGGCTGGCCTCGCCGGGTGGCGACCCGTGGAAGCGGGCGCAGACGCACCGCAGCCTCGCGGGCTACCTGCTGGAGGAGAGCTACGAGGCGTACGACGCGATGATCGCGGACGACACCGACTCGCTGCGTGAGGAGTTGGGCGACGTGCTGTTGCAGGTGGTCCTGCATGCCCGGCTCGCGGAGGAGCTGCCCGAGGGCGAGCGGTGGACCATCGACGACGTGGCGGGTGGCCTGGTCGACAAGATGATCCGGCGCAATCCGCACGTCTTCGCCGGCGCCCAGGCGGGCACGCTGGACGAGATCACCGCCAACTGGGAGCGGATCAAGCGGGCCGAGAAGGCGCGCGATTCCGTCCTGGACGGTGTGGCGTTCAGCCAACCCGCCCTGGCCCTGGCCGCGCAGATCCTGGACCGCGCAGCCCGCAACGGCATCGAGGTCCCCCCTCCGCCGCCCGAAACGCAGACGGATCCCGAAGCGAAACTGGGCGCAAGCCTGCTGGCCACCGTGGTCGCCGCCCGCAAAGAGGGCATCGACCCGGAATCGGCCCTCCGCCGAACAACCCTGGCCCACGCCGAAGCAATCCGGGCCGCCGAAAAGCCACCCACCGACCCCCGCTGACCCCCACCAACCCCCACCGACCCCCGCCGACCCGCGGTGATCAAGAGGTTTGGGTCAGAATCCGGCCCGGGAGTGACGCAAAGCTCTTGATCACCGAGGTGGGCGCGGAGGGATCGGTAGGGTGGGTTGGTGGAGGAGTTCGGGGTACTTGCGGAGCGGGTTGTCGAGGCACTGCTGGAGTCGCGGCCTGGGGTCGCCACCGCTGCCGGGGATCATCGGTTCGACTCTCGGCTTCCGGATTTCTCCGTCGACGCGGTTGCCGCCGACCGGGTGATGCTCTCCGACGCGGCGAACGCTTTGTCCGAACTGGACCCCGACTCGCTCGACGTCGACGAACAGGTCGATCACGCGCTGCTCACCTCATTCGTGGACCGGGAGCTGTTCGAGCTGACCGAGATCCGGTCGCACGAGTGGGACCCGCTGCACCACAACCCCGGCCCGCTGCTGCACCCGTTGCTGGCCCGCCCGTACGCCCCGGCCGAGGTGCGGTTGACGCAGTTGGCCGGCCGGCTCGCCGCCGTACCGGATGCCCTCGCCACCGCCCGCGCGACGCTGCGGGACATGCCGCGGATCCACGCCGAGACGGCGGTCGGGCAGTTCACCGGCACGGCCGCGCTGATCCGCGACGAGCTGCCGGGGCTGATCGCCCAGGCGCCGGGCGGCCTCGACGAGGTCGAGCCGGCGGCCACCGCCGCGATCGCCGCGCTTGACGAGTTCGTCGCCTGGCTGCGTGCCGGCCTGGCCGCCGACGCGGGCCCCGGCCGCGACCCGCGACTGGGCCGTCGCCGCTGGGAGGCGCGGCTCTGGCACACCCTCGACACCGAGCTGGGGGCCGCCGAGATCCAGCGCCGCGCCTGGGCCAACCTGGACCGGGTGACCGCCGAGATCCGTGCGGCGGCCGTCGAGCTGGTCGGTGGGCCGGCCGACGACGCGACGGTACGCCGGGCGCTTGACGTGCTGGCCGCCGAGCACCCGGACAACTCGACGATCGTCGAGCTGGCCGGGGTGACCCTGGACGAGGCGACCGACTTCGTCCGCACCCACGACCTGGTCACTCTTGTCGACGACAGGTGCGTGATCCAGGAGATGCCGGAGTTCGCGCGGGGCGTGGCGGTGGCGTACTGCGACTCGCCCGGCCCGCTGGAGACCGCCCCGGTGCCGACCTTCTACTGCATCGCGCCCACCCCGGCGGACTGGTCGGCGCGGCGCGTGGACTCCTTCTATCGCGAATACAACGATCACATGGTCCGCAACCTGACAGTGCACGAGGCGATGCCCGGCCACTTCCTCCAGCTCGCCCACGCCCGGCGGCACGTCGGCGGTACGCGGGCGCGGGCACTGGCCCGGTCCGGCCCGTTCGTCGAGGGCTGGGCGGTGTACGCCGAGGAGTTGATGGCCGGGCTCGGCTTCGGTGGCCTGCCGGTGCGGTTGCAGCAGCTCAAGATGCAGCTCCGCATGACAATCAACGCGCTGCTCGACCAGTTGGTGCACGCCGAGGAGCTGCCCGAGGCCGAGGCGATGGCGTTGATGACCGGGCGGGGCTTCCAGGAGGAGGGCGAGGCCGCCGGCAAGTGGCGCCGGTCGCTGCTCACCTCGACGCAGCTCTCCACCTACTTCGTGGGGTACAGCGAGGTGGCCGAGATCGCCGGGGCCCGCCCGGACGGGGTGTCGGTGCGTGACTGGCACGACGCGATGCTCGCCCAGGACTGCCCACCACCGCGCCACCTGCGCACGCTGCTGGGCATCTGAGCAGGCGTCAGGAGCCGCCCGGTCGGCGGTCCACCACGCCGGCCCCGGCGGGCGGGTCGAACGCGTTCTTCTCCACCGTCTCGGAGTAGCTGCTCAACGCCAGCTCCATCGGTTTGCCGTCGACCGAGCCGAGGAAGCTGCCGAGCACGCCCTCGGTGGTCACGCAGGCGCTGAAGTCGCCGTCCGAGCGCTGCACCTCGACGCAGGCGGCGTGGTGCCCCGCGACTGTGGTGTCGCTCTGCTTGATCACCGCCTGTGGGTCGAGCGCGGCGGCGGTCAGCAGCCCGACCACCACCGGTGGGGTGACGAGCCCCTGCTGGTTGGCCTCGGTGAACAGCGCCACGGTGGGCTTGCTGCCGGGGGTGGGTGGCGCGACGAGTGTGCACGCCGTCCGACCGTTGGTGGTCGTGCAGCGGGTGACGGCGTCCGGGGTGACGGTGAGCCGCCCACCCGGGTAGGTGTAGGCGGAGCGGGCCGGATCCTGCGCCTGCACGATCGCTGCGGTCTGGCCGCCGGGCAGTTGGTAGTCGGCCGAGTAGGTCAACTCCAACGCCCGGTCGAGGCGCGCGGCGAGGTCGTTGACGAGATCCGAGCGACCCATGGCGCTTCCGGCGTCCTCGAAAGTCTGACAGCCGGTGACCGTGAGCGACGCGATGACCGACACGGCGAGCATGCGGAGGGTGGTCGAGGCGGCGGGCATGCCGACCAGCCTGGTGGATCAAGTCGGCGCAGCGCAAACCCGTTGCCGGTTGACGCCCGGAAATCCGGGAATGTCCGTCAACGCGGGGCGACTCGGGTGCGCGGGCGACGCCGTGCCCGATCCCGCCGCCCGATACGCTGCGTTCAACACCTGCCTCAGCCGCACCGTCGCGGCCCACCCACGGACCGGATCACAACAACGAGGAGCGACTCAGTGGCAACCATCGAGGGAATCGTCGCCCGGGAGATTCTCGACTCGCGGGGCAACCCGACGGTCGAGGTCGAGGTCGGCCTGGACGACGGCACGGTGGCCCGCGCCGCAGTGCCCTCCGGCGCCTCCACCGGCGCGTTCGAAGCGATCGAGCTGCGCGACGGTGACGCCGACCGCTACCAGGGCAAGGGCGTGGAGAAGGCGGTCTCCAACGTCGAAGACAAGATCGTCGACCAGATCATCGGGTACGAGGCCAGCGAGCAGCGGCTCATCGACCAGAAGATGCTCGACATCGACGGCACCGACAGCAAGTCGGAGCTGGGCGCGAACGCCATCCTCGGGGTCTCCCTGGCGGTGGCGAAGGCGGCTGCCGGCAGTGCCGAGCTGAGCCTCTTCCGCTACCTTGGCGGCCCGAACGCGCACCTGCTGCCGGTGCCGATGATGAACATCCTCAACGGTGGGGCGCACGCCGACTCCAACGTCGACATCCAGGAGTTCATGGTCGCGCCGATCGGTGCGCCCACCTTCCGCGAGGCGCTGCGCTCGGGCGCGGAGGTCTACCACGCGCTGAAGTCGGTGCTGAAGAAGAAGGGCCTGTCGACCGGGCTCGGCGACGAGGGTGGCTTCGCCCCGAACCTGCCGACAAACGCGGCTGCCCTGGACCTGATCTCCGAGGCGGTCGAGAAGGCCGGTTACCGGCTCGGCACCGACATCGTGTTCGCCCTCGACGTGGCGGCCACGGAGTTCTTCGACAACGGCACCTACACCTTCGAGGGCGCCGCGAAGTCCGCCGAGGAGATGAGCAACTACTACACCAAGCTGGCCGGTGACTACCCGATCGTGTCGATCGAGGACCCGCTGGCGGAGGACGACTGGACCGGCTGGCAGACGCTCACCGCGTCGATCGGCGACCGGGTGCAGATCGTCGGCGACGACCTGTTCGTGACCAACCCGCAGCGCATCGCCCGCGGCATCGCGGAGAAGGCGGCAAACGCGGTCCTGGTCAAGGTCAACCAGATCGGTTCGCTCACCGAGACCCTGGACGCGGTGGACCTGGCCCACCGGGCCGGCTTCAAGTGCATGATGAGCCACCGCTCCGGCGAGACCGAGGACACCACAATCGCCGACCTGGCGGTGGCCACCGGCTGCGGCCAGATCAAGACCGGCGCGCCGGCCCGCTCGGACCGCGTCGCGAAGTACAACCAGCTGCTCCGGATCGAGGAGGAGCTGGCCGACGCGGCGCGCTACGCGGGCGCGGGCGCGTTCCCGCGTTACCGTTCGGCCTGAGAGATTGTCGGGAAGCCCCGCAGCGGCCCTGGGGCTTCCCGACGAACTCGGCAACACTCGTAGCCTCGGGGGAGGGGTGTGACGATGCAGCGCCGCACACCGGGTGGTCAACGTCCCGCCCGCCGACCTGGTCAGGCCGGCCGGCCGGGTGCTGGCCGGACCACCCGCGGTGCGCTCCGGGACGCCGGCGTACGCGCCGAACCGCGCGGCGCCGCCGGTCGGGCGCCGGGCGCGGTCCGGGGCGCCGAGGGCGTACGTTCCGCGAACCGTCCGGCGGCTGCCCGGCGTACGGCCTCGGGCGGCGCCGTGAAGCGCCTCGCCGCACCCCATCCCCGTCGCTTCACCGGCCGGGCCACGGTGCTCTGCGCGGTGCTTATCGCGCTCGCCCTTGCGTACACCTACCCGGTGCGCGTCTACCTGGACCAGCAGGCCGACATCGAGCGGATGGAGGCCGCCCAGGCGGCGCAGGAGGAGGAGATCGCCAAGCTGGCCGCGGAAGCGGCCAAGTGGCAGGACGACGAGTACATCACCACGCAGGTTCGGGAGCGGTTCTTCATGGGCCGGCCGGGCGAGAAGATGATGGTGGTGCTGAACGACCCGGAGGGCGCCGCCCGCGACGCCGGGAAATCGCCCGGCTCGGCCGCCCCGGCCGGTCCGACGACCTGGTACGACACGCTCTGGTCGAGTGTGCGGGCAGCGGACAGCCAGCAACCGGGCAAGTGAGCCACCGACCAGCACACCAGGAGAGACGAGCACCGTGACTGTCGCACCACCGCCGGAGTCGGCGGCGGATTCCGTACCCCTGCCGCAGCGGGAGCCGGCCACCGAGGCCGACCTGGCCGTGGTGGCGGCGCAGCTCGGCCGGACGCCCCGGGGCACCCGGGCGGTGGCCCACCGCTGCCCGTGCGGCCTGCCCGACGTGGTGGAGACGACACCCCGCCTCGCCGACGGCACCCCGTTCCCGACGCTGTACTACCTGACCTGCCCCCGGGCCACCGCAGCGTGCAGCCGGCTGGAGTCGGCCGGGCTGATGAAGGAGATGGCCGACCGGCTGTCGACGGATCCGGAGCTGGCCGCCCACTACCGGGCAGCGCACGAGGACTACCTGGCCCGCCGGGAGGCGGTCGGTGAGGTGCCGGAGATCGCGGGCATCTCCGCCGGTGGGATGCCGGGCCGGGTGAAGTGCCTGCACGTGCACCTCGGCCACGCCCTGGGCGCCGGCCCCGGCGTGAACCCGTTCGGTGACGAGACGTTGGCGCTTGTCGAGCCCTGGTGGGCGAGCGGCCCGTGCGTCGACGTGTCCCCCACGGAATGACCACGCAGGCCGAGGGGCGGATCCTGGTGCGGCGGGCCCGCACCGAGGATGTGCGGGGCATCCGCCGGTTGGTCGACACGTACACCGACGACCGACGGTTGCTGAGCAAGGCCACCGTCACCCTCTACGAGGACGTGCAGGAGTTCCGGGTGGCGGTCCGGCCCGACGACGGCGTCGTGGTGGGCTGCGGGGCGTTGCACGTGATGTGGGAGGACCTGGCCGAGATCCGCACGGTCGCCGTCGACCCGTCCTGTCATGGCCAGCGGATCGGGCGCCGGCTGGTGGGTGAGCTGATCGACGCGGCCCGGGAGCTGGGTGTGGCGCGGATCTTCGCGCTCACCTTCGAGACCCGGTTCTTCGGCTCGTTCGGCTTCCGCGAGATCGACGGCGCTCCGGTGCCGCAGCCGGTCTACGAGCAGTTGCTGCGTTCGTACGACGAGGGTGTCGCGCAGTTCCTGGACCTGGAACGGGTCAAGCCGAACACGCTTGGCAACACCCGGATGCTGCTGCGCCTGTAGCTCACGTGCGGCGGGGATGGCTGGTGAAGAAGTCCAGGATCAGGTCGGTGGCCGAAACACCCGCGGCGGGCGCGGCGAGCTGACCGGAGGTCGCCCCCGGCCAGCTGTGGCCCATGTCGGCGATGGTGTAGACGCTTACCTCGCTGCCGTCCGCGCACCGCGCCTCGGTCCGCGTCACCCTCGGCACCCCGGACGCCTTCGACGCCGGTGTGCACCGCAGCCGTTGCTGCCAGGTCTTGATGCCTGTCTGGAATCTCGGAGCGGCCTCGTCCTGACCGCCGATGAAGGTGATCACGGAGACGGGCGACTTCGGCACGTAGCTCTCGTTCGTGGTCAGTGACCCGCTGAAGCCGCCGCTGACCACTCCGATCGCGGCGTACCTGCCGGTCGCCTCCACAGCGGCCCGGAAGCTCATGTCGCCGCCGTTGGAGATGCCTGTGAGAAAGACCCGGTTGGGGTCCGCCCGCCAGGTCTGCACCAGGTGGTCGGTGAGGGCGCTGAGGAAGCCGACGTCGTCCGCGTTGCCGCAGCAGGACAGCGCGTTGTAACCACCGTCCAGCCCGTCCGGGTAGGCGACCAGGACGTTGTCCTTGTCGGCCCTGGCTTCCAGGCCCGCCAGGTCCCGCACCAGGTATCCCGACCCGGGGTAGAAGTGCAGCCCGATGATCAGCGCGGACGGTCGGCTCGGGTCGTAGCCGGGCGGGGCGTGCAGCAGGTAGGCGCGGTCGAGCCCGTTGTGCTTCAGGGTGAGCTGGTGGTCGCCCGGCGCCGGGCGTTCGCCCGGCGCGGAGGGGGCCGACGAGGGCTGCCCCCGCTCACAACCCGCCGCCATGACAAGGAGGCAGAGCCCCGTCAACACCGCCACCATTCGCCGCACGCCGGCCACCCCCCCGTCGACCCCGCCGTCCACACTGGATGGGCCTGGCCCGCGCATCAACCCTTTCGGTCCTGGCCGAAGGCGGGCAGGCTGTCTCCCATGCTTCGCCTCCAGCTCGGGCCGGCAGACCTCTGCCGGGTGCGGTTCGGCGAACGGCTGCATCCGGTCGGGACGGCGCTGCTTGCCGGTCAGTGGCTGCGCGACCCGACTGTCGCGGCGATGGCGCCGGCGCTCGCCGAGCGGGCGACGGCTGTCGAGAGGACGGGTGCGGCCCAGACCGCCACCGCCGTCCTGCGGCACCTGCTGCCGGAGCGGGGGCGCCTGCCGGACTTCGTCACGCCCTTCGACGGTCTGGAATCACTTGCGGCAGGTCTGGAGGCGATCCGGGCCACCCCGGCACGCCAGGTCCGCGCCGAGACCACTGCGGCGTACGACGGAGTCGTCGCCACCCCGCTGCGGCGGCGGTTCGCGGCGGCCGACCCGGAGGTGCTTGACCTGTTCCGTGGTGCCGTGGGTACCTGGTTCGACACGGTGCTCGCGCCGCTCTGGCCCGATCTGGTGTCGACGCACCGCCAACAGGTGACATTCGCCAGTCAGCGGCTCGCCCAGCACGGCGTCGCCGGGCTCTTCGCGGGACTGCACCCGGCGATCAGGTGGCGGGAGCCGGTGCTTGAGGTGCGGACCTGGTGGGACGGGGAGGTGATCGGAAGCGGTCACGGCATCATCCTGCTGCCATCCCCGTTCGCCGGGCCCCGACCCCGGGTGCTTGTCCAGCCGGGCCGGCCGATCCTCCTCGTCTATCCGGCGCCGGTGCCGATCCGCGCCGACGCCCCGGTGGGCGACCCACTCGGCCGACTGCTCGGTGCCACGCGCGCGGTCGTGCTGCGGCGCCTCGCGGACGAGGGCGGGCTGACGACAACGGCGCTGTCCCGGTCGGTCGGGGTCAGTCTCTCGTCGGCCTCCGAGCACGCCACCGCGCTGCGGGAGGCCGGTCTGGTCGTCAGCGACCGGGAGGGCGGCACGGTCCGGCATCACGTGACACCACTCGGCGCGGGTCTGCTGGGTGCCGGCCTGCCGACAGGCGCGGGCGTGCGTCCGGGTGTCGACGGTGGGCTGTCGTAGGGTTGCGGCGTGACGACGCGTGTGGCGGCCATCGACTGCGGGACCAACTCGATCCGACTGCTGGTCGCCGACCTGCCCGAGGAGTCGGCCGGGCCACAGGCCCCGCTTACCGACGTGACCCGACGGATGGAGATCGTCCGGCTCGGGCAGGGCGTCGACCGGACGGGGCGGTTGGCGCCGGAGGCGATCGAGCGGACGCGTGTGGCGCTGGCGTCGTACGCCGCCGACATCGAGAAGTTGGGCGCGCAGCGGGTCCGCATGTGCGCCACCTCGGCCTCCCGGGACGCCGCCAACGCCGACGACTTCACCGAGATGGTGCGGGGCACCCTCGGTGTCGCGCCCGAGGTGGTCAGCGGCGACGAGGAGGCCCGCCTGTCGTTCACCGGCGCGGTGCGCGGGCTGCCCGCCGACGCGTCAGAGCCGTTCCTGGTCGTCGACATCGGGGGCGGCTCCACCGAGTTCGTGGTCGGTGACCGGGCGGCAGGCGTGCGGTCGGCGATCTCCGTGGACATCGGTTGCGTCCGGATGACCGAGCGGCACCTGTCGGACGACCCGCCGACGGCCGCGCAGATCGCCGCCGCGCAGGCCGACATCGCCGCCGTCGTGGACCGGGCGCTCGCGGCGGTGCCCGGCCGCGAGGCCGCCACCCTGGTCGGCCTCGCCGGCTCGGTCACCACAGTCGTCGCCATCGCCCAGAACCTCCAGGAGTACGACCCGGAGCGCATCCACCACGCCCGGGTGTCGTACGAGGCGGTGGCGCGGGTGACCGCGGACCTGCTGGGTCGGACAGGCGCGCAGCGGTTGGCGATTCCGGTGATGCACCCGGGCCGGGCCGACGTGATCGGGGCGGGCGCGCTCGTGCTTCGCGTGATCATGGAGCGGGCCGGGATGCCCTCGGTGGTCGCCTCGGAGCACGACATCCTCGACGGCATCGCCTGGAGCCTCCAGTAGGCCACCCCGGCCCCTGATCGACACGACATCGCCGATATCGCGGTATCCGGGCCACCCGGACACCCCGATATCGACGACCTCGTGTGGATCAAGCCGCCCGACCCCCGCCAGGCGTTTCGGGGGCGAACCGTTGACGCTACTTCGCATTGCGCACTAGTGTGCAATGCGTGGACACCACACAGTTGTTGAAGGGCGTGCTCGATCTGGCCGTCCTCGCCGTCCTCCGGGAGGAGGACGGCTACGGTTACGACATCCTGCGCCGGCTCCGCGAGGCCGGCCTGGAGGAGATCGGCGACGCCTCGGTCTACGGCACGCTGCGCCGTCTCTTCGCCGCCGGCCTGCTCACCACCTACGTCGTGCCGAGCGAGACCGGCCCGCACCGCAAGTACTACTCACTCAACGCCGCCGGGCGTGACCAGTTGACCCGCTCCGGCAAGCTCTGGCGCTCGTTCGCCACCACAATGGACACTCTGCTCGACGATCGGGGGCTGGCGGCATGACCGTCACGGAGCAGGAGATCACCGACTACGTGGCGCGGGTCCGGGCCGCTCTGGCCGACCTGTCGCCCGACCGGCGCGACGAGCTGACCGAGGATCTCGCCGACCATCTCACCGAGGTCGCCGCCGAGGGCGAGGGCACCCTCGTCGAGCGGCTGGGCGAGCCGGAGACGTACGCCGCCGAGCTGCGCGCCGCGGCCGGCGTCGGCGTGGGCGGTGGCCGCAACCTCGACCAGCGGGTCGCCACCGCGATGGTCCGGGCCCGCAGCCGGCTGCGGGCCATCGACACCCGGCTCGGCCCACCCCTGGGGTACGCGACGGCGAGCGACTTCCTCCGTCTGCTGCGTCCGGGTTGGTGGGTGCTGCGGGGTTACCTGGCGGCGATGCTGGTCACCGTGATCACCACGGGTGGCAGCTTCGGTCTGCTGCCCCGGTTCGGTGGTGAGCTGCTGGCCGGTCTGATCATGCTTGTCGGTTTCGTGCTCGCCTCGATCTGGCTGGGTCGCCGATCCGGTCAGTTGAGTCGTTGGCCGCGGTCGGCGTTGCAGGTCGGCAGCGCGGTGCTTGTGGTGTTCGCGCTGTCCGCCCTGATGCAGGCCGAGGACCGGATGCGCTACGGCGACTACGGCTACGACCCCACGTCTGTGGACAACCCGTACGACCGGATCAGGGACGTCTTCGTCTACGACAGCGAGGGCCGGCTGGTGGAGAACGCCCGGCTCTTCGACGAGAACGGCAATCCGATCCGACTCGGCTATCCGGACTGCGCCGACCTCGCCGAGGCATACGCCAATCCGGTGCTGCGGGCTTACCCGTACTGCCCGGATCGGGCGCCCTTCGGGCCGCGCGGCCCGGGCATGCCCGCCCGGCCGACGAGCGGGCCGCAGCCGACCGAGACGTCGGCGCCGACCGGCCCGCAGCCGACCGACACGTCGGCGCCGGCCGAGACCCGGGCGGTCCCGACACCCACGTCGACCCCGGCGAGTCCGAGCGCGACACCGAGCGGCACGCCGAGTGGCGACCCGACCCCGACCGCGACGAGCTGACGGGCGATGTGAACCAGATCATGCACACGATGCTGGGAAATAGCTGAACGGACGAGGCGAGCGGGACGACACCGGAAATCAATGATCGTTACGGTGTCGTCTGCTCATCCACCCCTCGGAAGGAACCCCCGTGTCAGAGCAGGTCGCACCGCCCCCCGCGTCCGACGCCGCGCCGCAGCAGCCGGCCGTCGAGACGCCCGCCCAGCCGGCCGTCGAGACGCCGCCCCCGGCCGAGCCGGAGGCGAAGAGCTCCGGCGGGAAGAAGGCGCTCGGCATCATCGGCGCGATCGTCGTGTTCCTCGTCGTCGCCGGCCTGAAGTTCGGTCTCGGCGCGGCGATCGGCAACTTCCTGAACAAGGACGAGACGGCCGACGCCAAGGCCGGCGACTGCATCGCCGAGCTGCCCGAGATCAAGGGTGACAAGGAGGAGGAGGTCGACGGCGCAAAGGTCGTCGAGTGCACCTCCACCGACGCCGCGTACAGCGTGGTCGGTCGGATCGACGGGCAGACCGAGGCCCAGGCCAAGGCCGAAACCACCTGCAACGAGTTCTTCAAGGAAGACCAGGAGGGGTACGTCTTCTACAGCATCGAGTCGGGCAAGAAGGGCTACGTGCTCTGCCTGACCAAGAAGGCCTGAGCGAAGGTTCGACCGAACAGGTCTGACCGGGCTGCGACACCGGTGACGGCGGCGGGGGAGCGTTCCCCGCCGCCGTCGGCATACCCCCGGTCACCGCCCGGCGAACAGGAGGTAAATGCCACTGTTCCGGCGTCTTCCCGACGGGAGGCGCGGCATGGCAGGCTACCGGCACGTAGGACCACTGGGCGACCAGCCAACGATGACTGACCGCTAGGAGGACGGCCGATGGGCGACATGGTGAGCTACCGCAGCAACGGGGGTACGAGCGAGGGGTATCTCGCGATACCCGCCAGCGGCACGACCAGCCCCGCCGTCATCGTCATCCAGGAGTGGTGGGGTCTCGTCCCGCACATCCGGTCCGTCGCGGACCGGTTCGCCGAGGCCGGCTTCGTGGCCCTCGCCCCGGACTTTCACCACGGTGAGACCACGAGCGAGCCGGACGAGGCGCAGCGTCTGCTGCTGGCGATGCGGATGGACGAGGCGGCGAAGGACATCGCCGGCGCCGCCGACTACCTCGCGGGGCGGCCGGAGGTCACCGGCAAGGTAGGCGCGGTCGGGTTCCGCGCCGGCGGCAGCCTGGCCCTCTGGTCGGCGACCCTCTCCGAGCGGATCGTCGCCACGGCAGGCTTCTACCCGGTGCTGCCGTGGGAGTCGATGCGTTCCGAGTGGGTCGACTACGCCGGCAAGACGGCAGTCATCCACTGCTCCGAAGAGGACGGCACCTCGACCGCCGAGGGTGTGCAGACCGCACGCCGGGCCATCGAGGAGGCCGGCGGCACCTGCCAGCTCTACGACTACCCGGGCACCTCGCACGCGTTCTTCAACGACGACCGGCCGGAGGCGTTCGACCAGCGTTCCGCCGCCAGCGCCTGGGCCCGCACCCTTGAGCTCTTCCGGGCCAAACTTGGCTGAGCCGCGTACCCCCGACCAGGTCGTCGCCCGCGCCGCGCGGGCGACCGACCTGGCCGACCTCGACGCGGCCGTCAGCGACTGTTTCGCCTGCCCCCGGCTGGTCCGCTGGCGGGAGGAGGTGGCCCGCACCAGGCGGGCCTCCTTCCGCGACCAGGAGTACTGGGGTCGACCGGTGCCGGGCTTCGGCCCCGCCGACGCGCGGATCGCCATCCTCGGGCTCGCGCCCGCCGCGCACGGGGGCAACCGCACCGGCCGGATCTTCACCGGCGACCGCTCGGGCGACGTGCTCTTCGCGGCCCTGCACCGGGCCGGGCTGGCGAACCAGCCGACAAGCGTCGCCGCCGACGACGGGCTCACACTGCGGGACCTGCGGATCTTCTCGGCCGTCCGCTGCGCCCCGCCGGACAACAAGCCCACGCCTGCCGAGCGGGACACCTGCGCGCCCTGGCTGCACCGCGAGGTCACGCTGATCCGACCCACCCTGCGCGTCGTGGTCGCGCTGGGCGCGTTCGCCTGGGCCGCGTGGTGGCCGGTGCTGCGCGAGGTGTACGGGCAGCGCCCGCCCAGCCCGCGACCGGCGTTCGGTCATGGGGCACACTGGTCCGGCGCGGCCGTGCCGGAGCTGCTCGGCTGCTACCACGTCAGCCAGCAGAACACCTTCACCGGGCGGCTGACACCGGGGATGTTGGACGATGTCTTCGGCCGGGCCAAGCAGCTGGCCGAAGTGGACTGAGAACGCGTGGGGTGGTGGCGATGACGAACGGAACACGCCCGCCCACGCCGTCCCCGGTCGCCGGGTCGGGTGTGGTCCGCCCGGTGCTCGGCCTGCTGCGCCGCTGGTGGCCGGTGGGTGCGGTGACGGCGCTGCTCGCGGCCGCCGCACTGGCCTCGGCGCACTCGTCGATCGGCGCCAGTCAGATCCCGCCCGCCGCGGACAACGTGCCCTGGGTTCCCGAGTATCCGACGGACACACCGTCGCCGCCGCCGTCCATCCCCGTCGAGCCGAGGGACGCCGGCGAGGCCACCCAGGCGCACATCCCGCAGTGGATCGCCACCGTGGCGATGGTGCTGCTCGGGCTGGCCATCCTCGCGGTGCTGGGTTACCTGAGCTGGATTCTGCTCCGTGGCGCGCTGCGCCGCACCTCACGGGCGCTGCCGGCGCAGCGGGCCCGGCGTACGGCCGAGGGCACCGCCCGCGAGGTGGTCGCCGCCCTGGACGCCGGCCTGGTCGAGCTGGACGACCAGGCCACCGACCCCCGCGTCGCGGTGATCGCCTGCTGGGTACGCCTGGAGGAGGCCGCCGCCGTGGCCGGCGTTCCCCGGCAGCTCGGCGACACCCCGACCGACCTGGTCACCCGGCTGCTGCGGGGTGACCCGTCGACAGGGGTCCCGGCGATCGTCAGCGCCGACGTGCTGGCCGAGTTCGCGCACGTCTACCGCGAGGCCCGGTACGCCACGCGCGAGGTCGACGAGGGCACCCGTGACCAGGCCCGCGCCGCGCTGCGGCGGCTCCGCGGTGAACTCACAATCGTGACGACGGGTGCCCCCGAGGTGCCGTCATGAACGGGCCGGGGACGGTGGAACGGTGAGCGGCAGCGCCAGCATCGACGACCTGCTCACCTTCGAGGAGGAGCGGCCGAAGCAGGACGACCGTCACCAGCCTGGCCGGGCCGGGCGCGTCCTCCGGGCCCTGGCCGGCAACGCCGCCCTGGTCGCCGTGCTTGTCGTCGGCCTCCGGGCGGTTGGTCTGCAGGTGTCGCTGGTGATCCTCGTCGCCGGGGTGTTCGCGGTGTCCGCGGTGCGCCGCATCGCCGCCGCCCTGGCGGCGCCGCCGCCGGCAACGTCCCGCCCGTCCTCCACCACCCGGTACGACGAGGGCACCTGGAACTGGGGTGCCCGGGACGCGCTGCGCGCCGCCATCAACGGCTGGGAACTCCCGCTGGACTGGTCGACGACGCGACCCGAACGCTTCACCGGGGTCATCCTGCCCCGGCTCGCGGAACTGGCCGACGAGCGGATGCGCCTGAAGCACGGCGTGACCCGCGAGTCGGACCCGGCCCGCGCCCGTGCCCTGCTGGGTGACCGGCTGTGGACGTTCCTGGAATCCCCGCCCCGCCGCCCCCCGTCGCCGCGCGATCTCGCGGTGATCGTCGCCGAACTGGAGAAGATCTCATGAACGACGTGGACCGGAGCATGTCCGCCGCCGAGGTCGGTCGCCTGGCCCGGGCCGTCCTGGACGCGGTCGGCACCGTCGTGGTCGGCAAGCGGGACGCGTTGGAGCTGGTCCTCGCCGGGATCCTGGCCGGCGGGCACGTGCTCCTGGAGGACCTGCCCGGCCTGGGCAAGACGCTCACCGCGCGCTCCTTCGCCCAGGCGCTCGGGTTGGATTTCCGTCGGCTCCAGTTCACTCCGGACCTGCTGCCCGCCGACGTCACCGGCTCCTTCCTCTACGACCAGCGCAACGGCGACTTCACCTTCCGGGCGGGGCCGGTCTTCACCAACCTGCTCCTCGCCGACGAGATCAACCGGACGCCGCCGAAGACCCAGTCCGCGCTGCTGGAGGCCATGCAGGAGAAGCAGGTCTCGGTGGAGGGCGTGACGTACAAGCTCGACGAGCCGTTCCACGTGCTGGCCACCGCCAACCCCATCGAGTACGAGGGCACCTATCCGCTGCCCGAGGCGCAGCTGGACCGGTTCCTGCTGCGGGTCTCCTTCGGCTATCCGGAGCACGAGGAGGAGTGGGAGGTGCTGCGCCGGCGGATGGGTCGTCGCCGCGAGGAGGCGGACATCAAACCGGTGGTCGACGCCGCCACCCTGCGGGCGATGCAGGCCGCCCTGGAGGACGTGGTGGTGGAGGATTCCATCGGCCGGTACATCGTGTCCCTCACCTCGGCCACCCGGGAACATCCGTCGGTGCTGGTCGGCGCCTCGCCGCGTGGCTCGTTGGCGCTGCTGCTGCTGGCCCGGGTGCGCGCGGTGTTCGGCGGCCGGGACTACGTGGTGCCGGAGGACGTCAAGGAGGTGGCGGCGCCCGCCCTGGCCCACCGGATCACCCTGCGCCCGGAGATGTGGCTGCGCCGCGTCGACCCGGCCTTCGTGGTGGGTGAGGTGTTGGAGGCGACGCCCGCCCCGGCCAGTGGCGCGCTGCCCAGCTACGCCGCCGGCGGGCTCCGGCGCTGATGACCGGCCCGACCGCGCCCGTGCCGCCATCGACCGAGCCGGAGTCGACAGCCGGCTGGGCGCCCACCCCGGCGCTCGGTCGCGCGGTGCTGCTCGCCGGCCTGTTGCTGGTGGCGGGGGTCCTGCTGGGGCGGGTCGATCTCGTCGTGCTGGCGGCCCCGTTCGCGCTGGGCACCGCGTACGCGTTGCGCCGCCGGCCCACGACGCTGCCGCAGGTCTGGATCACCGCCGGGGACGACGCGCCGCTCGTCGAGGGTGGCGAGGTGTCCGCCGCGGTAAGTGTCGGCAACCCGGACGCGGTCGACTACGACCTCGTGGTGGTGCGGTCCCGGGTCTCGCCCTGGCTGCGGATCACGCGCGCCGGCTTCGCCGGCGCCGACCCTGCCGACGATGCCCCGCCCGCCGACGCCCCGCCCGCCGACGCCCCGCCCGCTGCCGGCACGCCCGCCGGCGGCCGCCGTTCGCCAGCCGATCGGCCTTTCGTGACCTCGGTGCCCGCCGCCGCGGCGGTGGACCTGGAGCTGGCCGGCCGGGCTCTGCGGTGGGGTCGGCACCCGGTCGGCCCGGCCGGCGCGCGGGTCGCCACGGCGGGTGGCCTGCTGGTCTCCCGAGCGGTGCTCACCGAGCCGGTCGGGGTGCGGGTCTACCCGCGTACCGAACCCTTCGAGGCGGTGGAGGCGATGCCCCGCGCCGCCGGCCTGGTCGGCGCGCACCACTCCCGCCGGCCCGGTGAGGGCGGCGAACTGGCCGGCGTACGGATCTTCGCCCCCGGCGACCGGCTCCGCCGCGTCGACTGGCGGGTGTCGCTGCGCGCCCGGCAGTTGCACGTGGCGGCCACCCTCTCCGACCGGGACGCCGAGGTGGTGGTGCTGCTCGACGTGCTCGCCGAGGCCGGGCGCTCCGGCGGGGTGGACGGCTCCGCCTCGGTGCTGGACACCACCGTGCGGGCCACGGCGGCGATCGCCGAGCACTACCTGCACCGGGGCGACCGGGTGTCACTTGTGGAGTACGGGCCGGGAGCCCGCCGGTTGCGCGCGGCCACCGGTCGGCGGCAGTACCTCACAGTCCTGGAGTGGCTGCTCGACGTGCGCGCCGAAGCCTCCCAGCACGAGCCGTACGACCAGGTCTTCGGCCCGCAGCAGCTCTCCTCGGACGCGTTGGTGGTGGTCCTCACCCCGCTGCTGGACGAGCGGTCGGCGCAGATGTTGGCGCGACTGGCCCGCTCCGGCCGGTTCGTGGTGGCTGTCGACACGCTGCCGACCAACCTGAGGCCGCCGAAGGATCGGGGGTGGGCCGAGGTGGCGTACCGCCTGTGGCGGCTGGATCGGGAAACCATGATCGGGCAGCTCCGGGAGCACGGCGTGCCAGTGGTGCGCTGGGCCGGCGCGGGCAGCCTGGACCAGGTGCTGCGGGACGTGGCGCGGCTGGCCACGGCCCCCAGGGTCGGTTCCCGGTGAGCGCGAGGAGTGAGCTGAGATGATCGACGCGGTCACCGGGCGGGTTCGGGCTGCCCAGGAGGCGGTGGCCCGGATCAGCGCCGTTCCGCTGATGGTCCGGGTCGCGATCTTCGTCACCGCGCTGGCCGGGTTGGCGCTGGCGTTTCCCGCCGAGGTGTTGACCGGCCGGCCGCTGCTGTTCCTGGCGGTGGCCGCGCTGCTGCCCGCGATGGGTCCGCGGCGGCTGTGGCCGACCTTCGTGGCGCTGGTCATGGTCGGTGGCTGGTTGCTCGCCACCGACGGGTACGGCCGGCCTGTGGCGTTGTGGCGGCTGCTCGCCGTCGCCGCGCTGCTGTACCTGGGGCACTCCCTGTGCGCGCTGGCGGCACTGCTGCCCTACGACGCGATGGTGGATCCGGAGCTGGTCACCAGGTGGCTGCTGCGGGTGGGGGCGGTGCTGTTGGGCACGGCCGTGCTGGCGGTGCTGCTGTTGCAGGCGGCGGGTCTGGGCGGGGAGGCCGGGTATCAGTGGGTCACCGTGGTGGGGCTGCTGGTGGCGGTGGGTGTCGTCGCGTTGCTGGGTTGGCTGCTGCGGCGTAGGTGAACCCCTGAGGCGGCAGGGTTACGCAGGTCACAGGGGTTGTGTTCCGTCACAGATGGGGGGCGCGAGCGGGATTACCTGAGCCGGGCGGGGAAAGATAGATGACGTGAATCCGAAGCGGATCCTTGTGGTGGGTGCCGGGCACGTTGGTCTCTACGCGGCCCTGCGCCTGTCAAAGAAGCTCAGCTCCCGTGAGGCTGAGGTCATCGTCGTGGACCCCCAGCCCCACATGACCTACCAGCCGTTCCTGCCCGAGGCCGCGGCGGGAAACATCTCCCCCCGGCATTCCGTGGTGCCGCTGCGGCGGGAGCTGCGCCGGTGCAAGGTGGTGGCGGGGACGGTCACGCGCGTCGAGCACGACCGCAAGGTGGCCACCGTGCAGCCGATCGTCGGCCCGGCCCGGGAGATCGCGTACGACCACGTGATCGTCGCGCCGGGTTCGGTGTCCCGGACGCTGCCGATTCCGGGCCTGCACGAGCAGGGCATCGGGTTCAAGACCATCGGTGAGGCGATCTACCTCCGTAACCACGTGCTGGACCGGCTGGACGTCGCGGCCGTGACCCCGGACCCGGAGGTTCGCCGATCGGCGCTGACCTTCACGTTCGTCGGTGGCGGTTACGCGGGCATCGAGGCGCTCGCCGAGATGGAGGACATGGCCCGCGACGCGCTGCGCTACTACCCGGAGCTCGAGCCGGAGGACATGCGCTGGGTGCTTGTGGAGGCCACCAACCGGGTCCTGCCCGAGGTCGACCGGGACATGGGCGCCTACACGGTGCAGCAGCTGCTCAAGCGCAACATGGACATCCGACTGGACACCCGCCTGGAGTCCTGCGTCGACGGGGTGGTCAAGCTCTCCGACGGCGACAGCTTCCGGTCGGACACGATCGTCTGGACGGCAGGCGTGAAGCCGTCGCCGATGCTGGACGCGACGGACTTCCCGCGTGACGAGCGCCGCCGGGTCACCTGCATCCCCACGCTCCAGGTGGTCGACGGTGACCAGGTGATCGAGGGCGCGTGGAGCGCCGGTGACTGCGCCGCCGTACCGGACCTGACCAAGGAGCCGGGCAACTTCTGCTCGCCGAGCGCGCAGCACGCGGTGCGTCAGGCGGCGCGGATGGCCGACAACATCGCTGCGGTGATCCGGGGTCGCGAACCGGTCAACTACAAGCACAAGCACGTCGGCAGCGTGGCCAGCCTGGGCCTGCACAAGGGCGTCGCCCAGGTGTACGGCATCAAGATGACCGGCTGGCCGGCCTGGTTCATGCACCGGACGTACCACATGAGCCGGATCCCGTCGTTCAACCGCAAGGTCCGCGTGGTGGTGGACTGGTCGCTGGCGTTCTTCCTCAAGCGTGAGGTCGTCGCCCTGGGTCAGTTGCACGACCCGCGCGAGGAGTTCGTCGAGGCGTCCCAGCCGGTGGGCGCTCCGCGCGTCTGAGCAAACTTGACGGAAAGGGCCCCTCCCGATCGGGAGGGGCCTTTTCGTGCTCTGTGGTGTCGGGTGGTGTCAGACCCGCCAGATCCACGCGTCGGCGATGCGGGTGGCCGGACCGTAGAGCTGCTCCAGGGTCGCCCGCAGGCTGTCGGCGTGTGGCGCGTCGTCGGCGAGCGCCACGCAGGACGCGCCCCAGAAGTCGACGTCCCGGGCGGCCTGCCGGCGCTGCTCGTCGCCGATGGCCGGCTGGTCGCCGCGGCGGGCGACGTCGGCCAGCAGGGCGGAGGTGGGCTGCTTGAAGGTGCCCATGGCGGCGGTGCCGCGACGTCCGTACGGGCCGATGAAGAACCCCTCGGGCAGGCCGAACCCGGCGTCGGCGGCGGCCGCCCAGCGCATCGGCCACGGTTCCTTGGGGGTGGGCAGCGGCACCGGGACGAGCACGCCGCCCGGGCGGACGCACTGCCGCCAGTGCCCGCCGGTGATGAACTCCGGCACGGCGGGCCGCTCGGCGGTCGGCAGCGGGGTCGGGAAGATCGGCAGCAGGGCTGCGACGACGGCCAGCGGCACCAGCCGCCGTGCCCGGCCGGTGCCGCGCAGAGCCCGGTCGACGGCGAGGACCAGCAGCGTCGCCACGATCGGAAGCAGCGCCAGGCCGAACCGCATCGGCAGCGCGCCGTCCACCACAGGCAACCCGGCCAGCAGGGCGTACGGGCCGGGCAGCGCGGTGCGGGTGCCGCCGAGCACCACCTCCGGGCCGAGGGAGAGTGCGCCCATGACCAGCGCGGCCACCACGCAGGCGAGCACCAGCCGCCGCCGGCCGGCCCAGACCGCGCAGGCGGCGGTGACAAGCAGCAGCGGCCAGCCGAGGAAGGTGTTGTACTCGGCGGGGCCGGTGGTCAGCCGGGATGCCTCGTCGCTGCCGGCGATCGACAGCGGGGAGACCGCCCACCAGCTACCGAGGTCGGCCGAGAAGTAGGCCGGGCTGAACATCCCGTCGGCGACGCCCTGCGGGCCGGCGAACTGGAACCACAGCGGGTAGCCGAGCACCAGCAGCGCCAGGCCGGCGGCGATCGCCAGCCCGCCGACGAATCCGGGCAGTGCCCGCCGGGCGAGGTCGCGGTCCGCGACGGCGTAGCTGATCGCCATCACCAGCAGTGTGAGGGCGGAGAGGAAGAGGACCTCCTCGCCGATGAAGACCTGCGCGGTGACGGCCGCGGCCAGCCCGACAGCGGAGCTGATCATCCGCCGTCGGTCCGGGCCGACGGACCGGGCGCGGCCGGTCTCGTCTGGTGTCGTCGGGCCGGGGTCGGACGCGCGGAGCAGCCGGACCACCAGCCAGACGATCAACGGCACCAGCCACTGCGCCGTCATGTGCAGGTGGCTGTTGGACTGCGAGATCATGCCCGGTCCGAAGCCGCACAACCCGCCGCCGAGCGCGGCGGCGAGGCGGTGGGCACGAAGCGTCCGGTGGAACAGCAGGTACCAGGCGAGGGCGGTACCGGCCAGGTTGGCGGCGGCGAGCAGCGCGAAGGTGGTGGGCGCGCCGAGCAGGAGGGTGACCGGGGCGCAGACGACACCGAGCGCGATGACAGTGGTGTTGGCCATCAGGTTGACACCGTCCGGGGCGTTGAGCCGGTCGGTGAGCAGGTGGAAGTCGCCGAGCAACGCTCGCGCGTCGACCGCCAGGAACCACTCGTAGAGCGCCTGGTCCTCGGGGTTGAGCGCCAGCGTCCGCCCAGCCGGGTCGGGCCACAGCCCGTGGGTCAGCCAGCCGGCCAGCGCCACCCAGACCACCACGATCAGCAGGTCCGTACGGTGACTGCGGACGGCGGCCAGCAGCCGAACGGCCCGGGGTCGGCGGATGACCTGATCGTCGAGGCGGAAGACCTGGTCAGGGGCGGCGTCGGGGGCCGTTGGGGCTGCGCTGCTCACGGCATCGACCCTAATGTGGCCAGCCCGGCGGGGTACGTCGGGTCGCCGCCGACCCGCTACGGTGACACTGCACCGTGCGTGTCGGCGCGCGGGTGCCACCCGCCCGGGTGGTGGAAAGGCAGACACGGCCGCCTTAAAAGCGGCTGCCGAAAGGCGTGCGGGTTCGACCCCCGCCCCGGGCACCAGCCGCCACGGCCTCCGCGCGTTCCCATTCGTGATCACCAGGAGTGGGCTGGGCAGTTTACTCTTGGAGGGCACGTTCACGTGCAAACGACCCCCTGAGGGAGGCCAGAAAGTGAAGACCTCGAACCCGGTGCTCGCCCGGCTCGGCCAGGCGGCCGAGCGGGAGCGCTCCGCCGGGTACGCACCGACCGGGCCGTACGGACAGCCCGGCATTCCCCAGCAGTACCCGTCCCAGGCCGGTTACCCGGCCGCGCCGCCCGCCGTGGCGCCCATGACCGTCGACGACGTGGTGGTCAAGACCGTCGCGCTGCTCGGCATCCTCGGCATCACCGCCGCGGCCGCCTGGGTGCTCGTGCCCGATGCGCTGGTCAGCACCGCCTGGATCGGCGCGGCAGTGGTCGGCCTGGTCCTGGGCTTGATCATCTCGTTCTCCCGGATGGCCAACCCCGCGCTTGTCATCGCGTACGCGGTGGTCGAGGGCGTCTTCGTCGGCCTGGTCAGCAAGGCGTTCGAGTCGGCGTACGACGGCATCGTGCTCCAGGCCGCCGTGGCGAGCTTCGGCATCTTCTTCGTGATGACGATGATCTACAAGGCGAAGATCATCCGGGCCACCCCGATGTTCGTCAAGGTCGTGAGTTCGGCGATCGTCGGCCTGGCGGCCGTCATGCTGATCAACCTGGTGCTGGCGCTGTTCGGCATCAACACGGGCCTGCGTGACGGCAGCCCGCTGGCCATCGGCTTCAGCCTGGTCTGCATCGTGGTCGCGTCGCTGAGCTTCGTGCTCAGCTTCAAGGAGATCGAGGACGGCGTCCGGATGGGCCTGCCCCAGCGCTACTCCTGGGTGGCCGCGTTCGGCATCCTGGTCAGCCTGGTCTGGCTCTACATCGAGATCCTGCGCCTGCTGAGCTACTTCCAGGGCGACGACTGACAGTCGTCCGCTCTGCCGACGGCGCCCGTCCCCGCTCCGGTGGGGGCGGGCGCCGTCGTCCGCGCCGTTTCGCCGCCGCCGCCGGGCCCGGCGGGGCAGAGTGACTGCGGGGGGTACGCGGGCGGAGGAGGCGACGGTGCGCAGCAACAACCCGGTGCTCAACCGGCTGGACGAGACCGGCCGGTTGGAGTCCCGGGTGGTCAGCTCCCGCGACGTCGAGCCGATGACCGTCGACGACGTGGTGCTGCGTACCGTCGGGTTGCTCCTGCTCACCGGCGTGGCCGCCGCGGTCTCCTGGGCGGTGGTGCCCGACGCGGTGTGGCTCGGGGCCGCGCTCGCCGGCTGCGCCCTGGCCTCGATCGCGCTGGTCCTGGTCATCTCGCTGCGGGCGATCACCAACCCGGTGCCGATCGTCGGTTACGCCCTGCTCCAGGGGCTGCTGCTGGGGGTGGCCAGTCGGGCCTTCGAGCAGGTCTACCCGGGCATCGTGGTGCAGGCGGTGGCCGGCACCTTCGGCGTCTTCCTCGGCATGGCGGCGCTGTACCGGGCGCGGGTGATCCGTGCGACGCCCCGGCTGGCCCGACTGGTGATCGGCACGCTGCTCGGCATCGCCGTGCTCAGCGTGGTCAACCTGGTGTCGTACCTGATCTCCGGGCGGCCCGGGTTGGAGGTCTACAGCGTCAGCGGGGAGGTCGGCTGGCTGCCGTACGCCTTCTCGGTGGTGGCGATCATCGCCGGCGCGTTCAGCTTCATCCTCGACTTCGACCTCGTCGAGCGTTCGGTGCGCGACGGTCGACCCCGCCGGTACGCGTGGCTGAGCGCGTTCGGCCTGCTCACCGGCCTGGTCTTCCTCTACTGGCAGCTGCTACGGCTGCTCAGCTACCTGCGCCGCTGACCGGCCCGGGGTGTCGCGGTCGCCTCGGCCGGCGCACGGTCCGGCCGTAGACTCGGCGGCGATGAGCGCAGCGGAGTTGGAGCGGGCCGTGCAGTTGCTGGTCCGCCAGGTCGGGCACTGGGAGCAGCCACGCTGGGCGGCGGCCGCGACCACCGGCAACGTGCCCCGCGCCGACCTGGTGCACAGGTTGGTGCAGGAGATCGCCAATCTGGCCGCCGACGCCGAGGGGCAGCCGCGCCGGACCGTGCCTCGGCTGGTCAACGACCTGGCCCTGCCCGACCAGGTGCGGGTGGTGACGGCCGACCTGCTGGCCGCCGGGGCCGACGCGGAGGTGCTGGCGCGGGCCGCCGCCGAGGTGACGGCGACCCGCGGCGCGCTCTGAGGCCCACTCCGCGAGCCGCGGGTCAGGCCGGCGTCAGCTCAGCTCAGGCGTTCGAGCACCATGGCCATGCCCTGGCCGCCGCCGACGCACATGGTCTCCAGACCGATGGTCTTGTCGTGCCACTCCAGCGCGTTGAGCAGGGTGCCGGTGATCCGGGCGCCGGTCATGCCGAACGGATGGCCGACCGCTATCGCGCCACCCATGACGTTCAGCTTCTCCTCCGGGATGCCCAACTGCCGGTAGGAGGGGATGACCTGGGCGGCGAACGCCTCGTTGATCTCGACGAGGTCGACGTCGTCGATGGTCATGCCGGCGCGGCGCAGCGCCTGCCGTGACGCCTCGACCGGCCCGAGGCCCATGATCTCCGGCGACAACGCGGTCACGCCTGTGGAGACGATCCGGGCCAGCGGGGTCAGGCCCAGCTCCTCGGCCCGCCTGGCGCTCATCACGACCACCGCGGCTGCGCCGTCGTTCAGGGGGCAGCAGTTGCCGGCGGTGATCCGGCCGTCCGGGCGGAAAACCGGCTTCAGGCCGGCGACCGCGTCCAGGGTGACGCCCGCGCGGGGGCCGTCGTCGGTGCTCACCACCGTGCCGTCCGGCGTGGTGACCGGGGTGATCTCCCGGGCCCAGAAGCCGTCGGCGATGGCCTTCTCGGCGAGGTTCTGACTGCGGACGCCGAACTCGTCCATGTCGGCGCGGTTGACGTCGTAGACCTGGGCCAGGTTCTCCGCGGTCTGCCCCATGGTCAGGTAGATGTCCGGCAGGTCGCCGGCCTCGCGCGGGTCGGTCCACGCCTCGGCGCCACCCTGCGCGCGGCGCTTCGAGCGCTCGGCGGCCGCCGCGAAGCGCGGGTTCTCCCACCTGCCGCCGACAAGCGCCTGAGCCTCCGGTGGCAGACCGTCGGAGCTGCCGCGGGCGTAGCGGGAGACCATCTCGACGCCTGCGGAGACGAACACGTCGCCCTCCCCGGCGCGGATGGCGTGCAGGGCCATCCGGGTGGTCTGCAACGAGGATGCGCAGTAGCGGGTAAGCGTGGCGCCGGGGACGGTGTCCAGCCCGAGCAGGGTGGCCACCACGCGGGCCATGTTGAAGCCCTGCTCACCGCCGGGCAGGCCGCACCCGAGGTAGATGTCGTCGATGGTGGTCGGGTCGAGCTGGGGGATCTTGTCCAGGGCGGTCTGGACGATTGTCGCGGCGAGGTCGTCGGAGCGGACATCGCGCAGGGATCCCTTGTGCGCCCGGCCGATGGGGGAGCGGGCGGTAGCGACGATGACGGCGTCGCGGGACGACTCAATCGGCATGAGCCAACGTTAACCCGCCGGTAACATGGCGCGGAAGAAGCAGACGCCGCGGGAAATGTCACCCCGGCCGGGCGTGCTCTAGCGTCGGGAGGCGACCGCCGCGGCGGTCGCGACGGCCGGCAGCAGGGCGTGCGCCCACACCCGGTAGCCGTCGGCGGAGGGGTGGAAACCGTCGCGGCAGAGCGTCCCCGCGTCGGCCCGGAAGACCGGCCCGGTCTCGGTGGCCAGGTCGACCACCGCGCCGCCCGCCTCCAGCACCGCAGTGGTCTGCGCGCGGGCCATCCGTCGCCCGGACCAGCCGACCAGCTGACGCAGTGGCGGCGCGATGGCGCGTACGGCGCCAAGGTCGGGACAGGTGCCCACCACCACCTCGACGCGTGCCTCCCGCAGCCGGTGCACCGCCGCCGCGAGGTAGGCGGACGCGTCGGCGGGCCGGCGCAGCCCGGTGGCGTCGTTCGCGCCGATCAGGATCAGCGCCACGTCGGGCCGCTCGCCGAGCAGGGCCCGGGCGACCTGGGTGGCCAGGTCCGTCGAGCGGGACCCGGAGACGCCGACGCTGGACAGGTGCACCCGCCGGCCGGTCGGGCCCTCGGCGAGCAGGTTTGCCAACTGCCCGCCGATGGTGTCCTCGAGACGGTCCACGCCCACGCCCAACGCCGACGAGTCACCGAGCAGGACCAGCCGCAGCGGCGCGGCGTCGGCCCGACCGATCGTGGCCCGCAGCGCCAGCCCCAGCTCCGGCTCGGCGTAGCGCCGGTGCCGGGCGACGAACGCCTCACCGGCCAGGACCGCGGCGCCACCCACCGTGCCGGCGAGCAGCGAGAGCGCCGCCGCCCGACCCAGGCGGCCGGGAAGACCGGCGGTCACGCCCCGCTCGCTGCGCTCGTTCATGCCAGTCCCTCCACTGTCGAGGTGTCCGTCGCGGAGCCGGGCTGCGGCACCGTGTTGACACCGAAGAACGCCCGGCGACGCAGTTGCGCCCACCGGCCGGCCGGCCCTCGATCGCGGCCCCGGACCTGGGTGCCGCTGACCTCGGTGCCGGCGTGCCGGGCCGCCTCCTGAGCGGCCTTTGGCAGCGACCGTACGCCCTCGCCCCGCGCCGGTGTGGCCCGTCGTTCCTGCCCCGAGCCGAGCGCCGACAGCATCGTCGGCAGCAGAGCCGCGGCTGCCATCGCGTACCCCTCGGCGGACGGGTGGAACCGGTCCCAGGCGAACATTCGGTGCGGTTCGGCGGCGAACCGTGGGCCGAGCAGGTCGCCGAGGGACACCGTCCAGCCGCCCGCCTCGACCACCGCCACCGTCTGGGCGGCGGCGAGTTGGCGACTCCACCGGTGCGCCAGCCAGCGCAGCGGTGGTTGGATCGGCCGGATCGCGCCGAGGTCGGGGCAGGTGCCGACGACCACCTCGCAGTCGGCGTCGCGAAGCGCGTGGACCGCCTCGACCAGGTAGCGCACCGCCAGGCCGCGCGGCGTGCGGTTGGTGATGTCGTTGCCGCCGATCAGGATCACCGCGATGTCCGGTGCGCACTCCAACGCCGCCTCCACCTGGTGCCGGAGCGCCGCGGAGATGGCGCCGACCACCGCGAAGCGGCGCACCAGGACCGGCCGGTGCAGCCGACGGGACAGCCCGGTGGCGAGCAGCGCTCCGGGTGTCTCCCGGCGGCGGTGCACCCCGTAGCCGGCGGCCGACGAGTCACCGAGCACGACCATGGTGAGCGGGGGGCCGGGGAACTTCGCGCCGTACATCCCGTCGCAGCGTGGCGGCGGGGCCTCGGCCATCGGGATGGTGCGCCGGGCCTGGCGGGCCTGGCCGAGCAGCACCCCGCCGGTCGCCATCGCGGCCGCCGCGGTGGCGCCCGTCCCGATGGCCGCCAGCCGGGCGATCCGCCAGGCGTACCGCCAGCGCGGACCAACGGGTACGACAGAACCAGCCACCCCCATATGCCGACATTATCGCGCCGGCCCGACACACCGCTGTCGTCGTCCCGGCTCGGGAGTGCCTGGAAACCGACGCGACGGGGTACTTCCCAGGTGGAGGCCGGCCGACTTGCGCCGACCCGCCACGCTGAACCGGCGGAGAGGAGCGCGACGATGGGGAAGACACTGAAGCGCAGCGCGGCGTTCACGGCCCTGGCGCGGGCACTGATGGCGGGGGCGCGGGGCGGGCCCTCGCTGGGCACCCGACTGGCGGCGCTGCCCCGGATGATCCGCGCCACGACCCGGGGGGAGTACGACGGTGGCCTGCGGCTGGCACTGATGACGGCGGCCACGGCGTACATCGTCTCGCCCATCGACCTGCTGCCGGAGATCCCGCTGGCGATCTTCGGGCTGGCCGACGACGCGGTGATGGTCACCTGGTTGGCCGGCAGCGTTCTCGCCGAGACCGACCGTTTCCTCGAGTGGGAGGCCCGACGCAGCTCGGTCATCCCCGGGGGGCTGGTGCCCTGACGGCACGTACGCTGGTCGGCGAGGATACGTCTGCCCGGCCGCGGTCGCCGGCGCCGCAACGAAGGGCACACCGTGCAGTACTACGACAACGTCGTCGACATGATCGGCAACACGCCGCTGGTCCGCCTGCGCAACGTCACCGAGGGCATCCAGGCCACCGTGCTCGCCAAGGTCGAATACCTGAACCCGGGCGGCTCGGTGAAGGACCGGATCGCGCTGCGGATGGTCGAGGACGCCGAGGCCGCCGGCCTGCTCAGGCCCGGCGGCACCATCGTCGAGCCGACCAGCGGCAACACGGGCGTCGGGCTGGCCCTGGTGGCCCAGCTCAAGGGCTACAAGTGTGTCTTCGTCTGCCCCGACAAGGTGAGCCAGGACAAGCAGGACGTGCTGCGGGCGTACGGCGCCGAGGTGGTGGTCTGCCCGACAGCTGTCGCGCCGGAGGACCCGCGTTCGTACTACAACGTCTCGGACCGGCTGACCCGCGAGATTCCCGGCGCGTGGAAGCCCGACCAGTACAGCAACCCGGCGAACCCGCGTTCGCACTACGAGACGACAGGCCCGGAGCTGTGGAAGCAGACCGAGGGCGGGCTCACGCACTTCGTGACAGGCGTCGGCACCGGCGGAACGATCTCCGGCATCGGGCGGTACCTGAAGGAGGCGTCGGAGGGTCGGGTGCGGGTCATCGGCGCCGACCCGGAGGGCTCGGTCTACTCCGGCGGCACCGGCCGGCCGTACCTGGTCGAGGGCGTCGGTGAGGACTTCTGGCCCCAGACGTACGACAGGGGTGTGGCCGACGAGATCGTCGAGGTCTCCGACAAGGCGTCCTTCGAGATGACCCGGCGGCTGGCCCGCGAGGAGGGCCTGCTGGTCGGCGGCTCCTGCGGGATGGCTGTGGTCGCCGCGCTGGAGGTGGCCCGCAGGGCCGGCCCGGACGACGTCGTGGTGGTGCTGCTGCCGGACGGCGGCCGGGGCTACCTGTCCAAGATCTTCAACGACTCGTGGATGGCCCGGTACGGCTTCCTGGACAACTCCGGTCACGAGCCGACGGTGGCCGACGCGCTGGCCAGCAAGCCAGGCGGCCTGCCCGAGCTGGTGCACGTGCACCCGACCGAGACGGTCCGGGACGCGATCGACTACATGCGCGAGTACGGCGTCTCGCAGCTGCCGGTGCTCAAGGCCGAGCCGCCTGTGGTGACAGGTGAGGTCGCCGGCTCGATCGCCGAGCGGGACCTGCTCGACGCGCTGTTCACCGGTCAGGCCCACCTGCACGACACCATCGAGCGGCACATGGGCGACCCGCTGCCGATGATCGGTGGCGGGCAGCCGGTGAGCGAGGCCGTCGGCCTGCTGGAGAAGTCCGACGCCGCGCTGGTCCTGGTCGACGGCAAGCCCAAGGGCGTCCTCACCCGCCAGGACCTCCTGGCCCACCTGGGCGCCCACTAGTCCCGTCCCGGCCCACCCTGGCTGCCGCTCGCAGGCGGCAGGGGTGGGCCCCGGCGGGCGGAGGCGCCGCTCAGAGGTTGCGGGTGTAGCGCAACTGGCGGGTCGGCGCTGATCCGATCGTCTCGTCCCGTTCATCACCCGTCGGGCTCCAGCCGCCGCGCTCGTAGAAGGCACGAGCGTGGATGTTGTCCCGCAGCACCCAGAGCACCGCACGACGCCAACCGAGGGCGCGCATGGCGTCCAGGGCGTCCACCATCAACAGGCGGCCGGTGCCCCGACCCTGCTCCGCCGGTTCCAGGTGGATCGCGTTGAGCAGCCCGGTCGCGGGGTCGTCCTCGTCGTCCGGGCCCACGTAACTGAACCCGACGAGCGCTCCCGGGCGCTCGGCGACGGTCAGCCGGTGGGTGTCCCGCTCCCACTGCCACCGTTCGGCCCAGTACCGCCCCATCGCCTCCTGGGTCGGCTCGGCCAACGCCTCGGCGGACAGGAACGGCGAGTACGCGGCGACCCGGGAGCGCTGGTGCATAGCGCCCACCGCCATCAGGTCGTCACCGGTCGCGGGGCGGAGCGTGATGGTCATCCGGCCGAGGCTACCCGGCGCGGCGGGACCTGCACGGTGGTCAGATCCTCGGCGATGACCAGGTCGCCGTCGAAGTGCGCGCGAGCCTCGTCGAAGAACCGGCGCGGATCGGGGTAGCGCTGCGAGAAGTGCGTGAGCACAAGCGTGCGTACCCCCGATTCGGTCGCCACCCGCGCGGCCTGCGCCGCGGTCAGGTGGCCGACCTCGGCGGCGAGCGCGGCCTCCGACTCCAGGAACGTCGACTCGATGACAAGCAGGTCGGCGTGCTCGGCCAGGGCGTACACCCCGTCGCAGAGGCCGGTGTCCATCACGAAGGCGAACCGCTGCCCCGCCCGGGGCACGCTCACCTCGTCGCGGGTGACGCGACGCCCGTCGAGGTCCAGGTGCCCGACGCGGATCAGCTCGCCGACGGCCGGACCACCGATGCCGTACGCGGCCAGCTTCTCCGGCAGCATCCGGCAGCCGTCCGGCTCGACCAACCGATAGCCGTACGTCTCGATCGGGTGCCGCAGCCGGCGGGCCTCCAGCGTGCCGCAGCTCAGGGCGATCCGCTGGCCGTCGGTCTCGATCGGGGTGACAGCCAGCTCGGCCGTCTCGTAGAAGGAGGTGGCGTGCCGCAGACGGGCGAAGTATTCAGCGCCGCCCGCCGGGAAGTGCACGGCGACCGGATGCGGCACCCGGTCCAGCGAGAGGCGCTGGATGGTGCCCGGCAGGCCGAGGCAGTGGTCGCCGTGGAAGTGCGTGACGCAGATCCGGGTCAGGTCGGTGGCGGTGACAGTGGTGTGCAAGAGCTGCCGCTGGCTGCCCTCGCCGGGGTCGAAGAGGATCACCTCGTCGTCCCAGCGCAGCACGTACCCGTTGTGGTTGCGCTGCCGGGTGGGGGCCTGACTGGCCGTCCCGAGCACCACCAGCTCGCGCATGGACATCCCCGGTCCTCCGGATATGGAGCGACCCCCGGGGCGCTCCGCGCATGTGCGCGGGCCGGCTGGACTTGGCCGGCACCCCGGGGGTCGGGTGGCTGTCGTGGATTCGCCGCACCGCTGCCACACGGTCTCGACGGTCGTACTGGTTGCCCGCCTCGCGGCGGACGGATCACTGTCGAGGACAGCGGCTAGCTGACAGCCACCTCACGAGTCCGATTGCTATACAAGTCTGGACCACCTCCTTTCACGTGTACGGCCACGTTATCGAGTTCTCGCGGGGCTCGGCAACGGATTTCGATCACAGGGCCGAACGGGAATGCCCGGCCGCCTCCTCGGCGGCCGGGCATCACGCTTCTGCAGTGGCTGTGGTCAGCCGGCGGTACGGGCCACGCCGACCGGGCAGCTCAGCCCGTTCGGGCCGTGGTTGCAGTACCCGTTCGGGTTCTTCGTCGGGGCCAGGTACTGCTGGTGGTAGTCCTCGGCAAAGTAGTAGCTGCCGAGCGGAGCGATCTCGGTGGTGATCTCACCCTTGCCGGCCCGGGTCACGATCGGCTGGAAGGCGTCCCGGGACGACTCCGCGATGGCCCGCTGCTCGTCGGTGGTCGTGTAGATCCCCGACCGGTACTGGGTGCCCACGTCGTTGCCCTGGCGCATGCCCTGGGTCGGGTCGTGGTTCTCCCAGAAGACCTTCAGCAGGTCCTCATACGTGATCTTGCTGGGGTCGTACACCACCTGGACGACCTCGGCGTGCCCGGTCCGGCCGGAGCACGTCTCCTCGTACGTCGGGTTCTTCGTGATGCCGCCCGCGTAGCCGGCGGAGGTGGTGTAGACGCCGGGAAGCGTCCAGAACAGGCGCTCGGCACCCCAGAAACAGCCCATGCCGAAGACGGCGACCTGGAGGCCCTCGGGGAACGGGCCCTTCAACGGGGTGCCCAGCACCTCGTGGCGGTCGGCGACAGGCATGGCGATCTGCCGGCCCGGCAGGGCCTGGTCGGGCGAAATCATCTCGGCGTTCATACGGCGCAGGAACACGGTGGGACTCCTCTCGTACCTCTCCCAGCGTGTAACACCGGTAGGTCTTCCTTCCTTACCCGCGTCACTGTGACTCAGGCCCCGCCGCCGTGGGCGGCGGCGATCCGGTCGGCGTACGTCTGTGCCTCGGTGTCGTCCGTGTACCGGGTGCGCGGCCAGAAGAAGCCCCGCAGCCCGTCGCCCTTGGTGCGCGGCACCACGTGGGTGTGCAGATGCGGGACGGACTGCGACACCTTGTTGTTCATCGCCACGAACGTCCCACCCGCCCCCAGAGCGGCCTCCACCGCCACCGCGAGCCGCTGGACCAGCGCGAAGTAGCCGGGCAGCAGATCGGTCGGAAGCTCGGCGAGGGTCACCAGGTGCACCCGGGGCACCACCAGCACGTGTCCCTTGAACACCGGGCGGGTGTCCAGGAAGGCCACCCCGTCCGGTTCGTCCGCGACCCGGAACGCCGGCACCTCACCCGTCACGATCCCGCAGAACACGCACCCGCTCATCGCCCCAGGCTATGCGGTCGGTCCCGCCTGACGCGCCCCCCGCGCATCCATCGACTGTGGTAGTCATTTACGGGTCTGAATCAGTACACGGGGGGAAGGACGCACCTTGCGCATCAGAAGAGGCACGACCCTGGCGTTGGCGGCACTGACCGCCGGGCTGCTCACCGGCGCGATCCCGGGCCAGGCCCAGGCGGCCGCCGCGCCGACCGCGACCCCGCTGCCGTTGAAGACGGTGGCCGACGTGGTGTCGGCAGGTGACCGGGTCTTCGTCAGCGGTGGCCATTCCTCGACCGACGTCGTGGTGGCCAGCGCGACGGGCGCGGTGGTCGGCACCCTGTCCGGTCTGCCCGGCCCCACCGACCTGCTGCTCAGCGCCGATCGGCGGACGCTCTACGTGGCGCTGCCAAGCGCCAACGCCATCGCCGCCTTCGACACCGGCTCGCTCGTCGAGTCGGCGCGCTACGACACCGGCGAGGGCGAGTGCCCGTCGTCGCTGGCGTTGACCGGGCGCTACCTGTGGTTCGGCTACGGCTGTGACCAGTGGGGCGGCAACATCGGCCGGATCGACCTCGGCCGGCAGCCGGCCCGCTTGACCACACGCGTGGTCAGCCAGGACTACCACGATTACCCGCTGCTCACCGCTGCCGGCCAGAACCGGTCGGTGCTGCTGGCCGGGCAGCCGTCGCTGAGCCCGTCGTCGGTGTACGCGTACGGCATCGGCGCCGGCGGAGCACTTACCACCCTGCGGACGAACGCCTGGTCGGTGCTCGGCAGCAACCTGCGGGACATCGCGCTCGACGCGACCGGCACCACCCTCTACACCGCCGCCGGAGCGCCGTACGAGGTGCAGGCGTTCCCGTTCGCCGACATCTCCACCCCGTCGGCGATCTACCCCACCGGGGCGTACCCGAACGCCGTCGAGGTCTCCCGCGACGGCGCCCGGATCGCCGCCGGCGCCGACGCCAGCTACGACCCGGACGTGTTCGTCTTCACCCCGGACGGCACCGAGCTGGCCCGCTTCGAGCTCGGCGACGAGCTCAGCGACGGCGCGCTGGCCTGGGCGCCGAACGGCGCCCGCCTCTACGCGGTCGCCTGGGACTGGACCGGGGTCGACCAGGCCACCCTGCACGTCCTGCCGATCCCGGCCGGCTGACCGGCCCGCCGACCCCTGGTCGGCGCGCGGGGGCCGGGCCGGACGGTCCGGCCCCCACCGGGAGCGCGGGTTCCGTTCCAGCCCTCGGGACGGGGGCACTAGCCTCACCAGCATGAGTCACGGCTTCGAGACGCTCGCCATTCACGCCGGTCAGGACCCTGAGGCCCGCACCGGCGCGGTGATCCCGCCGATCTACCAGACCAGCACGTACGCCCAGGACGCCGTCGGCGCCCCCCGGCTCGGCTACGAGTACAGCCGCTCCGGCAACCCGACCCGCGACGCCCTCCAGGAGTGCCTGGCCGCGCTGGAGGGTGGGCCGGTGGGCCTCGCCTTCGCCAGCGGCCTGGCCGCGGAGGACACCCTGCTGCGGGCCGTCTGCCAGCCGGGCGACCACGTGATCATCCCGGACGACGCGTACGGCGGCACCTACCGCCTCTTCGCCCGGGTGGCCCAGCGCTGGGGTCTGGAGTTCACGCCGGCAAAGGTCTCCGACGTGGACGCCGTCCGGGCCGCCGTGCAGCCCGGCCGGACGAAGATCGTCTGGGTGGAGACGCCGACGAACCCGCTGCTCGGCATCGCCGACATCGCCGCCCTGGCCTCCCTGGCGCACGACGCCGGCGCGCTGCTGGTTGTCGACAACACCTTCGCCTCGCCGTACCTGCAACAGCCGATCGCGTACGGCGCCGACGTGGTGGTGCACTCCACCACCAAGTACATCGGCGGACACTCCGACGTGGTGGGTGGCGCGCTCGTCGTCGCCGACGCCGCGCTCGGCGAGGAGCTGCGCTACCACCAGAACGCGATGGGCGCGATCAACGGCCCGTTCGACGCCTGGCTCACGCTGCGCGGCATCAAGACCCTCGGCGTACGGATGGATCGGCACTGCGACAACGCCGAGCGGCTCGCCGCGTACCTCGACGGGCACGCCAAGGTGGCCCAGGTGATCTACCCCGGGCTGCCCTCGCACCCCGGACACGAGGTGGCCGCCAAGCAGATGCGCCGGTTCGGCGGCATGATCTCGTTCCGGGCCTCCGGCGGCGAGGACCACGCCGTGGAGATCTGCAACCGGGCGAAGCTCTTCGTGCTCGCCGAGTCGCTCGGCGGCGTGGAGTCCCTGATCGAACACCCCGGTCGCATGACACACGCAAGTGCTGCCGGCTCGCCGCTTGAAGTTCCCGGTGATCTCGTGCGACTGTCTGTCGGCATCGAGACGGTCGACGACCTGCTCGCCGATCTGGAGCAGGCGCTGGGCTGACCGCTGGGGAGGATGGCCGTGCAGGACATCGTGGCGACCTGGGTCGGGGCGACCGCCAAGCAGATCGCCCGGGGCGTACGCCGGGGTGACGTCTCGGCCACCCAGGTCGTCGCCGACCACCTGGAGTACATCGCCTCGGCCGACCGCGAACTGGCCGCGTTCCGCGCCGTTCGCGGCGGCGAGGCGATCACCGAGGCCGAGAAGGTCGACGAGCAGGAGGACCTGGCCAACCTTCCCCTGGCCGGGGTGCCGGTGGCGGTCAAGGAGAACACCCCGGTCGCCGGCCTCCCCACCTGGAACGGGTCGGCAGCCGTACGCACCGACATCGCGGAGGCCGACCACGAGGTGGTCCGCCGGCTGCGTGGCGCCGGTGCGGTGATCCTCGGGGTCACCCGGATGCCGGAGCTGGGGCTGTGGGCGCTCACCGACGACGAGAGCGCGGTGACCCGCAACCCGTGGGACAACACGCGTACCCCCGGGGGGTCCTCGGGCGGCGCCGCCGCCGCGGTCGCCGCCGGTCTGGTGCCCATCGCGCACGCCAACGACGGGCTCGGCTCGATCCGCATCCCGGCGGCCTGCTGCGGCCTGGTCGGTCTCAAGCCCGGCCGGGGCGTGGTGCCCTGCCAACTCGGCGCGGACGACTGGTTCGGCCTCACCGAGCACGGCATGCTCACCAGCACCGTCGCGGACGCGGCGGTCGGTTTCTCGGTGCTCGCCGGCCGGCGGGCGGAGAAGCTGGTTCCGCCGCAGCGGCTGCGGGTGGGCGTCTCGCTGCGCTCGCCGGTGCGCGGCATCTCCCCGGACGCACCCAACCGGGACGCGGTGGCCACCGCCGGGCGGCTGCTCGCCGCCGCCGGGCACGACACCGTGCCGGCCGATCCGGTCTACCCCACGGCCCTGGGCCTGCAGGGCATCGCCACCTGGTTCGCCGCTGCCGCCACCGACGTCCGGGCCGCCGGGCTGGACCGACGCGGCCTGCAACGCCGTACCCGGCGGCACGTCGCGCTTGGCGAGTGGGCGCAGCGCCGCGGTTACGTCCGCGAGGCCGACCGGGCCGCCTGGCGGCAGCGCTCGGTCGACTTCTTCACCGACCACTCGGTCGACCTGCTGCTCACCCCCGCGCTGGCCAGCGCGCCACCGGAGGCCGCACGCTGGTCCGAGCGATCCTGGCGGGCGAACATGTCGGCAAACATCCGGTACGCCCCGTACGCCGCACCGTGGAACATCGCCGGCCTGCCGGCGATCGTGGTCCCGGTGGGCCGCCGACCGGACGGCCTGCCTGTCGCGGTGCAGATCGTCGGCCCGCCCGGCTCGGAACTGCTGCTGCTCGGCGTGGCCGGTCAGTTCGAGATGGCCGCCCCGTGGTCGCGTCACGCCCCCGGCTACCCCCTCGTCGGAACGGGGTCGCCGGCCGCCGCATGATCGTCTAACGTGTGCGCGCACCGTCGCGCGGACCCGAAGGACACGAATGCGCTGCCTGACCTGCGGGGACGCCACCTCCCCCGAGCACAACGACTGCCAGCGCTGCCACACCCCACTGGGGCAGCCCGCCGTCACGCCGGGGCTGCCGACCTACCGCGTACGTGGGATCGGCCTGGCCGCCACCATCGCCGTCGGCGCGACAGCCGTGTTCTACCTGGTGGTGTCGCTGTCCCCGCTGATCGGCATCGTGCTGGCCCGGCGGGCAATGGCCAACGACGACACGGACCTGCTGCTCGGCGCGGCCGTCGTCGGAGGGCTGTTGGCGCTGCCCATGGTGGTGGCGCACCTCACCGCCGCCGTGCTGGTGATCATTTGGACGTGGCGGGCGCGGAAGAACACCGACGCCTTCCCGGGCGCGCTGCCGACGCTCGGGGCCGGCTGGGCGATCGCCGGCTGGCTGGTGCCCTTCGCGAACTTCGTGGTGCCGGCACGTGTGGTGGCTGGCGTGGCGAGGGACAGCCTCTGGCGTCGGTTCACGCCGACCCTCGTGGTCGTCTGGTGGTGCGCCTGGCTGGTGTTCAGCGTCGGCGGGCGGCTGACCAGTCGCGCCGACGAGAAGGCGTACGACAAGTTGCCGGAGACCCCGTTCACCGACGCCGGCTACCAGGCGTACGTCGACTACTACGGCGACTCCCTGCTCCGCAACGCCCTGCCCGCGGTGGCCTGTGCGGTCGCCGCGGTGACCCTGATCCTGCTGATCCACCGGATCTCCGCCGCGCAGGAGGCCCGGATCGCCCAGGCCGCCCCGGTCTGGCCGACCGCCGCAGGATGGCCGGCCGCCCCGGTCTGGCCGGCCCAGCCGGTCCCGGTGGCCCAGTCGGGGCCGGCAGCCCAGCCGGTCCCGTCGGGTCCTGCGGGCCCGGCGGTCCCGGCGACTCAGTCGGCCTCGGACGCCCAGTCGGTCCCGGCTGCGCAGCCTGCTTCGGAGGGGGCGCCGGGGGCCGCGCCCACTGTGTGATCCACTCCGGGTCGCCGATGTCGCGGTGTCCGGGTGTGGTTGATGCCGCGATGTCGGGGATGTCGAGTGGATCAAGCCGGTGTCGCCGCAGGGGGCGCCGAGGTCGGGTGGCACGATCGGGGCATGACGCAACTGGTCGGCCTCGACGACGTACGGGCTGCACGGAAACTCCTCGCCGACGTCGTCCGGACCACCCCGCTGGAGCCCTCCCGGCCACTGAGCGCGGCACTGGGCGGACCGACCTGGCTCAAGTGCGAGAACGTGCAGCGCGCCGGCTCGTACAAGGTGCGCGGCGCGTACGTGCGGATCTCCCGACTGTCGGCGGCCGAGCGCGAACGCGGCGTGGTGGCGGCGAGCGCCGGTAACCACGCCCAGGGCGTTGCGCTCGCCGCCGGGCTGGTCGGCACGCACGCGACTGTCTTCATGCCTGTCAACGCGCCGCTGCCGAAGGTCGCCGCCACGAAGGGGTACGGCGCGCAGGTCGAGCTGGCCGGCAACACGGTCGACGAGTCGCTGGTGGCGGCGCAGACGTACGCCGAGCGGACCGGTGCGGTGCTCATCCACCCGTTCGACCACGCGGACGTGATCGCCGGGCAGGGCACTGTGGCGTTGGAGATCCTCGAACAGTGCCCGGAGGTGCGCACCATCATCACCGGAGTGGGCGGCGGCGGCCTGATCTCCGGCATGGCGGTGGCCGCCAAGGCACTGCGGCCGGACGTACGCATCATCGGCGTGCAGGCGGCCGGCGCGGCGGCCTTCCCGCCCTCCCTGCTGGCCGGGGAACCGGTCCGGCTGCCCGCGTTCGCCACCATCGCGGACGGCATCGCGGTCGGGCGGCCGGGGGAGATCACCTTCAACCATGTCCGCAAGCTCGTCGACGAGATCGTCACGGTCACCGAGGAGGACATCTCCCGGGCCCTGCTGATGCTGTTGGAGCGGGGCAAGCAGGTCGTCGAGCCGGCCGGAGCGGTAGGCGTGGCCGCGCTCCTGGCCGGGGTGGTCGAGGTGGAGACGCCAGTGGTCGCGGTGCTCTCCGGCGGCAACATCGACCCCCTGCTGATGCTGCGGGTGATCGAGCATGGTCTGGCGGCCGCCGGACGCTACCTGCGGGTGACGGTGCGGTGCTCCGACCGGCCCGGGCAGCTCGCCTCGCTGCTCAGCCAGATTGCGGAGCACCGGGCCAACGTGGTGGACGTGGAACACCAGCGGGCCAACCCGCACCTGAGCCTCGGCGAGGTGGAGGTGGCCCTGTCGGTGGAGACCCGTGGCGTGGAGCACTCCGACACGTTGATCAGCGCGCTGCGCGCCAGCGGTTACCAGGTGGTCTTCGCCGCCGAGGCGTGACACGTGGGGTGTCACACCTCGACGGCGGTACGCCTCGGGCGCGCTGTCGCCCGGTCGGCTCGGCGTCGGTGGCGCGGAGCCTGGTGACGCTCAGCCGGAGAACGGCTCGAAGCTGACCACAGTCACCTTGATGTCGGCGCCGCTCGGTGCCGTGTAGGTGCAGGTCTGCCCGGCGCGGCCACCCAGGATCGCCTTGCCGAGCGCCGACTCGGGGCTGTAGACGGTGAGGTCGGTGGTGGCGGCGATCTCCCGCGAGCCGAGCAGGAAGGTCTCGGTGTCGTCGGCGTCGTCGTCGAAGTAGATAGTCACGACCATGCCGGGCGACACCGCGTCGGCCGTCGGGGCCTCGCCGACCTTGGCGGTGCGCAGCAGCTCCTGCAGGTAGCGGATGCGACCCTCGGCCTTGCCCTGCTCCTCGCGGGCGGCGTGATAGCCGCCGTTCTCGCGCAGGTCGCCCTCCTCGCGCCGAGCGTTGATCTCGGCTGCGATCGCCGGACGGTTGGCGATGTGCTCGTCGAGCTCGGCCTGGAGGCGGTCGTACGCGTCCTGGGACAGCCAGGTGGCGGGCGCCTCGTTGCCAGTGGACACAGGCGTTCTCCTCAGTTGTGCGTGGCTGGCTGACAGGTGAACTACCAAACTACCAGTGCGGTACGACACAGCGTGTCGGCGATCACCGCCGGTGTCCGGATCCGGCACGCGCCGTAGACCCATCGCGACGGGTTGCCCGCAGTCGATGCGAGGAGACGTATCCGCAGCTCAGGCAGGAGGTCGGCAGCGCAGAACCTCGCCGATGAACGGTCGGGCGGAGGTGCTCAGACGGTGCCGGGTGCTGACGTGCCGGTCGCCGGGTGCGGCGCTCACCGTGACTTCCGCACGGGCCACCTCGACGCCGGCGCGGTCCCGGGCGCGCAGCACGCAGACCGCCGATCCGCCCGCCGGCACGGTGACCCGGAAGTCGACAACCACCTGGCTGTCCGTGATGTCGGTGTACGTGATCACCTGGGCGTCGTAGACCGGGTCGCCGTACTGCCGGTAGAGCCGCAGCGAGATCAGGCTCAGCACCGCCACCAGCACCAGGAGCACCAGCGCGGCCAGCAGCGTACGACGGCGGCCGTCGCCGGGCGCCCGGCGGCGGCCGTAGCGGCCGGCGGGGAAAACCGGCGCGCCCGGTGAAATTGTGGCGTGCGTCTCGGTCACCGGCGGGTATCTCCTGGCGTTGTTGTCGGCGGCATCGGCAAGAATGGCAGAAGTCCATCCTCCCAGCCCGGCCAAACGGCAGGAATGGCAGGTCGGGCCCCGCGGTGCCGACCGGCGGCGGGGTGGGGAGGGTCCCGGCAGGTCAGCCGGTCGAGCCCGGTCGGGTCCACCGGCCGGCACAGACGAGGAGCGCCGAAAGTTGGCAGAGCAGCTGCGTCTCATGGCCGTCCACGCGCACCCGGACGACGAGTCGAGCAAGGGTGCGGCGACGATGGCGAAGTACGTCGCCCAGGGGGTGGACGTGCTGGTGGTGACGTGCACCGGCGGTGAGCGCGGCAGCGTGCTCAACCCCAAGCTCGATCGGCCCGACGTCTGGGCCAACATCGCGGACATCCGTCGCGCCGAGATGGACGCCGCGCGGGCGATCCTCGGCGTCGACCAGGCCTGGCTCGGGTTCGTCGACTCCGGTCTGCCCGAGGGCGACCCGCTGCCCCCGCTGCCCGAGGGCTGCTTCGCCCTCCAGGACGTCGAGGTGGCCGCCGGCCCGCTGGTGCGCCTGATGCGTGAGTTCCGTCCGCACGTGGTGACCACGTACGACGAGGAGGGTGGCTACCCGCACCCCGACCACATCATGTGCCACAAGGTGAGCGTGGCCGCTTTCGAGGCCGCCGGCGACCCCGAGCGCTACCCGGAGCTGGGCGCCCCCTGGCAGCCGCTGAAGCTCTACTACGACATCGGCTTCTCCAAGGCCAAGATCATGGCCCTGCACGAGGCCATGCTCGCCACGGGCGCCGAGTCGCCCTACGAGGAGTGGCTCAAGCGCTGGGACGATCGTCCGGACAAGGGCCCCCGCATCACCACCCGGGTGGACTGCGCCGAATACTTCCCCGTCCGCGACGACGCGCTGCGCGCCCACGCCACCCAGGTCGACCCGGACGGCTTCTGGTTCCACGTGCCCATGGAGATGCAGCAGCGTGCCTGGCCGACGGAGGATTTCGAGCTGGCGCGCACAGTGGTGGACAGCCCACTGCCCGAGTCCGACCTCTTCGCCGGGGTGCGGGAGACGGCGCACGCGGGCTGATACCCGGCCGGGGCTACTGTGGTAGGCAATCGCACATCGGAGGAACGCCATGCTGACCGCTGCCCAGGTGCTCGCGGAGAACAACTTCGGGGACACCCGCACGGGTGGCCTGGCCGGGCCGATGGGCCTCTTCCTCATCCTGCTGCTGGCCGCCGCGACCATCCTGCTGATCCGCAACATGAACGCCCGACTGCGGCGTCTGCCCGACCGTTTCCCCCAGCCGGGGCGGTCGGTCGATGCGACCAGGACCGACGCTTCAGTCGTCGATCCGACAGACGGGACCAGCGCGCATGATTCATCCACGCCCGCTCCCAATGGGCACCAGCAGCAGCGGAACGGGTAGTCCGGGCATGATTCACGCCGAACCGGGTGGTGGACCCCTGTTGCGACCACCCGGTTTGGCTTAGCCTTCCGCCGGGGGGACCAAAAGTCCCCGAGCCGTGCGCGGAAGGGGGCGCCGATGACCGTCACAGCACCGGCCGCCCGCCGTACCGTCGGTCGGTCGGCTGACGGGGGAGGTCGATGACCACCGGCGGCCCGGCCGGCGACCCGTTCGACCGGCTCGGGGTGCACGGCATGCCTGCCCGACTGCTCGTGTTGACGGCTGCGGTGACGGTGACGGCTCTGGTCGCCGCCGTGGTCGGTCTGACCCTCCCGGCCAGGCTGCCGTCCGACGATCCTCTCGGTGGTCCGGCCCGCTTCGGCATCGCCGTCGCCGTCCTCGCCGTGGCCCAACTCGCCCGGCTCCGCTTCCGCAGCTCCGCCGGCATGGTCAGCATCACCTGGGGCGAGGCGGCCCTGATCGTCTGCCTCTATCTCGCGCCGGCCGGCTGGCTGCCGTCGGCCACCCTGCTCGGCACCGGGCTGGCCTGGACGGCGCTGTCGCTGCACAGTGACCGCCGTCCGCCGCTGGAGATCGTCCGGATCGCCGCGTCGCTGACTGCCGCGTCGGCGCTGGCCGTGTCCGTGACCACAGCCCTCGGACACCCGCTGCTCACCGCGCCGACGCCGATGCTGGCGCTGGCCGTGATCGCCGGGTCGGTGACCTACCTCCTGGTGACCGCCTGGCTCGGTGGGGTGACGCTGGGTCTGCGGCACGGGCTGCCCATCGGGCCGCCGCTGCTCGCCGCGTTGCGCAGCAAGCTGCTGATGTTCGTGGGCAACGTGGCGGTCGGCCTTGTCGTGATCGCGCTGCTGGAGCTGGACCCGCGCTGGTTGCTGCTGCTTCCGCCGTTGCTCTGGCTGCTGCAACAGACCTACCGCTACCGGCTGCGCGCGGACCAGGAACGCCGCACGTGGCGTGCCTTCGCCGAGGCGACCGCGGCCCTCAACCAACTCGACGAGCGGGGCGTGGCCAGCGCGGCGGTGACCGGCGCGTTGGCGCTGTTCAACGCCGAGCTTGTCGACGTGGACGTGGCCCGGGCCGACGGCAGGTGGCGTCGTTACCGGGGAGACGCCGGCGGCCAGCTGCTCGACCGGGAGGTGGGGCCTCCGGACCGGTCGGAGCCCGACGAGTACGAGCTGGTCCGTTCCCTGTCGGTGGGCGCCGCGCTGGTCGGCCAGCTACGGGTCCGGTTCCCGCGCTCCGCCCCACCCGCGACCCGGGAGAGGGACGCGGTGGCGGCCTTCGGCGACGCGCTCGCCGCCGCCCTGCACGACGCCGCGACCCATCGCGAGCTGCGGCTGGTCACCGCCCGATCGTCGTACGAGGCGGTGCACGACCCGCTCACCGGGCTGGCGAACCGCACGGCGATGCTCGGCAAGGGCGACCAGTCGCTGCGGCAACTCGCCCACGACCACCCGGTGGCGCTGCTGCTGCTGGACATCAACCAGTTCAAGGAAGTCAACGACACCCTCGGGCACGCGGCCGGCGACCAGTTGCTGCGGCTGACCGCCAACCGGCTCAGCGCGCTGGCCCGCCCCGGCGACCTGCTCGGCCGGCTCGGCGGCGACGAGTTCGCGCTGCTGCTCACCTCGGTCCCCGTGCTCGGCGACCGGGCCGCACCGATGGCGCACGCGCTGCGGCAGGCTCGCGAGATCGCCGAGCGGCTGGCCGCACCGACAGAGGTGGCCGGCGTGCGGATGTCCATCGAGGTCTCCGTCGGGGTGGTGGTCGCCGACGCCGGCACCGCCGACCTGACCGAGCTGCTGCGCCGCGCAGACATCGCGATGTACCAGGCCAAGGAGGGCGGCGGCAGCGTCGCCGCGTACGACAGCAGCCGGGACGCGGCCAGCACCGACCAGTTGGCCCTGCTGGCCGAGCTGCGCGAGGCGCTGAAGGTCGACGACCAGTTGGTGCTGGCGTTGCAGCCGGCGGTCGACCTGGCCACCGGCGCACCCACCGGGGTGGAGGCGTTGATCCGGTGGCAGCATCCTCGGCGCGGTTGGCTGAGCCCGGCCGACTTCATCCGCCCGGTGGAGAACAGCGAGCAACTCGGCACGTTCACCCGCTACGTGCTGGACAAGGCGCTCGGCGTGGCCGCCGGCTGGGCCCGCGAGGGGCTTGACGTCCCGATCTCGGTCAACCTCTCCGCGCGCAGCCTGCTCGACCCGCGCCTGCCGGCGGAGATCGCCGACGCGCTGCGCCGACACCAGGTGCCGCCGCACCGGCTGGTCCTGGAGATCACCGAGACGGTGGTGATGAGCGAGCTGGAGATCATCGACGAGGTGCTCGCCACGCTCCGGTCGATGGGTGTGCAGCTCGCGGTGGACGACTTCGGCACCGGCTTCTCCTCGTTGACCTTCCTCACCCGGATCGCCGTGGACGAGTTGAAGGTGGACCGTTCGTTCGTCATCCGGATGGCCGACTCTCCGGAGGCCGCGGCGATCGTCCGGACCACCGTCGGGCTCGCCCACGAGCTGGGGCTGCGGGTGGTCGCCGAGGGGGTCGAGACGGCCGAGCAGCGGCTGGCCCTGGCCGAGCTGGGCTGCACGTCCGCGCAGGGCTACCACTTCTTCAAGCCGATGCCGGCGGACAAGATCGGTGCGGTGCTCGGGTCGCTGCGCGACTCGGCCGAGTCGAACGTCTTCCGCCTGCGCGCCGACGGCGCCTCCTGAGCGACCCCGCCAGCAGGGCACGTCCCACATGGCCCGGGGCGGGTGACCGCCCGGCGCGGCCCGGCGGCGGTGGTTATGGTCGTCGGGTGAACCGACTCGCCGACGCCACCAGCCCGTACCTGCTCCAGCACGCCGACAACCCGGTCGACTGGTGGCCGTGGTGCGACGAGGCGTTCGCCGAGGCGAAGCGGCGTGACGTCCCGGTGCTCATCTCGGTGGGCTACGCGGCCTGCCACTGGTGCCACGTCATGGCGCACGAGTCGTTCGAGAACGAGCAGGTCGCCGCCCTGCTCAACGACAACTTCGTGTCGATCAAGGTGGACCGTGAGGAACGCCCCGACGTCGACGCCGTCTACATGACCGCCACCCAGGCGATGACCGGTCAGGGCGGCTGGCCCATGACGGTCTTCGCTACCCCGGACGGCACCCCGTTCTTCTGCGGCACCTACTTCCCGCGCGCCAACTTCGTCCGGCTGCTCCAGTCGGTCACCACCGCCTGGACGGACCAGCGGGACGAGGTGCTGCGCCAGGGTGCCGCAGTGGTCGAGGCGATCGGCGGCGCACAGGCCGTGGGCGGCCCCACCGCGCCGCTGGACGGCCCGTTGCTCGATGCCGCGGCCGGCAACCTCGCCGAGGGGTACGACGCGACCAACGGCGGTTTCGGGGGCGCCCCGAAGTTCCCGCCGCACATGAACCTGCTCTTCCTGCTGCGCCACCACCAGCGCACCGGTGACCCGCGCAGCCTGGAGATCGTCCGGCACACCGCCGAGGCGATGGCCCGGGGCGGCATCTACGACCAGCTCGCCGGCGGCTTCGCCCGCTACTCGGTGGACGCGTACTGGACGGTGCCGCACTTCGAGAAGATGCTCTACGACAACGCGCTGCTGCTGCGCGTCTACACCCAGCTCTGGCGGCTGACCGGCGACCCGCTGGCCCGTCGGGTCGCCCGGGACACGGCCCGGTTCCTCGCCGACGAGCTGCATCGGCCGGGGGAGGGGTTCGCGTCCGCGCTTGACGCCGACACCGAGGGCGTCGAGGGGCTCACCTACGCCTGGACGCCGGCCCAGCTCGTCGAGGCGCTCGGCGAGGACGACGGCTCCTTCGCCGCCGACCTGTTCACAGTCACCGACGAGGGCACCTTTGAACACGGCACGAGCGTGCTCAGGCTCGCCCGGGACGTCGACGACGTCGCGCCCGAGGTCCGGGCCCGCTGGCAGCACGTGGTGGGGCAGTTGCTCGCGGCCCGCGACACCCGTCCCCAGCCGGCCCGCGACGACAAGGTCGTGGCCGCCTGGAACGGGCTGGCGATCACCGCGATCGCCGAGTTCCTCCAGGTCGCCGCGCTGTACGCGTCGCCGAAGGACGAGGACGCCAACCTGATGGAGGGCGTCACCATCGTCGCCGAGGGCGCGATGCGCGACGCCGCAGAGCTCCTGGCCACCGTGCACCTGGTCGACGGCCGGCTGCGGCGGGTCTCGCGTGACGGCAGGGTCGGCGAGCCGGCCGGGGTGCTTGAGGACTACGGCTGCGTGGCCGAGGCGTTCTGCGCGCTGCACCAGCTCACCGGCGAGGGCCGCTGGCTCACAGTTGCCGGTCAGCTGCTGGACGCCGCGCTTGAGCACTTCGCCGCACCCGGGGGCGCCTACTACGACACGGCCGACGACGCCGAGCAGTTGGTGGCCCGCCCGGCCGACCCGACCGACAACGCCACGCCCTCGGGGCGGTCCGCGCTCGTCGCCGGCCTCGTGTCGTACGCCGCGTTGACCGGGGAGACGCGTTATCGGGAGGCCGCCGAGAGCGCGCTGGCCACCGTGGCGCCTATCGTCGGGCGGCACGCCCGGTTCGCCGGGTACGCGGCCATGGTCGGTGAGGCGCTGCTCTCCGGGCCGTACGAGATCGCTGTGGCGACCGACGACCCGGCCGGCGACCCGCTGGTGGCCGCGGCCCGGCGGCACGCCCCGCCCGGAGCGGTGGTGGTCGCCGGCCGCCCGGACCAGCCCGGAGTGCCGCTGCTCGCCGACCGGCCGCTTGTCGACGGACGCTCCGCCGCGTACGTCTGCAGGGGTTTCGTCTGCCGGCGACCCGTCACCTCGGTCGAGGATCTGGTCGCCGAGCTGGGTTAGGCCGTAGCGCCCGGTAGTTGCCGGCACCGCGCGCCGGACGGTCCGTCCGGCGCTTCCGAGGTGGTTCACCGGCCCTCCGGATCGGCACGCCGGCCGCCCGGATAGGCTGGCCGCGCTATGGATTCCCGTACCGGTCTGCCAGTTGTCGGCATGGTGGGTGGCGGCCAGTTGGCCCGGATGACCCACCAGGCCGCGATCGCCCTCGGCCAGTCACTGCGTGTGCTCGCGAGCGCCCCCGACGACGGCGCGGCGCTGGTCGCCGCCGACGTCCAGTACGGCGACCACACCGACCTGGCCGCCCTGCGCACCTTCGCCAAGGGCTGTGACGTGGTCACCTTCGACCACGAGCACGTGCCGTCCGAGCACATCCGCACCCTGGCGGCCGAAGGGGTGACCCTGTACCCGCCGGCGGACGCGCTGCTGCACGCGCAGGACAAGCAGGTGATGCGGGAACGCCTCACCGAGCTGGGCGCGCCCAACCCGGCGTGGCGGCCGGTCGGTGAGCCCGCCGACCTGGTCGGCTTCGGCGAACAGGTCGGCTGGCCGGTGGTGCTCAAGGCCGCCCGGGGCGGCTACGACGGTCGGGGCGTCTGGATGGTGGACGACGCCACCCAGGCTGCCGAGCTGGCGACCACACTGCTCGCCGGTGGCACCCGGCTGATCGTCGAGGAGCGGGTGCCGCTGCGTCGCGAACTCGCCGTGCAGGTGGCCCGCTCGCCGTTCGGGCAGGTGGCCGCGTACCCGGTCGTCGAGACGGTCCAGCGCGACGGCATCAACGTCGAGGTGCTGGCCCCGGCACCCGACCTGGACGAGGAGCTGGCCGTCGCGGCCCAGCAACTCGCCATCGACCTGGCCACCGCGCTCGGTGTGATCGGCCTGCTGGCCGTGGAGCTGTTCGAGGTGCGCGACGACGCGGGTCGGCCGGCGATCGTGGTCAACGAGCTGGCCATGCGCCCGCACAACTCGGGGCACTGGACCATCGAGGGCGCTCGGACCTCCCAGTTCGAGCAGCACCTGCGCGCGGTGCTGGACTACCCGATGGGTGACACCGCGCTGACCGCGCCGGTGGTCGTGATGGCGAACGTCCTCGGCGGGGAGCCGGGCGGCATGTCGATCGACGAGCGGCTGCACCACCTCTTCGCCGCCGAGCCGGGCGCCAAGGTGCACCTCTACGGCAAGCAGGTACGCCCCGGCCGCAAGATCGGGCACGTCACGGTGCTCGGCGACGACCTGGACGACGTACGGGCGCGGGCCGCGCGAGCGGCACGCTGGTTGCGCGCGGGGCACGAGTGACCCGGGCGGCTGGGAACCAGGGAGGACCGCAGTGAGCACGGTCGGGCTGATCATGGGCAGCGACTCGGACTGGCCCACCATGCGGGCCGCCGCGGAGGTGCTTGACGACTTCGAGGTGTCCTACGAGGTGCGGGTCATCTCGGCGCACCGGACCCCGGTCGCGATGATCGACTACGGTCGCGACGCCGTCGACCGTGGGCTCAAGGTGATCATCGCCGGCGCCGGTGGTGCGGCAGCGCTGCCCGGCATGGTCGCCTCGGTGACCCCGCTGCCGGTGATCGGCGTGCCGGTGCCACTGAAGCACCTCGACGGCATGGACTCGCTGCTGTCCATCGTGCAGATGCCAGCGGGGATCCCGGTGGCCACCGTGTCGATCGGCAACGCCCGCAACGCCGGCCTGCTTGCCGTCCGCATCCTCGGCGCCTCCGACGAGACCCTGCGCGCCCGGATGGCAACGTACCAGCAGGATCTGGAGCAGCTCATCAAGGCCAAGGACGCGGCCCTCCAGGCCACCCTTCCCTGACCCGGACCCGGACCACTCACCGGTGACCGGCCCGCGAACCCGCCCCACTCACCGGTGACCGGCCCGCGAACCCGCCCCACTCACCGTCCCCACTCACGCAGCCTGCCGTGACCCTCCGCTTCATCTCATGCCGCGTAGCGCGGTCTGGAGGCGTTCCTGGGCGCGGCGGCGGCGTTCGTTGCTGGCCCCGAGGACGAGCAGCAGGAGCCCCACGGGGATCAGCGCCAGCCACGGGCCGAGGCTGAACAGCGCGTGGATCGCGGCGATCGCGGTCACCGATGCGCCGACGATCACCGGTGCCTGCTGCCGGCTCGACGAGCCGAAGATCAGCACCGCCACCGCGCCGAGCAGCAGCAGCATCTGCCGCACCGTGCTGGAGTCGGTGGCCAGCACGATCGCCAGGGTCGGCAGGAACGCGGCGACAAGCGCCGGCCCGTACGCCACCCAGCTGCTCAGATCCGGTCGGTGGCGCAGCTCCAGAACGCCTACCAGCAGAGCCAGCGCGGCGAACGGCAGCGTGTACGCCTCGGGCAGCGCCACGTCGGCGACGCGCATCAGGATCCACCAGGCGGTGATCTCGCAGAAGACCACCGACCAGAACAGGATCCGGCGCTCCACCGGCCGGCGCCCGGGTCGAGTGGCCGCCACGCCCAGGACCGCGCCCCACGCGGCCAGCAGGGCGGCGATGTGCCGGGGCGAGTCGAAGGCGAGGGCCAGCGCGATCAGGGCCGCCGCATAGCCGCTCCACTGCACGGTGGCGGCCTCGCGCTGCGCCTCCGGGCGGCGCAGCTGGGGCAGGGTCGCGGCGAGCACCTGGAGGACCGCACCGACGGCGAGCACCCCGAACGCGGACCACACCGCCGCCAGTCCGGCGACCAGGCCGGCGGTGAGCACGAAGAGCTGCGCCATCAGCGAGGCGAAGAGCCAGCCGAGGATGCGCGCACGCTGGGTGGTGCCGAACAGTGCCGCCACCGCGCCCACGCCGACCGCGCCGCCGAGGGTGAACAGGGTCAGCTGCCGGTCGGCGAGGCTGCCGGCCAGCCCGGCGCTGCCGGCGGCCAGCCCGATGGCGAACACCAGCACGCGCGCCAGCCGCAGTGAACGGGCCGGCTCGACGAGCGGCGGCGGCGGGGTCAGCGCGAGGCCGAGCATCGAGATGGTGAAGACGGAGAGCGCGGCGAGGCTTGTCGCCGGCCACCCACTGCCCAGCGCGATGGGCGCGATCAGCAGCGTGACGGCGGCGCCGGGCAGCACCACAGGTACGGCTCGGGACCGCCGTCCGCCACTGAACCCGGTGGCGGCAAGCGCCGCCGTGGCGGTGAGCAGCAGCGCGGTCAGCACGTGGGTCGGGTTGACCACGTCCGGGGGTGGGGTGAGCAGCTCCGGAGGCGGCCCCTGCCAGATCCGGCTCAACGTGCGGTGCGGCTCGACGAGGGCTGTGAACAGGGCGGGCGCGATCGAGGCGAGGGCCAGGGCGGTCGGCAGCGCGGCGGCCGCTAGCGCGCCGGCGGAGGGGCTGACCCGCCACCGCCGCCGGTCCGGGTCATCCGGCAGTCGCCGCAGCGCGCCGTCGAGGAGCACCGTCCAGCGGCGGACCGGCTGGGCGGAACCGGTGGGCGGCACTGTCGCCGCGCGGATCAGCTCGGCGAGGACGCCGAGCAGTGCGGCCGCGGCCGCGTACACCCCGGCGGGAAGGCCGGTGGGGACGGCGGCGAGCGCGCTGATGCTGGCGCCGCCCACCACGGCCACGCTGACCCAGGGCAGGTACTGCGGAACGTGCCGGCGCACGGCGGCCACACCGGCCAGACCGAGGCTGGACGCGGCAAGCGCGGCGGTCAGCACCACCTGTGCGGAATGCTGGAACTCGACGGCCAGCGCCGCCACCGCGCCGGGCAGCGCGAGCAGCGCGGCGCCGGCCGCCGCGCCGCCGATCTGCGCCAGGTGCGGCGGCATGCCCTCGGTCTCCAGGTCGGCCACCTGCGGCCCGGCCAGCACGCGCGCCAGCGTGGCCACCACGATGCCGATCAGCGCGATGCTGCCCAGCGCCAGCGCGGTGGTCCACGGGCGGACCAGGCCGGCGCCGGCCCCGTGCAGCGCGACAACCCCGGCCACGGTGGCCCGGGACAGCCCGGCCCGGGCCTCCTCGCTGGCCACCGCCGCCATCCCGTAGACGGTGGCGACCATGGACCCGACGAGCACCGGCGACCACCAGGGCAGGTCGAACGCGGCCGGCGCGCCGATCGTGGCGAGCACCACGGCCACGCCGGACACGTCCCACCGCCAGGGCGGCGGGAGCAGGACGCCGGCGGCGACGGCCAACAGGGCCAGCGCGATCGGCGCCTGCCAGGTCGCGCCGCCGGTCGGCGCGGCCGGCCAGCCGCTCAGGTCGCCGTCCCAGATCGGCCCGGGGGTGGCCAGCACACCCACTCCGCCGCGCAGCGCCGTCCAGCCGGCGAGCACCCCGATGAGCAGGCCGCCGACGGCGATGCCGAGGATCGGGCCGCGTCGCCACTCCTCGGGCATGGCGCGGGCGGCCACAGCGACCACCAGGACCAGGCCGGCGGCCACCGCCAGTTGCCCACCCGGGGCGAGGACCGCGGCGATCCGCACCATCGTGGCGATCAGGGCGGTCGTCACCGCCGCGGCGGCCAGGTCCGAGCCGTCCAGGGTGAGGTCGGAGCGGCGGCCGGCGTCGATCGACGGGGCCAGGAAGAGCAGCACCGCGGCGACCAGCAGCAGCGCCCCGACCCAGGCGTCGGCCACCGTCGCACCGGGTGCGCCGAAGGCGGCGGCGGTGACGACGAGCGCGCCCAGCCCGGTGCCGACCGACAGGGGCGCCGGGATGCGCCGCTGGGAGACCTGCACCATCGCGGCGTACCCGAGGGTCACACAGACGGCCAGGAAGCTCGCCGCCAGCACCGGGACCGTCGCCTCGCGGAGGCTGGCCGGGGTGGGGGTCTCGTCGACGGGCATGGTGGCTGCCACGAACGCGGCCACCGCTCCGGGCAGCGCGAAGGCCGCGCCTCCGGCGGCCCAGTCGGTGACCGTGTCGGCGGCGGCCGACGCGATCCGGACCCGGGGGGCCAGCGCGACCAGCGCGCCGGCCGCGCAGAGGGTGAGCAGGACCGCGGCCGTGAGCGCGGGACGGGACAGGCCCGCGCCCGCGCCGAAAAGGCCCACCACGGCCGCGCCGACGGCGTGGGCCAGCGCGGCCCGGGTGGTACGCGCGGAGAGGCCGATGACTCCGATGCCGATCGCGGTGACCACCATCGGCCAGGGCGCCGCCGCCCAGTCGAGGCCGAACGACGCCGGTACGGCGAGCGCGGTCAGCGCTGCCCCGGCGACCGCGAACTCGCGGCGGATCTCCGGTGGCAGGGCCAGCACCGCGGCGATGGTGAGCAGGAACGCGGCGGCGGCGAGTTGCCACGTGGTCGGGCCGACGGCGGTGGCCAGCTCGGCGGCGTACCCGTCGAGGTCGGCGCTCCACGCGGGCAGTGCCGCCCGGACCGGGGCGACCCCGGCGCGGAGAGCACCGCCGGCGACCACCAGTCCGCTGACGGTGAGAGCGACCGCCGAGGCGACCTGCGGGCCGCGTCGGGCGGTCTCGGGGATCGCGCGTACCGCAAGCCCGGTCACCGTGATCACCGCCGCGATCAGCAGCAACGCCTGGCCGGGCAGGGCCACGGAGGCGATCCGGCCGAACGCGCCGATCACGGCCAGGGTGACGATGCCGGCCGCCACGTCCGGCAGCGGTGGGCGGCGCAGCACCAGCGCGCCGGCCAACCCGGCGACGGCGGCCAGCACGAGCACCAGCCCGGCGCCTGTCGCCGTCGGCACGGTCTGCGCCCGCAGCAGGGCGGTGACCGCGTACGCCAGGCCGACCGCGACGGCCACCGCGTGCAGCGACCAGGTCAGCTCGCGCAGGCCGGGCACCGGACGGGCGGGCCGGGCGTCGGCGGTGCCCGGGCCGGCGTCGATCAACTCGCCGGCCTCCTCCGGGTCGGCCTCCGGCCGGGCCTCGGCGTCGCGCTGCCGGGGCGTCGCAGACGGGGTGGCCGGGCGCGACAGGTCCTGCCGGACCGGGCGCTCCACCACGAGCGGGGAGCGGGCCAGCCAGAGGTCGAGGAGGGCCACCAGGGTCAGCACCAGCGCCCAGCCGCCCGGCCCGGTGATCCGGTCGTACGCGAGCAGCGGCAGCACCGGCTGCGCGGCGACCACCGTCGCGAAGCGGGGCGCGCGCAGCCCGGTCCAGGCGGCGTACCCGACGGACACGGCGGCGGTGGCCGTGAAGATCAACCCGGCGAAGACGGCTCCGGAGGTGCCCCCACCGCCGATCGGGTCCACCGCCCACAGCGCGTACCCGGCCAGCGGCACGAGCAGCAGACCCACCGCGGAGATCGTCTCCGCGGTGGAGGTGAGCCCGCGCCGGGCCAGCGCCGGCGGCGCGAGCAGCATCAACACGGTCGCGACAAGCAGGACTCCGAGGCGGGCCAGCGCGTCCATCGAGCTGGTCGCCACCGCGGCGAAGACCACCGCGGCCACGGCGAGCAGCAGCGCGCCCAACCCGAGAGGGATGTTCTGCACCTCCCGGGAGGACGCCTCCGGGGGGTGCTCGGGGTTGTCGGCGTCCAGCCAGGACGCCCGGGGCGGGGGCGGCGGCGGATCCTCAGGCGTGGGCGGGGTGCCCTGGCGGGGGACCCGGGGCGGTGCGCCGGCGGTGGCCGTCGGTGGGCGGCGACCGGGGCGGCGGCGCAGCACCCGGCGGGGCCTGGTGGCCTGCTTGATCCGCTCCTCACCGGCGTGGGCGAGGATGTCCCGTTGGAAGAGCGCGGCCTGCATCTTGGCGGCGATCTGCCGCTGTTCGCGGGCGATGGCGGCGTCGCGCGCCTTCATCTCCGCGATCGAGCGCTCGATGTCCGCCAGGTGATCGCGCCACTGCGGTTGATCGGCCCCGCAGTGCGGGCAGCGCACGGCCGGCTTGATCTCCCGGCCGCACGAGGAGCATTGAAAGGTCGCCACGACACCCCTCCACCCGCACTGTGGACTCCCACTGTCGCAGCATGCCCAAAGCTGGCGCGGATTTCGACACTTGTCGGCGGGTCCGGGGAAAACAACATCACCGGCCGGCCGCGAAGGGGTGCTTCGCGACCGGCCGGTGAGTGCGAAACGTCAGGGGCGGCCCATGCCCCGGTACTCCCAGCCGGCCTGGGTCCACAGTGCCGAGTCGAGGCAGTTGCGCCCGTCGACGACCTTGCGGCCACCCACCAGCTCGCCGAGGGCGACCGGGTCGGCGTTGCGGAAGTCCGCCCACTCGGTGAGGACGCAGACCAGGTCGGCGCCGGCAACCGCCTCGTTGATGCCGGCCTCGTAGGTCAGCTCGGGCACCGCGCGACGGGCGTTCTCGGTGCCCTGCGGGTCGTACACGTGCACGTCGGCGCCGGCCTTCTGCAGCAGCGCGGCGACGGCGAGCGCCGGGGCGTCGCGGACGTCGTCGGTGTTGGGCTTGAAGGTCGCGCCCAGCACGGCGATCCGGGTGCCGGAGAAGTCCGGCCCGGCCGGCCCGGAGCGGCGACCCAGCAGGTCCGCCGCGAGCTGGAGCACGCGGGTCCGGCGGCGCAGGTTGATCAGGTCGACCTCGTGCAGGAAGCGCAGCGCCTCACCGGCGCCCAGCTCCTGCGCGCGGGCCTGGAAGGCGCGGATGTCCTTGGGCAGGCAGGCGCCACCGAAGCCGAGGCCGGCCTGGAGGAACCGGTTGCCGATCCGGGGGTCGTACCCGATCGCGCGGGCCAGCTGGGTGACGTCGCCGCCACTGGCCTCGCAGACCTCGGCCATGGCGTTGATGAAGGAGATCTTGGTGGCCAGGAACGCGTTCGCCGCGACCTTGACCAGCTCGGCAGTCGCGAAGTCGCTGACCACCAGGGGCACCTCGCGGTCCTCGGTGGCGGCCAGGTCGAAGACGCCCTTGTGCGCGGCGTAGAGCATGCCGTTGGCCCATTCGCTCTTCACGCCGACCACGATCCGGTTGGGGCGAAGCACGTCGTCGACGGCGAAGCCCTCCTGGAGGAACTCGGGGCTCCACGCCACCTCGACGCCCAGGTCGCCCGGGGTGTGCTTGCCGACGAGCTGCTCGACCCACTCGGCGGTGCCCACCGGCACGGTGGACTTGCCGACGATAAGCGCCTTGCGGGTCAGGTGCTGCGCGAGGCTGGTCACCGACGCCTCGACGTACGACAGGTCGGCGCCCATCCCGTCGGCCCGCTGCGGGGTGCCGACGCAGATGAAGTGCACGTCACCGAACTCGGCGGTCTCGGCGATGTCGGTCGAGAACCGCAGTCGACCGGCGGCCAGGTTGCGCTTGAGCAACTCGTCCAGGCCGGGCTCGTGGATCGGCACCTCGCCGGCGTTCAGCATCGCGATCTTGTCCGCGTCGACGTCGAACCCGAGCACCTCGTACCCGAGTTCCGCGTAGCAGATGGCGTACGTCGCACCGAGGTAGCCGGTCCCCAGGAACGTCACCCGCGGCCGGGCCGCGCCCGAGGGCGGCGTCACCGCGGCGATGGCGGGGGTCGGCTGGATGGTGGGGTAGGGGATCGTCACGCCTGTCTTCTCCGCTCGCACTGGCGGCGCGTCGTCGCGTCGCATTCTGCTGCGGCGCCTGGCGGGGCACCGGAGGGGTGGCTCACTGTCTGCCTTCCATCATCACCCAGCGGCGCGGGTGCTCCGTCATGCCCATACCTACGCGCCGGTAACATCACCTGAACTGCAGTCGCTATCCTTCAGTCTGCGCGGTCGGCGGTCAGGGGAGGCCACAGACTGCGCATGATAGCGGTGAAGGGGAGGGGCCGACATGGCCGCAGGGGAGTCGTTCGACGTCTACCGGTTGCCCGAGGAGCACGAGGCGATCCGGGAAGCGGTCCGTGAGGTCTGTGCCGCCAAGGTGGCGCCGCACGCCGCCGAGGCCGACGAGACCGGTGAGTTCCCGAAGGCGTCCTACGACGCGCTGCGGGCCGCCGACTTCCACGCGCCGCACATCCCCGAGGAGTACGGCGGCGCGGGCGCGGACGCGCTGGCCACCGCCATCGTGATCGAGGAGGTGGCGCGCGCCTGCGCGTCCTCGTCGCTGATCCCGGCGGTGAACAAGCTCGGCACGATGCCGCTGCTGCTGTCCGGTTCCGCGGAGATCAAGCGCCGCTACCTGACCCCTGTCGCGGCGGGCGACGCCATGTTCTCGTACTGCCTCTCCGAGCCGGAGGCGGGCAGCGACGCGGCGTCGATGACGACCCGGGCGGTGCGTGACGGGGATCACTGGGTGCTCAACGGCGTGAAGCGCTGGATCACCAACGCGGGCGTCTCCGAGTTCTACACGGTCTTCGCCGTCACCGACCCCGCCGCCCGCTCCCGGGGCATCTCGGCCTTCGTCGTCGAGAAGTCCGATGTCGGCGTGAGCTTCGGCGCGCCGGAGAAGAAACTCGGCATCAAGGGCTCGCCGACCCGCGAGGTCTACCTGGACAACGTGCGCATCCCCGCCGACCGGATGATCGGCGCCGAGGGCACCGGCTTCGCCACCGCCATGAAGACCCTCGACCACACCCGGGTCACCATCGCCGCGCAGGCCGTCGGGATCGCCCAGGGCGCGCTCGACTACGCCAAGGGGTATGTGGCCGAGCGTCGCCAGTTCGGCAAGGCGGTCGCCGAGTTCCAGGGCATCCAGTTCATGCTCGCCGACATGGGCATGAAGCTGGAGGCGGCGAGGCAGCTCACGTACGCCGCCGCCGGCAAGTCCGAGCGGGGCGACGCCGACCTGACCTACTTCGGCGCGGCGGCCAAGTGCTTCGCCTCGGACGCCGCCATGGAGATCACCACCGACGCGGTGCAGTTGCTCGGCGGCTACGGCTACACCCGTGACTACCCGGTCGAGCGGATGATGCGGGACGCCAAGATCACCCAGATCTACGAGGGCACGAACCAGGTGCAGCGCATCGTCATGGCCCGGCAGTTGCTGGCCGGCGTCGTCTGACCGCCGCCTGATCGACCCCGACAGCCCCTCCGCCGCCGGCGGTGGGGCTGTCGTCCTGTGCGCGTGAGCCCCCACACAGTGGGGATGTCACAGGGGTCTGCGACGTTGTCGCCAGGTGAGAATCACCGAAGACGATCCCCCACCGCTCGCCCCACGACGCACGACCCTCCGCAGAGAGATCGAGACGATGAAGCAGCTGGTGGAAAAGACCCGTGCCGCCTCCGAACCGGAGGTGCTGCCCGGCGACCTGATGACGAACCGTCAGCGGGCGCGGCTCGTGCTCGTGCTCGGCGCGTTGATCGCGATCGGTCCCCTGACCATCGACATGTACCTGCCGGCGCTGCCGGCCATCACGGCGGGTCTGCAGACCACCGAGACGGCCGTGCAGTTGACGCTTACCGGCACGCTTGTCGGCCTCGCGCTGGGCCAGTTGCTTGTCGGACCGCTCTCCGACGTGGTCGGGCGGCGCCTGCCGCTGCTCGCCGGGCTGGCCGCGCACATCGTGGCCTCCGTGCTGTGCGTCTTCGCGCCCAACATCGCCGTGCTCGGCGCGCTGCGCGTCCTGCAGGGCCTCGGCGTGGCGGCCGCCACAGTGGTCGCCACCGCCGTCGTCCGCGACCTGTTCAGCGGCGCCTCGTTCGCGCGGATCTTCTCGCGCCTGATGCTGGTCATGGGTCTGGCGCCGATCCTCGCGCCGACGCTGGGCAGCGGGCTGCTGCGCTGGACCGAGTGGCGGGGTGTCTTCGCGGCGCTGGCCGTGCTCGGCGCGTTGCTGATAGTCGTCGCGGCGTTGCAACTCCCGGAGACCCTTGCGGTGGCACGCCGTCGACACGGCGGGGTGGCCGCGACCCTGCGTGACTACCGGGGGCTGCTCAACGACCGCGCGTTCGTCGGTCTGGTGCTTGTCGCCGGGCTGGCGATGGCGTCGCTGTTCGCGTACGTGTCCGGGTCGTCCTTCGTCCTGCAGGACCAGTACGGCCTCGACGAGCAGCAGTTCGGCTTGGCCTTCGGTGCCGGCGCAGTCGGCCTGATCGGGGGCACCCAGTTCAACGTCCGGCTGCTGCGGCGCTACACCCCGCAGCAGATCCTGGTCAGCGCCCTGGTTGCCGGAACGGCCGCCGGGCTGCTGCTGGTCGTGTTCGCCGCCACCGGCTTCGGTGGCCTCGGCACCCTGCTCGCGTCGCTGTGGCTCGTGCTGGCCGCGGCGGGGCTGGCCCTGCCGAATGCTCCGGCGCTTGCCATGAGCCGGCACAGCGAGGCCGCCGGCACGGCTGCCGCGCTGCTCGGGGCCGTGCAGTTCGGCGTCGGCGCGTTGTCGGCGCCCCTGGCTGGCCTGTTCGGCACGGGAAGCGTACCGATGGCGATCGTCATCGCGGGCGGCATGGCCGCGGCGCTGGCGGTCATGGTCCTGGTCGTGCCCCGCGCCACCCTCGGCGCGGTCGACCCGGACCTGGCCGTCGCGGTGCATTAAAGAGCCCCGGACCTGACCGTCGCCGTGCAGTGGAGAGCCCGGACCTGACCGTCGCCATGCGTTGGTAGAGGGGGCGGGCCGGTTCTCCCGGCCCGCCCGACGATCAGCGGATCTCGGTGGTGTCCTCCGGGCGCGACTGGCCGCGCGGCGGGGCGGACCACGGCGATTCGCCGCCCACCCGGCGGGGCAGCGGTTCGGTGGGGGTCGGATCGGCCGGGTAACCAAGGGTCAGCGGGGCGCTGTCGCGCTCCGCGGGCTCGGGCGACGGCCAGTCGGTGAGGGTGAAGTCGTCGCCGCGCGGGCCGTCCGCAGGCGCCGGCGTCAGGGCCGGCGCGGTCGCGACCTGCGGCCACTGCCGCCAGCGTTGACCGCTGAACGTCGCCATCAGCAGCAGCAGGCCGAGCAGGAAGAGCGTGCCGTTCTCCACCGGCAGCCGCAGCGGCAGCGGGTCACCGAGCACCTTCCACCCCTGCGGGATCGCGTCGCGCACCTCGAAGGGCGCCACGAACATCCCGACATAGGGGGTGACCAGCAGCAGCCCTGCCACCAGCGGGCCCGCCGGCGAGAAGCGCAGTGTGCCGAGCAGCCCGAGCAGGACACCGCCGACACCGACATAGACCGCCGGCTCGATCAGGTTGGCGGTGTTGAAGGTGCCGATCTCCACCCAGCGGTCGACCGTCCGGCTCGACCCGTCCTGCCCGAGTGTGACAAGCACCCACGTGATGGGTGCCACCACCAACCCGGCGAGGAAGCTCCAGAGATGTCGCATCCGCGCACCGTACCGTTTCCGGCATGACCGAGCACCTCTCCGCCGCTCCGACCGGCAAGCCGACGTCGTACTCCCGCGTCACCCTCAGCAAGATCATGACCGCGGTGGACGTGAACCTCTACGGGACCGTCCACGGCGGGGTCCTGATGAAGTTCGTCGACGACGTGGCGGGCGCCGCCGCGGCCCGGCACAGCGGCGGAACGGCTGTCACCGCGGCGATCGACGAGATCGTCTTCTCCGAGGCCGTCCGGGTCGGTGACCTGGTGCACGCGCACGCCCAGGTGAACTGGACCGGGCAGACGTCGATGGAGGTGGGCGTGCGGGTGGTAGCCGAGCGGTGGGACTCGGCCGAGGACGCGCCGGTGCGGGTGGCCACGGCGTACCTGGTCTTCGTCGGGGTGGACGTCGGCGGCGCGCCGCGCACCGTCCGTCCGGTGCTGCCGGAGACGCCGGAGGACGAGCGCCGGTATCGGGAGGCCGAGATCCGGCGAGAGCACCGCCTCGCCCGCCGCCGCGCCATCCAGGCCCACCGGGCGGGCTGAACCACATGGGTGGGTGGGCCGGAGTGTGGGTCGGGCACGCGTCGATAGGCGTACCCGGTGCGCAGAATGGCGCTTCGAGGTAGGGCAAGATGGCGCCACGGCCCATTCACAGTGTCGTGCGGGGCCAGGGGAGGGTGGAGCAGTGGGTGACGTGCTGTGGACGCCGCCGGCGGACGTGCTCGAGCGGTCCCGGATCGGCGACTACCTGCGCTGGCTGCGGGAGCACCGTGGGCTGGACTTCGCCGACTACGACGAGCTGTGGCGGTGGTCGGTCACCGACCTGGACGCGTTCTGGCGCTCGATCTGGGATCACTTCGAGGTGATCGCGCACACCCCGCCGACCGCCACGCTGGCCGAGCGGGGAATGCCCGGGGCCTGCTGGTTCCCCGGCGCCACCCTCAACTACGCCGAGAACGTGCTGCGGATGCCGGGCCGCGCCGACGACGATCCCGTGGTCATCGCGCACGGCCAGACCCGGCCGCCGGTCACCCTCACCGCCGCAGAGCTGCGCGAGCAGGTCCGCCGGGTGTCGGCAGGTCTGCGCCGGCTCGGCGTCACCGCCGGTGACCGCGTGGCGGCGTACGCCCCCAACATTCCCGAGACGTACGTCCTGCTGCTGGCCACTGCGAGCCTGGGCGCAATCTTCTCGTCCTGCGCGCCGGAGTTCGGCACCCGCAGCGTCACCGACCGCTGGCAGCAGATCGAGCCGACGGTGCTTGTCGCCGTGGACGGCTACCGCTACGGCGACAAGCCTGTGGACCGCCGCGCCGAGGTCGCCGCGATCCGGGCCGCCCTGCCGTCACTGCGTCACACAGTGAGCATCGGCTACCTCGACCCGACGGGTACCGCGCCTGAGGGCGCGCTGGGCTGGGCCGAGCTGGCCGCGCCCACCGACGAGCAGTTGACGTTCACGCCGGTGCCGTTCGACCACCCGCTGTACGTGCTCTACTCCTCGGGCACCACAGGCCTGCCGAAGCCGATCGTGCACGGGCACGGCGGCATCCTGCTGGAACACCTGAAGATGCTCGCCCTGCACCACGACCTCGGCCCGGCCGACAGGTTCTTCTGGTTCACCACCACCGGCTGGATGATGTGGAACTTCCTGGTCTCCGGGCCGGCGGTGGGCGCGGCCATCGTGCTCTTCGACGGCAACCCGGGGGTCCGGGCGGAGCCCGGCCGGCCGGCGGAGCCCGACCTGGGCGCGCTGTGGCGGCTGGCGGCGGAGAGCGGCACCACGTACTTCGGCACCTCGGCCCCCTTCCTGCTGGCCTGCCGCAAGGCCGGCCTGGTGCCCCGCGAGGTCGCCGACCTGTCCGCGCTGCGCGGCGTCGGCTCCACAGGCGCGCCGCTGCCCGCCGAGGGCTTTCACTGGGTGTACGACACCGTCGGCGACCAGGTGCAGCTCCAGTCGCTGTCGGGCGGCACCGACGTGTGCACGGGCTTCGTCGGCGGGGTGCCGCTGCTGCCGGTGTACGCCGGTGAGATCGCCTGCCGCGCGTTGGGCGCCAAGGTGGAGGCCCGCTCGGCCGACGGCACCCCGGTGATCGGCGAGCTGGGCGAGCTGGTGATCACCGAGCCGATGCCGAGCATGCCGGTGGGCTTCTGGAACGACCTGGACGGCAGCCGCTACGCCGAGGCGTACTTCTCCGTCTACCCGGGCGTCTGGCGGCACGGCGACTGGATCACCATCAACTCCCGGGGCGGCTGCGTGATCACCGGGCGCTCCGACGCCACCCTCAACCGCGGCGGGGTGCGTCTCGGCACCGCCGAGTTCTATTCGGTGGTCGAGGGCCTCGACGAGGTCGTCGACTCGGTGGTGGTGCACCTGGAGGACGACGAGGGCGGTGCCGGCGAGCTGCTGCTCTTCGTGGTGCTTGCCGACGGGCTGACACTTGACGACGCGCTGCGGAAGAAGATCTGCCGCGAGCTGCGTACCGCTCTCTCACCCCGGCACGTGCCCGACGAGATCCACCAGGTACGCGCCGTGCCCCGGACCCTCTCGGCGAAGAAGCTTGAGGTGCCGGTCAAGAAGATCCTCACCGGCACCCCGGTCGACCAGGCCGCCGCGAGGGGCGCGCTGGTGAACCCCGAGTCCCTGGCGTCCTTCGCCACCTTCGCCGAACGCCGAACCGCAGTCCGGCGGCCCGCCTGAAGGTTCCGGCGGGGCAGCTCACGGGAGGGTGTGGGTGACCTTCTCCGTGGTCCGGCGGCCCGCCAGGCGGGCTGGGTCGAGGTTGGCGCAGAGGACAACGGTGGCAGCCCGGGTCAGGGGAGCCAGCAGCCAGTCGACCGGGTCGGGATAGCGGGCGGCGTCGACGAGCACCCGTGCGCCGGGTTCGATGCCCAGCTCCGTGGCGCGGGTCTCGGCGCGGGCCAGCAGTTGCGCGTCGGCGGGGCCGGGACCTGACTGCGGGGTGAAGTGGTCGCCGTGCCCGCGCACCTCGACCACGTAGTCGGCGAAGCCGGGCGGCACCTGTCGCAGCGGGGCGGCGAGCGGGGCGAGGCCCAGGGCGTACCGCTCGTCGGCGGACCAGGACTGTGCCTCGTCGAGCCGGTCGGCGGCGGCGAAGAGAACGTCCACCGCGCCCGGTGTGTCGACGACTGTCACCTTGGCCGACCAGCATCCAAGCAGCACGGCGGCGGTCTGCCAGTGCGGAGGGAGCAGCACGCCTGCCGGTGTGCCCGGCGCGAGGCCGACCTCGTCGACGAGGAGGTTGGCGGTCTTCGACACCCAGTTCGCGACTGTGGCGCCGGAGAGTTCGGTGCGGTCGCCGGTGGAGTCGTCGTACCAGGTCAGCAGCGGTCGGGTCGGGTCGGACGCGATCGCGTCGGCGAACACCCGGGCAATGTTGTCGGCCATCGGCGCGAACGATACGCCTCCGCCGCCCGTACTCGATGACGATGACAAGTCGGCGTACCGTCGGGTCGCAGTCAGCGTCGGCCCCGCACTCCGGCGTAGGCTTTACCCCGGAGTGTTGTTCCCCACAGACCCACCTTCAAGGAGTCGCCCCGTGACCGCCGGTCGCCCGCCCCGCGTGCTCATCGACGCCACGAGTGTCCCCGCCGACCGTGGTGGCGTCGGTCGATACGTCGACGGTCTGCTCGGTGCCCTCGGCAAGGTGTGCGGGTCGGGGGTGGAATTGGCAGTGGTGAGTCTGCGCACCGACCTGGAGCGCTACACCCGGATGCTGCCCGGTGCGGAGGTCATCCCCGCCCCGGCCGCAGTGGCGCACCGCCCGGCCCGGCTCGCCTGGGAGCAGACCGGCCTGCCGTTGCTCGCTCAGCAGGTCGGCGCGCACGTGCTGCACTCGCCCTTCTACACCTGCCCACTGCGGGCCGGGTGCCCGGTCACGGTCACCGTGCACGACGCGACGTTCTTCACCGAGCCGGAGCACTACGACAAGTCCCGTCGCACGTTCTTCCGTAGCGCCATCAAGACCTCAATGCGTCGCGCCAACCGGGTGATCGTGCCCAGCAAGGCCACCCGGGACGAGCTGATCCGGCTGCTCGACGCCGACCCGACCCGCATCGACGTGGCCTACCACGGTGTCGACCACGACGCCTTCCACGCGCCCAGCGAGGAGGAGAAGGCCCGCGTGCGCGCCCGGCTGGGGCTGGGCAACAGCACCTACGTCGCCTTCCTGGGCGCCAAGGAGCCGCGCAAGAACGTGCCCAACCTGATCCGCGGCTGGGCCCGTGCGGTGGCCGACCGGGTCGATCCGCCGGCCCTGGTGATCGCCGGTGGGCAGGGGCACGACGACGACATCGACCGGGCGGTGGCCGAGGTCCCGTCCCACCTGCGGCTGCTGCGCCCCGGCTACCTGCGCTACGCCGACCTGCCCGGCTTCCTCGGCGGCGCTCTGGTGGCTGCCTATCCCTCCTACGGCGAGGGTTTCGGGCTGCCGATCCTGGAGGCGATGGCGTGCGCCGCTCCGGTGCTGACCACCCCCCGGCTGTCGCTGCCGGAGGTGGGCGGCGACGCGGTGGCGTACACGTCGGAGGACGCCGAGCAGATCGGCACCGACCTGGCGGCCCTGCTCGACGACGAGCAGCGTCGGTTGTCGCTGGCCAAGGCCGGCTTCGACCGGGCCAAGGAGTTCACCTGGGAGTCCAGCGCCGAGGTGCACATCGCCGCGTGGAGTCGCGCCCGATCGTGACCGTTCGGGCCCTCTCGTGGTGACCCGTGCCACTGCGCGGGGATGCGTCGGGCATGATGTGCGGATGCTTTATGCGGTCATCCCGGCAGGTGGCAGCGGCACAAGGTTGTGGCCGTTGTCCCGCGCCGGCCACCCCAAGTTCCTCCACCCGCTGACCGGCACCAGCGCCTCGCTGCTCCAGGCGACCGTGGAACGGCTCGCGCCGCTCACCACGCCGGATCGGACCCTTGTGGTCACCGGCGCCGCGCACGTCGCGGCGGTCGCCCGGCAGCTGACCGGGCTGCCGGAGGAGAACATCCTGGTCGAGCCGTCCCCTCGGGATTCCTGTGCGGCGATCGCGCTGGCCGCGGCGGTGATCGCGCAGCGTGACCCGGACGCGGTGATGGGCAGCTTCGCGGCCGACCACCTGATCCGCGACCCCGACAGCTGGGTGCGCACGGTGCAGGAGGCGGTCCGGGGGGCCGAGCACGGCATGCTGATGACTGTCGGCATCACCCCGACCAGGCCGGAGACCGGCTACGGCTACCTGGAGACCGGCGACGAGACCGAGGGCACGCCGTGGCGCACGGTGGCCGAGTTCAAGGAGAAGCCGGCCGCAGAGGTCGCCGAGGCGTACGTCCGTTCGGGCCGGCACCTGTGGAACGCGAGCATGTTCGTGTGGCGGGTGGACGTGTTCCTCGCCGAGTTGGCCCGCCAGCAGCCGGCGCTGCACGCGGGCGTCACGGCGATCGCCGCCGCCTGGGGCACCCCGGAGCAGGACGACGTGCTCGGCACGGTCTGGCCGACGCTGCCGAAGATCTCCGTCGACTACGCGGTGATGGAGGGCGCGGCCACAGCGGGTCGGGTCGCCACCGTGCCGGGCGACTTCGGCTGGAACGACGTCGGTGACTTCCACACCCTGGGTGACGTGCTGCCGGCCGACGACGCGGGCAACGTGGTGCTCGGCACCGACGCCAAGCCGGGCGTGCTCCTGCGGGACACCGCCAACCTGGTGGTGGTGCCGCAGTCGGGTCGTTTGGTGGCCGTCCTCGGTGTGCGCGACCTGATCGTGGTGGACACTCCCGATGCGGTGCTGGTCTGCCCGCGCGACCGGGCCCAGGACGTCAAGCTCCTGGTCGACGAGCTGAAGGAGCGGGGCGAAGAGGGCTACGTCTGAGGGCCGCGAGGGCGGGCGTGACCAGTTGTGCCGTCCCGCCGGCAAGCGGTTCCGGCAGCCGCTCCGGTGGGAACCACCCCAACGCCTCGGCCTCGTCGCTGACCTGCTCCACCGCGCCGGGCGGGGCTACCACGGCGAACCGGACGTCGTAGTGGCGTGACCCGCCCTGGCAGAGCACCTCGTGCACGTCGATGTCGATCGGCACCGGGTCGATGCGCAGGCCGGCGATGCCGGACTCCTCGGTGGCCTCGCGCAGCGCGGCCCCGACCAGGGTCTGGTCGACGGGCTCACAGTGCCCGCCGAGCTGCACCCAGAGGCCGAACTTGGCGTGCAGGCAGAGCAGCACCCGGGAGCCGGTCGGGTCCAGCACCAGCGTGCTGGCGGTGACGTGGCCGGGGCGGTGCTGCCGGGTCATCGCGACCGGCCCGGCGGCGAGCAGCGCGAGGGTCTGGTCCCGCGTGTCGGCCGCCGCGGGGCTGGTCGGCTGCCAGCCTTCGAGCAGCGCGACGGCGTCGGCGTGCAGCGTCGCGTACGACGCGGGATCGGTGGGGTCGACGGCGGGTCCGGTGAGCGCGGTGTCAGGCACCCCGTCACTGTACGAGCGCGCCCTCCGTACTCTGGCGCGGTGAACCTGCGACTCGTCGAATTCGTGGTGGCCGGCAACGAGGCCAGCGATCTGCTGCCGGTGCGGTCGTCGGCCCTGCTGCGGTCGTACGGTGCTCGGCGGGGTTTCTGGACGGTGCTGGACGAGGGCCCGGTGGAGCGCTGCCTGGCCCTGCTGCTGGAGTTGGACGACGGTTCGTGGACGGCCCGGCACGTCACGGCGGACGCCGGGGCCGAGAACGGCCGGACCGAGGACGGTGAGGCGCTCGCCCACCACGACGGCTGGGTGTACGTCTTCGGCTCCCACTTCGGCTCGAAGGCCGGCCCGCTGCGCCCCCGTCGGGCGTTCGTGGCCCGCTTCCGCGAGGACGACGCGGCGGCCGGCCCGCTGCCGGTGCACGTGGTGCGCAACCGGTTCCGGCTGCACCGGGCGGTGAACGACGCCCTCGCCGCGTCGCCGTTGACCCTGCTGCCGGCGGGGGAGCGGGTGCGCGACCGGTTCATCGTGGAGACCCTGGCCCGGGGGACCAGCCGGGCGAAGAGTTGGGTGAGTCGCCTGGCCCCGGACGACCTGCCGTTGAACGTGGAGGCCGCGGCCTTCACCCCGGAGGGCACGGTGCTGCTCGGGTTGCGGTTCCCGGTCACCGAGGCGGGCGAGCCGATCCTGGTGGAGGTGTCCGGGGTGCCGGGCATGTTCGCCGCGGATCCGGTGTGGCCCCGGGCGCTGGGGGCGTACGCGGTGACCGGGGTGACCCCGCCGGGAGAGCTGACCGGCTTCCGGGCGATGGTGCCGACGCCAGACGGCGGGTACGCGGCCGTGATCGGCTCGATCGACGCGCTGGGCAAGGGGTCGGTGCTGCTCGACGACCATCCGGGAGGGGGTGCGGTCACGTCCCGGCACGTGCGGTTCCGGCTCCCGGAGGGGCGGACGGACGACTCGTGCCGACTGAAGGGTGAGCTGGCGGCCGACCTGGCGCCGTTCCACCACGTCGAGGGCCTGGCCGAGCTGGACGGGCGGCCGTTCTACGTCACGGACGAGGACCACCGGGTCGCGCTCTGGGTCGGCTGAGCGGGTAGGCGCACCATGGCGATGGGGTGACCGGACGGCACCTCTGCGGAGCAAGGGCCGCAGACCCTCGTGGTGCCGCCCGATCACCGGTCCCTCCCCGGTCCCCGGTGCCCCGGCACCGGACGCGTCCATGACGTGTCGGGTGCCGTGCTCGGGCACTGGAAGCATGCCTAACTGGGCCCGGGGGCGTCGAGGTTTTTCAGTCCAGGCTTAAAGATGGAGATAACTGCCGGCCGGGTAGAGTCGAACGGTCGCCCGGCATCCCTCTGCCGGCGACACGGGAGCGCTCCATGCTGAAGATCCACTTTTCCGGCGAGGACATTCTCCGGACCCGGGTGGCGCCGGCGGCCGACCCGGTCTGGGAGCTGGTCCTCAGCCTGCACGTGTTGCAGGGCCGCAACCGCGATCCGCTGACCTCGACCTGGCGGCGCACCGTGACCCGCGGGCTGCGCCAGGACGTGTCCTCCGAGCAGCTCCGACTACTCTTCGCCCTGAACCCGCCGCGCGGCTACTTCCCCGACTTCCTCACCCCGTACGCAAGTGTCGACGGTTTCGAGGCGGGGCTGGAGGCGGTTCGCAGCACGCCGATCGAGCTGCTCCAGCGGGACCTGACCCTGGTGGCGGCCGACAACCAACTGCCGGCCTCGGCCTCCGCGCTGGCCCGAGGTGACGTGGCGACGCTGCGTCACCTCGCCGATTCGATGGAGCAGTACCGGTCGCTGGCGATCGGCCCGTACTGGAGCCGGATCCAGTCGGCGGTGGCGGCGGACCGCACCCGCCGCGCGCGGGCCCTGCTCGACGGCGGCGTCGAGGGGCTGTTGGCGAGCCTCCGCCCACGGTTGCGCTGGGACAGCGGGGTGCTTGAGGTGCGCGACTATCCGCACAGCCGGGAGCTGCACCTGGACGGCCGAGGGCTGCTCCTGGTGCCGTCGTTCTTCTGCGCGGGCACCCCTGTCGCCCTGCTCGATCCGGCGCTGCCGCCGGTGCTGGTCTACCCGGTGGATCGGCTGGGCGGGCTCGCCACGACCGACGGCGAGGCGCTGGCCGAGTCGAGCGCGGGCCGCGAGTCGCTGGCCGCGCTGCTCGGCCGGACCAGGGCGGCGGTGCTGGAGGCCAGCGACGACGGCTGCACGACCGGCGAGGTGGCCCGCCGGCTCAACATCTCACCGGCGGCGGCCAGCCAGCACGCCACAGTGCTGCGCAACGCCGGCCTGCTCGTCAGTCACCGCGACCGCAACACCGTGCTGCACACGCTGACCCCGCTGGGCCGGGCCGTACTGGACGCGTGACCCCCTCTCCGCCCGTCGATCATGTTGTTGTTGCCCGGCACCTCGGCGTGTCAGGGCAACAACTTCATGATCGACGCGGAGAGCGGCTACGCCGGGTCGGGAGGGCGGGCGGGGTTGGGGATGGTTACAGGGCGAGGGCGGCGCTGGCCGGGCTTCCGGCAGGCGGGGGCAGCAGCGTCGACCGGACACCCTCGGCGGCCAGGGCGACGCGCAGGCGGTGCAGGTCGGCGCCGAAGCGGACCAGGTCCATCGGGTCGAGCGGCGCCGGCGCAGTGCCGAGCACCAGCGCGCTGGCGTCGGCCGGCCAGCCCGGCACCTCGGCGACCAGGCCGGCGCGTACCTCCGCCTCGTCGACAAGGGTGAAGACAGTGCCGGGGGTGACCACCCCGGCGACCGCGTCGAGCGCCCGTCGCACAGCGGCCGGGTCGGCCGGCTCGGGGCCGACCGCCTCGGCGAGGGTCGCGGCATCGGCCAGCCCGGCCGCCCGGGCCTCGGCGGTGCCCAGCGAGAACAGGTCCTGCGCGGCATCGCGGATCAGCGTCCGCGCGCCGTCGGAGTCGTCCGGGCGGGTGGCCGCGAGGTAGCCGCGCACCACTGCCACGGGCACCTGGTCACACTTGCCCTTGATCAGTTCGCCGGCGCCGGCCAGCTCGTCCACCACTGCCATCTGGGTCAGTTGCAGCTCGTTGCCGTACGGGTCCACCTCGCCCCGATGGTCGCGGATGGCAGGCATGCCGGCCACCCCGAGCGCGACGTCGGTCAGCCCGTTGCGCCAGGGCCGGCCCATGGTGTCGCTGATGATGACGGCGACGTCCAGGTCGTACCGTTCCCGCAGCGCGCCGCGCAGCTCCCGGGCCGACGCGTCCGGGTCCACCGGCAACAGCACCAGCCGGGTCTTGTCCACGTTCGACGCGTCGATCCCGGCGGAGGCCATCACGAAGCCGTGGTGGGTCTGCACGATCCGGGTCGGCCCCCGACTGGCCACCACCCGGGCGGTCTCGTCGGCCAGCACCTCGTCGCGGGCGGCCAGCCGCTCCGGCCCGTCCGCCGGGACGTCGACAAGCCGCCCCTCCGCCTTGGACACGATCTTGCTGGTCACCACCAGCACGTCGCCGTCGCGCAGCCAGGGCGCGGCGGTGGCGATCACCGCCGCCAGGTCGTCACCCTCGGTCACGTGGCCGATGCCCAGCACCGGCAGGATCTCCAGCCTCACGTCAACTCCACCGCGGCGCGGACCATCGCCGCCGTCGCCGCCTCGTCGGTCATCCGCAGCGGCATCGCGCGGACCGTCACCTCCGGCACCAGCGTGTCGGCGTCCTCCTCGGCCACCAGCCAGCCGTCCAGCAGCCCACCCGCCGCCCGACCGCCGTAGAGGCGACCCACCCCGGCCGCGCTGCACTCGACCCCGAGCACCGCGAGACAGCGGTCGGCCATTCCCCGGACCGGGGCGCCGCCGATGATCGGCGAGACACCCACCACCGGCGCCGGGCCGTCGATCACTGCCTCGCGCATCCCCGGTACGGCAAGCACCGGCGCGATGCTCACCACCGGGTTGCTCGGCGCGATCAACACCAGGTCGGCCGCGCCGATCGCCTCCCGCACCCCGGGCGCCGGCTTCGCCGTCTCCGCGCCGACGAAGACGAAGCGGTGGGTGGGGATGTCGGCCCGGTACCGCACCCACCACTCCTGGAAGTGGATCGCGCGTTGGCCCTGGTCGTCCTCGACCACCGCGTGCGTCTCCAGCCGGTCGTCCGTCGCCGGCAGCAGGCGTACGCCGGGCTGCCACCGCGTCGACAGCGCCTCGGTGACCGCGCTCAGCGGGTAGCCGCCGTTGAGCATGGTGCTGCGCACGAGGTGGGTGGCGATGTCCTTGTCGCCGAGGCCGAACCAGGTCGGCTCCGCCCCGTACGCGGCCAGCTCCTCCTTGACCGTCCAGCTCTCGCCGACCCGGCCCCAGCCCCGCTCGGGGTCGGCGCCGCCGCCGAGGGTGTACATGACGCTGTCCAGGTCGGGACAGATCTTCAACCCGTGCAACCACAGGTCGTCGCCGACGTTGACGACGGCGGTCACCTCGGCGCCGACCTCGCGGGCGTACGCCCGGACGCCGAGCAGGAACCGGGCGCCGCCGATGCCGCCGGCCAGAACCACGATGCGCATGTCGACCATCCTCGCGTACGTGACGCCTCCGATCCGTCGGTGGCCTTAGAGACTAGGCTCACGTGCGCCCTGTCCGTCCATGCCCCGAGGGGGAGCTCGTGACCAGCCCCGCCGAGCCCGCGTCCGCCGACGCGACGCAGGCCCGCCAGCTGACCAAGCCACTGCGCGAACTGGGTGCGCTCGCCCTGCTCGGCGCCAACGCCGTGTTCCTCTTCGTGGGGCTGCTCCGGTTGGTCAGCCCGAACGACTACCGCGGTTTCACCGACCGAGCGGGTGACCAGTTCTTCTCGTTCATCGGGGTGGAGGCGGTGGCGCTGCCGCTGCTGGCCGTCCTGCTGGCCACCCACGTCGCGCCGGTGCTGCCGAAGGCGAAACTGATCACGCAGGTGGCGCTCGGCGAGTACGCCGTCAGCGCGGTGCTCGGCACCCTCACCATGCTCGTCTGGACTGTGGGCCGGCTCGCCGAGGCCGAGATCCTCGACGCGTTGCTCGGCATCCTCACCCGGTTCGCCTGGCTGGTGATCTTCGCGGTGGCCGCCTGGGTGGTCTTCACGATCTGGCGGGCGTTCTACTACGTGCCCAAGCCGAAGCCGCAGCCGGGCGTCTACGGTCAGCCGCAGCCGGGCTGGCCGCAGCAGCAGGGTGGTTGGCCGGTCCCGGGTCAGCCCGGCGGTCAGCCGCAGGGCGGTTGGCCCGCTCCCGGTCAGCCGGGCGGCTACCCGCAGGCAGGTCAGCCGGGCGGCTACCCGCAGGCGCAGTTCCCCGGCCAGTACGGCCAGCCGTCGCCGCCGTTCCAGGCCGCCCCGCAGTCGGCGCCGCCGCACCCGCAGTCCGCGCCGCCGTTCCAGGCCGCCCCGCAGTCCGCGCCGCCGTTCCAGGCCGCCCCGCAGTCCGCGCCGCCGTTCCCGCAGTCCGCGCCGCCGGCCACCCCCGCGCCCCAGTCTGCGCCGCCCGCACCGCCGTTCGGGCAGCCGCCGTCGGCCGACCCGACCCAGGCGATCCCGCGCCAGTCCGCCGCCCCGGCTTCCGCCGACCCGACCGAAGTGATCCGCCGCCCCGCGGACGCGGACACCGATCGCACCCAGCACATCAACCCGGGCGAGCACCCCGACCAGCCCCGCTGACCCGCCAGCACCCCACCCCCATCCCACCCCACCCCCCACCGCCGCTCCACGGGCGGGGGTGGGCGGGGACGGGGGTGGGGTGCCGTTTCCCACGGTGCGGGCTGGGACTGGTGGGACGGGCTCGCGCTGCGCATAGGCTGAGCGGATGGTTGATCGCACCCACTCCGGTCCGAGCGAGGCGAGCGTGCGGCGGGCACTGGGTCGGGCCGCGACCGGGCGCGCGCTTGACGTCGACGAGGCGACCGCGCTACTCGCCGCCCGTGGCGACGCGCTCGACGAGCTGCTCCGGACCGCAGGTGGGGTCCGCGACGCCGGGCTGCGGGACGCCGGGCGGCCGGGAGTGGTCACGTACTCGAAGAAGGTCTTCATTCCGCTGACCCGGCTCTGCCGGGACCGCTGCCACTACTGCACGTTCGCCACCGTGCCCCACCGGCTGCCGGCGCCGTTCCTCGACCGGGACGAGGTGCTGGCCATCGCCCGTGCGGGGGCCGCGCAGGGCTGCAAGGAGGCCCTGTTCACGCTCGGTGACCGGCCGGAGGATCGCTGGCCGGCGGCCCGGAGCTGGCTCGACGAGCGCGGCTACGACTCCACACTGGACTATCTGCGGGCCTGCGCGGTGGCCGTGCTGGAGGAGACGGGCCTGCTGCCGCACCTCAACCCGGGCGTGCTGTCCTGGTCGGAGCTGCAACGGCTCAAGCCGGTCGCCCCGAGCATGGGCATGATGCTGGAGACCACAGCGACCCGCCTGTGGTCCGAGCCGGGCGGCCCGCACTACGGCTCGCCGGACAAGGAGCCGGCGGTCCGACTGCGGGTGCTCGACGACGCCGGTCGGGTCGGGGTGCCGTTCACCACAGGCATCCTCATCGGCATCGGGGAGACCCCGGCCGAGCGGGTCGACGCGCTCTTCGCGATCCGCCGCGCCCACCGGGAGTACGGGCACCTCCAGGAGGTGATCGTGCAGAACTTCCGCGCGAAGCCGGACACGGCGATGCGCGGCATGCCCGACGCGGAACTGCACGACCTGGCCGCCACGGTGGCGGTGGCCCGCCTGCTGCTCGGCCCGAAGGCCCGCATCCAGGCCCCGCCGAACCTCATCGCCGGCGAGTACGACCTGCTGCTGCGCGCCGGCATCGACGACTGGGGCGGCGTCTCCCCGCTCACCCCCGACCACGTCAACCCGGAGCGCCCGTGGCCGCAGATCGAGGAGCTTGCCCGGCACACCGAACTGGCCGGGTTCACGCTGCGGGAGCGGCTGACGATCTACCCGGAGTACGTGCGCGCCGGTGACCCGTGGCTCGACCCGCGGCTGTTGCCGCACGTGAGCGCCCTGGCCGATCCGTTGACGGGGATGGCTGTCGAGTCGGCGATGCCGCAGGGACGACCGTGGCAGGAGCCGGAGGAGATGTTCGGCGGGCGTACCGACCTGCACGCCACAATCGACACCACCGGTCGGACCGACGATCGGCGAGGTGACTTCGACAGCGTCTACGGCGACTGGTCCGAGGTGGCCGGCAAGGTCACCCCGGAGGCGACGGCGCGGCGTGCGGGCGTACCCCTGGCGTCGGCCGGGAGCGGCGCGGACCGTGACCTGGCGGCCGGGCTGCGGCTGGCCGCCGACGACCCGGCGGCGCTGCTCGATCCCCGGCACACAGACGCGGCGCTGGCGCTGTTCGGCGCGGACGGGCCGGCGCTCGACGAGGTGTGCCGCCTCGCCGACGACGTGCGCCGCGACACGGTCGGCGACGACGTCACCTACGTGGTCAACCGCAACATCAACTTCAGCAACGTCTGCTACGTGGGTTGCCGGTTCTGCGCGTTCGCGCAGCGTGAGCGGGACGCGGACGCGTACCGGCTCTCGGTCGACCAGGTCGCCGACCGGGCCGAGCAGGCGTGGGCGGCGGGCGCGAGCGAGGTGTGCCTCCAGGGCGGCATCGACCCGAAGATGCCTGTCACCGGGTACGCCGACATCGTGCGCGCGATCAAGGCCCGGGTGCCGGAGATGCACGTGCACGCGTTCTCACCGATGGAGATCGTCACCGCCGCCGCGAAGGCCGGCGTGCCGGTGCGCGACTGGCTTGTGCAACTGCGCGAGGCCGGGTTGGACACCATTCCGGGCACCGCCGCCGAGATCCTCGACGACGACGTGCGGTGGGTGCTCACCAAGGGCAAACTGCCGGCCGCCGCCTGGGTCGACGTGGTCAGCACGGCCCACGAGCTGGGCATCCGGTCCAGCTCCACGATGATGTACGGCCATGTCGACCATCCGGGGCAGTGGCTGGCGCACTTCCGGGTGCTGGCCGGCGTGCAGGACCGCACCGGCGGGTTCACCGAGTTCGTGGCGCTGCCGTTCGTGCACACGAACGCCCCGATCTACCTGGCCGGCATCGCCCGTCCGGGGCCGACGTGGCGGGAGAACCGGGTGGTGCACGCCATGTCCCGGCTGCTGCTGCACGGCCGGATCGACAACATCCAGTGCTCCTGGGTGAAGCTCGGCGACGAGGGCACGGTGGCGATGCTCCAGGGTGGCTGCAACGACCTGGGCGGCACGCTGATGGAGGAGACCATCTCCCGGATGGCTGGCTCGGACAACGGGTCGGCGCGTACCGAGGAGCAGTTGCGGGCCATCGCGACCTCCGCGGGACGTCCGGCGCGCAAGCGTTCCACTGCGTACGGTCACGCTCCGCGCTGAGGTCGAACCTTTTCCCGCCGCCGGCCGTACCAAGCGGTGCCGGCGGCGGTCGCGGCGAGGACCGCCGCCGGTGTCCCCTCAGGGGCCCGGCGTCGGTCGACGGCACCGGACCCGTCCGTCACCGCGGGCGCGCACCGCGCCGCCGCCGGAAAGGTTGCCCATGACCAGTGATCAGCGGAAGCGGCATTGGCCGCGACTGACCCGCCGGCAGACGTTGACCGCCGCGGCCAGCGCCACCCTCGGCGCCGCAGCGCTCACCGTGCCGGGTCTGTCGGCCGCGCAGAACGCGCCGGGCACGGCCGGCCGGGACGACGAACCGATCATCGTGCACCTGCGCGACGCCGCGTCCGGAACGATTGACGTCTTCGTCGGTGAATCCCGGATCGAGGTACGCGACCGCGGCCTGGCGGACCGGCTGCGGCGCGCAGCCCGGCGCTGACCCGCACGCTCCGCCCCGCCATCAGTCCCCGCCCAGTGAGGTTGGTCCGCCATGTCTTCCCACCGCGAGGCTCCGGAGATAGCCAAGGATCCGGTCGCCGACAGCTCCGATCTCTACGCGTTCGTCAGCCCCGACAAGCCCGACACGGTCACGTTGATCGCCAACTACGTGCCGTTGCAGCTTCCGTCCGGGGGGCCGAACTTCTTCGAGTTCGGCGACGACGTGCGCTACGAGATCCACATCGACAACGACGGTGACGGCCAGCCCGACGTCACCTACCGGTTCGAGTTCACCACGGAGATCACCAACCCGAACAGCTTCCTCTACAACACCGGGCCCATCGACTCGCTCGACAGCAAGAACTGGAACCGCAGGCAGTTCTACAGCCTGACCCGGGTCACCGACGGCCGGGAGCACCGGCTCGCGCACAAGCTGCCCTGCCCGCCGTGCAACGTCGGCCCGCTGTCCACCCCGAAGTACGCCGACCTCGTCCGGCAGGCCACCTACACCCTGTCGACGGGGGAGCGGGTCTTCGCCGGGCAGCGTGCGGACGGCTTCTTCGTCGACCTCGGGGCGATCTTCGACCTCGGCACGTTGCGGCCGTTCCAGCAACTGCACGTGGCCGGCAAGAAGATCTTCAAGGCCGAGGGGGAGCCGGTCAACGCCACCGACCGGATGAACGTGCACAGCCTCGCCGTGCAGGTGCCGCTGAAGCAGGTGCGCCGTCGCGCCAGCCGGTACGGCGCTGCCGACGCGGCGTCGGTGCTGGGGGTGTGGACGTCGGCGTCGCGCCGGCAGGTCCGGGTGCTCGGCGACCGGGTCGCGAAGGACACCTCCACCGGCCCGTTCACCCAGGTCTCCCGGCTGGGCAATCCGCTGTTCAACGAGGTCATCGTGCCGATGTCCAAGAAGGACCTGTGGAACTCGCTGCCGCCGTCGGAGGACAAGCGGTTCGCGCAGTTCGTCGAGCGGCCCGAGTTGGCGGCGCTGCTACCGGCGCTCTACCCGGACGTCTTTCCCAACCTGGACAAGCTCAACAAGTCGAAGAAGGCCCGCGCCGACCTGGTGGCGATCCTGCTCACCGGGGTACCGGCCGGGCTGATCGACGGCTTCACCAACGCCACGGGCGACGTGCAGGCCGACATGCTGCGGCTGAACACGGCCATCGCGCCCACCAAACGGCCGGACCGGTTCGGGGTGCTCGGCGGCGACCTGGCCGGCTTCCCCAACGGGCGGCGGGTCGGCGACGACGTGGTGAGCATCGCGCTGCGGGCGATCGCCGGGGTGACCGTCCCGCTTGTGGACAAGACGTTCCGTCCGGACGCGGCGGCCGGCGCGGTCACGCCGGGGTTGAGCGCCGCCGACGTGACCGCCCCGTTCCTCGCGAACTTCCCCTACCTCGGTACGCCGTACGACGGGTTCAACAACCCGCCGGCGTCGTCCTGAGCTTCGGCGGGGAGCAGCGGATGCACGAGCACACGTACGGGCCGTCGGAGACGGGGAGCGTCGTCCTCGAACTGGGTGGTGACACCGGCGCCCTGATCGTCTATACCGGCGGGGATCTGCACGGCCGGGAGATCGAGATCAGCCGCGGCGATGATCGGCGGGTCCACTCGGCGGTACGGGAGCGGCGGGTGCGGGACGGGTCGTTCCACAGTGCGGTCTATCCCGATCTGGCCGCCGGGCTTTATACCGTCTGGTGGGACGAGAACACGTCTGCCGGCACGGTTTCTGTCCATGGTGGAGGGATAGCCGAGTTCGCGTGGCCCAGCAGCGGTTTCGGGTCCGCCGGCTGACCCGACGCGCCACCTTTCACGCGCACCCCGTCCACATTGTGGACGGGGTGCGAGTGCTGTCCGCGCCTCGGTGGGCGGTCTGCGCCGCGCCGCGTTAACCTGTCCCCCACCAAGATCAGCTTTGTGAGAGGGGGTCGGCGCTTCCCGGGTGGTGGCCCGTCGGGGGGAGCGCCACGGCAGAAAAGTCGGGCAACTCGCCGGAGAGGGCGTTACTCGGCCGGGGTCTGAATCGATAGGGCAGGTTGCGAGGCTGGGACGGTCCTGGTGGCCGACCAGGGGTGTCGGGAGAGCGACTCCATTATCAAGTTTGGCTTGACGGCGCACGCATTACACGCGTGTAATTTGAATGGGGTTGTTCGCACGGAACGCAACAAAAAGGGACCGGACGGACAAGCACGCCTTTCGCGTGGGGGGTTGCAGCGGCGATGACGCCGGTGCGCGACAAGGAGGCATTTGATGGACGGCCAGCTTGAGGTGGCCGACCTGCTCGGAAACGCGCCGGAGTGGCAGGAGCGGGCCTTGTGCTCGCAGACCGACCCCGAGGCGTTCTTTCCCGAGAAGGGCGGCTCGACCCGCGAGGCGAAGCGAATCTGCTCGCGTTGCGAGGTCAAGACCGAATGCCTCGAATACGCTCTCGGCCACGACGAGCGGTTCGGCATCTGGGGTGGGCTCTCCGAGCGGGAGCGGCGCAAGTTGAAGCGGCGGGCCGCCTGAGCGGTGCAGGGTCGGGGCGGTGGGGGCCGCCCGACTCAGCCGTCGTACGGGCGCGACAGGCGCGTGCGGCTCACGCCAACTCGTCGGGGTCGACCCCGAGCAGGTTCGCCACCTGTTCGATGATCACGTCGTGGACGAGGTCGGCGAGATCTTCGCGGTCCATGGCGCGGAACTCCAGCGGTCGCCGGTACAACACGATGCGCGGCGGCACCTCCTGGCGGCCGGGGCGGCCGGGCAGCAGCCGGGCCAGCGGCACCTCGCCGTCCTCCAGCACGTCGGAGTCGTAGACGTTCAAATCCGGTGGGACGTCCTCGACGGCGAACTCGACACCTGCCAACTCCTTGGCGAACCGTCGCTCCAGCGTCTCGACGGTGTCCAGCACGAGGTCGTCGAAGACCTCGGCCTTCGTCCGCGCCAGCGGCACGGTAGCCGGCACCAGACGCCCGCGCAGGCCACGCCCGTGCCTGTCGCGGTGCGCACGCCGGCCCGGGCCGGGGCGGCGGTGTTCCGGGCTCGTCATGAGGCAAAGGGTAGCCCCCGCGCCGGGCCGGCCAGCGGCACCGGCGCTCCCGTGGCGCGGCGCGACCAGAACCGCGAATTGTGATCACCGCGACGGGCGTGTCGCAACGCGAAGCGATGCGCCGGACCCGGTAATGGAGATACCCTGCCGCACGTGAGGTCACCACGGCGCTGCTCCCGTAACGGCTGCCCCCGGCAAGCGGTCGCCACATTGACCTATGTCTACAACGAGTCGACAGCCGTGGTGGGCCCGCTGGCGGCGTTCGCCGAGCCACACACGTACGATCTCTGTGAGCAGCACGCCCGCAGCCTCACCGCGCCGCGCGGCTGGGACGTGGTGCGGCACGAGGGCGAGTTCGAGCCGCCCCCGCCCACCACCGACGACCTGGTGGCGCTGGCCGAGGCGGTCCGCGAGGCCGCCCGCCCGGCCCCCCGCCCGCCGGAGCCCGACCAGGGCCACCACGACAACCCGCACCAGACCGGTCGCCGAGGCCACCTCCGGGTGATCCCCCCGAACCACTGAGTCAGAGCCGCGACCACGTCTCGGTCAGCACCGTGCGCAGAATCTGCTCGATCTCGTCGGAGTGCCGCTGCTCGGCGATCAGCGGCGGGGCATGACGGGCTGGATGCGACGAAACTAGCGAGCGTCTGAAGTGCGGTCCATTTCGCCGATGTCGCGGTATCAGGGCGGGGTTGATACCCCGACATCGGCGACGTCGAGTCGATCAAGCGAGGGCCAGGCCGGGTGGTCGACTTCGTCCTGCCGGTTCCTCATCGCGCGCTCGCCAATGTCAAGATCAGTCGTCCCTGGCACCTGATCCTCCCGACATTCCCGCCGGCGCGCGTCCACACCCTCTCGCCCGCCGACGATGACCCCTCTAGGAGTCGTCATGCGTACTCCCCTCCGGCCCCTCTCCCGGCGTGGACTGCTCACCGGCACTCTCGGATCGGCCGCCCTGCTCGCAGCGGGCGGCAGCCTCGCCGGCTGCGGCACCAAGGGCGCCCAGCAGACCGAGGCCGGCTGTGTCAGCGAAGACCTGTCCGGCACCGAGAAGAAGCTCGCCTTCTCCAACTGGCCGCAGTACCTGGACGTCGACGAGAAGGACGAGTCCAAGCGACCGAGCCTGGACGAGTTCGTCGCGAAGAGCGGCATCCAGGTCACCTACACCGAGGACATCAACGACAACAACGAGTTCTTCGGCAAGGTGCAGAACCAGTTGGCCGGCTGCCAGAGCACCGACCGGGACATCATCGTGCTGAGCGACTGGATGGCGGCGCGGATGATCCGGCTCGGCTGGATCCAGAAGCTCGACCCCACGAAGATTCCGAACGTCCAGGCGAACCTGTTGCCATCGCTTGTCAACCGCTCGTTCGACGCCGAGAACCGCATCTCGATCCCGTGGCAGTCCGGCCTGGCCGGATTGGCGTACAACGGCAGCGTCACCAGGGAACTGCGGACAGTCGACGAGCTGCTGACCCGCCCCGACCTCAAGGGCAGGGTGACGGCGCTCAGCGAGATGCGCGACACCATGGGTCTGCTGCTCGGCGCGAACGGCCACGACCCGTCGAACTTCACCGCCGCCCAGTTCGACGACGCGCTCCACAGGCTCAAGAAGGCAGTCGACTCCGGGCAGATCCGCACGTTCACCGGCAACGACTACGCGCCCGACCTGGCCAAGGGCGACATCGCCGCGTGCATCGGCTGGTCCGGGGACGTCATCCAGCTCTCCAGTGAGAACGACAAGGTGCGGTTCGTCGCGCCGGACTCCGGCGCGATGCTCTACAGCGACGACATGGTGGTCCCGAACAAGGCCACGCACAGGGGCAACGCCGAGGCGCTGATCAACTACTACTACGAGCCGGCGGTCGCCGCGAAGCTCGCCGCGTACGTCAACTACATCTGCCCGGTCAAGGGCGCCCAGGCCGAGATGGAGAAGATCGACCCGGAGCTGGCCGACAACCCGCTGATCTTCCCCGACGACGCGCTGCTGGCGAAGTCCACGGTCTTCATGGCCCTGGACGAGAAGCAGGAGCGGGAGTACGAGGGCAAGTTCCAGCAGGTCATCGGGGCGTGACGGGGATGGCGCGCGACACACCCGCAGGCGATCTGCGCCTTGTCGACCTCACCAAGCGGTTCGGCAGCTTCACGGCCGTCGACGACCTCAGCCTGACGATCGGCCAGGGATCGTTCTTCGCGCTGCTCGGCGCGTCCGGCTGCGGCAAGACCACCACCCTGCGGATGATCGCCGGGCTGGAGGCGCCGACAGGCGGCCGGGTGCTGCTCGGCGACACCGACATCACCCGGCTGCGACCGTACCGGCGACCTGTCAACACCGTCTTCCAGAGCTACGCGCTCTTTCCGCACCTCACCATCTTCGAGAACGTGGCCTTCGGGCTGCGGCGGCGTGGCATCCGCGCGGTCGACGACCGGGTCCGCCGGATGCTGTCGCTTGTGCGGCTCGACGGGTTCGGCCCTCGCCGCCCGGCCCAGCTCTCCGGAGGTCAGCAGCAGCGGGTCGCGCTGGCCCGCGCGCTCATCAACGAGCCGCAGGTGCTGCTGCTCGACGAGCCGCTCGGCGCGCTCGACCTGAAGCTGCGCCGGCAGATGCAGATCGAGCTGAAGCGCATCCAGACCGAGGTAGGCATCACCTTCGTGCACGTCACCCACGACCAGGAGGAGGCCATGAGCATGGCCGACACCGTCGCGGTGCTGAACGCCGGCCGCATCGAGCAGCAGGGCGCCCCTGCCGACCTCTACGAGTTCCCGGCCACCGCGTTCGTCGCGAACTTCCTGGGCCAGTCCAACCTGCTCGCCGGCGAGGCCGCCGGCACGAGCGGCGGCGAGGTCGCGGTGACGGCGCACGGCGCGCGCTTCTCGGTGCCCGCCGGCCGGTCGCGGGCCGACCGGGGTGCGGTCCACCTGGGAGTACGCCCGGAGAAGCTGCAACTGGTCGGCTCCGCCGACCAGGTCCCCCAAGGACACCAACACGTCACCGGGATGGTCACCGACGCCTCCTACGTGGGGGTCAGCACCCAGTACCTGCTGCGCACCGGCTGGGGCGCCGAGCTGTCGGTCTTCGCCGCCAACAGCGGGACGTCCACGCCTGTGCAGGTCGGCAGTGCGGCCGTGGCGTACTGGGATCCGCGGCACGCCTTCGTGCTGCCCCGCGACGCCGACACCGACCGGCCCGCCCCGGCGCTCGACGAGCCGGTGGCTGCGTCGTCGTGACCCTCCCGACGCCCACCGGAGCGGGGCAGCCGCCGTCCGCGCCACCGGCAGCCCGGTCCGGGCGGTACCGGCTGCTGCCGTACCTTCTGCTGCTGCCCGGCGTGGCCTGGCTGCTGGTGTTCTTCGGCGTGCCGCTGCTGCAACTCGCCGCCGCGAGCCTCTACGACCCCAGCGGCTCGCTCTCCACCGGGTACGCGATGACGTGGGCGGTCGGTAACTACCCGGACGTCGTGCAGGCGTACTGGCCGCAGCTCCTGCGTTCGTTCGGTTACGCCGGACTGGCACTGGTGCTGGCGCTGCTGCTGGGCTACCCACTGGCGTACGTCATCGCGCAGAAGGCCGGCCGGTGGAGGAACCTGCTGCTGGTGTGCGTGGTCGCGCCGATGTTCACAAGCTTCCTGGTGCGCACCCTCGCCTGGAAGACCGTCCTGTCCGACAACGGCGTGCTCGTGGGCCTGCTGCGCGACGTGCACCTGCTCGCACCGGACGGTCGGCTGCTGGCCACCCCGTTCGCTGTGGTGCTCGGGCTGACGTACAACTTCCTGCCGTTTCTGGTGCTGCCGCTGTACGCGAGCCTGGAGCGGCTGGACCCCCGGCTGCTGGAGGCGGCCAGCGACCTGTACGCCGGCGGAGCCCAGGCGTTCCGCCGGGTGACCCTGCCGCTGTCGATGCCCGGCCTGGTCGCCGGCACGCTGCTGTTCTTCATCCCGGCCAGCGGCGACTACGTCAACGCCGAACTGCTCGGCACCCCGAACGAATACATGATCGGCAACGTCATCGACTCGGCGTTCCTGGTCCGGCTGGACTATCCGCGGGGCGCCGCGCTGTCGTTCCTGCTGATGGCGGCGATCCTCGCGGTGGTCTTCGGCTATCTGCGGCGGGCCGGCACGGAGGACGTCCTCTCATGAGACTGTCCCGTTGGCTGGCCGACCGCTTGGTGATGATCGTGGCGCTGCTGGTGCTCGGGTACCTGGCGCTGCCGATCCTGGTGGTGGCCGGGTTGTCGTTCAACCGTCCGTCGAGCCGCCTGTCGTACGACTTCAACGAGTTCACACTCGACAACTGGCGTCAGCCCTGCGCCACCTCCGACATGTGCGACGCCGTCGTGCGCAGCGCGCAGATCGGCTTTATCGCCACGGTGGTCGCCACAGTGCTCGGCACCCTGATGGCGTTCGCGCTGGTCCGGCACCGCTTCCCTGGCCGCTCCGGCGTCCACGTGCTGGTCTTCCTGCCGATGGCCACCCCGGAGCTGGTGATGGGCACGTCGCTGCTGGCCCTGTTCGTCTCGGCCGGGGTGCCGCAGGGCTTCTGGACCATCGTCGTCGCGCACGTGATGTTCTGCCTGTCGTTCGTGGTGGTCACCGTCAAGGCGCGGCTCGCCGGGATGGACCGGCGGCTGGAGGAGGCCGCCATGGACCTCTACGCCAACGAGTGGCAGACCTTCCGGCGGATCACCCTGCCGCTGGTGCTGCCCGGCATCGTCGCCGCCGCGCTGCTGGCGTTCTCGTTGAGCTTCGACGACTTCATCGTCACGAACTTCAACGCAGGCACGACAGTCACGTTCCCGATGTACGTCTGGGGCGCCGCCCAGCGGGGCATCCCTCCGCAGGTGAACGTCATCGGCACCGCGATGTTCGCCGTCGCGCTGCTGCTGGTCGGCCTCGGCTCGCTGAGTGGGGCACGTGCTCGCCGCGCTTCGCTGCGCTGACGGCTTCCCGACACGTCGGGGGCGGAACGCAGTTCATCGTTTGGCGCGCCTGCGGGTCCCGGTGCGATATTTGTCCAATGCGGCGGTCTGTCCGCATAGGGGGCCGCACGATCGGCTCTGACCTCCCCGCCCGAGAGGTCATCCGATCCGCCGGCTCGTCACGCTCCCTGCCCGGTCGGCGGTGTCGATCGGGCCCCCTCGATCATCCCCTGCGGAGCGAACGGCTCAGGTGACCGACATGACGGTGGATATTGCCGGCAGTGTTTGCGACGACACTCATCGCCGTGACGATGCAACCACCGCCCGGGCCTGCGCATCCACAGCCGTACGGCCCCGGACCTCAGCCAGCCGCCGCCCCGAACTGGTTCCGCCGCGCCAGCCCAGGCCGCCGCGTAGCCGTGATCCTCGGCTCGGTGGCGCTCTCCGTGCTGCTGCTCTGCTGCGCCGGCACCGCCATCGTCGGCGCGCTGACCGGCGAGCCGGAACCCAAGCGCACGGGCACTGCGGCCGAACAGGCGCAGCAACCCATCGTGGCGGCCCCCGCCGAGCCGACCCAGGAGGCGCCTGCTCAGGCGCAGTCGCCGGAGGCCCCGCCCACCGCAACCTCGGCGCCGACCCCTTCAAGTGCCGCACCCTCGCCTGTGGTGCGGGTGTCGACGGTGACGGAGCGCGCCGCGATCCGGCACGGTGAGCGCACTGTCAAGGACGCGTCCCTGGCCGAGGGCAAGCGGGTGGTCCGCACCAGGGGCATCGACGGCGTGCGGACGCTCACCTACCGGGTGACCACCACCGACGGCGTGCAGACCGGTAAGAAGCTGGTCACGTCCACGGTGACGAAGCAGCCGGTGACCGAGGTCGTGGCCGTCGGCACCAAGAAGAAGTCGAACTGCGACCCGAACTACAGCCCCTGCGTCCCGATCGCCAGTGACGTGGACTGCGCGGGCGGCTCCGGCAACGGCCCGGCTTACGTCAGCGGAGTGGTCACGGTCATCGGCGACGACATCTACGACCTGGACCGCGACAACGACGGCTACGGCTGCGACTGACCGGGCGCGGCGCGTGCGGTCAGTCGGCGTCACGTGGCTCCGGAACGACAGGTGCCCGTGCAAGCTGAACGGTCGGGCGCTGTCATCCGTACCAGGCGGTGAAGGACACCACCGAGGACGGGAGTGACGGCGATGAGGGTGCAGCGCAGGCACGTGCTGGCGGCGACCGTGGCGGTGCTCGCCGCGGCGGGCGTGGCGGTCGGGACCGGGTTCGGGTTCGCCGACACCGCCCCGGCACGGCACTCCGTCTGCTCCGGCTCGGTCACGTTCTCGGCGGAGGCCGGAGCGCCGGCAGCGACAAGCGACCGGTTCCCGGTGGGCACGCGCCTGCGGGTGACGAACCTGGACAACAACCGTACGGCCACGGTGACGGTGACCGGCCCGTCGGGCAGTTGCGTGCTGCTCAACTCCGCCGCCATGGAGTTGGTCCGCGAGCCGGGCAAGAACGTGATCCGCCGCAACGTGGTGGAACGGCTGGACGGCGGCGCCGCGCAGCCCGTCGACCCAGGCACGGTACGTCCCGGTGCCGCGTCGCCCGGTGCCCAGGGCCCGGCGCCCCGCTCGGCCTGCTCCGGCGCGATCACGTTCTTCGAAGAGGCGGCCGGGCCGGCGGCGACGAGCGGGCAGTTCCCGGTCGGCACGCGGCTGCGGGTGACCAACCTGGACAACAACCGGGCCACCACTGTGACGGTGACCGGCCCGTCGGGCAGTTGCGTGCTGCTCAACACCGCTGCGATGGACCAGATCCGCGAGCCGGGCAAGAACCTCGTCCGCCGCAACGTCGTCGAGGTGCTGCGCTGACAGTCGGAGGCCGGCCGGGGGTGGGCGTGGTCGAACACCACCACCACCGCCGGCCTTCGCCGCCGCCCGCGCGCCGCGCTAGTCGGCCTGCCAGGTGCCGTCGTCGCCGACCCGGGCGGGGGCGCGGCCGAGCAGCAACGTGGTGAGCGCGGCGTCGATGGTGTCGCCGAGGAACCACTCGCCGGCCTGGTCGAGAGCGAACACCCGGCCGCGCTCGTCGACGGCGAGGATGCTGTCCTGCTGCTCGGTGCCGATCGGGAAGAGCCGCACGCCGAGCACCGCGCCGAAGTCGGCGAGCGTGTCGGCGGTGTGCGCGATGGTGTGCGGGCGGATGTCGAAGCGGGAGATCCACACCTGGGCGCCCGGGCCCCGCCGAGCGCCGACCAGGCTGGGGAACGCGGTCAGCGCCTCCACGGCGGCGGGAAAGACCTCGTGCCGGTGGGTTCGCCCCGGCACGGCACTGACATCCCGTACGCCGGCGGCGGCCATGATCTGGTCACCGATGTGCGGCCGCCAGCCCGCCGCCACCAGCGCGTTGGCCACCTCGGGCGGAAAACGACCCGGATCCGGGTCGGGCTCCGCCGGCGCGAGCCACGTCTCGGAGTACGCCCGCGCCGACTCCGGCAGAACGCTTGCGCGTACCAGAAAGTCGATGCACGAGTCGCAGGGCCGATCCGCGGCCCCACCGGCCGGGTCACCCGGCTCGCGGATCCGGAAGATCTCGAAGCGCGCCGCCTCCAGCAGTGCTCCCGCCTCGGCCCGACCCATCGGCTCGATGCCCTCGGCGGCCCGGCGATGGTCGTACTCGTGCAGCACGTCGGAGACCACGATCAACTCGGCGTGGCACTCGGCGCCGCGGACCAGCTCACCCGGAGGTCGCTCGTCCAGGTAGTTGCGGACGAGCGGGTGGTGGTTCAGTGCGACGGCGCCCTTCGTGCCCTGGGCCGTCCAGATGCGACCGTCCAGGGTCAAATGCGCCACCGTGTTCGGCGTCGGCGCCCGACTGATCTCCCGGATCAGCAGGCTCGACGCGTCGACGGTGCGGGGCGCTGTCGGCCCACTGGGCTGACTCCGCCGGTACAGGTCCGCCACCACCTCGCTCGGCACCCGGGGCCAGGTGGTGACCTTTCCGGTCCGCCTGTCGATGACTGTCGTCGGCAGATCGCCCGGGATCGCCCGCACTCCGCTGGAAACGATCGAGGTGACGACGAAGCCGAGATCGAACTCGTCGACCACCGGGGTGCACTCGTGGCCGAGACGCTGCGAATCGCGCCGCGCCCAGGCGGACGCGAGCTGCTCGGCCTGCTGACGGTCGATCACACATCGAAACTACCGGACTACACGGATCGATGGCGGCCGGTATGGTCTTCCCTACCGACGGTGACGGGAGGAGCGGCGGTGAGCGAACGCGTGGACCGGGACGCCAATCGCGAGCTACGGGCCCGATTCGACGACGTGTACGGCCAATACCAGCAGCTCAGGTCCGGTTTGGACAATCTGCAAGCGCGGCTCGCCCAACTGCGGGTGACCCGACGCTCGCCGGACGGCCACGTCACGGCGACCGTCGGCGCGCAGGGCAAGCTGATCGCGGTCGACCTGGCCCCGGCGATCTACCAGGACCGCGACACCGAGGCGCTGAGCCGGAAGGTCACCGAGACGGTCCACGCCGCCGTGGCCGCTGCCACCCAGGCCACCCAGGACCTGGTCGCCGAGACCATGCCGGCCGGCGCCGGCTCGGCGGAGTTCCTGCGTACCGGCGATTTCGGCTCTCTGCTCGGCCGTGCCGACGCCGTGCTCGGCCGCGGCGAGGGGCCGGCATGACCGACGAGCAGCTCTGGCTCGACGCCTCCCGGGCCCGGCACGGCGGCGCCGACCTGGCCCTGTCCGGCGAGGCGGTGACGGCCCGCCGGGCAGCGGAGGGCGGCGAGATCGAGGCCGCCAGCGGCGTCCGCCCCTGGGGGCGCGACGACATCGGCGCCGCCTTCGAGCGGAGCTACCGCGGCATCGAGCAGACCGTGCTGCGCGCCTGGGCGGGTGTCGGGCAGCGGCTCACCGAGCTGGGCGCCGACGTGGTCACCGCGGTCGACGCGAGCGTGCAGACCGACCAGAGCAGCGCCGCCCGGCTCGACCGGGTCGCCGACAAGCGCTGACGGCGGGCGATCCGGATGAGCGTGCTGCCCAGCCCGATCCCGCACCCACTCGACTACGCGCCCTGGGACGTTCCCGGGTGGATCTACGAGGCCCTCGACTGGGCGGTCGGCGTGCAGTGGCCCGAGGGGAACGAGCGGGCCGTCTGGGACCTCGCCGACAGGTGGTACGCGGTCGCCGCCGTCCTCGCCGGCCCGCACGCCGACGCCGCCGCGGCCGCCACCGAGGTCCGCAGCGGATACGGCGGCGTCGGCGCTGTCGACACCGCGTTCGAGGCGGCCTGGCGAGGGATCGCCGAGGGCGACGACGCACCCCTGCCGGTGCTCCTCGCGGTCACCGCCGACCTGGGTCGCCTGGTCGAGGAGTGCGGCTGCGACATCGAGGGCGCCAAGCTCGAAGTCTGGATCGAGCTGGGCATCCTGGTCGTCGAGCTGCTCTCGGTGGCGGTGGCGGCGGTGCTCACCGCCGGTGCGGCCTCCCCGGCGGCCGGCGCGGCGATCACCGCCACCCGGCTGGTGATCCAGCAGATCTTCAAGCGCCTGATGGGACAACTGGCCTCCAAGGCTCTCCGGCGCGGCCTCAAGGAGGCAGGCGAACGCGCGGCCAAGGAGATCGCCAAGGGTGGCGTGCGCGGCCTCGCCAAGCGCGCCACCCGCGAAGGGCTGGAGGAGGCCGCCGAGGAGTCCGGGGTCAGCCTGGCCACCCAGGCGTACCAGAACTCGACGGGCCGGGCGCACGGCATGGACCTGACCGACCTGGGCGCGTCAGCGGTCGGCGGGCTCGCCGGGGGAGCTGTCGCGCCGCTGGCCGGCCTGGGCCGCCGCGCGACCGGCCGCGCCGCGCGCATCGGCGAGCACCTGGGTCGGGAGATGACCGGCGAGATGTTCGCCGAGAGCGCCGCCAGCATCGCCACCGGGCAGGGCCTGACGTCGGCGGAGGATGTCGTACGCGCCGCCGCCTCCGGCGCCACCGGATCGGCGACCGGGCAGACCGACCACGCCCTGCAGGCCCGGCTGCACGCGCAGGCCAACGCCCTCGCCGGGGCGTCCTTCACCGGTCCGTCGCTGCCGAACCCCACCGCGCCTGCGGTGGATGTCCCGACCCCGGACGCCGCGGCGTCGTCGCCTGCGGCTCTCTCTCCAGCGCCTCCCCTTGCAGCGTCCTCAGCGCCGGAGTCTCCGTCTGCGGCGTCGCCACACGCGGGGTCTCCGGTGGCGGAGGTTGCGCAGCAGGCGGGGGTGGACCGTGTCGGCTCGCCGCCACCGGGAGCACCCGACGCAACATCGTCGGGCGTCGGGCACGGCACGGGTCCGACGGTCGGCGGGGATCCCACGCTCTCGGCCGCCGCAGGCCCCGCACAGCTCCCTGCCGTCGCGGCGGATCCCACGCTCTCGGCGGTCACGGCCCCGGGGCTCCCTGCCGTCGCGGCGGATCCCACGCTCTCGGCCGTTCCGGGGCTCCCTGCCGTCGCGGCGGATCCCACGCTCTCGGCGGTCACCGCGCCCGTGGCCGTCGCCGTCGACCCGAACGCCGGGCCGGCCGGCACCGGGCCGGCGGTCGGCGCGTCGCAGGGGGTCGCCTCGGGTGCGGTCGCCCCAGGCGCGAACGGCTCGCTCGCCGGGTCCCCGTCGACAGGGCCAACTCCCACCTTCTCGTCGGCTGCCGGTTGGTCCCCGTCGACCGGCCCGTCGTCGGCATCCCCGTCCACACCCTTCGGCCCGGTGGCCGGCACGCCATCCGACGCCGTCGGCAGGCCCGGTGGGGTCATGACCGAGACGAGCCGCGGCGTGGTCACCGGAGCGCCGACGGGGCGGCACTCCGCACCCGAGCGGTTCTCCACCGGGGAGGCGCTCGCGCCGGCTCGTGTACCCCGTCAACGGGCCGCCCGCGGCCGAGCCCCCGTTCCCGTCGACGTGGTGGCGTTCGGCGATCCGTCGGTGTCCATGAGCGAGCGCGACAGGTACGCCGCCCGGTGGGTGGCCGAGGCGGAGGCCGCCGAGCGGCGGCGCTACCAGGGCCACTACGAGTCGCAACGGTCCGGGTTCGAGAGCAATCGCCGACAGGCCGAGGCCGCTCGCCTGCGGGCCCGCGCCGCGGAGCACGACCGCAGGGCTGTCGAGTACGCCGACTACGCCCGACAGTTGCACCAGACGGGACACCGGCAGTGGGCCGACGGCTGGCAGCGGGCGGCGAACGACGAGACACGCGCGTACGCCCAGTGGCGTGACCTGGCCGACTGCGTACTGGCGGGCATCACGGCGCCGGCGGTCGTGGACATCGCGGACGGCGCCTTCGCGCACGCGAACAGCGATGTGGGCGCGCTCGCCCTCGGCGCGGTGGAGACCACCGGCCCGTCCCGGCTCACCGGCGACGACGTGCCCCCGCCGATCGATGACTCCAGGCCGTACGGGCAGCCGGGTGGGCTGCGCCCACCGCTCGCCCTGCACCAGGTCGATGTCGAACGGCAGATGCCCCGCGAACGCGACGGCGCTGTCCTGCGTACCGCCGATCCCCGCCGGGGCGGCTGGTTCCGCCTGTTGAACGACGGCGGACCCCAGGCGGACGCCACCCGGGGCATCAACTGCCTGGACTGCACGCTGTCGCTGTTCGAGACCTGGGTGCACGGCCGGCCGCGGGTGTCCGCGCCGCGCACCTTCGACGGCTACCTGGACGGCGACACCCGACGCCCGATCCGCGGTGAGGCCGGTGGTCCGGGCCGGGTGGAAGATGTGACCGGCGGACGTTTCCAGCGCGTCCTCACCCCGCCAGCGATCCAACAGTCACACCCGGCGCAGGCGCGGCAGGCCGCCGACCGGGGGTACGCCAACCTGCACGACCAACTTCTGCTGGGCGGCCACGGCAGCTACGCGTTCCTGATCACCGAGTGGGCGGGCGGTGGCTCGCACGCCTGGGTGGCGCTCAACCAGAACGGCACGGTGCTCTACGTCGACCCGCAGACCGGCCTCGTCCGGGACCGGCCGCTCTATCCCGACGTGGTCGGCATCGACGCACTCGTGCTGGGCGGGGACGGCCGGCCCATGCCGCTCGGTGGGCTGCCCCGGGGTCGGTTCAGCGAACGTCCCGACCTGCCCTATCACCCTCCCGCGCAGGACGACGGCGGCCACGGCGACCCGTACATCAACCGCATGTACCTCCTGCTCGACGGCCCGGGCTCGGTGGACGACCCCGGCGGGAGTTCATCCGGCCCGGTTGGCGAGGAACCGACGGGACACCGCGACCCGGCCCGGGTGCTCGCGCTGGCCAACGGCCTGGACGAGGTCTTCTCGGCAGGGGTGAGCCCGAGCGAGTTCGCGAGAGCCGCGGACCCACCGACCCTCCGGCGGCTGGTTCCCAACCTCGACGACGCCGACGCACGGGACGTGTCGCGACTCTTCGCCGACGCCCGTGTCCGCGACATGCTGGACACCGCCCTGCGGGAGCCACCCCCGAACGAGCCGAATCTGGCCGTACACCTGGCCCTGCAACTGGCACAGGCGCCCGACCTGGCGCGGATCATCCTCGGCACCCCCGAACTGGCGGCGTCACTGACGGCCCGCCCACTGACGCTGCATCACCTGGCAAGCCATCAACAGGCGATCGACGCCCTCGCTGACGTGCTCGACGACATCACCCAGCAGGAGACGGCAGGGCCGGGGGCGACCGACCGGCGGGCGTCTCAGCCGCAGCCGACACCGCTCACCGACGAGCAGCGCCGGATCAGCGCGAGCATCCAGGTGCCGGATGATCCGCCGACCCAGCCAGGCTTCGACAGTCGTCAACGCGGCAATCTGTCTTATCGCAAGCGCTACCTTGACGACCTCTACTCCGCGGCTGCTCTCGCTCAGCTGCAGCTGAATCAGTTGGCTACTTCTCTTGCACAGGTTGGTGATCGTCGTGTCGGTGAGCCTGGCTGGCGCACTGAGCCCAAGAACCGCCGCCGAGCCGAAGACAAGGTCAACAAGTACGGCGGTGACCCCTCGAAGTTGCTCGATCTTGCCGCCGCCAAGATCGAATTTCGACGTCTCGACGACCTCTACGACACGCTCCAGCGGATGCGCGACCGTCCCGACGTGATGATCATCCGTTGTCAGGACCGGTTCATATCTCCCGAGGACAGCGGCTACCGGGACGTACAACTCGTACTGCGGACCGGGAACGGGCATCTCGCCGAGTTTCGCCTACACCTGGCGGCGCTCGACACCGTGGCGGTCTGGGAGCATGCGCTGTATGAGGTGCGCCGTGACGTGGATGCCGTGGCCCGAGCCGAGGGTCGAGCAATGAACAGTCGCGAGAGCGCGATTACCGACGGCATTCTCCGGCGTGAGCAACAGTTGTTCTGGGAGGCGCTGCAGTCGACCTACGAGGGGAACGCCTGATGGTGCAGATGCCCGGTCTGGTGCTCCCGTCCTACTACCTCTATTACTCATCCCCGGTGAAGATCGTGGAGACGTCCGACGGTGGAGCCCAGGTGTGGCGGGTATCCATCGATACCGGCGGGTGGCAGGAAGAGAACGACCTCTTCACAGAGATCGTCTTCGACATCGGAGGAGACGTCTTCCGACAGAGTCCCGAGGACTTCGTGCAGGAGGTTGAGCGTTTCCGTGCTCACTACCTGGTCGGTGAAGGGCCCATCTTCGCCCTCTACGAGACCGTGCAGGCGCTCAGGGACGCGGCAGAAGCTCAGGGGCGACCCTTGTCGCCGAAGGAGCAGGCTCTCATCCGGGGGATCCGCCAGCGGACCTTCGTGATGTTCGAGGAACAGTTGCGGGCGGCCGGCGACCCGGGTGCCGATCCCGAGGTGGCGGCGGGCCACGAGGGGTGACCAGGCCGGCACCGAGGCGCGGGCTGGACCTCTCGCAACTTCCCGTGGCCGAGGCGCGCGGCCGGTTGCCGAGGTGGGTGGGCATCGACGAGAGTCGCCGTATGGCTTACTCGTACACCGAGGCGACGGACCCCGAGCCCACGCGGGCCTTCGGTTGGTCGTACCTGTTCGTGCATCCGGACGACGACCCGCGCTCGGATGGCAACTTCGCCGACGAGCGGAGCGTCCTCGTCGAGTACCTGCGCGACCAGCGCCTCACGTTCGAACTCAAGTGTGACGGTCTGGACGCCGAGCAGTTGGCACGCCGGGCGGTGCCGCCGTCGACGATGTCGCTGCTCGGGTTGATCCGACACCTGGCCGAAGTGGAGCGTGGCTGGTTCCGTAGGACGATGGCCGGCCAGGTGGCGCCCAAGCTGTACTGCTCGGACGACGATCCCGACGGCGACTTCGACGGGGCGGTGGCCGATCCGGCGGTGGTGGACGAGGCGTACCGGGCCTGGCGTACGGAGGTGGAGTTCTCCGAGCGGTTCGTCTCCGAGGCGGCGGATCTGGGAGTGCGGGGGCTGCAGCGGGACGGCAACGTCATCGTGCTGCGCAGGCTGCTGGTGCACATGATCGAGGAGTACGCGCGGCACAATGGCCACGCCGATCTCCTACGCGAGCGTATCGACGGAAGGGTGGGTCAGTGATGGCCGAAGGGTTCGACGTCCGGTTGACGCGGGCGCAGGAGCGCTACGAGCAGGCGGTCTTCGGTGGCGACGCGAAGTCGTTGGACGAGGCGGAGCGGGATCTCGTGGCGTTGGAGGCGGACGCGGCTCTGGCCCGCGGTCGGCTTCTGCACGCCCGCTTCCTGGAGGCCGGTGCGGAGGACGCGGCCGAGCTGCGGCTCTTCGAGCGGGCGGCGCAGCTCTACCGCGAGCTGGGTGACGCTCGTGGCGAGGGGGAGTCGCTGTTCTGGGTGGGCACGGTCCACCAGGTGATCCGTCAGGACCAGGCGGCGGCCGATCCGGCCTTCGCGCGGGCCCGTGAGCTGGCGACCGAGGCGGGGGACGACCTGACCCTGTCGTACGTGCTGCGGCACCTCTGCTTCGGTGAGCAGGCCGCCGGTCGGGTCGAGGCGGCGCGGGAGCTGCTGGAGGAGTCGACGCGGTTGCGCCGGGAGCTGTCCTTCACCCCGGGAGTCGCGGCGAACCTGATCGGTCTGGCTGACCTGGCGGCGACCGACGGTGACCGGGACGCCGCCCGTGGTCTGCTCGACGAGGCTGCCTCCCTGGCCACCGGCAGCGGCGCGCACGGCGTCGCCCGGTGGGTCGAAGAGGCTCGCGACGAGCTGAAACTCGCCTGATCACGGTCGAGCGGCCGCGCAATGGCGTCGCCGAGCGTGATCGACTCGACATCGCCGACATCGGGGTGTCCGAGGCCATGGGATACCGCGACATCGCCGAAGTCGAGTGGATCAAGGTGGGCGCTCATGACCGGTGGAGCACCATCGGACCCGGGGTACGTGCCACGTAGCGTGGCGGAGGCGGTGGCCGTACAGGAGGAGTTGCGGCCGCTCGTCGACCTGGTCGGGCCGGGTCCGACCGCGCCCGCGACGGTGGCCGGCCTGGACGTCGCGTACGCCGAGAGCGGCGACCTTCTCGCGGCGGCCGTGACCGTGCTGGACGCCCGGACGTTGGCGGTTGTCGATTCCGCAGTCAGCGTGGGCCGGCCCGCGTTCGGCTACGTGCCGGGGCTGTTCGCGTTCCGTGAGCTGCCTGCCCTGCTCGCCGCGCTGAACACGCTGACGGCCATCCCGGACCTGCTTGTCTGCGACGGGCACGGCGTGGCGCACCCGCGTCGGTTCGGGCTCGCCTGTCACCTGGGGGTGGTCACCGGACTGCCCACGATCGGAGTGGGCAAGACGCCGCTTGTCGGCGCATGGGCGCCGCCGCCTGCCGACCGGGGTGCCTGGTCGGCGCTGCGGGACGGGGACGAGGTCGTGGGCCGGGTGGTGCGCACCCAGGCCGGGGTGAAGCCGGTCTTCGTGAGCGTCGGGCACCGGATGAGCCTGGACAACGCGACAGCGCAGGTGCTGGCGCTGACCCCGCGCTACCGACTTCCCGAGACGACCCGGACGGCCGACCGTCTCTGCCGGGACGCCCTCGCCCGGGCGGCACCGTCCGACCGGGACGGATCGGATGAGGCATCCGGCGAACCTCGTCGCGCGTGATCGACTCGACTTCGGCGAAATCGTGGTGTCCGAGGCCAACGGACACCCCGACATCACCGATACCGAGTGGATCAAGACCCACGCCAAACCGTAACGCCGCACACATGCGGGCCGCTCTATGACAAGTGGTGGGGGTGGCCCGGTAGTAGCCTGGCCCGCGGACCCCACCCGGGGAGGAACGGCGAGGTGATCATGACGGTGCGTCGACGCGCGGCACGGCTCGCGACGGTCTGCGGCCTGCTGGTCGGCATGGTGCTGCTCGGTGCGTCACCCGCGCTTGCCGACGACGACTCGGTCCGTGTCGGGGCTGCCAGCAGCTTCGCCGCCGGAGGTTCGGCCCAGGCGGTGAACGTCGCGGTGCGCAAGCGCTCCGGCGGCTGCGTCCTGCTGCGTACCGCCCTGGGTCTGCGCCTCGAGGGTCTCCAGCCGAGCCAGGTGGCGGTGCAGGTGAACGCGGGCGGGCGCTGGTTCCCGGTGGCCGTCGGCGGCGGTGGTGGCACGGTGCAGACCGGGCAGACCTCGCCGGCGAAGCCGACCCTGTGCAAGGGCAAGGGCATCACCGTGCGGTACCGGGTGGCGTTCGCGGCCGACGCGCCGGGCGGCCGGCTCTCCGTGACCGGTGTGGGTGTCACCGCTACCGGCCAGCAGTTGGGGCATGGCTCCGACACGGCGAAGGTCACCGCGCGGCTCTCCCCGTCGCCCACCCCGACGCCGTCGAAGAAGCCGACCCCGACCCCCAGTCCGACCGAGGTCGCGGCGGCCAGCGAGGTGGTGAACCCGGCTGCGGCAGACCCGACGTCCGCCGCGCCCAGCGCGACAGCGGTGGCCGCCGAGTCCGGCGGCGGTGGTGGGACGATCATGTTCTTCGGCATCGCGATGGTGGCGGTCGGCCTGCTGCTCATCGTGCTGCTGGTGCGCCGCTCCCGGCAGGACCGCACGCCTGCCGACGCGCCCGGCCCGCTGCCGGGCAACCCCGGTGGCACCACCTACCGCTCCGGCGGTGGGTCGCCGGCCGTGCCCGGTCAACCCGGCCCGGTGTACGGCCAGCAGCCCCCGACCGCCGGCCAGGTGCCCCCGCCCCGCCCCGCCGCCGGTGGCGTCTACGGGGCGCGACCCGTGACGCCGAGCCCGGACGCCACGCAACCGATGCCGGGTGCGCCGGCTGGTCCGGGTGCCCGACCGCTGCCCGGTGACCCGCCCCAGCCGCCCGACGGCGGCGATCACACCGTGTTCATGCCCCGGCTCCCCGGCTGAGCGGGGCCGGGCCGGGACGCTCCGATACGCTCAGGTTTGTTGTCAACCTGCGGCCAAGGAGCGGAACTAGTGTCTGATCTGTCCCAGATCGTCAAGGCGTACGACGTCCGAGGGACGGTGCCGGACCAGTGGGACGAGCGGGTCGCCGAGGCGCTCGGGGCCGCATTCACCCAGCTGCTCAACACCACCGACGAGCCCGGTGACGCGGTGGTCGTCGGGTACGACATGCGGGCCACCTCACCCGGCCTGGCCGCCGCCTTCGCCGCCGGGGTGCGGGCCGAGGGTCGCTCGGTGATCGAGATCGGGCTCGCCTCCACCGACCTGCTCTACTTCGCCTCCGGTTCGCTCGACCTGCCCGGCGCGATGTTCACGGCGAGTCACAATCCGGCTCAGTACAACGGCATCAAGATGTGCCGCTCCGGCGCCCGGCCGATCGGCCAGGACAGCGGGCTGGCGGAGATCCGGGAGCGGGCGCAGGCCCTGCTGGACTCGGGGGCGTCCCGCCCGGCGGGCGAGCCGACCCGGCCGGCCGAGCGGCGGGACCTGCTTCCCGACTACGCCGCGTACCTGCGCAAGCTTGTTGACCTCTCCGGCATCCGGCCGTTGAAGGTGGTGGTCGACGCCGGCAACGGGATGGGTGGCTTCACCGTCCCCACAGTGCTCGGCGACGCCGCCCTGTCGGCACTGCCGCTGGAGATCGTGCCGCTCTACTTCGAGCTGGACGGCACCTTCCCCAACCACGAGGCGAACCCGCTGGACCCGGCGAACCTGGTCGACCTCCAGCGTGCCGTGGTCGAGCACGGGGCCGACATCGGGTTGGCCTTCGACGGGGACGCCGACAGGTGCTTCGTGGTGGACGAGCGTGGCGAGCCGGTCTCGCCGTCGGCGATCACCGCGCTGGTCGCGGCGCGTGAGCTGGCCAAGCACCCGGGCTCCACGGTGATCCACGGTCTGATCACCTCCAACGCGGTCGCGGAGATCATCCGTGAGCACGGTGGGAAACCGGTGGTCGCCCGCGTCGGGCACTCCTTCATCAAGGCCGAGATGGCCCGTACCAACGCCGTCTTCGGTGGCGAGCACTCCGCGCACTACTACTTCCGGGACTTCTGGTTCGCCGACACCGGGATGCTCGCCGCGATGCACACCCTCGCCGCCCTGGGCGAACAGTCGCTGCCGCTGTCCGTGCTGGCCGGCGAGTACGAGCGCTACATCGCCTCCGGCGAGATCAACTCGACGGTCGCCGACCAGGCCGCGGCGGTGGCCGAGGTGCGTGCCGCGTACCCGGACGCGACGGCCGACGAGATGGACGGGCTCACGCTGCGCTTCTCCGACGGCGCCTGGTTCAACCTGCGCGCCTCCAACACAGAGCCGTTGCTGCGGCTCAACGTCGAGGCGCCCACCCGCGAGCGGATGGTCTCGCTGCGTGACGAGGTGCTCGACCGCGTTCGCCGATAAGATCGCCTGCGCCGGACGGCACCGCCGCCGGTGACCCCGCACTCGTGGAAGGAGCCGCGCCATGGCCCTGGATCCGCAGTTGCTCGAGATCCTTGCCTGCCCGGACACGCACCACGCCCCGCTCACCTACGACGCGGAGGCGCAGACGTTGACCTGCACGGAGTGCGGTCGGATCTTCGAGGTCCGCGACGACGTGCCGGTGCTGCTGCTCGACGAGGCGCGTGGCGGCCCCGGACAGCAGTCATGATCGACGGTACGGCCGGGGTCAGTGGGCGTCGCGACGCCGACGAGGCCCTCCTCGACAACCCGGACGCGCTTGCCGAGCACGACCCGGGCGGCATGCTGCGGCACACCGCCTCGGGCGGCGCCCAGGTGCGCGAGAGCGCGGCGTTGGCCGCCGAGGCGAACCTGGCGGTGCTCGCTGACGACGGGCGTCCCCGGGCTGTGGTGATCGCCGGCATCGGCACCGCCGGGCGTACCGGTGACGTGCTGGCCACTGTCGCCGGGCCCCGCTGCCCGGTCCCGATCATCGGGCACCGCAGCGCGGGCGTGCCCGGTTGGGTGGGGGCCGCCGACGTGGTGATCGCGGTGAGCGCGTCAGGTCGGAGCCCGGAGGCGTTGGGCGCCGCCGAGGCTGCGCACCGTCGCGGTGCCCGGCTGGTCGCGGTGGGCGCCCCGGACTCGCAGTTGCAGTCGGTCGCCGAGCGGGCCCGCGCGCCGTTCATCCCGGTGCCGCGACGCGCGCCGGCCCGGGCCAGCCTGTGGGCGCTCACGGTGCCGGTCCTGCTTGCCGCGCGCTCGCTCGGGCTGGTGAAGGTCAACGAGGCGGATCTGGCGGAGACGGCGGCCCGACTCGACGCGGACGCCGACCGCTGCCGCTCCGCAGCCGAGTCGTTCGTCAACCCCGCCAAGTCGCTGGCGCTGGGCCTGGCCGGCTCGATCCCGATCGTGTGGGGCTCGTCCCCACTGGCCACCGTGGCGGCTCGCCGGTTCGGCGACACCCTCTCCGCAAACGCCCGCTACCCGGTGGTCACCGGGGCGCTGGGCGAGGCCGGGCGGGGCCGGGTCGGGCTGCTCGACGGCGTCTTCGGTGGCCTGGCCGAGGGAGAGCGGGACATCTTCGCCGACCCGGCGGAGGAGGACGACGGCGAGGGCACCCGGCTGCGGCTGGTCCTGCTGCGCGACGGTGGGCTCAACGCCGAGGACGACACGGACGAGCCGCTCGCGGTCGAGGAGCGCCGCGCGGACGCGGTGCAGACCCTCGCCGAGCGCCGTGGTGTGCGCTGCGACGTGGTGACCGCCGAGGGTGGGTCGGCTCTGGAGCGGCTGGCCTCACTGATCGCCGTACCGGACTTCGCCTCGATCTACCTTGCTCTGGCACACGGTTTGGACCCGATGGCCGTCCCGGCCATCACCGAGATGAAGGAGCTGTCGAACCAGTGAACGAACGCAGGGGGCGGCGCGTCACGGACGTCACCACGACGCGAAGCGGAGTGGCAGCGTGAGCGCGAACGGCGGGACGAAGGCGATCGTCGCCGCCCTGCTGGCCAACGTCGGCATCGCCGTCACCAAGTTCATCGCGTTCCTGCTCTCCGGGTCCTCGTCGATGCTGGCCGAGGCGGTCCACTCGGTCGCCGACTCCGGCAACCAGGGTCTGCTGCTGCTCGGCGGCAAGCGGGCGAAGCGCGCGGCCACCCCGGAACACCCGTTCGGGTACGGCCGGGAGCGCTACATCTACGCGTTCATCGTGTCGATCGTGCTGTTCAGCATCGGCGGACTGTTCGCCCTCTACGAGGCGTACCACAAGTGGTCGGATCCGCACGGAATCACCGAGTGGCAGTGGCTTCCGGTGGCGGTGCTGGTGGCGGCGATCGCCATGGAGTCGTTCTCCTTCCGGACGGCCATCAAGGAGTCCAACCACACCCGGGGCACGCAGTCCTGGGTGCGCTTCATCAGGCGGGCCAAGGCGCCGGAGCTGCCGGTGGTGCTCCTGGAGGACTTCGGCGCGCTCGTCGGTCTGGTCTTCGCGCTGTTCGGCGTCGGCATGACGCTGATCACCGGCAACGGCAGGTGGGACGCGGCCGGCACCGCGATGATCGGCGTCCTGCTTGTGGTCATCGCCATCGTGCTGGCCATCGAGACCAAGAGCCTGCTGCTCGGTGAGGGTGCCGAGCAGCAGGACCTGGACGCCATCGAGCGGGCCATCACCGAGGGCCCCGAGGTGGAGCGGATCATCCACATGAAGACGCTCTACCTGGGCCCGGAAGAGCTGATGGTGGCCGCGAAGATCGGCGTGCCGGCCTGCGAGAGCGCCCACGAGCTGGCCCGTGGCATCAACGCCGTGGAGGCGCGGATCCGCACCGCCGTGCCGATCGCCCGGGTGATCTACCTGGAGCCGGACATCTACAGCGCCGCCGCCGCGGCGGCTGGCACCGGCGCCGCCGCCGACACCGCCGTACCGCAGCCCGAGGACGCGTCGGGCGAGGCGGTCGGGCGGCCCAGGGGCTGACCTGTGGAACCGCTGTACGGACCGATCCGGGACTACGCGTGGGGGTCCCGTTCAGCCATCGCCACGTTGCAGGGTCGACAGGTGCCGAGCACCGGTCCGGAGGCGGAGCTGTGGCTGGGCGCCCACCCGGGCGCCCCGGCCAGCGTGGAGCGCGCCGGCCTGCGGGTGAGCCTCTGTGACCTGGTGCGCGACGAGCCGGGGCAATGGCTGGGCCAGCGGGTGGCCGACCGGTTCGGCACTCGGCTGCCGTTCCTGCTCAAGGTCCTCGCCGCGGACGCGCCGCTGAGCCTGCAGGCGCACCCGGACGCCGAGCAGGCCCGGGTGGGTTTCGCGGCGGAGGCGGGTCGCCCCGTGGGGGAGCGCAACTACTCCGATCCGCACCACAAGCCGGAGTTGCTTGTCGCGCTCACCCCGTTCGAGGCGCTGTGCGGCTTTCGGGACCCGGCGGAGTCGGCCGAGGCGCTCGCCGCGTTCGGCGTACCGGCGTTGGCGCCTGTGGTCGACGCGCTGCGGGCGGGGCCGACGGGGTTGGCCACGGCGGTGCGGACACTGCTCGGCTGGCCGGTCGCCGAGCGCGACGGGCTGCTGCGTGCCGTCCTGGCGTCGACTGCCGACGGCTCGGACGCGGACCTGGCCCACCGGCTGGCGGCGTTCTATCCGGGCGACCCGGGGGTGCTGGTGGCGCTGCTGCTGCACCACCTGCGGCTGGCCCCGGGAGAGGCGATCTGGATGCCCGCGGGCAACCTGCACGCCTATCTGAGCGGGTGCGGCGTGGAGATCATGGCGGCCAGCGACAACGTGCTGCGCGGGGGTCTGACCCCGAAGCGGGTGGACGTGGACGAGCTGCTGCGGGTCCTGCGTTTCGAGGTGCTCGACGATCCGATTCGTGCCGCGCAGCCGGTCGGCCCCGGGGTGGACTGCTGGCCGGTGCCGGTGGACGACTTCGCGCTGCACCGGGTGCGGGTCGGCGCCGCCGTGCCGGAGGTCACCCTGCCGCTGCCCGGCCCCCGGGTGGTGCTCTGCGGTGCGGGCTCGGTCACCGTCGACGACGGTGCGGGCGCGTTGACGCTGGCGTCCGGCCAGGCGGCGATCGGCACGGCGGCAGGCGAGCCGCTGCGGGTCGGCGGCGACGGTGAGGCGTACGTGGCGACGTCGGGGCTGCGCTGAGCCGCCACAAGTCCGACTTTCCCGGAATGGCTTGACGCGACCCTGGCTGAGTGTGACTCTGTGAGTACGCAGCGTTATCGCGACGACGGTCCGGCAACGTGCGGGGAACCAAACCGGGGGGATGCACGGGGCGGGCGGAAGTGGGCAGCGGGTCTGTCCACCACCGACCGCCCCGTGCGCTGTCCGTGGCCCGTCCCCCGCCGCCGGTGGCCCGCGCGCGTAAGGTGGAGGATCGGCGCAGACATCGTTCGACAGGAGCTTTCATGACCAGCACCCTCCCGGCGGCCGCCAGCGGCACGCCGTCCGAGGCCCGGCCGAGCACGCTCGCCGAAGGCGACTTCAAGGTGGCGGATCTGTCGCTCGCCGAGTTCGGGCGCAAGGAGATCCAGCTCGCCGAGCACGAGATGCCCGGCCTGATGGCGATCCGGCGGGAGTTCGCCGCATCGCAGCCGCTCGCCGGCGCGCGGGTCACCGGCTCGCTGCACATGACCATCCAGACCGCCGTCCTGATCGAGACGCTTGTGGCCCTCGGCGCGCAGGTCCGCTGGGCGTCCTGCAACATCTTCTCCACCCAGGACCACGCCGCCGCCGCGATCGTCGTCGGCCCGAACGGCACCCCCGACGCCCCCGCCGGCGTCCCCGTGTACGCCTGGAAGGGCGAGACGCTGCCGGAGTACTGGTGGTGCACCGAGCAGGTGCTCGCCTGGCCTGACGGGCAGGGCCCGAACATGATCCTCGACGACGGCGGCGACGCCACACTGCTGGTCCACAGGGGCGCCGAGTTCGAGAAGGCAGGCGTCGTGCCGCCTGTCGAGTCCGCCGACTCCGAGGAGTACGGGGTCATCCTCGAACTGCTGCACCGCTCGCTCGCCGAGGACGGTCAGCGCTGGACCCGGATCTCCGCAGGCATCAAGGGCGTCACCGAGGAGACCACCACAGGCGTGCACCGTCTCTACGAGATGCACCGCGCCGGCACCCTGCTCTTCCCGGCGATCAACGTCAACGACTCGGTGACGAAGAGCAAGTTCGACAACAAGTACGGCTGCCGCCACTCCCTGATCGACGGCATCAACCGGGCCACCGACGTGCTGATCGGCGGCAAGATGGCGGTCGTGATGGGCTACGGCGACGTGGGCAAGGGCTGCGCCGAGTCGCTGCGCGGCCAGGGCGCCCGCGTCGTGGTGACCGAGGTCGACCCGATCTGCGCGTTGCAGGCCGCGATGGACGGCTACCAGGTCGCGACCCTGGACGACGTCGTCGAGCAGGCGGACATCTTCATCACCGCCACCGGCTGCTTCGACGTCATCACCAACGAGCACATGGCCCGGATGAAGCACCAGGCCATCGTGGGCAACATCGGCCACTTCGACAACGAGATCGACATGGCCGGCCTGGCCAAGCGCTCCGACGTCGAGCGGATCAACATCAAGCCGCAGGTCGACCTGTGGCGCTTCGCCGACGGGCACGCGATCATCGTGCTGTCCGAGGGCCGCCTGCTGAACCTGGGCAACGCGACCGGGCACCCGAGCTTCGTGATGTCGAACTCGTTCGCCAACCAGACGATCGCCCAGATCGAGCTGTTCACCAAGACCGAGGAGTACCCGGTCGGTGTCTACGTGCTGCCCAAGCACCTGGACGAGAAGGTGGCCCGCCTGCACCTGGGCGCGCTCGGCGCCAAGCTGAGCACGCTCACCAAGGAGCAGGCCTCGTACCTGGGCGTCTCCCCGGAGGGGCCGTTCAAGCCGGACCACTACCGCTACTGATCGACGTCCCTGCGAACCGGGTCGGCTGCTCGCAGCCGGCCCGGTTCGTCGTTCCCGCAGTGGCGGGACGGGGCCGGGTCAGCCGGAGCGGGAGCCGCGGCGGCTGGGGCGGAACCACGTCCACGCGCACCAGGCCAGCCAACCCAGGGACACGACTGTGGCCAGTGCCCGCAGGCGCAGCACGCTGAGCAGCATCACCACGGCGAGCACCGCCAGCCACGGCAGGAAAGCCTTCACGGCAGGGATCCTCCCACGCTCGGCCGGTGACCGGCTCGTGGCGGCCGTCGAAGGCCAGGTCACAGCAAGAGTGAGCTTGTCATGAACGACTTGACGAGGCCCCTGAACTGGAGGAAGGTATGGCTGCCCTAAGTTAGCTGAGGCGTGCCTAATGAACACGGAGCCCTGATGTTCGCCACCTACCTGATCGGCCTGCGGGAGGGCCTGGAAGCGACCCTGGTGGTCAGCATCCTGGTCGCCTTCCTGGTGAAGTCGCAGCGCCGGGACCGGTTGCCGCAGGTGTGGGCGGGCGTCGGCCTTGCCGTGGTGCTCTCCGTGCTCTTCGGCTGGCTCATCGAGTACACCTCGACCTCGCTGCTGTCCCGTTCCGAGGACCGCGAGCTGTTCGAGGCCGTCACCTCCGTCGCGGCAGTGGTGTTCGTCACCTGGATGATCTTCTGGATGCGCAAGGCGGCCCGGACCATCGCGGGCGAGCTGCGCGGAAGACTCACCGAGGCGCTGGCCGTCGGGTCGCTCGCCGTGGCCGGGATGGCCTTCCTCGCGGTGGTCCGGGAGGGCCTGGAGACCGCCCTGATCTTCTACTCCGCCGCACAGGGCGCGGCAGGCGACAGCGGACCGCTGCTCGCGCTCGTCGGCGGCATCGTGACCGCCGTGGTGCTCGGCGTGCTGCTGTACGCCAGCGCCCTGCGGATCAACCTCGGCAAGTTCTTCACCTGGACCGGCGCCCTGCTGATCCTGGTCGCCGCCGGCATCCTCAAGTACGGCGTGCACGACTTCCAGGAGTCCGGTGTCCTGCCCGGCCTCAACGACCTGGCCTTCGACATCACCGGCGCGCTCGACCCGACCACCTGGTACGCGGCGCTGCTGGCCGGGATGTTCAACGTGACCCCCGCGCCCACAGTGCTCGAGACGATCGCCTGGATCGGGTACGCCGTGCCGGTTCTCCTGCTCTTCCTGCGCCCGGCCCGGCGTACCCCCGCGCCTGCCGCAGCCACCGCGGCGCCGGTCGCGCCCCCCGCGCCGGCACCGACCGCGGCCCCGGCGCCCGCCGTCACGGCGGCACCGGCCGGGTCGACGTCGCCGGACTCCACGACCACCACCACCGTCACCGAGCGCGGGGCCGACACCGGCGCCGAGGCCGAGGCCGAGGCGGCATCCGCGCCGCAGCGTGCCTGACCCCACGAGGAGAGACAGCTCAGATGCGTACCACCCGATTCTTCGCGCTGGCCGCTGCCGGCGTGCTGGCGACGGCCGGCGTCACCGCGTGCTCCGATTCCACGAAGGATGAGGCGGGCGCGGCCGGGGGCCCGATCGTGGTCAAGGCCACCGACACCGCCTGCGAGGTCGGCACGACCGACCTCGGCGCCGGAACCGCCAACTTCAAGATCACCAACTCGGGCGCGAAGGTCACCGAGTTCTACGTGTACGCCTCCGGCGACCGGGTGATGGGCGAGGTGGAGAACATCGCCCCCGGGCTGAGCCGTGAGCTGCACGTCGAGCTGCCGGCGGGCACGTACGAGACCGCCTGCAAGCCGGGGATGAGCGGCAAGGGCATCCGGGGCGCGCTCAAGGTCAGCGGGTCGGCGCAGCCGCTGACCGCCGACGCCGCCCTGGCCGGGGCGACCGACAACTACCAGCGCTACGTCAAGAGCCAGACCGACGCGCTGCTGGAGAAGACCGAGGAGTTCGTCGGCGCCGTGAAGGCCGGCGACGTGGCGAAGGCCAAGACGCTCTACCCGGTCGCGCGCACCTACTGGGAGCGGATCGAGCCGGTGGCCGAGATCTTCGGCGACCTCGACCCCAAGATCGACGGCCGCGAGGAGGTCATCGAGGAGGGGATGGAGTTCACCGGCTTCCACCGCATCGAGAAGGACCTCTGGCAGTCCGGCGACGTCAGCAAGGACGGTCCGATCGCGGACCGGCTGCTTGTCGACGTCAAGGAGATCGTGGCGAAGGCCAACGCCGAGAAGCTCTCTCCGCTCCAGCTCGCCAACGGCGCGAAGGAGCTGCTCGACGAGGTCGCCAGCGGCAAGATCACCGGCGAGGAGGATCGCTACTCGCACACCGACCTGTGGGACTTCGCCGCGAACCTGGAAGGTTCCAAGGCGGCGCTGTCCGCTCTGCGGCCCGCGCTCGAGCAGCGCTCGCCGGAGCTGGTCAAGCAGCTCGTCACCGAGTTCGCGAACGTCGAGGCGCAGCTCGGCAAGCACCGCGACGGCGACGGGTGGAAGCTGCACACCGCGTTGAGCAAGGCCGAGCTCAAGGAGCTCTCCGACGGCATCAACGCGCTGGCCGAGCCGATCAGCAAGGTCGCCGCAGTCGTCGCCAAGTGACCGGGACGCAGGGGGAGTCGAGTCGATGAGCGCAAGCAGGTTGACGCGCCGGCGGGCCATCACGCTCGCCGGTGCGGGGGTGGCCGGAGTCGCCGGTGTGGCCGCCGGCGCGGGCGCGCTTGTCGGCGACTCCCGTGGCCCGGCGGCCGCCAGTGACCATCCGGCGGGCGCGGTGCCGTTCTTCGGCGAGCACCAGGCCGGAATCGTCACCCCGGCGCAGGACCGGCTGCACTTCGTCGCCTTCGACGTGATCACCAAGGACCGGGCCCGCCTGGTCGAGATGCTCGAGGAGTGGTCGGCCGCCGCCGCCCGCATGACGGCAGGCCGCGACGCCGGGGTGCTCGGCGCGGTCGGTGGCATGCCGGAGGCCCCGCCGGACGACACAGGTGAGGCGCTCGGCCTTCCGCCGTCGCAGCTCACCCTGACCGTCGGCTTCGGCCCGACGCTGTTCCGCGACGCCGACGGACGGGACCGGTTCGGCATCGCCGACCGCCGCCCGGCCGCCCTTGCCGAGCTGCCCAAGTTCCCCGGCGACGCGTTGCAGGCCCCGATCTCCGGCGGCGACCTGTGCGTGCAGGCGTGCGCCAACGACCCCCAGGTGGCGGTGCACGCGATCCGCAACCTGGCGCGGATCGGCATGGGGGTGGTCAGCGTCCGCTGGTCGCAGCTCGGCTTCGGCCGTACGTCGTCGACGTCCCGGGACCAGGCGACCGCCCGCAACCTGTTCGGCTTCAAGGACGGCACGGCCAACCTCAAGGCCGAGGAGACCGACAGGCTCCGCGACCAGTTGTGGGTGCAGCCGGGCGACGGGCCGGACTGGATGACCGGCGGGTCGTACCTGGTCACCCGCAAGATCCGGATGCTCGTGGAGACCTGGGACCGGACCTCGCTGGCCGAGCAGGAGGAGATCGTCGGCCGGACCAAGGGCAGCGGCGCCCCGCTCGGTCGCAGCAAGGAGTTCGACGAGCCGGACTTCGCGGCGCGCGGTGACGACGGCAAGCCGCTGATCCCCGAGCACGCCCACGTCGCCCTGGCCCACCCGAGCAGGAACAACGGCGCGCACCTGCTGCGGCGGGGCTACAACTTCGTCGACGGCTCGGACGGTCTGGGTCGGCTGGACGCCGGCCTGTTCTTCATCGCCTACCAGCGGGATCCGCGCCGGCAGTTCGTGCCGATCCAGACCCAGTTGGCCCGCCACGACGTGATGAACGAATATCTACGGCATGTCTCCAGCGGTCTGTTCGCCTGCCCTCCCGGCGTTCGCGACGGTGGAGACCACTGGGGTCGGGCGCTCTTCGGCTGACCGGCCGCCGGACCGCGGCGGGCAGCCCGTCGCCCCACGGTCGTGGCGGGGGACCGTCGTCCGGATCGCGACAGCGTGGCCGGTCGGGGCTGCGGTGGCGCAGGACGGCGCCGAGGGGGGATCATGGTGGCAGCCGGCCGATCCCTGTGCCGGCGCTCGCACCGTGTGGCGCCGCCGCCGCGGGTCGCGGTGACTGGTTTTGCCGGCGGCGCTATCCGTGCCGGGTGACGCCGGTCCCACCGAACTGAACGGGGATGCAATATTAATCCCATGAGAGCCCGGGTACTGGTGGTCGACGACGACCCCGCACTCGCCGAGATGCTCGGCATCGTGCTGCGTAGTGAGGGCTTCCTGCCCTCGTTCGTGGCCGATGGTGAGCGGGCGTTGGCCGCGTTTCGTGACAGTCGACCGGACATCGTCCTGCTCGACCTCATGTTGCCCGGAATGAGTGGTATCGACGTGGCGCGGTCGATCCGTGCCGAGTCCGGCGTGCCCATCGTCATGCTGACCGCCAAGAGCGACACCGTGGACGTCGTCCTCGGCCTGGAGTCCGGCGCCGACGACTACGTGGTCAAGCCGTTCAAGCCCAAGGAGCTGGTGGCCCGGATGCGGGCCCGGTTGCGCCGTGGCGAGGACGTGGCGCCGGAGATGCTGACCATCGGCCCGCCCGGTAACCAGATCACCATCGACGTGCCGGCCCACACCGTGAGCCGCAACGACGAGGAGGTGAAGCTGACGCCGTTGGAGTTCGACCTGCTTGTCGCGCTCGCCCGCAAGCCGCGTCAGGTCTTCACCCGCGAGGTGCTGCTGGAGCAGGTCTGGGGCTACCGGCACGCGGCCGACACCCGCCTGGTCAACGTGCACGTGCAGCGGCTGCGCGCCAAGATCGAGCCAGATCCGGAGCGGCCGGAAATCATCCTCACCGTGCGGGGCGTGGGCTACAAGGCGGGCACCGGATAGCCTGGTCACACTGTGTCGACCTCGCCGCCCCCGCACCCCCGGACCACTGCAGCCCGCCGGCTCAACGCCGGCCGGGACCTGTGGCGCGCGCTGAGTGGTCGGGCCGCGCGGCTGGTGGCCCGGGCGCACCAGACCTGGCGCCGCTCGCTCCAGGTCCGGGTGGTCACCATCACGCTCGTCGCCTCCAGCCTGCTGGTGGGCGGCTTCGCGTACCTGATCGCTGACAAGATCACGACGATCCTGCTCGACAACGCCCGCACCGACGTCCAGTTGCGGGTCAAGGGCGGCGCGGGGTATGCGGCCAAGCAGGTCTCCCTCTACGGCCAGCCGCAGGAGGCGCAGCTCCAGGAGACCATCGAGGGCACTGTCAACTACCTGGCCGGCGGCGACCCCCAGCAGACAAGTGGCGTGGTGGTGGCCATCACCGCCGCCGACTACCCGACCATGATCCAGACCCGCACCGCGCCGGCGGCCAACGTCCAGCCCCTGATCAGCAAGGAGCTGCGGGCCGCGGTCGCCAGCGGCAAGGTGGCCAGCCAGATCCAGACCGGTCGGCTCACCGGCGAGCCGACGAAATACCTGGTCTACGGCTCGCCGGTGCCGACCCGCTTCGGGCAGATCGAGCTCTACTATCTGGTGCCGCTGACCCGGCAGGACGCCACCGCCGCGGACGCCCGTGCCACGGTCGTCGCCACCGGCATCGCCCTGGTGGTCCTGCTGGGGCTGCTCGCCGCCCTGGTCACCCGGCTGGTGGTCAAACCGGTACGGGTCGCCGCGCGGACCGCCCAGCGGCTCTCCGCCGGCCTTCTCGACCAGCGCATGGTGGTCAACGGCGAGGACGACCTCGCGCTGCTGGCAGCCTCGTTCAACCAGATGGCGACCAACCTGCAACGGCAGATCCTGCGCCTGGAGGAGATGTCCCGGTTGCAGCGCCGGTTCACCTCCGACGTGTCGCACGAGCTGCGGACCCCGTTGACCACGGTCCGGATGGCCGCCGACCTGATCTTCGCCGAGCGCGACGAGTTCGACCCGGCGGTGGCCCGCAGCGCCGAGCTGCTCCAGGCCGAGCTGGACCGTTTCGAGGAGCTGCTCACCGACCTGTTGGAGATCAGCCGGTTCGACGCGGGCTTCGCCATGCTCGACGCCGAGCCGACCGACCTGGTGCCTGTGGTGCACCGGGTCGTCGACCGGTTGGCCGGCCTGGCCGAGCGGGTGGGAGTTCCGATCGAGTTGGACCTGCCGAGCACTCCTGTGATCGCCGAGGTCGACCCCCGCCGCGTCGAGCGGGTGCTGCGCAACCTGGTCGGCAACGCGGTCGAGCACGGCGAGGCCCGGCCGGTGCTGATCACCCTCGGCATCGACGACACCGCCGTGGCGATCACCGTCCGCGACCACGGGGTGGGGCTGAAGGTGGGCGAGGAGAAGCTGGTGTTCAACCGGTTCTGGCGGGCGGACCCGTCCCGGGCCCGGCAGACCGGCGGCACCGGGCTCGGACTGTCGATCAGCCTGGAGGACGCCCGCCTGCACGGTGGCTGGCTGGAAGCCTGGGGAGCGCCCGGCCAGGGCGCCCAGTTCCGGCTCACCCTGCCGGCTCGCGCCGGTGACCGGCTCACCACGTCGCCGCTGCGGCTGGTGCCCGCCGACGCGGCGCTGCCGTTCGGCGGCCCCCGCGACGGCGGCCCACTGGCCATCGGTCCGGGCACCGGCGGAGCGCTGGCGATCGGCCCCGCGCCGGCCGGGGACGGCGAGCGGGCGGAGGTGCGCTCATGAGGGCTCGACCACTGTTGTGCGCCGTCGGCACGGCACTGCTCCTCAGCGCCGGCTGCGGCATCCCGGCATCGTCCGACGTGCGGGTGGACGGCAAGGCCGGCACGGCGACCGAGGCCGGGTCGGACAACGGTCGCCGCAGCGAACCACCGTCGCGGACGGCCAGCGGCAGCGACAACGAAGCGTTCGTGCGTAACTTCCTGTCCGCCGCCGCCGGTGAGCCGGACCGGGCGTACGAGCGGGTGAAGGCGTTCATCGCCCCGGAGCACAAGCCCCGCCTACAGGACAAGAAGGGCAGCGAGGTCGCGCTGACAGTGGTCCGGCTGCGGGAGACTGTCTTCACCTTCAACAGCGACTCGACGACCACCGTCAAGATCTCGGTGCAGCAGATCGGCGTGCTGCGGACCAACGGCACCCTGGCGCCGCCGGTGGCGACCGAGACGGAGTACGAGTTCCGGCTGCGCAGCGCCTCGCTCGGCGGCACCGCCAACGACGAGCGCGCCGGCCAGTTCGTGCTCGACCCGCCGAACGTGCTGCTGCTCAGTGACGTCGCCCTTCAGCAGTACTACCAGGACGAGTCGATCTACTTCTGGAGCTCCGACCGGACACGGCTGGTGCCCGACCAGCGGTACCTGCCGTCCGCCGTGCCTGACGAGCGCCGCGTCAACGAGGTCGTGCGCTGGCTGGTCGGTGGCCCGTCCGACTGGCTGCGGCCGGGCGTCGTCGGCCTGCCCGACGGCACCGAGCTGATCAACAACGCCACCGGCGCGAACAACCGGTGGGAGGTCAACCTGGACATGTCCGGCGACGACCAGAACCGGGTCGACCAGGTGATCACGCAGCTCGCCTGGTCGCTGGGCGACCTGCCGGGCGAGCTGGAGCTGAAGATCCGCAACAACTCGCAGCCCGTCCAGGATCTCGACGAGCGCCGGCTGGCCCAGCCGCTCTACCCGGTCCGGGAGAGCCCGCAGCGGTTCGGCGTCTACGAGGGCGCGATCCGCCCGCTCGACTTCGTCGGCGAGCCCAGCGGCGTGGTGCCCCTGACGGCCGAGGTCAACCGCAACATCGTGTCGGCCGGCTTCGCGCGGGGCGCCAGGCGGGTCCTCGCCGCGATGGTGGTGACCAGCGGCAGGGACCGGCAGCGACTCGCGGTGGGCACCGGCGCGGACACGGTGGCCGTGCTCAACCGCAGCGGCACGGAGTACGCCTCGATCAGCCGCCCGGTGTGGCTGCGTACCGTCGACTCGCGCCCGGCGCAGGGGCTGGTGGTGGCCGACGGCCGCCTCTACCGCTTCGACGAGGCCGGCCGCATGTCGGAGGTGCCGCTGAACCTGCCCTCGCCGCAGGTCACCGCGGTGGCCGCCGCGCTTGACGGTCAGCGGGTCGCGTTGATCGCCGGCGGGCGGCTCTACGTCGCGGCGATCAACCTGGACGGCACCGGGAGCGGGATGTCAGTCGGCCCGCCCCGGGCCCTGGTCACCTCGTTGACCAGTCTGACCGCGGTGGACTGGATCGGGGAGGATCGGCTGGTGGTGGCCGGGTCTGCGGGCCAGCCGGCGATCTACGAGATCAGCGTGGACGCCGCTCTGGAGACCCCGCTGCGCACCGACGTGGGCGCCAAGGTCAACCACCTGACGGCGTACCCCACCAACCGCAGCGTGCGGGTGCCCAGCGGGGCCTACATGTACGAGGCGAACAAGGTGGCGTACCGCAGCAGCCCGTTCGAACGGATCGAGCCGGGGAGTGTGCGCGACGTCCCCGCGCCGCCGGCCGGGGTCCGGCCGAGCAATCCGTCGGCCCCGTTCTTCCTCTACTGACGCCGTGCGCGGGCTCTGGGCGGACCTCGCCGACCTGGTCCTCCCCGCGGACTGCGCCGGCTGCCGGGAGCGTCACGCGGTCCTGCGGCACGGGTTCTGCCCCGCCTGCGTGACGGCGCTTGGCGTGCTGCGTCCCCGGGCGGTCCGTCCCACGCCCGCCCCACCGGGGCTCCCGCCCTGCGTCGCCCTCGGCCCGTACGCCGGCCCGCTGCGTGAGGCCCTGCTGGCGTACAAGGAGCACGGCCGGCACGGTCTGGCCCGCCCGCTGGGCGCGCTGCTGGCCGAGGTGGTCGTGGCGGCGGTCGGCGAGGTCCGCCCGGTGGACCTGGTGCCCGTGCCCGACACCGCCGCGGCGGCCCGAGCCCGCTACGGCGACCACCTGGACCGGTTGGCCCGGCACTGCGCGGGCCGGCTGCGCCGGGGCGGCTGGCCGGCACGGGTGCGTCGTCCGCTGCGCGCGCTGCCCCGACCGGACTCGGTGACGCTTGACAGCGCGGGCCGCGCCGCGGCGGCCGAGGCGGCGTTCCGACACCGGTCGAGCGCATCGGGTGGGCCTCGCCGAACAGGCGACGCACCATTCGTGGTGCTGCTTGACGACATCGTCACCACAGGCGTGACCCTGGCCGCGGCAACCCGGGTGCTGACCGCGAGCGGATGGCCACCCGGTGTCGCCGCGGTGCTCGCCGCGACCGAGAAAAGACACCACTTGTAACAGACCGTGTTTCCGTTTCACCCGTTGGTGTATGAGGTGCGAAAAATCCCGGGCGGTCTTGGCGACATGGGGTGACTGCCGGGCGAACAGGAGTTAGCGTTTCGCTGTCAGGGGTAGGAGGTCTTTCCATCCCGCCCCCGGCGGTGAGAGGAGGCGTAGCCGTACTGACCGGTCGACGCCAGCGGGTCTCCCCACGGCGCGCGACCGGGAAAACCGGATCGAAGACGTCCGAACAAAGGAGGTCACGTGGACATCGTGGTCAAGGGCCGCAACGTCGAAGTGCCGGACCATTACCGGGTACACGTAGCCGAGAAACTCGCAAAGGTCGAACGTTACGACCACAAGATTATCCGCATCGATGTCGAGCTGTTTCACGAGCGCAATCCGCGCCAGGCCGACCACTGCCAGCGGGTGGAGATCACCTGCGTTTCCCGAGGTCCCGTGATTAGGGCCGAGGCCTGCACGAACGATTTCTACAGCGCGCTCGACGCCGCAATCGCGAAGCTCGACACCCGGCTGCGCCGCGCGGCGGACCGCCGCCGCGTACACCGTGGTCGGCACGCGCCGATCTCCGTCGCCGCCGCCACCGCCGACCTGCCGGTCACGGACCTGGTGGCCGCCCCGCTGTCCGCGTCGGGTGCCGGCGCACGCGCCGGCACCGCCGTCGCGGAGCGGGTCGAGGAGGAGCACGACCAGCCGTGGCACATCGCCCGGGAGAAGGTGCACCCGGCGGAGCCCATGACGATCGACGACGCCCTGTTCCAGATGGAGCTGGTCGGCCACGACTTCTACCTGTTCCAGGACAAGGAAACCGGCCGCCCGAGCGTCGTCTACCGACGCCACGCCTACGACTACGGCATCATCTCCCTCGACACGTGACAGGTCCCTGACCGCGTCGAGCACGGGGTTGTGGCGGGCGACCGCCGCAACCCCGTGCCTCGTCAGCGCCGCTCGGCCGGCAGCAGGGCGAACGTCAGGTCGTCGAGGCGAGCGCCCGCCAGGCCGGGCAGGCGACCGCGTTGCAGGGCCTCACGCTGGAAGCCGACCCGCTCCAGCACGCGGTGCGAGGCGGTGTTCTCCGGCACGGTGCCTGCGGTCAGCCGGGCGAAACCGGCCGGGCCGAACGCCCAGTCGGCGAGCAGCCGCACCGCGCGTGTGGCGTACCCGCGCCCACGCCAGTCGGGCAGCAGCGCGTAGCCGATCGAGCCCTCACCGCTGCTCACCTCCGTGTACGAGAGGCCGCAACTGCCCGCCGGCTCGCCGGTGGCCACGTCGACGATCAGTAGCCGGGCGATGTCGCCGGTCAGCCACGCGCTCTCCGCCAGCCGGCAGCGCCGCTCGATCGACTCCCGCGTCGGTGGCACCGGCGGGGCCTGGTTGGCGACCACCTCCGGCCGGCTGTGCAGCCCGTACATCATCTCCGCGTCGTCCGGCCCGAGGCGCCGCAGCGCCACCACCTGATCGGTGAGCACCCCGTCGGGCAGGTCGGGCAGCAGCCGGGGAGTCGGGCCGGGTGGATCGTCGGCGAGGCGTACCCAGGTCAGCAGATCGTGCCGGCCGCCGTCCCGGCGCTGCCCGGCCGACCGACGCAGGCCCTCGTGCCGGAAGCCGGCGGCAAGCGCGACCCGCTGACTCGCCGCGTTCTCTCCCTCGGTGAGCAGCTCCAGCCGGAGTGTCCCGGCGCCGAAGGCGTGCTCGCTCAACGCGCGGGTCGCGGCCGTGGCCACCCCGCGTCCCCGCGCCGCCGGCCGCAGCCAGTAGCCGATCTCCGCCTGGCTCCGGCCGGGCACCGGGTTGCTCAACCCGGCCCCGCCGAGCAGTCGGTCGGTGGCCGGGTCCGCGATGGCGTACGCGGCGCCGCCGCCGGCCCAGACCGCAGGTGCGCCGGCCTCGACCCACCAGTGGGCGTCGACCTCGGTGTACGGGGCCGGCATGCTGGACACGAACCGCTGGCTGAGCGGGTCCGCGCAGCCCTCGACCAGGTCCGCGATGTCGCCGGCCTGAAACGGCCGCAGCCGCACCCCGTGCGCCTCGACGACCTGCTGCGGGCTCATGCCAGGTCCCCGGCGAGCAGCGCGGCCACCCAGGCGTCGACCCGCTCACCCCGGTGCTGAACCCCACCCCGGGCGGTCCCCTCGAACGTGAAGCCCGCCTTCTCGGCGGCCCGCCGGGAGGCGGTGTTGCCCACGTTCGCCTTCCACTCGATCCGGGCCAGGCCCAGCGTGGTGAAACCCCAGGCGCTCACCGCGATCAGGGCGGCCGGCAGGTATCCCCGGCCGCGGGCCGCCGGGGCGGTCATGAAGCCCACGTCCGCGAGCAGCGGGTCGGCGGGGGAGAGCCGCAGGTCAAGCGAGGCGACGTACCTGTCGTCCGGGTCGGCGACCACGAAGCAGGCGGCGTCCCCCCGGGCCCAGGCGTCCTGGCCGAAGGCCCGGTACCCCTGTGCGTCGGAGCGGTCGTACGGATCTGGAACTGTGGTCCACCGGATCGATTCCGGGTCCCGACAGGTCTGCACCACGGCATCCAGATCCCGCTCCTCCATCGGCCGCAGCAGCAGCTCACCGGTCGCCGAGGTGGCGAACAGGGTCGGCTGTGGGCGGCCGAAGACGGCGGCCCGGCGGGCGGCCAGGGTGCCGGGGCCGGCCGGCCCGGTCGATCCGGGTTCGGGCACCTCGCCGGGCAGCAGCGAGCCGATCCAGGTGTCCGCCCCGTTGTGCGGCTCCACCTCGGCCGACCGGACCCGGCCGTCGATCCGGAACCCGGCCCGGAGCGCGACCAGCCGGGAGGCGTGATTACCCACCTCGGCCTGCCAGATCAGTCGGCGCAGCGCCAGCTTCTCGAAGGACCAGCGGGCGACCGCCCGGGCGGCCCGGACGGTCACGCCCCGCCCGCGCGCCCAGGGGGCCGTCCAGTAGCCGATCTCACCGGTGCCGGAACGCTCGATGGAGACCAGCCCGCACGAGCCGAGGAGGTCGCCGGTGGCCGCGTCGCAGACCGCGAACGGCGCCCCGGTGCCGTCCGCCCAGGCCCGCGCGCTCACCTCGGTGACGAAACCGTGGGCGTGTTCGCGAAGGTATGGGCGCGGTACGGTGGTCCAACGCTGAATGTCCCGATCCTGGCAGGCACGGTGTACGCCGTCGGCGTCGGCCTCCCGCCAGGGTCGCAGCAGCACGCCGTCCTCGATGATCTCCGCAGGCTCCACCCGTGCATCGTGCCGGAACGTTCGCCGAGGGCGTAACCGGATAACGTCCCGGGCGCATCCCGTGCGCGAGTTATGTCGGGTTCGGCGAGGTGGACCGCCGCCACCAGTGACCATCGCGCCGATGTTGCGCCTACGATGGTTCGAGACTGTCTAGGGGAGCGTTGATCCGTGTCGATTCTGGAAAAGGTCCTTAATGCGGGCGAGGGCCGCATGGTGCGCCGGCTCAAGGCCATCGCCGCCGCCGTCAGCTCGATCGAGGACGACTACGTCAACCTCACCGACGAGGAGCTGCGCGGCATGACCGAGCAGTTCCGGGAGCGGCTCGCCGACGGCGAGACCCTCGACGACCTGCTGCCGGAGGCGTTCGCGGTGGCCCGCGAGGCGGCCGCCCGGGTGCTCGGCCAGCGGCCGTACGACGTCCAGGTGATGGGCGGCGCCGCGCTGCACTTCGGCAACATCGCCGAGATGAAGACCGGTGAGGGCAAGACGCTGACCTCGGTCATGGCCGTCTACCTCAACGCGCTCTCCGGCGACGGCGTGCACGTGGTCACCGTCAACGACTACCTCGCCCAGCGCGACGCTGCCTGGATGGGTCGCGTGCACGAGTTCCTCGGGCTGACCGTCGGCGTGGTGCTGCCCAACCGGCCGGCCACCGAGCACAAGGCCGCCTACGAGTGCGACATCACCTACGGCACCAACAACGAGTTCGGCTTCGACTACCTGCGCGACAACATGGCCTGGTCGAAGGACGAGCTGGTGCAGCGCGGGCACAACTTCGCGGTGGTCGACGAGGTCGACTCCATCCTGATCGACGAGGCACGCACCCCGCTGATCATCTCCGGCCCGGCCGAGCACTCGGCCCGCTGGTACGGCGAGTTCGCAGGCGTCGTGGCCCGGCTGCAGCCCGGCACCGACGGCGAGGGCGACTACGAGGTCGACCACTCCAAGCGCACCATCGCGGTCACCGAGCGCGGCGTCGCCAAGGTCGAGGACCGGCTCGGCATCGACAACCTGTACGAGTCGGTGAACACCCCGCTGGTCGGCTACCTCAACAACGCCATCAAGGCCAAGGAGCTCTACAAGCGCGACAAGGACTACATCGTCAGCGACGGTGAGGTCCTGATCGTCGACGAGTTCACCGGTCGCATCCTGCACGGCCGTCGCTACAACGAGGGCATGCACCAGGCGATCGAGGCCAAGGAGGGGGTGGAGATCAAGCAGGAGAACCAGACCCTGGCCACCATCACCCTCCAGAACTACTTCCGCCTCTACAACAAGCTGTCCGGGATGACCGGTACGGCGCAGACCGAGGCGAGCGAGTTCAACAAGGTCTACAAGGTCGGCGTCGTGAGCATCCCGACGCACCGCCCGATGGTCCGCGAGGACCGGCCGGACGTCATCTACAAGACCGAGAAGGCCAAGTTCAACGCCGTCATCGAGGACATCGCCGAGCGGCACCAGCTGGGCCAGCCGGTGCTGGTCGGCACCGTCTCGGTGGAGAACTCGGAGATCCTCTCCCAGTTGCTGCGTCGCCGTGGCATCCCGCACAACGTGCTGAACGCCAAGTTCCACGCCCGGGAGGCCGAGATCGTCGCCCAGGCCGGGCGTAAGGGCGCGGTCACCGTGGCCACCAACATGGCCGGCCGCGGCACGGACATCCTGCTCGGCGGCAACCCCGAGTTCCTCGCGGCCAACGAGCTGCGCCAGCGCGGTCTCGACCCGCTGGAGAACGAGGAGGAGTACGCCAAGGCGATGGAGGAGGTCCTGCCCACCTGGAAGCAGGCCTGCGACGCCGAGGCGGACGAGGTCTCCGGCGCCGGTGGCCTGTACGTGCTGGGCACCGAGCGGCACGAGTCCCGGCGGATCGACAACCAGCTGCGCGGTCGTGCCGGCCGGCAGGGCGACCCGGGCGAGTCCCGCTTCTACCTGTCCCTGCAGGACGAGCTGATGCGGCGCTTCCGGGCCGGCGCGGTCGAGGCGGTGATGGAGCGCTTCAACATCCCCGAGGACGTGCCCATCGAGTCGAAGATGGTCACCCGCCAGATCAAGAGCGCCCAGGCCCAGATCGAGGGCCAGAACGCCGAGATCCGCAAGAACGTTCTGAAGTACGACGAGGTGCTCAACAAGCAGCGCCAGGTCGTCTACGCCGAGCGGCTGCGGGTGCTCAACGGTGAGGACCTGTCGGACCAGGTCCGCAACATGATCGACGACACCGTCGAGGCGTACGTGCGGGGTGCCACCTCCGACGGCTACGGCGAGGACTGGGACCTGGAGCAGCTCTGGTCCAGCCTCAAGCAGCTCTACCCGGTCGGCGTGACGATCGAGGAGCTGGAGGAGGAGGCCGGCGGTTCCCGGGCCGGCATGGACGCGGACTTCCTGGTCGCCCGCCTCAAGGAGGACGCGAACGCCGCGTACGACAAGCGCGAGGAGCAGCTCGGCGAGGAGGGCGTACGCCAGCTCGAGCGGATGGTGCTGCTCCAGGTCATCGACCGCAAGTGGCGCGAGCACCTCTACGAGATGGACTACCTCCAGGAGGGCATCAACCTCCGGGCGTACGCCCAGCGCGACCCGGTGGTCGAGTACCAGCGCGAGGGCTTCGACATGTTCGCCACGATGATGGAAGGCATCAAGGAGGAGACCGTCGGCTTCCTCTACAACGTGGACGTCCAGGTCACCGAGCCGGAGCCGGCCGCCGACTCGGAGGAGGTCACGCTGCTCGACAAGCCGGTGGAGATCCGTGCCAAGGGTCTCAACCGCTCGCCGCAGCGGCAGGGCCTGCAGTATTCGGCGCCGACGATCGACGGTGAAGCCAGCCCCGGTGCCGTCAGCATCGAGCAGGAGCAGCAGCAGGCGCCGGCGCTCGGTGTGGGCCGGCCGCCCCAGGGCACGCCGGCAGCACCCGGCCGGAGCGCGCCGTCGGCCCCACAGCGGCCGGCCTCCGGGCTGCGTGGCCCGACGCTCCCGAGCGCCGGGTCCCGACGTCCGGTTCCCAACCAGGCCGACGCCGGCAACGGCCCGTCCCGCAACGCGCCGTGCCCGTGTGGCTCGGGCCGCAAGTACAAGCGCTGCCACGGTGCCCCCAACGGCGGCAACTGACCGATCGCACGTCCCGATGGGCCCTGGCCGACGAGGCCGGGGCCCATCGGCGTCTCCACCCCCGCATCCCCGGCCACGCCCGGCGCTCGGGCGGCCGGCGCCGGACTGCCCGTGGTCCGGGTCGCCCGTGGTCCGGGCCGCCCGTGGTCCGGGTCGCCCGTGGTCCGGGTTGCCCGTGGTCCGGGTCGCCCGTGGTCCGGGTCGCCCGTGGTCCGGGTCGCCCGTGGTCCGGGTCGCCCGTGGTCCGGGCCGCCCGTGGTCGGGTGAAGATCATCCCGGTTTGCGGGAAGTCGGGGTGTCAGCGCGAGGTTGATGCCGCGCTTTCTTGAAAGTCGAGTCGATCAACGCCGGGCAGCGCGGCGCCCGGCGGCGGGACGGTGGCCGTGCGGGCGGGCCCTCGGGCGGGTGGTCAGAGGACGTGCAGGGCCGTGCACAGCCAGCGGCCTCGCCGGTGTTCCAGACGTAGCGCCATGGCCCAGCTCCGACCGCCGGCGCCGCTGATCACGGCGGCCGCTTCCACCGCGGCTTCCCGAGGCTCGCACACCCGCAGCCGGAGCAGCCGCAGAGCCGGCCGTGCTGCTCGACGGCGAGCCGGCCCGGCCCGCCCGGTCGCCCGGGCCAACTCGGTGAGCAGTTCGACGGCCCGGCCCGGGTCGAGCAGTGGGCGCACCTGGGCCGGCGAGCGGTAGCCGTTGACCACCTCCAGGCAGGTGCCGACGAAGCGGTGCGCGGCTCGGGTCGCCTCGGGGGCGGTCGCCGGTGGCAGCGGCGCACCCGGGTGGCTGGCGGGTCGCGTGGGCGTTCGGCGTGGGGCGGTGCGGCGCTCCGCCGGCCGGACCGGATCCGGTCGTGTCGAGGCGAACAGGTCGAGGGCGAGCTGGCCGTGGGTAGGCCCCGGCCAGTACGTCTCGTCCGGATACGGCGGATCGATGGGCGGGACGGGACGCAGCCGCACAGGTGGCCGGAAGGGACCGGGTCGCCGCTCGCTCATCGCTGCTCCCTTTGATCTTGCGTTTGCTTTCGTTTGCCTCCGACTGCTTCGATTGTGCGCGGCAAAGTGGCCTCGGTCAATGCCTTCGGTGACGAGCGCGCCACCCTCAGGAAAGATCCACTCCGGTTCGCCGACATCGCGGTATCCCGCTAGGCCGGACAGCCCCACTTCGGCGATCCGGAGTGGATCGCCCCGGCCGGCACACCCGTTGGGCGGGCCGGCCGGGGCCTACTCCGGGTCGCGGTCGACGAGGGGGTTGTCACGTACCCAGTCGGCGGTCTCGGCGTACTTCTGCGCGATGTACTCCTCCAGCCGGGCGCGCTCGACACGCCACTGACCGCGCCCGCCGATCTTGATCGCGGGCAGTTCCCCGCTGCGGACCATGTGGTAGACCTGCGAGTCCGACACGTTCAGCTCGGTGGCCACGTCGGAGAGCAGCAGGAACCTCGGCTCCACGGGAAACTCCAGGGGTTGACGTCGTTTGCCTCAGTTTGCCATCGACGGGGCTCACCGCCCAGCACCCACCCGGCGCGACGGCGGGCCAAGCAGTGGCCGGACACACCGGCGGGAAACTTCCACCGGCCGGAGCCGGGGTGTATGACGGTCACGGCGTGCGGCATGATCTGCGCCCGTGCCGGCTGCCGCCGACACAGGACCGAGCGGGGAGACGACAGGTGACCGACGAGCTTGTCCGGGTGTACGTGCCGGCGACCGTGCCCATGCTGGCCCGCCTGCGCGAGCAGGGGCTGACCGCCGACCGGGCGCACGCGGTGACGCCCGCGTTGCGCGAGTGGTACGCCGAGGGCGACGAGGAGGAGCTGGAGTACGTCGCGTTCACCCGGGCCGCCCAGGACGCGCTGCACCTGCTCAGGGCCGACCCGTCGGCGCCCCGCCGCCGCGTGGTCGTCTCGGTCGACCTGCCGCCCGCCGCGCTCGGCCGTGGCGACGGTGAGCTGGGTTCCAGCACTGTGACGTTGGCCGACACCGTCCCGGTAAGCGCCGTCGCGGCGATCCACGTGGACGGCGCGGACGCCGTCGAGGAGGTCGCCGCCGCCGCCGACGTGGTGGCAGAGGCCGCCGCCGGTGACCCGGATGCGCAGTTCACAGTCGACGGCGCCGAGGATCACGAGCTGGAGTGGTACGACGTGACGGAGCTGGACCTGCTGCTGCGCGCCACCGACTGAGTCGCTGACGGCCCGCAGGCCGTCACCGGCCAGGCGAGCCGGCACCCGTCAAGAGGCCCACACCGGCCAGGCGAGCCGGTAGTGGCCGGGTAGCCGCCAGTGGCCGGGCAAGGTTGCCGCGGTCAGCGAGCCGGATCGGCCCGAGCCGGGTCGACATCGGCGGCGTCGTGAGCGGTCGTGTCCGCTTCGTCCTCGCCGGCACCGGCTGCCGGCGGTGCGGCGCCGGGATCCTCGGTCACGGCGGGGTCGTCGTCGGTGCGCGCCGGTCCGAGCGTGCGGCCGAACGCGATGAGCGCGGTCAGCGCCCCCACGAAGAGCATCCAGATGCCGTTGTCCACCCGCGAGGTGCCCAGCGAGGTCTGCGCCACGGCGTCCGCCTCGCTGAGCGCGCTGGCCAGGTCCAGCAGTGACCGGCCGCCGATCCGGATGATCACCTCGGCGAGCAGCAGGAGCAGGCCCGGCCCGGCGCCGGCGAGCAGGTAGGCCGGCCAGCGCAGCGCGGGCGTCTGCGGATCGCGCCGCAGGGCTCGCCGCCGCGCCCAGGTGAGGTAGCCGAAGGCGAGCAGCCCGGCGAGCAGCCCGGCGATGAGCGACTCGGTGCGCGACACCCACTTGGCCGCGTCGACGAGCGACTGCTGGCTGTCGCCCGCGCCGAAGAGGTCGAACAGCGGGTCCCGGGCACGGCTGAACGCCACCACGAAGATCAGTGCGCCCAGCGCGGCGGTCACCACCGCGCCGACCGCGGGGGCCGTTCGCGCGCCGGCGATTGCTCCGCCGATGATCGCGGCGGCCGCCGCGGTGCCGGCGATCACGTTTGTGGTCGAGGTGTCGAAGTAGGTGAGGTTGATCGCCAGCGCGGCGGCCAGCCCGACCACCATCCCCGCGCCGATCGCGCCGACGAAGCGCAGGGTCGACCTGTCGCCGTACCGCCGGGTCAGCAGGTTGCCGCCGGCCAGGGCGGTGGCGGCCCCGGCCACCAGCGCGGCCGAGATCACGCCGGGCAGGGCGAACGCGGAGAGACTGATCGCGGTGATGCCGGCCGCCGCCGAGGTGATGGCCTCCCGGGTCGACCAGAGCATGGCGGCCAGCCAGCCGAGCGCCAGCAGCGCGAGCACGGCCGCGCCGGGCGCGGGCGCCGGCCCCCCGCTGGGGGTGGCCGCGTCGACCGCCGGCTGGTCCGACTCCGCGGCTGGGACGCGGCCGGGCTGCTTGGTCATCGTCTCCCCTTCGAGGCGCCAGGTCACCGACCATTCAGGGTACGCGGACCGCCGCGACCCCCACCGAACGAGCCACACCCCGCGTAGTACGCGCCTCCGCCGGCGTACGTCAAGGGGGTCGCAACGGGCCCACGGACGGCGACCGACGTCAGGGGCTGGGGCGAGCGTCCCCGGCGGAGGGATCAAGCCTGACCGCCCGGAGCCGGGGCACGGTCGCCCCAGCCCCACCACCGCAACCATGTCCCGGGGCCGGGGACGCTCGCCCCAGCCCCACCCCGGCGAGCGGTAAGGAGAGAAAGGGCAGCCGGTCCTGAGCAACCGGGTGGTGGCGCAGGTGAGCCGAGCACCCCCGCATGAAAGAATCGTGGGAGGTCCCGCCGCTGCTCGGCCCCCCGCGCGGCGTCCGGTGTCCGGCCGTCCGGTCGGTGCCCGCGGGTCCGGTTTCGCCACTGCTGTCGAGATCGCCAGGAGCCTTGATGGATGCCGTGTTCTCCGTTCCCGAGCCGCGCAACGAGCCGGTTCGCAACTACGAGCCGGGCAGCGGAGACCGGGAGCGGCTCCAGCGGCGGCTGACCGAGCTGGCCGCCGAGCGCATCGACCTGCCGATGACCATCGGCGGCGAGCAGCGGATGGCGGGCGGCGACCCGATCAACGTGGTGCAGCCGCACAAGCACGCCCACGTGCTCGGCGTGACCGCGCACGCCACCCACGACGACGCCCGCGCCGCGATCAAGGCAGCCAAGGACGCCGCTCCGATGTGGCGGGCGCTGCCGTTCGAGGAGCGCGCCGCGATCTTCCTGCGTGCCGCCGAGCTGCTCGCCGGCCCCTGGCGGGACACTCTCAACGCCGCCACGATGCTCGGCCAGTCGAAGACCGCGATCCAGGCGGAGATCGACGCCGCCTGTGAGTTCATCGACTTCCTGCGGTTCAACGTGCACTTCGCCCGCCGCCTGTTGGAAGAGCAGCCCGCGTCCTCGCCGGGCGTCTGGAACCGCTTCGACCACCGCCCGCTGGAGGGCTTCGTCTACGCGGTCACCCCGTTCAACTTCACTGCCATCGCCGGCAACCTGCCGTCGGCGCCGGCGCTGCTCGGCAACACGGTGATCTGGAAGCCGGGCCCGACCCAGCAGTTCTCCGCGCACTTCACCATGCGGCTCTTCGAGGCGGCCGGCCTGCCGCCCGGCGTGATCAACATGGTCACCGGTCGGGGCGAGGAGGTCTCCGACGTGGTGCTCGCCGACCCGGACCTGGCCGGCATCCACTTCACCGGCTCGACAAAGGTCTTCCAGCAGTTGTGGCGGACCGTCGGCGACAACATCGCCCGCTACCGGGGCTACCCGCGTCTGGTCGGCGAGACCGGCGGCAAGGACTTCGTGGTCGCGCACACAAGCGCCGACGTGGACGCCCTGCACACCGCGCTGATCCGGGGCGCGTACGAGTACCAGGGCCAGAAGTGCTCGGCGGCCTCGCGGGCGTACGTGCCGCGCTCGCTCTGGGAGGGTGGCCTGCGCGACCGTCTGGCCGCCACCGCGGACTCGCTCACCTACGGCGACGTGGCCGACTTCGGCAACTTCGGTGGCGCGGTGATCGACGACAAGGCGTTCGCCCGGCACACCGCGGCGCTGGAGCTGATCGCCGGTGACGACAGCTGCCGGGTCCTCGCCGGCGGGACGGCCGACGACTCGGTCGGATACTTCGTCCGGCCGACGCTCTTCGAGTGCGGAGACGCCGCCCACGAGACGTTCACCACCGAGTACTTCGGGCCGATCCTGGGCGTGCACGTGTTCGACGACGCGCGCTTCGACGAGGTGGTGGCGCAGGCCGAGTCGATCGCCCCGTACGCGCTGACGGGGTCGGTGTTCGCCACCGACCGCCGGGTGATCGACGCGGTCGGCGAGCGCATGCGGTACGCGGCCGGCAACTTCTACATCAACGACAAGCCGACCGGCGCGGTGGTCGGGCAGCAGCCGTTCGGCGGTGCCCGGGCCAGCGGCACCAACGACAAGGCGGGCTCCTGGCTCAACCTGGTCCGCTGGGTGTCGCCGCGGACGATCAAGGAGACCTTCGTGCCGCCGACCGACCACACGTACCCCCACATGGGCTGACCTGCGGCGACCCGCCGGCGGCGTGTACCGCGCCGCCGGCGGCCGGCCGAGGGACGCGATCCATCGATAGTCCTCAACGGACAGTCTGCCGCCGACAGTGCACATAGGAAGTCCTGTCGGGTGGCAAACTGCCAAATCCTGGACGCCGGGAGCGCAAAGTGGCAGCGTAACGGGCATGGCGGAATCCGGAGTCAACCCTACGGCGGCGGCCCTTCTCGGGCTCCTCCACGAGGGCCCGATGACAGGCGGTCAGTTGATGGCCGCCGCTGAGCGCCGTCTGGCGCCGTACTGGTCGATGACCCGCAGTCAGGTCTACCGCGAGTTGCCGGTGCTGGCCGAGCGGGGTTACGTGCGGCTCGGCAAGCCGGGCCCCCGCATGAGTCAGCCCTACGCGCTCACCGCGAGCGGGAAACGGACATTTTCCCGCTGGCTGGCGGAGAACCCGGGGCGGGACACCATCCGTAACCCGATCGCGCTGCGGATGGCCTTCGGCAACCTGCACTCGTCCAGCCAGCTCAAGAGCCTGTACGCCTCGGCGAACGAGTACCACACCGAGGCCCTCGCTCAGGTACGCGAACAGGTCAAGAACGCCAAACGGGACGGCGAGACGTACGACGCCAGCGCGCTGGAGTTCGCCGTCGCCTACCACCGGGCGGCCCTGTCGTGGCTGAAATCCGCCCCCGCCGGGTGATCTCCGGCAGGTTCGCCGACACGGAACGAGCTGTGCTGCTCCCGGCACAGTACGCTTGTCTGTCGTGACCGCTGCCGATTACGCCGAACAGCTCAAGGAACTCGACGCGACCCTGCGCAACATCGAGGCCGTCCTCAATCTGGACCGGCTGCACGAGGACAAGGCCCGCCTGGAGCAGGAGGCGTCCGCCCCCGACCTGTGGGACGACCAGGCCAAGGCGCAGCAGGTGACCTCGCAGCTGTCGTACGTCAACGGCGAGATCAGCAAGCTGGGCAGTCTGCGCGCCCAGCTCGACGACGCGCGGGTGCTGCTGGAGTTGGCCGAGGCCGAGGCCGACCCGGGCGTGCTGACCGAGGTCGAGGCGGAGATCACCAGCCTGACCAAGTCCATCCAGGAGATGGAGGTCCGCACCCTGCTCTCCGGCGAGTACGACTCCCGGGAGGCGCTTGTCGCCATCCGGGCCGGCGCCGGTGGCGTGGACGCGGCGGACTTCGCCGAGATGCTGCTGCGGATGTACCTGCGCTGGGCCGAGCGGCACGGCTACCCGACCGAGGTCTACGAGACCTCGTACGCCGAGGAGGCGGGCCTGAAGTCGGCCACCTTCGCGGTGAAGGTGCCCTACGCGTACGGCACGCTCAGCGTCGAGTCGGGCACCCACCGGCTGGTCCGGATCAGCCCGTTCGACAATCAGGGCCGCCGGCAGACCAGCTTCGCGGGCGTGGAGGTGCTGCCGGTGACCGAGCAGACCGACCACATCGACATCCCGGAGAACGAGGTACGCGTCGACGTGTACCGCTCCTCCGGGCCGGGTGGGCAGAGCGTCAACACCACCGACTCGGCGGTCCGGCTGACCCACATCCCGACCGGCATCGTGGTGACCTGCCAGAACGAGAAGTCCCAACTGCAGAACAAGGCCTCCGCGCTGCGGGTGCTCCAGGCCCGGCTGCTGGAGCGCAAGCGCCAGGAGGAGCAGGCCAAGCTGGAGGGCCTCAAGGAGAACGCGGCAGGTTCGTGGGGCGACCAGATGCGCTCCTACGTCCTGCACCCGTATCAGATGGTGAAGGATCTCCGAACCGAGCAGGAGACCGGCAATCCGAGCGCGGTCTTCGACGGCGAGTTGGACGGTTTCATCGAGGCTGGTATCCGTTGGCGTAAGCAGCGGCAGCTCGCCGGCAACGGTGCGTGACGGCTCGCGGGCGGAGCGCGTCGTCGATCTCCAGGTGAGGGCCTGATTCGACGACGCGCGCCGCATCTGCGGGGCGTGGGGCTTGGCTCAGTTGTTACACCGCGTAGACTCACGACCCGTGATTCAGCTTGAGCAAGTGACGAAGACGTACCCGAAGGCGTCCCGGCCTTCGCTCGACAACGTGTCCGTCTCGATCGAGAAGGGCGAGTTCGTCTTCTTCATCGGTCCATCCGGCTCCGGCAAGTCCACAATCATCAAGATGCTGCTGCACGAGGTCACCCCCAACAAGGGGCGGGTCATCGTCAACAGCAAGGACGTCACGTCGATGCGCTCCTGGAAGCGACCCCACTTCCGGCGTTCGATCGGCTGCGTCTTCCAGGACTTCCGGCTGCTGCCGAACCGCACCGCGTACGAGAACGTGGCGTTCGCCCTCGAGGTGATCGGCAAGACCAAGGCGGTTGCCCGCCGGGTCGTGCCCGAGGTTCTGGAGCTGGTCGGTCTCGGTGGCAAGGAGCACCGCTACCCGCACGAGCTCTCCGGTGGTGAGCAGCAGCGGGTCGCCGTCGCCCGGGCGTTCGTGAACCGTCCGCTGATCCTGCTGGCGGACGAGCCCACCGGAAACCTGGACCCGGATACCTCGATCGAGATCATGCGCCTGCTGGACCGGATCAACCGCACCGGCACGACCGTCGTGATGGTCACCCACGACTCCAACATCGTGAACCAGATGCGCCGCCGCGTCATCGAGATCGAGAGCGGTCGCATCGTGCGTGACCAGGCCCGCGGTGTCTACGGGTGAGCCGGCGCTCCACCCCTGCGCAGCCTGACGACGAACACTTCATGCCGGAGACCCGGAGGAAATCCCGATGCGCGTGAAATACGTCCTGTCCGAGGTACTGGTCGGACTGTGGCGCAACGTGACCATGACCATCGCGATGATCATCACGATGGCGGTCTCGCTGACCATGCTCGGCGCCAGCGGTCTCATGTACCGCCAGGTTGACGACATGAAGGACCTCTACTACAAGAACATCGAGGTCTCGATCTTCCTGAGCCAGGAGGTGAGCGAGCAGCAGCGCACCGACCTGGACGCCAAGCTGAAGACCAACCCCCTGGTCAAGGAAGTCATCTACGTCAACAAGGACGAGGCGTACAAGAAGTTCCAGGAGATGTACCAGGACGCGCCGGACCTGGTCAACGCCGTCAAGCCGGACCAGCTGCCCGAGTCGTTCCGGCTCAAGCTGAACAACCCGGAGCAGTACAAGAACATCTACGACCAGTACAAGGACACCGAGGGTGTCGACGAGATCGTCGACCAGAGTCGACTGCTGGACAAGATCTTCGACGTCCTCACCGCGATCCAGAACATCGCCCTGGCCGCCGCGATCGTGATGGCCATCGCCGCACTGCTCCTGGTGGCCAACACCATCCAGGTCGCCGCGTACAGCAAGCGGCGTGAGGTGGCGGTCATGAAGCTGGTGGGCGCGTCCAACTGGTTCATCCAGGCGCCGTTCGTGCTGGAGGCCGTGGTGGCCGGCCTGATCGGTTCACTGCTCGGCCTGGTGGCCCTGGTCGCGGCGAAGTATCTGCTCTTCGACGGATCGCTCAAGGCGTTGCAGGGCCTGCTGTCGCCGATCAGCTGGGGTGACATCCTGTTCATCTTCCCGCTGATGGCCGGCGTCGGTGGCCTGGTCAGCGCCGGCACCGCCTGGATCACCCTGCGCTTCTACCTGCGGGTCTAGGCAGCGTACGGGTCGTCCCGTCGACACTTCGGGACCCTCCCGCGGCCGGAATAAACGGCGCGGGAGGGTCCTTGTCAATGAGGCTCATTCGGGCGGCCCTGACGATGGCCCGGCCGGCCCGGCGGCGAGAGCCCGAATAAGCCTCATTCGGGTAGCATGATCGGTTGTCCGGCCGGGGTGAGCCCGGCGACGGACGTCTTCTGGGAGAGGGGGTGGCGCCGATGCCACGGGAGAAGGGGCGCAAGGTGGTCGCCTCCAATAAGAAGGCACGCCACGACTACGCGATCCTCGACACGTACGAGGCGGGCATGGCGTTGACCGGCACCGAGGTCAAGTCGCTGCGGGCCGGGCGGGCGTCGCTCGTCGACGCGTTCGCCCAGGAGCGCGACAACGAGTTGTTCCTGCACTCCATGCACATCCCCGAGTACACGCAGGGCACCTGGACCAACCACGAGCCCCGGCGTACGCGCAAGCTGCTGCTCAACCGGGGTGAGCTGGACAAGCTTCTCGGCAAGACCCGCGAGGGCGGTCTGACAATCGTCCCGTTGCAGGTCTACTTCTCCGACGGCTGGGCCAAGGTCGAGATCGCCCTGGCCAAGGGCAAGAAGTCGTACGACAAGCGTCAGGACCTCGCCAAGCGCGACGCGGACCGGGAGATCGCCCGGGTGTCCGGTCGACGCGGCAAGGGTATGGACGACTAATCCGTCTCTTTTGTCCGGGTCGGTGCGTCGGCCCGGGGCTCGGGATGAAAGCCGTTGCGGCAGGCGTTAGTCTTGTCAGTGCCACCACATCGGTGGCCTGTCGAGGGGGTGACTGGTTTCGACTTCGTACGCAGCGACAGGGGAAGCGAGCCGAGGAAGCCGACGTCGTCTCGAGAATCGGTCGTCGGAAACTTATAAGCGCCAAGAACCAACGCGCTGACTTCGCTCTCGCCGCCTGAGGCGAGTAGCTAAGTCTGTCGGCCTGGGAACGCCTTCGTCCCAATAGCCGGCATCAGCTAGAAGGCTGGCCAACCGGACCCGGTCGCGGGGTCCGTGCGGCGAGATCAATCAGCGACTGGGCCCGTCACACCAACTTGCTCGCGTGAGCGGTGGGGCCGAGTAGAGGCACAGCGAGCTGCGCTCGGAGAAGCCCTGACAAACCGGCGAAGGACCCGGGTTCGATTCCCGGCACCTCCACCACCTCGAAGCGAAGCGCCCCGGCCAGCGGCCGGGGCGCTTCGTCGTATCCGACCGGCGACCGAGGAAGCCAGGGCGGATCAGCGGGAGACATGGACCGCCACCGACGCCCGGGGGCGCGGGTGGGTCGCCGACGCCTACGCTGCCGCTGTGACGAACCAGCAGCTGCGCCTGTCGGTCGGCGCGTCGGCCGGCCAGCGCACGGTCGCGGTGGTGACGGGGGTCCTCGTCGCCGCTGTCGGTGCGGCGTTCGTGCTGGCGCCCCTGCTCGCCGGCGGGCTTTTGCGCCGCCTCACCGGCCCGGGAGACGGGTTCGCCTCCTACGAGGAGGCCCGCGACCTGCCGCCGGGAATGCTGCCGCCCGCGCTGAGGGACTCCGGAAGCGCCTCGGGAGGGCCTGGACCGCTCCTCGGGCTGTGCGGGCTGCCGTTCGTCCTGCTCGGTGTCTACCTGGTGCTGCGGGTGCTCCGTACTGCCGCGTGGCTGGACGGCAGCCGGGTGCGGGTGCGGGGCGCCATCCGCAGTCGAACTGTCGATCTCGCCATCGCATCCATCGACTCCCGGCCCCACCGTGAGATGGGCGTCGACCCGTCGGCTGCTGCGGGTCGGTCGCCGGCCGTCGTCGTCACCGACCGGGCCAGCGGGCACCGGGTCACCATCCCGCTGCGGGGGATGGGTCTGCCCGTCCTGCCGCCGTCGGAGCTGCGCGCGCTCGCCGACGCGTTCGCGGCGGGTCGACCCGGCGGGGAGCCCAGCGACGATGCCCGCACGCTCGCCGCCGATCTGCGACGCCTGGCGGACGCCTGAACCGCCCGTCGGCGGCCGTCATCCGCCGTGCCGGTGGGGCCGGAGTCAACGGCTGTTACCACTGGGAGGGATGAGCAGAAAACGCCTCTGGACAGGAGGAACCGGCGGGTTCACCATCACGGTATGGGATAGCAGCCCGCGCGCGGGAGGTGCCATGGTCACCGGTGGAGTCCAGCAGCCGTCAGTCACCGACCGGCCGTCCGCCGCCCGCACGTACCCGGCCGGGCTCCCCGGTGAGCCGAGGGCCGCCGGGCTCGCCGGCGACCTGCACGCCCTGGCCCGTGCCGTCGCGGTCGCGACGACCGAGCCGCGCTGGCGCGAGATCGTGCTGCTCCGCCTACGTCCGGTCGGCCAGGGATTCGCCGAGCACGTCCGGCTCACCGAGGGGCCGGCCGGCCTCTATCGGGAGCTGCTCACCCACTCGCCCCGCCTCGACCACGGGATCCGGCTGCTCACCCGGGAGCACGCCGCGATCGTCGCCGCGATCCTGGCTGCCCAGCGGGTCGCCGAGCGGTCCGAGGCCAGCCCCGACGAGCTGCGGCGCAGGGCGGGGCATCTGCTGCGGGTGCTGGCCCGGCATCGGCGGCGTGGCGCCAACCTGCTCTGGCAGGCGTACCAGACGGATCTCGGCGGCGAGACCTGAGCCGGGGCGGGAACCCGCCCGTCGACGGCATCGTCGAACCTGGCATGCGTCGAGGAGTTCTGTTGCTCGTACTGCCGCTGCTGTCCATTGTGGGCTGTGCCGCGACCAGCGGAGAGCCCGCCGCCCCGCCCACCGCGACGGCGCATCGCGCGTTCGACGGGCGGGCCGCCGCCGTCGCCGCGGCGTGGCAGCCCGGTCCCGGCTGGCGTGACGGGTACGTCCCGTTGCAGGGGCCTACTGTGCTCACCGGCGACCCGCGCTTCACGCCCGACACCGAGACGGCCTTCCGGTCCGGCTGGTACCGGGCCCAGGTCGCCATCCCGCCCACCCGCGTCGGCGCCGAGATCCGGTTCCCGGACGGCCGGTTGACCCTGCCGCTGGTCAGCGCGGCCGAGGCGTACCGGCAGCTCGACCGGGGCGACCCGCTGCCCTGTCCGGGGCGGCCGAAGCGGCTCGGGCGGCCGACTCCCGGCGGTCCCAGCGTCGAACCAGGGCCGGACGGTTGGGCCACCAGCACGACGGAGGCGGCCTGCCTCCCGCTGACCGTCACCGGGGTGACCCTCGGAGCCGTGCCGGTCCGTACGAGTCGAGGTGAGGCGCAGGTCCCGGCCTGGTTGTTCACGGTGGAGGAGCTGGCCACCCCGGTGGCCCAGCTCGCCGTCGCGCCGTCGGCAGTCACGCCGGTCCCGTCGGCACCCACGCCGACCCAGCCACTGCCTGAGGGTCTGGTGGCCGCCCAGGACATCGTGGCGGTGGACGGCGCACGGCTGACCCTCCGGCTCGGCGTCGGCGCCTGCGACACCGGGATCACCCCGGTGGTGCGGGAACTGCCCGACGTGGTGGTGGTCGGCGGGCAGGTCACCCGATCGACCGGGGTGTGTACCGACCAGCTCAAGCTGGAGCCGGTCACCGTCACCCTGGCCACACCGCTTGGGGCGCGGCCGGTGTTGGACGTCTTCACCGGCGCCCCGCTGACGATCGCCCCGCGCTGACCCCCCGACCAGGCCCGCGACTTCAGAGGATCCTGGGCACGTCGGTGCTGATCGGCACCGGCAGGACTGTGGGCCCCTCGGCGCGCAGGCCGGTGGCGAGGGCTGCGCCGAGTTGGTCGGGGGTCTGCACCACCTCGGTGGCGCAGCCGTAGCCGGCCGCGATAGCCGTGATGTCCAGCCCCGGCAGATCCAGCCCCGGCACCCCCGGAGTGTCCTTCAGCTCGGCGAACGCCTTGAGGATCGCGTACTGCTGATTGACCGGGACGACGACCACCACGGGCAGCGCCAGGCGCGCGGCCGTCCACAGCGCCTGCACGGAGTAGTGGAACGAGCCGTCGCCGATCACCGCCACCACCGGCCGGCCACGTCCGGTGTCCCGCTCGGCAAGCGCCACCCCGACCGCGGCCGGCAGGCCGTAGCCGAGGCCGCCGCTGGCCATCGTGAAGTACGACGCCGGCCGGGTGATGCGCAGGTGGCGGCGCAGCGCGGACAGGTTGGACGGTGACTCCTGGACCAGTACGCCGTCGGCCGGCCAGTGCGCGGCCAGGGCGGCGAACATCGCGTCGGCGCTCAGCGGCACGGTGACCTCCGGCGGCGCCGGAACGGCCCGGGGCGCTGGCGGCTGTCGGTCGGCGGTCGGAACCAGGTCGAGAAGCGCGGCGAGCGTCAGCCCGGGGTCCCCGAGCAGGCTGTCCCCGACCGGGGCTCGGGCGGCCTCGTCCGGATCGTCCGTGACGTGCAGCAGGCGGGCGCCCTCGGGCAGGTGGTCGCCCGGCACGTGCGGGTAGTAGCGGAACACCGGGGCGCCGACGACCAGAACTGTGTCGTGGCCCCGCAGCGCCTCGGCCAGCGGCCCGATGGCGAACGGCAGGACCCCGCGGAACTGCGGGTGGTCCTCGGGGAACACGGCCCGTTCCGGCGCCGGGGCCGACCAGACAGGTGCGGCCAGCCGCTCGGCAAGCGCGACGGCCGCCTGCCAACTGCCCGAGCGGTCGACGCCCGGGCCGAACACCAGCACCGGATTGCGACTGTCGGCCAGCACCCGGGCGAACATCTCCAACCGCTGCGGATCCGGCCCGAAGCGGGTCGCCACCGAGCGCGGCGCTGGCGGCGCCTCGGCGGGCTGGGCCCAGTCGTCCATCGGCAGGGAGAGGAACACCGGCCCGACGGGCGGCTGCACGGCTGTCGCGTACGCCCGCAGCAGCGCCGCCGGAATGTCCTGCGCGCGGACCGGCTCGTAGCTCCACTTGACGTACGGCTCGGGCAGCTCGACGGCTCGGCGGCTGGTCAGCCGGGGCTCCAGCAGCAGCATCTCCCGGGTCTGCTGACCGGCGGTGACGATCAGGGGGGTCTTGTTGTGCCAGGCGGTGACCAGGTTGCCCATGCCGTTGCCCATTCCCGGGGCGGTGTGCAGGTTGACGTGCGCGGGCCTGCCGGCCGCCTGGGCGTATCCGTCGGCCATCGCCACCGCCGTGGCCTCGTGCAGCGCGTGGACGTAGTGGAAGTCGGTCGGAAAGTCCCGCAGGAACGGTTCCTCGGTGGAACCCGGGTTGCCGAAGACGGTGGTCATGCCGAGGGTGCGAAGCACGTCGTACGTCGCGTCCCGGACCGTTGCCATCGCCACCTGCCTCCGTGTCGCGCGCAGCGGCGACAGTGGTCGCCCTCCCGATCAGCCGAATCTATCGGGATGTGACAGACCTTTCGGGCGTTTCCCGGCCGTCGAGGCGCCGACCCACCCACCGGGTCGCTCGTGGCCCAGGTCAGGGCAGTGTGAAGGGCAGCGTTATTCCGTCCAAAGCCCGGCCGCACGCACAGTCCTGCTCGACGGGCAGCGCGGCCACCGCGTCCAGCAGCACGTCGCGCAGGCGCTCGGTGTTGGCCGCGAAGACCCGGAACACCTCGTCCTGGGTCACCGACTCGCCGGCCTGCACCCCCGCGTCCAGGTCCGTGATCAACGCGATCGACGAGTAGCAGAGCGCCATCTCCCGGGCGAGCACCGCCTCCGGGTGGCCGGTCATGTTCACGACAGTTCCGCCGATCGACGCGAACCAGCGCGATTCCGCACGGGTGGAGAACCGCGGGCCCTCGACCACCACCACCGTCCCGCCGTCCACCGCCGCGACGTCCCGGGAGGCCGCCGCGGCGAGCAGGGCCCGCCGGCCCCGCGGGCAGTACGGGTCGGCGAACGGCACGTGCACCGCGCCCTCGTCGTAGTAGGTCTGCGTCCGCCCGCTGGTGCGGTCGACGAGCTGATCCGGCACCACGAACGTGCCCGGCCCCAGCTCCGGGCGCAGCCCACCGACCGCACACGGGGCCAGCACCTGGCGTACGCCGAGGGACCGCAGTGCCCACATGTTGGCCCGGTACGGGATCCGGTGCGGCGGGTACCGATGGTCGGAACCGTGCCGGGGCAGGAACGCGACACGCCGTCCGGCCACCTCCGCGATGGTCACCGCGTCCGACGGTGGACCGTAAGGGGTGCCCAGCTCATGAGGGGTGCCATCGAGGAGGGCGTACAGGCCCGACCCGCCGATCACCGCGAGGTCCGCAGTCGGTGTCATGGAGCCCTCCGTCGCAACTGTCCGATCACCCGCCGGTCAGACCTTAGCCAGCGCCGGGGACGCAGGCTATGGTGCCAGGCATGGCGTTGACAGCGCGGCTGATCCCGATGCACCGTTCGGATCGGGCGTTTGACGGATCCCCGGTGCGGGCTCACGGTTGACGGGTAGGTGGGATGCAGGGAGAGGGCCAGGCGATCGGCGGACGAGCGATGGAGTCGATGACCGGGCGGCTGCTGGTCGCGACTCCGGCGCTCAAGGACCCGAACTTCGACCGTACGGTGGTGCTGCTTGTCGCCCACGAGCCGGGTGGCGCGCTCGGCGTGGTCCTGAACCGCGCGACCGAGGTGCCTGTCGCCGAGGTGCTCGGTGACTGGAGTGACCTGGCCCGCCACCCGGCGGTGCTCTTCGAGGGCGGCCCGGTGCAGCCCGACTCGGCGATCTGCCTGGCGCGGATGCGGCAACCGATGCGCCGTTTCAAGGGCTTCCACCAGGTCTCCGGCGCGGTAGGCACGATCGACCTCTCCGTCGACCCGGAGAAGCTGCGGGAGAGCGTCGGCGGGATCCGGGTCTTCGCCGGCTACTCCGGCTGGGGTAGCGGGCAGTTGGAGCAGGAGATCGCCGACGGTTCCTGGTTCCTGCTGGACGCCCTGCCCGGCGACGCCTTCGTCGACCGCCCGGACGACCTGTGGCCGATGGTGCTGCGCCGGCAGGGCGGCATGATGGCCGCCGTCGCCCACTTCCCGCCGGACGTGGCCCTCAACTGACCCGGCTGGGCGGTGACCCCCGCGAGATGACCATGCCGGCCGGTCTGTGTATAGTTTCCCAGTGCCCGGGCGACCGGGACGACAGCAAGGGGCCGTGGCGCAGCTGGTAGCGCACCACACTGGCAGTGTGGGGGTCAGGGGTTCGAGTCCCCTCGGCTCCACCTTGCGACGAACGCCCTGGCCGGGATCATCCGGCCAGGGCGTTCGCCTTTTCGTCGCCCCTACTGGCCGAAGCGCACCCGGATGTCGGACGGGTAGGAGGTCTTCTGCCAGATCACCGCGAAGCGGCCCGTCGGGCTGGACGCGGGCTGCGCGTAGCGCCCGTCCGGGGAGAGGATCTCGGCCGCCCCGAACGCGCCGTCCGGCCCGATCGTCCTGGCCTGTACCCGGGTGGTCGAGAAGTCCGGGCTGGGATTGTTCCACGTGACCAGACCGTCGCCGTCGTCGTCGAGGGTGACCTTCGGCCAGTCGCCGACGCCGAGCCTGGTGACAGTGCCGAGGGTGCCGGCGCTGGAGAGCGTACGACCGAACACCTGGGTGCCCTCCGGGGTCCAGCGGCCCCAGGTCAGCACCGCGTCGCCGTCGAGGTCACCGGCGAGTTCGTCGAACAGGGTCAGCTCGTGGGCGGCCGGCGACACGGCGATGACGCTGCCCAGCGTGTCGGTGTGGCTGTACTGCCGCACCCGCAGGCGAGACGGTGCCCCCGCCTTCGACCACCGGTAGCTGATCACCGCGTCCCCGTCCCGGTCGAGGGCGACCGACGCGCCGCCGTACCTGACGTCGGTGGCGGCCCCGGCGATGGTGCGCAGGGGCGAGACCTGGTCCGGGCGGACCCGCCGCGCGACGACCCGCTGGTAGTCCTCCGACCAGACGACGAGGGCGGTTCCGTTGCGGTCGACCGCCAGGACGGGATCCTCGCCGACGCCGAGGGTCAGCTCCGGGCCGAGCGAGCTGTCCGCGCCGAAGTAGCGGGCCTTGGTGGTGAACCTGTCGTCGCGGATCTCCGTCCAGGTGACAAGCGCCTGACCCGTGGGGTCCACCGCGACAGCCGGACTGATCCCGGTCCAGGTGGCGATCGTCTGGAGCGGGCCCAGCTCGCCCGTGGCGGACACCCGGCGGCCCACCACGAGGCTGTCCTGCCTCCAGACGACTGCGGAGTCGCCGTCGTCGTCGGAGGCGACCTTGGGCCAGGACGCCGAGGCGCCGAGCGGTGAGAGGGTCTGGATCGGGCCCCACACGCCGTCGGCGGAGACCGTCTGCGTCTTGACCTGGTCGTAGCAGCCGCTCGCGCTGCTGTCGCAACCTGCCCAGGCGAGCAGCGAGTCACCGTCGCGGTCGACCGCGACGAAGGGTTGGTCCTGCCCGCTCCAGCCGGCCTCGGAGACCACCTGCTCGGGCGTCCACGTGGCGGCCCGGGCGGGCGTCGGAACGGTGGCCAGCACCGCCAACGCGCCGATCGTGCCGGCCACGAACCTCCGCGTACGCCGTCCCACCGCTGACCTGTCTTCTCCGCGCACCGCCGCCCCCTGGATCGATGAACATGCTCAGTCCAGGGCATGATGCCATCGACCAGGCCGCACCGCTCGCCGGTCAGGCCGAGGAAACAGCGCAACCTTGCCACGCGAAAACGCCCCGACCGGATCACTCCGATCGGGGCGTTTGTCAAGTTATGTCCGGGAGGGGCTGATCAGCCCTGGCGGCTCTTCCACTGCGGGTTCGCGCGGTTCACCACGACCACCCGGCCACGACGGCGGACCACCACCGAACCCGGCTTCTGCTTCAGCGCACGCAACGAGCTACGTACCTTCATGTCTGCCTCCTCGGTATCAGCGGTTCCGAGTATCGAAACGCCGTACCGACCCCGGGGATTCCCGCGGCAAGGGGCCGCGGCGGTCGCGCGGATCGGGCGACGCTTGCGGGCGGGAGCGCCGGCCCGTCGCGGGAGTCATCCGACGGGGGTCGCACCCGCCGCAGGGGCTCGTGACGGGATCGTCGGTAGACGGACCGTGAAGGTCGCCCCGGCGCCAGGCCGGCTGTCGGTGGAGATCGTCCCTCCGTGGCTGGTCACCACCTCGCGCAGAAGAGCCAGGCCCAGACCGAAGCGCCGTTCCTTGGCCCCGGCGCCACGATGGAAACGGTCGAAGAGGTGTGCCGCGTCGGCCGGGTCGAAGCCGGCTCCGCTGTCCGTGACCACCAGGTCCGCGCCACGGCGGGAGGTACGCAGGGCGACGTCGATACGGCCGCCGGTCGGAGTGTGGGTGAGGGCGTTGGCGAGCAGTTCGCCGACCATGCGGCGCAGGGCCGAGGCGATGCCGGGGACGAGGACCGGAGTGTCCGGGACGGTCAGGTGTAGCTGGACGCCCTGCTCCGCGGCGCGGTCGGCCTCACAGTCGACGGCCTGGGCGGCGAGGAGGGCCAGGTTGACGGGCTCGGAGGGGTGCCGGTCGGCCGGGGTGGCGGCGAGGCGGGCGGAGAGCAGGAGTTCGTCGACGATCTCACCGAGCCGGCGGGTGGTCTCGATCAGGCGGTCGTAGTCGGCGTGGTCGGCACCGGCGCGGCGGGCCAGGATCTGGGCGCGGGTGTGGACCTGGGCGATGGGGGTGCGCAACTCGTGGCTGGCGTCGGCGACGAAGCGGCGTTGCCGGGCGAGCGCCTCGGCGAGCGGCGCCACGGCTCGGCGGCCCACGGTGATGCCAGTGAGCACTGCCGCGGCGAGGCCGACCATCGCGGCGAGGAGGAAGGCGGCGAGCAGGTGACGTCTGTCGGAGAGCTGGAAACGGGCGTCGAACACCGCTTGCACGACGCCGGTCCCACGGGGCTGGGTACGGACGTAGTAGGTCGTGCCGTTGCGCTCGACCTTGTCGCTGCGGACCTGATGGTCGAGGGCCACCGCGTCGATGGCGGACCGCAGCGGGAAGCCCGCAGGGGGCGGGTTCCGGCCCGAGTCGATGCGGCCGTCGTCGTACAGGATGATCCAGCTGCAGCCCGGCGGCCCGGCGATGGTGCCGTGGACCGCGCCGTAGTTGAGCTCTCGATCGATCTGCTCGTGCTGGTTGCGCAGCAGGGCGGCATAGGAGATGGCGGCGCCCAGGGCGAGCAGCGCCGTCATGGCGAGTCCGACGAGCAGACTGACCCGGGCCCTGGCCCGGCGCAGGATGGTGTCCTCGAAGCTCACAGGGTGCCCAGCCGGTAGCCGAGGCCGTGCACGGTCCTGATCACTGAGCGGCCGAGCTTGCGGCGCAGGTAGTAGACGTACGTGTCGACAAGGGACGCCGCGGCCGCCTCGTCGAAGACCCGGCTGCGTAGCTCGGAGCGGGAGTGGACTGTGTGCGGCCGGGCCGCGAGGACCCGCAGCAGCTCGAACTCGCGCGCGGACAGGGCGATCCGGGTGCCGTCGGGGAGGACGGCGTCGCGTACGGAGAGGTCGAGCTGGCCCGACCCGAGCCGCAGCACCTCGGTGGACTCGCTGGTCCGGCGGCAGAGGGCTCGGATGCGGGCGCTCAACTCGTCCAGGTCGAAGGGCTTCGTCAGGTAGTCGTCGGCGCCCGCGTCGAGGCCGGCGATCCGGTCCTCGACGGTGCCGAGCGCGGTCAGCAGCAGTGCCCGGGCGGCCACCGCACGGGAACGCAGCCGGACGACCAGGTCCAGCCCGTCGAGGGCGGGTAGGCGCCTGTCGATCACCATCACGTCGTACGGCCGGGTGAGCCCCAGGTGCAGGCCGCGCTGGCCGTCGGGGGCCTGGTCGACGACGTATCCCTCGCCGGTGAGCGTCTCGGCCACCATCCCGCGCAGCTCCGAGTCGTCCTCGACGAGCAGGAGTCGAGTCATACCGTGATGGTTACATAGATAACCATCGCCGTCTGTAGAAGTTGTCTCCGCAAACAATAATTTTATGGGGTTCCGGCGGGCACGAGCGACCGTGCAGGAGCGGGAACGCGTGCCTCGCGTCGCTCGATCCAGGTGAGCAGCGGCGTCGTCATGAGTGTCGTGACGAGCGCGACCACCACCAGCACCGTGAAGAGCGACGGGTTCACGATGCCCGCCTCCAGTCCCACGTTCAGGGCGATCAGCTGCATCAGGCCCCGGGCGTTCATGAGGGCGCCGACGCGCAGCGCGACCCTGTTCGGCTCGCCGCGCATCCGGGCCGCGGCCCAGCAGGCGCCGAACTTGCCGGCGATCGCCACTGCCACGCACGCGGCGGCGAAGCCGAGCACGGCCAGGTTGCCCAGCAGCGCGAACTCGGTGCGCAGCCCGGAGTACGTGAAGAACAGCGGCAGGAACACCGTCGCGGCGATCGGTGTCAGCGTGTCGACCACCTTGTCGGTCTGCGCGGAGCGTGGCATCACCACGCCGATCGCGAAGGCGCCGAAGACCGCGTAGAGCCCGATCTCGTCGGTGTACCAGGCGACCAGGAAGAGCAGCGCCACAGTGCCGAGCAGCCGCGCGCGATCGCCCTTGAGCCTGATGACGTAGCCGGTCACCCGCCGCCCACCCAGCCACAGCGCCACCCCGAACAGCAGCGCGCCACCCGCGCAGACCACTGCCGGGCCGACGGAGCCCGAGGCGAACGCCAGCACCGCCGCCAGCATGATCCACGCGACCATGTCGTCGATCGCGCCGCTGGCCAGGGCGAGCAACCCGTGGCGGGTGCCGGTCTGGCCGCGCTCGGTGATGATCCGGGCGAGCATCGGGAAGGCCGTGATCGCCAGCGCCACGCCGACGAACGCCGCGGACACACCGAGCGACACACCGTCCGTGCGGATCGGGACGAAGCCCGCCGTGCCGAGGACCAGCAGGGTCCCCAGCGCAAGCGGAGCGGTGACACCCGCGAGCGACACCGCGCCCGCCGTGCCCGCGAGCCCGGTCACCCGGTGGGAGGTGAAGGCGTACCCGGCCTGGAACATGAACAGCACCAGGCCGACCTGGCCGACCACGTACAGGATCGGCAGCAGCGGCGCGGGGAAGAGCACGGCCTGCGCGCCCGGCCAGAGCAGGCCGAGCAGCGAGGGGCCGAGCAGCACCCCGGCGAGCATCTCGCTCACGACGGGAGGTTGGCCCACCCTGCCGAGGAGCCAGGCGACCAGCTTGCAGAAGAGCAGAATGACCGCGACCGCGATGAAGAACCGCGGGGCGAGTTCGCTGGGGGTCACGCGCTGGCCTCCTCGAAGAAACGGGTGCACAACTTCTGTCGTCGGGCGTCGACGACCATCCAGGTACCGCAGACCAACTGCTTGACCGAGCGCCCCACGTCGAAGATTCGGTCGCGCTGCCGCATGAGGGTGAGCCGGTTGCGGCCGGGACCGGGGAGACCCCGGGGCGTCAGGTACGCCGGACCGCGACTCGGCAGCGAGCGGGTGTGCGCTACCGACGAGCTGACCGAGAAGCGCCGCAGCACCTCCCGGGTGGCCGCGCGTAGCTGGACGGGGGCCGAGCCGCGCGCCGGGCAGGCCCGGTTGGCACTCACGCCGTACGGGATGAAGTGGGCCTGCTGCCTGTGTAACGACAGCCAGCGGTCGGGGTTGAACGCGTCGTCAGCGGCGGGACCGGTGCGCTGATAGGCCCGGTAGTTGAAGAGGAGCACCGATCCGGTGGGGAGGACGTGATCGCCCACGGTGATGGGTCCGGAGGTGATCCGGTGCGCGATGCCGAAGAGCGGATGCACACGGAGCGTCTCGTCGATCAGCCGGTCGAGCGACTCGTCCGACGTGTCCGTGACGGACTGCGAGCACAGCAGGATGTGGGCCATGGCCTCCGACATCTGCACCACAGCCGTGGTGAAGAACGCGCCGTGCAGGTACCAGGCGGTCTCCAGGGCGGTGAAGGGCGGCGGCAGTACGACCGGGCACGTCCCGGCAGTGATCCGGTCCAGCAGGTAGCGAGTCAGAGGATCCCGCCGGGACATGTGCCGCAGACTCATCCCCTTCAGGGCGGTCGCCACGTCGTCGGCGTTCGCCACGATGAGATCGCGGACGTCGCGCGGGCAGGGTGCGTCGAACACCAGCTTGTACGAGATCTCGGCCCAGATCGGCATCATCAGGTCACGTAGCCGCACGTGGCTGATCCGGCCGGCCGGGAGCGCGTCGAGGATCCGCCGGGTCGCGGCCGTCGCCAGCTCGTCGGTGCGCGGGTGCGGCATGGCGAGCACCTGCCTGGTCGTCCGGGCGACAGTCCTGTACCGCTCGCCGGGCTCCAGGTGCTCCTGATGCATCTGCGGGCCGGGCGCGAGCCAGTACCAGAAGAGGTCCGACAGGCCGGCCCCGCGGCTGCGCCCGTCAGCGGCCGGATCGCTGTAGACCCGAAGGAAGTCCTCCGGCCCCACAAGCGGCCCGGGAACGGGAATTCCCTCGGCCCCGTTGACCCGCTGGAAGATCCACTCCCGGAGGTCGACCACTGCCTTCACCGGGTCGCCACCTGGTCGGGCGTCAGATCGGCCGGCCGCCGCGCTCCGGCCAGGGCGAGGGCCTGATCCAGCTCGGTGGTGAGTCGCTCAAGAGCTTCCCGTACGCCCACCGCCCCGCCCGCCGCGAGCCCCCGCACCACCGGACGTCCCACCAGCACCGCCTCCGCCCCGAGCGCCAGCGCGATCACCACGTCGGTGCCGCAGCGCACGCCCCCGTCGAGCAGCACCGGGATCCGCCCACCCACGGCCGCCACGACCGCGGGCAGCGCGTCGAGCGTGGGAATGGTCCCGTCGAGCTGTCGTCCACCGTGGTTGGACACGATCACACCGGCGACGCCGTGCTCGACGGCGAGTCGGGCGTCAGCGGGATGCAGGATGCCCTTGAGCAGGATCGGTAGTGGCGTGACACCGCGCAGCCACGTGATCCGATCCCAGCCCACAGTCGCGTCCATCGCGATCGAGCGCACCCGGCCGGTCGCGTCGCGCATGTTCTCGCAGGCGTAGCCGGGCGGCAGGTCCGTGAAGCCGTTGCGCCTGTCACGCTCGCGCCGTCCGAACACCGGGGAGTCCACTGTCACCACGAGCGCCCGGCAACCCGCCGACTCGGCGCGCTTGACCACGTACTCCGTGAAGTCGAGGTCCGGCTGCGGGTACAGCTGGAACCACAGCGTCCCGCCCGCCACCGCGATCTCCTCGACCGGCTGGGTGGCGGCCATGCTGACCACCAGCGCGGTGCCGGCCGCCGCGGCCCCCCGCGCGGTGGCCGCCTCGCCGTCCGGGTGCGCGAGCCGATGGAAGGCCGTCGGAGCGACCAGGACCGGCGCGGCCAGCGACGTGCCGGCCACGGAGGCCCGCAGGTCCCGCTCGCCGGTCCCCCGCAGCACCCGTGGCACGATCCACCGTCGCTCGAAGGCCCGCTCGTTGGCGGCCAGGGTGCGCTCCCGCCCGGCCCCACCCTCGAAGAAGTCCTGGTGAACCGGGTCCATGTCAGCCCTCGGCGCCGGCGAGGCAGCGACCCAGGAACTCCTGCAACGGCCGTACGTGGACGTCCGGCCGGTCCCACCGGTTCTCCAGGTTCTCGGCGAGGTGGTGCGTGCTGATCAGCCGGCCGTCGCGGTGGTAACGGACGACCGGGTGCAGGTACGCCGCGTCGTGCGCCTGCCCCACGACGTCCTGGGCCACGCGGGACACGGTGATGTCGAACGGGTCGACCTGGTCGTGGTCGGGCCCGTACTCGAGAGTGATCACGAAAGCCTGGTCATGGTCGTGTTCGGCGGTGCGGAGGCCCGTCGCCACGAAGTAGGCCACCGGTACCTCCTCGTGGTAGCGGGCCTCGGGTCCGGCGACGGTGAGCACGTCGGCGATGAACCCGAACTGCTGCCACAGGGCCGAGCTGCGGTTGACCCGCTCGATGGCAGCCGCGGTCATGGCCGCCGGCTCGACGGCGAGCGTGTCGAACGGCCAGGCCGTGGCGTCGTAGCGGCGGGACAGGATCCTGTGCAGTGCGCGCACGGCGTAGCGGAAACCGTGCACGAAACCGCTCGTGGACTTCTTGAAGTCGCGCTGCTGGGAGATCGTCCCGGCGAAGAACAGCCCCGGGACGTTCACCGACTCCCATGCCTCGGTCTGTGCCGGGAACCGGTCTGAGATGGCGAGCTGCGGCCGCGCCGAGGAGTCGAAGATCGAGTCGTCGAAACGGAATCCCGTACACGCCAGCACCCGGTCGTAATGCAGTTCCTTCACGACCTCGTTCGCCCGCGAGAAGCTGAACGCGACCTTGTAGCCCGTGCCGTCGCGCTCGATGCTCTTGATCGTGCCGTCGAGGATCGCGTTTGCCGACTTGAGCTGGTAGGTGTCGAGGAAGTTGTTGTTCACCGCGCGCAGGTGCCCGACGTAGTGGGTGCGCCACGCCATCCGGACCGAGCTGGGCCCCGCGACGTGGATCAGTGTCGTGGTCTCCATGAGGTTCTCGGCGGTCTCGAAGGCCGAGTTGCCCTTGCCGATGATCAGCACCTTCTGGTCGAGGTAGTCCCGTGGCTCGACGCTCATCACGTCGTACCCCTCGGCCAGTTCGAACCCCGCGATGTCCGGCTCGTAGGTCTTCGACACGCCGGTGGCGACGATCACCGCGCGGGCCTCCCAGCGCCGATCGCCGGCCTCGACCGTGAACACGTCGTCGTGCTTGGACACACGCGTCACCCGGGTGTCGTAACTGACCTTGACGCCGGTCTTCGCCGCGAAGTCGGCGAGGTAGCGCACCATCACGTCGGCGTCCGGGAAGTACCGCTCGGTGTACTGGGTGAACAGCAGCGCCGGGTCGTCGGTGAGCAGGGAGTTCCAGTCGAGCCGCAGATTCAGCTCGGGATCGTCCGTGCCCGTGTGTGGCTTGTTGATCGAGATGAGTTGGCGGTGCCGCGGATAGGTGGCGAAGAACGCCCCCGGCCCGTCGGCGCCCTCCAGCACCACATAGTCACGCTTGCCCTCGGCCTCGAGCAGGGCGGCGAGTTGAAGGCCGGCTGGACCGGCTCCGATGATCAGGTAATCAAGCGTCACGGCGCTCACCGTACGAGCCGGAAATCAGAGAGATTTCAAGCTCTTCCAGAATCGCGGCAGCCCTTCGCACGTCGGAGTCGAGAGGTCGGTCCGGGTCGATCGGGGGGATCTCCTCCAGGGCTCGGAGGGTGCGGTCACAGCCCGCCGCCGTGGGCCGGCGCGCGCCCACGTGCACCGCCTGGCGCAGCCCGAGCCCGAGCGACCCGGTGATCAGGCGCAGCAGCTCCGCCTGGTCCAGGGCGCGCAGAGCAGCCTGCGTGCCGAGCGGGATGACGTCCTGGTTGTGCAGGTTGGTGGGGAGGCTCTGCAGGCTTGCGGGCACACAGTCGCGCCTGATCTCGGTGATGAGCGCGGTCGACGCGAGCTGTACGCCCTGCAGCCCGTGCTGCTGACCTGGCCCCGCCGCGAGCATCGGCGGCAGTCCGCCGTTGCGTACCGGATCCACGAGCAGGTCGAGTTGGCGCTCGGCGAGGTTGCCGACCTGGGCGATCACCATGGACAGGACGTCGGCGGCGAACGCGGCGGGTTGGCCGAAGAAGTTGCCACCGTGCACGACCTTGTCGTCGGCGGGGAAGAAGAGGGGGTTGTCGCTCACCCCGCCGAGGTCCGCCGACACGACGCCGTCGACATAGCGCAGGGCGTCCTCGGCCGCTCCGAGTAGCTGCGGCGCGCAGCGGATGCTGTAGGGCTCCTGCAACGCTCTCGTGCCGGACTTCCGCAGGCCGGCGGAGGTCGCCCGCATCGTGGCGCCGACCCCGACGGCGCCCGGGTGACCGTAGGCGTCGAGGAGGGCGGGATCGAGAAACTGCGGATCGCAGCCGAGCAGGTCCGCGAGCAGGCAGGTCAACGTCTGCACCACGCGGTGCGAGGTGCGGACCCGGCCCAGGGCGAGGGCCAGCGCCGCAGTGGTGAGCGACGTGCCGTTGACAAGCGCGAGCGCATCCCGGCCGTCGAGCGGCAGCGGCTCCAGACCGGCCTTCGTCAGGGCATCCCCGGCGGGCATCCGGACGCCGTCCAGGTAGGCGTGCCCGCGACCGCGCAACGCCTGAGCGGCGGCACCGAGCGGGATCAGGTCACCGCTGGCTCCCACCGAGCCGAGCCTGGGCATCGCCGGCGTGAACGTCGTGCCAAGCATGGCCGCGAGCGCGTCGATCACGTGCGGCGAGACCCCCGACGCGCCCCGGGCCAGGGACCAGGCGCGGACCAGCAGCGTCGCGCGCACGACATCCGGGGCGAGGTCCGGGCCCTGGCCCGCCCCGAGGTGGGCGAGGGTGTTGTCGGCCTGGTCGCGCTGGTCGGCTCGGCCCGCGTAGCCGACGAGCGCCCCGAAGCCGGTGGTGGCACCGTAGATCGCCCGGTCGTCGCCGAGCGCCTTGCCGAGAAATGTGCGGCCGGTGGCCACCCGATCGCGCACCTCCTCGCCGACCACGACCGTGACCGGGCCTGCGGCGACGCGCAGGTCGGCGAGGCGCAGGGGTGCTGCCAAATCCACCTCAATCGTCATGAGAGCGGATGCTAGAGGCAATTTCTCAGAGCGCTCTGAAATTGCCTCAGTAAATTGCGGCCATGACGCACGATTGCCTGATCATCGGAGCCGGGCCGGCAGGCCTGCAGCTCGCGGCCCTGCTCAAGCGCGACGGTCACGACTACGTGGTGCTGGAGGGCGGCCCACGGGCTGGCACATTCTTCGAGACCTATCCACGGCATCGCCAGTTGATCTCGATCAACAAGGTGTGGACCGGGTCGGAGGACCCGGAATTCAATCTACGGTCGGACTGGAACTCGCTGTTGACCGACGATCCGGCGCTGCTCTTCAAGAACTACAGCACACGCTACTTCCCCGCCGCGGGCGATCTCGTGCGTTATCTCGCCGACTTCGCGCGGGGTCTGAACGTCCTTTACGACACCCGGGTGACCTCTGTGTCGAAGGCCGACGACGTGTTCACCGTGCAGGCCGGCGACAGGAGTTGGGAGGCCCGGAGAGTAGTCGTCGCCACAGGCGTCTCCGACCTGTACGTGCCGCCGATCGAGGGTGCTCACCTGGCCGAGCGGTACGACACAGTCAGCGTCGAACCCGCCGACTTCGTCAATCAGCGCGTGTTGATCATCGGTAAGGGCAACTCGGCCTTCGAGACCGCTGACGCGCTCATCGAGACCGCCGCCACGATTCACGTCGCCGGGCCCCACTCCATCAAGCTGGCCTGGCAATCCCATTACGTCGGGCACCTGCGCGCGGTGAACAACAACTTCCTGGACACCTATCAGCTCAAGTCACAGAACGCCGTCCTGGACGGCACTGTGGAGCAGATCAGCCAGCGGGAGGGTGGCGGGTTCCGGGTGCTTTTCCGGTACGCCCGGACTGTCGAGAATCTGCGCGAACTCGAGTACGACCGGGTCATCCTCTGCACCGGATTCCGCTTCGACGCGTCCATCTTTGCCGAGTCCGCCCGGCCGGAGCTGGTCATCAAGGATCGGTTCCCGGCACAGACGCCGGCCTTCGAGTCGGTGAACGTCCCCGGTCTCTATTTCGCCGGCACCCTCAGCCAGCAGCGTGATTTCAAGAAGTCCACGAACGGCTTCATCCACGGCTTCCGCTATGCCACCCGCGCCCTGCACCACATCCTCCGCGAGCGGCACCACGGGCAGCCCTGGCCGTCCCGACAGATCGCCCCGACACCGGAGGCGATCGCCGATTCGATCATCACCCGGATCACCGTGACCTCGGCGCTGTGGCAGCAGTTCGCGGTGCTCGGCGATGTCATCACGGTCGAGGGCGAAACCGCCTGCTACCGCGAGGAGGTGCCTGTCGCCCATCTGCGGGACGCCGAGCCGGACGTGTTCGCGTTCCTGATCACCCTGGAGTACGGCCCCGACCACGACCAGGTCGACCCGTTCGACATCAGCGTGCCGCGTCCGGCCGAGAACGACGCGAACGCCGCGCACGACGCCAGCTACCTCCACCCCGTCGTGCGGGTGCTGCGCGACGGGCAGATCGTCGCCGTGCACCACCTGGCGGAGAACCTGGAGAACAACTGGGACCTGCCGACAGTGCATCGGCAGCCCCTCGAGGTCTTCGTCAAGGGCGTCCTCGCCGATGCCCGCTGACGTCTGGCCGCAGCCCGTCCTCGACCTCCTGGCAGCCGGCGGGGACCGGCCGGTCTTCGAGGACGGACCGATCGTCACGACCGCCGCGGAGATGGCGGGTCTGATCCGGCGCATCGCCGCCGGGCTGCGCTCGTCGGGCGCGGGACCCGGAGTGGGTGTCACGCTCGACCTGCCGGTCACCGCCGCCGCCTTCGCCGCCACGATGGCCGCCTTCGCCGTCGGGGCGCGGGTGTCCGGGTGGCGTGCCGACCTGAGCCCGGCACAGCTCTCCGGCTCGCTCGTGGTCGACTCGGCTCGGCTTGCCTCGCTCGCCGCGCATCCCGACGACGGGCTGGCACTTGTCGCAGCGGGACGGGCCGAGGATCCCGCGCGGATCATCTGGACCAGTGGCAGCACGGGGACGCCGAAGGGCGCGGTGCAGACCTACGCGGCAATGTCGGCGGCCTGGGCCCCGTACCCGGACCGGTGGCCCCCGGCCGTCGCCGAACTGGCCACCCGGTTGCGGCGCTACCTGGTCTTCGGCTCGCTCGCCAGTCAGGTGATGCTTGAGTACGGCGTCCTCGCCCTCGCGGCGGGCGGCACCCTCGTCGTGGCGCCCCGGCCGGTCTTCCCTGCTGCCCTGGCCGAACACCGGGCCACGGCGAGCGTGATCACCGTCGGTAAGCTGCACCAGCTGATCCGGGACCAGCGCGCCAACCCGGTGGACCTGCCTCACCTGCGGGCGCTGATGGTCTCCGGGTCGCCACTCGCGCCGGGTCGCCTGGCGGAGGCGCTCGACGTGCTGGGCCCGGTGCTCTTCCACGGTTACGGGCAGACCGAAACGTCGATGATCGCCATGGTGACCCCCGCCGAGATGACTGCCGACGTGGCCACACTCGCCACTGTCGGTCGTCCGGCAGTGGACGTCTCCCTTCGCGACGGGGAGATCTATGTCCGCACACCCGCGCAGGCATCCTCGTACTGGCAGGACCCGGACGAGTCGGCCGAGGTGTTCGTGGACGGCTGGGTGCGTACCCGTGACCTGGGGGAGTTCGGCGTCGACGGATACCTGCGGCTGTGCGGGCGGGTGCGGGACGTGATCATCGTCAACGCGCAGATCGTCCACGCCGGGCCGGTGGAGCGGGCACTCGCCGCCGATGCCGCGGTCGCCGAGGCGTACGTCGTCGGGGGTCCGGACGAGACGACAGGTGAGGCCGTGCACGCGTACGTGGTGCCGGTGGCCGGGAGAACGCCCGACCCGGACGTGTTGCGCAAGCTGGTGGCCGCACAGGTCAACGATCTCGCGGTGCCGCGAACCGTCACGGTCATCGATCGGGTCCCGCTCGCGCCCAGCGGCAAACCGGACAAGAACCAACTCCTGCAAGCTCGATGACGGTGAGCCGGTATCGAAACGTCGCCCGCCGCGCGATTCCCGGGCCCGCGTGTCGAACCTTTGGCGTCCCGCGTCCGTACCACTGCGCGGGAGGTCAAGCCATGAGCGTGCGTCGAGTGCTCGCCGCTGTGCTGGTCGCCGTGGCGGCCGCGCCGCTTGGCGCGGCGCCCGCCTGGGCGCACGGTGCCCCCACCGACCCGATCAGCCGGGCGGCGGCCTGCGGGCCCGAGGGCCGGCACGCGGCCGGTGCGGCCTGCAAGGCGGCGGTGGCGGCGGGCGCGGCGGTACGGGAGTGGGACAACGTACGCGTCGCTGCCATCAACGGTCGGGACCGGGAACGCATCCCGGACGGCGAACTGTGCAGCGGTGGGCTGTCGGCGTACCGGGGTCTGGACCTGCCCCGCACCGACTGGCCGAGCACCGAGTTGACCCCGGGCGCGACGTTCACCTTCCGCTACCGGACGACGATCGAGCACCGGGGCACCTTCCGGCTCTACGTCACCAAGCCCGACTACGACCCCCGCAAGCGGCTGACCTGGGCGGATCTGGAGTCTCGTCCGTTTCTGACCCGAACCGACCCGCCGGTGCGCGGCGGGGCGTACCAGTTGGCGGGCCGACTGCCGGTGGGCCGCAGCGGCAGGCACCTGATCTACACGATCTGGCAGAACTCGAACACCCCGGACACCTACTACTCCTGCTCGGATGTCGTGTTCCCGAAGGCGCGAAGCGCCGCGACGAAGAGCGCGACGAAGGCGGCCCCGGCTGCTCCGCGTACCGCCGCGGGCAAGCCGGCTGCCACCGACCCGGCGGCGGTGGTGGCGGCGGCCGACCCGGGCGTGCCTGTGGCGTCGGTGACCGACCTCGGCGCGCGATGGCAGGTGCTGGCCGGTGCCGCCGTCGTGCTGGTCCTGGCGCTTGTCGGCGTGGGCCGGCGGCGTCGCGGCCCGGCAGCGCCTGTGGGACGGCAGTGCGAGGTCCGCAACCACCGGGCCGGGCGGCGCCGGATCTGGTGATCCGGGACGCCGCCCGACCCGGCGACGCTCAGCCCAGCAGCCTCTCGATCTCGGCCAGTTCCTCGGCGGTGAAGTCGAGGCTGTCCACGGCGGCGATGTTGGTCTCCAACTGCGCGACGCTGCTCGCACCGATGATGAGGCTTGTCATCCGCCTGTCGCGCAGCGCCCAGGCCAGCGCGAGCTGGGCCAGGGACTGGCCGCGCCGCTCGGCGACCGCGCCGAGCCCCCGGATGGTGGCCATCTTCTCGTCGCTGAGGTCGCTCTCGTTGAGGAAGACGCTTGTGCGCACCCGCGAGTCGGCCGGGATGCCGCCCAGGTAGCGGTCGGTGAGCAGACCCTGAGCCAGCGGGCTGTACGCGATGCAACCGGCCCCGACCTGCTCCAACGTGTCGAGCAGGCCGTCGGACTCGGTCCAGCGGTTCAACATCGAGTACGACGGCTGGTTGATCAGCAGCGGCGTGCCCAGCTCGCGCAGGATCGCGGCGGCCCGCGTGGTCTGCTCCGAGTTGTAGTTCGAGATGCCCACGTAGAGCGCCTTGCCGGAGCGGACGATCGCGTCCAGCGCCCCCATCGTCTCCTCGAGCGGAGTGTCCGGGTCGAAGCGGTGCGAATAGAAGATGTCTACGTAGTCCAGGCCCATCCGGCCCAGCGACTGGTCCAGCGACGAGATCAGGTTCTTGCGCGAGCCCCACTCGCCGTACGGGCCGGGCCACATCAGGTAGCCGGCCTTGCTGGAGATGACCAGCTCGTCACGGTACGGCCTGAGGTCCGTGGCGAGCATCCGGCCGAAGTTCTCCTCCGCCGCGCCCGGTGGGGGACCGTAGTTGTTCGCCAGGTCGAAGTGGGTGACCCCCAGGTCGAAGGCACGCCGGACGATGTCACGCTGCCTGTCGAACGGGCGGTCCGGGCCGAAGTTGTGCCAGAGCCCGAGGGAGACGACGGGCAGTCGCAGGCCACTGCGTCCGCTGCGCCGGTAGGTCATGGTGTCGTAGCGGTCATCCGGGGCGAGGTAAGTCACGATCATGAGCCTAGCCGCGGCCCGTCGTGTACGGGATCGGGCGTGGAAACCAGGACAACGGGGTAGTTTCGAGGCCATGCGGTTCGTCGCCCTCGACCACCGGGCTCGCCGCGCTGCCCGGATGTTGCGCGCCCGGATCGCCGCCACGACGGAGAAATGAGCACAGTGGACGACATCACCGCACTGATCCTGGACGACCACGCCGCCTTCCGGCGCGGCTTCGCCCGCCTCGACGACGCCCGCGACGAGCAGGAGCTGCTGGCCATCTGGGAGGCGCTCGCCCTGCACCTGGACATCCACGCCGAGGCGGAGGAGGCGATCCTCTACCCGCACCTGGTCAAGCACGGTGACGACGGCGAGGACGAGACCGCCGACGCGATCGGCGACCACAACAAGATCCGGGACGCCATCGCCGAGTCCAAGTTGCACCCGGTGGGCTCGAAGCCCTGGTGGGAGGCCGTCGGCACGGCCCGCCGGGAGAACAGCGAGCACCTGGCCGAGGAGGAGGACGAGGCGCTTCCCGACTTCCGCCGGCACGCCAGCTTCGACCTGCGCGCCGAGCTGGGCCAGCGCTGGCTGACCTTCTACGGCGAGCACAAGAACGGCCGCGACCTGCCGTTCCGCGACAAGGACCCGCAGGGGTACGTCGCCGACCACCGCTGAGATCTCCCCGGTGCGGGGGAGTCGCACCGCCGGGTGACGGCAGCAGAATGTCCGCATGACCCTGCGCGCGGCACTGGCCCCGCTTGTCGCCGGCAGCACCTGGCGACGCGGCGTGTTCCTGCTGCTGGGCGGTGTGCTGGCGCTGCCGTACGGGGTGCTCGCGGTGACCTTCGCGCAGATGCTCGCCGACTCGGAGATCCCCCGCCCACTTGTGTACGCCCTCCTGGTGGTCGCGGCGCTGATCGCCGTGGTGCCGCTGCTGCTTGACGGCAGTCGTGCCCTGGAGATCGCCGCCGTCCGGGCGCTGCTCGGCGTCGACCTGCCCGACCCGGCGCCGGGGCACCGCGGCGACCGGGAGAGCCGCCTGCGCAGCGCGCTCTGGATCGCCACGCACCTCATCGTCGGCGCGTCGGTGATGGCCGCGCTGTTCAGCGCCCTGCCGATGGCGCTGGCGTTCATCGCCCAGCAGTTCGGCGTTGGCGACGAACTGACCAGCGGGGAGCGGTTCGGGCCGCTGGACGGGCGGGACAGCGGCTGGCTGACGCTGACCGGGGTGGCGCTGCTCGTCGGCCTCGGCTACGCCGTCGCCGGGCTCGGCGCGCTCGCCGTCTCGATGGCGCCGGTGCTGCTCGGCCCAGCCCAGGCCGAGCGGATCGCCGCGTTGGAGGCGCGGGCCACCCGGCTGGCCGAACGCAACCGGCTGGCCCGGGAACTGCACGACTCGGTCGGTCACGCGCTGACCGTGGCCACCCTCCAGGCCGGCGCCGCCCGCGAGGTGCTCGACACCGATCCGGAGTTCGTCCGGCGGGCGCTGGGCGCCATCGAGGAGGCCGGGCGCACCGCGATGGACGAGCTGGACCACGTGCTCGGGCTGCTCCGCGAGACCGGCGGCGACAGGCCCTCCGCGGCGCCGCAGCGTACCCTCGCCGACCTGGACCGGCTGGTCGCCGACACCCGCGCGGCCGGGCTGACTGTGCACGCGCAGCGCGTCGGCGACCCGACGCGACTGCCCGCGATCGTCTCCCGGGAGGGCTACCGGATCGTCCAGGAGGGACTGACAAACGCCGCCCGCTACGGCCACGGCCCGGTGACACTGCGCCTGGACCTGCGGCCGGACGCGCTTGAGCTGGAGCTGGTCAACACGATGAGCCGCCCCGACCGGGCCGACACGGGGCGGTCCGGTCGGGGCCTGGACGGCATGCGCGAACGCGTACTGCTGCTCGGCGGTCGACTCACCGTCGGGCCGGACGGGGACCGCTGGCTGATCCGCGCCCGCCTGCCCTACGAGGACGCCCGATGACCACAGGTGTGCTGATCGTCGACGACGACGAGTTGATCCGGGTCGGGCTGCGGGCCATCATCGACGCCCAACCCGACCTGCGGGTGCTCGCCGAGGCCGCCGACGGCGCCGAGGTGCCGCCCCTGGTCGCCCGGCACCGCCCGGACGTGGTGCTGATGGACGTGCGGATGCCCGGCATCGACGGCATCCAGGCCACCCGGCACCTGCTGGCCACCTCCGCCGACCCGCCCCGGGTGCTTGTGGTCACCACGTTCGCCAACGACGAGTACGTCTACGAGGCGCTGCGCGCCGGCGCCTCCGGCTTCCTGCTCAAACGGGCCCGGCCGGCGGAGGTGGTCGAAGCGGTCCGGGTCGTCGCGGCGGGGGAGTCGCTGCTCTTCCCGGCCGCGATCCGCCAGCTCGTCGGGGCGTACGGGCCGGCGGGTGGCGACCGGCTGCGTGCCGCCCGGCTCACCGAACGGGAGGCCGAGGTGCTGCGCCTGATGACCACCGGCCGATCCAACCCGGAGATCGCCGCGCACCTGGTGGTCGGCGTGGAGACGGTCAAGACGCACGTCGGCAACGTGCTTGCCAAGCTGGGCGTCCGCGACCGTACGCAGGCGGTCATCGCCGCCTACGAGTCCGGCTTCGTCACCCCGTCGGGCTGAGCGGTCCCTCACCCGGGGGAGCGGGTTCACCGCCGGCCGGGAGGGATTCGACTGGCTGTCGGTCGAGGCTGAGAGCATGACGACGATCACTTCCTCCCCACCCCGAGCCGACTCCCGGTGGCCCGACCGGTTCGCCCCACTGGCCGCCGGTTGGCTCGGCCTGTGGGGCGTCCTCGCCCTGGTGGGCACGCTCACCGGCGCCGGCTATCCGTTCGGCGCGAACGACACGCACGGCGGCGACGTCAACCTGCTGCGCCTGGTGCCTGTGGACCTGGCCACCCCGCTCTTCGCCGGTGTGCTGCTCACCGCCGCCGTGGCCGCGCTGGCCATGAGCCGCCCGGCGGTCCGCCCACCCGGTCCGCTGCGGGCGCTGCTCGCCGGCTACGGCTGGGCGGTGGCGTTCCTGCTCGCCGTGGTCGTCCCGGACGCGCGCGTGCTCGTCGTGCTCGGCTACCTGCCGATCCTGATCGTCGGAGCGCCGTTCGGCTGGCCGCCGATCGACTACTCCGAGGTCCTCAACTGGGCGCTGTTCGGCCGGTTCGCCGCGCTGGCCGGTGGGCTGCTGCTGGCCGGGGCGGTGCTCGTCTGGCAGCGCCGCACCGCCGGGGCCTGCGTCGGCTGCGGTCGCGGCGACACCGACCGGGGCTGGACCACCCCGGCCGCCGCCGCGCGCTGGGGCCGCTGGGCCGCAGGCATCGCCGCGGTCATTCCCCTGGCGTACGCGTCGACCCGGTTCGCCTGGGCGGCCGGCATCCCGCTCGGCATCTCCCGGGAGTTCCTCACCGAGATGCAGAACACCGGTGTGGTCTGGGCCGGTCTCGGGCTGGCCACGTTCGCCACCGTCGGCGCGATCCTCACCCTCGGCCTGGTGCAGCGCTGGGGCGAGCGGTTCCCGCGTTGGATGGTCGGCCTCGCCGGTCGCCGGGTGCCGGTGCGGCTGGCCGTGGTGCCGGCCGCCCTGGTCGCCATCGCGGTGACCGCGGCCAGCCTGGGGCTGCTCAGCAACCCCCAGTTCTACCGGCTCACCGGCGGGTTCAGCCTCACCGGAGCCCCGATGCTGCTCTGGCCGGTGTGGGGTGCGGCGCTCGGCGCGGCCAGCTACGCGTACCACCTGCGCCGCCGGGGAGCCTGCCGGCGCTGCGGGCGGGGCTGAGGGTGGCAGTGGGGGTGCCCCCCGATCATCGGGGCACCCCTGCGATGGTGAGCTAGCGTGGGTCGGGTGACTGCGCCTAACCCGGTAATCCCGGTTCCACCGGCCGACCTGCCCGGCACGCTCGGCGCGCTGCGGGCGGCCGGTCACCAGTACCGCACCGTCAAGCAGGAACTCCGCGACAACCTCCTCGCCCGGATGCGCTCCGGCGAGACCCGTTTCCCCGGCATCGTCGGCTACGACGACAGCGTGCTGCCCGAGGTCGAGCGGGCGCTGCTCGCCGGACACGACATGGTGCTGCTCGGCGAGCGCGGCCAGGGCAAGACCCGACTGATCCGGGCGCTGGGTGGGCTGCTCGACGAGTGGACCCCCGTCATCGCCGGTTCGGTGCTCAACGAGCACCCGATGCACCCGCTCACCCCGGCGTCGGTCGCCCAGGTCGCCGAGGCCGGCGACGAGCTGCCGATCGGCTGGCTGCACCGCTCGATGCGTTACGGCGAGAAGCTCGCCACCCCCGACACCAGCGTCGGCGACCTGATCGGTGACGTCGACCCGATCCGGATCGCCCAGGGCCGCACCCTCGGTGACCCGGAGACCATCCACTTCGGGTTGGTGCCGCGCACCAACCGGGGCATCTTCGCCGTCAACGAGCTGCCCGACCTGGCCGAGCGGATCCAGGTGGCGCTGCTCAACGTGTTGGAGGAGCGGGACATCCAGGTCCGCGGCTACCAGCTGCGGCTGCCGCTTGACCTGTTGCTGGTGGCCAGCGCCAACCCGGAGGACTACACCAACCGGGGCCGGATCATCACCCCGCTCAAGGACCGGTTCGGTGCGGAGATCCGTACCCACTACCCGGTCGACCTGGAGTTGGAGCTGGCGCTGATCCGCCAGGAGGCCGACCTGGTCGCCGCCGTGCCGGAGCACGTGCTGGAGGTGCTGGCCCGCTTCGCCCGCGCGGTGCGGGAGTCGCCTTCGGTGGACCCGCGCTCCGGGGTCTCCGCCCGGTTCGCGATCGCCGCCGCCGAGACGGTCGCGGGCGCCGCGCTGCGCCGTGCCGGCCTGCTCGCCGCCTCCACCAACCCGGACGGTCGGCCCGAGGCCGCGGTGGCCCGGGTCGGCGACGCGGTGTCGGTGACCAGCACGCTGCGCGGCAAGGTGGAGTTCGAGAGCGGCGAGGAGGGGCGGGAGATCGAGGTCCTCGCCCACCTGCTGCGGACCGCGACCGCCGAGACGTTCCGGGCACACCTGGCCGGCCTGGACCTCTCCGGGTTCACCGCCCTGGTCGAGGACGGGACGGCCATCGAGACCGGCGAGCTGGTCGGTTCCGCCGAGCTGCTGCGCCAGGTGGGCACGGTGCCCGGCCTGGCCAAGGTGCTGGACCGGCTCGGTCTGGGCGACGCGCCCACCCCGGAGGAGGCCGCCGCCGCCGTCGAGTTCGTCCTGGAGGGGCTGCACCTGACCCGCCGGCTCGGCAAGGACGTGACCGACACCGGTCGCACCGTCTACGGCGGCCGGGGCTGATCGTGGCCGGCAACCGGTTCCGGTACGGGCAGTGGAACGGCGGGCCCGACCCGCTCGCACCCCCGTACGACGTACGCGAGGCTGTGGACGCGGTCGGCGCCGAGGTGCTGGCCGGCGGCAGCCTGCGGGAGGCGCTGCGCGACCTGCTGCGCCGGGGCCCGCAGGGGCGTGGCGGTCTGGACGACCTGGCCGCCCGGGCGCGACGGCTGCGCCGGGAGGCGCTGCGCCGAGGTGACCTGGACGGCGCGGTGACCCGAGCCCAGGCGCTGCTCGACCAGGCCCTCGCCGCCGAGCGCGACGAGCTGCGGGGCCGCGACGACGACGGCGCGCGGTTCGCCGAGGCGGTGCTCGACAATCTGCCCCGCTCCACCGCCCGGGCGGTCGAGGAGTTGTCCGGCTACCAGTGGGCCAGCGACGACGCCCGCCGCTCGTACCAGCAGATCCTCGACCAGCTCCGCGACGACGTGCTCGGTCAGCGCTTCGCCGGGCTGCGCGACGCGGTGCGCGCGTCCGCCGACCCGGCGGCGCAGCAACGGCTCGCCGAGATGATGCGGGACCTGAACGACCTGCTGGCCCGGCACGGTCGCGCGGAGGACACCACAGACGCGTTCGCCGAGTTCATGCGCCGGCACGGGGACTTCTTCCCGGAGCGGCCGGAGACGGTCGACGAGCTGATCGACGTGCTGGCCCGCCGCTCGGCGGCCGGTGAGCGGCTGATGAACTCGCTCTCCGAGCGGCAGCGCGCCGAACTGGCCGGCCTCATGCAGCAGTCACTCGGCGACCGTCTCGCCGGGGAGCTCTCGGCGCTCGACGCGAACCTGCGGGCGCTGCGACCGGATCTGCGGTGGGGCCGTGGCGAGCGGGTCCGCGGCGACCAGCCGCTGGACTACGCCGACGCGGCCGGCGCGCTGGGTGAGATCGGCGAGCTGGACGACCTGCTGGACCAGCTCGACCAGGAACACCCCGGGGCCACGCTCGACGACGTGGACGTCGACGCGGTGGCCCGGACGCTGGGCCGGGACGCGGCCGACGACGTCCGCCGGCTGCGCGAGTTGGAACGGGAGCTGCGCCGCCAGGGCTGGGTGAGCCGGGACGCGGACGGGCTCACGCTGAGCCCGAAGGCGCTGCGTCGACTCGGCGGCACCGCGCTGCGGCGGGTGTTCGCCGAGCTGACCGCCGGGCCGCGCGGCCAGCACGACCTGCGCTCGGCGGGCGCCGCCGGCGAGGTCAGTGGCGCCTCCCGCCCCTGGGAGTACGGCGACGAGCAGCCGTTGGACGTGGTCCGGACGCTGACCCGGGCGGTCCGCCGGGCCGGTCCGACCGTTCCACTGCAACTCGCCGTTGACGACTTCGAGGTGGTGGAGACCGAGAAGCGGGCTTCCGCGGCGGTGGTGCTCTGCGTCGACCTGTCGTACTCGATGATCTCGCAGGGTCGTTGGGGGCCGATGAAGCAGACGGCGCTGGCGTTGGCGCACCTGATGGAGACCCGTTTCCCGCAGGACGCGTTGCAGATCGTGGGCTTCGGTCGGGAGGCGATGACCCTCACCCAGCAGGAGCTGGCGGCTGTGGAGCCGGACATGGAGCAGGGCACCAACCTGCAGCACGCGCTGCGGCTGGCCGCTCGGCACCTGCGCCGGCATCCGGACGCCGAGCCGGTGGTCCTGGTGGTCACCGACGGGGAGCCGACCGCCCATCTGGACCCGGACGACGGGGAGGCGCTGTTCCACTGGCCGCCGCTGCCGGAGACGATCGAGGCGACCGTCCGCGAGGTCGACAAGCTCAGCCGCTACGGCGCCACGCTCAACCTGTTCATGCTCGGCGACGACCCGGGCCTGCGCCGCTTCGTCGACGCGGTGGCCCGGCGCAGCCGGGGCCGCATGTTCACCCCGGACACCGACGACCTGGGCGAGTACGTGGTGAGCGACTACCTCCGCTCCCGCCAATCCCGCCGCTGACGCCCGGTGGGGCGGGTTGACTGGGGGGATGAAGAGCGGGGGATTGCGGCGGGCCTACGACGGCCTGTTCGCGGAGGTCGACGCCGGTGGGTTCGGTCCGGCTCCGGAGGGGCAGCTCAGTGCCGAGCAGATCGTCGCGCATCTGGTCGCCAACGACGAGCTGATGATCCAGGCGACCGAGGCGTTGCTGGCCGGGTCGCCGTTCGCCTACTACGAGTTGGAAGAGGACATGCACCGTCCGCAGCTCGACGCGCTCGCCGCCGAGCAGGGTGGTCTGCGTGGCCTGACCGCGCTGCTGCACGGCACCAGCGACCGGCTGTGTGGGCTGGTCGACCAGCTCGGCCTGGCCGCGGAGACCCCGGTCGAGACGCACCTCCGCGAGGGCTTCGACCTCATCGTCGACGAGTCGCTGCCCTGGTCCCGAACCCTGGACCTGCACACCCGGGTACACCTGCCCAAACACCAGGCCCAACTGCACCTGCTCCGCACCTGAGCTGCCCGAGTCCGACGTGGCGGCTTCCCGGTGTCTTGGTCTGTTGAGCCGTATACCTCCGGCCGGACTGTCACGGCCCGTGCCCGCCTCGCAGGGCGGCGTGGTCGGCAGCATCGGCCGGGTGTGCGCCGGGCGCCGGGCCGCTGCGGGTGGGTCAGCTTTCGACCAACTCGGGGCGAGGGTGGAAGGTGCGGCGGTAGGTGGACGGGGCCACCCCGATGCGGTGGTGCAGTTGCTGGCGCAGGGCGGCCGTCGTGCCGAAACCGCAGCGGTGGGCGATCTGGTCGACGGTGAGGTCGGTCGTCTCCAGCAGCAGTCGCGCGTGGTCGGTGCGCTGTTGCAGCAGCCACTGGGCCGGGCTCAGGCCGGTCTCCGAGCGGAAGCGCCTGGTGAAGGTGCGGACGCTCATCCGGACCTGCTCGGCGAGGTCGCGCAGGGTGATCGGCTCGTGCAGCCGCTGCCGCGCCCACTCCCGGGCGCCCGCCGTGCTGGTGTCGGTGGCCCTCGGCACCGGCTGCTCGATGTACTGCGCCTGACCGCCGTCGCGCCACGGCGGCATCACGCAGCGCCGCGCCGCCCGGTTGGCGACCTCGCTGCCGTGGTCGAGGCGGATGACGTGCAGGCAGAGGTCGATGCCGGCGGCCACTCCGGCCGAGGTGAACACCCGGTCGTCGACGATGAAGAGCACGTCCGGGTCGAGGTCCACCCGGTCGTGCAGGCGGCGGAACTGCTCGGCGTACGCCCAGTGGGTGGTGGCCCGGCGTCCGTCGAGCAGGCCCGCGGCGGCCAGCACGAAGGCCCCGGTGCAGATCGACATGATCCGGGCACCCCGCTCGTACGCCGACCGCAGCGCCCCGGCCACCTCCGGCTCGATGGCGCTCGAGGTCAGCACGGCGCTGTCGTGGATGCCGGGGACGATCACCGTGTCGGCGGTGTCGAGCAGCTCCAGACCATGGTCGGGGAGCACCTGGAAACCGGCAGTGCTGCGGACCGGCCGCCCACCTGGGGTGCACACCTGTACGTCGTAGAAGTGGGTGTCGTCGGCGGCCCGGGCGGTGCTGAAGACCTGGGACGGGGTGCCCAGGTCGAGGCCGACGACGTGGTCGAGGGCGAGGACGGCGATCCGGTGCGGGCCAGTGCTCATGGCCCGATTATTGCGCATGATGGCTTTCCGGCCACTCGTCGCCGCCGCGCCCGTCGCCCAGACTTGTCGACGTGACCAAGAACCGTCGCCTGCATCCCGCCTGGTTCGTCGCCGCCGTCGCCTTCGTGGCGCTTGTCGGCGCGGCCGGCTTCCGCGCCACCCCGTCGGTGCTGCTGCACCCGTTGCACGCGGAGTTCGGCTGGCCGCTCGCCACCATCTCCGCCGCCGTCTCGGTCAACCTGCTCCTCTACGGGCTCACCGCGCCGTTCGCCGCCGCGCTGATGGACCGCTTCGGCATCCGTCGGGTGGTGTCGGTGGCGCTGCTGCTGGTCGCCGCGGGCAGTGGCCTGACGGTCTTCATGACCGCGAGCTGGCAGTTGCTGCTGTGCTGGGGCGTCCTCGTCGGCCTGGGCACCGGCTCGATGGCGCTGGCGTTCGTGGCGACAGTCACCGGGCGCTGGTTCGTCCGGCGGCGGGGCCTCGTCACCGGGGTGCTGACCGCGGGCGGGGCGGCCGGCCAACTGATCTTCCTGCCACTGATCGCCGTGCTGGTGCGCGACCACGGGTGGCGCACGGCGGCGCTCGTCGTGGCCGGAGCCGCCCTGGCGGTCGTACCCCTGGTGGTGTGGCTGCTGCGCGAACACCCGGCGGATCTCGACCTGCCCGCCTACGGCGCGACCGAGGTCGTCGCGGCGCCGCCGCCGACCGGCGGCGCGGCGACCCGGGCGCTTGGCGCGCTTGCCGCCGCGGCCCGGACCCGGCCGTTCTGGCTGCTGGCCGGCGGGTTCGCGATCTGCGGCGCCACCACCAACGGCCTCGTCGGTACGCACTTCGTGCCGGCCGCGCACGACCACGGCATGGCCGAGACCACGGCGGCCGGGCTGCTCGCCCTGGTGGGCCTCTTCGACATCGTCGGCACGATCGCCTCCGGCTGGCTCACCGACCGGGTGGACAGCCGGCTGCTGCTCGGCGCCTACTACGCCCTGCGCGGGCTGTCGCTGCTGGTGCTGCCCAGCCTGTTCGCGGGCACCGCGAAGCCGAGCATGCTTGTGTTCATCGTCTTCTACGGCCTGGACTGGGTGGCCACCGTGCCGCCGACGGTGGCGCTGTGCCGGGAGTACTTCGGCGGCGCCGGGGCGGTCGTGTTCGGCTGGGTGTTCGCCGCCCACCAGTTCGGGGCGGCGCTCGCGGCGACGGGCGCGGGACTGGTCCGCGACCGGCTCGGCGACTACGCGCTGGCCTGGTACGTGGCCGGCGCGTTGTCGATAGGCGCGGCCGGACTGTCGTTGCTGCTGCGCCGACGGCCGGGCCGGCCGGTGCCGGAGGCAGTCCTGGTCGCCGCGACCGCACCCCGGGCGTGGAGCTTCCGAGGCTGAGTCAGCCCAGAGTCCACTGCTGGGCGGGCCGGCCGTCGCAGGGTCGCTGCCGGATCTCGTCCCCGGCCTCGGCGCCGTCGTCGTCGGCCTGCGCGCACTTGCCGCTGTGCACCGCGACGACAAGCACCGGGCCGGTGCCTGTCGGACTCAGCCGCCACTGCTGGTTCGCCCCACCGTGACAGGGAAACTGCAGCACCGTCGCCCCGTCGTCACCGCTGCCGCCCTCGACGTCGAGGCACTGCCCGTCGGCGGCGTTCGTCAACGTCACCGCGTCCGCGCCGGCCGGGTTGACGACCCACTGCTGCTCCGGGCCGCCGGTGCAGGCGGCCAACTCGGCCTGCGCCTTCTCGCCGTTCCCGTCGAGCCCGAGGCAGAGCCCGGAGGGCGACCGCAGCACGCGGGGCCCGGCGGTCGGGACGGCCGGGGTGGCCGACGGGGTCGGCGACGGCTCGACCGAGGGGGTCGGGCCCGGCTCGGCCGGCGCGGTGGTCGGCTCGGCCGCGCTGGGCGGCGCGGCGACAGTCGCGGGCACCACCGGCTCGTCGTCGTCGCCGTCGAGAAGGCCGGTGGCGAAGACCACCCCGAGGAGTACGCCCACCAGCCCGACCGCCAACGCCAACCGCAGCAGCGGGTCGGCCAGCGGCCCGGAACGGGCTCTCCGCCGACCGCCGTAGACGGTGCCGGCGGGGTCGGGTCGCTCCTCGGGCACTGGCATACGGGCCATCCTCACCCACCACTGCGGGCCGGGGCCAGCCGACGGCGGTCGTCGGCCCGGTGGGATCAGCGGGTGGGCTGCGGGTCGGTGACGTCGGCCACAGTCGCGCCGAGGGCGGTGATCGCGGCGTCCGCGTCGACAGCGACGGCGAGACCACGCTCGCCCGCGCCGAGGGTGATCTCCCGGCCGCGCAGTCGCTCGTCGGCGATCACCGGCCACGCGGTGCTCGCGCCGAACGGGGTGATGGTGCCCCGTTCGTACCCGGTGGCGGCCAGGGCGCCCGCCGCGTCCGGCATGGAGATGCGCTGCACACTGAGCAGGGCGCGCAGCTTGGGCCAGGAGACGACCCGGTCCCCGGGGGTGAGCACGAAGAGGTGATCGTCGGCACTCCGGCGGACGACAATCGTCTTGACCACGTCCGGTACGGCCACGCCACGGGCCGCCGCGGCCTCCGCGAGGCTGTCGACCGCACCGTGGCTGACCAGCCGATACGGCAGTCCGGCGGCGTCCAGGGCGGTGATGGCGGGCGATGGCATGCCCGCCACGGTAACCGTCGAACCTGGCGCCGGACGGGAAACGGCAGGCGTTGACATCCCACCGTTTCCGAGGTCCGGGCGTAAGGTGATCACATGCGCGCTGAGCGTGTGGATCACCCCATTGACCATGATGAAGCGGTGGACACGCTGCGGCGGTCGTACGCCGCGGTGCCCACGGGCGAGCCTGTCCGGCTGGCCAAACGCACCTCCAACCTGTTCCGCCCCCGGTCCGCGCCCCGGACCCCGGGCCTCGACGTAAGTGGCCTCAACCGGGTGCTCGCGGTGGACGCGAGCGCGCGCACCGCCGACGTGCAGGGCATGTGCACGTACGAGGACCTGGTCGACGCGACGCTGCCGCACGGGCTGATGCCCCTGGTGGTGCCGCAACTACGCACCATCACCCTCGGCGGGGCGGTGACCGGCCTGGGGATCGAGTCGACCTCCTTCCGCAACGGCCTGCCCCACGAGTCGGTACGCGAGATGGACATCCTCACCGGCTCGGGCGAGATCGTCACCGCCCGGCCGGACGGGGAGCACGCCGACCTGTTCACCGCGTTCCCCAACTCGCTTGGCAGCCTCGGGTACGCGACCCGGCTGCGGATCGAGCTGCAACCGATCGGCCGGTACGTGGCGTTGCGCAACATCCGGTTCACCCAACTGGAGGCGCTCACCGACGCGATCGCCGAGGTGACCGCCACCCGGTCCTGGGCCGGCGAGCCGGTCGACGTGATGGACGGCGTGATGTTCAGCCCCGGCGAGGCGTACCTGATCCTGGGCACGTTCACCGACACGGCCGACCCGCCCAGCGACTACACCGGCCAGGCGATCTACTACCGGTCGCTGCGTCGGCGCACCCGCGACGTGCTCACCGCGTACGACTATCTGTGGCGCTGGGACACCGACTGGTTCTGGTGTTCGGCGGCGTTCGGCGCGCAGCACCCGGTCGTGCGCAGGCTCTGGCCGGCGCGTTACCGACGCAGCGACGTCTACCACCGACTGGTCCGCCTCGAGCACCGGCACCAGGTGGCGGCGCGGCTCGACCGGCTGCGCGGCCAGCCGGCCCGCGAGCGGGTCGTGCAGGACGTGGAGATCCCGCTGGACCGTACGGCCGACTTCCTGCGCTGGTTCGCGGGCAGCGTGGGGATGACCCCGGTGTGGCTCTGCCCGTTGCGGTTGCGCGAGCCGGCCGGTCCCGGTTCGGCGCGGTCCTGGCCGCTGTATCCGCTCCACGGGGGGCAGGACTACGTCAACATTGGTTTCTGGGGGAGCGTGTCGATCGCGCCCGGCGCCGCCGACGGCGACGTCAACCGCACGATCGAACGCAGGGTGTCGGAGTCGGGCGGGCACAAGTCGCTCTACTCGGACGCGTACTACGACCGGGACGCCTTCGATCGCCTCTACGGCGGCGAGACCTGGCGCGCGGTGAAGGACCGCTACGACCCGGACCACCGGCTGACGGGACTGTACGAAAAGGCGGTAGCACGAGCATGAGCCTGACCGATCGAGACCAGGGGGCGGCGAGCGTCCCCGCCACCCCGCCGGCGGGGGGCCGGCCCACCGGTCCGACCGTGGCGGACGTCGTCCGCGCGGTCACCGCCGGGCCGCTGCCAGTGCGGATCATCGGGTACGACGGCAGCGCCGTCGGCCCGGCCGACGCCGGCATCACCCTGTCGATCCGTTCCGAGCGGGGACTGTCGTACCTGCTCACCGCCCCCGGTGACCTGGGCATGGCCCGGGCGTACGTCAGCGGTGACCTGGCGTTGCAGGGGGTGCACCCGGGTGACCCGTACGAGGCGCTGCGGGTGCTCAAGGACGAGTTGCGGCTGCGCCCACCGTCGCTCGCCGACGGGCTGGCGCTGGTGCGCGGGCTGGGCTGGGAGCGGCTGATGCCGCCGCCCGCCCCGCCGCAGGAGGCCCAGCCGCGCTGGAAGCGGGTGGTGAACGGGCTGCGGCACTCGCGGGTGCGCGACAGCACGGCGATCTCGCACCACTACGACGTCTCGAACGCCTTCTACGAGAAGGTGCTCGGCCCGTCGATGACGTACACCTGCGCGGTCTACCGCTCTCCGGACGACACGCTGGAGCAGGCCCAGGCGGCGAAGTACGACCTGGTCGCCGGCAAGCTGGCGCTGAAGAAGGGGATGCGGCTGCTCGACGTGGGCTGCGGCTGGGGTGGGATGGTCCGCCACGCGGCCCGCGAGTACGGCGTCAAGGCGCTCGGGGTGACCCTGTCGAAGGCGCAGGCGCAGTGGGCGCAGGCGGCGATCGAGCGGGAGGGGCTGAGCGAGCTGGCCGAGGTGCGGCACCTGGACTACCGGGACGCGCCGGCGGAGCAGTTCGACGCCATCTCCTCGATCGGGCTGACCGAGCACATCGGGGTGCGCAACTATCCGGCCTACTTCGGGGCGCTGCGGTCCCGACTGCGGACCGGGGGTCGGCTCCTCAACCACACCATCACGCGCGCGGACAACCGCGCGCCGCACCGCTCGGGCGCGTTCATCGACAGGTACGTCTTCCCGGACGGCGAGCTGGCCGGCCCGGGGCGGCTGATCAGCGAGGTGCACGACGCCGGGCTGGAGGTGCACCACGAGGAGAACCTGCGCCAGCACTACGCGCTGACGCTTGCCGCGTGGTGCCGCAACCTGGTGGAGCACTGGGACTTCTGCGTCTCGGAGGTGGGCGCGGGCACGGCCCGGGTGTGGGGGCTCTACATGGCCGGGTCGCGGATGGCGTTCGAACGCAACGGCATCCAGCTGCACCAGGTACTGGCCACCCACAACGGCCCGGACGGTGTGAACGGCTACCCGCTGCGACCGGACTGGTTGCCCTGACCACCTGCTGACCGTTGCCTGAAGCCGCGTCGAGAAAGTCGGCGCGGCTTCTCGCGAAGCGATTGACAAACAAGTTTTGTACGTACAAACTGATTTTGCCATGAGAGACGTCCTGTACCTGGAGCAGATCGAGCAGGCCGAAGTCCTGCTCAAGCCGCAGCGTGTCGAGGTGCTGCGGCAACTCGCCGAACCGCGCACCTGCACCGAGGTCGCGGCCCGACTCGATCAGACGCCGCAGCGCGTCTACTACCACGTCAAGCAGCTCGTCGCGGCCGGCCTCGTCGAGCTGGTAAACGAGCGCAAGGTCCGGGGCATCACCGAAGGCATCTACCAGGCCGCCGCCCGGTCCTACTGGCTGTCCCCCCGGCTGGTCGGCCGGATCGGGCTGCGCCGGGCCCGCGACGAGCTGAGCCTGGGCTACCTGCTCGACCTGATGGAGGAGGTCCAGGCCGACGTCGCGGCCCTGGACCGTGCCGCCCCCGAGCTGCCCTCGATCGGGGTCTCCGGCGAGATCCGGGTGCCCGCCGAGCAGCGCCCGCAGTTCCTGCACGACCTGCAAACCGCACTTCAGGACCTGTTCGCCCGTTACGGCGGCAGTGAAGGAGATGCCTTCAAGCTCGCCGTCGCCTGCTATCCGAAAGGGAACGACACATGAGTGACCCGTTGAAGGTCCAGGCCCGCCTCTCCGCGCCCGTCGGGCGCGTCCGTGAGGCACTGACCGACCCGGCCGAGCTGCGGCTCTGGCTGGCCGAGCACGCCGAGGTCGAGCTGCCCCAGCGGTACGAGTTCTGGGGCCGCTACACGCCCGAGGGTGACGCCCCGCACCAGCGCCTGCTGCACGCCGACGACGACACGTTGCGCTTCGGCTGGCTGCTCGACGGGGTGGAGACCACCACCGAGCTGCAGTTGACCGCAGAGGGCACCGACAGCACTGTGCTCACGCTGACGCAGAGCCACTTCGACTTCAACGAGGCGATGACCGGCTCCAGCATCCGTGGCGTGCTGCAGACGTACTGGGCGCTGTCCATCGCCAACCTGGCCGCACACCTGGAGGGTCGGCCGCTGCTGCCCCGCACCGACTTCACCTCCGCCGACCTGCGCGGCGAGCTGGTCATCGCCGCCCCCATCGACAAGGTGTGGGAGTCGCTTGCCGATTCCGAGCAGGCCAGCGCCTGGTTCGGCTACCCCATCGGGATCGAGCCGTGGGTCGGCGGCCGGTACGCGATGGGCGGCTTCGAGAACGGCTTCGCGGCCAAGATCGTCGACCTGGAGCCCGGCCGGAAGATGTCAGTGGACTGGGGCCCGACCGGCGTCACGAACTGGGAGCTGGCCGAGTCCGACGGCCGGACCACGCTCACCTTCGTGCAGAGCGGCTTCGACGAGACCAACCCCCCGTACGCGGCCTGGACCGGGTCGGTGTCCGGCCTGGCCGAGCTGCGCCGATTCCACGAGGTGCCGGACTGGCAGCCGATCTGGATCTCGACCGAGGTGCCCGGCCTGGAGCCCGAGCCCTCCGGAGCGGCAAGCTGACGGTTTCGCCATGACCGTGCTCGGCGTTCTCGCTTGATCGTGCTCGATCACGGATGTAGTGGCCTCGTTCGCGCGGCGAGGCCACTACATCCTGGATCGAGCACGATCATGGCGGGGAAGCTCGGAATTTACCGATCCGCTCGCTGGATTCGGTGACTTTTCGGGGTCAAGTGGGTACTGGCGGGCGATGTTCTTCATCTTTGGTCTGCGTACCAAGGTCGACCGGTCCGGTGTGGTGCAGCAGGTCTGCCGCCACTGCGGCAACCACGCCGCGCAGGTCATCACCCGCCGGTCGACCACGTTCACCCTCTTCTTCATTCCGCTCATCCCGGTCCGCACCCGGTACGCGCAGCAGTGCACGTTCTGCGGGGCGCAGTACGAGATCGCCACGTCCGACGCCAAGCGCCTCCCGGTCGGCTGAGCCGCAGATGGCCCGCTTCCTGTGCTGGCTGATCGGCCGGCAGCCCCCGTCCGCCGGCCCCGCGGTGCACACCGTTCGCCGCCCGCCCTGCACCCCCGGCCGGCGGAAACGCCGACGCGCGCGTCGGCCGCTGGCCGGCACCACACTTCCCCGCTCGCCCTGGAACCGGTCCGCTGGCCGTTGATCCCCCGGCTCTCCGGTCGCCTCGGCTCCCCGGCGACCTCAGACGCTCACCTGGGTCGCTGTCGAGCTGCCCCGGAAGTGGGGCGCGGTTCACAGTGGGCCGCCAAAGGGAGCGAGGCCCGACAGCGTCGGCGGCGGGACCGCTCCACCGCTGGCGGCCTGGCGGCATAACCGGGTGCTGGCTAGGCTTTCGAAGTTTGCCGTGGACCGGTCCGCGTGTGGGTGCACAAACGACGAAGAGCCGGAGCGACCGTGTCGCGACAGGACGTGAAGCAGGCTTCGGGGGAGCCGAACCCCGTCGAGCCGACCGCCGTGGTGCCGATCGTCGGTTGCCCGAGTGGTGGGGCCTGGGCCGGGTGGGGTCGGGTCGGGCTGTTAGTCGTCGGCGTGGTCCTCGTCGTGGAGGCGTTCTGGCTGTTCGCCGCGCTGCCCGGTGCCGCGCTGGTCAGCGACGTGGGCGCGCTGCTGGTGGCCGGCTGGGCGACCGTGGCCTGCGCTCGCGTGGCCCGCCGACATCCGGCCCCGTTGCGCCGGTTCTGGACGCTGCTCGCCGTGACCATGGCGCTCGCCGCGCTGGGCCGGGCGATCTGGACGGCGCAGCGGCTGGTCGGCGACGACCTGCCGCACACCCCGCTGGTGGGCGTGGTCTTCACCGCAGGCATCCTCACCGGCACCGCCGCGCTGCTCAGCTCGCCGTCGGGGCCCCGGTCCGGGGTGGGGCGCGCACGGACGCTGCTCGACGGCGTGATCGTCGCGCTGGCGCTGGTGCCGATCGGCTGGGTGCTCGTGTTCCGGGGGGTCGCCGCAGCCGACCTGGCCGACCCGGCGCGCACGCTGGGGCTGCTCTACCCGATGTTCGACCTCATGCAGCTCACCATCCTGGTGGCGGTGGCCGGGCCGGCGCGTCCACTGTGGCGGCCGATGAGTGTTCTCGCGGTGAGCCTCACCATCCGGGTGGTCGCCGACGTCGTCTACGTCTCGCTTGTCGCCCGCGCCGACTACGCTGCCGGTCACCCCATCGACCTGTGCTGGCCGCTGAGTTACCTGCTGATCGGCGTGGCCTCCGGAAACTCGCCGCCGCCGGACTGCGACGGCACCGACGAGACCGCGGAGTCGCCGATGCCGCCGTGGTGGCGGGTGGCGCTGCCGTACCTGCCGGTCGGCGGGGCGATCATCGCGGTGCTGCTGGCCCGCCAACCCACCGGCCAGACCCCGCAGCTGGTCTTCGTGACCATGATGGCGCTGCTCGCCGCACTCGCCGTGCGCCAGGGGCTGGCCGCCAACGAGAACCTGCGCCTGGTGGCGCGACTGCGCCGGCTCGCGTACGGCGACCAGCTCACCGGACTGCCGAATCGGCTGCTGTTCAACAGGTTGCTGCGCCTGGCGCTGCGCGACGGTCGTCCGGTGGCGGTCCTGCTGCTCGACCTCGACGGGTTCAAGCAGGTCAACGACCGGTTCGGGCACGCCACGGGCGACACCCTGCTGACCGGGTTGGCGGCCCGGATGCGGACGGCGGTGGCCGGCGACGGCACCATCGCCCGGCTCGGCGGGGACGAGTTCGCGGTGCTGGTCGAGCGGGACGGGCCGGTGTCACCGGAGCGGCTGGCCGAACGGTTGCTGGACGCCCTGCGGCCCTCCGACGGCGAGGAGGACGTGGGCGTGCACCCGTCGGCGAGCATCGGCATCGCCGAGTACGGGCCGCAGCACGCCTCGCACAGCGACCTCCTGCGCGACGCCGACATCGCCATGTACGCGGCGAAGGCGGCCGGCAAGTCCGCGTACCGGACGTGCACCCCGGGTCTGCGTGAGTCGGCCGTGTCCCGGGCGGAGTTGATCGCCGACCTGCGCCGGGCCGTCGACGAGGAGGAACTGCACCTGGAGTTCCAGCCCATCGTCGACCTGGCCAGCGGAGCGGTCCGCAGCGCCGAGGCGCTGGTGCGCTGGCGGCACCCGCGGCTGGGGATGCTGCCGCCGGCGAAGTTCCTGCCGCTGGCCGAGGAGACCGGGCTGATCATCCCGATCGATCGCTGGGTGATCCATGAGGCGTGTCGGGCGGCGGCGACCTGGCGGGCCCGCGCGCCGGAGGCGACGGTCGCGGTGAACATCGCCGCGGCGCACCTGCGCCGGCCCGACCTGATCGCCACTGTCACGGCGGCCACCGCCAGCGCCGGGCTGGCGCCGCGCGCATTGACGTTGGAGCTGACCGAGTCGGCGTTGATCGAGGGGACCGACGCGGTGCTGGAACGGCTGCACCAGCTGCGGGAGCTGGGCATCCAGATCGCCATCGACGACTTCGGTACGGGCTACTCGTCGTTGAGCTACCTGCACCGCATCCCGGCCACCGAGCTGAAGATCGACAGGTCGTTCGTGGCGCGGCTGGGCACGGACGACCGGGCGTACGCGACCGTGGAGATGGTCACCCGGCTGGCCGGCGCGTTCGACCTGGCGGTGATCGCCGAGGGCGTGGAGACCGAACGCCAGCACGAGGCGGTCACGGCGATCGGCTGCCCACGCGGCCAGGGCTATCTCTACGGGCGCCCGGACAGCCCCGCCACGGTGGGTCAGAATCGGGCTTGACCCTGACGTAACGGCAGGCGGGAGCCTGGTTCCCGGAAGGGAGGGGAACCATGGCGTACACGGTGGGTCAGGTGGCGAAGACCGCCGGCGTGACGGTACGGACGCTGCACCACTACGACGAGATCGGCCTGCTCTCGCCGAGCGGACGGACGCCTACCGGCTACCGCCGCTACGACGACAAGGACCTGCAACGGCTGCAGCTCGTCCTGTACTACCGCGAGCTGGGTTTCCCACTTGAGGAGATCACCGCGATCATCGACGACCCGGCGGCCGACCCGGCCGCGCACCTGCGCCGACAGCACGAGCTGCTGACGGTACGGCTGAAGCGGTTGCAGGAGATGGTCACGGCGATCGAGTTCGCGATGGAGGCGAGCAAGATGAACATCCAACTCACGCCGGAGGAGCGGTTCGAGGTCTTCGGTGACGTCGACCCGGAGGAGCACCGGGCCGAGGCGGAGCGACGGTGGGGTGACACCGACGCGTACCGGGAGTCGAACCGGCGGGTCGCCCGCTACACCAAGGACGACTGGCTGCGGCACCGGGCGGAGAACGAGGACTGGGGTCGGCGGATCGTCGCGGTGCTCGCCGCGGGCGTGCCGGCGGACAGCCCGGAGGCGATGGACCTGGCCGAGGAGCACCGGCTGCTCATCAGCCGCTGGTTCTACGAGTGCTCGTACGAGGGGCACACCGGGTTGGCCGACATGTACCTGGCCGACGAGCGGTTCACCGCCTACTACGAGAACATCGCCCCCGGCCTGGCGGCGTACCTGAACGAGGCGATCCACGCCAACGCGATCAGCCGCGCGTGACCCGGTGCGGTCCGGCTACTCTGGCCGGACCGCACCGCCCAGGGGAGATGACAGTGCAGAAGCCCAAGCTGGTCGCCGTCGGCGCTGTCCTCGTCGTGGCGGTGGCGGCAGGCGTGTGGGCAGTGGTCGCCGCCGCTGACGAGCCGGACGCGGACCGCCCGGCAGCCGCCACGTCGACCGCCCCCACCGGCGCGGCGCCGGCCCCGACAGATCCGGCCGCTGTGCTTGTCGCCGCCGCCGCGAAGGTCGACGAGCAGCCGTACCGGCTGACCGTGGGCAGCGGCGGGACCGCCGAGGGGGACACCACGGTCGTGGTGTGGGACCCGAAGGCGCGGCGCGGCACGGAGACCACCTCGCTCAAGGTCCCCAACGGCGAGGTGAGGATCGAGCGGCTGACCACAGGTCCGCACGTCTACGTGCGGGTCAGCGCCCCGGACCGCCGGGTCCCGGTCTGGGACGGCAAGACCTGGTGGCACGTCGGCGCGCCGGGCAGTCCGGTCAGCAACAAGGGCCTGGACAACACCCGGCTGGCCAGCACGCTGACCACGTCGGCAGGTGTGCGCCAGACCGGCACCCGGGAGTACGCGGGCACGCTCGACCTGCGCGACAGCGCCAACGTGCTGGGCGGCGGGATCGGCGGGGTGCTCGGCGACCGGGCCGCCAAGGTGCCGTTCACCGCCAGTGTGGACGAGCAGGGGCGGCTGGTCCGCTACCGGATCGAGTTGGCCACGGAGCAGGCGAAGACGGCCCAGCTCGACCTGACGTACTCGGATTTCGGGCTGTCGGTGGCGGCCGACCCGCCGGCGGCCGACCTGGTGGGGGAGGACCCGCCGGCGAACATCCCCGGCGCCTGACGCCGGTTCACTCCTCGACCGCCCCGCCGGTCGGGGTGACCAGGAAGTCGTAGACGGTCCGGGCCATCCGGCGCACGGTCTCGTCGCCGGTCGCCATCGGACCGGCGGTGAGGAACGCGACGGCGGTCTCGGTGCCGGGGATCAGGTAGTAGCCGACGTCGTGGGAGGCGTCCGGCAGGTCACCGGTCTTGTGGGCCACCGGAACGCCGGGTGGCAGCGCCGCCGGGATCTTGGTGTTCAGGGTCTGTTCCCGCATGAAGCCGATCATCAGGTCGCGGGAGGTCGGGGTGAGGATCTCGCCGTCCCAGACCGCGCCGAGCAGCGACACCACGTCGTCCGGGCTGGTGTAGTTCTCCTCGCCGCGCTGCGCCGCCGCGCTGTCAAGCATCCGGCGGGCCAGGATGGTGGACCGCTGGTTCATCGAGTCGATGAGCGCGTTGACCGGGGTGAACCCGCCCAGGTAGGTGATCAGCACGTTGGCCGCCACGTTGTCGCTGAACCTGATCAGGTACCGGGCGAGCCGGTACAGCGTGACCACCTGCGGGAACGTCTCGAACTGGAGCTGACCCGTGCCGCCGACCACGTCGGCCGGGGTGACAAGCACGCCGTCGTCGAGCGAGACCTGTCCACAGTCCACCCGGCGCAGCAGCTCCACCAGGATCCAGAGCTTGATGACGCTGGCGGCCTTGGGGCGCAGGGCGCCGTTGACCGAGATCTGCTGGTCGCCGTACCGACCGGACAGGTCGCGGACGGTGGCTCCCGACGGGTTGAGGCTCGCGTCGGCGACCACCCGGGCGAGCTGCCCGCTGAGGGGGAACAGCCGGGCGCCCTCGACCGGATCGGTGGGCGGTTGCGGGCTGGTGACCACCACGCCGGTCAGCCGCACCGGTTGGGCCCGCGGCCCGGACACCACGAGCGTGCCGTCGCTGCGCCCGACCAGGGGCACCCGGTAGCGGAAGCTCCTGCCCTCGACGGTCACCTCACCGCTGGCCACCCCGGCGGCGACCAGCATGTCCGGGTCGGCGACCCGGCCGGTGTCGCCGTCGCAGGCCCGGTACCGCACCGTGTGCCCGAGCGAGTCCACAGCGAACGCCCCGCCGGGAAACGACAGCCAGGACACCTCGCTTGTCGGCGCCCGCTCCGGCGCGGGCTCCACGCCCGGCTCGTCGCTGCGCCCACCCGCGTCCGCCGGCCCGTCCCCGTCCGCCGGCCCGTCGTCTGTGGGCCCGTCGTCTACCGGCCCGTCGTTCACCGGCCCGTCGTCTGCCGGACCGTCGTTCCCTGCCGGCCCGTCGCCCGCTGCAGGCTCGGCGCCGTACCCCGGGGTGGTCTGGTGGTCCGGTCCGGCGGCCGGGCCGGGGCCGTCGGCGGTGGCCGGCCCCGTCGTCGCGACCACGGCAAGCGCGACCGCCGCCGCCAGCCACCTGAGGAGTACGTGGGGGTGCGGCGCGAACAGGGAAGATGAGCGCTTCTTGTCGCTTTTTCTCACGTTTGCACGATAAGAAGCGGAGGAGGCGGATGGGGCTGGCGGGACCGCCGTCACCCGTCCGGGAGCCGATGTCCCCGCGAGCGCCATACCTCAGAGGTATAACTATGACTCTGTGGTATCCCGCGCATCAGCGGTACCGGCCCCGGGGGAGGCACCTTTGTTGATCATTGCCGGCAGTCTGTGCGTGGAGCCGGGCGCCCGCGACGACTACCTCTCCGGCTGCCGAGAGACAATCGAACAGGCGCGAGCGGCGGCCGGCTGCCTCGACTTCCTGCTCGCGGCGGACCCGCTCGACCCGGATCGCATCCACATCTTCGAACGGTGGGAGTCGCCGGAGCAGTTGGCGGCGTTCCGCGGCGCCGGGCCGAGCGACGCCCAGACGGTGGCCATCCTCGACGCCGACGTGCACCGCTATCTGATCTCCGGCGTCGAGGCGGCCTGACCCGGGCCCGCTACACCACCAGGTCGAGCAGGAGCACGCCGGCGAAGCCGATCACGGAGATGAGCGTCTCCATCACCGACCAGCTCTTGATGGTCTGCCCGACGGTCAGGCCGAAGTACTCCTTGACCAGCCAGAACCCGGCGTCGTTGACGTGCGAGAAGAACAGCGACCCGCAGCCGATGGCCAGCGCCAGCAGGGCCACCCCCGGTCGGTCCAGGGTCGCGGCGAGTGGTGCCACGATGCCCGCCGCCGTGATGGTGGCGACCGTCGCTGAGCCGGTGGCCACCCGGATGCCTACCGCGACCAGCCAGCCCAGCAGCAGCGGGGACAGGTTCGCGTCCTTGGCGGCGTCGGCGACCAGGTTGCCGACCCCGGCGTCCACCAGCACCTGCTTGAACCCGCCGCCGGCCGCCACGATCAGCAGGATGCCGGCGATCGGGGGCAGCGAACCGCCGAGCACCGAGGAGACCTGGGACCGGCTGAACCCGGCCTGGTAGCCGAGGGTGAACATCGCCAGGATCACTCCGGCGAGCAGCGCCACGATGGGCGTGCCGACGATGTCAAGCGTCTTGCGGCCCGCCGTGCCCTCGTCCAGCGCCAGCTCGCCGATCGCGCGCAGCAGCATCAGCACCACCGGCAGCAGGACGGTGATCACCGCGGGCCAGAACGCCGGGGTACGCCTGGCGGTCTCCGTGCCGCTGTCGTCCACCGGTTCGCCCGGTCGACCACCGCCCGGGTTGACCAGGTCGTCGTCGGTGAGCAGGTCACCGTCCACATCGCGGCGGTCGGGCGTCCCGGCCGAACCCGTCGCCCGGGTGCTGCCCGCCGTTGCGGCGGGCTGGCGGCGGGTGGGCAGCAGCGCTGCCGGTGCGGTCGCCGGGACGTACCTGGCGATGAAGTTGCCGAAGACCGGTCCCGAGATGATCACCGTGGGGATCGCCACCAGTAGGCCCAGCCCGAGCGTCAGGCCCAGGTCGGCGTTGAGTGACGAGATCGCCACCAGCGGCCCCGGGTGCGGTGGCACGAGGCCGTGCAGCACCGACAGGCCGGCCAGCGCCGGGATGCCGAGCTTCATCAGCGGTACGTCGGTCCGCATCGAGACGAGCAGCACGATCGGCACCAGCAGCACCACGCCGACCTCGAAGAAGAGTGGCAACCCGATCAGCGCCGCCACCCCGGCCATCGCCCAGGGCAGCGCCCTGCCGGACACCCGGCCGACGACCCGGGTGACGATGCCGTCCGCGCCACCGGACTCGGCGAGCAGACCGCCGATCATGGCCCCCAGCGCGATCAGCAGCCCGACGCCGCCGACAGTGGTGCCGACGCCACCGGTGAACGACGTGATCATCTTGTCGGGCGCGACGCTGGCGACCACGCCGAGCACCGCCGCGCCGAGGATCAGCGACAGGAACGGGTGCACCTTGGCCCAGGCGATCAGCAGCACCACGGCGACGATGCCGAGCAGCGCGGCGACGACGAGTTGGCCGTCGCCAGCGGTGGTGACCGGCTCGGCCGGCGCGGCGAACGACGCCGGTGCGGTGAGCCAGGCCGGCGCGGCGAACGAAGCCGGTGCGGTGAGCCAGGCCGGTGCCGCGAACGAGCCCGGCGCGGAGATCGAGGCCGGCGCGGCGAGGGAGGTCAGCGGGTCGGCTAGGGAGGTCAGCGGGTCGGCGAGGGCGAGGGGTGGGAGCACGGCGATCACGACCTTCGGGACGGGGGTCGGCCCTGGGCGGGGCCGGCCGAAGGGCCTACATCGGTGGTCCTGCGGGGGTCTCGGGCTCGGCGGGCAGGCCGGGCGCCAGCCGACGCATCGACGTGAAGGTGGGCACCAGCGCGTCGTACAGTTCGGCGAAGAGCGGCAGCAGCGTCGCGTACGTGGCGGCGGCAGCCGGGTCGGGGCGGATGACCTCCTCGATGCGGACCAGGTCGGCGGCCACGTCGATGCTGGGGATCAGGCCCAGCGCCTGCATGCCGAGCAGCGCGGCGCCGAAGCTCGACCCCTCGCGGCCGGCCGGGAAGCTCACCGGCGTGCCGAGCACGTCGGCGAGCATCTGCCGCCACAGGCCGCTGCGGGCGAAACCGCCACCGGCCCGGATCTCGCGGACCTCGTTGCCGGCGGCGCGCACCGAGCTGAGCACAAGCGCGAGCTGCTGGCACACCCCCTCCATCGCGGCCCGGACGAGGTGTTCGCGGCGGTGCCCGTGGGTCAGCCCGACGTACGCGCCGCGGGGCAGGGCGCTCCAGTGTGGAGCGCGTTCGCTGTGCAGGTACGGCAGCATGATGAGCCCGCCCGAGCCGACCGGCGCGCGGGCGGCGAGGGCCACCAGCTCCTCCTCGGGGTGCTCGCCCAGCTCCGGCGCGAGCGCCGCGCCCGCCCACTTGAGGACGAGGCCGCCGTTGTTGATGGCGCCACCGACGGCCCACCGGTCCTCGGTCAGCGCGTAGCAGAACACCCCGCCCAGCGGGTCCACACCGGGGCGTTCGACCATGACGCGCATGGCGCCGCTGGTGCCGATCGAGCAGGCCACCATGCCGGGGTGCACCGCGCCCAGGCCCAGGTTGGCCAGCGGCCCGTCACCGGCGCCGACCACCACGGGGGTGCGCTGCGGCAGGCCGAGGGCGGTGGCGGCCGTCGGGGTGAGGCCGGGCAGGACGGCGGTCGTGGCGACCAGTTGGGGCAACTGCTCCTCGGTGATGCCGGCGATGGTGAGCGCCTCGGTGTCCCACTGGAGGGTGTGGATGTCCAGCAGGCCGGTGGCCGAGGCGATCGAGTGGTCGGTGACAAGCGCCTCGCAGAGTCGCCGCAGCACCCAGTCCTTGATGCCTACCCAGTGCGCGACGCGCTCGAAGAGCTTCGGCTCCTGCTCGGCGAACCAGAGCAGCTTGGGCAGCGGCGACATCGGGTGCATGGGCGTGCCGGTGCGCCGGTGCAGGGCCAGCCCGGACGGCACCGCCCGCAGCCGTTCGGCCTGGCGGGTGGCTCGGGAGTCGGCCCAGGTCACCGACGGCGTGAGCGGGTCGCCGGCCGCGTCGAGCCCGATGAGGCTGTGCATGGCGGAGCAGAAGGCCAGGCCGGACACCGGAACGGTCAGCTCGGTCACCACGGCCCGGATCGACTCGACGACGGCGGTGAGGATCAGCTCCGGGTCCTGCTCGGCGTACCCGGGAAGCGGGTCGTCGAGGGGGTAGCCGGCGGAGTGGCTGGCCAGCAGCCGGCCGTCGGTGTCGTACGCCATGGCCTTGGTGCTCGTGGTGCCGATGTCGACCCCGACCACCACGCCGGGCAGGGTGTCTGGCGGCATGACCCTCACCCCCTCCGTACGGGCGGTGCGGCGGCGTCGCCACCCGGCTGCGGCTGACGTTACCGAGACAGCGACCGCCCCGCACGACACGACGGAAGGTGAATCGACGCAGCAGTATCGACCTATCGTCCCGGTTGCTCCACCGTTCGGATAGTTCGCCCGTCCTGGCGTGTCCCGGCCGACCGTCGCGACTGTTAATCCGAGTGACACCCAGATTGGTGGTCTGCGCGGCGGAGGAGTCGGCGTGGCGAAGACTGATTCGACGGGTTCCACATGGCGGTACCGCTGGGCGCAGCGGCAGAACGTGCGGCGGGTCAGCACGTTCCGCGGCGCCGAGACGGCCTGGCGGCGACGCGACGACGAGTTACGGCGGCTGCGCGCGCTGGCCGCCGACTTCCAGGGCTCCGTGGCGGCAGGCGCGGGCCTCCCACTTGAGCTGGTCGACGACGAGGTCGTGCTGTGGGCCCTGCCCGCCGCGCAACTGGTCGAGGTGCGACACACGACAGTGCTGCCCGCGCCGGACCTGACGGTCGCCGCGCCGGCCGCGCCGCTGCGCCCACGCCGGCCCGACGGCGTACGCGTCACCGACGCCGGCATGGCAGTCATCACCAGCCGTCGCCTGGTCCTGCTCGGCGGACGTGGCCGGCGCGACTGGGCGTACGGCCGGATGACCGGCCTGGCCCACGACCCGGCGGCGCCGGTGACCCTGATCCAGGTGCTGGACCGGCGGCGTGCCTCCGGGTTGTTGCTGCCCACCGACGCGGCTGCGGACTTCCGGTTCAAGCTGACGCTTGCCTTCGCCGACGCGATCGAGCAGCGCGCCGCGGTGCTCGCCCAGCTCGACGAGCTGATCGCGGAGCACGACCAGCTCAAGCCGTTCCGGCCGGCGGTGGCCACGCCCGCGCAGGCCCGGCTGTCCTCGCTGGTTCCTGGTGGTCGCCGGACCATCGCGGTGGCGGCGGGCATCGCGCTGCTGGTGCCGGCGGCGCTGTTCGACTCGAACCCGTCGGACCCGACCGGCGGCGCGGAGGTCGCGGCGGCGGCCACGCCGGCGTCGACGCCCAGCGCGCCTTCCGCGCTGCTGCGCCCGGCGGCCCCGGCGCCCGCGCGCACCACCGCGACCAAGCGGACGTCCGCGCCGCGCCCGTCGCCCACCGCGACCGCCGGGCCGCGCTGCGGCGCTCCGGAAAATCCCCTGGGGTACGACTTCTGTGGCGGAACCCGGGTCCGCCGGCCGGCCGCCGAGGTCTGCGACTGGTTCGAGTGCGTGCCGCAGTTCTGGGCGGGCCGGGGCTATCTGGTGCAGTGTCGGGACGGCGCGGTCAGCCTGACCGGTGGCCGCGCGGGCGCGTGCGCCGACCATCGGGGTGTCCGGCGGACCATCTCTCAGTAACCTCATTTGGGAGTTATTGTCCGCTTCGGCGGCGAGAATGATCGTGTGGAGATCCGGTCCGACGATGGTGCCCGGGTGCGGATCCGCCCGGTCGGCTACCAGCCCGGCATCGACCCGCCCGACGATCCCGAGCGGGCCGCGCCGGGCTGGCAGGACTGGCTGCTCATCGAGGTGGACGCCCGCACCGCCGACGGCCAGACCTGGTCGCACCACTACCCGAGCATGCTGGTCGAGGAGGCCCGCGCGCTTGGCAGTTGGCTGCACGGCCAGGCGACGGCGGCCAGCGGACCGACCCCGCCGTCGGCGATGGTCCGCTTCACCGAGCCCAACCTGGTCCTGCGTACCCGGGCGATCCGCCGCCGCCGGCTGGAGCTGACCGTCGAGTTCTCCGCCGAGTCACTGCCCCCGTGGATTCGCCGACCCGCCACCGCCGTCTACCCGCTGCTCCTCACCGTCTCCGCGGACGCCCTCGCCGCCGCCGCCGACCAGTGGGCCGGGCACTGCGAGGCGTACCCACCGCGAACGCGGTCGCGCTTTCCGGCGGACGGTCCACTGCCGCGCCACAGGCGCGCCGGCTGATACTGCCGCGCCACAGGCGTGCCGGCTGATACCGCCGCGCGCCACAGGCGCGCCGGCTGACGCCTGGTGGTGCGGTGTTCCTTGTCCCCACCGGACGGGCCTGCTGTGATGGGCGGTCATGGGAGACGAGCAGGTGCACCGCACAGTCGAGGCGGTGTGGCGGATCGAGGCCGGGCGGGTGATCGCCGCCCTGGCCGCCGTGGTGCGTGACGTGGGCTGGGCCGAGGAGTTGGCCCAGGACGCATTGGTCGCCGCACTGGAACAGTGGCCGCGCGACGGGGTACCGGCCAACCCGGGTGCCTGGCTCACCACTGTCGGCAAACGACGGGCGATCGACGCGCTGCGCCGCCGGACCCTGCTGGAACGACGGGTCGCCGACCTCTGGCGAGATCTCGGCGACGACCAGTTCTTCCCCGACTTCGACGCCGCCTTCGAGGAACGGATCGACGACGACCTCCTGCGGCTGGTCTTCACGGCCTGCCATCCGGTGCTGTCGCCGCAGGCGCGGGCGGCACTGACCCTGCGGATGCTCGGCGGGCTGAAGACCGACGAGATCGCCCGCGCGTTCCTGGTGCCGGAGACCACTGTCGCGCAGCGGATCACCCGCGCCAAGAAGACCCTCGCCGATGCGAAGGTGCCGTTCGAGGTGCCAGGCATCGAGGAGCGCGGCGAACGGCTCGCCTCCGTGCTGGAGGTGATCTACCTGATCTTCAACGAGGGTTACTCGGCGACCGCCGGCGACGACTGGATGCGCCCGGCCCTCTGCGCGGAGGCGCTGCGCCTGGCCCGCGTCCTCCAGGGGCTGATGCCCGCGGAACCGGAGGTGCACGGGCTCGCCGCGCTGCTGGAAATCCAGGCGTCCCGCACCGCGGCGAGGGTCGACCCGGCGGGAGAGCCGATCCTGCTCCTGGAACAGGACCGCGGACGGTGGGACCACCTGCTGATCCGCCGGGGCCTGGCAGCCCTCGACCAGGCCCGAGCAGCCGGCATCCCCGCCGGTCCGTACACCCTCCAGGCGGAGATCGCCGCCTGCCACGCGCGGGCGCGTACCCCGCAGGAGACGGACTGGACGCGGATCGCGGCCGGCTACGCGGAGCTGGCCCGGGTCGTACCGTCGCCGGTCGTGGAGCTGAACCGGGCCGTCGCGGTCTCCTTCGCCGACGGCCCTGCCGCCGGCCTGGACCTGGCGCGGGCGCTCGCCGACGAGCCGGCGCTGGCCGGCTACCACCTGCTGTCAAGCGTGCTCGGGGACCTGCTGGCGAAGCTGGGCCGCTACGACGAGGCGCGCGTCGAGTTCGACCGGGCAGCCCACCTCACCGGCAACGAACGTGAGCGGGCGCTGCTGTTCGCCCGTGCCGCCGACTGTGCCCGCGGCGTCGCGCCGACCCGCTGAGAAATTCTTCGACTGTCATGTCGTATCCCGTGCCCTCCACTCGACGCGTCAGTGAAAGCCGGCTCGCACCGGCGCGCGGGACCGGCGACCGGCCGGGCACAGACGAGGAGAGGGACATGACGACGACGGAGAACGAGACGAGAGCACGGTCCGCGGTGGCAGGCGCCGACCCCCGGCGTACGACGACCAGGGCGCTACTGGCCGGCGGAGTCCTCGCCGGGCCGCTGTTCGGGGTGGTGGCGGCCGCCCAGGTGCTCACCCGCGACGGGTTCGACCTGAGCCGGCAGCCGCTCAGCCTGCTCGCTCTCGGCGACCTGGGCTGGATCCAGACCGCCAACTTCGTGCTGACCGGGTTGCTCGCCCTCGCCGCCGCGGTCGGGCTGCGCCGGACGCTGAGCGGCGAGCCGGGCGGGACGTGGGGGCCTGCGCTGATCGCCGTGCACGGCCTCGGCCTGGTCATCGCCGGGGTGTTGGTTTCCGACCCGAGCATGGGCTGGCCGGCAGGCGCGCCGGAGGGCACGCCCGACACGCTGAGCTGGCACGCCATCGGTCACGGCGTCGGCGCGGGGCTGGCCTTCGGCTCACTGCCCATCGCCTGCCTGGTCTTCGCCCGCACCTGGTGGCGGGACGGGGAGCGCCTGTGGGCGGCGTTCTCGCTCGGCTGCGCGCTCGCCGTCGTCGCCGTCCTGGCCTGGCCCGACCAGGACACCCTCAGCGTCCGGATGGCGCTCGCCTGCGTACCCACCTTCGGCTGGCTCACCGCGCTCTGCGCTCGACTGATCAACCGCTGACCATCACTCATCGATCTGGAGAGGACCGACCCATGCGCTACATGATGATGCACAAGCTCGACGAGAACCTGCCGGGAGCATTCAACCCGAGCCCGGAGTTCATGGCCCGGATGGAGGGTTTCATGAAGGAGGTCGCGCAGGCAGGGATCCTGGTCGCCGCCGAAGGGCTCTGCCCGACCGTCACGGACGCCACCCGGATCACCGTCAGCGGCGGCAAGACCACGGTCACCGACGGGCCGTTCACCGAGACCAAGGAACTGATCGCCGGGTTCGCGCTCGTGGACGTGCGCTCCCGCGAGGAGGCCGTGGAGTGGGGGCGACGGTTCGTCGACGTCTTCGCCACGACGATCGGTGAGGTGGAGGTGGACATCCGCCGGGTGTACGAGGCCCCCGAGCCCGGTCAACCGGTCTGACCTCCGCCGCGCCGCCGTCCGGGTCGCCCCGGGCGGCGGCGCGTGCACGCACCGCCCCGCGACGGGTATGGTGATCGTCGTCAGCCCCGAGAGGAGGTGAGCCCGGTGACCACCCATCGTCATTCCTGGGCGCTCCTCTCCGCCGGCCCCCACAGCTGACCTTCCGCGTCGGGGAGTGCGCCCTCCTTATCGGAGGATCCATGTCTGTCTCCCCGTTCCGCATCGACGTACCCGATGCGGTCCTCGACGACCTGCGGGCCCGACTGGCCCGTACCCGTTTCACCGACCGCAGCGGCGACCGACCGTGGCAGGGCGGCACCGATCCCGACTACCTGCGGGACCTGGTGTCCTACTGGCACGACGGGTTCGACTGGCGTGCCCGCGAGGCCGCGCTCAACGCGTACCCCCAGCAATTGGCGCTCGTCGGCGGCCGGAAGCTGCACTTCCTGCACGTCCGGGCGACCCGTCCGGCCGGCGCGCCCGCGCCGCCGCCGTTGCTCCTGAGCCACGGCTGGCCCAGCAGCTTCGTCGAGATGCTGCCCCTGGTCGACCGGCTCACCAGCCCCACAGGTGGCGCGTTCGACGTGGTGGTGCCCTCGCTGCCCGGCTTCGGCTGGTCGGAGCTGCCCGACGGGCCGCTGACCCGGGCGGTGCTGGCCCGGACGTTGCACGAGCTGATGACAGACGTGCTCGGCTACCAGCGGTACGGCGCGTTCGGCGGCGACGTCGGCGGGGTGGTCACGGGCTGGCTCGGCGCCCTCTACCCGGAGCAGGTCGCCGGCATCCACATGATCCATCCACCGTTCCCGGCCAGCTTCGACGCCCGTCCGCTGTCTGCCGCCGAGCAGGCGTTCCTGGACGCCGAGGCCGCGTACGACGAGACCGACGGTGGCTACAGCGCCATCATGGGCACCCGGCCGGACACCCTCGCGGCGGCGCTCGTCGACTCACCGGCGGGGCTGGCCGCCTGGCTCGTCGACAAGTACCGGGACTGGAGCGACAACGACGGCGACCTGGCCAACAGCATCGACACCGACACCCTGCTCACCGTCATCACGCTCTACTGGGTGACCGGCACGATCGGCTCGTCGTTCCGGCAGTACGCCGACTTCGACCACAACACGCCACGTCCCCCGATCACCGTGCCGGCCGCGTTCACGGTGAGCTGCGAACCCTCGCAGGCCGACTTCCCCCGGGAGATCGCCGAGCGGGCCTGCACCGACATCCGGCACTGGAGCGAACCGGATCGCGGCGGGCACTTCATGCCCCTGGAGGAGCCGGACCTGCTCGCCGCTGAGCTGAGGGAGTTCTTCACCTCGCTGCGGCCGTAGTGCTGTCCCGGCGGCTGCTCCGGTCTCCACCGGAGCAGCCGCCGACGTCCGTCAATTCTCTCCTTTCGGGAGCAAAGGGAAGCATCGATCCCCGCAGCGTTCCCTGTCACGTACATGAGCGGTTGTACCGCGCGTGACCGTGACCGCACTGGCACCTTCCTCCTGGCGGCTCGCCTGGGCCGAGCGCGAGAACGACAGGCGTCGGCGCGCGTACCGCGACGCCACCGCAGCCTGGCGTCGACGCCAGGACCACCTGGTCCGGCTCCGCATCGAGGCCGCCGGGTTCCTCGGATGTACGCAGCCCCGCACCGGCCTCCCCGTCGACCTCGACGACGACGAACTCGTCTTTCGCGTCGTACCCGTCGCAGAGCTTGTCGAGGCGGAGGCCCGGCACGTCGCCGGCCTGCCCACGCCCGGCGGTTGTGCCCTCGCCGAGACTGCCGACGCGGCCCTGCCGGCGGGCCTGCGTGTCGTCGACAGTGGCATGGCCGTCGTGACCAGCCACCGCGTGGCCTTCGCCGGCCGCGAGCACCGGCGCGAATGGCGGTACGCGGACCTGCGTGGCGCCGCCCACCACCCCGACGTGCCTGTCACCCTGCTGCACGACAGCGCTCGACTCTGCGGACTGCGGGTCCCGGCCAGCACGGCCGTGAACTTCCGGTTCTACCTCACCCTCGCGGCCACCGAGGACCGCGCCGCCGTGACCGCGCAGGTCGATGCCCTGCTTGCCGCGCACCAGGCCACCCCGCCGGTGCCGCTGTCGCCGGTCGCCCCGGTCGACGCGCCCCTGACGGCCGTACGCCCGGACCGCCGAGCCCTCGCTGTCGCCACGGTCGCGACTGTGGTGTTCGCGACGCTGGGCCCCGGCGCGGTGGGGTCACCGGACGTCGGCCCGGTGCGACGGGCGGAAGCGGCGACCATCGCGCCCAGCGCGGACAGCAGCGCCCCGACCCTCAGCGGCGAGCTGGTGATGCTGGACCGGGGCACGCCTGCGACGGCGAATGACGCCTCGGTCGGGCCGCCCGTCCCAGCTCCTGCCGTCCACCCGGTGGTCCCGGCGCGGGTGCCGGCTGCCCGTTCGGCAGCGCTTGCCCCGCGAGCCCGGTCAGCCGGTCCGGCCGTCCCCGCCGATCCCGTCGCGTCCGTTGCCCCGGTCCCGTCCGCGCCGGTCCCGCCGACCGCGCCGGCTCCTTCGGTGAGCGCGACGCCGACGCCCGACCTGACGGACCAGCCCACGGCGAGTCTTTCGCCCTCACCCTCGCCGTCACCCAGCGAGCCGGCAGTGACCGTCACACCTCAGGTCAGCCCATAGCGCCGAAGTCGGGGAGGGTCAGGGAGCCGTCCGGGCCGAGCGTGAAGCCGGGGTTCCAGGCGATCTCCCAGACGTGACCGTCCGGGTCGGCGAAGTAGCCGGCGTAGCCGCCGTAGAACGTCTCGCGCGCCGGTTGGGTCACCTCGGCGCCGGCCTTGCCCGCGGTGGCCATCACCTCGTCGACCTCCGCGCGTGAGCGGACGTTCTGGGCGAGGGTGATTCCGCCGAAGCCGCCGGTGTCCGGGTTGGGGACGCCCGCGTCGGCGGCGAGCTTGTCGCGGCTCCAGAGAACGAGGGCCAGGCCGCCGGCCTGGAGGAAGACCGTCTCCTCGACCTCCTGGCCGCGCCAGCCGAGCTGCTCGTAGAAGGTTTTGGCCCGCGCCAGGTCGGAGACGCCGAGAGTGATCAGGCTGATCCGCTGCTCCATCCTCGTAACTTAACGCGCAATCGCCCGGCGGGAGTGGAGGCGTCGACGGGCGGTCCAGTCGGCCGTTTCGGTCCAGGTGGCGGCGCGTCCGCCCGTCTGGCTGATTACCGCGCGGTGGAGGTCTCGTCACACTGGGCAAGTCCAGCTGTCGAACGGACGCCGGGGTGGGCCTGTGACAAGTGCATCCGATCAGTACGACGAGCTCCTCGCCAGTTACCTGGACGACGACCGGATCACGCTCTACGAGTACCTGGCCGCGCTGGACTTCTCGCTCCGTTTCACGATGCTGTGCACGGCCGCCGCCATGTACGACAGGGATCCGCAGCAGGTGAACATCGGACGGGCCCCAGGGTTCGGCGGTTATCTGGCCTATCTGAGGACTGCTCGATCGATGCTCGGCAGCACGTCCGGCACCCAGCACGCGCACGTGATCGAGTTGGTCCAGCAGACGTTGAATGTCGTACGCGCGTACCGCAGCGGCAGCCCCGAGTTCGCCACCCTGGAGAAGCTGCGCAACCACGCGAACCACGGGGGACCCATACCGGCCGGGCCGGCCAGGGACGAGCTGGCCAAACAGGTCCAGGAAGCGCTGTCCGGGATCACCGCCGCCGTCCACGATTTTCTCGATGGCGCATCGGTCGACCTGACGGCAGGGGCGACCGACCAGTCGTTCCGTCGGCCCACGCTCCGGTGGCCCAACCGGTCGTTGGCGCTCTGGCCGTTCATCTGCGCCGACGACCTTGACCGTTGGTGTCTGTACGCGCAGTACACGTCCCAGCAACCCGTGTACATCCGCCCCGGGCGCAGTGACGTGCGGGTGCCGGGCAGGGACGGGGATCTCGTCGCTGCCCTGAACGATGCGCGGACGGCCCGGCCGGAGGACGCCGAGTTCGCCGTGTTCGTGGAGGGCTTGCGGACCGACCTCGCCGGTTTTCGGGACCCCGACTACGAGCTGCATCACTACGAGGCAGGGGGCGTGGTCACCTTCTTCTGGATGCAGAGGCGGGAGGCCGGCGCCGAGGAGCGCGTCGACAGCTTCCGGATCGGTCCTGGCGAGGAACGGCAGTGGCTGGCGGAGGGCAACAGATGGCTCCGCTACGCGTCGTTCCTGCGACACATCACCAACTGGCCGATAGTGGCCAGGCGCGTCCGCCAGTACCTGCAGGGGCTCGAGCTGCAGATGCTCAACGAGGAGCAGACGCTGCTCGGCTGGTCTCGGCCAACCAACCTGCAGATCGAGCCGACCGTCCAGATGACCGACCTCGGCGGGTCGCAGCGCGTCGGCAACCCGATGCCGTTCACGGACCTCATGCGCGACATCGACCGTCGACTGGAGATCCGGGGACCCCAGACCCAGGTGTACTTCGTCGCAGGTGAGGCCGGGATCGGCAAGACGCGGGCACTCCTCAAGACCACTCTGAACCGTGCGCGAACTGTCGAGGAAGAGACGGACGATCTCCACACGACCGATCAGGCGCCACTGTTCCTGTACGTCCGCTCGACCGGGCTCGACGACCTGCAGAAGGCGATCGGATCCGCAGTGGTCGACGTGCCAAACGTCAACGACGACGCGGTGCGGACGCTGTGCCGTAACGGGCTGATGGCCGTGTTCATCGACGGTTTCGACGAGTTGCGGGGTGGCGTCGGCTACGGGGACGCGCTCAGCTCGCTGCGCACCTGGATCGCTGACCTCGGCGGCCGCGGCGTCATCGTGGTGTCCGCCCGCTCCTCCTACTACCTCAGCCAGTACCGCTCCGACCTGCAGAACAACGCCCAGAACATCGATCTCTCGGTGGCCCACCGGGTGGCGTTGGTGCACAGGTGGACCGACGACCAACTGCACGATTTCCTTGAGCAGTGTGGCGTCGATCCACAGGCGCTGGACGAGATACCGGCCGAGGACCGCGACCTGCTGCGGCTGCCGTTCTTCGCCAAGGTCTACGTCGAGGCGTACCGGCCGCAGGCCGCACCGGCCGCCCACCCGGGCAAGCGAATCAGCGACGAGTTGCCCGACCTCGTCCTCGACCAGTACATCAGCCGTGAGGCAATGAAGCTGACTGTCGGCGCGGACCAGCCGCCGTTGATATCCGTCGACGAGCTGCGGAACCTGTTCCAGGTCGTCGCCGAGCTGATGGCCGTCGAGCACGAGCGGTTGGTGACAGTTGCCGAGCTGGAGCTGGCAGCGACAGTTGCCATCGACAACGAGGACCTCGACCAGCGGCGCGGACTGCGGCGCCGGTTGACCGCGCTGTGCGGCATGGCTGTCACCACGGCCGGCAACGAGCGACGCTTCGCCTTCTCCCACGAGCTGTTCTACGACTACTTCCTCGCGGACGCCATGCTCGCCTCGATGACCGACGGCAAGATCCGGCAGGTGGTGGGCGCTCTCGGCCTCTCCGAGTGGCGGACCGCGACAGTCAAGCGGATCGTCCGCCGCGCGTCGGACGCGACGTTGGAAGTCCTCCGAGCCGCCAACGGCCAGGCCGGGATGCTCAGTGAGCAGCGAGGCGTCGCGTTCCGGGCCAACGTCGGCGCCCTCTGGAGCGCCCTCGTCGAACAGTCGGGCCGGCTGGGTAACGAGACGATCCAGGACGCCACGTTCGAATCGCTCGATCTGGTCGGGACGAACTGTCAGTTCGTCCGTTTCCAGGGCTGTCAGTTCCAGAAGTTGTCGATGCCACCGGCCTCCACCTGGGAGATCAGCCTGAAGGACTGCGAGGTGGACACCCTTGAGGTTCGCACCCGCAGCGCGGACCTCAGCGGCATGCGAGATGTCGTGGCGTCGACCTTCGCCCAGATCGTGACGGCCGGCGTGCTCAGCGACATTCCGCGCGAGGTGTCCGCGGCGCTCCGGCTGCTCGGCGTCGACCTGCCGAGCCAACCGGAGAAGGGCGAGCCAAGCGTCATGGCCGAGGCGGCGTCCTACTACCTCGGCAAGATCGTGGATCGCGGTGACACGCTCGTCGTGGAGCGGGATCACACGGTCGCGGACGGCCATGCGCCATGGACGAGGAAGTACGGGTTGTGGCCGGAGTTCGTCAAGCTCCTCGATCGATCGGGTGCCGCCACCCTCGCGCAGATCCAGGCCGGCGGTCAGCGCAAGTTCCGGGTGCGGTTCCAGACGCTTCCGATCGCGCTCCTGCAGCGTGACACCGAGTTGGAGCCGGTGGCGAGGTTCTGGGAAATGGCCGAGGCGTAGGCCATGGCACCGGCGTAGAGGTAGACCAGATCAACCCAACGAATCTACACTCTTCTCTGTTAGCGCTCACACTCGTCCCAGTGCTGAGGCAGTAACGCCATGCCGATGTGACGATCGGCGTACGCCGGGGAAACCCCCGGCAGCCGGCGGCTGCTCGGTCCGGCCGGCCCCGCTCCCAGACGGTCGCCGGCTGCCCGTGGTGGCCCCACCGGCCGGCCCATGCCCTCGGCCAGCTCGACCAACCAGGGGAGAAAGCTATGCGCACGAGGGCACGATGGCTCGCGACGCTCGCCGCGATCGGCGTCGTCATCGCCGGAGTGGTGACACCCACCGGGCCGGCCAACGCGGAATCCAACGGCGGGGTCCGGGTGATGCCGCTCGGCGACTCCATCACCGAGGGCACACAGGTGCCCGGCGGGTACCGGATCGGACTCTGGCAGCGTCTCGCCACCAACAGGTACACGGTGGACTTGGTCGGATCGCAGTTCAACGGGCCGGCCAGCCTTGGTGACCACGACCACCAGGGGCATCCCGGCTGGCGCATCGACCAGATCGACGCGAACATCGTCGGCTGGCTGAACACCCAACGACCGCAGACCGTCCTGCTGCACATCGGCACCAACGACATCCTGCAGAACTACAACGTGAGCACCGCCCCGAACCGCCTCTCCACGCTGATCGACAAGATCACCGCCACCGTGCCCACCGCCGAGGTGTTCGTAGCCCAGATCATCCCGATCTCCAACAGCGGCCAGGACGCTGCCGCTCGCACCTTCAACGCGGCGATCCCCGGCATCGTGCAGAGCAAGGTCAACGCCGGCAAGCGGGTGCACGTGGTCGACATGCACAGCGCCCTCACCACCGCCGACCTGATCGACGGCGTCCACCCCACCGCCGGCGGCTACGACAAGATGGCAGCCCGCTGGTACAGCGCGTTGCAGTCGGTGCCCGGAAGCATCGGCAACCCGGGCAGCGGCGGCGGACAGACCACCACGATCGTGGGCACCCTGTCCGGCAGGTGCGTCGACGTCCCCGGCAACTCCACCACCAACGGCGTCCAGGTAGCGCTGTGGGACTGCCACGGCGGCACCAACCAGCAGTGGACCTACACGTCCAGCAAGACGCTCACCGTCTACGGCAACAAGTGCCTCGACGCCGCCGGCTACGGCACCACCCCGGGCACCCAGGTCACCATCTACGACTGCCACGGCGGGACGAACCAGCAGTGGAACGTCAACGCGAACGGCACCATCACCGGAGTGCAGTCCGGCCTCTGCCTCGACCCGTACAACCAGGGCACCGGCAACGGCACGAAGCTCGTCCTCTGGACCTGCACCGGCCAGGCCAACCAGCAGTGGAGCCGCAGATGAGGCAGCCCACACGATGGCTGGCGACCGCGCTCGCGGTGGTCGCCGGCCTGGCGATGGCGACAACGACACGCGACGCGGCCGCCGCCGACAGCCCGTACCAACGGGGTCCGGATCCGACCCCGGCCAGCGTCGCCGCCACCCGCGGCCCGTTCGCCACGACGCAGGCGACAGTGCCCGCGGGCAACGGCTTCAACGGCGGGTACGTCTACTACCCGACCGACACCAGCCAGGGCACCTGGGGTGCGGTGGCGATCGTCCCCGGCTACTCCGCCCTGTTCGCCAACGAGGAAGCCTGGATGGGCCCCTGGCTGGCGTCCTTCGGGTTCGTGGTGATCGGCATCGAGACCAACAGCCGCACCGACGGCGCCGACGCCCGCGCCACCCAGCTGCTCGCCGCACTTGACTACCTCACCCGAACCAGCCCGATCCGCGACCGCGTCGATGCCAACCGGCTGGGCGTCATGGGCCACTCGGCGGGCGGCGCCGGAACCCTCCTGGCCGCCCTCCGTCGGCCGACCCTGAAGACGGCGGTCGGCCTCGCACCAGGCACTCCCGGCAACAACCTGAACATGTCCACCACCCAGGTCCCCACCATGCTCCTGTCGGGACAGAACGACGGCACTGTCACGCCCACCTACGTGCAGGGCATCTACAACACGCTCCCCGCAGGCGTGGAACATGCCTGGGCGGAGCTGGCCGGCAACGACCACCTCTCGTTCACCAGGTCGAACCCCACCGAGATGCGACTCCTGATCCCCTGGCTCAAGACGTTCCTGGACAACGACACCCGCTACACCCAGTTCCTCTGCCCCCTGGCGAACAGCACCGGCGTCTCGCGGTACAACGCCACCTGCCCCCTGGTGCCACCGGACGGGCCGACGTCACCACCCACGACCACCCCGCCCACGTCCGCCCCGCCCACCACTAGTGCGCCGACCACGCCGCCACCCTCCGGCGCTACCTGCACCGCGACGTACCGCACCGTCAACTCGTGGTCCGGCGGCTTCCAGGGTGAGGTCACCGTGACCGCCGGTGCTGCCGCCCTCAACGGGTGGACCGTCAGGTGGGAGTCGAACAACGGCCAGAGCATCAGCCAGGTCTGGAACGGCACCCTGAGCACCAGCGGGTCGACCGCGACGGTCCGCAACGTCTCCTACAACGGCTCGCTGGCCGCCGGGGCCACGACGACCTTCGGCTTCCTCAGCTCGGGGACGCCAGCGGCCACGTCACCAACCTGCGCAAGCCCGTAACCAGCCGTAGGTCAGAAAACCAGCCGAGCGCTCCCGGGCGCCTCCGTCCGCGTTTGTAGATCGTCGGCCCGACCCGGTGTCGGCGCGAAGCCGTAGTCGGAGAAGGCGGGGGCGTCGCGTTAGCCGTGCGGCGCGGGGGAAGCGGCGCGCCCGAGCGATCCTGTCGTTGTGAGTGGTATACCTGTGAGTCATATCTATGACTCACAGGTATACCGCCCATTGACGTGACGGCGTTCCGACGACTGTTGCGCCGCCTCATCTGGCCGGGAGCGGAGCCACCGGTAGATCGCCGTGTCATCGGTCAGCGTCACGTGACCTAGCGTCGAGGCTCGTCGACGTACTCGTCCAGGGAAACCGTCGTCAACACATTGCGAGGACGGCGCCTGAGCGGACAGGGCCACGCGGCGGTCGTCGGAGCGGTTGCCCAGACGTCGGCGGGAGGTTCTTCAATGTGTGGCCTAAAGCTCGTCAATCCAAGCGTCGAGACTAGAGAGTCTTCCTGTCTCAATATGTCGATTCATGCGAAGGTTGCCGGCGGCGCGTTTCCCGGGCTGGGGCATGAATGCGTTCTGCGCAACCTGAGGGCCTTTCGGGTTGACGTGGACGACCGTATTGAATAATGGTTTTCCGTGGCGTTGCACTTCACAAGCGGCGGCAAGTCGGGCCGGATCGAATTCATTTGTGACTAGAATATAATCGAAGCCGTGCTTCGATCTGTCAAGCTCGCTGTAATCCTGGAAGTCGCTGACGAACTGTTCTTCGCGATCACTCCGCACGCTCCATTTGCATGAAATCATCTTCCGCCTTCCCGATGCGCGGTGAACGAGTGCCAAATCGACCTGTCGGGTCTTGCTCCCGTTCATTGCCGGTCGGAACCCCGGAAGGCTGTCCAGATTGGGTCGGACATGAATATCGTACTCATGGACGACTGTGGGACTCAGCCGAAGAATCTTGGTAACTGTGTCTTCGAAACCCTCGCCTAAGAGGTTCTTGCGCTTATTCTCAAGTCGCAGATGAGCTTGTATCTCTTCAGTGAGGCTCCTCAACGCTGCTCGCGATGGCCTCTGCGATAGGTATGGCTCTAGCAGTTGAGTGACTATCGACTCCAAGGCCGAGTCTTCACCTGGTTCTGGAAGGCGAAGGCCTCCATATGGTCGTCGCTGGGAAGCTGCTGCCGACCTCATCTGTGCCCGCTTCAGGAGCGTCGCATTCGCGAGGTCTGAGGTTACACTCCGGAACATGTAATCAATGTGTTCATCGAGTCCGTCGGGCTCTACCCCCATTTCCTCGGCAATCCACACATGGAATGCAAGACTTCTTGAATACCATGGCCGACCCGGCTGGCACTTATCGCTTTCGTAGCAGTGGGCTAGGCCGGTAGTTCGGTCAATCCAAAGCAATAGCCGATAGACGTGCATCCAGGCGGATCCTGGCTCGACCCTGCCGGTGCTACTGAAATATTCGTTGAGTAGCCGTATCCGGTTTTGCTCGCCGAAAACGAATCGCGCCTCAGTCTGAACTTGCTCCGATCCGTCGGTGGGCGGCATTGGAAAGAGCACTTGATCGCGGTCCATCCAGGCGAGACTACTAGAGACAGCCTCACGTGTGGGACCCATGAGATCGCATCGATAAAAATGCGATCTTTTTGTGGTTTGTGGCTTTTATTCAGTTTGTTTTAGAAGCCCCCATTCAACCATTCTTCCGCCCTTGTTAGGGTCGAAGTGGCCTCGACCTGTCAAGCTTCGTAGGTGATGTGTGTAGGACTGATGGGTGTGGTCCCTGGGGAGAGGGCTTGGGGAGCCGAGCCCAGAGTCTGCCTAAGGTGCATGCCCTGCCGCCGACGCTTGCCGGGGAGGTGCAGCGTGTAGTCCTCGACTCGGTCGGAGTCGCTCGCGGGCGCACGCCGAATGATCGCCGAGCAGTTCTCTCGGGCATTCGGCCAACATGGCGAGTAGTCCGAGGCCCTATTGATTTATCGCCAGGAAGTCGCGCATGCTGACGGCAGGGTCTGAGGCAAAGTTATGCGCTGCATCAGCGTTGTCGAGATGGGCGAGGGTGGAAGTCGCCTGCCAGCCGGGTCGCGAGGTGACCAGCGACCTGCCGCTGGACACCGATTAGGCCAGCCAGAGTGGAGCCATCTAGGCTGCACCATTGCGGATGGGCGGGATGGCCACCCGCCCAGGACTATATGTTAGTCAGCTTCGTCTGAAGCAAGCTCCGAGATTGGAATGTGGCAAATCACGAGATGAGTGGGCATAGAAGGATATTGGTTATCACCCAACTAAGGAACACTTCTGCGACAGGGGTCCTGTGGCGAGGCTATCTAGGCCTCGTTGCGAGCCTTCCATACAAGGGCTCGAACCCGTCGAGCGAGCGCCTCGGCTAGAAGCGGAGGAACTGCGTTACCCACTTGTCTGTATCTAGAATGGGCCGGTCCGCCATCGATGCGCCCAGGCAGTTTACCTCCCATTGGGTTCGTTGTGAATGTAAAATGATCAGGGAAGGACTGTAGTCGTGCGAACTCGCGGACACTGAGCGCCCTTGTTGAACTGTAGTGGTAAGCGCTGTCCGCCTTTGTGTTCAAAGTCCATGCCCACATGCCGGGGTGCAGGCGGCGGTAAGCGTAGAAATGTGCTCGCGCGAGCCTTCCACTGCCAGTGCTCGGCCCCCATTTTTGGCCACTTATATACCTGGCAGTCAATTCTTCGGACAGGTCGCGGTGATTGCCCCCAGCCGGAATTCCTTGAAGCCGGGTGACGGTGTCCGGATTTATCCGAGGGACACTTACGTTAGTAAGCACCTCGCCCAGCTCTTTGCGCATCAAGCGCTGGTAGGCCGACTCGGCTTCCCCTAGGTCCGCGACATCGATCTCGTCTTGTCGCCGACCGGCATGCAAAATGCGTAGATCGGATATTGCTTGCTCGGTTGAGACTAAGCTCAGGTCGTCGGCATCGGCCAAGGCTCCGAGAAGAGAGGCTGCCTTGGCTTCGTCCCGGCGACCTTCAATGACATATTTGCCTTTCCCTCGTCGAGACAACGTCAGATACGCAGTTGCTTCCTTGCCAGTTAAGGTCGGAAAGGGTACCTTCAGGTCGTCGCGAAGCCCGACGAAAACGAGTCGCTCCCGCGTCTGGGGCACGCCGAAGTCTGTGGCATCTACAACGCGTGCCATCACTCGATAGGCGCCATCTAGCTCCAGATCCTCTCTCACCTGCTGAAGGACGCCCATCTGCGCCATTCCTGGAACGTTCTCCATTAAGAACGCAGCAGGCTTGATCTCAGCGACAGCCTTGACGAACTCGCGGTATAGGGAGTTCCTTGGGTCGTCGATAATCCTGGAGTGGTTGCGCACCTGGGAAAATGCCTGGCATGGTGGGCCACCTACTACAACATCAACGCCCTTGCTGGCCTCAAGTATCTTCTCCCGTATCTCTGGGGACCGAATGTCACCACAAATGGCCTGTGCTGTTTGGAAATTCAAGGCGTAAGTGGCAGACGCATCGGGATCGATGTCAGATGCGCCAACGACTGTGAAACCGGCTTGAAGGAACCCTTGGGAAAGCCCTCCAGCCCCCGCAAAGAGATCGAACACCCGAAGTGGTTCTCCGATGGTGAAGTCGCTCGGGGCATCGATGTTCAAGTCCTCGAGTTCGAACAATGGCAGTTCCAGCGGCTTGGCCACGGGACCTCCTTTGGGCCGTGATCGCAGCGTGCTTTGAGGACGGCTGCAGGTAGATCCTGCTTCACGCGAGAGCACCGGGGCGGTTGCCGCGCCGGTCAGTGCGGCAACCGCTATTTGACCCTGTCTGGCAGGAGTTCGACAAGTTGAGGTGCTATGGGTACATAGAGTGAACCTTCGATTGCAGGGCGTGTTGGCTCTGGCGGCCTCGGCGACCCCAGGCTCCGCAACGCCAATGCGCAACACCCCGACTCGTCGCCGCGCAGCGCCTCGGACGTACGCGTCCGCAACCAATGACTGCATGTCGACGGGCCACGCTGCGCTTCTAGACGGTAAAGGCCGACGATCGTGGTCAGCGTGCTAACCGGGAGGTCCAGGCGGGTCGCCGCCAGAGATGTGGACTAAGACGGCGAAGGTTGGCGCCCCCTTCCACTGCGGCTGCAGCTCTGTGACCTTGCGCCAGCCCCACGAGCGATATGCGGTTTGAGCGGTGGCATTGTCGGGGTGGACCAAGAGCGTGGTTCGCGCCTCGGTCCGGCTGGTGACCAGCACATTGTGCAGCGCCGCGGCGATGCCCTGACGCCGCCAGGCCCGGTGAACCAGCAGCTCGCTGAGCGCAAAGGTGCGTGTCCCGTCCTCCTCGGTGAACCCGGGCGGCACAGGCTCGTGGATGCCTTCCCACCACTGCGTCTCTGGAGGTAGTGGAAAACCATAGATGTAGCCAACTATGGCGCCGCCGATCGTGGCAGTAACCAACTCCCACCCCGATCTCTGCATGTGTAGGTCGAGTTGGCGCCGGTATCGATCTTCACTGTAAAACTCGCCGCTACCTACGTATACCTCCAGGTAGAGGTCAACAAGCTGATCGAGAAGCCCCTTGGCCTCGTCGGCACTGTAACGACGAAGAATTAAGCCGTCGGTCACGGACGCACCGCCTCGTCGTATGCGTCGACGAACTGCCGGGTTGTGGTGGTTGTCTGGCGTGGTGCCGCCAAACGTCGGCGCACCTGCGCGAGATGTTGGCTGATTCGCTTCGAGTTCATCTGGCTGACGGCGGGCAGAACGTCCAGAGCGATACGTGCCGCCTCGTTGACGTCGCCCTGCTGGTACGCCGCCTCAGCCAGGTGCACAGTGTAGTAGACCTGGTTCCGCCGGTGATTTGGTGAGGGGTTGGCGATGATGGCGCGCAACGACTGAACAGCCCGTTCGGCTCTGCCGAGGGCCAGAAACGAGAGCCCTTCGATTCCGTTCAGCTCTTGTTCGTTCACGAAGTGAACGAACCCCTGGTCATCCTCGTGAGTGCCGCGGTCCAACTCCCGGCGGGCCTTGGCCATCTCGCGACCGAACCCACTGGCATCCCCAAGGACCGCGTAGGCAGGTGCCCTTCGCAGGTGCAGCAACGTGGTGAGTCGAGGTGTGGCCCACCCGGCGGAGATGCGAAGGGCCGCTTCGGCGCAGTGCAGCGACTCGCCAGGCTGACTCTCGCGGATCAGCAGGGACAGGTGAGTGAGGGCACGGACTTCCACCTGTGGGTCGTCCGCGATTCGTGCCCGAGTGATGGCTTCGTGCAGGTAGGGCCTCGCCTCAGGCCGGCGATCGGCGTCGATTGCGAGCCAGGCTGCCTCGATGGAGAGATCAGCCAGGGCGCTTTGGAGCGCGTCACCGACCTCCCTGCTGTAGCTCGCCCGCGCCGCCCAGGCGGACAGCCGGGCGTGCGCGTGAATTGCCACGTCGCAGAGCAGGTCGGCGCCCGCTGCCGCATCTGCTTGCCGAAGGTCATCGACGAGGGAACCCGCCAGCCGTACCTGCTCCAGGCTGATGTTGCCGGGCACCTCACCGGGTCCCGCGAGCAGGTACGTGTGGCCGCCCGCAGCGAGCCCCGCGAGTGCAGCCAAGACGTTGAAGCGTCGGCGGTCCGTAGCGCCACCCCCTTGCTTTGGTGCCTCCCCCACGTTAACCGCCATGACTGCATGCCCGCGCTGCTCGTCGCCATGGGCGTTATTCGCGGCGCGTGCCCCGGCCCATTGGGGCTGACCAGGAAGGCGGAACCAAAGGCTCTCCGGCGGCACCCGAAGGAGCTGTGCCCAGTGCGACAGCCTGTCCAGGTGTACGAGCGGGGGTCCGTTCTCCACTCGGCTGAGCTGCGCCTGTGTTATCCCCAGCCACCCCGCGACGACGCTCTGCGGCAAGGCGACCCGCCCGTGGTACGGATGGCAGCGGTACGCCCGGATCACCCGACCGAGATGCCGCTCTGAGAGGGCAAGGCGCATCGGCTGGTGGTCCCAGAAGCTCGCCGGCACCACCGGCGGCGCGCTCAGTCGATCACGTTCGGCGGCCTGGCACGGCGTACACCGGCCGGTGTTGTTGTCCCGGGCCAGCCGTCCGCCGCACCGGGGGCAGTTCGAGTGGGTCACCGACGGCTCCGTCCATGTCACCTCATCGAGCCTAACCATTGAACCCGCTGTGTGGCGTCGCGGTATACGCAGCGCGCATATCGATGATGTTCGCGTCGGTATGCGTCAGGAGGCTGCCGGGCCGCACGGTCGGTAAAAGCCACCGAAAGGAGCGTCATGCTGCTGACCACGTCCCGAAGGAGCACCGGAAGGGCCCTCGTCTCCGACGAGCTCTTCGCTCGGTTGTCCGCCCGTATCGCCCACGACCATCCCGAGTTGGCCCCCGACCTGCCGCCCAGGATCCTGGACCAGGGGCTCGCCTTCCTCGGCACCTGCGCCGTCACCGCCCAGCCGATCGGCCCGAGCGCTCTGGTCGACATCGGCTGGCACACGTTCATCCTGCACACGTACGACTACGCGGAGTTTTGTGACCGCATCGCCGGCCGCTTTATCCATCACGAGCCCGAGCCCACACCCGACGATGACGTCCCACACCCGATCGGTGCCCCGATCTCGCGGACGGTCGACGCGATCCGAGCCGCTGGCTTCACGGTGGATGCCGCGCTCTGGACAAATGTGGGCGCGGCCGAGTGCACGCAGTGCCATGCCGGATGCACCGACAGCCCGACCGGATAGGGCGGCTGACCAGCGGTCCCGGGCTTACACTGCCCGGGACCGCTCGCCGTCCGGAGGGCCGCCGTATGTCAACTCGTCGCCAATGGCACGAGCTACCCGAGCAGGTACGGGCGGATGTCGCGCGGCACACCGGCCCGATCTGTTCGGCCGAGACGATCCCCACCGGCGCCTCCTGCGACGTGGCGCTCACCCTCGACACCGCCAGCGGGAGGTTCTTCTGCAAGGGTGGGGAGACGAGCAGCCCGATTGCGTGGCTTTACCGCAACGAGGCCCGAGTCAACCCTTGGCTGCCGGAGGTGGCCCCTCGCCTGTTGTGGGTCGTCGAACGCGACGGCTGGGAACTCCTCGGCTTCGAGCATGTCGCGGGGCGGCATCCCGACCTGACACCCGGATCACCTGACCTGCCGCTGCTGGCGACGCTCCTTACCGAGCTGAACAGCCAGCTCACGCCGTGCCCGCCGGTGGCGCTGCGACCCTTCGCCGATCGCTGGCAAACCCTCATCGACCCGGAAGTGGTCGACGGCGACACCCTCCTGCACACCGACATGACGCCACGAAATTTCCTGGCGAGGCAGCGACCCGGAGCAGCGGCAGAGGTCCGGCTCGTCGACTGGTCATCTCCCGCCCGTGGTGCCGACTGGATTGACGCCGCGCTTCTCCTGCTCCGGCTCGTTCGTGCCGGTCACACGCCAGCCGCCGCCGAAGCCTGGGCGGCACAGATCCCCGCGTATGCCGTCGCGCCCGGGAAGTCCGTAACCGGGTTCGCTGACGGGCTGGTGCGACTGTGGCAACGCAAGCACCTCGTGGCCCCGGCACCCCATCACGGTCCGCTGCTTGGCGCGGCCCAGCGGTGGTCTGCGTACCGACGTCGGCCACGACGATCGCGCGGCTCGATAACGCCCGCACTGCGGGACGTCAGGACCGTCGAGCCGACCGCGCCGCCTCGATGACCGCACTCCAACGGCTCGGCCCGTGCGCCGGGTTGAGCACCTTCCCGTGAGCCACGACCACGCCTGCGGCGCGCAGCACCGCCACGTGACCCGCGTACGCCGGATGGGCGGCCAGCTCCGTCTTGACGTGCGGAAAGGCGAGGATCGGCAAGCCCGCGCCCAGTGACTCGTTGAGAACGCCGAGCGCCAGCGTGTCATTGATGCCCAGCGCCCACTTCGTCACCGTGTTGAACGTGACCGGCGCGGCCACCACCACGTCGGCCGGCGGGTGGGGCTCGGGGTCGCCGGGCATCCGCCACTCCACCCGTACGAGATAGCCGGTCCTGTCCTGGAGCGCCGCCCGATCGAGCCACGCTGCGGCCGTCGGGCTGACGATCATGCACACTCGCCATCCGTCGGCGATCAGCAGGTCGACCAACTCGTCGATGTGTTCCGCAGGACCAGCGGCGCAGACGACCAGATACAGCACCGGACGTTCCGTCATGCCCGCAGTCTGCCCGACTTGGCCGGCGCGTAGTCGACCACATACCTGCCGTGCATGCTCTCGATGATCACGTTGACATGCCGTTGTGCCTGGTCAGCCGTGAGGGTCGATGCATGGCCCGGGGCGGGTGCTGGCTCCGGAGCTGCGCCGGCCCTCAACGGCGCAGCTCCGCACCCGCCCGCCCCGGCGCCACCCCGATCCGTCACCACACTCGGAGCCGCCATGACCACCCCGCAAAACCCGGAAAGTGCCACGACCGCGGCTGGAAACGTCGCCCGTTGGCTGCGGCCGGTCCTGGCGGAAGCGGAGCTGTCGCCGTACCTCATCGGGGTTGACCTTGATCGGCTCGTCAGGCACCTCACCGCGAGCCTGGCGCACGGGCTCGACGGCGAGGCGATCCAATGGCGCGGCCTGGGCTTGTCGGACGTGCAGCATCGGCGGATCGTCGACTACCTGCCGGACGATCAGGCCGCCGAGGTGAGCGCGTGAGCCTCGCCACCGCCTGGGCGTCGATCGACGACCGGGCAGCCGCCGACTTCTGGTGCACTCTCGAAGATCGCCGCCCCGGCCTGCTGCCCAACAGCGAGGCGTCGCTGTTCTTCGCCACGCTGGGCAGTCTCCTGGCCGGCGACGACGACCCTGCAGGTCGGGCGGCGCTGCTCCTGGTGCTCGGCCGCGCGTACCGTCGCTACCACCTGCTCCCACACGCCACCACCGTCGGCGAAGCGCTGCTCGCCATCGTCGGCCGCCACGGGACGCATCCACAGTGGAAGACGGCCGTGGACCGCGCCACGCACGCCGTCCGCCGCGCGGCCGCCCGCGTCGGTGACGGCCCGGCCTGGTGGCCCGCCCAGGTGATCGGCCACGAACGGCCGTCGCCGGGCATCGCCATCCTGACGGTACGTCCCTGGCGGCGCCTGCCCTACCGGCCAGGCCAGGCCGTCCCGGTGTGCACACCACGCCTGCCGGGCCGCTGGCGCTGGCTCTCCCCGGCCAACGCCCCACGCCCCGACGGCAGCGTCGAGCTGCACGTCCGCGCGGTAGCCGCCGGCACCGTCTCCCACCGCCTGGTCCAGGAGGTACGCCCCGGCGAGCTGATCTGGCTCGGCCCACCCGCTGACACCGGGTTGAGCCGCGACCCGCGCAGCACGAACGACCTGCTGCTCGTCGCCGGTGGGACCGGCCTCGCGCCGCTGCGCGCCCTGGTCGAACAGGTCGCCGCCGCACCGGCCGACCGGCGGGTGACGCTTGTCGTCGGTGCCCGCGCCTTCGTCGACCTGTACGACGCGATAACCCTCGACAAGCTGCAGTGCGCCCACGACTGGCTGACGCTCGTGCCGGCGTTCTCCGACGACCCAGGCGCGGAGCCCGCCGAGCAGGGCGAAGCCCTCACCATCGCCCTGAACCACCAACGCCCCGACCAGGACATCTACGTGTGCGGCCCGCCCGGAATGCTTGCCGGCGCCCGGTCACGGCTGCTGGCCCTCGGCATCCCCGCCACCCGCATTCACACGCCCGCGCCGTTCACCGGTTGATGCGTGTCTTTGGATGCGTTCGGTCGGCAGCGCGACCTGCTGGTCGGTCGTGATTGGCCATTGCGGCCGACACCTGTCGGACGATTGGACCGATCCTGACGAGCCGGAACTCAAGGGGCGGTGTGGGGCATGGACATTCATTAACATCTCGCTTTCTCGGTTGCGTGGCAGAGCGAGCCGTCCAGCGCTGGTGGGGATGAGGAGTCGGGATGTCTGACGCACACGGTGGCAAGGGTCAGTTCGAGCGGTTGATGGCCGGCCCTTACTACTCCGCGGTGGTGGCGGCGAACCGGGCCTACCTCAGGGTGGCCGTGCCGGACGCGTCGGCGACGGAGCGCGAGTATTGGACGCTCTCCTGCCTGCCGAATACAACGTCGAACCCGCGTCGGCTCTCGGCCGTCTCCATGAAACGAATGGAGACCTTCGTCCTGCACGAGCCCACGGGGCCGGCGAACGACGGTCTGGCCGAGGGCTTCGTGATCGTCCGGGAGTCGGTCCTGGACCGGTACTGGCCCAGACGCCGGGCCTTCGAAAAGGCGTTTCCCGGACTGACCTTGGAGGAGTGCGACTACGAAGACCCGGGGCCGGACCAGGTTCGGGTGCTTGGCCGGCACGACGAGTTGGTCGCCGCCCTCGGGGATGAGCGCTTTGCCGCTGCGGTGCGCGAGTTGGTTGCGCCGCTGCTTGCCGTACGGACGATGCAGGGTGCCGGCCATAGCTACTCGCTTGTGGACCACGTGCTGAATCGCGCTCCTCGCCCCGCCGAATGGATCTACCCGGCCAACGAGCGGAGTGAGGCATGGGGAGATGATCCGGGGGTCCTGGAGACCTTCCGAGGTATTCGCGAGGGTGATGTGGCCGAGTGGAGCTTGTCCTCCTGCTTCCACCAGATCAGGGCTGGCGACCGGATATGGATCTACGCCACCGCACCTCACCAACGCCTGGTGGGCGCCGGCATCGCCTGGTCGGACCCGTGCCAACGTGTCGACGAGGGCGCCGTCCACTGGTCGCTTGAGATCCGCTGGGATGTTCCGCTGACCCGCACACTGCTGTCGAGCGTCGTGGCTGCGTCTGACGTCCTTCAGGTAGGGGTGCAGCGGGTGCGAGCACTTCAGCCGGGGGAATCCGACAACCTGGCGAAGGCCCTGGCCGACCGACAGGCCCCGGAGCCCGAGAGCCTGCCTGAGGGGCGGCGTCGAAGGCTTGCCGAGGTCACCGCGCGGCAGGGCCAGGCGGACTTCCGTCAGCGGCTTCTCACGGCGTACGGAGGGCGTTGCGCCATCACCGGCTGCGACGTGGAGGCTGTGCTCCAGGCGGCTCACATCTCTCCATACGACGGGCCCGCCACCAACCGAGTCACCAACGGCCTTCTGCTTCGCGCCGACCTGCACAATCTCTTCGACCGAGGCTATCTGTGGATCGACGGGTCCTATCGGGTGCGGATGGCGACCGGCCTCGATCACTACGCCGAACTGGAGGGCCGGCGGCTCTCACTTCCGCCGGTGAATGACCGACCCGACAAGGAGGCGTTGGCTCGCCACCGGAGCGAAGTAGTCAAGCGGGTAGTCCGCTGACGCACTGGCGCGTCGGCTGAGCGCATCAGCCGAACGTGTCGCCGAATTCGCGTACCCCGTCGACGTCAAGCGTGATCCGGTCGTTCTCGGTCCACTGGCCCGTGGTGGCGAGCCAGCTCGGGTCGTCGCGTTCGTCGATGTCGCTCCAACTGTGCCTGTGGTGGCGTAGCTGGATCGGCCCGGTCGACGCCCCCGGCGCGAGCGTCCCGTCGGTGAAGGTCAGCTCGGCCCAGCCGGGGATCGTGGTGCCGGGGACCGGATAGCCGGGCGGCGTGCCCGGCGGCACGTAGAAGCCGACGGTCTGCCGGATGCGGTCGCAGCCCAGCGCGGCCCAGTCGCAATTGGTCACCAGCGAGGTGTTGCCGCCCTCGAAGCGCAGGTGGTAGCGCACCCGCACCGTCGCCAAATCGAGCGGCCCGCTGCCGGTGTTGGTGACCTCGAGGACGTACTGGATCTGGTTGTTCGTGGCCGACCAGTCCAGGTTGCGGTAGCCGACGGTGGCGCGGCCGGCGGCGGTGCGGACGGCAGTCGCGGTCGAGGTGTCGGAGTAGCCGCCGGGCGCGCGGGCGGCGATTGCGATCCGGTACGTCGTGCCGGGCGCGAGGTCGGTAAGCGTGAGGGTGGTGGCGGTGGTGGTGCCCAGGAGGCGGTACGTGTAGGGGCCCAGCGGCGCCTGCACCTCGTAGCTGATCGGGCCGTCGCCGGTCGGCTCGCCCGCCCAGGTGGCGGGCGCCCAACTCAGGGTGACCTGGTGTGGCTCGTTGACCAGCACCATCGGGCTGCCGGGGGTGGTCAGCGCCGGGGTGTCGTCGGCTCGGGCGGGGGCGGTGGCAAGCAGGCTCGCCAGCGCGGCGAGGACGACGGCTGTGGTGACACGGCGGGCACGCATGGCCCGAATCGTATTCACCATGGACAAGTATCAATGTCGCTTCCCACTGGCTGGCGGATCCCTGCCCGCAACTTCCACCGGCGCGTATTTCGGCAAAATGGGAAGCCCGCAATCTTGCCTCCATAGTGCATTGTCAAAATGCCGCACCGCCTCGATCTGGCGATCAATCGCGGCTTGTCCATACGCTGGCGTGGCGGCGTACCGCAGAAATTCGCCGCGCTGGCACCGGTCGTCACACCTGGCCGGTGCTGTCGTCTGTCCGTCCCTGCGCGCCCACATCGCGAGGTGTCGAATGGCCATTTCCCGTCCTTTACGTACGCTGCTCACCGCCGTACTCAGTTGTCTCCTGATCGTCGTGCCGGCGCCCGGCCGCGCCCGCGCGGCGGCGACCGACGGTCCGGAAATGGCTGCCTATCTGGCCGCCCACCCGGGTGGGAAGGCGATAAGCGACAACGAGATCAGCTACGACGGTGGGGCTTTCGTCGTGACCCTGCGGCGGCCGATCGGCACGCTCGTCGCCGCCGACTGCCCCTCGGGCTGGTACTGCTTCTACGAGTGGCCCAACTACGGCTACCCCCGGGGTCGGCTCTCCGACTGCGGTCGGCAGAGCCTCGCCACCTGGAACTGGCAGTTCCGGGTCGAGTCGGCGCACTACAACCTCGGCAGCGGCACGGTGTCGTTCTACTACTACGACACCCGGCTCTTCGACATCGGCGCGTCCAGCCGGGTCCGCAGCGACGCGTCGCCCTTCCGGAACTGGCCGAACTACGTACAGCGTCGCTGCTGACCCGCGCCGATCGGTCAGGCGCAGCCGGGGCCGACGGTCCGGTCGGTCCGCGCCTTGCTCAGGTTGAGCACGTAGTCGAGGATCTGGTTGTCGCGCACCGTTGTCGTCTCGTGGCTGAGCAGCTCGCCGGTGTGCGGGTCGAACTGCACCGTCTCCCGGCGACCCACTGTGTCGTCGGCGCTGAAGGCGTACCCGGTCCTGTCGTTCCAGTCCGGGTACGCGCCCCGGTCCTGGATGCCCGGCATCGCCGCCAACTCCAACAACAGCGCCGAGATCTGTGCCGGGCTCAGCAGGTGGTAGCGGAAGATGCGGCTGAGCACGGTGATCATCCCGGCGGCGGTGCGCAGCTCCTCGGGCAGCTCACCCAACTGGGCGGCGAGTTGTCCGCGCAGCTCCACCGGGTCCGCCGAGGGCGCCGGCGGGATCTCGGTCAGGTCACCCGGACCGTACGACGCAGACGTGGGCTCGCCGGACGGGCGACCGCCCGCGATCAGGGTGACGGTCCGGCGGCCGGACAGGGCAGGCGCCCACCACAGTTGCTCATCCCGGTAGCTCTTCCGATCGACTCCCGGCGCGAGGTCCGCCGGCGCCCAGATCCGCCGACAGGCAACTGTGTACGACCCGTTGTGGATCGTCGGCGTCATCCCGGCGACCGCCAGCGCGAGCTCCGCGAGACGACGGGCACTGCCGGTGTACGCAGGGGTGGCACTGCCCGACGACAGGCCGCCCGGTAGGGCCTCGGTCGGGGCGACCCGGGTCTCCCCGCGCCCCCGGTTCGCGGAGGTGCCGACCGCCACAAGCGAGGTCAACGACACGCTGCCGAGCAGGATCGCCAGGACTGCCCGCAGCTTCGGGGGCACCCGGCCGATCCGGCTCGAGCCTGTCGGCGCGACCCTGGAGCCCCCGCCCGTGGCACGGCGGGGTCGCGGGATCGCGTTCGTCCGGGCGGAGACGGCATGCCGCGGGGCCGGCCGGTTGACGCGCCGTCCGCCGTCGCGCAGGGTCGGTCGGCCCGGCACACCGGCACGGATGACGCTGGCCACGTTCCCCGTGGGCGTCGCGCCCGGTCGGCTGCCGGCGGGCGCGTTGCCGGTCGCGGCCGGTCCCGGGCGATTCCCGGCCGGCGCGATCCCGGCGGGCGTGTTGCCGGCGGGGGCGTTCCCGGCCGGCGGATTGCCGGCGGGCGTCGGGGCGACCGGGCGCTGTGATGGCCCGTTCTCGTCGCCGGAGCGGGCGGTCGGGAGCGCCGCCGGGTGCCGGGACATGCCGTGCCAGCCGCCGGGCGTCGGTCGCTGCTGGATCGGGATCATTCCCCAGGGCCACGGGGGTGCCTCCGGGTCGGCGGACGGTCGAACCTGGTCCGTCGGCGTCCGGTCCAGTGGCGCGCTGCGGTTCTGCTGGCTCGGCAGCGGCCCCACCGCGTCGAACCGGGCCGACCGGTCGTTGGACGGGAACGCGGGCTGCGGGGCGGTACCCGGCAGTGTGGGCAGGCCGGTCGCCGCGGGCGGGGTGATCTCGGGGCGGAACTCTCGCTGGTAGGCGAGCGCCGCGTGGGCGGCCAGTCGGAGATACCAGGCGCGTCCGGCGGGCCCGGCATCGTCGTACGTGCAGCAGATCAACGCCTGGCTCAGCAGGGAGAGCAGGTACTGCGCCCGCCAGGTTCTCACCCAGCTGCCCTTCTCGGCGAGGGCCTGCCCGACCGCGTAGCTTGCCCTGACCACCTTGACCGTCAACGCCGGCAGCCGGCCCGAGGCACTACCGGCCGGGTCGATCAGCAGGGCGCGCAGGGCGTCGGCCCGGACGGTGCGCGGGGCCTCGCCCACCTCGGGGAGGACGAAGTCCAGGAGCAGGGTGCCCAGGTCGCGGGTGAGCGGCGCGTCGACGGCGAACCGGTCCAGGTCCACCAGGCAGAACTTCTTGACCTGCACGTGGCCCGGCCGGGAGCAGGGGAAGAGGGCGTTGCGCCCGTGCAGGTCTCCGTGCGATGCCCCGCAGAGCTGGTCGAGTTGGAGGTCGTGGAAGAGCGACCCGGCCGCGGCGAACCGCAGCGGGTTCGGCAGCACCACGCCGCTCACGGGGTCGTGCAGCCAGTCCGCGTCGAGGTCGTCGAGGCCGATCGCCGTGGCGGCCGCGTACACCTCGGTCTCGGCGTCGGCGTCGGTCAGCTCGCGTCGTACGAACCGGCCGACGGTGGTCCGGGTGATCCGCCGCCCCCTGGGGTGCCACCCCCACACCCCGTCGAGCAGTGTGCGATGGGCGTCCCTGAGCTGGTCGTCGCCCACCTCGGCGAGCGGAACGACCTGCTCGGCCCCGTGCGCGATGTCCTGGAACATCAGGAACCGGCCGTCGCCGACCGGATATCGCGGGTACGGCTGGGGGACCAGGTGGCGCTCGGTGAAGGCCGCGTCGAGCCGGACCGCCTTCGCGTGCCGGGCGGTCTCCTCGCGCGCCTGCGTGGCCGACAGCACCTTGACGTAGAGCTGCTCGGGATCCTGGCCGTCGCTCTGCTGCACGATCACCGGGATCAGCTGCGCGCCGCTGTGCCCCCGCAGTCGGGTGCCATGGCACGGCGGGCGGACTGTGGCGTCACGCCCGGCCGCCCAGTCCCGCAGCGCGGCCGAAACCGTCGCATCCTGTATGTACCGTTCGAACTCGTCAACGAGGCCGTCGCCCATGTCCGCCGTTGGACCTTCCACGATGTGGTGAAAGTGGACGCGGACGGGCGGGGGTGGCACGTCCGAGTGAGGATGCGCGGGTGGGCGCGAGCCTCAAGGTACCGCAAACTTTCGGGCGAACGCGTCAGTAATTCGCAGCCGCCCCCGCATCTACCTAAAAGTAATAAATGCTTACCTTCCGCTTTCGGAAGAGCGCAATCCGTGACATCTAGAAAGGTGGATATAGGATCGTCACGGAAAGGGAGGTGTCGGTGACAGAAAGCACGCAATCCCTGCTCCAGCGGCAGCGCCGACCCGAGATGATGGCGCTGCTGCACGCCATGTCGGTCTGCCACGGCCGGGCGCAACGGCTCGACAACCTCCGCATGGCGCTCTCCGTCGCCATCGGCGTCGCCGGGGCGGTGGTCGCCTTCACAAGCGTGTCGGCCCTCGCCGTCACCGCCGTGGGCGCGCTGTGGGCAGTCGTCAACGCGATCGGGCTCGGCTCCTGGTCCGCCGGCCAGATCCGCCGCGCGGCCACCCTCCAGGAGATGTTCGACGTACGCCTCTTCGAGCTGCCCTGGAACGCGGTCGCGGCGGGCGAGCCCGTCGGTCCGGAGGAGGTGAGCCGACTCGACCGCGCCTACCGGGGCGACGAGCGATACCTCCGCGACTACTACGAGGTGCCGCCACTGCCCCGCCCGTACGACGTGCTCGCCTGCCAGCACCAGAACCTCGGGTGGGGCGCCCGGGTGCGCAGGCGCTACGCGTACACGGTGCTCGCCGGGGTGGCGCTCTGGACGGCGGTCGGCGTCGTCTTCGCGGTGACCGCCGACCTGACCGTGGCCGACCTGCTGACCCAGTGGTTCGTCCCGTCCCTCGGCGCGCTCCTGCTGGGCGTCGAGATCTACCGGGGTCAGCGCGACGTCGCCGCCGAACGGGACCGCGCCCTTGTGATCCTGCAGCGACGGATCGCCGCCGCCGTCCACGGCGACGAGACCCGCACCGATCCGACCCTGCTCACCCTCGCCCGGCAGACCCAGGATCTGATCTTCCAGAGTCGGCGGGGGCAGGCCCGCGTGCCCGACTGGTTCTTCCGCCGGTTCCATGCCGCCGACCGGGTCGACTTCCAGGCCGCGATGACGAACCTCGCCGACCTGCTGCGGGCCCGCCCGCCTTCCGCCCGCACCGAGTGACGCCGCCCCAAGGGGTTACGCGACACCCTTCTTGCTGGTCAGCTCACGAGCCGCCCTGGCGTTGTACCCGTCCGTCACCGGAGACCTTGGCCCGACCGAGGTCGCGCTCAGTGCCAGCGGCGCCGGTCGCGGTACGGCGGTGCCGTTGGTCGGCCGAGTGCTCCACTGTCGAACCCTGGCGACCCCGAGCACCGCTGCCCGGATGCCGCCGACCTCGGGCCGACTCGCCACCACTGTCGTGTTTGTTCTCCTTGTGGCTACCCATGCGGCACGCGTACCCGGTCGCCGGGCGGCTAGTCCTGAGGCCGGGGCCGACCGTCCGTTACGCGACGTAGTCGGTTTGGAGATAACACCAGGTCGTACGACTACTTAGCGTCAACTCCGTCATCACCACCGACCTCGATGCCGGCCTGTAACGGGGCCGTCGAGGTCTCAGACGGGAGAAACACCATGCGTGCTCAGAACCAGACTCGGCGGTTCGGCGCCCCAGCATCCGTACTCGTGCTCGGTCTCGTCGTTGCCGCGACGGTGCTCGCCCCGGCGAGCCCGGCGTCCGCCGCGGTCCCCGGCCTGGTGCGGGTCTCCGCGACAAGCGTCGCCGACTCCGCCGACTTCCACTCGACCACCGCCACCTGCCCTGCCGGCAAGGTCCTGACCGGTACGGGCTACGAGCTCAACGGCGCGACAGGCGAGGCCATCCTCGACGATCTGCGCCCCAACGGAGGCCCGGCGACCGCGCCGACGGCCGTCACGGTGGGCGCTTACGAGGCCGAGGCGTACGCCGGCGTCTGGTCGGTGACCGCGTACGCGATCTGCGCCAACCCGGTGCCCGGGCTCGTGCGGGTGTCGGCGGTAAGCGTCACCGACTCCGCCGACTTCCACTCGGCCACCGCCACCTGCCCGGTTGGCAAGGTCCTCACCGGCACGGGGTACGAACTCAACGGGGTCACCGGTGAGGGTGCCGTCGACGACTTCCGCCCCAACGGCGGCGTCGCCACCGCGCCCACCGCCGTCACCGTGGGTGCCTACGAGTCGGACGCGACAGCCCTGAACTGGTCCGCGACCGCGTACGCCATCTGCGCCAACCCGCTGGCGGGCCTGGTCCGGACGTCCACCGCGGGTGCCAGCAACTCGCTCGACTTCCGCAGCGTCGTCGCGGGTTGTCCGGTCGGGAAGGTGCTGACCGGCGCCGGCTACGAGCTGAACGGGGTCACCGGTGAGGGCGTCGTCGACGACTTCCGCCCCAACGGCAGCGCGGCGACCGCGCCGACGACAGTCGACTCGGGCGCGTACGAGGAGGACGCGTTCGCCGGCAACTGGTCCGACACGGCGTACGCCATCTGCGCCACCGCCTGACCGGCCGCTGTCCGGCGTGGCCGCCCCGAGCGTTTCGGGGCGGCCACGTCGTCGGGTCTGGAACTGTCGATACCCCGATATGGCGTTCTCGGGCGGTCGGGCCGATGGTCGCGGCCATAGCGTGCAGGCGACGGAGGCACCCGAGCACGACGGGCTGCTCCGCGACCTGAGGGAGGCGGTCATGCGACACGCACTACCGGGGGAGCGCCCGATCACCGTCCACGTGGACAGGTGGCGGGCAGGGCTGCCGGCCGACGCCTGGCCCGACGGCTTCCCGACCAGCGGCGATGTCTGGCGACGGGACGTGTTCGCGGTCGCCGACGCGTACCGGGGCGGGTCGGCGAGCGCGCGGCAACTGCTGGCCGCCGTGCTCATCTGGGGTTACGGGCCCATCGGGTACGGGCCGTGGCGCGCTGCCACGTCGCTCGGCGGTGACCCGACGGGCCAACGCCTGGCGGCGGCCCTCGACGAGGTGTCGACGTCGCCGTCGGACGAGGCGGTGCTGCGCACGGCGTACCGCCGGTTCCGCGACCCTGGTCAGGCTCGTCTGCCCTGGTTGGGGCCGGCCTTCTTCACGAAGGTTCTCTACTTCGTCGGCTACCGCCCCGGTGCGGGCGGCGTGCAGCCCCTGATTCTCGATCGCGTCGTGGCCGGTCGCCTCCCCGCCGAGGCCGGCATCACCCGCCGCAACGGTTGGTCGTCGGAGGAGTGGCTGGCCTATCTGCGCTGGGCTGCCGACCAGGCCCGGAGCAGGGGCATCGAGCCCGACGAGGTGGAGTTGGCGGTCTTCCAGGGTCGGTGACGGCGTCAGGACGCCGCGCGCAGCCGCTCGTCGAGGGCGTCGAGGTCGGGCACGAACCAGACGTGCCCGCCCCGGTTCGACTCGTGCACCAGAGCGCGCAGCGCCGAGCTCTGGGCGAGCTGCGTCGAGATGTCACCGACCACGGCGAGCCGCATCCGGTAGTTGACGAACTTCTGCATCACGTCGCCGGCGAAGCGGGTGCCCAGCGAGAAGAAGCGCTCGTCGAAGCGGCTGGCCGGCACGGCCACCACCTGGGCGCCGAGGAAGGCCGCGCCGATGAGGTCCAGCGCGTCCTGCTCGGTGGCGACAGGCGGGCCGGCCGGATCGCACACAAGCACCGGCACTCCGGCGCGCTCCTGCATCTCGTCAGGCATCGTTGACCTCCCGGTCGAGCAGGCCGTTGTCGGCGGCGGGAACGGCGTCGAGCAGGCCGTTGTCGGCGTTGAGGACGGCGTCGAGCAGGTGCAGCACCTCGGCGGTGCCTGCGGGATCGCCGAGGATGATGATCTTCATGCGGCGCCGCTCCTCGTCGTGCACGGTCTGCACCCGCAGCGGGTGGTCGGGGTCGTGCCCGGTGTTGACGGCGGCCAGCACGAGCGTGCCGAGCCGGTCGGCGGCGGCCCGGTCGACGCCGTCGATCTGCACGATGCTCGACACCTCGGCGTGCCCGGCCACGCTGGTGGTGGGCGGCCGTCCGGTGAGCGCGTCGAGAGCGCTGGCGGCGATCCGGTACTGCTTGCCGATCCGTACGGCGCGCAGCCGGCCGGAGCGGATGTAGCCGCGCACAGTCCGTACGTGCAGGCCGAGCCGGTCGGCAACCTGTTCCACCGAGTACATGTCTTCCGTCATCGTTCCCCATCATATTCGAATAGGGAATGTTAGGGAACGATGAGGGGGGGGGTGATTCGTCGGCGGCATCAGCTCCAAAGGGAGTCAGCGCCAGTGATGACCGGGCGATCAGCCGTGGTCAGGTCGCCGCGGACCGGAGGGTGTCCGCAACCGGGCGGCGAGCCGCGGCGGCAGCGGGTACGGCGGTGACCAGGGCGACCGCGAGCAGGACTCCGAACGCCGCGGTGAGCGTCCAGGCGGCGGGTGGGTACTGCTCGCCGTCGAAGAACAGGTACAGGCCGATGCCGAAGGGGATCCCGGCGGCGACGCCGGGTACGGCGGGGAGAAGCTGCGCCACGGCAAGGCCCACGCCGGCCTGGGCGGGGGTCGCGCCGAGCGCGCGGGCGACCGCCAGCGGGTGCCGGGTGTCGAGGACCGCGGTCCAGGTGCTCACGATGGTGTTGAGCAGTGCGAGGAAACACGCCACTCCGGCGACGATGACCATGGCGTGGAGGGTTCGCTCGTTGCGGGGGTCGGGAAGTTCCGAGTAGCCCAGATTCAGGGGATCGTCGTCCTGCGCCAGGATCGTGAGGACGGCGGCCAGCGCGGCCGTGGTGATCAGGGTGTTCACGGTGACGAGCCGGGCGCGGTGCGGCCGGCGCGCGTTGACGCGTACACCGATCAGGAGGGCGGTGGGCAGCCGGCGCGACAGCCCGACGGCCCAGCGTCGACGGCGCGGTGGGGTGGGGGCGTCGGCCAACGCGTGGGTGGTGCTGGTGGCGGCGGCGCGGATCACCGGTCCCAGGGTCGCCGCGACGGCGATCGCGAGGGCGAACGCGGTGGCGGTGAGCACCACGCGCAGCGGCGGGTCCAGACCGGCGGAGCCGACGAATCCGGCGCTGGGGCGGAACAGCAGGGGCGCTGCCAGCCAGCCGGTTGCCAGGCCGGCTCCGGCGGCGGCCAGCGCGATCACGAGGTACTCGGCAAGGTGGACGGCGGCGATCATGGCCGGTCCCGCGCCGACGGCCTTGAGCAGTCCCACCCGGCGGCGCCGGGCGATGACACGGCCCGCGACGATACCCGCGACGCCGACCACCGCGAGGCCGGTCAGCAGCCAACTGCCGACCACCAGGGCCGTCTCGGCCTGCCCGTTCTGCCGACCACTGCTGTTGGCGATGTCCCGCGCTGAGCGGAAGCTCCAGCCGCGGAAGCGGGGATTGCTGCCCGAGGGGTCCACGGCGCGAGAGCCGGCCTCCGGGTCGGTCAGCCTGAGGTTCAGCGTGTACGACAGCGGTTGGTCCCCGGCGAGGGTGGCGATGTCCCGACCGTCGACCCAGACCAGGCCGCCCTTCTCCACCAGGTTCGAGCTCGGCAGGTGCCAGTGGACCTGCGGGTACACCGGCCTGGCGGCGGTCACCGCGAATCCGATCACGTGCAGCGGGTGACCGCCGACGCGGACCGTGTCGCCGAGGTGCATGCCGAGGGCGTCGGCGAACGTGCGCTCGACGACCACGCCGTCGGGACGTACCCAGGTGCCGTCGGTCACGGCCGGCCGGTTGACGGCGGCCGGCGTACCGTCGCGGCCCTCGACGATGACCCGGACGGTCGTGTCACGGGCGGTCAACGCCAGGAAGGCCAACGGATACGGGCCACTGTGGTCGGTGACGCCGGGCAGCGTGGTCAGCGGTGCGAGCGCGTCCAGGGCCCCCGGGCCGGGGAAACCCGTCTCCACCACCAGGTCGGGGCCCGCCGTGGCGGCCCGGGTCCGCTCGTACGGGCGGGTGACGAGCTCGTTGAGGGTGAGGCCGAGTGTCAACGTCGCGGTCGCCGCGGTGATGGCCACCAGCAGCAGTACCGTCTCGGTCCGGTTCCGAAGCAGGTCCCGCATCAGCAGCCGACACACGAGCAGCAGACGACCGGCCACGTCAACGCGTCCCGTCGTCAACGAAGGCGCCGGCGAGCATGCTGTCGTCGGCGAACGCCCCGTCACGCATGGAGATGACCCGGTCGGCGACCGCCGCGATGCGGGCGTCGTGCGTGACCACGACGAGGGTCTGCCCGGCGCTGCGCAGGTCCTCGAAGAGCCGGAGCACCTCCAGGGTGGCGGCGCTGTCGAGGTTGCCGGTGGGTTCGTCGGCCAACACGACATGCGGTTCGTTGCTCAGCGCTCGGGCGATGGCCACGCGTTGACGCTGGCCGCCGGACAGGGCCGAGGGGAGGTGCGTGGCGCGATCGGCCAGCCCGACCTGGTCGAGCAGGTGCAGGGCACGTCGGCGGGCCCGACCGGGTGACCGACCGGCCAGCAGCGCGGCCATCTCGACGTTCTCCACGGCGGTGAGTTCGTCCAGGAGGTGGAAGGACTGGAAGACGAGGCCGATGGTGTCGCGTCGCAACCGGGCCAGCGCGCGCTCGCTCATCGTGTCGATCCGACGGTCGCCCAGCCACACCTCGCCGTCGGTGGGGCGCTGTAGGCCGCCGAGCAGGTGCAGCAGGGTGGACTTGCCGCACCCACTGGGACCCATGATCGCTACCGCCTGCCCGGTGGGCACGTCCAGGTCCACGTCGTCGACCGCGCGGACCAGCGCGTTGTCCCAGCCGTACCACCTGCTCAGCCCGCGTGCCCGCACGGCCATCGACTCGTTCATGCCCCCGCCCTCCGTCCCGCTCGACCGCGCTCGGTCCACAGGCGCTCGCACGCCTCCAGCCACTCCAGGTCGGCCCGCAGCCGCAACACGACGCCCTCCACCAGCAATCCGGCGACCGGATCCACCGACCGCTCCAACGCCGCCCGTTGGGCGTCACGCAGCCTGCGCAGCACCTCGCGCCGCTGGGCGTCCACCAAGGCGACCGGATCGGCCAACCGGGCTGCCGCGGCGGCCACCAGCTTCAGGTGAAATTCCGCGAGGTCCGGTTTTGGCCAGCTCACCTCGGTCAGCCAGCCGGCGACACGCTGCTGCCCGGCGGGGGTCAACGCGTAGACCCGCCGATCCGGTCGATCCGGTAGGCCGTCGGCCCGCTCGGAGGTCACCAGGCCGGCCTTCGCCAACCGGGCCAGGGTCACGTAGACCTGCCCCGCGTTCATCGCCGCGCCGAGGGGACCGAGCGCACCGCGCATCCGGCTGCGCAGCTCGTACCCGTGCGCCGGCTCCTTGGCCAGCATGGCCAGCACCACGTCCTGCACTCCGGCACGCCCCTCGAATAGATCGCTAATAGATAACCGCTAGCCATGGCACTGTCAAATCTCGACGCTCGGCGTCGCACGGTTCCAGTACGGTCTGGGAACCATGGACGCGCGGGTGGGCGACGCCATCATCGGGCGGGATCATCCCGCGGGTCTGCTGCGCGCCGAGCTGGACCGGGCCGCCACCAGCCACGGCGGTCTCGTCCTGGTCACCGGCGAGCCGGGCATCGGCAAGACCACCCTCGTCACCACCGTCGCGCGGGAGGCCCGCCGGCGCGGAGCGCTCGTGCTCGGCGCGGCCTGCTGGGATTCCGACAGCGCCCCCGGCTACTGGCCGTGGGTGCAGGTGCTGCGCGCCCTACGGCGCTCCGCCGACGACTGGGCGCTCGCCCGGCCGGACGCCGAGCCGGCCCTCGCCGCCCTGCTCGGCGAGAGCAGCACCGGCGACGTGCCCAACCTCGCCGCCGCCTGGCCCGCCCGGGCCGACGCAAGGGACGCCGCCACCTGGCCCGGCCGCGACGACGGTCGGGACCTCGCCGACCAGGAGGCGTTCGCCCTGTACGACGCGGTGACCGCCGCCCTGGTCGCCGTCTCCCAGCACCGGCCGGTGGTGGTCGTCCTCGACGACCTGCACTGGGCCGACCCGGCCTCGCTGCGGCTGCTGGCGTTCGCCGCCCAGCACACCTGGTTCGAGCGGCTGCTGCTGATCGGCACGTACCGCGACGCCGAGGTCGAGGCGAGCGAGCACCCGTTGCGCCCGCTGCTGATGCCGCTTGTCGCCAAGGCCACCACGATCACCCTCACCGGCCTCGCCCGCGACGAGGTGGCCGCGTTGATGGCGCGTACCGCCGGGCGGGAGCCCGACGCCGACCTGGCCGACGAGGTGCACAGGCGTACCGGCGGAAACCCGTTCTTCGTCGAACAGACCGCCCGGCTGTGGCATGCCGACGGCACGACCGGCACCATCCCGCCCGGCGTACGGGAGGCGGTGCGCCAGCGGCTCGACCAGTTGCCCGCGGCGGTGGTCGAGGCGCTCACCGTCGCCGCCGTGCTGGGCCGCGAGTTCCACCGGGAGGTCCTGGCCGCCGGCGTGGCGGCTCCGCCGGCGCAGCTCGACCGCCTGCTCGACCAGGCGGTGACCGCCCGGCTGGTGGTCGCCCGGAGCGGCGGCCGGTTCGCCTTCGCCCACGACCTGGTCCGGGAGACCCTCTACGACGGGCTCACCGCCGACGACCGGCAGGCTCGCCACGCCGCGGTGGTCCGTGCGGTGGACCCGCCGACGGCGCTGACCCACCGCCTGATCCCGGCCGACCTGGCCCGCCACGCCTACCTGGCCGGCCCCGCGCTCGACCGGGCCCGCGTCGTCGAGCTGCTTGTCGCCGCCGGGCGGGACGCGTTCGCCCGGCTCGCCGCGGACGAGGCCGGGGTGCACTTCCGTCGAGCGTTGGAGGTCGTCGAGGACCGGGCGCAGCGGGTCCGGCTGCTCGTCGACTTCGGCGAGGTGCAATATCACCACACCGGTCGGGACGAGGCCGTACGCCTGCTCGCCGAGGCCGCGACGCTGGCCCGCACACTCGACGACCCGGTGCTGCTGGCCCGGGTCGCGCTCACCGTGCACCGCTCCCGCCAGGCGGCCACCACCCGCTCGGTCGACAGCGCGGACCTGGTGCGGGAGGCGTACCAGCGGTTGATCGGCGAGCCGTCCGCCACCGCCTCGGTCGGCACGCTGGTGGCGGATCTGATCACCGCGACGGAGACCATCGCCCGTCGGGGTCACGACGACGAGGCGCTCACCTTCAGCCTGTGGGCCCGCCACGACACCACCTGGGGACTGGGCACCGCGGCGGCGAGAGCCGCGCTCACCGCCGAGATCCGGGACGTGGCCCGCCGCTCGGGCGACCGGGAGACCGAGCTGTGGGCCACCTCGCTGCGCTGGGTGGCGTTGCTGGAACTGGGCGACCCGCGCTTCGTCGAGGAGTTCACCGCCTTCGTCACAGTGGGTCGGCAGGGTGACCTGGCCCGTCCCCGGATGGCGGCGGCCGTGGACGGCGGGATCATCGCCGCGTTCCGGGGTGACTTCGCCGAGGCTGACGAGCGGTTCACAGTCATCACGGACCTGTCCGACCCGGGGCATGCCGAGTTCGCCTTCATGGGCCATCACCTGCGCTGGGCCCGGCTGCTGTTACAGGGGCGGTTCGACGAGATCGACGCGCTGCTGCGCGAGTGGGCGCCGACCGACTACCCCTACCGGGAGTTGCTGTCGGCGATCACGGCGGCCGAGCGTGGTGACGACGAGACGGCGGTGCGGCTGACCGCCGCCATCGAGGCCGCCGACATCCACTACCCACGCCCGGTGTCACCGCTGTGGCTGCGCCTGCGCGCGCAGGCCGCCGCCGCTTCTCGCGACCCGCGACGCTGCGCCGACGTGCGGGCCGCGCTGACCCCGTACCGGGGGCAGTGGACGGTGGGGCTCTTCGGCTGTGACATCAGTGGACCCGTCGACCACTGGCTCGCCGTGGTGGACGCCGCAGAGGGCCGCTGGGACGACGCGATCGCCGGATTCACGGCGGCCCGCGAGGCCGCCGGCCGGATGGGCTCCCGGCCCTGGTCGCTCATCGCCGCCGTCGGGCTGGTGGACGCCCTGGCGGGCCGCGACCACCCGGGCGACGCCGCGACGCTTGCCGAGCTGCGCGCCACCACCGCCGGCGGCGCCACAGCCCTCGGCATGCGACAGGTGCTCCTCAGGCTCGCCGGCCCGGAAACGGCCCGCGCCGGGCCGGGCCACGCCACCGCCCGTGCCGAAGACGCCGGACCAGGCCGAGTCGCACTCCCGCGCCAGGCCGCCGAGGCAGGCTGGGTCGCCGTTCCGGGCCGGGCCGCCGGGCCCGACCAGGGCGCCCTTCCGGGCGGGGCCGCCGAGGCAGGCCAGGCCGTCGGGCGGCGCCGGGTGAGGCCGCCCGACCCGCCGGTCGAGGGGTACGCCTTTCGGCGCGACGGCCCGGTCTGGCAGCTCGCGTACGCCGGGGATGTGGCGCACCTGCCCGACGCCAAGGGCCTGCACGACCTGCACCTGCTGCTGAGCCGGCCGGGCAGCGACGTGCCGGCGGTGGAGATGCTCGACCCGGCGGCCGGGCCGGAGCTGGTGGCCGCCCGCCGAATGGGGGCCGATCCGGTCCTCGACGACGAGGCGAAGGCCCGCTTCCGGCGGCACCTGACACGCCTCGACGACGAGATCGACCGGGCCGCCGCACGCGGCGACGAGCGCAGGGCGGTCGCCCTGGACGCCGAGCGCGGCGCGCTGCTCGACGAGCTGCGCGCCGCGGCGGGGCTGGCCGGCCGGAGCCGCCGCCTGGGCGACGAGGTCGAGCGGGCCCGCAAGACGGTGACCGCCCGCATCCGCGACACGCTCCGCAAGCTCGACGACCGACACCCTGCGCTGGCAGGCCACCTGCGCGACTCCGTCTCCACCGGCACCACCTGCCGCTACCTACCCCCCGACCGGCTGCCCTGGCGGCTCTGAGCCGATCCGAGGGCGCGGTCAGCGGCGGTTGTACTTGTACATGGTCAACGTGCCGAAGACGAGCACGAAGCCGACGCTCCACGCCAGCAGCCACATCGTGGCGGACGGGTCCGACTCGCCGGACATCACCGCGCGCACCGACGCCACGAGCTGCGTCACCGGGTTGACCTTCACGAACGCCTGGAGCCAGCCGGGCATGGTGCTCGGCTCGACGAAGACGTTGCTGAGGAACGTCAGCGGGAACAGCACCATCATGCTGACCCCCATCACCGACTTCTCGCTGCGCAGGATCAGCCCGAAGAACGTCCACACCCACGAGAACGCGAACGAGAAGACCACAAGCAGTCCGATCCCGGCGGCCACCCCGGCGACGCCGCCGGCGGGTCGGAAGCCGAGCGCCAACCCGACGCCGAGGATGACGAGGGCCGCGAGGATGTAGCGCAGCACGTCGCCGAAGATCATGCCGACCAGCGCGGCCGGCCGCCAGACGGGCAGCGTCCGGAAGCGGTCGAAGATGCCCTTCTCGATGTCGGTGTTGAGACCGATGCCGGTGTACATGGTGATCATCACGACGCTTGTCACCATGATCCCGGGCAGGAAGAACTGCAGGTAGTCGCGCGGGCTGTCGGCGAGGGCGCCACCGAACAGGTACGTGAACATCAGCACCATGATGATCGGGAACGCGGTCACGTCGAAGAGCTGCTCCGGCACGTGCTTGATCTTCAGCAGGGCCCGCCAGCCGAAGGTGAGCGACGCCCCCAGCGCGCTGGGTCGGGGCGGTCGCGCGCCCGGCGCGAGGACTGTCGCCAGCGCCTCGGCGGACGGTACGTAGACCGAGGGCGCCCGTTCGGTAGTGGTGGTGGTGTCGCTCATCGGGCTGCCTCCAGCTCGTCGTCACGCTCGTCGGCCGACACGGCCGGATGGTCGGTCAGGGCCAGGAAGACCTCGTCCAGGCTCGGCTGGCCGAGGGAGAAGTCGTCGACGACGATCCCGGCGCGGGCCAGGTCACCGAGCGCGCGGGCGGCCTGCGCGCTGGCGTCGAGGTCGCTGCCGGCCTCCCCGACCCGGGCGGTCAACGCGACCGGATCCGCGGCGAGCTGCACCGGCACGTTGAGCGCCTCCCGGAGCACCAGTTCGGCCTGCGGCCGCTGACCGGGATCCCGCAGTCGCAGGTGGACGGTGCCGGAGCCGACCGACGACTTCAGCTCGCCCGGGGTGCCCTCGGCGATCACCCGGCCCTGGTCGACGACAGCGATCCGCCCGGCGAGCTGGTCGGCCTCGTCGAGGTACTGGGTGGTCAGCAACACTGTCGTCCCGTGCGACACCACGGCCCGGACGATCTCCCACACCTGGTTGCGGCTGCGCGGGTCGAGACCCGTCGTCGGCTCGTCGAGGAAGAGCAGGTCAGGCGTGTTGACGATGCTCGCGGCGATGTCGATGCGCCGCCGCATCCCACCCGAGTACTTCTTCACCTGGCGGTCGCTCGCGTCGGTCAGCCCGAACGCGGCGAGCAGCGCCGCCGCGCGTTCCCGGGCGGCCGGCTTGCGCAGGCCGAGCAGGCGGGCGAGGAGCACCAGGTTCTCCGTACCCGTCAGATCCTCGTCGACGGAGGCGTACTGGCCGGTGAGGCTGACCCGGCTGCGGACCTTGTCGGCCTCGGTGACCACGTCGTGCCCGAACACCCGCGCGGTGCCGCCGTCGGGGCGCAGCAGCGTCGCCAGCACCCGGACCGCGGTGGTCTTGCCAGCCCCGTTCGGGCCGAGCAGGCCGTAGACAGTCCCGGCGGGCACCCGCAGGTCCATGCCGGCCAGAGCCCGGGTCTCCCCGAACGAGCGGGTGAGCCCCTCGGCCTCGATGGCCAGTCCGGTGGAACGTCTGTTCATTATTCGTACCTCTCGTCCGACGTGTGCACAGACGCGCAGCGTCGTGGTTGGTCAGCTCAACGACGCCGCCCACCACAAGGCGCGAGGTGACTGCCGACCATCCGCTAGATCGGATCTAGCGGGCGCTGTTTCGGGACGGAATGTCGGTGAGATCGGCTTGACTGGGGTCGACGAGGGGGACGGAATGGCGCAGGTACGCATCGAGCCGTGGCACGAGGATGATCTCGACCTGCTGCGGCAACTCAACTCACCGGACACCCGCCGACACACCGGCGGCCCGGAGACCGACGAGCAGGTGCTCGCCCGGCACGACCGGTACGTGCACTTCGCCGAGGGCGGGCAGGGGTGCATGTTCACACTTGTGCTGCCGGACGGCGCGCGGGCGGGCAGCGTCGGCTACTGGGCCCGCGAGTGGCGCGACCAACAGGTGTACGAGCTGGGCTGGGCGGTGCTGCCCGCGTACCGGGGGCAGGGGCTGGCCAGCACCGCGGTGCGCGCGGCTCTCGACGTGGCCCGCGCCCGACGGGACCGGCGCTACGCGCACGCGTACCCGTCGGTCGACAACCCCGCCTCGAACGCGGTCTGCCGCAAGGCGGGCTTCACGCTGCTCGGAGAGACGAATTTCGAGTACCCGCCCGGGCACCTGATGCGTGCCAACGACTGGCAGCTCGACCTGACCGCCCCGCCGACCGACCACTGAGGTCGGCGGGGCGGCCGCCGTCCGTGTCACCAGGGGAGTACGCCGTATCCGCCGCCGGCGTCCATCTGGAAGCCCCAGAGCAGCCCGCTCGGCCCGTCGGCCGGCAGCGTCGCCAGGCGCACGCTCACCTCGGCGCCCTGTTCCGGGGTGCGGAAGCCGCTGTTGCCGTTGAGGTCGGTGGCGCAGTAGCCGGGGTTCGCCGCGTTCACCTTGATCGGGGTGTCGCGCAGCTCCTTGGCGTACATGGCGGTGAGCATGTTCAGCGCCGCCTTCGACGACGGGTACGGCACGGAGGTCAACTCGAACAGCGCGCCGTCCGGGTCGGTCATCACCGCGATCGAGCCGACCTCGCTGGAGACGTTGACGATCCGGGCGGCCGGCGCCCGGCGCAGCAGCGGCAGCAGCGCGTTTGTCACAGTCACCACCCCGAAGACGTTCGTCTCGTACAGTCGGCGCAGCGTGGCCACGGTCGTCTCGCTGGGCAGCCCTCGCGCGCCGTCGGCGAGGACGATGCCCGCGTTGTTGACAAGCACGTCCAGCCGGCCGTACTCAGCCTCCACAAGCTTCGCGGCGGCGGCCACCGACCCGGCGTCGGTGACGTCAAGCGGCACGAACACCGCGTCCGCGCCGCCGTCGCGCAGTTCCCGCTGCGCGGCCCGTCCCCGCTCGGCGTCGCGTGCGCCCACCAGGACTGTCATCCCGAGGCCGCCGAGCTGTCGTGCGGTGGCGAAGCCGATTCCCTTGTTGGCCCCGGTGATCAGGGCGACCATGTTCGTCATGCGTCGAGCCTCACCCCGGCGGCGGCAGGTGGACAGGGACGGGCCGAGGCTGGGACCGGCGGTACCACCCTGGCCGACCTCGCCCGGGGCATGCTTGTGGGATGACGAGCAGCGGCCTGCGACGTGACGAACTGGCGGCGTTCCTGCGCACCCGCCGCGCCCGCCTGAGCCCCGCCGAGGTCGGCCTCCCCGACGGGACGCGTCGGCGCACCCCAGGGCTGCGTCGGCAGGAGGTCGCCCAGCTCGCCGGGATGTCGATCGACTACTACATCCGGTTGGAGCAGGGCCGTGGTCCACATCCGTCCCGGCAGGTGCTCGCCGCGATGGCCCGGGCGCTGCTGCTGAGCCGCGACGAGCGGGAGTACCTGTTCCGGGTCGCCGGGGAGCACCCGCCCTCGACCGTCGGCCCGAGCCGCGAGGTGACCCCCGGGCTGCGGCACCTGCTCGACGCCATGACCGAGTCGCCGGCGTACCTCGTCGACGCCGCGTACCACGTGCTCGCCTGGAACCGCCTGGCCACGTACTTCGTGGGGGATCTCGCGGCCGTGCCGGACGCGGAGCGCAACATGATCCGCTGGACGTTCCGGCAGCCGATGACCGACGCCCACTGGACCGACGCCGACGCACGCCGTTTCGTGCACAGCACGGTTGCGGACCTGCGCGCCGCCTACGGCCGCTACCCGGCGGACCCGGCGATCCGCGAGCTGGTCACCGAACTGCTCGGCACCTCGCCCCGGTTCGCTCGGCTGTGGGCCGAGCACGACGTCGAGGAACGCCGTCCCATCGTGAAGCGGGTGGCGCATCCCGAGCTGGGGCCGCTGGAGTTCGAGTGCCGTGTGCTGCTCGTGCCGGAGACCGAGCAGCGGCTGATCGTCTACGTCGCCGACCCGGGCTCGCCGACCCAGGCGGTGTTCCGCCGGTTGGCCGAGCGCGTCGGCTCCTGAACCCGAGGGCGAGCGTGCTGCCGCTCAGCCAGCGTGCGGACTGAGCGGCAGCACCGTCAGGAGAGCGTCAGCGGGGTACGTAGGCGAACGTGTCCGGGTTCGGGCCGGTCCGCCCGGCCTCACCCTTGTCCAGCCCGGTGATCCGCTCCATTGCCGCGTCGTCGAGCTCGAAGTCGAAGATCCGGGTGTTCTCCTCGATCCGCTTCGGCGTTGTCGACTTCGGGAAGATGATGTCGCCGCGCTGCACGTGCCACCGCAGCACCACCTGCGCCGGGGTGCGACCGAGCTGCTCGGCGATGTCGACAACCGTCGGGTCGTCCAGCACCTTGCCCTGGGCGATCGGCGACCACGCCTCGGTGAGGATGTTGTGCTCGCGGCCGTAGGCGCGGACCTCGTCGTTGCCGAAGTACGGGTGCGCCTCGATCTGGTTGACCGCCGGCACCACGCTCGCCTCGTCGGCCAGCCGCCGCAGGTGCGCCACCTGGAAGTTCGACACGCCGATCGAGCGGGCCCGACCGTCGCGCTGGAACTCCTCGAGCACCTTCCAGGTCGAGACGTAGTCGCCGTCGTACAGCGTCGGCAGCGGCCAGTGGATCAGGAACAGGTCGATGTGGTCCATCTTCAACGCGGCAAGCGTCGAGTCGAACGCCTTGCGGGCGTCGTCCGGGCTGTGGAAGCCGTTGTTCAGCTTGCTTGTCACGTAGACGTCGCCCCGGTCGAGGCCGGACACCCGGACCGCCTCGCCGACCTCGGCCTCGTTGCCGTACATCTCGGCGGTGTCGATGTGCCGGTAGCCCGTCTTGAGGGCCGTGGTCACCGCCGCGACGGTGTCCTTCGGCTCGATCTGGAACACCCCGAAGCCGAGCTGCGGGATGGTGGTGCCGTCGTTCAGGCTGATGTCAGGAATCGTGTTCGCCATTGCGGCTCCTTCGCGTCTTCGGTATCCGTCATCCATACCCGGGCGGGTGGACGATCCACCGCCCAACGCGGGGTGACGAGCGCAACGTCGGCCTGGTTCACCCGGTCGTGTCGAACAACACCGGCCAGGGTCGTTCCGCCGGCACCGAGGGCGGCGTGGATGGCGTGGGCGGCGACGGCTCGGCGACGGCCAGCACCTCGGCGGCGAGCTGCCCGACCATCGGGGCCGCCGGGTGCGCCGACCGTTGCGGCCAGGCCGCCGAGGTGCGCTTCGCGAGCGAGGTGTCGGCGATCGGCCGCCACGCGATCCGGGGTTCCCGCCGTGCCAGCGTCGCCGGCTCCACGGCCACCCCGCCACCGGCAAGCACCAGCCCGAACAGGAACTCCGGGTTGCGCGCCGGCCGCACCCGCGCCGGCCGCCACCCATGCCGCCGGCACACCGCGAGCAGGTGGTCGTGCCAACCCGGCGCGGTGGCCCGGGGCGCGGCCACCAGGTCCAGGCCGGCGAGCGCCGCGAGCGGCACCTCCCGGCCGCGGGCCAGCGGCGAGGTCCGCGGCAGCAACACCCCCAGGGGTACGTCCACCGGGGCGCCGAAGCGCAGCCCGTCCGCCTCGACGGGATGGTGCACGAGCCCCACGTCCAACCTCCGCTCGGTGAGCATCCGCACCTGCTCGGCGGTGGTCAGCTCGTGCAGTTCCACGTCCAGGCCGGGCGCCCGGCAGGTGAGCTGGTCCAGCAGCGCGCGCAGCGTCACCGCCGGGGTCTCCGGCGGCACACCGGCACGCAGGACGCCCAGCTCGCCCGCGCGGACCTGCCCCATGAGGTTGCGCAGCCGACCCTCGCCGGCGAGCAGCTCCTCCGCCTCGGCGAGCAGCAGGCCGCCGGCGGTGGTGAGCCGTACCTGGCGGCGGGACCTGTCGAACAGCTCGACCGCGAGCTCCCGTTCCAGCCGCTGGATCGACTGACTCAACGGCGGCTGGGCCATCCCGAGCAGGTCGGCCGCCCGCCCGAAGTGCAGCTCGTGGGCGACCACCACGAAGTGCCGCAGGTGTCGGAGCAGGTCCACGGCCGGACCCTACGCCAGCGGCGGGACACCGCCACTGGATACCGTGCCCGGGTGGATGTGGGGGAGCGGATCGAGGCGATCTTCGCGGGCGTCGGGGTGACTGCCAGCCTGCACGTCGTCGACCTGGACGCCGTGGACGTGGACGCGGTGGACTCGGACGGGGTGGACTCGGACGGGGTGGACCGGCAGGTCGGGGTGCGTGCCGACGAGCAGGTGGTGATCGCGTCGATCTTCAAGATCCTGCTGGTGCTGGAGTTCGCCCGGCAGGTCGACGCCGGCCAGCTCGACCCCACCGAACGGGTCCTGGTCACCGCCGCCGACCGGCTCGGCGGGTGGGGGCTGGCCGGCTGCGCCGACGACGCCGAGGTGTCGCTGCGCGACCTCGCGTACTTCGCCATGTCGGTCACCGACAACACGGCCGCCGACCTGCTGCTGCGTCGGGTCGGCCCGGACCTGCTGCCGATGCTCGCGGCCGAGCTGGGGCTGACCCGGACCCGCGTCCTCGGCGGCCCCCGGGAGCTGGTCGAACTGATGCTCGCCGACGTGGGCGCGCGGACCGAGGCGGAGTTCGCGCGGATCTTCCCGACGCTGCCGCCGGAGCGGGTCCGGGCGATGCGGGTCTTCGACCCCGCGCACACCACCAGCAGCACCGCCCGGGAGATCACCCGGCTGCTCACCCTGATCTGGCGGGACGAGGCCGGCCCTGCGGCGGCCTGCGCGATGGTCCGCGCCTGGATGGCCCGGCAGATCTTCTGGACCCGGCTCGCGGCAGGCTTCCCGCCCGGCGTCCGGGTGTCCGGCAAGACCGGCACCCTGCCCGGCCTGCACCTGGAGGCCGGCGTCGCCGAATACCCCGACGGCGGCCGGTACGCCATCGCCGTCTTCGCCCGCGCCGACGAGCTGACCCCGCGCCGGATCGACGTGGACCTGGCGATGGGGGAGGCCGCCCGCACGGCAGTCGAGGCGCTGCGCGGCGGATGAGTTTTCCGCCCGTTCGAGCGCCGAAGCGCAGTCGCTGAGCAGGCGCGATATGCCGGAACGTATGGGAGGGGACAGCGTTCGATCTTGGACCGGGGCGCGGTGCCGCTGGTTGGCTCGTGTCGACCGATCACCCGAACACGGGGAGCAGATCAGCATGTCCCACCTCGACCGTCGTCGCTTCCTCCGCGACGCCGCAGCCACCACCGCCCTGGTCTCGGCCGGTGGCCTCGCCGCCACCTCCACCACCCCGGCCCGGGCCGCGCCGCCGGTCGCCGCGCCGACACCCGCCGGCCGCCGGACCGGCGCGGTCAGCTTCCGCTGGTGGGGTACGGCCGGCTGGCGCATCGACATCGCCGACCGGACCGTCCTGGTCGACCCGTTCCTCAGCCGCATCGACACCGGGCTGTTCGCCGGCGCGTTCCGGACGGACGCCCCGTTGACCGTGCGCACCGACGTGATCGACACGCGCGTCGACCGGGCCACGACGGTCCTGGTCACGCACACCCACTGGGACCACTTCATGGACGTCCCGTACATCGCGGGGCGCACCGGCGCGCGGGTGTTCGGCACGCTCACCGCGTACCACCTGGGGTTGGCCTACGGGGTGCCGGCGACGCAGCTCAGCGCCGTGAAGGGCGGGGAGGTGCTCGACTTCGGCGACCACAGCATCGAGGTGGTCGGCTCGCTGCACAGCCGCAACGCGTCGTACTCAGTCGCCTTCCCCGGGGTGCGGGTGAGCCAGCCGGCGCGGCCGGCGACAATCGCGGACCTCCCGGAGGGCGACACGCTGGGGTACCTGCTGCGCGTCGAGCGCGGCCCGTCGGTCTACTTCACCGGGGCCAGCGACGTGGCCGAGCGCAACCTCACCGGCCTGTCGCCGGACGTGGCCATGGTGGCCATGCAGAGCGCCACCGCCACGGGCGACTACCTGCCCCGGCTGCTGGCCGGTCTGGACTACCCGAAGGTCGTGGTGCCGGTGCACTGGGACAACTTCGAGACGCCGTTGCAGAACCCGCCGGCCGTGGCGCCTGCCGACCGCGCCCGGCTCGACGACATGATCGCGGCGGTGCGTCGGATCTCGCCGCGCAGCCGCGTGCTGGTGCCCGAGTACGAGACCGCGTACCACTTCTGACCGGGTCCGGGCGGGCGTCCGCGCCCGCCCGGTCAGCCGGCGGCCATCTCCGCCAGGGCGCGCACCGACTTCCAGTTGCGGGTGGTGGCCACCACGCCGAGCTTCTTCTCCAGGTAGGCGTTTGTGAACTTCGTCCGGCCGTAACCGCCGTCGGGGAAGTGCAGGAACACCTCCCGGCCGGTCACCGTGAACGACACGTTCTCGCCGCCGGGCACGGTGAGCGCGTCCACCATGGACTTCTTCGGAGGCGTCGCCAGGAAGGCCACCAGCAGGCGCGTGGGGTCGTCCTCGACCTCGGCGTACGGGTTGCCACCCGCCACCGCCGCCAACTCCCGGCCGCCGCGCACCAGCACCGGCACCCTCAGCCCCAGCTCGTCGGCGAGCGCCCGCTCGATCCCGGCGGCCAGCTTCTCCGCATCGCGCACCGCGCTTCCGAAGGCCACATTTCCGCTCTGCAAATACGTCTTCGCGTCGTCGTGGCCCAGGTCGGCGACGATCCGGCGCAGGTCGGCCATCGCGAGCCGGGTGGTGCCGACGTTGACCCCGCGCAGCAGGGCGACGTAGCGGGTCATGGGCTCCTCCTGAAATGCGCGGTCGACCGGCTCAGCGTAGGCCGCCCGGCCCCACCAGGCCCGTCTCGTACGCCACGATGACCAACTGCGCCCTATCGCGGACCGCGAGCTTGGTCAGCAGCCGTCCGACGTGCGTCTTGACGGTGGCCTGGCTGAGGTTGAGGTGCGTGGCCAACTCCGCGTTGGACAGGCCGCGGGCGATCAGCGCCAGCACCTCCCGTTCCCGGTCGGTCACCCCGTCGAGCTGTCGGGGCAGCGGCCGGGTCGGCTCCGGCTGTCGGGCGAACTCGTCGATCAGGCGGCGGGTCACCGTCGGCGCGAGCAGGCCCTCACCGGCGGCGACCACCCGGATCCCGGCCAGCAGGTCCGCCGGTGGGGTGTCCTTGAGCAGGAACCCGCTGGCACCCGCGCGCAGCGCCCCGTAGACGTACTCGTCCAGGTCGAACGTGGTCAGGATGATGACCCGGGTGCCGGCCGTCGCCGGGTCGGCGCAGATCCGCCGGGTCGCCTCGATGCCGTCCATCTCCGGCATCCGCACGTCCATCAGCACCACGTCCGGCCGGTGCTGTCCGGCCAACGCGACGGCCTCGACGCCGGTGCCCGCCTCGCCAACAGTCGTGCAGTCCCCGGCGAGATCGACAAGCAGCCGGAAACTGCCGCGCAGCAGCGCCTGGTCGTCGGCGATCAACACCCGGATCACGCGGCCACCCGGTAGGGCAGGCTGGCCGTCACCGCGAAGCCGCCGTCGGAGCGCGGCCCGGCGCGGAACTCACCACCGTGCAACGCCACCCGTTCCCGCATGCCGATCAGCCCGTGCCCCTCCCCGGCGGTGAGGACCGGACGTTGGCCGTCGTCGGTCACCTCCACCCGTACCTCGTCGGGCGTGACTGTCACCGTGGCCCGGCAGGCGGCCGGCGCCGCGTGCTTCACCACGTTCGTCACCGCCTCCTGCACGATCCGGTACACCGCGAGGCCCACCGACTCCGGCACCGCGCCGACCGGCTCCTCCCGACGGACGTCGAGCCGGACGACGACACCGCCGATCGCCGCCTGCCGGGCGAGCACCTGCAACTCGTCCAGGCCCGGCGTCGGGGCGTACGGGGTGCCCTCGCGCAGGACGCCCAGCACGCGCCGGACGTCGGTAAGCGCGGTGCGGCCGGTCTCCTCGATCACCCGCAGCGCGGCCCCCGCCTCACGGGGATCGGCCTCGGCGACATGGTTCGCGACGGCCGCCTTCACCACGATGAGGCTCAGCGTGTGCGCGACCACGTCGTGCAGCTCCCGCGCCACCCGTAACCGCTCCTCGGCGGCGGCCTGCCGGACCAGGTGCTCGCCCTGCCGGGCAGCGAGGGCACGTCGCTCGCGGAGCAGCCAACCGATCACCCAGGCCGGCGCGATCATGACGGCGGCGTAGACGACCGCGCCGGTGCGCGACCAGAGGTCGCCCGCGGTCAGGACCAGGGCGACGCTCACCAGAGCGAGACAACCCGCGGCGCTCAGCAGCGACCGGCGCGTGGTGGTCGACACGGCCACCGTGTAGAAGGACAGGCCGATGGCGAGGGCCGGCGCGGCGGCGGCGAAGTTGGGGATCACGCCGGTGATCAGGGCGACCGTGGTGACGGCGCTGATCACGACGGCGACCGGGATCGGCCACCGTCGCCGGGCGGCCAGCGGCAGCCCGATGGCCATCCCGACGAGCACCGACACCCAGAGCGGCTCGTGCACGCCTCCGCGCAGCGGTGACTCCAGCGCCGCGTACGGGCAGAGCAGGCCGCCGACCGCCACGGCGAGCACGGCATCCACGACGTACAGGTCCACCGGACGCAGCCGCCGGGTCAGCAGGAGAGCGGTCACCCGTCAGACCGTATCGGCCGGCCGATCCGGCCGCGTCCACCCGTGGGCGGTCATCCCCGAGGACGATCCGACCGCGCCTGCGGGCTTCGACTCCGCCCGGGGGTGGGCCGGAAAGTGCCCGCGCAGGCACGACGCGCGGCACCCGCCCCGACCGGCACCGTAACGGTCATGACCACATCCACGGTGACCCTGACGGGGCTGCGCGCGGTGTACGGCACCGGAACCCGGCGGGTGACGGCGCTCGACGGCGTGACCACCAGCTTCGCGAGCGGCACGTTCACTGCGGTGATGGGCCCCTCGGGCTCGGGAAAGTCCACCCTGCTGCACTGCGCGGCGGGTCTGGACAGCCCGACCGAGGGGACCGTCACGATCGACGGCACCCGCCTCGACGACCTCGGCGAGGACGAGCTGACCCGGCTGCGGCGCGACCGCGTGGGCTTCGTGTTCCAGGCGTTCAACCTGGTGTCCACGTTGACCGCCGCGCAGAACGTCGAGTTGCCGTTGCGTCTGGCCGGCCGTCGCCCACCGGCCGGGGACGTCGCCGCCGCGCTCGACGCGGTGGGCCTGGCCGACCGGGCCGGGCATCGGCCGAGTGAGCTGTCCGGCGGCGAGCAGCAGCGCGTCGCCGTGGCCCGCGCGTTGATCACCCGTCCGGTGGTGGTATTCGCCGACGAGCCGACCGGGGCGTTGGACAGCGCGTCGTCCCGGCAGGTGCTCCGGCTGCTGCGGGCGCTCGTGGACGACCACGGGCAGACCGTCGTGATGGTGACCCACGATCCCGCCGCCGCCGCGTACGCCGACCGGGTCCTGCTGCTCGCCGACGGTCGCGTCGTGGACGAGGTGACCAGCGGGATAACCGCTGCCGCCGTCGCCGCACGGATCGCCGAACGGGAAACCGTCCCGACGCGGACGACCGCGAGGCCGTCGTGGTGAGCGTCCGGCGGCAGGCCAGCGCGTTCGTGGCCGTGGCCGTCGGAGTCACGCTGGTGTCGGCTGCCACCCTGCTGCTCGCCTCGGGACGTCCGCAGGTGCCGGACCGGTTGGCGCGGGCAGCGGTCGTGGTGCAGAGCCCCGAGGCGGGCGCGTCGGCCGACTCGTTCGCGCCGACCCGGCCCTGGTCCGCCACGGCGACTGCGGAACTCGTCTCCCGGCTCGCCGCCCTGCCCGGCGTCGCGGCGGCCGTGCCGGACCGGACCTTCTACGCCCAGCCGCTCGTCGACGGTCGGCCCTCGGCCGCCGACAGCCGGCGGGAGGACGCCCTCCAGGGGCACGGCTGGTCCAGCGCCCAGCTGGGAGGACTGCGCCGCACTGCCGGCGAGCCACCCCGCCGGCCCGGTGAGGTGGTCGTCGACCGCGCGCTCGGGCTGCGGACCGGCGCGCGGGTCACCCTGCTGACGGCTGCGGGCGCCCAGACGTACATCGTCAGCGGTCTGGTCGACGGGCCCGGCGTCCATGTCACGGACGAGGTCGCCGCCGCGCTCGCGCCCGGCGTCCGGGCGATCGGGCTGGTGCTCACGGCGGGTGCGGACCCGGAGCGGGTCGCCACGGCGGCTCGCGGCGTCGTCGGCGCTGACGGCCGGGTGCTGACCGGCGACGCGCGCAGCGCACTGGAGCCGCGCAACGACGCCCGCACCCGCTGGATCGGCATGCAGGTGCTCACAGGTACTGCCGCTCTGGCCGGCTTCGTCACGGTGTTCGTCGTCGCCTCCACCTTCGCGTTCACCATCGCCCAGCGCCGCCGTGAGCTGGGTCTGCTGCGTGCGGTCGGCGCCACCGGACGCCAGATTCGTCGCATGGTCCACGTCGAGGCGCTCGTCGTCGGCGCTTCGGCCGGGCTCGTCGGCCTCCTGCTCGGCGCGGCGCTCGCCCCGCTGCTGGGTCGGCTCCTCGTCGACGTCGGGTTCGAGCCGACGACCTTCCGGGTCCGGTACGCGCCCTGGCCGGTTGCGGTCTCGCTCGCCGCCGGGCCGGTGATCGCGCTGCTGGCCGTCTGGTCGGCGTCGCGCCGGGCTGCGCGGGTTCGTCCCCTGGAGGCGTTGCGCGAGGCGGCCGTGGAACAGCGGCCGATGGGACGGCCCCGCGTCGTCACCGGGGCGTTGCTCGTCGCGGCGGGGGTCGCGCTCAGCGTCGGGACGGCGACCGCCGGCGAGGCCCGCGTCGCGGCGCAGTACGCCCTCTACGCGGTGATGGCGCTGGTGGCCGGCGCCACAGTGCTCTCCCCGGCGGTGGTCGGGCCGGTGGTGCGACTGCTGCGGTCTCCGGTGCGGCGCTCCGGCGGCGCGATCGGGATGCTGGTCCGGGGCGCGGCGCTCACCGCGACCCGGCGGACGGCGTCCACGGCCGCCCCGGTGCTGCTCACGGTCGCCTTCGCGGTGCTGGTGTCCGGGATGGTGCGAACCACCACCGCCGCGTACGCGGCGGGTCGAGCGGACAACCTGAACGCCGGCTGGATCGTCGTACCCGATCGGGCGCCGGGACTGTCGGACCAGGCCGTCGCCGCGACCGGCGGCACCGCTCTCCTGCCGACCACTGTCTTCCGCACCGACCCCGCGACGGGGCCGGTGGACCGACCACTGACCGCGCTCGGTGTCGACCCGGCCGGCTTCGCCGCCGCGAACCGGGCGCTCACCGTCGTCGCAGGCACGCTCGACGACCTGCGCGGCGACGACACGGTGGTGGTGACCGCCGGGGCGAACCTGCGGCCGTCCGAGCCGTACGTGGTGGTCTTCGCGGACGGGACGTCGGTGCCGCTGCGTGTCGTCGCCGTGGTCTCCGACACCTCGCTGCCCGGCGACCTGCTCCTGCCCCGGGCCGTGGTGCGGGCGCACGACCCGTCGGCGCTCACGTCCACTGTGTACGTCCGGGATCGGATCGAGCCTCCGGTCGGCGCGAGGGTCGTCGACGTCGTCACCTGGGCGGCCGAGACCGACGCCGCCGAGGACCGCCTCGTCTGGCTCTTCACGCTGCTGCTGATCGGTGTGTCGGCCGGCTACGGTGCCATCGCCGTGGCCAACACGTTGCTGCTGGCCGCCGCCGGTAGAGCCGCCGACCTGCGGCTGATCCGGCTGGCCGGGGCGACCCGGCGGCAGGTCATCTGGCTGGTCACGGCCGAGTCCGCCCTGGTGGTGATGATCGGTGCGCTGCTCGGTGGGGCTGTCGCGTTCGTCGGTCTGCATAGCATCCGCGCCGGCCTCGCCGAGCAGGTCGGCGCTCCCGTCGACCTGGTGGTGCCGTGGTCGGTGGTCGCCGGTGTGGTGGGGCTGTGCCTGCTGCTCGCGATGCTGGCGAGCGCGGTGCCGACGTGGCGGTCACTGCGTCGCCGCCCCGCGCGCTAGCTACTCCACCACCGGCAGCACGACCTCGTTGCGCCGCAGGAACCACGGCTTCCACGGCGGGTCGAAGCGCGCGTACCTGATCGCGCCCGTGGGTTGCAGCCCGGCCGCGGTCACCGACCGGCCGAGCATTGTGGCCCGTTGGCTGAACTCCCGCTCCGTCCACCTGCCGGAGAAGCGGATCGCCGCCGCCAGGCGTGCCGGGACCTCGTGGATGCGCACCCGGGCGTCCACCGGCTCGGGCAGGGTGGCAGTGGTGAAGGTGGCGGGCATGACGAACTGGATCAGGTACGCGCCGGGCCACTCGCCCTCGATCTGGACCACCGGCACGGTCATGGCGATCTTCTCCGAGTCGCTTGCCGCCGACCTCGCCGGCGCGGCGGACCCGATCGGGTGCCGGGCCCGGTTGGCGCCCCCGATGTAGGCGGCCAGCGGCCGGAACGCCTCGATCGGCGCCCGGGTGAACGACGCCTGGATCTGCATCTCGGCCACCAGGTGAGCCGGGTATCGGCGCAGCTCGAAGCCAGGGTGTCGGGACACCACCCGGTACGGCTGCTGCTCGGTCATCGCGCGCTCCCAGGATCTCCTGGGACAGACGCTACCGCCCCTCCGGCTCCCGCTCGGCCGAAGTCGGTCGTCCCGCACCGGGGACGACGGCCCGCCAGTACTGGCGTTTGCTCTCGTCGCGCAGCACCACGCCGATCCGGCCCAGCTCCCGCCGCAGCTCCCGGGCGTCGTCGCGACGGTCCCGCTCGAGGGCGCGCTGGCGGGCGCGCAGCAGCGCGTCCGCGCCGGTGGGCAGACCGGGCAGGTCGGGCACCCACAGCCGGTACGCCGACCGGTGCGGGTCGCCGTCCGTCCAGGCCCAGCCGTGCTCCCTGAACGCGGCGGCGAGCCGCGCGGCCGGCAGGTCCGTCGACTCCCGGACCAGTTCCGCCCCGTCGGTGTCGAGCAGCACCAGGTGCTTGTCGGCGAGGAAGACCACCCGGGTGTCGGCCCGCGCGACGGCCCGGTCCTGGTCGGAGCGGCGCAGCCGGACCTGCGCCGCGTCGACTGTGACGATCAGCCGTTCGGCGGTGCCCATCCCGGCGAGAACCAGGCCGGCCAGGACGCCCGCCGCGATGGTGCCGGCGGTGGCCTGCGGCTCGGGCAGCCGGTCCAGCCACTCGATCAGGTCGCTGAACGGCACCCAGGGCAGCCGGGCGAGCCAGCCGGTTGCCGCCGCGAGGAGCCACCCGACGCCCGCGCCGACAAGCGGAAAGCCACCCCACATGACGGCCAGCTCGACCGGGCCGCCGCTGACCACGGTGCGAGGCCGATAGTCGGCGACGTCCATGGTCAGGACACCTCGCGGCGCAGCGTCCGGAACAGGCCGGCGGCCAGCGGCAGAACCATCCAGACCAGCAGGGACACCGCTATCCGCCCCCACTGCCCGCCGGTGACGGCGTCGCTGCTGAACAACGGTTCCATGGTCTTGCTGGTGTCCAGCCACTCGGACGGGCCACGCAGGGGCTTGACCATCTCGCCGAGCACCCCCCACAGGGTGGGCAGCAGCAGGTAGCCGACGATGGCCAGCGGCGGATTGAGCAGCAGCAGACCGAAGGCCGCGCCCATCAGCACGCTTGTGACCTGGATGATCGCCGCGTTCAGCAGCAGCGACCAGTCGAACTGCCAGGTGCCCGCGCCGCCGGTGGCGGAGGCCACGAGCGTCCCGACGGCGGCGACGGCGAGGCTGGTCAGCACCGAGGCGAGCGCGGTCAGCGCCACGGCGATCAGCTTCGCGGCCACCACCCGCTCCCGGCGGGGCACCAGCGCGTACGTGGTGAGGGCCGTCCGTTGCGACCACTCGCTGGTGATCGACAGGATGCCGAGCACCGGGAGCAGCACCGACACCGGCAGCAGCGCGGGGACGAAGAAGTTGAGGAAGGTCTGGTCGACGTCCTTCGCGTAGATCAGTTGCAGGGTGACGATCGCGGCGGTGATCAGCCCGATGGTGATCACCAGCCAGCGACCGGCCCGGGTGTCGACGAGCTTGCGCAGCTCCGCGACGGTGAGCCGGAGCAGCGACGGGCGGCGTACCGGAGTGTGCTGCCGGGGCGCGACGGCGCCGGCGGCGGGCGCGGTGGTGGTGGTCATCGGACGGCCTCCTTGGTGGATTCGCCGGCGGTCAGGGTGAGGAAGAGCTGTTCGAGGCCACCGCCGGTGGCGGGGCGCAGCTCGGCAAGCGCGACGCCGGCATCGGCGGCGGCCTGGCCGACCGCCTCGGCGTCGGATTGCACGAGCAGTCCCTCCGAGCTGTCGGTGGCGCTCAACCCGGCCAGTTCCAGCGCCCGGCGCAGCGCCGCGCCGTCGCGGGCCCGGACCACGGTGCCGCCGCCCGCCAGCAGCTCGTTCTTGTCGCCCTGGGCCACGATCCGGCCGCCCCCGATCACCACCAGCCGGTCCGCTACCGCCTCCACCTCGCGCAGCAGGTGGGAGGAGAGCAGCACCGTGCCGCCCCGGTCGGCGAAGTCGCGCAGCAGGCCGCGCATCCAGAAGATCCCCTCCGGGTCCAGGCCGTTGGCCGGCTCGTCGAGGATCAGCACGCGGGGGTCGCCGAGCAGCGCGTGCGCCAGCCCGAGCCGTTGGCGCATGCCCAACGAGTACGCCCGTACCCGACGCTTCGCCGCCACCGCGTTCAACCCGACCAGGTCGAGCTTCGCGGCGACCTCGCGCCTGTCGAGACCCATGGTGTACGCGGACAGCGTCAACGCCTCGCGGCCGGTGCGCCCGGCGTGCTGGGCGGAGGCGTCCAGCAGCACCCCGACCTCCCGCCCCGGGTTGGGCAGCTCCCGGTACGGGCGTCCGGCGACGGTGGCGCGACCGGCGGTTGGTGCGGTGAGCCCGCAGATCATGCGCATGGTGGTGGACTTGCCGGCGCCGTTGGGGCCGAGGAAGCCGGTGACGGTGCCCGGCTCGCACTGGAACGAGACGTCGTCCACGGCCGGGTGTGGCCCGTATCGCTTGGTGAGGTTCTCTACCGTGATCATGCCGAGAAGCGTGCCCGCGCCGCCCGGCTATCCGCTGCGGCCGCCTGTCGATGCCGTACCGACCTTGGTCGACCGACGGGTCTCGACTTTGGTAGCTGGTCGTGGTGCCCGTCGGCTGCCTAGCATGGGTGCCGTGACCAGCCTCGCCGTGCCGGAACACCCCTGGCTGTTGCCAGGGGAGCTGGTCGTGCCTGCTGACCGTGGGCGGAGGCGCCCGCGCCGCACCACCCGCGACTGGGTCGTGGACAGCCTGGCGTTCCTGGTCTCCCTGATCTGGGTGTTGTTCGCCACGGCCGACGCCCTGTCGCCCGACCCGACGATCTCCACCGCGCTCCCGCACGACTGGATGGTCGGCGTCGACGCGCTGATCGGGCTTGTCTGCTGCGGGCTGCTCTGGGTGCGCCGCCGGTGGCCGCTGGGGCTGGTGGTGGCGACGGTACCGCTGACCCTGTTCTCGTTGGCCGCCGCCGTCCCGCTGTTGATCTTCTACTTCACCGTTGTGGTGCACCGACGCACCGCCGTCGCGATCGGGGTCACGGGCGCCGGCCTGATCACCAACCTGGGCTTCAGTTGGCTGCGTCCGGACCCGAATCTGACGTACTGGGAAACCGCGGCGTGGGGTGTGGTGTTCAGCCTCGTCGTGCTGGCCTGGGGGATGTTCGTCCGGGCCCGGCGGCAGTTGATCGTGTCGCTGCGCGATCGGGCCGAGCGTGCCGAGGAGGAGCAGCAGCTCCGGGTCGCCCAGGCCCGCCACCTCGAACGCACCCGAATAGCCCGGGAGATGCACGACGTGCTGGCCCACCGGATCTCGCTGCTCAGCCTGCACGCCGGCGCGCTTGAGTTCCGCCCCGACGCCCCCGCCGACGAGGTCGCCCGGGCCGCCGGGGTGATCCGGGGCAGCGCGCACGCCGCCCTACAGGACCTGCGGGAGGTCATCGGCGTGCTCCGGGCCGAGGACGACACCGGCGGAGCCTCCCCGGAGCCGCCGCAGCCCACCCTCGCCGACCTGCCGGCTCTGATCGCCGAGTCGCGGTCGGCCGGGGTACGGGTGAATGTCAGCGACACCGTGGACCGGTCGGGGGAGGTGCCGGCGGCGCTGGGCCGGGCCGCGTACCGGATCGTGCAGGAGGGGCTGACCAACGCCCGTAAGCACGCGGCCGGCGCGGCTGTCGCCGTTGACGTCGCCGGCGGGCCGGGCGCCGGCCTGACCGTGGCGATCGGCAACCGGTGGCCGGTCGGCACGCCGGTCGGCGGAACGCTGCCGGGCGCCGGCACCGGCCTGGTGGGCATCAGCGAACGCGTCACGCTGGCCGGCGGTCGGCTGGCCTACGGCCGGGACGACGCGGGGGACTTCCGCCTGGCCGCCTGGCTGCCGTGGCCGGCGTGACCGGCCCGTCCGACGGGGCCGGGACCGGGTCGGACACGCCGCCGGTACGGGTGCTGATCGTGGACGACGACGCGCTGGTCCGGGCGGGGCTCTCGATGATCCTCGGCGGCCTGCCGGACCTGCTGGTGGTGGGCGAGGCGGCCGACGGCGGCGAGGTTCCGGCGGCGATCGCCGCGTACGCCCCGGACGTGGTCCTGATGGACATCCGGATGCCCCGGGTGGACGGACTCACCGCCACCGAGGCGCTACGTGCCCAGCCGCACCCGCCTGAGGTGCTGGTGCTGACCACCTTCGACGCCGACGAGCAGGTGCTGCGGGCGCTGCGCGCCGGCGCGGCCGGTTTCCTGCTCAAGGACACCCCTCCGGCGAACATCGTGCACGCGGTACGCCGGGTGGCCGCGGGCGAGGCGACGCTCTCCCCGACGGTGACCCGCACGCTCATCGACCACGTGACCGCCGCCGCCCCGGCCCTGGCCGGCCCGGATCCGCGTCGCGAGCGGGCGCTGCGGCTGCTCGGCGGGCTCAGCGAGCGGGAGCGTCAGGTGGCGGTCGCGCTGGGGCGGGGCCGCACCAACGCGGAGATCGCGGGGGAGTTGTTCATGAGTGTGGCGACGGTGAAGGCGTACGTCTCCCGGCTGCTGACCCGGCTCGATCTCAACAACCGGGTCCAGGTGGCCCTGTTGGTGCACGACGCCGACCTCGTCTGAGCGCTCCGTTAGGGGAACGGTTAGGGGGTCAGGGATTGAACTTTCGTCAGATGCCGGCCGTACCACTGCCCGAGGATGTCGGTGCGGTGAGTCCGCCGTACCGCTGCCGAACTGCGGGAGGCCTGCCGTGCGTGTTGGTGAGCAGTCGACGGATCCCATCGACCTGGTGCTGGGTGAGGTGCCGGTGCCGGCACCACTGACCCCCGAGGATGTCCGGCTCGCGGTCCGGGCGGTGGTCGTGCACACCGCCGAGGAGTGGCCGACCGGACCGCTTTGCCGCAACGACGGCGCCTCCTACCCGTGCCGACTGCACAGGTGGGGGCGTCGGGTTCTGGAGACACACGGGCTCAACGAGCGCCAGATCGAGGCGTTGATCCAGCACGGCAACCCCTTCGTGCACGTGCCCTTCCCGTTCACCGCGACCGGGCCGTCGTCCGCGCGCCCCACAGGCGTCCGGCCGGCGACGACAGCCGGCTACCCGGCGCCGCCCCCCGGCCGCGCGGGGCTGCCGGGGCGGCACCAGGCCGCGCGGGTCGCCCCCGCGGCGGTACGACAGGCCCCAGCCGGCCGGCCGGTGACTCCCCCCGTCACCGCGCCGCGCTGGCCCCGGGCGAGCTGAGCGGCGCCATCCCACGCCCTGTCCGGGGCGACACGACGTCGGCCCGACGCGGAGATCCCCACCCGCGCCGGGCCGACGTCACACTGTCGGCTCGCTCAGTCGTTGCCGGCGCCGATGCCGCAGTCCGGCGCGGACCAGCTCGTCGTGTTCGAGCTGTGGTCGCTGTTGTTCTCGCGCCGCGAGTCGACGTGCACGTGGTCGTCGTGGTCGGGGTAGCCCGGCCCGTAGATGCCGCTGAAGCCGTTGTTGCGGGCGTTCTTGGCCACCGTGCACAGCGAGGACGTCCGCGAGGTGACGTCGGCGGCGTTGCCGTACAGGTGCTGACTGTCCGACGCGCCGCCGACCTGGTTGTTGCAGGCGCGGCTGCGGAAGCCGCTCGACACGTTCAGCGGCTTGTCGCCGAGGCCCTTGCGCAGCGCCTCCAGCTTCCACATGGTGCGCAGCGCGTTCTGCTTCGTCTCGCTCGCGGAGACCGGGCCACCGCTCCACCCGCTGCCGCCGCATCCGTTGTCAAGCTCGTTGTAGCTGAAGTGCGCGGGCGTGCAGTCGTTGTCCTGGAGCTGGTACAGCTTGGCGTAGGTCTGCGGGCCCGCGATGCCGTCGGCGCGCAGCCCGTACGCCTGCTGGAAACGCTTGACCGCGGCGGCGGTCTTCGGTCCGTAGCGGCCGTCGTTCTCCACGATGTCCCGGTAGCCGGCCCAGCCGGCGACCCGGATCTGCAGCTGACGAACGTCGTCGCCGGAGCGCCCCTGGTACAGGTTACGGTTCCAGGTGTAGCAGCCGTCCGCGTACGCTGCCGGCGCGGCGACCACCGAGGCGATCGCTGCTCCGGGCAGCGCCAGGGCGAAAGCGACAGCAACTCGCTTCAAGGTGTTTACGCGCACAGAAGTCCTCCCGATAGGAGAGCGAATGGGGTTGCTTCGGGACATCGACCGGGACGTCCCGTGATTTCCACCCTCGCACTGATGAGTGCGCTAGGCGGCAATTAACGAGAATTGTCCTCACGATTCGTTGTTCCTGGGCATCGACTGTGAAATCGACTGATTTGTGAAACAGCCATTTCCCCCCGATTGACCCTGTGGTGGGAGAACCCCACCGAACGTCGCAATCGGTCACACCCAGGGTGATGTTCCTCGTCCATCGGGGGCCGGTAACGTCAGCCCCGGGCGGCGGACTGGCGGAGGTGCACGTGGCACGCGGTGGCGTCTTCTGTGTCGAGGGTCAGTGGCACCGTGACCTCAACGAACGCGGTTCCGTGCTGCCCACCCTCGAGTTGTTGGAGCGGCTGGGCAAGATCCGCTTCATCCACAAGGACGCGGCCACCCGCGACGAGCTGTTCTACTTCCTGGATCGCTGGCTGCTCAAGCAGTACGCCGACCACCGCGTCGGCTTCTTCGCCATGCACGGCGAGCCGAGCCGACTCTGCCTCACCGACTGGCAGTCCGTGGAGCTGAACGAGGTGGCCGAGCTGATGGCCGGCCGCTGCGAGGGACGCCGGCTCTATTTCGGCAGCTGTTCCGTCCTCCGCGCGTCGGATGCCGTGCTGCGCGAGTTCCTGGAGGTCACCGGGGCCGCCCTGATCTGCGGTTTCACCCGCGACGTCGACTGGGTCGAATCGGCCGCCTTCGAAACCGTTCTGCTCGACGTGCTGGCGAACGGGCAGCGGCACAATGCCGCCGAACTGCGGATGGGATCCGCGCACTGGGCGCCGCTGGCCTCGTACCTCGGCTTTCGGGTGATCTATGCCAACGGCCGGGCCTGGCGCCCGGTCGGCCGGCCCCGCGTGCCCACCCAGGCGGTGCACCGCGCCGCCGCCGGCCCCCGCTGACCCGCGGCCGTCGCTACCCGGCAGGAACGAGTGATGACCGGCAACATCGCGAAGAACACCTGGTCGCCGCTCATGGCAGGAGCCGCGGAGGTCGGGCAGACTCGACGCCGTACCGGCAGGGCGAGCTTCCTCGGCGGATGGAGGGAACGGGATCCGGTGACGTCGGGGCGGCGGTGGGCGCAGGTGCGGCATAGCGGGGTCTACCTGCTGGGCTCACTGGTCTCCGGGGTCGCCACGGTGCTCGTGCTGCCGCTGCTGTGCATCCCGCGGCTCGCCGGACTCTGGGCGAACTGGCACCGTGAGCGCGCCGGCGGGCTGCTCGGTGCGCCGTTGGCGTCGCCTCCCGTACGGCAGGCGACGGGACGCCGGGCATGGACCGATCCCGTCACGGGCCGCACCTCTCGCGCGCTGCTCTGGCTACCGGTGAACGCGCTGACCGGAGTGGTGTTCGGCCTGCCCGCGCTGCTGTGCGTGGGTAACGTCGTACTCGCGGTGATCGCCACGCCGCTGTGGTGGGCCTTCACGCCGGAGGGTCGGCCACGGCTGTTCGTCGACGTTGCGGTGACGGGCTGGGCGACAGCTCTCACCCTCGGTCCGCTGCAGATCCTCCTGCTCACCACACTCGCGTACGTGGGCTTCCCGCCGATCGCCCGCGCGCACGCACGGATCTGCCTGGTGGTGCTGTCCGGCTCGACTGACGAACAGCTCGCCGAGAGGGTTGCCGTGTTGACCCGCACCCGCGCGGACGTGCTCGACGCGCACGGCGCGGAGTTGCGCCGGATCGAGCGCGATCTGCACGACGGCACCCAGGCTCGGCTGGTGGCCATCGCGATGCGGCTGGCCGTGGCCCGGCAGGCGTTCGCCGACAACCCGCGGGACGAGCAGTTCGTGGAAGGACTTCTTCGGGACGCACACGAAGGAACCGAGGAGGCGATGACCGAACTGCGCGAGGTGATCCGGTCCGTCTATCCGCCGATCCTCGCCGACCGGGGCCTGCATGGCGCCCTGACGGCCGTGACCACCGGCTGCGGGGTGCCGACCCGGCTGGACATCGGCGACCTCGAACGGGTGACGCCGGCCGTGGAGGCCGTCGTCTACTTCGCCGTCGCCGAGGCACTCACAAACGTCACCAGACACAGCCGAGCCACAGCGGCCGGCGTACGGGTCAGCCGCACGGGGGACCGCTTGTCGGTGCTGGTCACCGACAACGGCACCGGCGGCGTCGACGATCGACGGGGCACCGGCATAGCGGGCATCCGTCGCCGGGTGCTGGCGCTGGACGGCACCGTCGAGGTCGACAGCCCGGCCGGCGGGCCGACGGCCCTCACCGTGGAGCTGCCGTGCGGGTCGTGATCGCCGAAGACAACGTGTTGCTGTCCACCGGACTGGAACTGCTGCTCGGGCGCGCGGGCTTCCAGATCGTCGCCATCGCCGACGACGCGGCGGGTTTCCTCGCGGCCGTGCGGGAGCACCGGCCCGACGTCACCATCGTCGACGTCCGGCTGCCGCCGTCGTTTCGCGACGAAGGAATCCGCGCTGCCCTGCAGGCCCGGCGGGAGCGCCCCGGCCTGCCGGTCCTGGTGCTGTCGCAGTACGTCGAGCAGCAGTACGCCGCCGAACTGCTCTCCACCACCGGCGGCGGCGTCGGCTATCTCCTGAAGGACCGGGTCAGCCGGGTGGACGCGTTCGTCGACGCGCTGCGCCGCGTCGCCGCCGGTGGTACCGCGATGGACCCCGAGGTCATCGCGCAGCTCGTGCAACGCGCGGGCGACCCGATCGCCGCCCTCACTCCCCGGGAACGCGAGGTACTCGCACTGATGGCACAGGGCCACGACAACGACGCCATCGGTACGCAGTTGGTCATCACCGACAACGCTGTCCACAAGCACATCGGCAACATCTTCGCCAAGCTCGGCCTCGCCGTGACCGACAGCGGCCATCGCCGCGTCCTCGCCGTCCTTGCCTACCTCAACGCCGCGGGCCGGGCGAGCGGTCGTTGATCACTCACGACCGCCGATCGCGTCGACAGGCGCCTGTCGCAACGCGTACCGGGTGGCCACTCTGATCGCACCCCAGGAGAGCGCGATGGTGAGCGTCACGATCGCGATGAGCCCGGTGAGGGAGATGCTCGGAACGGGCGACGTCGTCAGTCCGAGGCTGATGCCGACAAGCGGTGGGATCGTTGCCAACGAACCGAACAGCAGCGCCGCGAAGACCACGATTCTGGCCTCGCCGTTCATCATCGCGCGGAGCTGGTCCCGGCTGGCGCCGATGAGTCGCAGCATCGCGAACTCGCGAACCCGCGCCGTCGTGGCCATCACGAGGGTGTTCACCACGGCGATGGCGATGTAGCCGAGCAGTACCGTCTGGAACAGCAGGTTCAGCGCCCAGTCACCCGAGCCACCGGGCCCCGGGGCGGCCAGGAACGTCTGCCGGTCGCCGACCTGGACCGTCGGGTAGCGTGCGACGGCGGCACGCAGCGCGCCGGCGAGCGCCTCCGGGTCGGTCCCGTCCGCCGATCGGATCAGCACCGCGGCGTCCACCCGCGCGGTGGTGTGGGCGACGACGAGGTCGTTGGGCAGCGCGACATCCCCGAAACCCAGGCCGTTCTCGTAGATCGCCACCACCCGTGGCTCGACAAGCGTGCCGTCGCCGAGCCGGAGGTCGACAGTTCCGCCGACTCTCGCTCGGACGGTCCGCGCGGCGACTCTGCTCAGCGCCACCGCCTCGCCACGCAGTTCCGCTATGTCGCCCTGCTCCACCGCGAGATCCATGGTTTCGGAGAGCCGTTCGGGCTCCATGCCCTGGGCGGCGAAGACCTTGGTCGCGGTGCTGTCCTCGGACGGGAAGGTCAACAGCACCTGCATCCGGGCCACCGGCGTCGCCACGGTGACGCCGGGCACGCCGCGCACGGCGTCCACGACTCCGGGGGACACCCCGGCACCGGACGAGGCGGTCAGCACGTGGTCGGCCCGCAGGCCGTCCTCGAGCTGGTGCTGCGCCCCCGCGATCGCCGTGGAGGCGCCGAACACCTGCACGGCGGCCAGGGTCACGCCCATGGCCAGCGGTATGGTCGCCGAACTGATCCGCTGCGAGTTGGTCCGTGCGTTGGCCTGGGCGAGGAACCCGCTGGCCGTGGACTGCCTGTTGAGGCGCGAGCCGAACAGCACGATGGCGCCCCGAAGCAGCTGGGGTCCGAGACATCCGAGCGCCACGACGAACAACAGGACCGCGCTCCCGGCCGTGTCGGCGGCCGAGTCGCCAGGTGCCGCGACATCGCCGAAGGTCAGCAGCAGTCCGAGCGGGACGAGGAGGACGCCGATGGTCAACCGGACCCAGCCGATCTTCGTGGGCTCGACCGTGGCGTCGCCGAGAGCCTCGACCGGGCTGACCTTGGCCACCCGGCGGGCGACCAGCCAGCCGGCAAGCCGGGCGCTTGTCATGCACAACACCAGCGAGGCCAGGACGGGCAGCAACCCCACACGCATCCGGAAGTCCGGGGGCATCGCGCCCGCGAGGACGAACACGCCGCGCATGACGAATGCGAGCGCCACGCCGGGCACTGCGCCGACCACGGCGCCCGCCGACGCCACGAGTGTCATCTCGGCGCCGATCATCCAGTGGATCTGCTGAGGTGTCGCGCCGATGGCACGGAGCAGGGCCAGTTCTCGTCTGCGCTGCCGCACCGACAGGGCGAGGGTGCTCGCCACCACGAACACCACGATCAGGACCATGGTGCCGCCGAACGACGCCGCCGTCTCCACCACCAGACTGCGGGCGGCGCCCACGTCCAGGAACTCCACGTCGCCGCGTCCCGTGCCGGTGTGCGCCAGCACGCCCGGTACGGCGGCCGTGATGCGTGCGGCCAACTGCTCCGGCGTGACGCCGGGCGCGGCGAGCACGCCGACGGCGTCCACCCGGTCCGGACGGCCGGACAGCCTGGTCGCCTGGTCGTCGGTGACGAACACGGCGGACTGCCGGTCCAACCCGTCCCCCGGCGCGGTGGCGAGGCCCACCACGCGATAGGACGATGGGATCGAGCCGACCACGAGGCGCACGGTCTCGTCGAGCGACACGCCGCCGCGCGCGGCGAGGTCGGTGTCGAGCACGACTTCGTCGGGCGCGGCGGGCGCCCGGCCGTCGCGGACCCGGAACGGCGCGAGCGCCGCGGCGGACCAGCCGTGCCCGAACACCGGGAAGCCGTCCGGGCCGGGCACCGTGTCGCCGTTCGGGGTCAGCACGCTGACCTCGACGTTGACGTCTGCGATGGCCGACCGGACACCTGGCACCGCGGTGACGGCCGCCACCGTGTCGGCGGGCAGCGTGACGCGCTCGCTGTAGCGGACCTCGGAGGTCTCGTCCAGCCGGAACGACTGCTGACCGCCGAGAACCACAGCCGTCCCGGAGTAGCGCTCGGGGGCCACGCCGGTGCCGAGCCCGGACACCAGCAGGGTCCCGCAGGCGGTGATGACCGCCGAGCCCGCGGCGATCGCGACGAAGGAGCCGACGATACCGCCCTTGCGGCCCTTGATCGTGCTCCACGCCAGGGACAGATCTCTGCGGTACGGCACCACGAGGCGGACCAGCCGCCGGATGCGGCGGATCACCACTCGCCCAGGTGCGTCATACGCGACGCGATCTGCTCCGTGGTGGGTCGGGTCAGCTGGCCCGCGATCCTGCCGTCGGCGAGGAACACGACCGAGTCGGCGAAGGAGGCGGCAACCGGGTCGTGGGTGACCATGAGCACCGTCTGCCCCATGTCGTCGACGATGTGTCGCAGCAACCTTAGAACCTGCTTGCTGGACCGGGTGTCCAGCGCACCGGTCGGCTCGTCCGCGACCACCACATCCGGGTGGGTGATCAGCGCGCGGGCCACCGCGACCCGCTGCTGCTGACCGCCGGAAAGCTCGTTCGGCCGGCGCTTGACCTGCTCGCCGAGGCCGACCGCGGTCAGCACGTCGCGCAGGAACGCCTGATCGGTCTTCCGGTCCGCCAGCCGCAGCGGCAGCGTGACGTTCTCCTCGACGGTAAGCGCCCCCAGCAGGTTGTACGCCTGGAAGACGAACCCGACCCGGTCGCGTCGTAGCTCGGTCAACTCGCGCTCCGACCGGCCGGACAGCTCCGTGTCACCAAGCATCACCCGACCCGACGTCGGCCGGTCCAGGCCTGCCGCACAGTTCAGAAATGTGCTCTTGCCCGACCCGGACGGGCCCATGACGGCGGTGAAGGTGCCGCGCGCGAATGCGGCTGTCACCGCGTCGAGGGCCCGTACCGCGTTCCTCCCCGACCCGTACTCCTTCGACACCGACTCCAGGCACACCGCTGCCGGCGCCGCACGGGTCTGCAGGGAGCCGACCGCGGCGGTCTCCGCGGGTGGGACGCGCCGTTCCGACGGCTCCCTGTTTGGTCTCATGCCGTCCGATGCTAAGAACGGCGGCGGCCCTGGCCGATACCGCACGCCACCGGAAAAGAGGTACAGCTGGCGGTAGTGCCCCGGTGTTCCGCAGCTCTCGGGCCCTGGTAGGAACGGGGGATGGCACGCAGCATCGCGAAGAACACCCGGGTCGACCGGGACACCCTGCTCGACTTCCTCAGGCCTCGGCACCGGGTCGTGCTGATGACCACCCGGGCCGACGGCCGCCCGCAGTCCTCCCCGGTCTCCGCCGGCATCGACGGCCAGGGCCGACTCGTCGTGTCCACCTACCCCGAGCGGGCGAAGGTGACCAACATCCGCCGTGAACCCCGAGTTTCGGCCTGCGTGCTCTCCGACGACTGGAACGGCCCCTGGGTGCAGCTCGACGGCACCGCCGAGGTGCTGGACCTGCCCGAGGCGCTGGAGCCGTTTGTCGAGTACTTCCGCAGCATCTCCGGCGAGCACCCGGACTGGGACGACTACCGGGCGGCGATGGTGCGCCAGGGCAAGTCGCTGATCCGGGTCACCATCGACGCCTGGGGCCCCATCGCCACCGGCGGCTTCCCGGCCCGCCTCGCCGACTGACCGCCCCTTCTCAGTACGCGGCCGTGAAGCGGGCGTTGACGTACCGGGGCTGCTCGATCTCGTCCACGATCGCGACCGCCAGGTCCTCGTAGGTGAGCACCGACCGGCCCTGGTCGTCGGTGACCGGCTCGTCGGTGCCCGTGCGGTAGTGCCCGGTGCGGTCGCCGGGGTGGAACTCCAGCGGCGGCGGCGAGACGTACGTCCAGCTCACACCGTCGGCGGCGGTGCGGTAGTAGTCGAGCGCGTCGGCCTGGCCCAGTGCCGCGTCCCGGTACTGCTCCGGGAAGTCCGGCTCGTCGAGGATGCGGGTGCCACGCGGGGTGAGCAGGGTCGACCCGCCACCCAGGTGGATGATCCGCGGCGCGGCCGGCATCGACCGCAGGGTGGTCACCAGGGTCTCCGCGGCGTCGCGCCACAGCCCGCGCTCGCCGCCACCGATCGCCACCACGAGCGCGTCGGCGTCCGGCGCCAGCTCCCGGACACTGCGCTCGCTTGTGGCATCGCCGGTGACAGTCCGCACCCCGTCCGGCAGGTACGAGGTGGCCTCCGGGCGGCGGACCGCGGCGATCACGCGGTGCCCACGGTCGGCCGCCTCGGCGGTGACCCTCGACCCGGCGGTGCCGCCCGCCCCAAACACGACGATGGTGCTCACCAGCCCAGGCTAGGGACCGGTCCGCCCGCCCGTCGCCGGAACGGCGATCCCGGTCACTCGACGAGGGCTGCGTAGACGAGCTGGCGCAGCTGGGAACGCAGCGGATAGGTGCTCGACGGCTTGAGCTGCGTGAACAGCAGCGCGGTGATCTCCTCCGCCGGGTCCACCCAGAACGCCGTGCTGGCGATCCCACCCCAGTAGTACTCGCCGACGCTGCTCGGCACCCGGCTCGGGATCGGGTCCTCGACCACCGCGAAGCCGAGACCGAAGCCGATCCCGTCGAGGGTGGTCTCGGCGAAGCCGCCGGTGGACAGGGTGCCCAGATCCTGCCCGCCGGGCAGGTGGTTGCGGGTCATGAAACGCACCGTGCGCGGCCCGAGCAGCCGTACGCCGTCCAGCTCGCCGCCGCGCAGCAGCATGGACGTGAACCGGTGGTAGTCGGCGGCGCTGGAGATCAGGCCACCGCCACCGGAGAGCAGGCCGGGCTTGTGGTGTGCGAGCGCGCCGAGCAGGTCGTAGCGGACCGCCCGCCCGCTGCTCGGATCCGGTACGTAGAGCGCGGCCAGCCGCTCGGCCTCGTCGCCCTCGACCCACCAGCGGGTGTCAGTCATGCCGAGCGGGCCGAAGATCCGGTCGGCGAAGAAGGCGTCCAGGCTCTGCCCGGAGACCACCTCGACCAGCCGGCCCAGGACGTCTGTGGCGACCGAGTAGCCCCAGGCCGTGCCGGGCTGGAAGAGCAGGGGCAGCTCGCCGAAGGCCGCGCACGCGCCTGCCAGGTCGACGTCCGCCGGTGGGTACAGGTCGTAGCCGGCCGCCCGGTACAGCCCGTCGACCACCGAGGTCTGCATGAAGCCGTACGTCAGGCCGGCGGTGTGGGTGAGCAGGTGCCAGACCCGGATCGGCTCGGTCGCCGGCACTGTGTACGGCTTGAGCGCCGAGCCCTTCGAGTAGACCCGCAGGTCGGCGAACTCGGGCAGCCAGCGGCTGATCTCGTCGGTCAGCTCGAAGCGGCCCTCCTCCCACAGCATCATCGCGGCGACCGAGGTGACCGGCTTGGTCATCGAGTAGATCCGCCAGAGCGTGTCGGCCTCGACCGGGGCGCCCGACTCGCGGTCGGCCAGGCCGTACGTGGAGGAGTGCGCCACCTCGCCGCCCCGGGTGACCACCACCTGCCAGCCGGCCAGCCGGCCGTCGTCGACGTACCTGCCGAAGTGGTCGTCGATCCGCGCCAGCCGCGCCGGGTCGAAGCCGATCTGATCGGGGTCCATGCTCCGCGCCACACTCACGTCGCCGAACCTACTCGCCGGTACGCCGCCACCGGAAGGGGCCGCCCCACCGGGCCGTCCCGTAGCGTCGGGGGGCGGCACTAGCCTGACCGGATGCCGGAGTTGACCGAGGACACGACGTTCCGCCACGAGGACTGGTACGCCGAGGAGCTGACCGACCGCCAGTTCGTGGCGTGCGAGTTCTTCGACGTGGACCTGACCGAGGCGGTCACCCGCGGCGCGGTCTTCACCGGCTGCACGTTCGGCAACGTGCAGTTCAACGCTTCCCGGCACCTCGACTCGGCGTTCACCCGCTGCGTCTTCCGGCGCTGCAACTTCTTCGAGGCCGAGTTCACCGGCTGCAAGCTGGTCGGCAGCACCTTCGTGCAGTGCGAGCTTCGTCCGTTGCGGGTCGACGGCGGCGACTGGTCGTTCGTCGCGCTGCCCGGCGCGGACCTGCGTGCCGTCTGGCTGAGCGGCGTACGGATGCGCGAGGCCGACCTGACCGGGGCCAACCTGACCGGCGCCACGGTGACAGGCGTGGACCTCTCCGGCGCGCAGCTGCACAACTGCCGTCTCGGCGGCGCCGACCTGCGGCGCAGCGACCTCACCGCACTGGATCCGACGTCTGTCGAACGGGCCGGCGCCCTCGTGGACGTGGAGCAGGCGCTCGTCATCGCGCAGGCGCTCGGCTTCCGGATCGGCTGACGCGGGGTCGCTCCCGGTCGATCGACCGTGGGAACGCCAGCCGTCCCATACCGTCCCGATCCGGACTGGACACGCCAGCCTGTCCCGATTTAGCGTGTCGACCACGCCTGTGCAAACGTGAAGCGACCCACTGTGGATGGTCGATCCGTCGCGTGCGGTGGTGGCCGGGCGGCGGACTGGAGGGGTCGGTGGCGGACGAGGACCGTACGCGCTCGGATGCGCGGGCCGGGGACGAGCCGACCGGCCGACAGGCGTCGCACCGGCCGCGGACCCTCGCCGCCGGCCTGAGCCACCGGACGCTGCGCCGGCTCGCCCGCGCCCGACAGCGGCGGCGCTGGGCGCTGGAAGGGCTCGGCGCACTCGTCTGCCTGGTGGTGCTCGTCGCGTATCTCGGTACGCGGTCCGGCCCGGAGTCGGGCGACGGCCCGGCCGGCGGATCGGGTGGTGTGCCCGCCGGAGCCATCCGCCCGACGGCTCTTCCGGCCGCCGACGGGCACGCCACAGATACCGGGCCGGCGCAGCCCGGTCTGCGCCCCCGGGAGCGGCCACCCTCGCCCGAGCCGCCTCCGTCGACGAGCGCGCCCGCCCCGCCACCGAAGAAGCCGGGGACGTCGCTGCTGTCGGTGAGCCGCGCCGAGGTGCCCGCCGAGGTCGACCTCACCGCCGTGGGCACCCGCGACTGGATGCACTGGGGGCTGCGCGGCGGCAACTCGACAGTGCGCAAGCGCTCCGGCTCCGGTGAGATCGTCGACGGGGGTGGGAAGGGCGCCCGGATCGGCTGGGACGGCAACCAGGAGGTCGTCCGCTGGTCCGACGGCGCACCCGAGCGGTCGGACCGGGGCAGCTCCAACGGCGTCTACACCTGTGGCGTGGGCAACGGGTTCACGCTGGCGGTCGCCGGCAGCGGGGCGCCGCGCACCGTCCAGCTCTACGCCGGGATCTGGATGGCACGAGGTCGGCTGGACGTGCGGCTGTCCACCGGCGGGCCGGTCAGCACGCTACGCCTGGAGGATCCGTACACCAGCCAGAGCGCCCAGTTCACCATCCGGTTCGAGCTGCCGAAGGACGCCCGGCTGGTGCTGACCTGGACAGTTGAGAAGGTCTTCACCCCGCACTGCGGCAACGTCGGCCTCCAGGCCCTCGCGCTGCGCTGAACCGGCCAGCCGGCGGGACAGTTTGTCCGTCGCCCTCGGTCGAGCGCGACGTAACTTTCTGCTGTCCCCGTCCCACCTTCCCTTGTGGAGGAAGCGCAGATGAGCAGCAGTACCGCCCACCGCGTCCGTCCCGTCGTTCCCTCCGGCGCCGACGAACTGCCCGGCGAGGTGCTCCGCGACATTCCGCTGCCGCCGTACGTGACGGGCGAGGACGCCCAGTTCGCGGTGCGCGCGGTGGTGGTGCACGCGCCCCGGCGCTGGTCCGGCGGTGTCGTTTGCCGCAACGACGCCAGCCCACACCCGTGCCGGCTGCACCGTTGGGGCACCCGGGTGCTGGCGCTGCGCGGGCTGCGGGCCGCCGAGATCGCCGCGCTCATCGAGCGCGGCGACCCGACGGCGGTGCCCCCCACACCGGACCGCCCCGCCTGACCCCCCGGTCAGCAGGTGATCGGCTTGACCCAGGAACACTCCACGCCCTCCGGTGTACGCGGCGTCTCCGGCACTGCGGGCGGCGCGACCCGTGCCGCGCTCGCGCCGTCGTCTCGGTGGCCGGCCAGCGCCACGGCGATCTGGTCCTCCAGCGGCTTGACCGACGCCGTCAGGTAGTTGTTCAACAGGATGGAGAACGCCAGTAGGTGCCCGTCGGCGCTGGTGACGTAGCCGGACAGCGCGGAGACGCCGGTGAGGCTGCCGGTCTTGGCATGCACGTTGCCCGCCGCCGGGGTGTCGGCCATGCGGCTGCGCAGCGTGCCGCCGACGAACCGTTCCGGCTGCCCGGCGATGGGCAGCGCCGCGTACCAGGTGGGGAACCAGGGCTCGGCCCGCACGGCGGCCAGGAGGTCGACGAACTCCGTCGCGGGCACCAGGTTGCGGCGGGACAGTCCCGAGCCGTCGCGCTGGCGCAGGGTTCCGGTGTCCATGCCGGTGTCGGCGACGTACTCGCTGATCGCCGTGAGGCCCGCGGACCAGGTGCCCGCGCCGGAGAGCACCCGGCCGATCTCCTTGGTCAGGACCTCGGCGTGCCCGTTGTTGGAGAGCTTGAGAAACGGCGTCATCAGCTCGGCCAGGCTCATCGAGTCGTGTCGCGCCACCGGCTGGGCCGCCTCCGGAGTGGGTTCGCCGAGTACCGTCCGGCCGAGCACCCGTACGCCGTGCCGGCGCAGCGCCGCCCGGAACACCTCGGCCGCGTAGCCGGTGGGTTCCCAGACGGTCACCCAGTCGCTTGCCGGCTCGCTGCCGACGGCGATCTGCCCGGTCACCACGATCGTGTTGCCGCCGTGTTCGCGCTCGATGGAGATCGAGGTCTCGCCCTCGCTGACGGTCTCGGCGCGGTTGTCGACGTGGACGTAGCCGGTGGGCGGCGTGGTGCTGACCACCGGCCTCGCGCCGGCCCGGCCGGCCGGCGCGGCGTGCACGATCACGGTGCCCGCGTCGTAGTCGGTGTCCGGCGCGACGGTGAGCGCGGAGACCTGTGCCGCGTAGTAGTAGGGCTCGTCGTCCCACGTCCAGTCGGGGCCCAGCCGGGTGCGGTCGTAGCGGGTGTCGTCGGCGACCAGGTTGCCGGTCACGACCCGGACGCCGTCGGCGGCGACCTGTGCGGCCAGGGCGTCGTAGTCGGCCGCGAGCATGGTCGGGTCACCGCCGCCCCGCAGGTACAGATTGCCGGAGAGCAGCCCGGCGCGGCGCCTGCCCGTGGTGTGGACGTCGGTGCTGAAGTGGTGACCCGGGCCGAGCAGCTCCAGGGCGGCGGTCGAGGTCAGCAACTTGGTGTTGGAGGCCGGGACCAGCCGCCGGTCGCCGTTGCGGTCGTAGAGGGTCTGCCCGGTGCTGGTGTCGACGACGACCACCGACGTCTGGGCGCCGGCCAGCCGACTGTCGGCGAGGATCGTGTCGATTGTGGCGCGCAGTCGGGTCGTCGCGGCGGTGGGCGACTCGGCGGTGGCGCCGGACGCGCCGACGGTGGCCGCGGTGGCGGCGAGCGCGAGCAGCGCGACAGCGCGCGGGAAGAGACGACGATGCATGCGCCGATGCTGTCACGAAGGTAATCGCCAGAGAAGAGCCTCGGTCGAAGGTTATTGCCGCCAGCGTCTACTTCGGTCCGCCGACCGACCTGTCGTGCCCACCCCAGTAGTGCCGCTGCGCGCCCATGACCAGTGGCGCCACCAGCGCGGCGAGAGCGCCGCCGAGCAGCGGGAAGACGATGAACACCCAGAGCTGGCGGAGTGCGGTGCCCCCCTCGAAGACCGCCGGACCGAAGGCGCGGGCCGGGTTGACCGCTGCGCCGGTCAGCGTCACGCCGACCAGTTGGGTCGCGGCCAGGGCCAGCCCGATGGCGACGCCCGCGACGCCCGGGTTCTCGCTGCGGCTCGTCACGACCAGGATGACCAGGACGAAGAGGAACGTCAGTACGATCTCCAGCACGGCGGCGCCGCCCCGGTTGATGTGCGCGCCGTACCCGTTCGAGCCCAGCGCCCCGGTCTGGTCCGCCACGTCACCCCAGCGGGTCAACGCCCAGAGCAGGAAGCCGGCCACTGTCGCCCCGACGAACTGGGCGATCCAGTAGGCCACCGCGCCGATCACCGAGATCTTGCCGGACAGCAGCACGCCGAGCGTCACCGCCGGGTTGACGTGACTGCCGGAGAGCGGGCCGATCGTGTAGACGAGGGCCAGCATGACGAACCCGAAGGCCAGCGCGACGACCACCACGCCGCCCTGGATTCGCGCGGCGACGGCCGCACCCACGCCGAAGAAGACGAGCAGCAGGGTGCCGAGGAACTCGGCCGCGGCACGACGGACGTCATCCATTTCCCCAGCGTAAGGATGATTCGGGCAAAACGGTGGGGGAATCGGGTGTGCCCGGCGAACCGAGATCGTTCGTGGCTCGCACCCACACACCCACCCCGTACTCGACTGATCCGGCTCTATTTGACGGATCGCCTGGCAGCGGGCACCGTGGGCAGGGACGGGGCCCTTCAGCTGCCCCGATGCGATGCGACGGCGATGACCGTCCGTCCCTCCTGTCGCCTCCCACGCGTGCTCGTACGCGGACCATCTGTCCGGTCTGCGTGACAACCGACCGCGAGCCGAGAATCCACGAGGAGTTCCGCACATGCTCACCATGACCGACAATGCCGTGCTCGTCATCCGTGACCTCGCCAACCAGCAGGACGTGGCCGAGGACGGCGGTGTGCGGATCGCCGCCGACGCCGACGCCGGATCCCTCACCGTGGAACTGGTGCCCGAGCCGGAGCAGGGCGACCACGTCGTCGACAACCAGGGCGCCCGGATCTTCCTCGACCCGGACGCCGCCGAACTGCTCGGCGACGCCTCGGTGGACGCCACGGTCGACGACGAGGGGATCATCCAGTTCGGTTTCACCGAGAAGCAGTAGCCGCGGTTCTCACCGCAGCGCTTCCCGGGCGGTTCTCACCGCAGCGCTTCCCGGGCGGTTCTCACCGCAGCGATCGCCCTCGCTGCGGCGGGCCCGACGGGGGGTCCCATCCGGCCCCGGTGCCGTCGTCGGGCGGCACCAGCGCGGCGAGCACGTGCGCCAGGTGGTGCGACGTGCTCCACGCCGTCCAGATGGCGGTCGACCCGGCGCCGGCGCCCCGACGGGCGCGGCGCAGCAACTCGTGGTCGCCCCAGGAGAAGGCCGCCCCGGCGCTCGACCAGTGCGGCGCCGCCACCAGCGTGCGGCACAGGTCGGCGAAGCGGTCCTCGCCCCGACCGCCACGGCGCGACCAGCGGTACACCCACCAGCCGTCGTCGGCGGTGTACCGCACGGTGGGCATCCGGTCGCCCGGATCGCCGGAGTCGGCCAGCGCCGGCCCGACGCCGTAGTCGCCGTAGTCCACCCCGATGTCGGTAAGCCGCCGCCAGAGCTGCCAGTCCCAGCGCTCCAGCCGGATCGGCTCGTCGGTGGGCAGCCGGGACAGCGTCGGCGGCATGCCACCGGCCGCCACCGTCGCCGAGCGCCAGGCGTGGCGACGGGCCCAGTCCAGCAGTCGGCGTACCCGCGGCTCGGCCACCCGCACGTCCGCCGGGCAGCAGACGTCGCCCGCGTCCACCAGCAGGTCGCACTCCTCCGGCGCGAGGCCTGTGAACCGCCAGATCCGCTCGACGGCTGTCGTGTCCGCGTCCGGCCCCGCCCGGTCGTGCGCGACGCGCAGCCGGATCAGGGCCCGCCGCGCGTACGCCCGGGCCGCGGTGCCATGCGCGACCAGCCGCCGGTCACCCTCCGCGAGCCCGATGACGGGCATCAGCGGTACGCCCCACCGAGCCAGCTCCGTGTCGACCGAGTCGGGCAGGGCGGAGACGTCGACGGCCGGCAGCAGCCCGACCGGCAACCGGCGTAGAGCGTCCCGGGTGGAGCGATCGACCGCGCCGATCTCCAGGATCGGGGCGAGCAGCGGGGCGACCGCGGGGTCGAGGTGGTGCAACGCTTCCAGCTCGCCGCGTCGGCGGGTGGCGAGGATGGGGCGGTAGACCGGTTCCGCCGCCCGGCCCCGGTGGGCGGGCACCATACCTCAATCTAGTCAGACATTCGCATACGTCAACGTATTCGGGCCGCAAAATCCGCTGCCCGGCTGTCGCTTCGGCGACTACGCTCGCCCGATGTCCGCGTCACCCCACCGCTACCGCTCCGACGACGAGGACAGCGGCCGCTGGGTCGGGTTCCCGTTCCGCGACGGCGACATCGTGATCAGCACCCGGTCCAAGAGCGGCACCACCTGGATGCAGATGATCTGCGCGCTGCTGGTGCTCGGCACCCCGGAGCTGCCGGCGTCGCTTACCGAGCTGTCGCCCTGGCTGGACTGGCTGGGCGAGCCGCGCGACGCGGTGTACCAGCGGCTGGCCACCCAACCGCACCGCCGGTTCATCAAGACGCACACGCCGCTGGACGGGGTGCCGCTCGACCCTCGGGTGCACTACGTGGTGGTGGCGCGGCATCCGCTGGACATGGCGGTGTCCCTCTATCACCAGTCCGGCAACCTGAACCGGGTCCGGATGGCCGAGCTGACCGGCCATCCCGTGCCGGCGGGCCCGCCGCGGGCCCGTCCGTCGGCACGGGAGTGGTTGCCGAGCTGGGTCGACCACGAGGTGGACCCGCGCGCCGAGCTGGACTCGCTGCCCGGGGTGCTCTGGCACCTGAGCGACGCCTGGGCCCGACGACACGAGCCGAACGTCGAGCTTGTGCACTACGACGACCTCCGGGCCGACCTGGGCGCCCAGATGCGCCGGCTGGCCGAGCGGTGGGACGTCCAGGTGCCCGCCGAGCGGTGGCCCACCCTGGTCGAGGCGGCCACGTTCGATCGGATGCGGGAACGCGCCGACCAGCTCGCCCCGGACATGCTCGGCGTGCTGCGGGACCGCCGGGCGTTCTTCCGCCAGGGCGGCTCCGGGCAGGGGCGCACCCTGCTGGACGGGGACGCTCTGGCCCGCTACGAGGAACGGGCGAGGGCCCTGGCCCCGCCCGACCTGCTCGCCTGGCTGCACCGCTAGCCGAAACTCGCCTGGCTGCGCCGCTGACCGAACTCGTCTTGCCGCGTGCACCGCCAGCCGAAAAGAGCGCACGGCGCCGCTCGACCGTGGTCGGAACGTCGCCGCGCTCTGGCCGTCTCCCACCACCGCAGCCGTTCGGCGGTACGCCGGCGGGGACCTGGCTCGACCGGCCACTCGCGCCGGTCTGGGTTTCTCGATCCCCGGTCTGCGCGGATCCAAACCTGCCGACCGTGGGGAATTCCACCATCTGCCGGTCCCGGCGTGACGCGCGACCGAACGGGGTATGAGCGGGCCATGGAGCATTTCACGATCGCGACAGTCGCCGAGAAGAGCCCGGACTTCCGGCGGGTGCTGTGGACCGGCGAGCACACCCAGCTGGTGATCATGACCATTCCGCCGGGCGGGGAGATCGGCGAGGAGGTGCACGACGGCATCGACCAGATCCTGACCTTCGTCAGCGGAACGGGTGAGGCCCGGGTCGCCGGCGCGAAGCGGGACGTCGTCGCGGGCGACCTGGTCGTCGTGCCGTCCGGGACGAAGCACAACTTCGTCAACACCGGCCCGAACCCGCTTGTGCTCTACACCGTCTACGGCCCTCCGGAGCACGCCGACCAGGCCGTGCACCACACCAAGGAGGAAGCCGACAGGGCCGAGGAGGCCGGCGAGGACGAGCCGCCGACCGCGTGACGGCGGCGGCCTGAAGCAGGCCGATCCGGGTACGCGCGGCGAGTGCGGCAGCTGCGGATCTCCGACTACGGGTACCTCTCGGACGCCCGCTCCGGGGCGCTCGTCGGCATCGACGGATCGGTCGACTGGTGGTGTCCGCACCGGTTCGACGGCCCCTCGGTGTTCGGGCGGCTGCTCGACCCGAACGGGGGACACTTCCGGTTGGCGCCCGTCGGCGTCGGCGGCCCCGGTTACCGGGTCGAGCGCGCGTACCGGCCGGACACGCTCGTGCTGCGCACGGTGCACCACACTCCGTACGGCAGCGTGGCGGTGACGGACGCGCTCGCCACCGAGATCGGCGCCCGCGCCCACGACCTGGGCAAGAACTCACCGGCAGTGCTCGTCCGAGTGGTCGAGGGCCTGTCCGGGCGGGTCCGGATGATGCTGGACTTCGCCCCCCGCCCGGAGTACGGGCTGCTCACGCCGTACCTGCATGAGCAGCCCGGCGGCGGGGTGCTGGCCGGCGCCGGGCCGGTGGTGCTGGTGCTGCGCGCCGGAGACCTACCGCTGCGGGCCGGCCGGGACCGGGTGACCCACGAGTTCGAGATCTCCGCCGGTCAGGTGGTCGGGATGGACGTGGCATTCGGGCAGACGTACGGGACGCCGCCCGTCCGGCTGGACCCGCTGGCCGCCCTCGCCGAGACGACGCGGGCGTGGGAGGCGTTCCGGGAGACGCACGGGTACTCCGGCCGCTACCCCGAGCTGGTCCGGCACAGCGCGACAGTGCTGGGCGGCCTCACGTACGCCCGCAGCGGAGCGGTGATCGCGGCGCCGACCACCTCGTTGCCGGAGCGGATCGGCGGCGATCGCAACTACGACTACCGATACTCCTGGTTGCGGGACTTCTCGCTGACCATGCGGGCGCTGTGGGTGGCGGCCTGCCCGGACGAGACGTCGCGGCTGTTCGCCTGGGTGGCCCGGTCGATCGGCCGGGTCGGCGACGAGCCGGTGCCGGTGCTCTTCGGGTTGGAGGGCGAACGTGACGTCTCCGAGCACCACTGCCATCACGTGCGCGGATACCTCGACAGCCGGCCGGTGCGGATCGGCAACGACGCGTGGCGGCAGCGGCAGCTCGACGTGCCGGGTGAGGTGATGTCGGCGGTGTGGAGGCTGCGCGACTACCTGGGCGTCCCGTTCGAGGAGGAGCTGCGGGAGATGGTGCTCGGGCTGACCGAGCAGGTGGCGGCGACCTGGCATCTGCCGGACCGGGGCATGTGGGAGACCCGGGGTGAGGAACGGCACTATCTCTCGTCGAAGGTCTCCTGCTGGCTGGCCATGGACCGCGCCGTGGGGCTCGCCGACCGGCTCGGTGACCGTGCCGATCCGCGTCGCTGGGCCGGCGTACGCGACGAGATCCGCGCGGCGGTGCTGCGCGAGGGGTGGAACGACCGGATCGGCGCGTTCACCGGCGCGTTCGGGTCGCCGGAGCTGGACGCTTCGGTGCTGGCCCTGCCGGTGGCGCACTTCCTGCCGGCCACCGATCCACGGATGCGCTCCACCATCGCGATGGTGGAGCGTGACTTGGGCACGGACAACGGGCTGGTCCGGCGGTGGACGACCGACCCGGCCGGGTTCCTGCTGTGCTCGTTCTGGCTGGTGGAGTGCCTGGTGATGGCGGGTGAGCCGCGCCGGGCCGAGGAGCTGTTCGAACGGGTGGTGGGCAACGCCAACGACGTGGGGCTGTTCAGCGAGCAGATCGACCTGACCACCGGCGCGCAGCTCGGCAACACGCCGCAGGCGCTGTCGCACATCGGGCTGATCAACGCGGCGTGGCGGCTGACCGAGCCGGAGAGCTTCTGACCGGTCCCGCCGGAATCCTGCAACAGACCTGCAAACGCCAGGCATTGACGGTGATGCGTGCGCAGTCCTAGCCTCGAAGAGGCGGGAAAGCCCTTTCCCACGGCTTTCATCCCGCTTCACCCCGCTCCGGATCCGGGCATCCGACGGGGCACACCGATCCCAGGCCGGCGGCACGCCATGCCTGCATGTCTGTCCGACGGACGGCCGTGGGATCACCACCACACGCGTCAAGGAGGACAACTGTGCGCAAGAGACAACTCCCCGGCCGGCGACCACTGGTGCTGGCGGTGGGCGCCGGCGTGACCGTGGCGGCCCTCGTCGCCGGCATGACCTCGGCCTTCGCGGCCACCGTGTTCAGCGACACCTTCGACGACGGCGACACCTCCGGCTGGTCCAAGTCCGGCGGCACCTGGGCGGTTGACGGCTCGGGTGTGCTCAACCAGTCCAACGCCGGCAGCGAGCTGGCCCGGCAGTTCGCCGGGCAGACCAGCTGGACCGACTACTCCGTACAGGCACGGGTCCGACCGGCGAGCTTCGGCTCGTCAAGCGCCCTGGTCGGGCTGGCCGCCCGATCCACCAGCAGCACCAAGATGTACCGCCTCGCCCTGCTCGGCTCCGGCCGGGCCGAACTGCAGGCCGTCAACGGCAGCAGCATCACCGCGATCGGCTCCGCGTCGCTCGGCGTCGCCGCCGGCACCTGGTACACCCTGCGCATCGAGGCCAGTGGCAGCACCGTCCGCGGCTTCGTCAACGGCACCCAGATCGCCTCCGGCAGTAACAGCCTGGCCAGCGCGGGCCGGATCGGCCTGGTCACCGCGTACGCCAGCGGCGGCTTCGACGACGTGGTCGTCGACTCGTCCGGCGGGGGCACCCCGACCACGCCGCCGGCGACCACCGCAGGGCCGAGCACACCGCCACCCACCACGTCGGCCCCGACCACCCCACCGCCAGCGGGGTGGCCGACGCCCACCAGCAGCCAGAAGGTGGACGCGACAATTCCAGTGACCGGCACCTTCGACGGTGGGCTCAAGCGCTACTACGGCATCGGCGACGGTGGGCAGAGCGAGAGTCAGGACCCGATGTTCGAGCTGGCCGCCGGCGCCACCCTGCGCAACGTCATCATCGGTGCGCCGGCCGGCGACGGCGTGCACTGCGAGGGCAACTGCACACTGATCAACGTCTGGTGGGAGGACGTGGGCGAGGACGCGGCCACCTTCCGCGGCGGCACCACGTACACGGTCGATGGTGGTGGCGCCCGCTCGGCCAGCGACAAGGTCTTCCAGCACAACGGCGCGGGCACCGTCTACATCAAGAACTTCCGGGTGGAGAACGCCGGGAAGCTCTACCGGGCCTGCGGCAACTGCTCCACGTCGTACCAGCGGCACGTGGTGATCGACAACGTGGTCGTGAGGGACACCGACGCGATCGCCGGCATCAACACCAACTGGGGCGACACCGCCCGGTTCAGCCGGATCACCATCGTCGGCGACCCGGACCGGGAGACCTCGATCTGCGTCAAGTACAAGGGAGTGCCCAAGGGCAGCGAGCCGACGAAGATCGGCGAGGGCGCCGACGGCGTCAACTGCTTCTACGCGCCGTCCGACATCACCTACCAGTAGGCCCGGCCGCCGGCACCCCGCCGTCCCCGGGGTGCCGGCTCAGGCCAGCACGGGTACGCCGGAGACGTCGACAGTCTCCGGATACTTCAGCCCCGCGCCGGTGTTGAGCACCACCACCCGTTCCCCGGCGCGGATCCAGCCACCGGCGCGTAGCTGCCGCGCCGCGGTCAGGCAGGCCGCGCCCTCGGGGCAGAGCAGCAGCCCCTCACGGGCGGCGAAATCCCGCAGGTCGGCCAGGATCTCCGCGTCGTCGACGGCGACCGCGGTGCCGGCGGACGCCCGCAGCGCGGCCAGGATCAGCTCGTCGCCCAACGGGGACGGCACGGTGATGCCGAACGCCACCGTGTGCGCGTCCTCCCACGGCTGGGCCCGGGACTCGCCGGCGGCGAAGGCCCGCACGATCGGCGCGCAGCCTGTCGACTGCACCGCCACCAGCCGGGGCAGCTTGTCGCCGACCCAGCCCAGCTCGCGCATCTCGTGCAGCGCCTTGTGGATGCCGATCAGACCGACCCCGCCACCCGTCGGATAGATGATCACGTCGGGCACCTGCCAGCCGAGTTGCTCGACGATCTCGTACCCCATCGTCTTCTTGCCCTCCAGCCGGTAGGGCTCGCGCAGCGTGCCGGCGTCGAAGATCGCCCCTTCGGACTCGGCGATCAGCTCGGCCACCCGGCGGCCCGCGTCGCTGATCAGCCCGTCCACCAGGCGCAGGTCGGCGCCGGCGGCCACGCACTCGCGCCGGCAGATGGTCGGCGCCGCCAGCGGCATCACGATGGTGGCGCCCATCCCGGCGCGTGCCGCGTACGTCGCCCACGCCGAACCGGCGTTGCCGTTGGTGGGCATCGCGATCCGCTCGACGCCCAACTCGCGAGCCCGACTCACGCCCACCGCCGCGCCGCGCGCCTTGAACGAGCCGGTCGGGACCAACCCCTCGTCCTTGACCATCAGGTCCGCGATGCCGATCTCCGCGCCGTACGACGGGGTGCGCAGCAGCGGCGTCCAGCCCTCACCGAGCGTGGTGACGTGCCGGGGGTCGGCGACGGGCAGCAGCTCCCGGTACCGCCACAGGTCGGCCGGGCGCAGGCCGAAACGCTCCGGGGTGACCGCCTTCGCCACCGCCGGCAGGTCGTAGCGGGCCAGCAGTGGCGAGCCGCACTCGCAGAGGTTCTGCAGCTTGTCGGCGGCGTACTCCAGGCCGCAGCGTGGGCAGTCAAGATGGGTCAGGTACACGTCGCTCCTCGCCGTCAGGCCGCGTCGATGCTCAGCCACCGTCGGCTGCGCCGGCCCGGCTCGTACACCGAGTCCAGCCGCTTGGCGACCACACCGGGCAGCCCCTGCTCCCGCCCGGTGCGCAGGGCCTCGTCGCCGGCACCGGGAAACCACGGCGGAGTCTGCCAGTGCGTACCGGCCAACGCCAGCCCATCGAGCAGTTCCCGGCGTTGCGTGTACGGGACGTCGACGCTGCTCACGCCCTCCAACCACAGCAGGTCGACGAGCAGGAACTGGGCGCCGGCCGGGACGCGGCCACCGCTGGCGGGACGCGCGGGGCGCACCCGGCCGGAGCCGTCGATGCGGACGAGCACGCCGTCGAGCACCGCCTCGGTGGGCGCCAACGCCTCGGCCAGCGCGCGCAGCCACGGGTAACCGCCGGTGATCTCCTCGTCGGTCTCGGAGAGCAGCCGCAACCGCCCGCCGGAGACGTACGCCATCGCCCGGACCCCGTCCCAGCGCAGCTCGTAACCCCACGCGGCGCGGTCGCGGGGCAGCCCGGCGGCGGGCGTGGCGTGCATCGGGCGGACCAGTTCGGGCATCGGCGTCCAGCCCGGCGGGGCGGGATCGGTGCGGCGGACCATCCAGTCCCGACCACCTGTGGCGAACAGCGCGTAGCGGCCGGCGGTGCGGTCACCGGAGAGCGTGACGATCACCTCGTCGTCGCGCCACTTCTCGCAGCGGTACGTGCCGCGATCGTGGATGACCATCCGGCCGCCCCCGTACTCGCCGGCGGGGATCTCGCCGGAGAAGTCCAGGTACTCCATCGGGTGATCCTCGGTGTGCACGGCGAGGTGGTTGCGGCCCGGGTCGCGGGGCAGGCCGCGCGGCACCGCCCAGGACGCGAGCACGCCCTCGTGCTCCAGCCGTAGGTCCCAGTGCAGGCTGCGGGCGTGGTGCTGCTGGATGACGAAGCGCCCGGCGCCCTCGTCGGGCCCCGTCGCCGTGGGGCCGCGCTCCGGCACCGGCTCGGGTGTACGGGCGGCGTCGCGTCGGCGTCGGTACTCCTCCAGCCGGTCGGTCACACCGGCATTCTCCGGCAAACCGGGCCATTGCGCTGACCGCCGGAGTGTCCGGTTCGCTCGGCGTCCGGGGGCGCGGCGGGGTAGAACGGACCTCATGGACCTCAGCGACCAGCCCACCGCCCTGCTCCCGGGTGACGTGCGGATGCCTCTGCTCGGCTTCGGCACCTGGCAGGCCACCGGCCAGGCGGGTTACGACGCCGTGCTGGCCGCGCTCGACACCGGCTACCGGCACCTCGACACCGCCACTGTCTACGGCAACGAGCGGGAGGTCGGCCGGGCGGTGCGGGAGAGCGGGCTGCGTCGCGAGGACCTCTTCGTCACCACCAAGCTCCCTCCGGACCGGATGGGCCGGGAGCGCGAGACGTTGGAGGCCAGCCTGGAGGCGCTCGGCGTCGACCAGGTGGACCTCTGGTTGATCCACTGGCCACCGTCCTCGCCTGCGGACAGCATCCCGCTGTGGCGCGAGTTGCTGGCCGCCCGGGACGAGAACCTGACCCGCGCCGTCGGGGTCAGCAACTACAGCACGGGCGAGATCGACGAGTTGATCCAGTCGACCGAGGAGAACCCGGCGGTCAACCAGATCCGGTGGAGCCCCGCGCTGTACGACAGGCAGCGGCACGCCGAGCACCGGGACCGGGGCGTGGTGCTGGAGGGGTACAGCCCGTTCAAGACCAGCGACCTCAGCGATCCGGTGCTGACCAGGATCGCCGCGGCGCACGGCGTCTCCCCGGCGCAGGTGGTGCTGCGGTGGCACATCGACCACGAGATCGTGGTGATCCCGAAGTCGGTGACCCCGGAGCGGATCAGCGCCAACTTCGACGTCTTCCACTTCTCGTTGACGGCGGAGGAGATGCGCGACATCGACGCGCTCGGCGACGCCTGAGCCGGCGGAATCCTTCACGGCATGGCCTGAAAGTGAAGGCTATCGACATCGACGCTCATGACGGTATAGCGTGCCGTCATCACGCGCGTCGATGCCTGTGAACCCCTCGCCGCTGGAGGACCGCCATGGCCCGATCCCCGTCTGTCCGTCTGCGTCGCCGTGGGGTGCTCGGCATCCCCGCCCTGGTGGCCGCCGCGCTCACCACACTCGCCGTCCGACCCGCCCCGGCGAGCGCCGCTCCGAAGGCCGAGTGCCTGGCCGACCTGTTGCAGGACTCCTGATGGCGACCATCCCGTGGCTCGTGGACGTGCTGCGCGGCGCCGGGGTCCAGGTCGTCGTCGAGGGCGACTGGCTCAACCGGATGCGACCCGGCTCGTTCGACCCGATCGGGGTGCTCTGGCACCACACCGCCTCGACCTCAAGCGCCAGCAACCCGCACCCGGCGCTCGGCATCTGCATCAACGGCCGCTCCGACCTGGCCGGCCCGCTCTGTCAGGCGCTCGTCGACTACAACGGCGTCTTCCACGTCATCTCCGCCGGCCGCTGCAACCACGCCGGGGTCAGCGGCGGCAGCGGCCCCATCCCCGCCGGTGACGGCAACACCCTGATGATCGGGTGGGAGATCGACTACAACGGCGTCGACCAGCAGATGACCACCGCGCAGTACAACTCGTCGATCGCCGCTACCGCCGCCGTACTCACCCGGCTCGGCCGGGACAGCAGCTACGCCCGGGGCCACCGGGAGACAAGCACCACCGGCAAGATCGACCCGTCCTTCATCGACCTGAACGTGATGCGCGCCGACGTCGCCGCGAAGATGGCCGGCGGCGGGACCGCGTGGTCCTCCACCGTGGACAACACGACCTCCGGCCGGTTCACGGCAAGCGCCAACTGGGGCGTGTCGACGTTCTCCAGCCAGCGGTACGGCGCCGACTACCGCTACGCCGACCCGATCGCGGTCAGCGACCCCGCCTGGTACAAGTTCAACGTGCCGGCGACCGGCAGCTACCGGGTCGAGGCGTGGTGGCCGACGAACAGCGGCTACAACAGCGCCACCCCGTACATCGTCGCCACCACCACCGGCAACAAAACGGTGTACGTGGACCAGCGGGTGACCGGCGGGCAGTGGCGCGTCCTCGGCACGTTCACCCTGCCGGCGGGTGACGCCAACCGGGTGGCGGTGAGCCGCTGGAGCAACGCCACCGGCCTGGTCATCGCCGACGCCGTACGCCTCACCCGGGTCTGACTCGGCTTGATCGACTCGATTTCCTGGAAGTCGGGGTGTCCCACGCGCGGCGATGCCCCGACGTCAAGGAACCCGAGTGGATCTCTCGCGTGGGTGGGGGCGCGACCGCGTGGTCGCGCCCCCACGACAGCTCAGGAGCGGGAGCAGGTGGCGCCGTTGAGCGCGAAGCTGGTCGGGGACGAGTACGACCCGCTCAGCGTCCCCTGGTAGCCGAAGCTGGCCGTGCCGCCGGGTGCGACCGACCCGTTGTGGCTGACGTTGCGGGCGGTCACCGTCGACCCGCTCTGGCTCACCGTGGCGTTCCAGGCGTTGGTGACCTGCTGCCCGCCGGGCAGGCTGTAGGTCAGCGTCCAGCCGTTGATCGCGCTGGACCCGGTGTTGGTGATCTGGACGTCGGCGGTGAAGCCGTTGTTCCACGCGTTGGCCGTGTACTTCACCGCGCAGCCCGCGCTGCCGCCCGGCGGCGGGGTCGTCGGCGGCGGGTTGGTGGGGTTGCCGCCGCCACCGTTGACGTTTGCCGAGAACGAGGTCACCGCGAGGCCGGCACCACCCTGCCACGGCTCGAAGCCGGCCTGGATGCTTGTCAGGTACCAGGAGTTGGTGATCGCGCCCCGGTTGCGGGTGTCGTTGATGAAGTCCAGCACGCTGAAGTTCAGGCTGGAGACCGCCGACGACGCGACGTACGAGATGACGTTGTTGGAGCCGTTGCTGCCCCGCCAGACCTCCCAGGTCCGGCCGGCCAGGTTGGTCGTGCCGACCACCGAGCCGATGGGCTGGATCGGGCCCTGGCGGTTGAGCCAGATCATGATCTCCATCTGGTTCACCCCGTCCCGCTTGGGCGACGGGTCGAGCCAGATGTCGTACGCCGCGTCGTAGATGGCGCCGCTGACGTACCGGTAGGAGATGCTGCTGGTGGCGCTGCTGATCTGCGACACCTGGATCGGCAGGTTCGTGCCGGGGGAACAGTTGGTGTAGTGACAACCGAGGAACACCGAGGGGTACGACGTGGGCGCCCCGTTGGTGGGGCTGCTGCCGTTCAGCGTGGTGATCTCGAAGCCGTTGCTGGTGACGTTGATGCACTGCTGGGCGGAGGTGCCCCAGCGGTTGTTCTGCACGACGTAGCGACCCTGGATGACTGTCGAGCCGTACTGTTCGCAGATCTGGGTGTCGGCGGAGGCGCTGCCGCCGAGGGCCACGGCGACGAGCGAGCTGGCGACCAGCAGACCGGCGGCAGCCAGGGCCCGAAGTTGACGTTTCATGACGCTCCTTGACTCGGCGCGTGCCGGGCGCCGGATGTGGTGGGATGGTGCGGGAGCGCTCCCACGCTCAACGACACATTTACATGCCTGAAACTAAGGCGCAACCGCCCGCGTCAAACTGGTGAATTGTGAGGATTGCCATCCCGCCACCGAACGGGCGTCGAGGGCCGACCAGCTAAGCGGCGCGAACGGCCGAGGAGCGGATCCGGCGGCCCGATCAGGCCCTGGTGTGCGCCGATAGCTCCGAGTAGCGTGTTGCCTCCGACGCGTTCCGCTCCCCCTCCGGAGGCGTACACCACCATGGGTGGCTCCCCCCTGCGCATTCTCATCGTCGGCGCGGGCATCGCCGGCCTGGCCGTCGCCCGGGCCCTGCGCCTGGCGGGCTTCCGGCCCGACGTCACCGACAAGCTGCCCCCGGGGGAGTCGACCGAGACCGGCCTCTACCTGCCCGGCAACGCCGCCCGCGCGCTGCACCGGCTGGACCTGCACGACCCGGTCCGTCCTCTCGGGCAGGTGATCCACCGGCAGCGGTTCTTCGACGCCGCGGGGCTGCCCCTCTGCGAGGTGGACCTCGACGCCCTCTGGGCCGGCGTCGGCGAGTGCCGGGCGCTGCCCCGGGCGGACCTGCACCGGGTGCTGCTCAGCGGCGCCGGCGGCGCCGTCCGACACGGCGCCGAGGTCCGCACCCTCGATCTGCTGCCGCGCGCGGTCGGGGTCACCTTCACCGACGGCACGAGCACCGAGTACGACCTGGTCATCGGCGCCGACGGGCCGCGTTCCTCGGTCCGGGCCCTGGCCGCGCTCGGCGGGCCACCCCGCCCGGCCGGGCACGTCGTCTACCGGGCCGTCCTGCGAGACGGCCCGCCCGTCACCGACTGGACCGCGCTGCTCGGGCAGCGCTCCGGTCTGCTGCTGGTGCCGATCGGGGAGGGGCGGCTGCACTGCTACGCCGACGAGGCGGGCACCGAGCCGCCCGCCGACCCGGTGGCCCGGCTGCGCGAACTCTTCGCCGACTACCGGGGGCCGGTGCCCGAGGTGCTGGACATGCTCGACCGGGTGCACGCCGGGATCACCGACGAGGTCGAGCTGGGCCGCTGGTACCGGGGGCGGGTGCTGCTGGTCGGCGACGCCGCGCACGCCACCGCGCCGACCCTGTCCCAGGGCGCCGCGATGGCCCTGGAGGACGCCGTGGTGCTGGCCGAGTCGTTGCGCGCCGCGGGCAGCGTGGAAGCGGCCCTGGTGGCGTACGAGAGTCGTCGTCGCCCGCGTACCCGCTGGGTGGCCGACCGGACCCGCGACCGCAACCGGACCAGGGACGTGCCGCCGGCGCTGCGTGATCCGCTGCTGCGCGGACGCGGCGGACGCATCTTCGGGGAGCACTACCGGTTGCTGGTCGGCCCGCTGTAGGCCCGTAGTAGATCGTGTCACGCCACCCCACGCGGCGCTGCGACCTGCCGAGGACTATCCTCCTTGCGGATGACGGCCCGCAGATAACAGCGTGTGCCGAGCGGGACAACCGAGAACCGGAGGCCACTCGTGACCACCGTCGCACCCAAGCCGGTCGTGACCCGGCCCTGGCCGGTCCGGGAGCCGGTCAAGGGGTCGGCCATCGCGCGGCTGCTGCGTACCACGGACGCGAAGCAGATCGGGATCATGTACATGGTCACCGCGTTCGCGTTCTTCCTGATCGGCGGCCTGATGGCCCTGGTCATGCGGGCTGAGCTGGCCCGACCCGGGCTGCAGTTCCTGTCGCCCGAGCAGTACAACCAGCTCTTCACGATGCACGGCACGATCATGCTGCTGTTCTTCGCGACGCCTATCGTGTTCGCCTTCGCGAACTACATCGTGCCGATCCAGATCGGCGCGCCAGATGTGTCCTTCCCCCGCCTGAACAGCTTCGCCTACTGGCTGTACCTGTTCGGCGGCACGATCGCCACCGCCGGCTTCATCACCCCGGGCGGCGCCGCCGACTTCGGCTGGTTCGCGTACTCGCCGCTGAGCAGCGTCGAGAACTCGCCAGGCGTCGGCGCCAACATGTGGATCATGGGTCTGGCCATCTCCGGCCTGGGCACCATCCTCGGCGCGGTGAACATGATCACCACGGTGCTCACCCTGCGTGCGCCCGGCATGACCATGTTCCGGATGCCGATCTTCACGTGGAACATCCTGGTCACCAGCCTCCTGGTGATCCTGGTCTTCCCGCTGCTGGCCGCCGCGCTGTTCGCGCTCGCCGCGGATCGCATCCTCGGCGCCCACGTGTACGACGCGGCAACAGGTGGGCCGATGCTCTGGCAGCACCTGTTCTGGTTCTTCGGGCACCCCGAGGTGTACATCGTGGCGTTGCCGTTCTTCGGCATCATCAGCGAGATCATCCCGGTCTTCTCCCGCAAGCCGATCTTCGGCTACAAGGGTCTGGTCGCCGCGACCGTCGCGATCGCCGCGCTCTCGATGAGCGTCTGGGCGCACCACATGTTCGCCACCGGTCAGGTTCTGCTGCCGTTCTTCAGCTTCCTGAGCTACCTGATCGCGGTGCCGACAGGCATGAAGTTCTTCAACTGGATCGGCACCATGTGGCGGGGCCAGATCAGCTTCGAGACGCCCATGCTCTGGGCGGTCGGATTCCTGGTCACCTTCCTCTTCGGTGGTCTCACAGGTGTGCTGCTGGCCAGCCCGCCGCTCGACTTCCACGTGTCGGACTCGTACTTCGTGGTGGCGCACTTCCACTACGTGCTCTTCGGCACCATCGTGTTCGCGGTCTTCGCCGGCATCTACTTCTGGTTCCCGAAGATGTTCGGCCGGATGCTCGACGAGCGCCTGGGCAAGGTGCACTTCTGGCTCACCATGATCGGCTTCCACACCACGTTCCTGGTGCAGCACTGGCTCGGCGCCGAGGGCATGCCCCGCCGGTACGCCGACTACCTGCCCGGCGACGGTTTCACCACGCTGAACACGATCTCCACGATCGGTGCGTTCATCACCGGTATCTCCACGCTGCCGTTCATCTACAACTGCTGGAAGTCGTACAAGACCGGCCCGGTGGTCGAGGTGAACGACCCCTGGGGTCACGGCAACTCGCTTGAGTGGGCGACCAGCAGCCCGCCGCCGCTGCGCAACTTCGACCGGATGCCCCGCATCCGCTCCGAGCGGCCGGCGTTCGACATGAAGTTCCCGGAGCTGGCCGCCGGTCAGACCCTTGCCGGTCCGCCGGAGGGTGGCTCCAAGCCGCTGACCAGCGAGTCGGACGGCGGCGCTCGCTACAGCGAGGACACCGCCAGCGACATCGACAGGCACTGACGCTCCAAACCGCTCAGCCGTACGACGGGCGCCGCCCCCGGGACCACCCGGGAGCGGCGCCCGTCGTCATGTCCGCCAGACCTCGCTCCCACCCTCGTCTCACGCGACTCGGCGGGATGCCGTCGCCTACCAGTCCTCCGGCTGCTCGGCCCGGTCCGGCTGTTCGGCCTCCTCCGATCTCCCGCCCGGCCCCTGCGGGTCGATCCGCCTGGTCGGATGGTGCGGGGCCTGTGATGCTGAAGAGCCGTCGGACTCACCACCATCCGCAGCCGGCCCACCCCGTGACCGTTCGAGTGCCACGTAGAGCCGCTGCGGCGCGGTCCGGCGTCGACCCGGCGGGTGCGCCGGCGTGGTGCGACGTCCGCGCGGCCCGCAGCGCGCAGCGGGGGGCGTCCGCGCGGTCCTCAGCGGGTGGCGGCGGCGAGTGCGGGCTCGGTGGGCGACACCGACGCGAGAACGTCGGCGTCGCGACGGCGGCGCAACTCGCCGGGTAGCACGGCCAGGGTGACAAGCGCGCCGAGCGCTCCGGTCACCACGAAGCCCCAGAGCGGCGCGCTGGCGTCGATCACCGCGCCGGCGAGCGGTGCGCCGACAGCGATGCCGACGGTGACCGCCGAGCCGTGCAGGCCCATCGCCTCGCCGCGTACCTCGGCCGGGGCCAGGCGGCTGACGGCGTCGGAGGAGGCCGCGATGGTCGGCGCGCAGAGCGCCCCGGCCGGGATCAGCGCCAGGCAGAGCAGCCACCAGTGCGCGCCGCCCAACCCGACCGGGATGGTGCAGAGCGCGAGCGCGGCGGTGAGGATCAGCGGAGAGAGCGAGCGGTGCACCGCCCCGTAGGCGAAGCCGCCGGCCAGGGAGGCGACCGCCCAGCCGGCCAGCACGGCACCGGTCCAGCTGGCCTCGCCGCTGGCCCGCAGGACCGCGACCACCGCGACGTCGGTGCCGCCGAGCACCAGGGTGGCGGCGGCGCTGAGCGCCAGTACGGCGAGCAGCCGGGGCGTCAGCCACTCCCGGCGAGGCACGTGAGGCCGCGGGCCGGAGGGCTCGGCGGCACTGCGGATCGGTGGGTTCACCAGCCACAGGGCGATCCCGGCGGCGACGATGCCGCCGCCGACGAGGTACATGGTGGTCTGCGCCGAGATCGCGGTGACCAGGGCCACCGCCAACGCGGGGCCGATCATGAAGGACAGTTCGACGGACATGGAGTCCAGCGCGTACGCCGGCCGCCGTTGATCTTCCGGAACCAGCGCGGCGATCGACTGGCGGACGACCGAGAAGATGGGCAGAGCCAGCGAGCCGGCCACGAAGGCGGTCGGCAGCAGCAGGGGGTACGACAACGACGGCGCGGTGGTCCAGAACACCGCCTCGGCGATGCCGGTGAGCACCAGCACCGGACGCAGGCCACGCCTGTCGACCAGGCGGCCGAGCAGCGGGCCACCGATCGCCGCGCCTACCGTGACCGCGGCGCCCACCAGGCCGGCCGCGCCGTAGCCCCGGTCGAGATCGAGCACGACGTGGAAGGTCAGCGTGACGCCTGTCGCCGTGAGCGGGATGCGGGCCAGGACGGCGACCAGCAGCAGCGACCGCAGGCCGGGCAGGGCGAGGGCTGTCCGGTAAGGCTTCAGGTTCATGTTGGTCCGTACCTCCGGCGACATCCTCGGCGGGGGGCGGACCGTTGGCCAACCAATTACCGCCTCATGCGGCCCTGATCACAGGTTCGCCGTGCAGGATCACGCCGGCGCCGTCCATCGCCCGCAACGCCACGTCTGTGGTCTCCGAAGCGACCGCGGCGGTCAGCTCCAGCAGGACGGTGGTGGCGAAGCCCTCCCGGGCGGCGTCGAGCGCGGTGGCGCGGACGCAGTGGTCGGTGGCGATACCGACCACGTCGACCCGGTCCACGTCGTGCCGACGCAGCCAGTCGGCCAGGCACTCGCCGTCGTCGGCGTGCCCCTCGAACCCGGAGTACGCCGCCGCGTGCTCACCCTTGTGGAAGATCGCCTCGACCCGCCCGGTCTCCAGCTCCGGGTGGAACTCCGAGCCGCTGGTGCCGACCACGCAGTGCCGGGGCCACGACTCCACGAAGTCCGGCGGATCGCCGAAGTGTGCGCCCGGGTCGATGTGGTAATCCTTCGTGGCGACCACGTGCTGCCACCGGTCCGGCTCGACGGCGAGCAGCCGGGAGATCCCGGCGGCGACTCCGGCGCCACCCGGGACGGCCAGCGAGCCGCCCTCGCAGAAGTCGTTCTGCACGTCCACGATGATCAGCGCGTCGGCCATCGGGATCTGCCTCTCGGGTCGGGTTGGCGGAGGGGGTCAGGCGGCGGGCACGACAGTGACCGGCACGGCCGGGTCGCCGGCGGAGAGCTTCAACCCCTCCCACGGGATGGAGATGAGGCACTCGCGCAGGTGCTCCCGGGACTCGTCGAGGGTGGGCAGACCCACGGGTTCGCCGTCGATCACGTACGAGCGCTGGAGCAGCCGGTCGTTGGCCTGCCGGTCGGGCACGCCCTGCGGGACGATGATCTCCTCCGTGGCGGTGCCTGTCGGCTTGTGCCGGCGGACCGCGACCTTCCGCCCGCCGATGGTCGCCTTGTGCTCCGACCGCTTCACCACCGGGCGGCCCTCGACCTCGACGAGCTTGTAGACCAGCCCCGCGGTGGGTGCCCCGGAGCCGGTGACCACTGCAGTCCCCGCGCCGTACATGTCGACCGGCTCGGCGGCCAGCGCGGCGATCGAGTACTCGTCCAGGTCGCCCGAGACGATGATCTTCGTCTCGGTGGCGCCCAGCGAGTCCAGCAGTTCCCGGGACTGCTGCGCGATCACCGCGAGGTCACCCGAGTCGATCCGGATCGCCCGCAGCTCCGGCCCGGCCACCGCGATCGCGTTGCGAATGCCCTGGCTGATGTCGTACGTGTCGACAAGCAGCGTGGTGTCCTTGCCCAGCGTGGCCACCTGCGAGGCGAACGCCGCCCGCTCGTCGTCGTGCAGCAGGGTGAACGCGTGTGCCGCAGTGCCCGCCGTGGGGATGCCGTAGCGCTCCCCGGCGGCGAGGTTGGAGGTGAACCGGAAACCGGCCAGGTACGCGGCCCGTGCCGCCGCCACCGCCGCCTCCTCGTGTGCCCGGCGCGATCCCATCTCGATCAGCGCCCGGCCCCGGGCGGCGGTGACCATCCGCGCCGCGGCCGCGGCCACCGCGCAGTCGTGGTTGAGCACGGAGAGCGCCACCGTCTCCAGCACCACGCACTCGGCGAAGCCGCCGGAGACGGTCAGGATCGGCGAACCGGGGAAGAACAGCTCACCCTCGGCGTACCCGTCGATGTCGCCCGTGAAGCGGTAGTCGGTGAGCCAGGCCGCCGCCGCCTCGTCGACCACCCCGGTGCGGCGCAGGAAGTCGACCTCCGTCGGGTCGAACCGGAAGTCGCGGATCAGCTCGATGAGCCGCGCGGTGCCGGCGACGACGCCGTAGCGCCGGCCGCTGGGCAACCGACGGCTGAACACCTCGAAGACACAGCGGCGGTCGGCGGTGCCGTCCTTGAGTGCCGCGCTGACCATGGTCAGCTCGTAGTGGTCGGTCAGCAGCGCGGGGCGGAGGGTGCTCACCGCACCAGCCTAAGGTTCAGCCCGCGCCGCCGCCTTCGTGGCCCGGGATCGACCGCAGCGCGGCCCACAGCTCGGACCGGCCGGTCACGCCGAGCTTGGTGTAGATCCGCTGCAGGTGGTTCTCCACGGTGCGGGCGGAGAGGTAGAGCCGCTCGGCGATGGCCTTGCTCGTCGCGCCGTGCGCGGCGAGGCGGGCCACCTGCCACTCGCGATCGGTAAGCACCGGCGCCCCGGCCCGCAGCGCCGGCGTGCGGATCAGGTCGCAACGGCCGAGCAGCCCCGCCAGACGCTCGCGCGCCTCGCCGGCCGCCACCGAGTGTTGCTGGCGCAGCAGGTGCAGGGCCTGGGCGGTGGCCTCGGCGGCGTACACGGTCAGCTCCAGCGCGGCGTAGTCGTCGGCGACCGCCAGCAGATCCGCGGGGGAGTCGGTCACCGCGGCCCGTGCGTGCCGGGCCAGCAGCGGCGGGAGCACCCCGTCCACCCGCTCGGACAGCTCGGCGAGACGCTGCGCCACGGTGCGCCGCCCGCCGTCGGAGCAGGTGGGCCCGACCGGCCCGCCGGCCTGGTCCAACCGGACCAGGTCGTGCAGAACGTGCACCTCGTGCCCGGCGAAACCGTCCGCACGCAGCCGGTCGGCCAGGTCGTTGAGCTGCTTGACCGCGCCCGGCAGGTCACCCGACGCGGCGAGCACCGCGCCCCGGGCCTGCTCCAGCCACGGGTAGAGCACCGCCATGCCCGGCGCGTGGGTGCGGTCGGCCTCGGCCATCGCCTCGCTGGCCTGCGCGGCGTCGCCGCGCAGCGCCGCCGCCTGGGCCCGTTCGGCCTGGGCCAGACCGGCGTAGACCCGGCTGGTCGCCAGCACCGCGCACGCGCCCAACGACGTCCGCATCGCCGAGTCGCTCTGCCCGCGCAGTCGCGCGGCGTACGCCTGGAGGATGGCCAGGTATCCGGTGCCGAGCCGGAAGTCACCGGCGCCGGCCAGGTCGGCGAACTCGTCGGCCACGATCGCGTCGATCCCGACGAGGTCGCCGGTGAGCATGAGCCGGGTGCCGCGGGCCAGCTCCAGGGCCAGTTGCAAATAAGGCATGTCGGTGCGCCAACTGGCTGCCGCGGAGTGCACCTGTGCGATCGCCGCGCCGCTGCGGGTCAGCTGACCCTGGGCGGCCTGGACGTACGCGATGGTGCTGCGGGCCAGCTCGCGGGCGGCGATGCTGGCGGCAGGCCGATCGAGCACTGTCTGACTGAGCCGTACGGCGGTGGTCGTGTCGAGCCGGTGCAACCGCATGATCGCCTCGAAGGCGTGCACCCGGGCCCGGTCGGCCGAGTCGCCGAGCTGCTCGACCCGGCTCGCGATTTCCTCCACCGTGGACTCTCGACTGAGCCCCCAGTAGCTGACCATGCCGCGCACTGTCAGCCACCGGCAGAGCCGGCGTTCGTCCCCGGCCTCCAGGGTCACCGCGTCGAGGACGGTGATCGCCTCGTCGGGTCGGTCGGCGAACATCAGGATCGTGGCCAGCAGCTCCGCCGCGTCCGAGCCGCCGTCGGCGTGCAGCGCGGCCCGGGCCAGCCGGGTCGCCAGCGGCACGTCGTAGCGGGTGAACGCCTGCATCGCGGCGTCCACGAGCAGGGCGGCGTCCTGTGCGGTGCCCGAGTCGAGCCGCCAGACCGCCACCCGCAGCAGGTCGTCGCGGCGGCGCTTGCCGACCTGCTCCAGCAGCTCGGCGAGGTGTGCCTGGAGGCGTCGGGTGCGGCTGACCGGGCACCGGCGCCGCATCACCTCGCCGTAGAGCGGGTGGGCCAGGCGTACGTTCGTCCGCCGGTCGTGCTGGACGACTGTGATCAGCCCGCGCTCCTCGGCGAACTCCACATCGGACTGCTCGGCGGCCTGGTTGAGCAGGTGCAGGCCGAGCGGTTCGCCGAAGGCGACCAGCTCGACGACAGTGCGTACGCCGTCGGTGAGCTGCCCGACGCGGGTGTCGATCAGCTCGGTGAGGCTTGGCGCCAGCTCCAGCCGCCCGGTCCACTTCCAGATCCCGTAGGTGCGCTTCAACTCCTCGCTGCCGTTGGCGGCGTGCACCAGCTCGCGCAGCAGCAGCGGGTTGCCGGCCGACAGTCGGCCGAGTCGGTCGGCGGAGCCGGCGTCGACCGGGCCGCCCAGGATCGCCGCCAGCAGGCCGGCGGTCTCCGACGGTGGCATGGGGGTCAACTCGACGTGCTCGACCAGGTCGTCGGTCCAGAGTGCGCGAATCGGAAGCGGGATCTGTTCGCCGTCGCGCAGGGTGCCCACGACTGTGGCGTTGTCGGCGCGGGCGACCAGATGAACCAGCGCCGCGGAGGGCGGGTCGAGGAGGTGCGCGTCGTCGATGGCGAGCACGATCCGCCGGCCGGCGGCCTGCTGTTGCAGAACACCCAACGCCCAGCGGAGTATGCCGGCGGGGGAGAGGCCCTGGGGCTGCTCCGCCGGGAGGACCTGCACCAGCCCACCGAACGGCAGCGCCGCCGTGGTGGCGCTGGCCGCGATGGACCAGATCGCGTACCTGTCGGTGGGCAGGGTGCTGACACCCTCGCGCAGCAGCCGGCTCTTGCCGATGCCCGCGCTGCCACTGAAGAAGAGCCCTCGGCCGGCCTCGCCGGTCACCGCCGCCAGCAGGCGGTTGAGCTCGTCGGTTCGGCCGACGAACTTCCATCGACTCATCCGCGCAGCATATCCATCGGATTCCGTCCGCGCCCGCACCGTCACGCAGCGAAGTTGAGTAGTCGCACAATTACCGGTGAGTATCCGAAGTGTTCCGCCTGGTCGGCCGGCCGAACGTACTCTTCCGACATCCGGGTAGTGTCACCGGAATTTCCACGCGACCGGCGCGCCGGTCGCCTGCCCTGGGAGGCCACCCGATGCAGCAGGGCCCTCTCCCCTCACTCGACTCGCCCGGCGACATGTCCAGCTCAGCCGACCTGCCGAGCTGTGGCCCGCTGCCCACCGAGCCCGGTGTGCCGCCTCCCCGGGCGGACGAGCCGCTCGGCGTGGTCGCCGTCGGCCCGGCCGGCGCCGACAGGCGTGCGGTCCTCGCCAGCCTCGTCGGGCTCGACCCGGTGATGCTCACCGTGCCGGCGGGCAGTTGGCTGCTGGTCCGGCACGCCGTGGTGCCCACGCGCGCGGCGTTCGTCCCCGGCTACCGGCAGCCGCACTCGTACGGCGCGGACCGGGACGCCGCGGGCCCGGCGTTGGCCCGCCCGCCGCGGCGGGTCGAGCTGAGCGTGCCCGAGCCGCTGCTGCGCCACTTCACCCTGATCGACACACCCGACACGGGCGCGCTCGGCGTGGCCGGCGTCCGGGTGCTGCGCGACGCCGTCGGCCGGGCCGGCGCGCTGCTCTTCGTGATCGCGGCCGACCAGGCGTTCACGGCCCAGGAGCTGAATCTGCTCGCCGAGATGGCCGAGGCCCCGGTGGAGGTCGTCTTCGCGGTGAGCCCGGGTGCGGCCGGTTGGGCGCCGCTTACCGACTGCGTGGCCATGACGGAGGACGCGGGGGCGTCCGTCTCGCCGGCCGACGGTCGGTCGGGGGAGGTGGACCCGGTCGCGGTGACAGTCGAGGCGCACCGGGCGGCGCTGCTGGCGGCGGTCCCCTCCCTGGCCGGCGCGCGCTGGTTCCCGATCGACGGCGCCGACTCCGCCGGCGACCTGCGCCGGGCGCTTGTGGGCTGGTCGGCGAGCGAGGGTTTGCAACGGGCCAGCGCCGATCCGCCGGTGCTGCCGGGGCAGCACGACCGGGTGGCGGTGTCCGCCGACCCGGGGGACTGGTCCGAGCGGCTCGACCGGCAGACCCGCTCCTGCGCCCAGCGGATCCGCCAGCACCTGGCCCTGGAGTTGGCGAACGTCCACCTGCGGGCCGTGCAGGAGATCGTCTTCGGAGTCGGCTGCGCCGGCCTGCCGGACCTGCTCGACCGGGAGATGGCGGCGCTGTCGCTGCTGGCCACCGCGCAGTGCGACCACGCGGTGCGGGGCATCGTGGCCGACGCCGCCGCCCAGGTGCTCGGCGCGGCGCCGGCGGAGGGCGTCCGCCGTCGGATCGCCACCGCCGTCCAGTACGGCCTGGCCGACCACCGCGCCGGGCGCGACCTGGACCGGGTCCTGCTGATCACGAGTACGGCGGGTGTGGCCGGGCTGACCGGCGCGGAGGCGATCGACGCGCTCGCCGGCTATCCGACGGCGACCCGTGACGAGGTGCTTCCTCCGGTCGCGGTGGCGCTCTCCGGCGGGTGCTGGCAGCAGTGGCGTACCCCGGGCAACGACGACCACAGCGCCGCGCGGGCCTGGTCCCAGCGGGCGTTGCGGGAGGTCGAGTTGGAGCTTTCCCGGGAGATCTCCCGACGGTTCGAGGTGATCCGCCTCTCGCTGGGCGTGGTGCTCTCCGATGCAGTCGACCACGGCATCCTGCTCGCCTGACCGCGTGGTCACCTCCTGGCTCGGGTCCGTCCCGCGCCTCGCGTCCGACGGATTGCGGGGCGGCTCCGGGGTGGCCAGGGCGGGTGATCCTGGCCTGCCCGGCGTTCCGGTTCCTCGGTTCCGGGAAACCGGTGGCACGATGGGGGGCATGGCGGCTCCACAGGTTGCACCGGTCGAGACGCCGGCCACTGACGACGTGCCGGCGCCCGACCGGCAATGGGTGACGATCGTGTGGGACGACCCGGTCAACCTGATGACGTACGTGACCTGGGTCTTCCAGAAGCTGTTCGGCTACAGCCGGGAGAGGGCGGAGCAGCTCATGCTTGACGTGCACCACAAGGGCCGCGCCGTGGTCTCCACGGGGGCCCGGGAGCGGATGGAGCACGACGCGTCGCAGTTGCACGCGTACGGGCTGTGGGCGACGGTGGACCGGTCGTGAGCATGTTCCGGCGGCAGGCCGGCCGCTATGTCGCCACCTTCGCGGTGGACGAGGTGCGGGTGCTGCGCAAGGTCGCCTCCGAGGTGGTCGGTCTGCTCACCGACGGGTTCGACCACACGGACCCGGTGGTGGGTCGGCTGTTTCCAGCGGTCTATCCGAAGGACGCGAGCGGCACCGCGGAGTTCCGCCGCTACACCGAGGGCGATCTGAAGACTGCCAAGATCGACCAGGCGGGGGCCATCCTGGCCGCGTTGCCCGACGAGGCCGGCGGCGAGGTGCGGTTGGACGCCGAGGCGGCCGAGGCGTGGCTGCGGGCGCTCAACGACGCTCGGCTGGCGATGGGTGTCCGCCTGGAGATCAAGGACGGCACGGACCTGGGTGAGGAGTTGGACGACGCGGTGACCGAGGATCCCGGCTCGAGTCGGGTGTTCCAGCTGTCGGTCTACGCGTATCTCGGGTACCTACAGGAATCGCTGCTCAACGCCTTGATCGACTAGGCGTGACCGGCACCACTTCAGGGCCTGCCCGGTAGGCGTTAGGCTGGTGCACGTGCTGAGCATCGACCGGTCGATCATCGACGCGATCGTCGCCCACGCGCGCCGGGATCACCCCGACGAGGCGTGCGGCGTCGTCGCCGGCACCGTCGGCAGCGACACCCCGACCCGGCACATCCCGATGGACAACGTCGCACGGTCGATGACCTTCTACGAGTTCGACTCGATTGAGCATCTGCGGGTGTGGCGGGAGATGGACGACCGGGACGAGGAGCCCGTCGTCATCTACCACTCGCACACCGCCACCGAGGCGTATCCGTCCCGCACGGATGTCTCCTTCGCCGGCGAGCCGGGCGCGCACTACCTGCTCGTCTCGACCCGTGAGCCCGACTCGGAGGAGATCCGGTCGTTCCGGATCGTCGACGGCGTGGTCACCGAGGAGCCGGTTCGGATCGTGGAGGCCGGGGTCGACCCGCACGCCGTGCAGTCCTACATGTTCGGGCAGAGCCCGGCGACTGTCGACTACGAGTGTTCCGGCCGCTGACCCGTCAGCGTTCGCACCCGTTCGTCCCGTCACCGTTGGCACACCCGTTTGAGGAGCACGACATCATGGCCATCGAGATTCGCATCCCCACCATCCTGCGCAGCTACACCGGCGGCGCCAAGGTCGTCGAGGGCGCCGGCGACACGCTTGGCGACCTGCTCACCGACCTGGACTCGCGGCACGCCGGGCTGCGTGGCCGCCTGGTCACCGAGGCCGGCGCGCTGCACCGTTTCGTGAACGTCTACGTCAACGACGAGGACGTCCGCTTCCTCGGCGCGCTCGACGCGAAGCTCTCCGACGGTGACAGCGTCACCATCCTGCCGGCCGTGGCCGGCGGCGCGTTCGGCTTCGCCGCGGCAGCGGCGATCAGCTCGCACAGCGCGGCGGCAGCGGCGATCAGCTCGCACAGCGCGGCGGCAGCGTCGGTCGGCCGGCACGGCGCCGCCGTCGCCGCGCGCTGAGGGCGGCCGCCGTGGCGCGGTACGACAGCCTGCTCGACGCCTGTGGGGGCACGCCGCTCGTCGGTCTGCCCCGGCTCTCTCCGACGGTGCCCGACGGCGCTCCGCCGGTGCGGCTCTGGGCGAAGCTGGAGGACCGGAACCCGACGGGCAGCATCAAGGACCGCGCGGCGATGTTCATGGTCCGCGCGGCGGAGGAGGCCGGCCGACTTCGGGCGGGCGACACCATCCTGGAGCCGACCAGCGGCAACACAGGCATCTCGCTGGCCATGGTGGCGAAACTGCGCGGGTACCGGCTGGTCTGCGTGATGCCCGAGAACGTCTCCACCGAGCGGGTCCAACTGCTGCGCATGTACGGGGCGGAGATCATCTTCTCGGAGGCGGCGGGCGGCTCCAACCAGGCCGTCGCGACTGCCAAGCAGATCGCCGCCGAGCACCCGGACTGGGTGATGCTCTACCAGTACGGCAACGAGGCCAACGCGCGGGCGCACTACGAGACGACAGGCCCGGAGCTGCTGCACGACCTGCCCACCATCACGCACTTCGTGGCCGGGTTGGGCACCACAGGCACCCTGATGGGCACCGGGCGCTACCTGCGCGAGAAGGTCGAGGGCATCCAGGTCGTGGCGGCCGAGCCGCGTTACGGCGAGCTGGTCTACGGGCTGCGCAACATCGACGAGGGGTACGTGCCGGAGCTGTACGACGCCTCGGTGCTGTCCCGGCGCTTCTCGGTCGGCACCCGGGACGCGGTGCTGCGTACCCGTCAGCTCGTCGAGGTGGAGGGCATCTTCGCCGGTTTCTCCACGGGCGCGATCCTGCATGCCGCGCTCGCGGTGGCGCACGAGGCGGTCCGGGACGGCCGGCGTGCCGACGTGGCGTTCGTGGTCTGCGACGGCGGCTGGAAATATCTGTCCACGGGCGCGTACGGCGGCACCCTCGCGGATGCCGAGGACGCGCTGGAGGGCCAGCTCTGGGCCTGACCGTGGGAGTCCTGCCCGAACGGGCCGTCGGCGTACGCGTCGGCGGCCCGTTCCGTCGTCCGGCTCGCTGTGAGCAGGTGTCACGTTCGTGACAACTTCCAACGGATGATTCTTGTCCTCGGGCACCCCAGCGTAGGCTGCGCAGCGTGGCGTACGCGTCGGTAGAGATCATGGCCGGGACGACCGCCGGCATAGATGCTACTGACAGTAGCAGTGAGACAACCCGATGCGACTGACCGTCCTGGGATGTGCCGGTAGCTTCCCCGGCCCCGAGTCGCCGTGCTCCGCCTATCTCGTCGAGGCCGACGGCTTCCGCCTCCTGGTCGACTTCGGCTCGGGGTCGCTGTCCAGCCTCCAGCGGTACGTCGGGCTGCACGCCCCCGACGCCATCCTGCTGACGCACCTGCACTGTGACCACATCCTCGACGCCGCGTCGTACGTGGTGGTCCGCCGGTACGCCCCGGACGGCCCGTACCCGCCGTTGCCTGTGTACGCGCCGTCCGGCGCCCCGGACCGGCTCAGCGCCGCCTACGGCGACGACGGCACGGTGGAGGACGTCTACCAGTTCTACGCGTTGCAGCCGGGCACCTTCCCGATCGGGCCGTTCACTGTCACCGTCGACCGGGTCAACCACCCCGTCGAGACGTACGGCGTGCGGTTGGAGCACGACGGCCGGTCGCTGTGCTACTCGTCGGACACGGCGCCCTGCGACGCGTTGCTGCGCCTGGCCCAGAACGCCGACGTGTTCCTGTGCGAGGCCAGCTACCTCGACGGCGCGGACAATCCTCCGGATCTGCACCTGACCGGCCGGGAGGCCGGCGAGACGGCGACCAAGGCGGTGGTGGGCCGGCTGCTGCTCACCCACCTGGTCGCGGCCTGGGGCAGCGAGGCGCACACGTTGGAGTCGGCCGCCGCCGCGTACACCGGGCCGCTCGAGGTGGTCCGGGCCGGCGCCAGCTACGACATCTGACGCCCGTCGCGGCGGTCTTGTGCCGTACTGTTCGCCGGCCGGTCAGCGGCCTGTCGCCTGGCGCACCAGTGGCACCCGCACGGTGTGGGCATGCGGATCGCCATCGTGACCGAGTCGTTCCCGCCCGACGTGAACGGCGTCGCGCACTCCGTGGTGCGCACTGCGGAGCACTTGCTGGCCCGGGGCCACGAGCCGGTCGTCATCGCGCCCGCCCCGCCGGGGGCGACGCGGCGGGACATCGAGGGGCTGCCGTACCCGGTGGTGCGTATCCCGAGCGTGCCGCTGCCCCGCTACCAGGGCTTCCGGTTGGGCGTGCCGACCACGACCCGGCTGGCGGGGGCGTTGCTGTCGGCCGCGCCCGACGTGGTGCACCTGGCCAGCCCGTTCATCCTCGGCGCCCGGGCGGCCACGCTCGCCAGCCGGTACGGGTTGCCCATGGTGGCGGTCTACCAGACCGACGTGGCGGCCTACGCCCGGGCGTATCGGGTGAGTTGGGGTGAGGCGGCGGCGTGGCGGCGGCTTCGGGAGATCCACAATCTGGCGCAGCGGACCCTTGCGCCGTCGACCCGCGCGGCTGCCGACCTGATCGCCAACGGGGTGCAGCGGATCTGGTTGTGGGGCCGTGGGGTGGACGCGGTCCGGTTCGATCCGGCCAAGCGGTGTCCGGAGCTGCGGCGTCGGCTGGCCCCCGGCGGGGAGCTGCTGGTCGGCTACGTCGGTCGGCTGGCCCCGGAGAAGCGGGTGGAGCTGCTGGCGGCGACGTCCCGGCTGCCGGGAGTGCGGGTCGTGGTGGCGGGCGACGGCCCGGCCCGTCGCCAGCTGGCTCGGGCGCTGCCGGGTGTGAACTTCCTGGGGGTGCAGCACGGCGAGGACCTGGCCCGGCTCTACGCCAGCCTGGACGTGTTCGTGCACACCGGGCCGCACGAGACGTTCGGCCAGACCCTCCAGGAGGCGCTGGCCTCGGGGGTGCCGGTGGTCGCGCCGGCCAGCGGCGGGCCTGTCGACCTGGTCGACTCGGGAACGACAGGCCTGCTGGTGCCACCGGCCGACGGGGACGCCCTGGCCGCCGCGGTGGCCACGCTGGCCGGGGACGCCGACCGGCGGCGGGCGTACGGGGTGGCCGCCCGGGCCGCCGTGCGCCGGCGCAGTTGGGCGGCCGTCGGCGACGAGCTGGTCGGGCACTATGCGGCGGTACGCGCCCAGTCCGCCACCGTCGGCCTGCGGGCCGCCTCGTGACGGGGACGACCGGCGGACTGCGGATCGTCCGGCTCGCGAACTTCGTGACCGCGCGCTCCGGTGGGCTGCGCACCGCGCTGCGGCACCTCGGCGAGGGCTACCGCGCGGCGGGGCACGATCCGGTGCTTGTGGTGCCCGGTCGACGCGACGCCCACGAGTGGCACCCCTGGGGTCGGGTGGTGACCCTGCCCGGCGTGGAGCTTCCCGGCACCGGCGGCTACCGGCTGCTGGCCGGCAGGCAGCGGCTGGCCCGGGTGCTCGCCGAGCTGGCGCCGGACCGGCTGGAGGTGTCCGACCGGTCGTCGCTGCGCTGGACGGGGGCCTGGGCGAAGGCGCACGGCGTGCCGTCGGTGCTTGTCTCGCACGAGTCGCTGACCGGGCTGCTCGGCCAGTGGGGTGTGCCCGACGTGCTGCGCCGGCCGATCGCCGACCGGCTCAACCGGGCCAGCAGCCGGGCGTACGACCGGATCGTGTGCACGACCCGCTGGGCCGCCGAGGAGTTCGACCGCATCGGCGCCGACAACGTGGATGTCGTGCCGCTCGGGGTGGACCTGGACACCTTCCACCCGGACCGGGCCGACCCGGGACTGCGGGAGCGCTACGCCGACCCGACCGAACTGCTGCTCGTACACTGCGCCCGCCTGTCGCCGGAGAAGCGGCCCGAGCTGGCCGTGCAGGCCCTCGCCGAGCTGCGCCGTGCCGGGGTTCCGGCGGTCCTGGTGCTGGTCGGGGACGGCCCGTTGCGGGCGTCGCTTGCCCGCCGGGCCGCCGGCCTGCCGGTCACGTTCACCGGTTTCCTGCCCGACCGCGCCACGGTGGCCGCGCTGCTCGCCAGCGCGGACGTGGTGCTGGCGCCCGGCCCGGTGGAGACCTTCGGCCTTGCCGGGTTGGAGGCACTGGCCTGCGGAACCCCGGTGGTGGTGAACGCCGCGAGCGCGCTGCCCGAGGTGGTCGGCTCGGCCGGGCTGGCCGCGTACGGCTCGGGGGCGTCGATGGCCGCGGCCGTGACAGGGCTCGCGGCCCGGCCGGAGGCGGCGCGGCGCAGGGCCGCCCGAGCGCGGGCGGAGGAGTTCGGCTGGCCGGCGGCGGTCGCCGGCTTCCTGCGGGTGCACGACGCGGGCGCTGCTCGGGGCACCCCGGGGGAGGCGGATCGCCGCACCGCATAGGGTGCAGGGCATGGCGCGACCTGACGGGCGAGGGCCCTCTCAACTCCGACCGGTGACCCTGACCCGGGGCTGGAGCACCCATCCGGAGGGCTCGGTGCTCGTCGAGTTCGGCGGCACCCGGGTGCTCTGTACGGCGAGCGTCACCGAGGGCGTGCCCCGCTGGCGCAAGGGCTCCGGGCTCGGCTGGGTGACCGCCGAGTACGCGATGCTGCCCCGGGCCACCAACACCCGCTCGGACCGGGAGAGCGTGAAGGGCCGCGTGGGTGGCCGCACGCACGAGATCTCCCGCCTGATCGGGCGCAGCCTGCGCGCCTGCATCGACCTCAAGGCGCTCGGCGAGAACTCGGTCGTGCTGGACTGCGACGTGCTCCAGGCCGACGGCGGTACGCGCACGGCCGCGATCACCGGCGCGTACGTGGCGCTGCACGACGCGGTGGGCTGGCTGGCCGCCCGCAAGGCGCTCGCCGGCAAGCCGGAGAAGGTCATGCACCGCTCCGTCGCCGCCGTCAGCGTCGGGATCATCGCCGGTGAGGCGCGACTGGACCTCTGCTACGAGGAGGACGTGGCCGCCGAGGTGGACATGAACGTGGTGTGCACCGGCGCGGGTGACTTCGTCGAGGTGCAGGGCACCGGCGAGGCGGGCGTGTTCGCCCGCGACCAGCTCGACAGCCTGCTCGACCTGGCCGTGGCCGGGTGCGCCGACCTGGCCGAAGCCCAGCGAAGGGCACTCGCGTGAGCGCGAGGCTTGAGCTTGCGAGCCCCGCAGTCGCCAACGAAGGTGGTTCATCGTGAACAAGGTCCTGCTCGCGACGCGTAACCGTAAGAAGCTTGTGGAGCTGCAGCGGATCCTGGACGGCGCGCTCGGCGCGCACCGGATCGCCCTGCTCGGGCTGGACGACGTGCCCGAATACCCGGAGCTTCCGGAGACCGGTCTCACCTTCGGCGAGAACGCGCTGATCAAGGCGCGGGAGGGCTGCAGGCGTACCGGGTTGCCGACGATCGCCGACGACTCCGGGCTCGCCGTGGACGCGCTGAACGGGATGCCCGGCGTGTTCAGCGCCCGCTGGTCCGGCAACCACGGCGACGACCGGGCCAACCTTCAGCTGGTGCTGGACCAGATCGGCGACGTGCCCGACGAGCACCGGGCCGCGTCCTTCGTCTGCACTGTGGCGCTGGTGCTGCCCGGCGGCAAGGAGCACCTGGTCGACGGTCGGCAGTCCGGCCGGGTGCTGCGCGCGCCGCGCGGCGACGGCGGGTTCGGCTACGACCCGGTCTTCCTGGGTGACGGGCAGGACCGGACCAACGCCGAGTTGACCCCGCAGGAGAAGGATGCGATCAGCCACCGCGGCAAGGCGCTGCGTGAGCTGGCAAAGCTGGTCGCGAAGGTGCTGCCGCCCGCCGCCTGACGGGCGCGCGGTGCTGCCGCCCGCCGCCTGACCCGCGGCGGACGACAGCGACCCGCGGAGGTCAGCCCAGCGGGCCGACCTCCCGTTCGATGGCGGCGCGCAGCTCCGGTCCGGCCAGCACCGCGCGGGCGGCTTCCAACACCGGGGCGAGGAACACGTCCGGGCCGGGTTCGCCGGCAGCCGTGCCGAGGGCGGCGACGGCGGCCCGGCCGGCCGGCGACGGCACCAGCGGCGCGCGCAGTTGCAGACCGCGTACGCCTGCCAGCAACTCGACGGCGAGCAGGCTGGTCAGGTTGTCCAGCACGGTGCGCAGCTTCTTGGCGGCAGCCCAGCCCATCGAGACGTGGTCCTCCTGCATGCCGCTCGTGGGCAGCGAGTCCACCGAGGCGGGGGCGGCCAGCCGACGGTTCTCCGCGACGATCCCGGCCGCCGTGTACTGGGCGATCATCAGCCCGGAGTTGACACCGGCGTCGGGGGAGAGGAACGCGGGCAGGTCCCGGGAACGGGTGACGTCAAGCAGCCTGTCCACCCGCCGCTCGGCGATGGCGCCCACCTCGGCGGCGGCGATGGCGAGGAAGTCGGCGGCGAAGCCCAGCGGCGCGCCGTGGAAGTTTCCGGTGGACTCGACCCGGCCGTCGGGCAGCACCACCGGGTTGTCCACGACCGACACCAGCTCCCGGGCCGCGACCGTGCGGACGAAGTCCAGGGTGTCCCGGGCCGCACCGGCGACCTGCGGCGCGCAGCGCATCGAGTACGCGTCCTGCACGGCATGCGCCAGGTCGTCGCGGTGCGAGTCCATGACGCGGGAGTCCTGCAACAGCCGGTGGATGTTCGCCGCCGACGCCGCCTGGCCGGGGTGCGGCCGGATGGCGTGCAGTTCGGGCAGGAACGGCCGCTCCGAGCCGAGCATCGCCTCGATGGCCAGCGCGGCTGTCACGTCCGCCATGGCGAACAGGTGCGTCGCGTCGTGGATGGCCAGCAGCAGCATGCCGAGCATGCCGTCGGTGCCGTTGATCAGCGCCAGCCCCTCCTTGGCGGCCAGCTCGATCGGCTTGAGCCCGGCGGCGTGCAGCACCTCGGCCGCGTCGCGCCGCTCACCTGCCGGGCCGAGCACCCAGCCCTCACCGAGCAGCACGAGCGCGCAGTGCGCCAGCGGCGCCAGGTCACCTGAGGCGCCAAGCGAACCGTGCTCCGGCACCCACGGGGTGATGTCGTGGTTGAGCAGGTCGACGAGCGCCTCGGCGACCAGCGGGCGGACCCCGGAGCGGCCCAGGGCGAGCGAGCGTACCCGCAGCAGCATCATGGCCCGCACCACCTCGCGCGGCATCGGGGCGCCCACCCCGGCGGCGTGTGAGCGGATCAGCGCGTGTTGCAGCTCGGCACGGCGCTCCGGCGCGACGAAGGTGTTGGCGAGCGCGCCGAATCCGGTCGACACGCCGTACACGGGCCGCCCGGCGGCCTCGATTCCGTCGACGATCGCGCGGCTTGTCGCCATCGCGTCCCGGGTGGCCGGGTCGAGGGTCACCGTGGCGGTGCCGCGCGCCACGGTGAGGACGTCGTCGGCGGTGATACCGGTGGGCTGGATGATCACGGTCGTCACTGTGGAACTCCGTTGCGTATTACCTGGTGGATCAGGGGGACACCGGGCCGGTAGGCCAGGTGCAGGTACGAGGGGGCGTCCAGGACGACGAGGTCGGCCCGTGCGCCGGGGGCGAGCACACCGACGTCGTCGCGGCGCAGCGCCCGCGCGCCACCGGCGGTCGCCGCCCACAGCGCCTCCGCCGGGGTCATCCGCATCTCCCGGACGGCGAGGGCGATGCAGAACGGCATCGACGAGGTGTAGGACGATCCGGGGTTGCAGTCCGTCGCCAGGGCCACTGTGACTCCGGCGTCGAGCAGCCGGCGGGCGTCCGGGTACGGGGAGCGGGTGGAGAACTCCGCCCCGGGCAGCAGTGTGGCGACAGTGGTCGTGGACGTGCCGGATGTCCAGTCCACCGCCGTGGAGGCCAGCGCGTCCACGTCGGCGTCGGACAGGTGGGTGCAGTGGTCCACGCTCGCCGCGCCCAGCTCCACCCCGAGCTGCACGCCCGGGCCGGGGCCGAGCTGGTTGGCGTGCAGCCGCACACCGAGCCCGACGGCCTGCCCGCAGGCGAGGATGGCCCGGGCGTGGTCGACGTCGAAGGCGCCCCGCTCGCAGAACACGTCGATCCACCTGGCGTGCGGCGCGGCGGCGGCAAGCATCGGCCCGCAGACCAGTCCGACGTAGTCGTCCGGACGGTCGGCGTACTCGGCGGGGACCACGTGCGCGCCGAGGAACGTGGTGTCCTCGGTGAACTCGGCGGCGATCCGCAGCGAGCGGGCCTCGTCGGCGACGCTCAGGCCGTACCCACTCTTGATCTCGATTGTCGTGGTGCCCTGGCGCAGCGCCTCCCCGCGTAGCCGGCGCACGGTGGCCCGCAGTTCGTCGTCGGTGGCGGCACGGGTCGCGCCGACAGTGGTCCGGATGCCGCCGCCTGTGTAGCGCTCGCCGGCCATCCGGGCGGCGAACTCGGCGGCCCGGTCCCCGGCGAAGACCAGGTGGGCGTGGCTGTCCACGAACCCGGGCAGCACGGCGGCCCCACCGGCGTCGACCCGCCGGTCGGCGGCCGGCGCGTACGCGGCCGGCCCGACCCAGGCCACGCGGTCCTCCTCGATGAGCACTGCCGCCCTGCGCCGGATGCCCAGCGGGCCCTCGCCGACGCCGTTGGTGACCAGCTCACCGATGTTGTCGACGAGCAGGCTGCCGCTCATGCGGGCGTCACCGCCTCGATCGACGCCGACAGTTCGGCAGGCACGTCAACGCTCAGGTGCCGGCCCTCGGCCACGACCACGCGGCCGTCCACCACGACCTGCTCGACGTCGGCCGCCCCGGCCGCGAAGAACGCCCCCACCGGCGGCACCCCTGCGGTGCGGGCGCTGTCGAGTCGTACCGTGACCAGGTCGGCGCGGGCGCCGACGGCGATCCGCCCGGCGTCGGCCCAGCCCAGGGCGGCGTGCCCGGCGGCGGTCGCCATGGTCAGCAGGCCGGCCGGGGTGAAGTGGCCGCGACGGCGGGTGCGTAGCCGCTCGTCCAGCTCCACGGCGCGGGCCTCCTCGAACAGGTCGATCACGGCGTGACTGTCGCTGCCCAGGCTCAGCCGGATCCCCGCGTCGGCCATCCGCCGGGCCGGGCCGATGCCGTCGGCGAGGTCACGTTCGGTGGTGGGGCAGAGGCACACCCCGGTCCGGCTGTCGCCGAGCAGCGTCAGGTCGCCGCTCGTCGGGTGCGTGGCGTGCACGGCTGTGGTGTCCGGCCCGAGCACGCCGTGGTCGGCGAGCAGCGCGGCGGGCGTACGCCCGTGCACGGCCCGGCACTCGTCGTTCTCGGCGGGCTGCTCGGAGAGGTGCACGTGCAGCGGCGCCTGCCGCTCCCGGGCCCAGCCGGCGACAGTGCCGAGCTGGTCGGCCGGGACCGCCCGCACCGAGTGCACTGCCGCGCCCACCCGGACGTGCGAGTCCGCCGGTGGGAACGCCGACACCCGCTGCGCCCAGCGGGCCGCGTCGCCGTCGCCGAAGCGCCGCTGCGGCCCGGCGAGCGGCCGGCCGTCCACCCCGGCGCTCAGGTAACAGGTGTCCAGCAGGGTGAGCCGGATGCCGGCGTGCGCGGCGGCCTCGACAAGCGCCGCCCCCATCGCGTTCGGGTCGTCGTACGCGCCGCCGTCGGGCCTGTGGTGCAGGTAGTGGAACTCGCCGACGCACGTGATCCCCGCGAGGGCCATCTCGGCGTAGACGGCGCGGGCCAGCGCCAGGTAGGTGTCCGGGTCCAGCCGGTCGGCCACCGCGTACATCCGGTCCCGCCAGCTGAAGAAGTCGCCCCGGCCGCCGTGGGTACGCCCGCGCAGGGCCCGGTGGAAGGCGTGCGAGTGCACGTTCGCGAGGCCGGGCAGGGTCAGGCCGGGCAGCGGCACCGCATCGGCGTACACGTCCACACCGGCGCTCGGCCGGCCGGGAGCGGCCAACGCGGTCACACCGGTGATCACCCCACCGTCGGTCTCGATGAGCACGTCGGGCGTGGGCTGGGCGAGATCGGGCAGCCAGGCGTACTCGGCGAGCCAGCGGGTCGGGGTCAGCGGCATGTCAGCTCCTCCAGCACGCGGGCCAACGCACGTATGCCGGCGGCGCAGTCGTCGTCGGTCGCGGCCTCGGCGGGGGAGTGCGACACCCCGCTCGGGTTGCGCACGAAGAGCATCGCGGTGGGCAGGTGCGCGGCGAGCACCCCCGCGTCGTGCCCCGCGCCGGTGGGCAGCACCGGCGCGTCGAGCAGCGCCGCCAGGCGTTCGGTCAGCCCACCGTCGAAGGCGACAAGCGGCGTCACCGACTCCTCGGTGACTGTCACCTCCGTACCGTCGCGGCGGGCCCGCTCGGCGAGCTTGCCCCGGACCGCGTCGACGAGGCCGGTCAGGGTCTCCGGGTCGGCGGCGCGGGCGTCCAGCCAGCCGGTCACCCTCGACGGGATCGCGTTCGTGGCGTTGGGCTCGACCTGGACCCGGCCCACTGTGGCGTGTGCCCCGCGCAGCCGGGCCTCCTTGTTGGCCGCCAGCACAGTGAACGCGTAGGTGAGCATCGGGTCGCGGCGGTCGGCCATCCGGGTCGTACCCGCGTGGTTGCCCTCGCCGACCACGTCGAAGCGCCAGCGGCCGTGCGGCCAGATCGCGCTGGCCACCCCGACCGGCGCGTCGGCGTCGACAAGCGCGCGGCCCTGCTCGACGTGCAGCTCCACGAAGGCGCCGAACCGGCCGAGCAGCTCCGGTCGCGCGCCCGCCGGCCGGTCGCCGAGCGCGTCGGCGAAGCTCACCCCGGCCGCGTCGCGCAGGCCGGCCGCGCGGTCGGCCGCCAGCGCGCCGGTGAGCAGCCGCGAGCCCAGACAGGGTACGCCGAAACGGGCGCCCTCCTCCTCGACGAACGCGCCCAGCACCAGCGGCCGGACGGGCGTGACCCCGGCGGCTCGCAGTTCGTCAACGGCCAGAAACGCGCTGACGATGCCGAGTGGCCCGTCGTACGCCCCGCCGTGCGGCACCGAGTCGAAGTGGCTGCCGGTCAGCACCGCGTCGGCGCCCTCCGGGTCACCCCAGTGGGCGAACAGGTTGCCGTTGCCGTCCTCGGTGACCGGCAGGCCCCGCCCCTGCGCCTGCGTACGGAACCAGGCCCGCAACTCCGTCTCCGGCTCGCTAAACGCGTACCGCAGGTAGCCGCCGCTGCCGGCGTCCCGGCCGACAGGCGCGATCTCGTCCCACAGTGCCCGGAACCGGCTCGACAGGTCGTCGCTCACGCGGGTGCCTCGGTCATCGGCACCCGGACACCTGTGCGCTCGGCGACCTCGCGGGCGCTGTCGTAGCCGGCGTCGACGTGCCTGATGACGCCCATCGCCGGGTCGTTGGTGAGTACCCGCTCGATCTTCTGCCCCGCGAGGGCGGTGCCGTCGGCCACGCAGACCTGCCCGGCGTGGATCGACCTGCCGATGCCGACGCCACCGCCGTGGTGGATCGACACCCAGGACGCGCCGCTGGCCGTGTTGACGAGCGCGTTGAGCAGCGGCCAGTCGGCGATGGCGTCGGAGCCGTCCGCCATCCCCTCGGTCTCCCGGTAGGGACTCGCGACACTGCCGGTGTCCAGGTGGTCGCGGCCGATCACCACCGGGGCGGACAGCTCGCCGGAGGCGACCATGTCGTTGAACCGCACGCCCGCCCGGTCCCGTTCGCCCTGCCCGAGCCAGCAGATCCGGGCCGGCAGACCCTGGAACGCGACCCGCTCGCCGGCCAGCTTGATCCACCGGGCCAGCGACTCGTTCTCCGGGAACAGGTCCAGGATGGCCCGGTCGGTGGCCGCGATGTCGGCCGGGTCGCCGGAGAGCGCCGCCCACCGGAACGGGCCCCTGCCCTCGCAGAACAACGGCCGGATGTACGCGGGCACGAAGCCCGGGAAGTCGAAGGCACGCTGGTAGCCGCCGAGCTGCGCCTCGCCCCGGATCGAGTTGCCGTAGTCGAACACCTCGGCGCCGGCGTCGAGGAAGCCCACCATGGCCTCGACGTGCGTCGCCATCGACGCGCGGGCCCGGTCGGTGAACTCGGCCGGCTTGGCCGCCGCGTAGTCGCGGGCATCGGCCAGCTCGACCCCCACCGGCAGGTACGCCAGCGGGTCGTGGGCGCTTGTCTGGTCGGTCACGATGTCGATCTCGACGCCCCGGCCGAGCAGCTCGGGGAAGACCTCGGCGGCGTTGCCGACGACGCCGACGCTCAGCGCCCGCCGGTCCCGCTTCGCGGCGAGGACCCGCTCGACGGCGTCGTCCAGGGAGTCGGCGACCTCGTCGAGGTAGCGGTCGTGCACGCGACGGTCGAGCCGGGTGCGATCCACGTCCACGATCAGGCAGACGCCGTGGTTCATGGTGACCGCGAGGGGCTGCGCCCCGCCCATGCCGCCGCAGCCGGCGGTGAGCGTCAACGTGCCCGCGAGAGAGCCGTCGAACCGTTTGGCGGCCACCGCCGCGAACGTCTCGTAGGTGCCCTGGAGGATGCCCTGGGTGCCGATGTAGATCCACGAGCCGGCGGTCATCTGCCCGTACATGGTCAGGCCGAGCTGTTCGAGGCGGCGGAACTCCGGCCAGGTCGCCCAGTCACCGACCAGGTTCGAGTTGGCAAGCAGCACCCGGGGCGCCCACTCGTGGGTACGCATGACCCCCACCGGGCGGCCCGACTGCACGAGCATCGTCTCGTCCTCGCGCAGGTCGGTTAGCGTACGGACCAACGCGTGGTACGACGGCCAGTCCCGCGCCGCCTTGCCGGTGCCGCCATAGACGACCAGGTCGTCGGGGCGTTCGGCCACCTCCGGGTCGAGGTTGTTCATCAGCATCCGCAGGGCGGCCTCCTGCTGCCACCCGCGGGTGGTGAGCTGGCTGCCCCGTGCGGCACGGATGGGCTGGGTCATCTGCGGTCTCCTCCGGTCAACCGAGGAACAACTGTCGGCGGGCCGCGGAGGCTTCGAACGCCTCCAGACGGCGTTGGGTGTCGGCCGGCGCGGCGTCGCAGATCGCCTGCAGCAGCACCATGGCCAGGGTCATCGGGGCGGTGTGCAGGTCGAAGACGAGCTGAGCGCCGACGGCGGCCGGCAGCACCACGTCGGCGTGTTCGGCGGCCGGGCTGACCGGCGAGTCGGTGATCGCCACGACTGTCAGCCCGGCGGCGCGTGCGTCGCGCAGCGCCTCCAGGGTCTCCCGGGGGTAGCGGGGCAGCACGAAGGCGAGCACGGCGGACGCCCCCGCCGCGGCGGCTTGCTCCAGACGGTCGGTGAGCAGGGTGCCGCCGTCGTCGAGCACCCGTACGTCCGGGTGCACCTTGGCGGCGAAGTAGGCGAAGTACGCGGCCAGCGGCGCGGCGGCGCGCAGGCCGAGCACCGGCAGTGGGCGGCTGGTCGCGAGCAGCCGGCCCGTCTCGGCGATCCGGTCGGTGTCGGCGAGCTGACCGGCCAGCCGGTCCAGGTTGCCCATCTCGGCACGTACCGCCTGCTGGAGCTCGTTGCCGGCGTCGGTCGACCCGCCGGGTGTCGTGCTGGTCAGGTCGCGCAGCCGGCGGCGCAGCGCCGGATAGCCGTCATGGCCGAGCGCGACGGCGAACCGGGTGACCGAGGGCTGGCTGACCCCGGCCAGCTCGGCGACCTCGGCAGCGGAGAGGTACGCGACGGCCGGGGCGTGTTGCACGAGACAGTGCGCGATCCGACGCTGGGTAGGGGTGAGCCGTACCCCGTCGAACAGGTGGAACACCTGTTCGGCCGACGCCTGAACCACTCCGTCATTCACTCCGCGACTCTATGCATGAAAACTTTCAGAGGGCAACCGTCCGACGGCTTTCCCATCAACCGGAAGTGAGCGGAGTGGCACGCTCTCTGTAGTATCCGCACGGCGGTTGAGCGGAGGAGTGCGGATGCAGCCGGATGGCCCGTACAGGTTCACCCACGTGCTGGGCGGATGCCAGGTGGGGAAGGCGTGGGCGGCCATCGACGGGCAGGGCCGGCTGGTGACCGTCGCTGTCCTGGACGCCGCCGTGGCGGCCACGCCCGCCTGGCGGGAGGCGTTCTCCGCCACCGCCAACGCGATGGCGCAGACGCAGGGTGGTCAGCCGTTCGTCTACGCCGACTTCGCCGCCACCGCGCCGTGGGTCGCCTACCCGGCGGAGGCGGGGCCGGGCGCGGAGAAGCTCTTCCGTGCGCTGGGCATGGACTACCAACCGGTTCCGGGCGAAGCCGCGTCACCCGGGGCCGACGTGCCGTCGACCTCCGGCCCCGTGAGCCCGGCCGCCGCGGTGCCGCACCAGGTCTCCGGGCCGCCCCAGCAGGTCTCCGGGCCACCGCAGTCCGTCTCGGGCGTGCCGCAGTCCGTCTCGGGCGTGCCGCAGTCCGTCTCGGGCGTGCCGCAGGTGTCCGCGCCGCCGCACGCGCCCTGGGCGATGCACGGCGGTCCGATTCCCGTGCAGCCGGTCTCCGCCGCGCCACAACCGGTCTCCGGCGCCGGCGCGGAGGCGTCCACGGTGGACCCGGTGTTCCCGGACGCCGACCGGCCGTCCTCGGACGACCTGTTCGCCGGCCCGGTCCGGCGGATCAAGCCGTCCGCGCCACCGCCGCGCCGCACCGGCCTCTGGGTCGGTGTCGCCGCCGCGGCCCTGGCCGTGGCCGTGGGCGCCGGCGCCACCGTCTGGGCGGTCTCCGGCGACGAGAAGCCGACCGACCCGCAGACCCTGCCCACCACGTCCGGCACCGCGGCCTTCCCCAGCGCCCCGGCGATCAACCCCGGGCTGAAGCCCTGGGCGCAGGCCGCGCCGTACAGCGTCGAGGAGCGTTCCCTCGCCATCGCCGCGCCGTCCATGGTGTTCGTCGAGGCCGTCTTCACCGGCACCCTGCGCGAGGCGAAGTCGAACGTCCCGCTGAGCGTCACGCCTGTCACCTTCAAGCGGCGGTGCAGCGGCTTCGTGGTGAACGCCGACGGCCACATCGTCACCAACGGTCAGTGCGTTCGCCCGGCCGTCCAGGCGGCCCGGGAGCGCGCCCTCTACACGCTCGGTCGGATCCTGATCGAGCAGAAGAGGCTGACCGCGCCCCAGTTGGACGAGTACGTCCGGGGCAAGCTGAACACAAGCGTGTTCACCGGCGCCGAGCCCGGCTCGGAGCCCGTCAGCCAGGTTTTCGCCCAGTTCAACGTGGCCCGGGGCGACCTCACCGCCAGCCCCGCCATCCCCGGCCAGATCGTCCGGGTCCTCGAGCCCGATGCCGGCAACCTCGCCCTGGTCAAGCTGACCCAACCCAGCCTCCCGGCGGTGGAGTTGGCCGACGGCGGTGTGCCCGGACCGGGCGCCGCGCTGCTCGTGATGGGTTACCGCACCACCGACGCGGACTTCCGGGCCGCGACCTACACAGTGGAGAGCAAGCCGGCCCAGGTTGCCGGCACCGCCAACCAGGGCTCGGTGAGCGTCTCCCGCCTCAACGACGACGTCGGCATCTACTCCGCCGGCGGCGTCGCCCTGGACACCACCGGCCGGGTGGTCGGCGTGCTGGACACCGACCGGGCGGCCAGTGGCACGCCCAACCGCGCGCTGGTGCCGGTGTCGGTGGTCACCGGGCTGCTCGAGGCGGGTGGCACCAGCAACGGTCGCGCCGACACCGACAAGGTGTACCGCGACGGGTTGGACGCCTTCTTCGCCGGCCGGAACGACGATGCCATCGCCAGTTTCGACCGCGTCGCCCAGGCGTCGCCTGTCAACCTCCTGGCGCAGGCGTACCGGCAGAACGCCGTGGACCGCGCCCGGCTCGCCGACGAGTCCGACGGCCCACCCCGGCTCCTGCTGGCGCTGCTCGCCGGGCTCGGTGGTGTGCTGCTGGTCGGGCTGATCGTGCTCGTGGTGGTGTTCCTTCGCCGTCGACCCCGGTACTGACCGGGCCGCCGCGGCACGGCGGCGGTCAGCGGGTGGAGTCGTCCCGCCCCCACCCGTCGCGCGGGTGTCGGCGGGCGCGCAGCGCGGCGGCGACCGTGATCGCCACGTAGACCGTGGCTGCCGGGACGAGCCACGGCCGGGGCAGGACGACGTCGCGCAGCCAGGAGGACGGGACCGATGCCCGGACCCCGTCGTGGCTGGCCCGCAGCATCGTGTTGCCGGCCCGCACCCGAGCCAGGGTGCGCAGCAGATCACGGGTACGACGGGGCGCCTGCACGTAGGACGTCGCCTCGCCGACCTCCCGCTTCTCCTGTGACGAGAACTGCGAATCCAGGAAAAGATCGTCTGCGATCTGCTCCGGGAATTGGTCGAAGCGCCGGTGGCCGGCCTCCGAGATGCCGATGGCGCCGCGCCCGAACAACGCGTCCGCGAAGATCGGCAGTCTGGTGTTGATGGCGTAGTACGCGTGTATTGCCGCCGGTCGGCCGCTCGTCACCATCTGCCGTCGCGGCATGACCGCCAGGGGCGGCGAGTCGCCTTCGGTGAGCGTCGCGGCCATCCGGCGCAGTGCTCCCGGGCTCAGGACGACGTCCGCGTCGAGGTAGATCCGGGGGAAACCATGGGCGGCGGCGTCCCCCACGTTGAGCGCGTTGGCCTTCCCCGCCTCGGCCACCTCGATGACGCGTACCTCCGGGCGCTGGGCGGCAACCAGTGCGGTGTCGTCCGTGCAGCCGTTGGCCACGACCACGATGTCCAGCTCGTCCGGGCCGGCGTCGGTGAGCAGCGCGTCGAGGCAACCACCGATGACCCGCGCCTCGTTGTGGGCGGCGATCACCACGGAGATCATCGAAGAGTCCACCATCCACAGTCGGGGGAAACCTGTCGGCTCGTGCCGGTGCCGGACAGGTCGCAGGTCATGCCGCGCCCACCGGATTGACGCACGGCGGTCCAGCTTGCCGGAGACGGCGGCGCCCTCGCAAGACGGCCGAAAGAACTGTCGAATAGCTGAATCGGAAATGTCCGCCCAACCCGGCTGGGATCGACGTTCGACAGGTGTGTCGGACGATGGCCGAGGGCCCCGAAATGTCGCAGGACGCTGGTATCGTCCTCGTGATTCTGAGGCCGGGCGGCGCCTGAGCACAGTGGATGTCCCTTTGCGACATTCGGCTCAATCGGCGCCCGTTGGCAACTGCCTCGGCCACGGATCGATGGTCGGACGGCATCGGCCGGAGCGACGGCGCGCCCACGACGCCGACCGACGCTCACGGCGGACACTGATGAGGAGACACGCCCGCGATGGGAACCTTGACCACTCCGGCCCCAGGACCACGGCCGGAGGTGGGGCACCGGGACGGGCCGACGCCCCGCCACGAGCAGATCGCCGGATATCTGGCCGTCGGCGCCCTGGCTCTCATCGCGGTGAAGCCACTGCTCGACATCGGTGAGAAGGACGCCGGCGGCGGGATCGATCTCGGCGTGGTGCTCACCGCCGTCGGCGCCGCGCTGATGATCGCCGCGTACGGGCTCGTCGCCCTGGGTGCCCGTCGGCTGCCGCCCAGGCCGCTCCTGCTGGTGGCGGGTGCGCTGGTGCTGCTCCTGGTCAGCTCGGCGGTCAGCTACCTCCTCGTGGGTGCCCGCGGCGACCTGCTCGATCTGTTCGACGTGCGCCGCTATCCGATCTACGGCGCGCACCTGGAGCCCCGCTCGGCCATTCCGGCCGAGGCGCTGCGCCTTGTCGTCGGCTTCGCCCCGATCGCGCTGCTCGGCCTGCTGCTGCTGCGGCGGTCCCTCATCTCCTCGCGGCGACTCGTTCTGGTCACCGGTGTCGTCCTGGTCGGCGCGATCGTCCACTGTGTGCTCGCCTGGCTCCAGGTCGCCGGAGTCATTCCGTACTCGTTCTACTTCGAGCTGGCCAACTGGCAGAAGATCGGGCGTGCCTCGGGGGGTTACTACCACCCGATGTCGCTCGGCAGGCTGCTCATCTTCTCGGTGTTCCTGATCTACGTCCTGGGCGATCGGCTCCGCGTGCCGGCCCCCGTGCGGTACGCGCTGATCGGCCTCTTCGTCGCCACCGGCGCGGTGTCCCTGCACCGCTTCACGATCCTCTGCCTGATCGTCATCGTGGCCGCCTTCGAGGCGCGACGGGTCCGTGGCCTGATCGCGTCCCGACGCGCCGGTGGTCGGGTCGACCGCAGGTCGGCGCTGCTGGTGGGCGGCGGAGTGGCGGCGGTCGCTGCCATTGCCGGCGGATTGTGGGGCGGGGCCATCTGGGAGCGGGTCCGGGTCGCCCTGACCGAGGTGGGGTCGCTCGACGTCCGCTCCGACACCTTCATGCACGGTCGCGGCGCGATCTGGAACGACGTGGCGGACATCCTGGGTCGCTCCTCCGCGGACGTGTGGCTGTTCGGCTTCGGCTACGAGCCGTGGGACATGCACAACGACCTGATCCGCGTCATGATCATCTGGGGAGTCACCGGGCTCGTCCTGGTCGGCGCGATCCTCGTCGGGCTCTACCGCCTCGCCCGCGAGCAACTCGGCCCGTCCGGTCGACTGCCCCTGCTGGTGCTCTTCGCCACGCTCCTCATCTTCGGGCTCACCCAGAAGCCCCTGGCGTACCCGTACTTCCTCTGGCTCTTCTTCCTCGGCATGCTGGCGATGCTCGTCGTCGACGCGGAGTCCGGCGCGGCGAACGACGACGACACGCGGCCGGGGTCGTCGTTGCGGTCCGACGACAGCGGGCCGGTGGCGTCGGGCGGGCCGACATGACGAACCCCGCTGGCCCCGCATCCGTTCGTGCGGCGCATCCCCACCCACCCCGGCAGGCCGACCGGGGCGAGGTGGACGCGGCCACCACACCTGTCGTCCGACCCACCTTCACGGTCTGCATCGTCGTCCGGGACCGGGCCGCCCTGCTGGTCAACGCGGTCCGCAGCGTGCTGGCCAACACCTACCAGGATTTCGAGCTCGTCATCGTCGACGACGGCTCCCAGGTCCCGGTCGGGCAGGTGATCGCCGAGGCCGGGCTCACCACCGACCGCCGGATCAGGGTGGTGAGCCAACCTCCCACAGGCATCGCGGAGGCCCGCAACCGTGGACTGCGCGTCGCGGTCGGCAGGTACCTGACCGTGCTCGACTCCGACGACGAACTCACCGAGGACGCGTTGGCCCGGCTGCACCAACTGCTCACCGCCACCGGGCGGAGCTGGGTGTACGCCGACTACACCGAGATCACCCAGGGTGTGAACCGCCAGATCCGGCTGCCCGAGTACGCCTCGGCCGACCGGATGCTGCTCGGCGTCCTGACCCGTCCGCGTCTGCCGTTCAAGCACTCCGGCACCACAATCGACCGGCAGGTGCTCGACACCATCGGCGGGTACGACGAGACCTTCCGGCTCTTCGAGGACATCGAGTTGGTGCTGCGCGCCCTGCGGTCCGGTGTGCACCCCTGCCACCTGGACCACCCCATCGTGCGGTTCCAGCGCCACGACGGCAACGTCACCCGAGGTCGTCTCGGCGGCCTGGTCTTCTGGTTCCGACTGATCGACATGTACCGGCCGTGGCGGTTTCCCGGGGTGGGCCTGAGCATGAAGGCGCTGCGGACGCTGAGCGAGACGGGCAAGTGGCTTGTCACCCGCATCCGTTGACCTCCACCCCGACAGCCCGGTGCGCCCGGCGGCGTCGCGCGGGCGGGTGAGGAGGGTCCTGGTCCATCTGGGCATGCTGGGCCTGAGCCAGGTCGGCATCACCGTCGCGGCCTTCGCCACCCAGATTCTGCTGGCCCGCAGCCTCCCCCAGGCCGCGTTCGGCACGTTCACCGCTGCCCTCGCCGTGGTGTCACTGACCGCGCCGCTGGCGGTCTTCGGCGTCTCCGAACTCTGGTTGCAGCGGTTCGGTCAGGAGGGGGAGCGGGCCTACCGCTGGGTGCGCCCGTCGCTGCGTCTGGTGCTGATCGCCTGCGTGCTGCTCGTCGCCGGCACGCTCGTCTGGAGCAGCGCCGAGATGCACGATCCGGCCGAGGGTGGAGTGCGTGCGCTGCTGGCCAGCGTGGTCGTCGCGCAGGCGGGTCTCGCGCTCGTCGCATCGGTGCAGCAACTGCGCGGCGCGTACGCCGGGCTGTCCGCTCTGCAGGCCGCGCCGCACCTGGGCCGGGTGCTCGTGGTGCTGGCCGTGTGGCTGTTCGGGCTCTCGGTGGTGGTGGCGGCGGCCGGTTACGCCCTGGTCGCCCTGCTGACAGTGGTGGCCTGCGCCGTCGTCATGCGGCCCTTCGTCCGTGGGGACATGCCGCTGGAGGGGCACGCGGGCGCCACGGGGCCACCCGGCCCGGCGGTGCCGGTGACCGGTGTCGCCCGGGCCGCCACCCCGTTCGTGCTGGGCAACGTGTTCTACCTGCTCGGCATCTATCTGGGCACGGTCACCGTGGCCGAGGTGCGCGGTCCCGAGGCGGCTGCGGTGCTGTCCGTGCCGATGTCCGTGCTGACCGCCGTGTACCTCGTACCCCGAGTGGTCTTCCAGCAGTACTTCCTGGCCAAGCTGCATCGCTGGTCGCAGACCGACAGGGGCGCGATCCTGATGGCGTACCGCTACGGCGGCACGGGGATGTTCGTGCTGGGTGTGGTCATCGCGGCGCTTGTGGCGCTCGGCGGGCTGCCGGGGCTGCCGTTCCTGCTCGGTCCGGAGTATCGGGAGTCCGCACGCGTCCTGGCCGTGCTCGCCCTGGCCATTCCGTTCCGGTTCGCGGGCTCGGCGGTGGCCTCGCTGCTCACCAGCGGCGGCCTGCTGCGCCGCAAGGTCGCCTACCAGGGGGTGGGCGCCCTCGTGTTCCTGGTGGCCCTGGCCGTCGCCACGCCGCTCTGGGGCATCATGGGTGCGGCGGCGGCGACAGTCACGGCGGAGATCGTCCTCTGTGTGCTGTTCTGGACGGCGGTCCGCCGACGGGTCGTCGGGGACGCCGATCTGCCGTCGTGGCACGATCTGCGCCAGCGACTGACGAGGGGGGCCTCGCGTGCGTCCTGAACCGAGTGCCGCCGCTCGGCGTCCCCTCGTGGTCGGTTACTACGGCATGGAGAACGTCGGGGACAACGCCTTCTGTGTCGTCCTTGACTGGGCGACCCGCACCTACTGGGGCGCCACGCACCCGGTCTTCGCCGCTCCGCCGATTGTCGACCTGCCCGGTGCGAGCGTGGGCATGAGCCCCCGGTGGTACGGCGGCCGGGGGGCCAGAGATCGGGCGGGCGCGCTGCTGAGCAAGGCGGCGCTCCTGAGCCGCTCCTCGATGCTGATCTTCGGTGGCGGCTCGGTCTTCCGGGACATGGGCCCGCTGAGTGAGAAGAAGCTGTTCAGTCTGTTCAGCCGATTCTCCGGGCACCCGATGGCAGCGGTCGGCGTCTCGATCGGCCCGTTCCTGTCCACCGCGGCGGAGCGCCGCCTGGTCGAGGTGCTGAGGCGGATCGACGTCATCGGGGTCCGCGACGCCGCGTCCGCGGAGGTCCTGCGCCGCGCGGACTATCCCGGTCTGCTCATCCCGGCGGGTGACCTCGCCGGCCTCCTGCCCGAAGCACTGGGCGAGCCGATCCCACCCCGCCGGCCCCGCCCGGCGCCGGGCGCTCGGGCCCGCCTCGGGGTGACCCTGCTCGGTGTGGACTACGAGGCCGCCGCGCCGGACGTGCGGCGGCGCGAGACCGCACTGATCGAGGGCGTACGGGAGCTGGTGCGCAAGGAACCGGTGGACGTCACCGTCTTCGTCTTCAACACCCACGCCGAGCACGGCGACGAGCAGGTCAGCGAGCGACTCCGCGCGGCGGTGGCCGACACCTGCGACGTGCGCGTGGTGACCGCGCACGATGGCGTGCGGGCCTGCTGGGACGAGATGAAACGCTGCGACCTGGGGTTGCACATGCGGCTGCACGGCGCGGTCTTCGCCTACCTGGCCGGCGTGCCCTTCGCGCTGGTGCCCTACCAGCAGAAGTGCGACGACTTCCTCGACGACATCGACCAGCCGCCGTCGCTGCGACTCGGGCGGGTTCCCGAGGATCCCGCCGAGGTGACGCGCGTGCTGGCCGGCATGCTCACCGACGACGCGGTGCCAGGTCTCGCCCGTGAGGAGTTCGCCGAGCGGGCACGGTGGAACTTCACCCGGGCACCCTGGGCGCTCAGCGCCGCAGCGGATCCGGCCGCCGGGTGACCAGCCGGGTGTCCATGCAGGAGCGCGAGCCGAGCACACAGGCACCGGTCGCGCCCCTTCCGCCTGTCGTGGCGCCGGCGACGACACCGGCCAGGCGACCGCGCCGCGCGGTGCTGGCAGTGGCGCTCGTCCTCGTGGTCGTCGCGCTTCTGGCCACCGGTCTGGCGGTGGCGTACGGGATCGAGCGCAGACCCGGAGGCGCCGCCGTCCCCGCCGTGCCGACCGTGCCGGCGCCGACGGCGTCCCGACAGCCGGCCCTGCGCGACCTGATGCCGCCGACGGTCCGGGTCGGCTCGGCCGCGGACGGCCGGTGGATGAGCCTGGACGCCGAGTACGGCGAACTGCTCGGCTCGGAGTTCGACGCGATCACCCCCGAGAACGCCATGAAGTGGGGCAACCTCGAACCGTCGCCGGACGTGTACACGTGGGCGGGCGCGGATCAGCTCGTCGGCTTCGCCGAGCAACATGACCAGTCGGTCTACGGCCACACGCTGCTGGGGCGGAGCGACGTACCACGGTGGGTGGATCCGCAGTGGTCGGCCGAGCAGCTCCGGACGGTGCTGCGGGACCACGTGACCACAGTGGTGTCCCGCTACCGCGGTCGGGTCTGGGCGTGGGACGTGATCAACGAGGCGCTCGACGAGGACGGTTCGCTGCGCGACACGATGTGGCTGCGCAAGCTCGGCCCCGGCTACGTCGCCGAGGTGTTCCGGTGGGCGCACGCGGCCGACCCCGGTGCGCGGCTGTTCATCAACGACTACGGCGTCGAGGGCCGGACCCGCAAGGCCGACGGGCTCCTGGACCTCGTACGCGAGCTGCGTCGCGCCGGCGTGCCGGTCGACGGGGTCGGGTTCCAGAGCCACCTGCGCTGGGACGAGCAGCCCCGCGACATGGTGGGCAACCTGCGGCGCTTCGCGCGGTTGGGCGTCTCGGTGGCGATCACCGAACTCGACGTACGCATCGCGCTGCCGGAGACCCCCGCGAAGCGCGACCGCCAGGCGGCGCTCTACCGGAAGGTGCTGCAGGCCTGCCTCGCCGTGCCCGCCTGCGTCTCATTCACCGTCTGGGGCTTCAGCGACGCCCGTAGCTGGATCCCGAGCTACCACGCGGGTTACGGTGCCGCCTGCATCTTCGACGCGGCCCTGGTCCCCAAACCGGCCCACGCCGCCCTCATGGACCAACTCCGCCGGCTTCCGTCCCCCACCGGAGCCGGGCCAGGCCCGGGCTGAGCCCACCCCCCGGTGGCCGTAAGGCGCCGCGCCACCAACCTCCGAGCGTTGACGACATGCGTCGGTGAAAGGAAGATCGTGTCCGCGCACACCCAGTTCCTCACTGCTGTCACCCCACAGCAGGCACCGCGGTTCGACCCCGATCTGGGGGTGATCACGCCCCCCTCCAACGGCATGGCCCGATCCGTGTTCGCGCGTCCGGCGCCGCGGGCCAACTGGCGGCGACGCTACGTGGCCTGGCTGGTGCTGCTCGACGTGCTCGCCGCCCTGGCCGCCAGCCGGACGGTGATCGCCCTGCTCGACGAGGCCGATGCCGGCTTCTGGGACCAGCGGGTCCTGGGCAACATCAGCTCCTTCACCCTGGTGGCGAACGTCGGTGTGCCGGCGGGGTGGCTGGTCCTGCTCGTCGCGGCCGGGGCGTACGACAGGCGGGCCCTCGGGCTGGGCACCGAGGAGCTGAAGCGAGTGGCCCGGGCGAACCTCGCGATGGCCGCCACGGTGTCCTTCCTGGCGCTCGGCTTCAAGAAGGACCTGTCCCGGGCGACGGTCGCCGCCATCATCATCTGCCTGCTGCTCTACACGCTTGTGGCGCGGTTCGCCGCCCGGGTGGTGCTGCGCCGAATCCGGCGCACCGGGCGGGCGGCGCAGAAGGTGCTTCTTGTCGGTCGGCTCGCCGACGCGCTCGCCCTGCACGAGGTGGTGACCCGCAACTACGGCGCCGGGCTGCACCCGGTCGCCATCCACCTGCCCCGTCACCCGAGCCCGGGTGCGCGGGTGACGGCCCCGGTCCCGGTGTACGTGGGCTGGGACCTGGTCCCGCTGGTCCGGCAGTTGGGGGCGGACACCATCGCGGTGTGCGGCCCCGCCAGCCTGGAGTCGTACGAGCTGCGCAAACTGGCGTGGCAGTTGGAGGGCACCGGCCTCAACCTGGTGGTGGTCCCGCAGGTCACCGACGTCACCGGTCCGCGCATCCACGTCCGGCCGATCGAGGGCCTGCCGCTGCTCAATGTGGACGAGCCGACGATCTCCGGCCTGTCGCTGCTGGCCAAGAACGTGCTCGACCGGGTCACCGCCCTGGTGGGCCTCGTCGTCCTGAGCCCGGTGCTGCTCGCCATCGCGCTGGCCGTCAAGGCCAGCGGCCCGGGGCCGGTGATGTTCCGCCAGACCCGGATCGGCCACGAGGGCCGGGCGTTCAAGGTCTGGAAGTTCCGGACCATGTACATCGACGCCGAGGATCGGCTGGCGGCCCTACGGGACCGGAACGAGAGCGACGGGCTCCTCTTCAAGATGAAGGACGATCCCCGGGTCACCCCGATCGGCCGACACCTGCGGGCGCTCTCACTGGACGAGCTGCCCCAGCTCATCAACGTGCTGCTGGGGCAGATGTCGCTTGTGGGCCCGCGCCCGCTGCCCACCGAGGACGACGACTACCGCGGTGACGTACGCCGGCGGCTGCTGGTGCGACCGGGCATCACCGGCCTCTGGCAGATCTCCGGTCGCTCCGACGTGACCTGGGACGACGCGGTCCGGCTGGACCTGCACTACGTGGACAACTGGTCGCTGCTCTACGACCTGGCCATCCTCTGGAAGACGGTGAGCGTCGTGCTGGCCCGCAGGGGCGCGTACTGACCTGGGGCTCGCACCCGCCCCACGGCGACGGGCGGCGGCCCCGCGGCCACCGCCCGTCGCGTACCCCGATCGGCCGGCCTGTCCCGCGCCGGCCCCCTGTCACTTCTTGGAGCCGAGGCTGACGATCTCACCGACCGAGTCGCGCCGGACCGCGTCGTAGAACGTCTTGACCCGCGCCTTGTCCGCGAACACCACGCTCTCCGAGCCGACCTGACCGGTGCCCTTGGTGGGGCTGGTCAGGAACGTCATGTTGCCGCCCCGGACCCCGCGCAGTTGGGTCGCCATGTCCAGCAGGGACAGGTCCTTGTCCACCGAGACCGAGTTCGAGGTGGCCTTCAGGAAGCTGTTGAGCTTGGCGGGGTTGGTGATGATGCCGCCGGACGACGCCTTGTCGATGATCGCGCGGATCACCTGCTGCTGATGGCGGATCCGGGCGAAGTCGCCCTCCGCGAACTGCTTGCGCTGACGCGAGTAGTCCAGGGCGGCCTCACCGTCCATCCGCTGCACGCCCTGCTTGAAGGTGCGAAACGGCGGGTGGATCGACGTGAAGCTCTTCTCCGAGTCGATGTCGACGCCGCCCAACGCGTCGATGATCTCCTTGAAGCCGGCAAAGTCGATAAGGGCCACATGGTCCACCCGGACCCCGGTGAACGACTCCACGGTCTGCACCATGAGCGGCACCCCACCCCAGGCGTAGGCCGCGTTGACCTTCGCGTCCCGGCCGCCGTGGTTGCCGTCCTTCGACTTCGGCACCGGCACCCAGGTGTCCCGCGGGATCGAGATCAGTTGTGCGCTCGACCGGTCCTTCGGCAGGTGGGCCAGGATGATCGTGTCGGTGCGCGACCCGCTCGTCCGCTCCGGGTCACGGGAGTCGCTGCCCAGGATCATGATGTTCGTGGCGCCCGTGACGGCCGGCTTGGGGCGGGACTGCTCGGGCACCCCGTCGAAGGCGTCGACCCGCTCGATGTCCGACTCGACCGATCGTAGGTAGAGCCCGCCCGCCACCGCGCCACCGGCGCCCAGCACCACAAGCACCAGCAGGCTGATCAGGAGGACTCGCCGCCACCGGCGACGCGGCCGCGAAGCGTCCGGAGTGGATCCCTCGGTGGGCTCCGGAGAGCCGGCGACATCTGTGGTCGGGTCCGTCCCAGGCTCCGAGGTCTGTTCACGATGTGGCATGGGCGCGATGCTACTGAAGCTGGTTCTCCGCCGCGTACCCTCGCCCCACCGCGACGGCCACGCCCACCACCGGTACCCCGGCGACGACATCGGCGTGGCATCGTGACCGGGTGCGGCTGACCTCGATCCACACGTACCCCGTCAAGGGCTGCCACCGCCTCGACCACGACGGCGCGTTCGTGCAGCCGTGGGGCCTGGCCGGCGACCGACGCTGGATGGTGGTGGACGCCGACGGCGTCGGCGTCACCCAGCGGGAGACCACCCGGCTGGTCGGCCTGCACGCCACCGTGCGCCCCGGCGGCCTGGTGCTGCGCGCCGACGGGCAGCCCGACCTCGACGTGCCGGAGCCGGCCGGTGGCGACCCGGTGCCGGTGCGGACCTTCCGCAGCCGGACGATCCAGGTCGGGGCGCTGCCCGCCGGCCCGACGGCCGACACCTGGCTCGGCGCGCTGCTCGGCCGGCCCGTCCGGCTGGTCTGGCTGGCCCACCCGGCCCGGCACGTGGCCGCCGGCGAGCGTACGTACGACACCGGCGACCAGGTCAGCTTCGCCGACGCCTACCCGCTGCTGCTGACGAACGCCGCCTCCCTCGACGCCCTCAACGGTTGGCTCGCCGAGGCGGGGGAGGAGCCGGTGCCGATGACCCGGTTCCGGCCCAACCTGGTCGTCGACGGTGCGCCGGCCTGGGCCGAGGACGACTGGGCCGGCCGGTCGCTGCGCATCGGCGATCTGCGGCTGCGCGCCGCCGGGCCGTGCGACCGCTGCGTGGTCACCACGACCGACCAGGAGACCGGTGTACGCGCGAAGGAGCCGCTGCGCACTCTCGGCCGCCACCGCAACATCGGCCGCAAGCTCCTCTTCGGACTGAACGTGGTGCCCGTCGACAGCGGCCCGTTGGGTGTCGGCGACCAGGTAGTCGTCGACCTCTGACCAGCCGGCTCAGCGTTCAGGTGAACAACGGTCACCGTCCGTCGATGCTGTCTTAGCTTTGGCTTAGCCGGCTTGTCCGGTCGTACGCCGGTCCGGCAGCATCGCCGACGTGACCGACGGAAGCGCTCCCGGCGGCGTCGACAGCAGAGGCGACGACGTCCGCGCTGTGGACGTCCGCGACGTCGACATCGAACTCGACCTGGACCGTGCTCCGGACGACAGACCCGCGTCCCCGTCCGGCCCGATGCCCTGGCTGGTCGCCACCGGCGTCACCGTGCTCGCGGCGGCGCTCGGGCTCACCCTGGCCCTGCGCTCCGGCTCCGCCCCGGCCTGCGCCGCCGGCCGGACGCTCGCCGCGCCGCCCACCGGCACCGCCACCCACAGCGGCAAGGCGACCTTCTACGACTCGAAAGGCGCCGGCGGCAACTGCTCGAACCCGGCGGCCCCGGCCAACCGGCTCTACGTCGCGCTCGGCCCCACCGAGTACGCCGCAGGCGCCGCCTGCGGCGGTTTCCTCGACGTCACCGGCCCGAAGGGAACCGTGCGTGTCCTGATCATGGATCAGTGCCCGGAGTGCGAACCGGGGCACCTCGACCTGTCCCGGGAGGCGTTCGCCCGGATCGCCGACCCGGTCCAGGGTCTCGTCCAGGTCACCTACCGCGCGGTGGTCAACCCGCCACTGCCCGGCCCGCTCACCTTCCGCATCAAGGAGGGCGCGTCACAGTTCTGGTTCGCCGTCCGGATCGGCAACCACGGCAACCCGCTGCGCGCCGTCGAGGTGCGGCAGGGCGGCGACGGCCCGTGGCGCGGCACCGCCCGGCAGGACTACAACTACTGGCTGCTGGCCTCCGGCGCGGGTCCCGGCCCGTACAGCGTGCGCGTCACCGACGTGTACGGACACCGGGTCACCGTGTCCGGCATCCGGATGGCACCCGGCCAGGTCCAGACCAGCGTGGTGCGGATGTACGAGCGCGGCGTCGTGGCCAGGACGTCGCGCCCGTCCGCGACGGCCCGCCCACCAGCGGCCCGACCGGGCGGTACGCCGACACCCGCGCGCCGGCCGGCCGAGGTGGCGAAGGCGAACGCCCCGGCCACCCCGGTCGCCGACGGGCCCTCCACCCGACCGGCCGGGGCAACCGCCCGCTGGTGCGGCTGACCGGCCCGGTGTGGTCGGCGCCCTGGTGGGGCTTGCCGGTCAGTCGGTTGGTTTTAGGTCGAGCCACATGAGGATCTCGTCGCGGTCGTCGCCCGGTGCCACCCGAAGCGCGCCCGGCAGCCGGCCGATCTCCCGGTACCCGAGACGGCTGTAGAACCCGTCCAGCCCCAACCCGTCGCGCACAGTCACGTGCAGCGCCTCGTGACCCCACTCCCGACCCAGCCGGGCTGCCTCGCGCATCAGCGCCGACCCGTGGCCCGCGCCCTGCGTGTCCGGATGGATCATCACCCGCTTCAGCACACACCAGTGGGCCTTGAGGCCGAACCGGTTGTCGCAGAAGACAAGCACCGCCACGGGCCGGTCGCCGTCGTACCCGACCAGCAGCCGGTCCGGCCCGTCGGCGATGCCCGCGAACGTCGGGTCGGCGATCGTACGGACGTCGGCAGTGGTGACCGGGGGCACGAAGCCGACCGCTCCACCGGCGTTGCTGACGTCCACCCAGAGGGCGACGATCTCGGCGCGCAGCAGTGGGGTCAGCTCGGGATCGAGGACGAAGCGCAGAGTCACGGCGCCCATCCTGGCTGCTCGACCAGGCTCGTGGCCCGCGACCGTGACGCGTTCGACAGCGGACCCCCGCGCACGGGATCTGCGTCGACTTGTGCGGGAGAGGGGATTCGAACCCCCACATCCTTTCGGATACAGGTTCCTAAGACCTGCGCGGCTGCCGAGTTACGCCACTCCCGCGTACATCGGAGATTCTAGAGCGTCTGGCTTCGACGGTGTTGAGCCCGGCCTCCCTGAGGATGGCGGAGATCGTGCCGTGGCCCACCCTGCACCGCCCGTCGGGCAGATTGCGCAGGATCCCCGACAGCCGCTTCGGCCCGACATCCGGATTGGCCAGCGCCTGTTCGATCACCACGTCACGATGAGCCCTCGAACGCCAGCTGCGGTCCGGACGCGGTGTCAACATGCCTTCCTGCTCCAGCATCCGCCGGACCTTGTGCAGGTATGCGGGGTGACAGTCCAGGTGCTGTGCCGCTTCCAGCGCCGTCATCTGCTGCGCGTCGACCTGGGCGAACAGGCCGACGATCTCGTCCCGCGTCGCCGGTCGGCGCTCGGTACCCGCTGTCTCGCGCGCGCGTTCCTCGCCGGCGCTCGCCGCAGGCACGGTGGTGGCGAGATCGCGAACCCGGTTCCGCCGGCCGGCGAAGGTTTCGGTCTGACTGTGGCAATTCGGGCAGAGAAGCCGCAGGTTCGGTGGCCGGTTGTCGAGGAAGTCCCCGTTGATGTGGTCGACGTGCAGGACCAGTGGTGCGCCTCGCCAGACCGGCCCTGTCCCACACGCTTCGCATTCCTCCGGCACGCCGAGCGTGGCCAGTGCCCACTTCAACCGCACGCCCGGCGTCCGGCGAGACCCCTCGGGCATCTGCACCAGGAACTGTGCCGAGGTCGTGCGTCGTACGCCTCGGTTGTGTGCCTGCCCCGTGAAGTGCGACGTGTCGACGCCGAACCTCTTGAGCTGCCGGCTGATGTGGGCGTGGGAGCCGCCACTGACCCGGACGCCGAGCAGCCGCATCACCTCGGTGATGTTGCGCGCCGAGGCGGCCGCCTGCGCCAGCGCCTCGGGCGTGTACTTGTACCGAACCATTGACGCACGGTAACGGGACCGTACGACAGGGTCAGTCCAGGCCGAGGTCGCGGCGGAGTTTGGCGACGTGCCCGGTGGCCTTGACGTTGTAGAGCGCCCGTTCGATCTTGCCGTCGGCGTCGATGACGAATGTCGAGCGGATCACGCCGGTGACGGTCTTGCCGTACAGCTGCTTCTCGCCGTACGCGCCGTACGCGGTGAGCACCGCCCTGTCGACGTCCGAGACCAGCGGGAAGGTGATGGCGTCCCGGTCGCGGAACTTCGCCAGCTTCTCCGGCTTGTCCGGGGAGATGCCGACCACCTCGTAGCCGGCGGCCTGGAGCGAGGCGAGCGAGTCGCGGAAGTCGCACGCCTGCTTGGTGCAGCCGGGGGTCATGGCCGCCGGGTAGGCGTACAGGACGACCTTGCGGCCGCGCAGGTCGGCGAGGGAGAGCTGGTCGCCGGTGTCGGTGGGGAGGGTGAACTCGGGCGCGGGGTCACCGGGGGAGAGGCGGTCGGGCGCGGTCATGGCCCGACCCTACCGCCGACCGCGCCGGTGTCGACGTCGGCGGCGCGCGGCAGCGCGTTGATCGACTCGGCTTCCGCGAAACGGACGCCCCGGTTTCCCGGAAGCCGAGTCGATCAAGCGGCAGCGCGCGGCAAAGGTGATCAAGGCCATGCGTTGTTGCCAGAGTCTGGCAACAACAACTCCTAGGAAATAGGCTGACCCCGCCGGTCCCGGACGGGGTCCGCTGACGCGTGGGAGGTCGCGTGGAGACACTGGCGATGCACATCTCGAACGGGATCATCGACGGTCCCGTCGCGGCGGTCTTCGCGGCACTGGCGCTCGCCGCGCTCACCGGGTGCGTCCTGCGCGGCCGGCGCGACCTGGACGATCGGCTCGCCCCGATGGCCGGCCTGGTCGCGGCGTTCATCTTCGCCGTCCAGATGCTCAACTTTCCGATCTTCACGGCCGGTGTGAGCGGTCACCTGCTCGGTGGCGCGCTCGCCGCGCTGCTTGTCGGGCCGTGGGTCGGCGCGCTCTGCGTGGCAGTGGTGCTCGTCGTGCAGGCGCTGATCTTCGGTGACGGTGGTGTGGCGATGCTGGGCCTGAACATCACCAACATGGCGCTGATCGGCACCGCCGCCGCGTACCTGCTGATCGCCGTCCTGTTGCGGGTGCTGCCCCGCACGCGGGCCGGCCTGGCCGTCACGGCGTTCGTCGCGGCGCTGGTAAGCGTGGTGGTCGCGTCCCAGGGCTTCGTCGTCGAGTACTGGCTGGGCGGCACCACCGACCTGGGCGGCAACCTCGCCGGCCTGGCCGGCACGATGGCAGGCGTGCACCTGCTGATCGGCATCGGCGAGGGCCTGATCACGGCGACCACGGTGCTCACCGTCGCGAAGGTGCGCCCCGACCTGGTGTACGCGTTGCGCGCGCTTCCCACTCCCGCCACCCCCGCTGTCGGAGTTCCCGGAGGTATCCGATGAAGAACCGGTCCTGGGTGTTCCTGGCCGGCGGTCTGCTTGTCGCCCTGCTGCTCGCCGGTGTCGTGAGCAACTACGCCTCGTCGCATCCGGACGGGCTGGACTCGTCCCTGCTCAAGGGCTGCACCGTCGATGCGGACGACACCATCGTCGGTGGCAGTTGCCCGGCGCAGCAGGCCCGCGAGCACGAGTTGGGCGACAGTCCGCTCGCCGACTACGGCGTACGGGGCATCCGGAACAGCTTCCTCTCGACGGGTCTCTCCGGGGTGCTCGGGGTGCTGGTGACCTTCGCGATCGGCGGCGGCGGTTTCTGGCTGCTGCGCCGCCGGGGCGACGCGTCGACCAGGGGCGACAACGCGGTCGATGGCGGCGACGCGACGGCCGCCGAGGGCGCTACCGGCGACGCGGTCACCGCCGCGCGCCGCACCAGCTGAGCAGGGGGTACGTCGATGGGTGCCGGTCACGGGCACGTGCTGTACCGCGAGTCGACCTCGCCTGTGCACCGGCTCCCGCCCGAGGTCAAGATCGTGGCGATGGTGGTCTTCACGATCGCCGTGGTGGCCACCCCGCGTGAGGCGTTCTGGGCCTTCGGCGCGTACGCCCTGCTGGTGGCGGCGGTGGCGGCGCTGGCCCGGGTGGGGCCGCGCTGGCTGCTCAGCCGCGCGCTGATCGAGCTGCCGTTCGTGCTGTTCGCTGTGGCGCTGCCGTTTCTGGGTGCCGGCGAGCGGGTCGAGGTGCTGGGGCTGCGGCTGTCCGAGGACGGCCTGCACGGCGCGTGGAACATTCTGGCCAAGGGCACCCTGGGCGTCCTGGCCTCGCTGCTGCTCGCGGCGACCACCTCCACCCGGGACCTGATCGTGGGGTTGGACCGGCTGCGCTGCCCGCAGGTGCTCACCCAGATCGCCACGTTCATGCTGCGCTACCTCGACGTGCTTGTCGGCGAGGCGCGACGGATGCGGGTGGCGCGGATCTCCCGGGGCGACGACCCGCGCTTCCTGTGGCAGTTGCGCGGCTTCGCCGCCGGCATCGGGGCGCTGTTCCTGCGCGCCTTCGAGCGCGGCGAGCGGGTCTACCTGGCGATGCTGTCGCGGGGCTACACGGGTCGGATGCCCGCGGTGTGGCAGGGCGACGGCGCGGCGACCGCCGGTCAGTGGCTGGTCGCGGCGACCGTGCCGGTGGCGGCGGCCTCCATCGCCGCGGCCGCAGTCGTGCTGACATGATCGGTGTCGTGCAGACCGCCCTCTCGCTGGACGTTCGTGGCGTCCGGTACGCGTACCCGGACGGGCACGTGGCCCTGCACGGGGTGGACCTGACGGTGCCGCGCGGTGACCGGGTGGCGCTGCTCGGGCCCAACGGCGCCGGTAAGACGACACTGGTGCTGCACCTCAACGGCATCCTCACCCCGACCGAGGGCAGCGTGCACGTCGGCGGGCTGACTGTCACGCCGGATCGGGCGACCCTGGCCGAGGTGCGTCGCCGGGTGGGCATCGTCTTTCAGGACCCGGACGACCAGCTCTTTCTGCCCACGGTGGCGGAGGACGTCGCGTTCGGGCCGGCCAACCTGGGCCTGCGCGGCGCGGAGCTGGCCGCCCGGGTGGACGAGGCGCTTGCCGCCGTCGGGATGAGCGAGCACCGGGCCCGGGCGCCGCAGCACCTCTCGTTCGGGCAGCGCCGGCGGGTGGCGGTGGCGACGGTGCTGGCCATGCACCCGGAGATCCTGGTGCTTGACGAGCCCTCGTCGAACCTGGACCCGGCGGCTCGGCGCGAGCTGGCCGAGATCCTGCGCGGCCTGCCGGTGACCCTGCTGATGGTCACCCACGACCTGCCGTACGCGGCGGAGCTGTGCGAGCGTTCGGTGATCCTGGACGGCGGCCGGATCGTCGCGGACGCCCCCACCCTCGACCTGCTTGGCGACGAGCCACTGCTGGCCCGCCACCGCCTCGAACTCCCCTACGGCTTCACCCCCCGGGCGTAACGCCCCGACCGTGCGTCTGCTGTCCCGGCCTTGCCGCGAAAGCCGCAGAACCGCGGAGGTCAGGGGGTGGGGACACGCGTGGCGGCGCGGGAGGCGGCGTGCAGGCGGAGGACCCCGGCTGCCGTCGCGCCGACGCCGGTGATCAGGATTGCGGCCACCATGACGCGGGCGACTCCGGGTGACCACGGCACCGGGGCGACCGACCGGGTGAACACCGCGGCGTTCGCCACGCCCGCGAAGAGGGCCACGCAGGCGCCGGCCAGCGCCACCGCGAAATCGGCGGCCGGGCGGCGGGCAAGCGCGTAGGCGCCGGCGGCGAGCGCGCCGAGGCCGGTGAGCAGTGCCCAGACCTGACCGCCCAGCAGCCCGGCGAGCACGCCGCCCACGCCCTGGGCGCCGGCGTCCAGCTCCCGCCCGACCGGGTAGAGCACGGCGACCGCGCCGCCGACGAGCAGCAGCACGCCCACCGCGGACAGCGCCCGGGCGCCGGCCGCGGAGGCGGCGGCGAGCAGCCCGAGGGCGCCCACCGCGAGCAGGCCGACGATTGTCACGGTCCACCAGGTGTACGCGTCGGGCGGTGGCACCCAGTCCAGCGTGCCGGCTATCTGCGCGGGGTCGGCGCCGTCGCGCAGCGGGATCGTCCAGTCCCGGACCCGGTGTTCCCGGTCCGGCGCGACGCGTGCGGCGTCGGGTGGCGCCGACTCCTGCCACAGGGCCCGCTGGTCGTGCCAGCGCACGGTGGCCCCGTCGTCGACGCGCCGCCAGGACGGCGGGGCGGCCGGGTCCGCGTCGGGCGGCAGCGCGGTGTCCCCGGCGAGGGTGCGGTTGAGGTACGTGGCGGGGGACCGGCTGTTCTCGTACACGCCGTCCGGACCGACCCGCAGGTACGGCTCGCCGGAGTAGCCGATCACCTCGATCGTCCGGCCGGTGCGGTTGGTCAGCTCCAGTCGCGCGCCCGCCTCGATCACCCGTACCGTCAGGCCGGGCCGGGCCGGCGTGACGCCTGTGACGCCTGTGCGGTAGTCGGTGCCGTCCGGCGCGTCCGCGCCGTGCGCGGCGGCGGGCGCCGCGGTGAGCAGGGTCGCCGCGCAGGCGGTGGCGGCGATCAGGGCGGCGCGCGCCAGCAGCGTACGGATCACCTGCCGGCCGCCGCCACGGCCGCGGTGAGGCCCTGCGGGCTGCGGTCGGCGAGTGGCTGGCCGTTGATCAGGACGGTGGGCGTGCCGGTGACGTCGCTGCGGCTGGCCTCCTCGGTGACGTGCTCGGTCCACGTCTTGTACGTGCCCTTGGAGACGCAGCCCCCGAACGAGCCCCGGTCCAGCCCCACGCCGACGCCGATGTCGACCAGCTCGTCGTCGCCGAGCCCGGCGCTGCCCTCGGGCGGCTGCTTGGCGAAGAGCGCCTTGGCGTACTCGCGGAACTTGCCGCCGGCCGCCGCGCAGCCGGAGGCGGCCGAGGAGCGCGTGGAGTACTCGGTAGTGGAGAAGCGGTTGAGGAACGCGACCGGGTGGTAGACCACCTTCGCCTTGTTCTCGGACACCAGCTGCTCCAACGTCGCGCCGCTGCTCTGCTCGAACTGGTTGCAGACCGGGCAGAGGAAGTCCTCGTAGACGTCGACGGTGACCGGCCCGCCGCCGGTGACGATGCCGGTGCCGGGCCCGTTCGCGCCGGGCGGTGTGGTGAAGCTGTCCGAGCGCTGGCTGGACCAGACGCTCCAGCCGATCAGGCCGGCGATGACCAGCACGGCGACTGCGGCGGCGGAGACCCAGACCGTGCGGCGGCGACGCCGTTCGCGGGCCAGTTGCTCGCGGACCACCCGGGCCGCGTCCCGCTGCCCCTTGCGACTACTCATCCTCGTCCTCCACGGCGGGTTCGGCGGACAGCCACCCGTCCACCGAGACGGGCGTACGCGGCCAGATCACCAGAAATCCGGCCAGCACCAAGAATCCCAGGTCCCGCAGGATCTCCGGGAGGTAACTCGGGGCCTGTCCCTCGGCGAGCTGCCCGCCGCTGCCGAAGCAGCCGCAGTCGATGGCCAGGCCACGTGCCCAGGCCGAGGAGATCCCGGCGATGAAGACCACCAGCAGCGCGACGGAGATGGCCGCGCTGAGCCGGGTGGCCAGCCCGAGCAGCAGCAGCACGCCCAGGGCCAGCTCGACGAAGGGCAGCGCCGCGCCGACCACTGTCGCCACCTCGTACGGCAGCACCTGGTAGGCGTTCACGGCCCGGCCGGAGGCGGCCAGGTCACCGACCTTCGACGCCCCGGCGACCAACCAGACGGCGGCGAGGCCGAGTCGGGCCGCCGTGCTGAGCCAGGGCCGGACGGCTGTCCAGCGGCCGGCGCGGCTGGGGGGTGCGGTCACGTTCATTTGTCGTCCCGTCCGCGTCGGAAGTTCCGGCTCAACCGGTGAGGGCGTCGCCGACGGCCTCGACCAGCTCGTCGCGGGCCCGGGCGACCCGGGAGCGGATGGTGCCCACCGGCACACCCTCGACGGCAGCGGCCTCGGCGTACGACAGGCCGAGCAGTTGGGTGAGCACGAACGCCGCACGTCGCTCGGGGCTCAGCCGACGCACGAGGTCGGTGGCGCCGAGCTGCCCGGCCGGGTCGGGGTGCGGATGGTCGGTGTACGCGTTCGCGGCCAGCCGCTCGTCGAGACGACGACGCCGGATCACCGTCCGCAGGTGGTCGGCGCAGGCCCGCCGGGCGATGCCGAGCAGCCAGGTGCGGGCGCTGGAGCGGCCCTCGAACGCCGGCAGGGCCCGAAATGCCCGCAGGTACGTCTCCTGGGCGAGGTCGTCGGCGCTGTCCGGGCCCACCAGGGCGGCGACGAAGCGCCAGACCTCGGCCTGGGTCAGCCGGACGAACACGGCCTGGGCTGCGGGGTCACCGTCGCGCGCGGTAAGGGCCGACTCGGTCGCCGGGTCGCGGGCGACGTCACCTGTCGCACCGGCGGCGCCGGAGTCACGCGGGACGGGGATCACGACAAACGAGGTTACGCGTCGCCGGGTGTGACGTCAGGGTCCTTCGGCACTTGGATGGTCTGCGCCACGTCGGGAACTTTTCGCCGCCGTCGGTCGACTACCTGCTCATGACACGCGACCTCTCCCGCGCGGCGCTGGCGGCTGGGCGCAGGTGAGCCGTTCCCCCGCCTCGGGTCGCCGACATCCAGGTTCGTCGGCGACCATGGCCGGCATGACTGTCGCACCCCGCCGCTGGATCGCCCGGCTGGCTGCCGCCGCCGGGCTCCTGGTCACCGTCGTCGCCCTGTTGATCGCGCCAGCCACCCCGGCCAGCGCCCACGCGGTGCTGTCGAGCAGCAGCCCGGCCGCCTCGTCGGTGGTGCCGAGCGGGCCGGCCGAGGTGGTGCTCACGTTCAGCGAGTCGGTCCGCAAGGTCCCCGACAAGGTCCGGGTCATCGCGCCGGACGGCTCCCGGGCCGACCGGGGTGAGCCGTCCTTCGAGGGCGCCGTGGTCACCATTCCGGTCGACCCGGCCGGTCAGCGCGGCACCTACCTGGTGACCTTCCGGGTGATCTCCGCCGACAGTCACCCGGTCTCCGGCGCGTTCACCTACTCGGTGGGGGCGCCGTCGACGCCGCCTGTCGACTCCGGCAACGACAGCCGCGCCGACCCGGTGGTGGAGACCGGCGTGAAGGTGGCCCGTTTCCTCGGGTACGCCGGTCTGGTGCTGCTGGTCGGGCCGGCGCTGGTGCTGGCCGCGCTGTGGCCGCGCCGGCTTCCCCGGCGGGGTCCCACCCGGCTGGCCTGGGTCGGTCTCGGCCTGGTGGCCGCGGCGACACTCGCCGACCTGTGGTTGCAGGTGCCCTACACCGCCGGTGGGGGCCTCTTCGAGGTGACCGGCGAGGGGTTCGGCAGCGTGTTCGGCAGTGCCTTCGGCGCCGCCCACCTCGTCCGGCTCGGCCTGTTGGCGGCCTCGGCGTTCCTGCTGCGGCCGCTGCTGGCCCGCCCGGCCGGCCGCGCCGACGCGATCATCCTGGCCGTGATCGGCGTGGCGGGCCTGCTGACCTGGCCGCTGGCCGGGCACCCGGCGGCCTCCCCGGCGCCTGCGGTGTCCGTGGTTGTCGACGCGGTGCACCTGGGCAGCATGGCGGTCTGGCTGGGCGGCCTGCTGATGCTCGCCGTCTTCCTGCTGCGTCAGGCCGACGAGCGGGAGTTGGGCGCGATCCTGCCGATCTGGTCGCGCTGGGCCGCGCTCGCCGTCTCGGCCCTGCTGCTGGCCGGCACCGTCCAGGCGCTGATCGAGGTGGCCACCCCGGACGCCCTGTTCAGCACCACGTACGGGCGGCTGCTGCTGGCCAAGATCGGGCTGTTCGCGATCGTGATCGCCGTGGCCGCGTACTCCCGGCAGTTGGTCCGTCGACGCACGGCGGCCCAGCGACCGGTGCCGGTGCGCCGGGCGGTCCTGGTGGAGTTGGCAGTAACCGTCGTGGTGCTGGGGCTGTCGGCGACGCTTGTGCAGACCACGCCCGCCCGCACGGCCGTGGACGGGCCGTCCGGCGCTCAGGCCGGGCTCTTCTCCACCACGCTGACCAGCTCGCTCTTCACCCTCCAGGTCGAGCTGGACCCGGCGCGGCGGGGCAACAACTCGGTGCACCTGTACGCGTACGGCAAGGACAACCAGCCGCTGCCGGTGGCGGAGTGGCGGGCGACCGCCGCGCTGCCCTCGGCCGGGATCGAGCCGATCGAGCTGCCGCTGCTGCCGTTGACCGACAGCCACTCGTACGGCGACGTCAGCCTGCCGGCCGCCGGCGACTGGCAGTTGAAGATCACCGTTCGCACGTCCGACATCGACCAGGCCACGGTGACCGCCACCGTGCCCATCCGTTAGAGAGGTTTCCCACGCTCATGACCCGTCTCCGGCGTACCGCATCCGCCGCTGCCGCCCTGGCGTTCACCGCCGTCGCCACCGCCGTGCTCGGCTTCGCCGGGCCGGCGTCCGCCCACGTCACGGTGAACCCGAAGGAGGCGACCCAGGGCGGCTACGCCCGGGTGGCCTTCCGGGTGCCCAACGAGAGCGACACCGCGTCGACCACCAAGCTGGAGGTCGTGCTGCCGGAGAACGCGCCGATCGGCTCGGTGTCGACAATCCCGGTGCCCGGCTGGACCGTGGCGACGGAGAAGCGCAAGGTGGACCCGCCGATCGACGTGCACGGCAGCCAGCTCACCGAGGCGGTCTCCAAGATCACCTGGACGGCCACCGGTGACGCGGCGGTCAAGCCGGGCCAGTTCCAGGAGTTCGGCGTCTCCATGGGGCCGCTGCCGAAGGTCGAGTCGATGGTCTTCAAGACCCTGCAGACGTACTCGGACGGCAACGTCTCCCGCTGGATCGACGAGCCGCAGCCGGGCGGCGAGGAGCCGGAGAAGCCCGCTCCGGTGCTCACCCTCACCGCCGCGGCGCCGTCGGCGTCGGCCGCCTCGGCCGCCTCGGCCGTCGCCGCGGCCGACGATGACGACGACAACGAGAGCGTCGGCGCCGCGATCGGCCTCGGCATCGCAGGCGTCGCCACCGGCCTGGCCGGCCTGGTGTTCGGCGGGTTCGCGTTCGCCCGGACCCGCCGGGGCCCGGTCGTCAAGTCCTGACCCGTCGCTCATCCGCTGGCCCGCCGGATTTCCGGCGGGCCAGCGCGCTTGCCGGAGCCAAAGCTGTCCGTGCCGTCGATATCCCCTGATCAGCCGGTGTACGTCGGTAAGGTCGGCCGGGTATCTGGCTACGGAGGGGGACGCTGCGAATGCGGTTCGTGCGGGTGATCACCGGAATGCTGCTGTTGGTCATCGGGATTCCGGTGCTGTTCGCCGGCGGCGGGCTGTGGCTCGTGACCCGGCACGCCGACCCCGGTGGGGCCTTCGCCGCCCGCTTCGAGACGGTCCGCACACCCGGCCACGCGGTCGTGGTCACCGACGTGGACCGGCTGCTGCGGCGGGAGGCGCCCTTCGCGCGCGGCGCGCAGACCCGCCTCCGGCTCGACGCCCGTACGCCCGACGGCCCGGCCTTCGTGGGGCTCGCGCCCACCGCCGAGGTGCGCCGGTGGCTGGAGTCCGTGCCGTACGCCTCGGTCCGCCGGGTGGCGTTGGCCCGAGGTCCGCTGCCGGTCCGCACGGACCCGGCGGTCCCGGCCGCGGCCCCGACCGCCGGTGCGGCCCCCACCCCGCTCGGTCTTCCCCTCTGGGTACGCGAGGGTGTCGGCACCCTGGAGTGGAGCGCCGACGACCTGGGCGGCGAGTCGATGAGCCTTGTGGTGATGCGCCCGGACGGCCGCGCCGACCTGAGCCTTGATCTGCGCGCCGAGCTGCGCGCGGGTTGGGTCGGCCCGGTCACCTGGGGCCTGCTGGCGGCGGGCGTGCTGCTGGTGGCGTGCGCGGTGCTGCTCCTGCTGCGCCCGCCGCGTCCGCGCGAGGTGGTCTTCGTGGTCGAACCGGACCAGGTGCCGGTGCTCGCCGGCCGGCTCGGGGTCACGTCGCTCAGTGGCCTGAGCGCCCGGGATCCTCGTCGGGCCCCGCCGCTGCCGGCGGTGCGACAGCTCGCCCCGGTCGGCTCGGGCGGTGCCGGGTGGCCCCGATCGGCGAGCGGCGCCGACCCGACCCGGCCGGTCACCCTCGCCGACCTGGACGCGCCGGCCCGGCTGCCCCGGCCGCCGGAGGTGGCGTTGAGCCTGGCGTGGCCGCCCGCGGGCGCCGAACCGACGGCACGGCCGGTGCCGACGGAGTGAGGGCGTGTGTCAGGGCCTCGGCCGCCCAGGGGCTTCGACGTACGCCCGACAGCGACGAGTGGCCCTCCGCGCTGCCGACGCGGAGGGCCACTCTCACCGGGGGATCGGTGCTTAGGTGAGTCCAGATTAGCGCCGATCGTCGCTACTGGGGAGTTGTGTCCATTTGGCGCGATTTTTCCACCGTGCGGACCGGCCCGGCCGCGCGGACCGGCAGGGCCACCAGCAGCAGCAGGCTGAGCAGCACGTAGCCGTTGCGCAGCACGAAGTCCACCGGGTCGTCGGTGCGGACCGGAGCCACCCCCCAGTCGTGGAACGACACCACACCGTAGATGATCAACGCGCCGGTGCCCACGGCGAGCCCGGCGAGCCAACGCCGCCGGCGGAACTCGTCCGGTCGATTCGCGCTCAACGCCGCGTCGGCGAGCAGTACCACCGCCGGCACGAACCAGTAGATGTGGTGGGTCCACGTGATCGGGCTGACGAGCGCGCCGACCAGGCCGGTCAGGGTCAGGCCCGTCAACGCGTCACCGGCACGCGCGGCGCGGACCGCCCGCCACAGGCCGTAACCGGCCACCACCGCGACCACCAGGAGCCACACCAGCCGGTCCGGCTTCTCCGGCGCAGTGAATCGGCTGAGCAGCCCGAAGAGCGACTGGTTGCCTGTGTAGTCGGTGCGACCCACCCGGTCGTTGTCCCACAGCTCCTGCGTCCAGAACCGCCACGAATCCCCGGGCGCGACCGCCGCCGCGAGCAGGGTCGCCGCTGCCGCCGTCGCGCTCGCCACCGCGGCGGCCCGCCAGCGTCGGGTGGCCAGCAGGTACACGATGAAGATGCCCGGGAAGAGCTTGAGCGCCGTCGCCAGCCCCACGCCGACCCCGGCCCAGCGCCGCGCCTGCGGTACGGCGAACAGCAGGTCGGCCAGGATCAGCACGACCAGCAGCATGTTGATCTGCCCGAACGTGATCGTTTCGCGGGTGCTCTCCACCGCCAGCACCAGCAGCACGGCGACGGTAAGGGTGAACGTTCGCGGGAGGTGGTGCCGGGCGATCACCGGCGTTACCAGCCACCGGGTGGTCACCACGACGGCCACCACCGTGAGCACCGTGAAGATCACCACGGTGGCACCGAGTCGGATCAGCCCGAACGGCCACAGCAGCAGGGCGCTGAACGGCGGATACGTGAAGTACAGCTCACCCTGCACCCGGTCCGGCTGGACGTAGTCGTAGAGCGGGTGACCGGCCGTCCACCAGTCCATCGCCGACATGTAGATCTTCAGGTCGAAGAAGTTGTGCACCAGACCGGGCAGGTAGAGCGCGGGCAGCACGGCGATCAGCGCCACGATCGCGACCAGCCGACGGACCGTACGGCCGCCGGGATCGTCGTCGGTGACGGCGGGCGGTGCGACGGGATCGGCTGGCACTTGAGAAACCCTAGCGGTCCGTCGGGTCGAGAGCGCGCAGCCGTGGGGCGTGGGCTGCGCGTAGGCTGTCCCGGTGGCTGACCTCCTCGTCTGGATCGACTGTGAGATGACCGGGTTGGACCTCGGCAGCGACAAGCTGATCGAGGTTGCGGCACTGGTCACCGACCCCGACCTCAACGTGCTGGGTGACGGTGTCGACGTGGTGATCCACGCCGACGAGGCCGCGTTGGAGGCGATGCCGGAGGTCGTCCAGACCATGCACGCCAAGTCCGGCCTCACCGAGGAGGTCCGCCGCTCGGCGGTCACCCTGGCCGAGGCCGAGGACCGGGTGCTGGAGTACGTCAGCACCTTCGTCAAGGACCCGCGTACCGCGCCGCTGTGTGGCAACTCGATCGCCACCGACCGTGGCTTCATCGCCCGGGACATGCCCCGCCTCGACGCGCACCTGCACTACCGCATGATCGACGTCTCGTCGATCAAGGAACTCTGCCGCCGCTGGTACCCCCGCGTGTACTTCGGTCAGCCGCAGAAGGGCCTGGCGCACCGGGCGCTGGCCGACATCCGGGAGAGCATCCGGGAGCTGGAGTACTACCGGCGCACCATCTTCGTCCCGCTGCCCGGCCCGGACGTCGAGACCGCCAAGGGCATCGCCGCCGACCTCTGACGGCACCTCCGCCTGCCGGCGCGGAACCCGCTGGACGCCGTGAGCCGTGGTGTGGCTATTATTGGTCCGCACCCCGCCCGGGGCGATCGACCGGGCGTCGGAGGCGTGGTGGCTGTAGCTCAGTTGGCAGAGCACCGGGTTGTGGTCCCGGTTGTCGTGGGTTCAATTCCCATCAGTCACCCCATCACGACTCAGGCCCCCTCCTCGGAGGGGGCCTGAGTCGTTGCGTGGCCGGCTCGCGGCCAGGCCGGCTGGTGATCCACTCCGTAGGCAGGAATCCGGGGTGTCCGACCGAGTCGGACACCCCGGATTCCTGGAACCCGAGTCGATCGTGCCGCGTGGGTCAGGCGGTCGGCGTGGGGGACGGGGTGCCGGCGCCGTCCGGGGTCGGCGAGGCGTCCGGGTCGGCCGGCGGCTCGTACGGCAGGGCGCTGCCCTTCACGTACTCGTCCCAGCTCATGTTCCAGTCGGTCCAGCCGTTGCCGTTCTGGAGCTTGCGTTCGGTGCCCTTGACCGTGATCGGGTCACCGACCTGGGTGTTCTTGAACAGCCAGTCGCCGTTGGCCATCGACACGTTCACGCAGCCGTGCGAGACGTTGACGCTGCCCTGCTGTCCTTCGGACCAGGGGGCCGCGTGGATGAACTCGCCGCCCCAGGTGAGCCGCTGCGCAAAGTCAATCTTGGTGCGGTAGCCCTCGTCCGGGCCCAGCTCCTCCATCGTGTCGAAGACGGTCTTGCGCAGTTTCTCGATCACGACCATCGTCCCGCTGGACGAGGGGGTGCTCTTCTTGCCCAGGCTGACCGGGATGGTCTTGATCACCGAGCCGTTGCGGGTCACCGTCATCCGCTTGGTCTTGTTGTCCACGGTCATGATCAGCGACGAGCCGATCTTGATGTCCACGGAGAGGTCCGAGCGGCCGTAGTAGCCGTCACCCATCGGCAGGCCACCGGCCTGGACGCGGTAGGAGACCTTGCTGTTGGCCTTCCAGAACTCCTTCGGCCGGTACCGGATCTCGGTGGGGCTGACCCAGTGCCAGATGCCCGCCTGGACCGGCGTCGAGGTCACAGTCATTCGACGCTGCACGTCGTCGCGGTAGTCCTCCGGAACGGCCCGGTCGAACTTCACGATCAGCGGCATCCCGACACCGACGACCTGGTTGTCGCCGAGGAAGCTGCTCACCCGGATCTGCTTGGCCGGCTTGGCCATCGTGGTGAAGGTGCTCGTCGCCGTCGCCGGCCGGCCGTCGTCGCCGGTGGCGGTGACGGTGGCGGTGTAGCTGGTGCCGTAGGCCAACGCCCCGCTCGGCAGCCACGTCTTGCCGTCCTTGGCGAGGGTGCCCTCGACGGCCTTGCCGGCCGCGTCCTTGAGGTCGACGGTGGTCTCGTCGGCGTCCTTCGTGGTGAAGGTGATGCCTGTGGACGCCGGTACGTCCTTGGCGTCCGCCGCCGGCTCGCTGATGGTCGCCGCCGCCTTGGGCGCCGGGCTCTCGCCGCCGCCCTGCCACGAGGACGGCTTGCCGCCGTCGCTGTCGGTGCAGGCGGAGGTGAAGGCCAGCGCCACGGCGAGAAGCCCCGCCGCGAGCACGCGGCGTCGCCCGCGGGGCCGGATCAGCTGGTCCTGGCTAGCTCGCATGATGTCCTCACAGTCGTGGTCCCTGACCCATCGTCTCCTAATGACGCGTCAGAACCGGCCTCGGTTGCCGAGGGTGAACCGGAACACGCCGATCAGGATGCCGGCATTTTGGTACTATCCGGCGTTTCGTGATTCGGGCTCGTCTTTGTGCCGGGGGAGGGGTCGCCGCCGCCGTCGTCGCGGCGCGGGCAGTGCAAGGGTACGCGCCGGCCCGTGCCATCGGCAGGGGCCGGCGCGGAGGAGTCGAACCCTCAGAGCGCGGGGCCGGACCCACCCTTGGGCACCGGCAGCGCGCTGCCCTTCACGAACTCCGACCAGCTCAGGCTCCACGCCGTCCAGCCGTTGCCGGCGGCGATCTTGCGCTCGGTGCCCTTGATCGTGATCGGATCACCGATCCGCGTCTTCTCGAACAGCCACCTGGCGTTCGCCGTCGACACGTTCACGCAGCCGTGCGAGACGTTCGACCGCCCCTGTACGCCCTCGGACCAGGGCGCGGCGTGGATGTACTCGCCACCCCAGGTGAGCCGCTGGGCGAAGTCGATCTCGGTGACGTAGCGGTTGGCCGGGTCCGGGTCGTCGCGGGTGTCGAAGACCGTGGACTCCTTCTTCTCCATCACGACCATCGTCCCGCTCGACGACGGGGTGCTCTTCTTGCCCAGGCTCACCGGGATGGTGCGCGAGAGCGCGCCGTTCTCGTACACCGACATCTTCTTCGTGGCGTTGTCGACCTTCATCACGAACGACCGGCCGATCTTCGCGGTGGCCTTGCGGTCCACGTCGCCGTACTTGCCGTTGCTCAGCGGCACACCGGCAAGGGCGATCCGCACGGTGATCGTGGTGCCCGGCTGCCAGTACTCAGGTGCGCGGTAGTACGCCTGGGTGCCGTTGTCGACCCAGTGCCAGGCTCCCGGCTGCGGCGGGTCGGTCTTGACGAACATCCGCTTCTGCACCGCGGCCCGGTCCTTCTTCGGGATGCCCGGGTGGAACTCGGTGACCACCGGCATGGCGACCCCGTAGCTCTTGTCGTCGAAGAGGTACAGGCCGGACCCGACTGTCGACTTCGGCTTGGCCATCGTGGTGAAGGTGCTGGTGCCCTGACGTGTCGTCCCGTCGGCCCCGGTGGCGGTCACGGTTGCGGTGTACTTGGTGCCGTACTTCAGGGGAGCGGAGGGCACCCAGGCGGAGCCGTCGGTGCGGAGCTTGCCCTCCACCGCACCCCCGCCGGCCGCGGCCAGGGTGACAGCGGACACCTTCCCACCCTCCGGGAGCTTGGCGCTGATCTCCGTGCTCACGGGCTTGTTCTTCGTGTCGTTGGCCGGGCTCAGCGTCAGGGCCGGCCCGCTCGGCGCGCTCGACGCGCCAGGCGTCGACGGCGTAGCCGAGTCGGGTGCGGCACTTGCATCTGTCGATGTTCCGCCGACGAATTCCGGCTTCTTCTGCTCGTCGCCGCACCCGGTCAGTGCCAGCGACGCCGCCAGGGTCAGAGCGCCCACCACCGCCCCGGCTCGCGTGAACCGTGCCATCCCCACCTCTGTTCTCGCGTACCTGGCGGACATCGTGCCGCATCAGTGCCCAGACCCACGCCCCCGTCCCGAGCCCGGTGGCCGGTTTATGGCTGTATGCCCGTTAAGCTCGACCGAAGGGGGGAGTCGGGTAACCGAATTGGAGCCCCGGTTGGCAGGGTGCTAATGTTCTCCCCGTTGCCGACGAGCGCCGCTAGCTCAACTGGCAGAGCAGCGGACTCTTAATCCGCGGGTTCGGGGTTCGAGTCCCTGGCGGCGCACCAGCGATATCCAGGGGGCATGGCTCATCAGCCATGCCCCCTGGATCATTTTCGGGGCTGGCTACCGCACCGTGACGGCGGGCCCTGCCCCCATCGGCCTCGTCCGGTGGCGCAGAATCGATGCCGTGGATCTTCCTGCGGACTGGGTCTCGTTGCTGGGCCACCTCGACCGGAACGTGTCCTCCGGGCGGCCCTCGCCGGACACGGCGACGGTGTCCGAGCTGATGAGCAGCTATCGGGTGCCGGGGGTCAGCATCGCCGTCGGGCACGTGAGCGGGCAGGCGTGGACGGCGGGGTACGGCGTCACGGGCGGTGAGACGTCGACGCCCGTGACGGCGGGCACCGCGTTCGCGGCCTGTTCGATAAGCAAGCATGTCGCCGCCTTCGGCGCGCTGCTGCTGGTTCAGGAGGGTGTCCTCGATCTGGACACCGAGATCGGCGCGTACCTCACCTCGTGGCAATTGCTCGACCGGGCGGGTCAGCAGTCCCGCGTCACGGTCCGGCAACTGCTGGCGCACACGGCGGGGCTGTCCGACACCTGGTACCGCGGCTATGTCGCGGATCGCGTCCCGTCGCTGGCCCAGGTCCTGGAGGGCAGCGGCCCCACGACGACTCCACCGGTGCGGGCGACCCTCCTGCCCGGCAGCCGTTTCCGGTATTCGGGCAGCCACTACTCGGTGCTCCAGCAGGTGGTGGCGGACGCCACCGGCACACCGTTCGAGGACCTCATGCGAACTCTGGTGCTGCAACCGTTGGCCATGGCCGACAGCAGCTTCGACCAGAGCTTTCCGCACCAGCGGCCGCAGGTGGTGGCTCGTGGCCACCACGTGGGCGGCACCGGCGTTCCCGGCGGTTGGCGCGTACAGCCGGAGACGGCCGCGGCCGGACTGTGGAGCACTCCGACCGACCTGATCCGGCTCGACCTCGAGATCGCCCGGGCGGCCTCGGGGGAGTCGACGCTGCTCGGCCGCGACCTGGCCACCGAGATGTGGACACCACAGATCGCCGGCGGTGGCTACGGGCTCGGCACCGAGATCGACGACCGCGCCGGGCGCCGACGTTTCGGGCACACCGGGTTGAACGTCGGCTACACCTGCTTCTCCTACGTGTGGCCGAACAGCGGCACCGCCGTTGCCGCGATGACCAACTCGCAGGATGGCTGGGAGCTGCTGACAAGCATCCGCGCCGCCGTCGACCGTCGGTACGCCACAAGCGTCCCCGCCGTACGGCTGGATGACGTGACGGGTCGCTACGTCCTGCGCGACGACTACCCGATCGACATCGCGGTGACCGACGGGCACCTGACCTTCTCCGCCGCCGCGCAGCAGCCGGTGGTCCTGCTGGCCGACGCGGACGGTCGCTACCTGCACCCGGGGCTCGACCTGGAGGTTCGGTTCGTGCGGAGCGACGACAAGCGGTACGTCCTGGAGCTGCGGCAGGAGGGCGTCACGCAGACCGCGAAAAGCCAGTGAGCCTCACGTGCTGGCCGCGTCGAGGGCCGGCGCCACGACGGCGAAGGCCCGGTCGGCCAACTCGGCCAGACGCTGCTCGTCGTCGCCCGTCCGCCACTGCTGCAGCACCGTGTCGAATGCCAGCAGGGCCATGCCGGCGGCCATCCGCGGGTAGGGGTCGGCGTCCGGGTCGAGACCGCGGCGGGCGGCCAGCTCGGCTGCCAGTCGTGTGCGCCACTGGATCTGGTGTTCCAGCCAGCGAGCCTGCAGGGCAGTGGTGTCCAGGATGAGTCGGACCACGACGCGGGCTCGCTCGGTGTGGTCGGGGCGGTCGGTGCAGGCCGCGAGTGGCACCCAGAGGGCTTGACGCAACGCGACCGACGGCGGCTCCGCAGGTGGTCGAGCGGCGAGTTCCGCGACGATGTCCGCGCTCATGTCGGCCAGGAACCGGACGACGACGTCCTCCTTCGACGCGAAGTAGCGGAAGAACGTACGCCGCGACATGCCGGCCGCCGCCACGATGTCGTCGACGGTGACCACGTCGAAGCCCTTGGTGGCCAGCAGCATCAGGGCGGCGTCGCGCAGCTCGGCGGCAACGAGCTGGCGCTTGCGTTCGGCCATGCTGCTGTCTGCGCGGGATGGCATTCGCCGATGCTATGCCATGCCTACCTTGGCACTCCGCGCATTCCTTGACACCGAGTGCCACGGGGAGCACAGTGGACGCATGACCGCTGCCGGCTGGACCGCCGCACGCATCCCCGACCTGTCCGGCCGCACCGTCGTCGTGACCGGTGCCACGGCGGGGCTCGGCCTGGTCACCGCTCGGGCGCTCGCCGTCCACGCCGCGCACGTCGTGCTTGCCGTACGCGACGAGGAGAAGGGCCGCCGCGTGGCAGCCGGCATCCTCGCCGCCCAGCCCGGCGCCCAGCTGGAGGTACGGCGGATCGACCTGGCCGACCTCGACTCGGTACGCGCGTTCGCCGACCGGATGCACGCCGACCACCGTCGGGTGGACGTGCTGATCAACAACGCCGGGGTGATGGCCCCACCGCGCACCCTGAGCCCGCAGGGGCACGAGGTGCAGTTCGCGACGAACCACCTCGGGCACTTCGCGCTCACCGGGCTCCTGCTCGATCTCCTGCTGGCCGGCAGTGACCCGCGGGTGGTCACGGTGACCTCGGTCAACCACCGGCGGGCGAGGCCGCCCTTCGCCGATCCGGGCGGCGAGCGGGGCTACTCCCCGATGGGCTTCTACAACACGTCCAAACTCGCCAACGCGATCTTCGGCTGCGAGTTGCACCGCCGGCTCAGCGCGGCCGCCAGCCCGCTGCGGAGCGTCCTCGCCCACCCTGGCTACACCGCGACGAACCTGCAGACGAGCGCCACCACGCCGATCTGGCGGATACTGCTGGGCCGGATCGGCAACCCGCTCCTCGCCCAGCCGGTGGAGCGTGGCGCCTGGCCGCAGTTGTTCGCCGCCACCGACCCCGACGCGCTGTCGGGCCAGCTCGTCGCCCCGGGCGGGCCGGCCGAGCTGCGCGGTCACCCTGCGCCGGGCAAGCTGTCCGCGGCCGCGACCGACCCGGAGCACGGCCGCCGCCTGTGGGAGCTGTCCGAACAGGCCACCGGTGTACGGTTCGGCGCGCTGCGGCCGTCGAGCTGACCCGCCAGTCGGCTCCTCCGACCGACGGTCGGACTCCGTCCCTGGCGTGACGACGGGCGGCCTTGCCGCTCGCCCGCGGTCCCGCGTGGCCTTGCCGCTCGCCCGCGGTCCCGGGCGGCCTTGCCGCTCGCCCGCGGTCCCGCGTGGCCTTGCCGCTCGCCCGCGGTCCCGCACGGCTTCGCGATGAGATGGCAGTTCGGGCGATGCGCTGTTGCCGCATCCATTGGCGCGTGTCTATAGTTGCGCGGATCACCACATTCATGGCCGTGGTCAACGCGGCCGGGTCGTCGAAGCGCTTCGACGATTCGTCGTTCAGGCCCGTCAGCCGGGTGTCGAGCCTGGCCACGCCGGTCTCGGCGCCCGTTGGGCGTCTGTCGTACGACATGAGGAGAACCGCATGCGGAACAGGCGCCTCAGGCGCGGAATCACCGCGCTCGCGCTCGCCCTGCTCGCCCTACCGACCGTCCCCGGCACGGCGCACGCCGAACCGACCTACCCGTTCCGAGATCCACACCTGCCCGTGCAGGCCCGGGTCGACGACCTGCTCGGTCGGCTCACCCTGGACGAGAAGATCTCGTGGCTGCACCAGTACCAGCCCGCCGTTCCCCGGCTGGGCATCGGCCTGTTCAAGACCGGCACCGAGGCGCTGCACGGGGTCGCCTGGTCCACCGACATCGACAACAGCGGCGCGGTCGTGAAGGCGCGCGGCACGTCGTTCCCGCAGCCGGTGGGCATGGCGAGCACCTGGGACACCGACCTGATCCAGCGGGTCGGCTCCGCCGTGGGTGACGAGGCGCGGGGCTACCACGCGCAGAACCCCCGGGTCTGGGGTCTCAACCTCTGGGCGCCGGTGGTCAATCTGCTGCGCGACCCGCGGTGGGGCCGCAACGAGGAGGGCTACTCGGAGGACCCGCTGCTCACCGCGAAGATCTCCACCGCGTACGGCTCGGGGATGACCGGCGGGGACCCGGACCACCTGAAGAGCGCTCCGACCCTCAAGCACTACCTGGCCTACAACAACGAGGTCCGGCGCGACGTCACCTCCTCGAACGTACCGCCGAGGGTCTTGAACGAGTACGACCGCGCCGCCTTCAAGCCGGCCATCGCCGCCGACGCGGCGACCGGAGTGATGGCCTCGTACAACCTGGTCAACGGCCGTCCCGCCACAGTGGACCCGGACCTGGCCACGGTGGTGCGCGGCTGGACCGACAGGCAGTTGATGAACGTCACGGACGCGTGGGCGCCGAACAACCTCGTCGCCTCGCAGGGCTACTACGCCACCCAGCCCGAGGCGAACGCCGCGATCGTCAAGGCCGGCCTCAACAGCTTCATCACCGACGACACCAACGCGCAGCCGACCGTCACCGCCGTCAAGCAGGCGCTGGCCACCGGCCTGCTCACCGAGGGCGACATCGACGCCCGGATCTCCGAGACCCTGAACGTCCGGTTCCGCCTCGGTGAGTTCGACCCGGGCGGCGGCCGCCACGGCGGCATCACCCCGGCCGTCATCAACAGCCCCGAGCACCAGCGGCTGGCACGCCAGGCCGCAGGCGAGGCGATGGTGCTGCTGAAGAACTCCCGACAGGCCCTACCGCTCAACCCGTCCCGGACCCGCAAGGTGGCAGTGCTCGGCCCGCTTGCCGACACCCTCTACACCGACTGGTACGGCGGTGACCTGCCGTACGAGGTGACCGCCCTCGACGGCATCCGCGAGCGGTTGGGCGGCTCCGCGAGCGTCAGCGGGCTCGACGGGGCGGACCGGATCGCCCTGAAGGACCCGGCGACCGGCCGGTACGTCACGGCCAGCGGCACCACCGACGCCGACCCGGTCGCCGCGACCGGTGCCACCGCCTCGCTCGCCGCCCAGTTCGACGCGGTGGACTGGGGCCAGGGTGTGGTGACGCTGCGCAACGCCGCCAACGGCCGCTACCTCGGCTACAACTGGGGGCCCTTCATCACCCGCGACGAGCAGCCGAACGGCTGGTACGTCCAGCAGCAGTTCACGCTGGAGCCGCAGGCCGACGGCACGTTCGCGCTGCGCTACACCGGCTACGAGACGCAGGAGAGCTGGTTCGGCGTCAACACATACGTCACGGTCGGCGACGACGGCGCCCTCACGCTCGGCGCGTCCACCGCGGCGGACGCGACCCACTTCGCGCGTGAGGTGATCAGCAGCGGAGTCGACCGGGCCGTCGCCGCGGCCAAGGCGGCCGACACCGCAGTCCTGGTCGTCGGCAGCAACCCGTTCATCAACGGGCGTGAGGCGCACGACCGGACCTCGACCGCGCTGAGCGCCAGCCAGGAAGCGCTGGTCAAGGCCGTGACCAAGGCCAATCCGCACACGGTGCTGGTGCTCCAGACCAGCTACCCGGTCACCATCGGGTGGGAGCAGGAGCACGTCCCGGCGATCGTCTGGACCACCCACGCGGGCGCCGAGACCGGGCACGCCGTCGCCGACGTCCTGTTCGGTGACCGCAACCCGTCGGGCAAGCTCACCCAGACCTGGTACCGCTCGGACCGGCAACTACCGCCCGACCTGCTGGAGTACGACATCATCTCGTCCGGGCAGACCTACCTCTACAACACCGCCAAGCCGCTCTATCCGTTCGGCCACGGGCTGTCGTACACCAGATTCCGGTACGGCCAGCCCCGCAGCGACGCCCGCCCGGTCGCGGCCGACGGCACAGTCGCGGTAAGCGTCGACGTGACGAACACCGGCAGCCGGGCCGGGTCCGAGGTCGTCCAGCTCTACACCCACCAGCGCACCTCGCGGGTGAAGACCCCGATCCGGGCGCTGAAGGCGTTCCAGCGGGTGCAGCTCGCACCCGGGCAGACCCGGGCCGTGACGCTCCGACTGCCCGTCGCCGACCTGGCGAACTGGGACGTCACCCGCGGCCGGTGGGTGGTCGAGTCGTCCACGTACGACCTGCTGGTCGGCGCGAACGCCGACGACATCCGGGCCCGGACGGCTGTCGCGGTGCGCGGCGAGACGATCCCGGCCCGGGACCTCTCCCGGACCACCCGGGCCGAGAACTTCGACGGGTACGCGGGCGTCCGGCTCGTCGACGAGACGAAGGCGCGGGGTACGGCCGTCGGCGCCACCGCAGCCGGCCAGTGGATCTCCTTCGCCGGCTCCGCCCTGCGTCCCGGTGCCCACACCCTCACGGCAAAGGTCGCGAAGGCCACCGCGGGCGCCGGCACGATCCAGGTCCGGGTGGGCTCGCCCACCGGCCGGTTGCTCGGTACGGCCACCGTGCCCAGCACCGGCGACGACTACCGGTACGTGAGTGTCAGCGCCGAGCTGGCCCGGGCGGCCGGCACCCATGACGTGTACCTGGTGTTCGACTCCGCGCTGCGGCTGGCGGACTTCTCCCTGAGGTGACGAGTCGGCTTGGGTCGGGGTGCCGTTCGGCCCCCGGCCCGAGCCGGTCCCGACCACGCTGCCCCACCGAAAGCGCGGGGATGAATTCATCGGATGATCCTGTGGAGGGTCGGGGTCAAGGTGGCCGTTCCGTCCCGTTCAGATGGCATTTAAGCATTGACGAGTTACGATCCCGTATTGCAGTCGTCACACGTGTGACTTACGCTCCGGGGCAGAGCGCGTAGCGATTGGCAAAGAGTGCGGCCGGGCGGCAGGTGCCCCCGCCGGTCCTAAGTGGCGTCGCTGTTTCCTGCTCGTCGCTCGATACACGCATCAGGCACCGCATCGACGACCAGGAAAGGAACAGCACGTGAGATCAGCCGCATCCACCACCCGCACGGCACTGCTCTCGGCGGCGGTGCTCATCGCCGCCACGCTGCCGGCCGTGATGACACAGCAACGGCCCGCCATGGCCGCTGCCCAGGAGACCTACTACGTCGCCCCGGACGGGAACGACGCCAATCCCGGGACGCTCGAAGCCCCGTTCAAGAGTCTGCAACGCGCGCGGGACGTCGTCCGCACGGTCAACACGAACATGACCGGCGACATCAACGTGTATCTGCGCGGTGGCACCTACCCGGTGAGCAGCACAGTCGAGTTCGGGTCGAGTGACTCAGGCACCAACGGCTTCCGGGTCGTCTACGCCGCCTACTCCAACGAGGCCCCGATCCTCGACGGTGGCGTCCCGGTGACCGGCTGGACCCAGCACAGCGGCAACATCTGGAAGGCCCCGCTGGACCGCAGCACCAAGCTGCGGACGCTCTACGTCAACGACAAGCGGGCGCAGATGGCGTCGAAGACGATCAGCTCGGGAGGGTGCTACGGCACCTACACCGTCACGGCCGGCCAGGCCGCCTGGGCGTGGGAGTCCGGGTCGCAGTGCGACGGCGCCAAATACAACCTGAACGACTTCCCCGCCATCGCCCGCAACCAGGACGACCTGGAGATCGAGACGGGGACGACCTGGACCACGGCAATCGTGGGCGTCCGCCAGGTCACCACGAGTTCCGACGGCGCGAACCGGGTCGCCCTCTTCCAGCAGCCGGGCGCGGCCATCGCCCAGGGCTCGTTCAACGGCAACGCCCAGGTCGGCGGCACCCACAAGCTCATGAACGCGTACGAGTTCCTGGACGCGCCCGGTGAGTTCTACTTCGACAAGAGCGCCCGGACGGTCTACTACTACAAGGCCAGCTCCGAGGACATGTCGACCGCGTCGGTCTTCGCGCCGAACAACGTCACCACGGTGCTGCGGGTCGCCGGCACCTCGACGAGCAGCCACGCGCGCAACATCACGTTCTCCGGCCTGACCGTGCAGCACTCCGACTGGAACCTGTTCAACGTCGCCGGCTCGTCCTTCAAGCAGGCGCAGCAGGGCAACCTCGGCGCCCAGGTGTACGCGAAGGGCAACTTCCACGTCTACTACTACCGCAACGTGGACGTCACTCCCGGCATCGTCCAGGTGCAGAACGCCGACGGGATCCTCCTGCAACGCAACCGGATCCAGCACACCGGCGCCGACGGGATAAGCATGGTCAACGACGTGCAGAGCACGCAGTTGATCGGGAACTACACAAACGACATCGCCGGGTCCGCCATCAACGTCGGTCATCCCCAGCACGTCTACATCGGAGACGGCACGTCGACCAACCGGGAGAAGTACTCCCCGCAGGTCGAGGGGCTACCGAAGAACATCGACATCAAGAACAACTACATCTACGACAGCGCGGTCCTGTTCAACGGACACAGCCCCATCTCGGCGTACTTCGTCGACACCCTGACGATCCAGCACAACCGGATCGAGAAGGCCCCCTGGTCCGGCATCACCATGGGCTGGGGCTGGTGGAACTTCGACGGGTCATCGGGGTCGATCGTGCCCAACCGGCCGACCACTAGCGCGCGGAACAACACCATCAGTTACAACCACATCATCGACACCGTCCAGCGCCTCAGCGACACGGCGCCCATCTACACGCTGGGCAGCCAGCCCGGGACCACGATCACCAACAACTACCTCCAGGGCGTGCCCTCGGGCCACAAGTACGGCCTGCACCCCGACGAGGGGTCGGCGTTCATCACCTTCCGGGACAACGTCCTGAGCATCGACAAGAACGTCACCTGGATGATCAACTCCGACGACTTCGGTCGGAAGCACGATCTGAGCATCACGCAGATCTACGGCCCGATCAACAAGGTCTCGAACAAGAACCTGCCGAACAGCACTGTCGCCGACATCCTCGTCTCCTCCGACTACGTCTGGCCGGCGGTGGCCTACAACATCGCGGCGAGCTCCGGCCTGGAGGACGCCTACCGGGACATCATCCCGGCGAGCAGGTTCTCCGCACCGAACTACGTGCTGCCGGCCAGCACGTTCGTCACAAGCGCCACGGCGACGATCCCGATCCGCAGCACCGGCGACGCCACCACGTCGGTGTGGCTGGCGCCGTCCGGCACGACCACCTTCACCGCCGGGGCGACGATGACCAGGGCGGCCGGCAACGCCACGTCCATCGCCGTGCCGGCGACCCAGGGCGAGTACCGGCTCTTCGTCGTCGACGCACAGGGCAACCGGTCGGCCGAGTCGACCTCGATCGTCCGGCAGCAGAGCGGCGGCGGCACCCAGCAGGGCGGGCAGCTCGTGGGCGGCCAGTCCGGCCGCTGCGTGGAGGTCCCCAACTCCTCCACCACGAACGGCACCCAGGTGCAGCTCTGGGACTGCGGCAGCGGCACGAACCAGCGGTGGACCTCCACCGCCAGCAAGCAACTGACCGTGTACGGCAACAAGTGCCTGGACGCCTCCGGGGCGGGCACGGCCAACGGCACCCAGGTCATCATCTGGGACTGCCACGGCGGGCTCAACCAGCAGTGGAACATCAACTCCAACGGCACCATCACGAACGGCCAGTCCGGGCTCTGCCTCGATGCCAACGGCGCTGCCAGCGCCAACGGCACGAAGATCATCCTCTGGGCGTGCAACGGTGGCGCGAACCAGCGGTGGAGCCTGCGTAGCTGACCGACCGAGCACACCGGGGCCGGGCCGATCACGGCCCGGCCCCCGGGCCGTTCCCGCCGCCGCCCGCACCTCGTCGGTGCCGCATGTGCTACCGGACAACAAGTGGGTAATGGTGGGTGATGAAGACAACCTGGAAGCCTCACGAGAAGCACGGCGGCCTGTCGGATAAGGACAAGCGCGAGTTGCCGGAGAGCGTTTTCGCGTTCCCTGACGAGCGCAAGGAGCCGATGACCGACGCGAGCCACGTCCGTAACGCCATCGCCCGCTTCGACCAGGTGCAGGGCGTCACCGACAAGGACCGCGACCTGGCCTTCCAGAACATCCTCGCCGCCGCGAAGCACTACGGCGTCGACGTCGCCGAGACGAACTGGCGGCAGCTCGGCAAGCTGCCGCACACGCCCAACCCCGCGCACTGAGCCCGGCTGCGGGACGGGTCCGAAGGCTGGATCGCAGACGTGTTAACGTCTCTTCCCGTTGCCTGCGAGCGCCGCTAGCTCAACTGGCAGAGCAGCGGACTCTTAATCCGCGGGTTCGGGGTTCGAGTCCCTGGCGGCGCACCAACGATCGAGGCCTGACCCGGTGGTTCACACTGGGTCGGGCCTTTTTCGTGTACGCGGTCGTGGGCGGTCGCTCGCCGGGCTCGGGAGCCGTTGGACGGATGTAGCCAGCGAGGTCACGTGCGGTGACGGGTATCGGACGAAAGTGATACGCGTCGCGCGTAACGGTTCTTCGAGCGTGCCCAGCGGAAGATCACAGCGTGCGCCACAACGGCATTGAAGGTGCGGAATGCCTGCGGCACGCTGGGTTCTGTCTCGCGAATAAAGGTCGGAGCCCTGAACGGATCGCGGCAACGGTGACCGCCTTGCCGTTTTGGGACTGCTCTGACCTGGTCCTGCACGTCGCGAACATGTCGTGACTCGGCCGCGACGTGCGGAGCCACCACACACGGTTTCACGAGAGTCGTGCGTCGGAAGCGAGTCACGTGCATCTACCCAGCACGGCTGTCGGGTGGATGGAGCGGAGGGCAGTCCTGTTCCGGTCCTCGATCGTCACAGAATGCGTAGGCGCGGTGCGGTGAGCCTGTTGGTGCCTGTGATTGAGTCGACGGCCGGCCATCGACTCAACCTGGGTGGGACGCAAGCCGGAACTGGGGGCGGCTCATTCGGGTTTGTTGCGGCATGTGGGTGAGCTGAGTCTCCCTTCATTCGCTTCGGATGTGTTCCGTTGTGCTGCTGCTGCTGCTGCTGCTGCTGCTGCTGCTGCTGCTGCTGCGGATGCCTGCGATGACCAGGCGGAGGCCGTAGTCGAAGTGCTGCTCGTGGTGTGGGGCAGGAATGTGAGTAAGCGCGGCGTGCATGTGCGGATGGCGTTGCGGGTCGACAGCCTCGGCGAGCCTGACGGTGGCGGATGTGCCGCCGTCAGGAAGGCTTGCGGCGAGTTGCTCTTCGATGGTGTGGCCGACGACGTAGTAGGTCAGCGAGTCGGCCGCCCAGGAGGCGTCCCGGCTGGACAGTCCGCCTTCTTGCAGGGTCGCGATCATGGTCTCGCCGTAGTCGAGTGCATTGGGCAGGGGGAAGAAGGCGCCGGAGAACAGTCGGGCGCCGTCGCGGCGGGACAGCAGTGCCTTGCGTAGGCGACCGGCGAGGTCGGCGATCCGCTCGTGCCACGGTTGCCGCTGGTCGAGCTCGGCGGCCACGCTGGTGAGCAGGGTGTCGGCCATCGCCTCCAGCAGGGCTTGTTTGCTGCGGAAGTGCCAGTAGGTGGCGCCGTTCTGAACGCCCAGGGTGGTGGTGAGGCGGCGCATGGTCAGTTGGTCGAGGCCGACCTGGTCGAGCAGGTCGAGTGCTGCGTTGAGCACGTGGTCTCGGTTGAGCCGCATGTCTGCTACCTCACAAACGGTTTGACGACGTCCCAAGTATGCCGCAAACTTCAACAGCGTTGAACTTCAACAGCGTAGAAGTACTGGGTTGGAGGGAGGTGCCGGTCATGCTGCCGAGGAACAGCTGCTGAGGAAGCGGTTCTGGTCGCCTGCCGCGCGGCAGGCGACCGGAACGCCCGTAGATCCGGTTGATGGACGTTCTGCGAGGGGAGCCTGTGTTGCGCGAGATCAGTTTTGCCGCCGGCCATCCGGCCGAGGTCGTGCAAGCGCCGGATCCGGCACCCGGGCCGGGACAGCTGCTGGTACGCACCGAGGCTGTCGGAGTCGGTGTGGGACTCGCGCGGCTGTTGGCGGCGGCCGGCGAGAGCGGGGAGCCCGTCAGACCGGGCGGGGAGGTCGTCGGCACCGTCGTGGCGCTCGGTTCGGACCTGCCCGGGTTCGCCGTGGGTGACCGGGTCGGAGGTGTGGTGTTCCAGGACGCCTTCGCCGACCTGGTCGTCGCCGACCCCCGGCTGGTTGGCCCCGTACCGGCCGAAGTGGACGCGGCGGCGGCGCTCGCGCTGGTCCGTGGCGGTCTGATCGCGTCGAGTGTGCTGCGGATCGGCCGGTTCGAGCCAGGCGAGTCCGTGCTGGTGACCGCGGCGGCCAGCGGTACAGGTCACCTTGCCGTGCAGTTGGCCCGGGCGCTCGGCGCGGGCCGGGTCGTCGGGGCGGTCGGGTCGCCCGACAAGGCTGACTTCGTCCGCGAGTGCGGCGCCGACGATGTGGTCACCTACGCCCAGCAGTCGTGGGGTGACCCCGTCGATGTGGTGCTCGACGGGGCCGGCGGCGAGCTGGTGCAGCGTGGTGTGGCTGCCCTCGCACCGTTCGGTCGGCTCGTCGCGTTCAGCGCCGGCGGCGGCAACGTCGATTTGGCCGGCCTGCTCGGCGGCGTCAAGTCCGTCATCGGGTTCACCATCGGCACGCTCAACCGCAATCGGCCGGAACTGGTCGAGCGGCACCGCGCCGAGCTGTGGGACCTGCTCGCCGCCGGCCAGCTGCGACCCCGGCACACCGACTTCCCGCTCGACCAGGTCACCGACGCTATTGAGCTGATCACGACTCGCGTCAACCTCGGACGCGTCGTGCTGCGCACCGGCTGAGCCAGCGCACCAACCATCCGCAACACACGCCGTGCGTCCCCGTGGAGCAGCCAAGCTGCCTACCGATATCGCAGGATCAGGCCGCAGCGAGCCCACGCGCTCGTACCTGTGCCACCGGGCGATCGATCAACTCGCGCTGAGGCCGTCGCGGCCAGCCGGGACTAACGCCACCGTCGATGCTGCCACCATCTGTGTCAGCATCGACGGTGCTGAGCGAGACTGGACCTTTCTACAGGAGTGCGTATGGCGCGGGGCCCCGTACTGGTGATTGGTCTTGATCCGGTTCGGATCCCGGGCTGGGACCCGGCGCCGGTCGTGGCGGCGATAGCGCGCGGTCAGGCCCGTTTCGCGGAGCACGACGTCGAGGCCGACCTGTGCCTGGTGGCGCCCGACGACAACCCCGAAGCCGCTGTCGTCGAGGCGCTGACCCGCAGGGACTACGCCTGCGTGGTGGTCGGCGGCGGCATCCGCAAGCACGAGCCCCTGCTTCCGCTCTTCGAGAAGATGGTCAATCTCGTCCGGCAGCATGCTCCCGGCGCGGCGATCGCCTTCAACAGCACCCCGGAGGACACTGCCGACGCCGCGCTGCGGTGGCTGCCCCACGACACGGGCGGACACCGCACCCCATGACGTCGGGCGGTCAGCTCTTGGCCGCGTGCGCGGAGTTCCAGGCCACCGACCGGTTGATCCGGTCGGGGTAGCGGCGGATCATCGCCGCGTACAGGGCCTCGGCGTTGTCCGCGCGCTCTGCTTCGGCGGCGAACGCGTCCAGGTACTGGCGGGTCTGCTCGATCGTGTCCGGGTCGTCGTCGGCCCCGTCGGGCTTGTGCCCGGCGATCACCACGGACGGCCGCAGCGCGGCGACCGTGTCGAGGGCGGCGTGCCACCGTTGCATCCCGCCGTTGCCCGCCTCGGCGAGGTAGAGGTGGACCCCGTTGTAGACCGCGTCCCCCGCGACGACCAGATCGAGCGACGGCACGTGCAGCACCGTCGTGTCGTCGGTGTCGGTGTGGCCGACCTCGACCGCCACCAGTTTCTCGCCCTCAAGCTCGATAGTGGTGTCGTCCAGAGTTTCTGCGATCGGTGGATTCTCGGCGATCTGGTCCGGGAAGCCCTTGCGCCAGAAACCGTCGAGCCACTGCTCGCCGAGCTGCTGGCGCATGTGTTCCACCACCGACCGGGTGGCGACCATCCGCGCGTCGGGGAAGCGTTCCAGGACGGCGGACGCTCCGAAGAAGTGGTCGCCGTGCCCGTGGGTGACGTAGATGGTGGTGAGGTTGCGGCCGCTGGCGGCGACCCAGTCGGCAAGCGCGCGTCCCTCGTCCATGGTCAGGAGGGCGTCGACGAGCACCGCGTCGCGATCTCCGAAGATCAGCGTCGAGCTGGTGGGTGACCACACCTCGCCCTTCTCGCCGGGCGGGACGCTCGCGGCGACGACCGGTTTGGGTCCCGCGACGTACGTTCTTCTGCTCAGTGCCGCCATCCTGGGCCCCCGAATCCACAGGTACTCGCGGTTTCAGTACACCAAGACCGGACTGCGGCCGAGCGGGAATGACGGAAGACGGCCGGGCTGTCCATTGTTGTCGGTCGGCTGGTGCAGCACGCCGACGGCGTGGAGGGAACAGGTCGGCGGGGTGAGATGGATCGCTCCCACGATCGGTCGAGGGACATGGTTGCCTCGGGCTACCGTGTCGTCGGTCGAATGATCAACGTGAGCCGCTGGCACGCCGGCCGGGTCACGGGCACCGGGTCAGACCCCCGAAGGAGGTTCCATGGCACGCACCCGCACCGCTGGGGCGCTCGCCGCCGTCCTCGTCCTACCGGCCCTCTCCGTCGTCGTCACGACGTCACCGGCAGCGGCGGAATCCGCCGCGTCGAAGGCCCCGCCGCCGAGTGACATGCGTGAGCTCACCCGCAAGGACTTCACACTCGATGGGCGGCCCGTCGAGACGCCTTCGCGCTACCAGCCGCGTACGGACGCGCGCCGGCAGGCGCAGAAGGCCACCGGCGAGACGCCGGCGGTCGGTACGGTCCGGCAGTGGCTCGGCCTCGACGACGTGCAGGGCACCGTCTACCGCAAGGACTACACGCTGCGGGCGGTCGGCGAGCACATCGAGGTCTGGGTCGCCAACGACCTGGCATTCCCGGCCGGCGACTGCCGGGCCCAGGTGCCGTCCTCGACGCAGATCACCGACACGCAGGTGCAGCACCTCGTCGACGAGTTCGACCACAACATGTACCCGAAGGAGACCAACGCCTTCAGCACCCCGCCGGACCGGGACGGCACGAACGCCCAGATCGGGCCGGACGCCGACGGCAAGGGTGGCGTCTACACGGGCGCGGGCGACAAGACCGTCACCCTCGTGGACAACGTGCGCGACGACAATTACTACACGTTCCCGGCCGCGCCGACCTACGTCGCCGGGTTCTTCTCGGCGCAGTTCAACGAGCTGCTCGACCGCAACGTGATGACCGTCGACGCGTTCGACTGGCTGCACCGGATGACGGCGAACCCGCCGGACGAGCCCACCGCCGACCTGTGCACCAGTCGTAGCGCGCGGCCGAACAGCTACGAGGGCACGTTCGCGCACGAGTGGCAGCACCTGGCGCACTACTACACCGACCCGTTCGAGGGTAACTGGATCAACGAGGGTCTCTCCGACTTCGCCATGTCGCTCACCGGTTACAGCAACTCGAAGGCAACCGTCTTCGACCGGGGAGCGGACAGCCACCTCTACTGCTACCAGGGGTTCGGCACCGTCCAGACGCCGTACAACACGAACCCCCGCGAGTGCGGCGGGCCGGAGAACTCCCTGACCCTCTGGGACGAGAGCCCCGACCCGAACGCGGTGCTCGCCGACTACGGCAGCGCGTACTCGATGATGATGTTCCTGTACGACCGCTACGGCGCGGCCTTCATGTCCCGGCTGCACCGAGACGGCGAACGGCAGGGCATCGCGAGCCTCGACGCCGAGCTGGAGACCGTCGGAGTGCACGACGTCTACCAGGTCGTCCACGACTTCCAGTCGATGACCCTGCTGGACAAGCTCGTCGGCGAGTCGAAGCTCGGCGTCACCCTCGGCGTCTCCAAGAGCCGGGTCACCACGCCGAGCCTGCGCTCCACAGTCAACCTGGCCAGCACGGCGGCCAACGGCACGCCTGGCGTCGCGCCGAACGGGGCCGACTACGTGCAGCTGGGCGCCGCGAAGGGCAAGGTGCTCACCGGTCGCGATCTGCGGTCGGTGAAGTTCCAGGGCGCGAAGACCCTGCCGGCGCTCCCGCTGGCGTGGACGAGCACCACCCAGGATCCGGACCGTCCGGGCAACGCCGTCCTGTTCTCCGGCAACGCCAACAGCCTGGACTCGGCGGCCGTCACCTCCGTCGAGGTGCCGACCGCGGACCCGACGCTGCGGTTCCTCGCAAAGTACGGCGCGGAGTTCGGCTTCGACTACGGCTACGTGACCGTGTCGACCGACGGCGGCGCGACGTACACGGCGATCCCCGGTGACCACACGGTCGAGGGTCCCCTCGGGCCGGCGCTGAACGGCACGACCGACGGATTCGAGGCACGCTCGTACGACCTGTCGGCGTACGCCGGCAAGACCGTGCTGCTCGGCTTCCGCTACGTCAGCGACGGCGGCGTCAACGAGGGCGGGCTGCTGCTCGACGACATCACCCTCGGCGGGAGGACGATAAGCGACGGCTCCAGCCTGACGCCGTTCGACTCGCCCACCGAGATCCGCCCGACCCAGGTCAAGAACTGGAACCTGCGGCTCATCGGCATCGACGAGAAGCACTCGATCGCCTGGCAGTTCGAGTCGAACGGCAAGTCCGAGGTCACGATCGGCAAGGTGCAGTTGGCAGTTCTTGACGCGTTCCCCAAGGTCGTTGCCGTGGTGGCGTACGACGAGCCGACCGAGCAGGTGACGCAGTACGCGCCGTACCAGCTCACCGTCAACGGCGTCGTACAGCCCGGAGGAGCCAGCTCGCTGAGCTGATCTCCGCCCCGTCGCGGGGGCACCTACCGTCCTGGCCGGCGGCGGGTGCCCCCGCGTCGCGTTCCGGCGGGCGCGGTGGCGCCGGATAGGTTCGGGCGCGCCGGGTAAGCGGCGCGCGTGCCCGTCAACCAGGAGCCGGAGACCGACGGCGACCCGGCACCGCACGGATGGCTCGGGGCTCGCCGGATGGTCGCCGGTCTGCGGGAGCGGGCACACGAGGGGCTCCGCTCCCGCACCTGGCGGCTACGCCTGTACGGCCTGCTCGCGGTGCAGGCCGGCATCGCGGCGGCGATCGCCTGGTTCGTGACGCACCAATTCCTGCACAACCCGTCCCCGGTCCTCGCGCCCACCACCGCGGTCGGCATCGTGGCCGCCTCGATGGGGTCACGCCTGCGGCGCACCGTCGAGCTGCTGGTCGGGGTGATCCTCGGGCTGGCCGTCGGCGACACCCTCATGCCGTTCTTCGGCATCGGAGCCTGGCAGACAGGCGTGGTCGTCGTGCTGGCGATCGTCCTCGCCATCCTGTTCAAGGGCGGTGGTTCGCTGCTCACCCAGGCCGGTGGCACCGCGGTCCTCATCGCCACCCTGGAGCCACCCGTGCGCGACCTGTCCGTCCCCCGCTTCGTCGACGCGGCGGTCGGCGGACTGGTCGGGCTGGCTGTCGGACTGCTGCTGGTGCCCATCCATCCGCAGCGGACGCTGCTACGGCTGGCCGAGCCCGTCGTCGGACCGGCGGCCGCCACCATCCACGAGCTGGCCGCGGCGCTGCGGAGCCGCGACCTCGCCGACGCCGAGCGGAGCCTGCGCCGGTTGCGGGAACTCGGCCCCCGGCTGGCCGCCCTGAACGACGGGCTCAGCGCCGCCCAGGAGGTGGGGCGGCTGGCGCCCCTGCGCTGGCGGGAGCGCGACTCCCTGGCCTTCCACACGGCGTCGATCCAGCATCTGGACCGTAGCCTGCACAGCTGCCGCTCCCTGTCCCGACGACTCACGACGGCGCTCAAGGACGAGGAACCCATCCCCGAGGAGTTTCCCGCGGCCATCGACCTGCTGGCCTCCGCCGTGCTGACCCTGCGCTGGACGATCCAGAACGGTGCGGAGCCGCGGGAGGCCCGCGAGCAGATCCTGATGGGTGTCGAGATGATCGGACGGGCGCAGGGGGAGGCCGTGCGGGATCCCACCCGACCGCACATCCACCGTCTGGGCTACTCCGGGTTGATCGCCGCAGGCGAGTTTCGCACGGCCGCCCACGACCTGCTCGTCGCCAGCGGGCTGGACGCCGAGAGTGCGGCGGTGCTGGTGCGGAGGGCGGTGGACGGGTACCGGCGCAACTGAGGGGAAGACTCGGCACGCCAGGTCACGTCGCCCTCCCCGCGGAGAGCACGTCGAGGTAGTGCGGGTTGGTCATGACGCCCAGCACGTTGCCGAACGGGTCGACAACCGCCGCGGTGACGAACCCCTCGTCCCCGTGCGGCGTGATCGGCTGGTACTCCGTCGCGCCCAGGGCCAGGAGCCGCGCCACGGTGGCGTCGAGGTCGTCGACGTGCCAGTGCATGACGGCGCCGCCCGGCCCGGTCACCGCGCCGGGTGGCGCGTACCGGCGGTCGATGATGCCCAGCTCCGCCTGGTAGTCGCCCACGCGGAACTCCGTGTAGGCCGGACGTCCGTCGGGACCGGGCCGCGAGAAGTACGCGTCCTGGCCCAGGAACTGGGCGTACCACTCGGTGGCCGCCGCCACGTCGTCCGCCCAGACGTTCAGCGTGGCGAATCCGCGCAGGCTCATCCGGTGTCCTCTCGTCGTTGGCGTCCGGTGTCACGCTATCGGCGGGCACCGACACGTTCGTCCCACACGGAGATGACGGGCCGTGTAGCGCGCGGTATCCGGGGTAGTCGCCGCCGTCAGCCCGACGAGCGGCGGGAGCCCACGTGGAGACGACGTACCCCGCGGTGGAGGAGCACGGCCTGATCGGCGACCTGCAGACCGCAGCGCTGATCAGCAAGGACGGCACGATCGACTGGTTCTGCGCGCCACGCTTCGACTCGCCGAGCGTCTTCGCCGCCCTGCTTGACCGTCGCAGGGGCGGGCACTTCCAGCTCTCGCCGGACGGCGTCGAGTACACGAGCAAGCAGCTCTACCTGCCCGGTACGCCGATCCTGATCACCCGCTTCCACAGCGCCGACGGTGTGGGGGAGCTGGTGGACTTCATGCCCGTCACCGGTGCGCAGGCCACCGACCAGCATCGGTTGATCCGGCTGGTCCGGATGGTCCGGGGAAGCATGCGCTTCCGCTTCGACTGCCGGCCACGGTTCAACTACGGGCGGGATCCGTACGAGCTCGAGGTCCATCCGGAGGGCGACGTCTTCCGCAGCTCGACCCTCTCCCTCACCCTGACCCCCTTCAAGAACGCGGAGCGGCTAATCGACGCCGGGGCGATCCGTCGGGACGCGGAGGGCGTCTGCGTCCGCTACGAGCTGCACGGCGGCGACATCGGCGGCGTCGTCCTGGAGACGGACTGCCCGCACGCGCCCCGGGCGCTCAGCATCGAGCAGGCCTGTGAACTGCTCGCCGAGACCCGCGACCACTGGCGGCGGTGGATCGGCCGCTCCACCTACACCGGTCGCTGGCGGGAGATGGTCGAACGGTCCGCGATGACGCTCAAGCTCATGACGTACGCCCCGACGGGTGCTCTGGTCGCCGCGCCGACGGCCGGGTTGCCGGAGCAGATCGGCGGGCCGCGGAACTGGGACTACCGCTACACGTGGATCCGGGACGCCTCGTTCTCGGTGCACGCGCTGCTCAGCATCGGTTTCACAGACGAGGCGGAGAAGTATCTTCTCTGGCTCGACGGGCGCATCCGGGACGCCCGCGACGGTGACGTCCCCCTCCAGGTGATGTACCGGATCGACGGCTCACCGGACCTCCCCGAGGAGGTGCTGGGTTATCTGGAGGGGTACCGCGGCTCGGCGCCGGTGCGAATCGGCAACGGCGCGGCGGGCCAACTGCAGCTCGACATCTACGGCGAGGCGCTCCTGGCTCTGGATCTCGCCAGCCGAAACGGGCTTTTCGTCTCGTACGAGGCGTGGCGGAAGACGGCGGGGTTGATGGACTGGCTCTGCGACCACTGGGACCAGCCCGAGGACGGCATCTGGGAAACCCGGTCCGGCCGGCAGGACTTCACCTACGGGCGGTTGATGGCCTGGGTGGCGTTGGACCGTGCCATCCGTCTCGCGAAGCGCCATGGACGTCCCGGCGACACGGCCCGCTGGACCATCGAGCGCAACGCCGTCTACGAGCAGCTCATGGCACGTGGATTCCATCCCGGACGTGGCGCGTTCGTGCAGCACTACGGCACCGACATCCTGGACGCGTCGCTCCTCGCGATGCCTGGGCTCGGCTTCATCTCGCCTACCGATCCGATGTGGGAGTCGACGCTGCGCGCGATGGACGGCGACCTGGTCTCCGACAGCCTCGTCTACCGCTACGACCCGAAGGCCTCGCCGGACGGGCTCGCCGGCTCCGAGGGCACCTTCAGCATGTGCACCTTCTGGTACGTCCAGGCCCTCGCCCAGTCCGGCCGGCTCGACGACGCCCGGCTGACGTTCGAGAAGATGCTGACGTACAGCACGCCGTTGGGGCTCTACTCGGAGGAGATCGCCCCCACAGGTGAGCAGATCGGCAACTTCCCGCAGGCGTTCAGCCACCTCTCGCTGATCAGCACGGCGCATCACCTCGACGACCTCCTCGACCGCGAGCGCTGACCGCAGGCGCACTCCTCAGAAGAGGGTCAGGGGTTCGACAGGCATCGGTTCGGGCAGGGCGTCGAGGCCGGGCACGCGTGCTCGTACCTCGTCGTGAAACCGGCGGGCGAGCTGCGGCGCGTCGGCGTTGTCAGGTGTGTGGACGAACATGGTGGGGGAGCGACCCTCGCGCAGCCAGTCGGCGGTGACCTCGACCCAGCGTCGCCACCCCTGCACCGTTCGGGCGCTGTCGTCGCGGCCCAGGTAGCGGACGATCGGGCGGTCGGTAAGCGCGACCGACCGCAGCGGCACCCGTGGCTTCTTGGTCCAGGCGTCGCGTTCCGCGTCGCTTGTCGGCGGGCTGGTGAAGAACGCAGTGGTGTCGAAGGGAATCCACTCGGCCGAGGCCGCGGTGAGGGTCTCCTCGAGCAGCCGGATCGCGCGGGGTTCGGTGAAGAACGCGGGATGGCGAACCTCCACGGCGTACCGGTGGGAGCGGGGGAGCTGGCCGAGGAACCGGCCGAGGGCGGGCACGTCGGCCGGGGAGAACGACCCCGGTAGCTGGATCCAGAGAGCGTGGGCGCGTGGACCGAGGGGCTCGATCGCGTCCAGGAAGGCGCGCAGCGGGTCGCCGACGTCGGTGAGTCGGCGTTCGTGCGTGACGACCCTGGGAAGTTTGAGGACGAACCGGAAGCTCGGATCGGTCTGCGCCGCCCACGACGCCACGGTGTCCCGGGCCGGCGTCGCGTAGAACGTCGTGTTTCCCTCGACGGCGTCGCACCAACTCGCGTAGTGCCGCAGGCGCTCTCCGGACGGTAGCGAGCGACCCGGCCACGACCGGTGACTCCACATCGCGCATCCCACGTGCAGACGCATGACCACCTCCTCGAACCGAGCCCGTGCTTGGCCGGAGCCCACCGTATAGGGGTCGGTGCGCCGAGCCGGGCCGGCGGTGCGGCCGGTAGCGTCCGGCGCCATGCGCGTGCTGTTCGCCAGTCTTGCCTCCGTCGGGCACACCTATCCGCTGATCCCGTTGGCCATCGCCGCCCGCGAGGCCGGTCACGAGGTCCATTTCGCCGCCGGCGAGGCGGTGCACGCGCCGCTCGCCGCGAACGGCCTACGGCCATTCCGTCCTGGCGACGTCTTCTACGAGGCGTACGCCGAGGATCTGGAACCGGAGCTGGTGCGTCTTCGACCCGACCTGGTGGTGCACGAGTGGGGGATGCCGGGAGCCGCCGTCGCCGCCCGTCGGGCGGGCATCCCGGGCCTGTGGCACGGGTTCGGTCGCCTGTTTCCCGACGGCATCGGCCTCGAACTGCCCACCAGGAACGCCGAGGTCGTCGGCCGCCCGCACCTCGACATCTGGCCGCCCTCACTGCAGGACGAGACGTTCCTCGGCACCGAGCGTCGGATCGAGCTGCGGCCGGTCGCCTTCTCGACGGCGGCCCCGCTGCCCCCGGAGGTGCGACACCGGACGTCCCGCCCATTCATCTATCTGTCCCTCGGGACCGCGTTCGGCACGCCGGAACTGCTCCGGACGGCCATGGCCGGTCTGGCGACGCTGGGTGCGCAGGTGGTGGTCGCGGCGGGTCGGGTGCCCCCGGAGAAGCTTGGCGAGATTCCCGACGGGGTCACCGTGCACCGCTGGGTGCCGCAGGCGGAGCTGCTGCCGCTCGTCGACGCGGTGGTGCACCACGGTGGCAGTGGCACCACCCTCGGCGCGCTCGCGGCCGGTGTGCCGCAGGTGCTCATTCCGCAGGGCGCCAACCAGTTCGCCGATGCCGCCGCGCTCAGCGCCGCCGGTGTCGCCCTGCGGCTCCTGCCAGGTGAGGTGGACGCGGACGCGGTCGCCGAACAGACTCGCCGTGTGCTCGCGCCGTACGGTGCGCAGCGTGACGCGGTCCGTGACATCGCCGAGGAGATCGCCCGGATGCCCTCGCCGGCGTCCGTCGCCAAGCGCCTGCCCGAGTTCGTCGGGTGACCAACGAGAGGGCGTCAACTCGAAGTTGACGCCGAGGAGTCGTCAACTTATGGTTGACGCATGACCGAACCCTTCCAGATGAGCAACTCCGTCAAGCTCGACGACCTGATCCAGGCGATCAAGAAAGCGCATACCGACGCGCTCGAGCAGCTCACCGACGCTGTCATCGCCGCCGACCACCTCGGAGAGGTCGCTGACCACCTGATCGGGCACTTCGTCGACCAGGCCCGGCGCTCGGGCGCCTCCTGGACCGACATCGGCCGCAGCATGGGGGTCAGCAAGCAGGCCGCCCAGAAGCGCTTCGTAGCGAAGGGCTCCACCGAGGCGGCAGCGCTCGACCCGAATGCCGGCTTCGGTCGGTTCACTCCCAGGGCCCGTAACGTGGTCGTGGCGTCCCAGGAGGAGGCCCGCGCCGCGGGGAGCCCCGAGATCGGCCCCGCGCACCTGGTGCTGGGTCTGCTCGCCGAGCCGGAGGGGCTGGCGGCTCGGGTGCTGGCGGGTCGGGGTGCGACAGCCGAGGCGGTACGCGAGGCGGTCGGCGCGGTCCTTCCGCCGGCGGTCGACCAGGTCCCAGACCTCATCCCGTACGACGCGCGCGGCAAGAAGGCGTTGGAGCTGACCTTCCGGGAGGCGCTGCGACTCGGGCACAACTACATCGGCACCGAGCACATCCTGCTCGCCCTGGTGGAGCAGGAGGACGGGACCGGCGTACTCACCGATCTCGGCCTGACCAAGGAGGCCGTCGAAGCCGACCTGTCCGCCGCCCTCGCGGCCGTCGTCAAGGCGTCAGCGGCCGACGACGCTGGCTGACGGCGACCGGGACGGTCGCCGGCGCCGGAGAGGACCGCTCGTGCATGTCCTTGGCGGGCCGCACGTCACGGAGCCCTCGCCCGGCCTCGCCTCGGATGGTCGCACGGGGCCTGACAAGCGGAAGGCGGTCACCGAGACCGCCTTCCGCAAGCGGGCCAAGAAGGCCTGCTGAGGCGCTCGCTCAGGTGGCGTCGGGGAAGCCGTACCGCAGGGCGTGTTCCGGATCGGTCGGGTCGATCTGGCGCACGCCCGCGTCGGCGAGGCGCTTGTTGACCTCGTCGAGCTGCTCGCGGACCAGTCGGGCCTCCTCCTCGGTGACCCGCCCCCGGTGCGGCTTCCCGGCGTGCTCGAGCGTGCCGTAGTCGATCTTTTCGGGGCCCTTGCGGGCCTTGGGTGGGCGGACCCGCTCGGCAGTCCGCAGCAGTTGCGCCATCGGGACGTCGGTGGCCATCGCGTCGAACTCGCTTGCGGTGAGGACCACCCGTCGGGGCTCGCCGCCGCCGTGCCGGTCGTGGATCTCCACCACCGCCACGTCAAGCGCGGCGTCGTCGATGCTCTCCACCTCGCCCGGGGTGGCGTCGAGCTGCACGGGCCCGGCGACCAGGTCCGGGTGCTCCAGGACGACGACACGAACCACCTCGTCGTCCTGCTGCAGAACGGTGCCGGTGAAGTCGGAGACGTGGATCGTCTTCTTGCCCATGCGCGGAGCTTCTCCTGTCGTAGGCCGGGGTGCCGGACCACAAGAAATTACCCGACAGGTGTGCGAAAGCCGCCGCTGGTCCTCCTGCGGTGTGTCGTCCCCGGCTGACGTCAGAGAGTTCCCTTCGGCGCCAGCCACTCGGTGGGCTGGCCGGTGACGGCGCTGATCCGGTCGTAGTCGGGTGTGGTGCGTCAGCGCGTGTTGAGGCCGTGCCGGCTGGAGCTGCCGGCCGGCACGCTGTTCAGCTTCGCCCAGGACAGCGCGCCCGTGGCGCGGGTCACCCGGTGGCGCGGTTGGGCCGGAACGGGCCCGGCTTCCTCCGCTGCTCGCCAGAGTCGCGTGGGGTCCTGGTGGAAGCGGTCGTTCGGCTGAATCGGCATGACCATACCGTCCCAAAGAAAGGTGTCCATGTATGGAAATACCTATGACGGCCGATCTCGCCACCCGGTTCCCGGATCTCGGGCAGCACGCCGGCGCCCCGACGCAGTCGTGGCCGCGGGTCACCCGGCCCCCGGCGGGAAGGCCCGCCCGACCGGGCCGCCCGGCGTACGGTGATCCACGACGTGTGGGTGACGGGAGGTACGCATGCTCGACCGGCGGCTGCAACTGCACCTCGCCTCCTGGCTCGGCCAGTGGCCGGCCGGTCCGGGGCTGCACGTGGTCGCCTCGCACCGCCGGGCCAGGCCGGCCTGGGACGGTCGGCTGCGTCCGGCCCTGGCCGTCGACACCGGTCGGAGCGCGGTGCTCTCCGTCGCGCCCGACCGGGTGGCGGCGATCCGGGCGTTGGTCCGGCGCGCACCGGAGCGCATGCTCGCGGCACTGCCGCAGGCCGTCGGACTGCCCACCTTCCGCGTGCACGACGGCCCGTTCCGCTGGAGTCTCTCTCCCGCGCCGCTTCCCGACGTGGGGGAGTGGACCGAGTCGACAGCCCCCGGCCTGCCGCCCTGGCTGCGGCTGTTCGACCGGCCGGTGCTCGTGGTCCGCGACTCCGACGGCGCGTACCTGGCCGGCGCCGGGATAAAACGCCACGACGCGTTCGGGCACGAACTGGCCGTTGGCGCCGCCCCGGCGGCCCGGGGTCGGGGCCTCGCGCGTCGGCTGGTGGCGCAGGCGGCGCGGCGGGTCCTGGACGAGGGTGCCGTGCCGACGTACCTGCACGAGAGGGACAATCACGCCTCGGCCCGGGTCGCGGAGGCGGCGGGCTTCCCGGACCGGGGTTGGCGGGCGTACGGGGTCTATCCGCGGTGAGACGGGGAGCCGTTCTCAGTGCGCGGACCGTGGATCCCGGGCCGGATCCACGGTCCGCAACCTGCCCCCAGGTCCCGGTTCTCGGGCGGTCGGCCGCGTCGTTGACGGGCCGATCCGATGTCGATCACGCTACGTATCGGATCTGCCCGGTGCAAGATGCGAGCTGTCGGGTCGGAGTGTCGAATAACGGACTTGACCTGCGGCGGAGCCGACCGACGGGCTGAACCGGTCAGTGACGCAGCGTGCGGATGAGGTCGAGCACCTGTCGGGTCACCGGGCGGAGCACCCGCAACCGCGACAGCGCGACCAGCCTGTCGATGAGCGGCACCACGCCGTCGATCAACTGCCGGGTCTTGACCTGACCGGGTGACCGGTCGTGTACCCAGTAGAGGACGACGCCCATGTACGCCAGCCAGAGCAGCTCGGGTAGCTGAGGGCGCAGCTCCGCGTCCACCTTGGCGGTCGAGCCGGTCAGCACCTCGGCGAACAGGTCGATCGCCGCCTGCCGGGGCCCGGACGACTCGGCGGAGAAGGGGCTGAGTGGAGAGGTCGGCTCGGCCGCGGTCTTGAAGAAGGTCGCCGCGAAGTCGTGCGACGGGGTCAGCACGTCGATGCCGGCGTGCAGCACCCCGGCCAGCCGCGCGCCGAACGCCTCCTCCCGGTCGAGCACCGGTTGGGCCGCCGCCCGGATCTCGACCTGGGACTGGGCGTAGAACTCCTGGATCAGGTGGTCCTTCGAGCCGAAGTAGTAGTAGGCGTTGCCCACCGCGACACCGGCTTCCTGCGCGATCGCCCGCATCGTGGTCTGGGCATAGCCGCGCTCCCGGAACAGCCGCATGGCGGTGTCCCGGATCAGCAGCCGGGTCTGCTCGCCCCGGGCGGTCGCAGGTTCACCGGCAGTGGTCGTCTGCGCAGGTTGCTCGGTCATCGGGGTCACGGTATCCCGCCGGATCGTCGATCGGCTCGGCCCACGGATCGCGAACCCGCTCCCGGATCGCGGAGGCGGTCGCCACCACCTGCCGGGCCAGCGGCAACAGGTGAGGCCGGGACAGCCGCTCGGCCGCCGACCGGTGGTCGGCCAACGCCCAGAGGTAGGCGAACCAGGCGCCGTCGCCCGCGTACACCTCGCCGGTGTCGGCCACGACTGTCAGGTCACGCAGCGTCGCGTCGTGGTCCAGGCCGGGGAAGCGCCGCCGGGCCTCGGTCGAGCCCGCCGGCACGAACTCCAGGGGTACGAGCTGGGCGCGGGACGAGAGCCACCGGCGGGCGGCCCGGCAGAGCGGGCAGTTCGCGTCGAACAGGACTGTGAACCCCCGGATCCCACCGCCCCCGTGAGCGGTGGGATCCGGGAGCCGGCCGACGCCGTGGGCCGGTGGCACGGTCATCGGGTCGGTGGGTTGTTCGCCGGCCCGGCGCTCTGCTGCGGTGCCGCTGGCTGCGGTCCGGCCGGGTACCCGCCCGTCGGCTGCGGTCCGGCCGGATACCCGCCGGCCGGGTGTGGTCCGGCCGGGTACGCGCCGACCGGCTGCGGTCCGGGCGGGGCGGACGGCATGGGGAGTCGGCCGATCGGAGCGATCGGGGGGTGGGTGGCGAGCTGGCGGAGTCGGTTGCGGCGGTAGCGGCCCAGTGCGAAGACGTTGAAGAAGTGCAGCGCGCCGAGCACGAGGAGCACGAGACCGATCTTGAGGGACAGCTCCTCCATGGCCTGGCTGGTGGTGAGCACCGGGTCGGAGTGCTTCATGGCCACCGTGACGTAGCCGAGGTTGAGCAGGTAGAAGCCGACCACGAGGAGGCTGTTGACGGCTCGGGCGAGTCGTTCGTCGGCGAACACCTCCTCCAGGAAGACCTGCCCGTTGCGGGACAGCGCCCGAGCCACCCAGATGGTCAGGCCGACACTGACCGCGAGGTAGATCACGTACATCCAGACCTTGATGTCCATGGGGACGCCTTCCTTGAACGTGTTCAACTACCGACGACGTCAGCCTAGGGCGATTGTTGAACATGTTCAAGAAGGGGCGACGAGTGACTGTGGACACTGTCGCGCCACACTGGGGTGCGCCATCCGGTCGAGCCCTGGAGCCCGCCCGGACGGCGCCCAGGCTCAGTGGGTCAGGCCGAGCACCTCGGCCGCAGCGCGGCCGTTGGCGTGGCTCGCGCCGTACGTGGTGACGAAGGCACGTACGCCAGTTGGGCGCCACTGTGCCGGCCAGCCCATCTCCACCACTGTCACCGGATGCGCCGCGGCCAGGTCGGCGATCAGTTCCGGGCCGCCGGGCAGCCGGTGCAGGTGCCGCCCGACAAGCACGATGGGGCGGTCGCCGGCCAACCGGCGCAGAGTCGCCGGATCGGTCTCAGTGGCGATCACCCGGATCTCCGGCACGCCGTCCAGGTGGGGGCCGAGGCCCCACGGCACCCGTCCCTCGGCGATTGTGGACTCGGTGTGCAACTGCACCACAAGTGGCTGGTCCAGGCCGGTGAGCAGGCCGTCCACCCGGACCGCGCGGCGCGCTGCGGCGTACCCCAGCTCGGGGTCCTCGGTGGTGGGTGACCCGCCGGCGGTCCGGGTCCAGGCGGCGAGCGCGGCGGCGCGGCCGGCCGCCTCCTCGACCCGCGCGATCGGCAGCCGGCCGTCGGCGGTCGCCTCGACGATCTCGGTGGCCGCCCGCTCGACAAGCGCGGCATCGACAGTCGCGCCGACGCAGAGCAGGTCGGCGCCGGCCGACAGGGCCCGGACCGCGGCCGGCCCGACACCCCCGGCGGCCACCGCGGCGCCCTTCATCTCCAGCGCGTCGGTGATCACCGTGCCGGTGAAGCCGTACTCGGCACGCAGCAGGTCGACCAGGACGGCCCGGCTGAAGGTGGCCGGATCGTCGCCGGTGAGCGCCGGCACCCGGATGTGCGCCGTCATCACGGCACGTGCCCCGGCGGCGACGACCGCGGCGAACGGCGGCAGGTCCCGCTGGCGCAGCAATTCCAGTGGTACGTCGACAGTGGGCAGTTCGTGGTGGGAGTCGGTGACTGTGGCGCCGTGGCCGGGGAAGTGCTTGGCGCAGGCCGCGACACCTGTGGCCTGCAGACCGCTCACGGCGGCGGCCGAGTGGGCGGCCACCCGGACCGGATCGGCGCCGAACGAGCGGGTGCCGATCACGGGGTTGTCGTCGGCGGTGTTCACGTCGACGGTGGGGGCGAGGTTGACGGTGATGCCGAGCGCGGCCAGCTCGGCGCCGATCGCCCGGTAGACCCGTCGGGTCAGCGCCACGTCGTCGACAGCGCCGAGGGCGGCGTTGCCGGGGTACGGGCTGCCGGTGGCGTGCGCCAGCCGGGTCACGTCGCCACCCTCCTCGTCGATGGCGATCAGCACGTCCGCCCGGCCGGCGCGCAGCGCGGCGGTGCTCGCCGCCACCTGGGCGGGGTCGTGCACGTTCGTGCCGAACAGGGTGTGCCCGGCCAGTCCGTCGGCCACCAGGTCGACCGCCCAGTCGGGCGGGACCGGCCCCGGGTACGCGGCGAGCAACGTGCCCAGCGCGAGCCGACGCAGTCCTGGATCGAGCCCCACGTGATCTCTCCCTTCGGTCCTCCCGGGCACGAACGTCGTACCCGCGGTGGTCGTCGCCCTGCCGGGTCGGCCGAGCACTATGCCTCCGGGTGGCCGTTACGCTACGGCTACCCGTTCGCAGGTCGGTTTACAGTTAGCAAGGTTTACTAAAACTAGAGGACGTGGCATGAGTGCGACCCGGCTGCCCGGCACCCCCCGCCTGTTGCGGGCGCTCAACGACCGTGCGGCGTTGGAACTGCTCCTCGAGCGCGGGCCGCTCACCCGGGCCCGGCTCGGCGAGCTGACCGGCCTGTCCAAGGTCACCGCCTCGCAACTCGTCGAGCGGCTGGAGGAGCGCGGCCTGGTCAGCCGGGTCGGCGAGCAGGCCGGCGGGCGGGGGCCGAACGCCCAGCTCTACGCGGTGCGTCCGAGCAGCGCCCACGTCGTCGGGGTGGACGTCGGGCCGGACCGGGTGGTGGCCGCCTGCGCCGACATCACCGGCGCCGTCATCGGCAGGGTGGAGCAGTCGACGCGGGACACCGACGACCCGGTGGGCGTGGTGCACAACGCCGTGGTGCAGGCAGCCAGCAGCGCCCAGGCGCAGCTCAGCAGCGTACGGCGGATCGTGCTCGGCACGCCGGGCCTGGTCGATCCGCACACCGGCGACATCACCTTCGCCTTCAACCTGCCGCGCTGGCACAGCGGTCTGCTCGGCGCGCTGCGCGACGACCTGCACACACCTGTGGTCTTCGAGAACGACGTCAACCTGGCAGCGGTGGCCGAGGCGCAGTCCGGCGCCGCGCAGGGAGTGGCCGACTTCGTGCTGGTCTGGGTGGGCGCCGGCGTCGGCCTGGCGATCATGCTGGGTGGCCGCCTGCACCACGGCAGCAGCGGCGCGGCCGGCGAGATCGGCTACCTGCCGGTGCCCGGAGCGCCCATCCCGCGCGACGTCTCGCGTCGTGCCAAGCCGGCCTTCCAGCAGGTGATCGGCGGCGACTCGGTACGCGCGGTGGCCCGCGAGCACGGCTACCCGGACACCGACGCCGCCGAGGCCGTCCGCGCGGCAGTCGCCGGTGGCGCGGCCGGCGGCCCGATGCTCGACGAGCTGGCCCGTCGGCTCGCGCTCGGCGTGGCAAGCACCTGCGTGGTGCTCGACCCGCCGTTGGTCGTGCTTGCCGGCGAGGTCGGCCAGGCCGGCGGGGCGGCACTCGCCGACCGGGTGCAGCGGGAGGTCGCGGCGATCACCCTGGTTCGGCCACGTGTGGTGCCCACCGGCCTCACCGAGGAGCCGATCCTGCGCGGCGCGCTGCGCACCGCGTTGGACGCCGTCCGCGACGAGGTGTTCGGCTCCACCGTCGGCTGAGCCCGCTGGAGCGGTCATGTGAAGGAATATTTCACCGCAGGCCATCAAGCTGCAAGCTCTTGCCGGTGCTCTCGCCGGGCCGCCCCACTCGCTGCGGACGGCCCGGCGAGCCACTCAGAGCAGGTCGCGGCGACGGAACACGGCGAACGCCGCAACTGTCAACCCGCCGGTGATCGCGAGCAGCACCACAAGCGAAGGTCCCCAGGTCAGGCTGTAGTAGCCCGAGCAGGAGCCGGTGCCGGAGCTGCTCGTGCAGAGCTGGTTGTCCCAGAAACGCGCCTCGCCGTTGAGCCACGCCCCGATGTGGCTGGAGAGCATCAACCGGTCCGGCCGCCGGGCGTCGACGATCTCCAGCACCAGCCGCGCGCCCAGCTCCCACAACACCGTGTACGCGGCGGCCGCGCCGAGCGCCGCCGAGGTGTGTCGGCCCAGCGTCGCGATGGCGAAGCCCAGCGCGGCGGCCAACAGCACCAGCACCAGGCCACGGCCGTGCACGGCGCCCAGCGAACGCCAGAAGTCGTCCCCGGGCTGACCGCCCAACCCGGCGGTCTGCCCGATCACCCAGAAGGTGGCCAGGTAGACCAGGGAGGCCCCCACGGCCAGCGCCAACACCGTGCCGAGCAGGGTGCCCAGCTTCGTGCCGAGCACCGTCAGCCGGCGCGGCCGCCACAGCAGCAGGTTCACCACCCCACCGGAGTTCAGATCCGCCCCGACGTACGAGGCGCCCACCAGGAACCCGAACAGCACCAGGAACGCGATGAGGAAGTACAGCAGCGGGCGTGCCTGCTGCTCGAAGCTGAACACCCCGGGCAGGTAGTCGGCAGCGATCGGCAACCGGTCCTGCCGGATCGGGTCGAGCTCCGCGCAGTCGGTCGCGAAGAAGTCGTCCGTGTCGCCGGGCAGGGTCGTGCTGTTCTGCCGGGCCAGGCACTGCTGGTGGGTGGCCTCCATGCCGCGCAGCGCCTCGGCGGCCTTCGTCCGCGCCGAGCTGAGCTCGGCCGCGCTCGGCCGGTGCGAGCCGGCCAGGGTGGTCGCCGCGGTGACGGCGAACGCCAGCGCCAGCAGGACGACCATGAGCTGCACGAAGCGGCGCGCGGACAGCCGCTCCAACTCGGCCCGGACCAGGTTCACGCGTCCACTCCCCGTACGTCGAGATCGATCACCACGGCGCCGTCGGCGCCCGGCGGCAGCGGCGAGTCGTCGACCTGGCGGGGCACCGACTGATGCTCGCCGGCGCCGGTCAGCTCCAGGAAGACGCTCTCCAGATCGGGCCGCAGCGGCGTCAACTCGCCCACCCACAGCCCCTGCTCGCCCAGCACCCGGCTGATGACGGTCGGATCGGTCACCCCGCTCACCACAAGCGCCTCGCCGTCGACGACCGCCGCGAGCTCCGCCTCGTGCAGCAGGTCGGCGGCGCGCTCCGGCTCGGCAACCCGGACCAGGAACTCGTGCCGGTCGTGGCCCGCCAGCACCTCGTCCACCCGGCCGGCCGCGACCCGCCGCCCCCGGGAGATGATCGTGACGTGGTCGCAGATCAGTTGGATCTCGCCCAGGATGTGGCTGGACACCAGCACTGTCACCCCGGCCGCCGCGAGCGACCGCATCAGGTCGCGCATCTCGCGGATGCCCGCCGGGTCGAGGCCGTTCGCCGGCTCGTCCAGGATGAGCAGCTGCGGATCCTTCAGCAGCGCGGACGCCACCGCCAGGCGCTGCTTCATGCCCAGCGAGTAACCCTTCACCCGATCGTCGCCCCGGTCATGCAGGCCGACCAGCTCCAGCGCCTCGTCCACCCGGGAGATCGACACCCCGCCGGCACGGGCCAGCAGCCGCAGTGTGCGACGCCCGGTGAAGTTGCCGAAGAACTGTGGACTCTCCACGATCGCGCCTACCCGACCGGCCACCCGGGGCAGCAGCTCCGGCGACGGCTGGCCGAGCACAGTCATCCGTCCGCCGTCGGCCCGGACCAGGCCGAGCAGGGCGCGCAGCGTGGTGGTCTTGCCGGAGCCGTTGGGCCCCAGGAAACCGTGGATCTGCCCCGCCTCGACCAGCAGGTCGAACCCGTCGACCGCCACCCGCTTACCGTGGCGCACGCTGCGAAAGGTCTTGCGCAGACCCTCGATCTCGATGACCGCGCTCATCCGCGCGGCTCCGTACGTCGATCGGGCATCTGTCGTCCTCCGGTTGTGGTGATCAACGACACGGTGCCTCACCCTATGACCGGGGCGCCGCCCATGGGGGGCGCCCCGGCGCTGCGTGGTTGGATGGTCGGGTGACTGGTGACCTGATCCCCGGCGCTGCCGGCGTCGCGCCTGCCGCCGCACCCGTGGACCCGGATCTGGTGGTCAGCCTCGACAGCGTCGGCGTACGCCGCTCCGGCACCGCCCTGCTGCAGGACCTGACCTGGCGGGTCGAGCTGGACGAGCGCTGGGTGGTGCTCGGCCCCAACGGCGCGGGCAAGACCACCCTGCTCAACCTGGCCGCCGGCCGACTGCACCCCACCACCGGCGTCGCACACGTGCTCGGTGAGCGGATCGGCCGCACCGACGTCAACGAGCTGCGTACCCGCATCGGGCTCTCCACCGCCGCGCTCGCCGAGCGGGTGCCCGCCGACGAGCAGGTGAGCGACGTGGTGGTGACCGCCGCCTGGTCGGTGGTCGGGCGCTGGCAGGAGAGCTACGAGCGTGGCGACGAGGCGCGGGCGCGGGCGCTGCTCAGCCAGCTCGGCGTGGGCAACCTCGCCGAACGCCGCTACGGCACCCTCTCCGAGGGCGAACGCAAGCGCGTCCAGATCGCCCGGGCACTGATGACCGACCCGGAGCTGCTGCTGCTCGACGAGCCCAGCGCCGGCCTCGACCTGGGTGGCCGCGAGGACCTGGTCGCCCGGCTGGCCGAGCTGGCGTACGACCCGGACGCCCCCGCCATGGTGCTCGTCACCCACCACGTGGAGGAGATCCCGCCCGGGTTCACCCACGCGCTGCTGCTGCGCGAGGGCGCCGTCGTCGCCCAGGGTCTGCTCGCCGAGACGTTGACAGGCGACAACCTCTCCAAGACCTTCGGTCTGCCGCTGGTGGTCGAGCGGTCCGGCGACCGCTACACCGCGCGCGCCGCCTGAGCGGGTGACCGTGCCGCAGACCCGGGTGGCAGTGGTGGGCAGCGCCAACATGGACCTGGTCGCGATGGCCCCGTCGCTGCCCCGACCGGGCGAGACCATGCTCGGCACCGACTTCGTGATGGTGCCCGGCGGCAAGGGTGCCAACCAGGCCATCGCCGCGGTCCGGGCCGGCGCCTCCTGCGCCTTCCTCGGCGCGATCGGCTCCGACGCGTTCGGCGTCACGCTGCGGGCCCGGATCACGGCGGCCGGCGTGGACACCGACCACCTGCGGGTCGTCTACGGCACCTCCGGTGTGGCGCTCGTGATGGTCAACGCCCAGGGCGAGAACGCCATCCTGGTCACCCCCGGCGCGAACGACGCGCTGGTCGCCCTCACCGACGAGGAACTGGCCACGGTACGCGGGGCGGACGTCCTGGTCGCCCAACTGGAGATCCCGGTGCCGACGGTGACCGCCGCCGCGCTTGCCGCCCGCGCCGCCGGCACCCGGGTCATCCTCAACGCCGCACCGGCCCGGGACCTCCCGCCGGAACTGCTCGGGGCTGTGGACCTGCTGGTCGTCAACGAGGGCGAGGCGCAGGCGTTCACCGGTCGGGGCCGGGAGGAACCGCGGGCGCTGCTCGACCTGGTGCCCCGCGCCGTGCTCACCCTCGGCGACGCGGGCGCCTGGTACGTGGACCGGGACGGCACCGAGGCGCACGTGCCCGCGGTCCGGGTCGACGTGGTCGACTCCACGGCGGCCGGCGACGCGTTCACCGCCGCCCTCGCGGTCGGCTGGGGCGAGGGACGGGACGTCGTCGACGCGGTGCGCTGGGCGGCGGCGGCCGGCGCGGCCTGCGTCCGGAAGCTCGGCGCCTCGGTGGCGCTGCCGCGCCGCGCCGAGATCGACGAGCTGTACGCGCCGGGCTGACCCGCCCGCGCTACACCGCCCGGCCGCCCGCCGTCGTGCCCGTGCGGAAGGCCCGACGGTACGCCGACGGCGAGGTCAGCATGACCCGACCGAAATGGTGGCGATAGGTGACCGGGCTGCCGAAGCCCACCGCGCCGGCGATCTGCTCGACCGGGGCGTCGGTCTCCTCCAGCAGCGCCAGGCTGGCCCGGACCCGCTTGTCGATCAGCCATCGGATCGGACTGCTCCCGGTGGCTCGGGCAAAGTGCCGCAGGTAGGTGCGGGGTGACATGTGCGCCTGCCCGGCGAGTCGAGCCACGGTCAGCGGTTCGGCGAGGTGCGCGAGCGCCCAGTCGATGCTGCGGGCGATCCCGTCGTCGTCCGGTCCGGTGGTCACCGGCGCCTCGACGAACTGGGCCTGCCCACCGTCGCGGTGTGGGGGGATCACCAACCTCCGGGCGACCGCGTTGGCGATCGCCGCGCCATGGTCGCGCCGTACCACGTGCACGCACAGGTCGAGCCCGGCGGCGCTGCCGGCGCTTGTGAGCAGGTCTCCGTCGTCGAGGTAGAGCACGTCCGGGTCCACCTCGACCCGCGGATACCGCTGTGCCAACAGCTCGGCGTACTGCCAGTGGGTGGTGGCCCGCCTCCCGTCCAGCAGCCCGGCTCCGGCCAGCGCGAAGGCGCCAGAGCAGATCGACATGATCCGCGCGCCGCGCTGGTGTGCCCGGAGCAGGGCGCTCACCACCTCGGGTGCGGGGTCGGCGGTCACGTCGGGTACGCCGGGGACGATGACCGTCTGCGCCGCGGCCAGCTCCGCCAGGCCGTACGGGGTGTGCAGGCTGGCCCCGCCGACGACAGGTACCGGCCCGGGCCGCTCGGCGCAGACCATCAGGTCGTACCAGTCGACGTCGAACTCGGGTCGGGGCAGCCCGAACACCTCGGTGACGATTCCGGACTCGAACATCGACATCCCCGGGTACGCGAGCAGGGCGACGCGATGTCCGGCGGCCGGTCGCCGGGCAGTCGGCACCGGGAGTGGAGTGGCGGCCACAACGCGGCTCGGCATGGCGGGATATTAGCGCAGGAGGTCGTTCCCGCCACTCGTCCGGAGCTGGGAGGGCAGCCAGGATCGGTGCATGACCTTCACCTTCGCCGTCCCGGCAGCCGACCCGGCCACCGCCTCCGCCCACCTCCTCGCCCGCCTCAGCGTCCAGACCGATGTCAGCGACGTGCACGCCGACCTGTCCGCCCGTACTCCCGGGTTGGTGGTCGTCGACTCCCGGGGGGAGGCGGCCTGGGCGCAGGGTCACCTGCCGGGAGCGGTGCACCTACCCACAGCCGATATCGCCGCCCGGGCTGCGGGGCTGATCCCGGAGGGTTCGGCGGTGGTCACCTACTGCTGGGGCCCGGGCTGCAACGGCGCAACCCGGGCCGCTCTGGAGTTCGCCCGGCTCAGTTACCCGGTCAAGGAGATGCTCGGCGGGTTCGAGTACTGGGTGCGGGAAGGCTTGCCGGTGGTCACCGGGGCCGGGGTGGTCCGCCGGCCGGTCGACGACCTGACCGCGCCACTGTCGTCGATCACCTGCGACTGCTGACGAAGCGGTGAACGGACCGGCGCGGGCTCAGCCGGCGGGTTCGTCGCTGAGCTTCTCGCCGCGCCGCCGAAGCATGCCGAGGCCGGGGATGCCCGCCACGGCGAGCTTGAGGTCACGGGTGACGTCCAGCAGGTCGTGCAGGTCGGGCCCGACCCGGTCAAGCGTCGCCAGGATCGGCAGGATGTCGGCGGTCAGGTGCTCCTTGAGTTTGGGCAACTCGTCGATCAGGTGGATCGCCGCGGTGATCTCCTCGTGACTCAGCTCCTCGACGAACCTCTCGGTCATCGGTGCGGCCCGCCGCAACGCCGGCTCGTACGCCGCCAGCAGTTCCGCCGCCGTGGCGGCCGCCTGCGCGGCGGTGCCCACGGTGACCGCGGCGTTGCCGGTCACCGCCTCGGCCTCGGTGACCACCGTGCCGGCGACCTGCGCGACCTTCTCCGCCTCGGTGACCACCACGGCGGCGGCAGTCGCCACCTCGCTGGCGGTGTCGATGGCGGTGGTCGCCGCGGCGCTGATCACCGCCACCTCGCGGACCGCCGCCTCGGCGTCGCTGAGCACCCGGTCGGTCCGGTCCAGGGTCGTCTCGATCCGATCCACCACGCCGTTGATCCTGGCCAGCAGCGCCTCCACCCCGTCCAGCACCGCGAACGCACGGGCGGGCACGGCGGCGAACGAGGCGGCCGAGCCGAGCGCCTGGTCGAGGGCGGAGCGGGTCAGGCCGACCACGGCCGTGGGGGTGGGGAGGGGAATCGCCATGGGACCAAGTGTGCGTCGGCCCGGCCACAACCGCTCGTGGGCGAGTGGTGGGGCGTCCGACGGTAGGGTGCCGGCATGTCGGCCGCCTCGCCGCACCACCCGCCGAGCACCCGCGCCGCCGCCCTGCTCGCCGTGCTCGCGGCGCTGGCCGCCGCGCTCGGCACGGCGGTGCTGGTCCGCGCGGACGCCGGCCTCTCCGTGCGGGAGGTCACCGTCGGCGGCGTACCGATGACCGAGGTACGCGCCGGCCCGCCGACAGCGGACGCCCGGCGTCCCGGTGTGGTGATCGCGCACGGATTCGCCGGCTCGGCGCGACTGATGCGCCCGATCGCCGACACCGTGGCCCGCCGGGGAGCGGTCGCGTTGCTGTTCGACTTCGCCGGGCACGGCGCCAACTCGGCCCGACTCGGCCCCGACATGTCACCGGCGACGCTCGCCGCCGACCTGGACGCCGCGGTCGGCTACCTGCGTACCCGGCCCGACGTCGACCCGGCCCAGATCATGCTTGTCGGGCACTCGATGGGCGCGGGCGCGGTCACCAGGTACGCGGCCGGTCACCCCGAGATCGCCCGGACCTTGGCGATCTCGCTGCCCGACGCCGGTGAACTGCCGCCCGGGCACCCGGCGGAGCTGCTGCTCATCGTCGGCGGGGCGGAGTTTCCCGCGTTCCGGCGCGCGGCCGACGACGCCGCTCGGCGCGGCGCGTCGGTGGGCCGACGGCCAGCCGTGGTGGTGCCCGGCGTGGAGCACATCTCGGTGCTCTTCGCCCCGCGTACCCACGAGGAGATCGCCGACTGGCTGCCCAGCGTCGACGGGACCGCGTCGCCCCGACCGCTCGTCCGGCTCGCCGGGGCGGCGCTGCTGGTGCTCGCGTTCGCCGTCGGCGTCGTCCCGTTGGCGGCCCTGCTCCTGGGCCGGCGGGCCACCGGCCACCAGGCGCCGGCGGGCAGCCCAGCGAGGGTCGGGGAGATTGTGCCGCTCGGTGGCCCGGCCCTGCTCGGGTTGGCGGTCCTCGCGACCGGATTCGGCGCGGTCGTCGCGGCGGTGCTGCCGACCAACCGGCTCCCGCTCGCGGTCGGCGGCTACGTCACCGGGTTCCTGCTGGTCAGCGGCCTCCTGGTGATCGCCGGCCAACGTTGGCTGCCCGGTGCGGCGCGAACGCCGGGCCCGGCGCGAATGCCCGGCGCGGTCCTCGACCCGGCGGACGGCCGTGCGCCGGCGGGCACCGTCGTCGCGGCGCTGGCCCTGACGGCGTACGCGGTCCTCGCCGTCGCGCTGCCGATCCATCTGGGCCTGACCTCGGCGCTGCCGGTCGGCGCCCGCTGGTGGCTGCTTCCGCTGGTGGTGGCCGGCTGCCTGGTGTTCCTGCTGGGCGTCGAGCTGGTCGCCGCCGGCCGGGCCTGGCGACACCTGCTGGTCGTCGCGGTCACCGTGCTCGTGTTGAGCACCTCGGCGGTGGTCGGCGTGGCACCCGGGTTCGTGCTGCTTGTGGTGCCGTTGTTCGCCGTACTACTCGGCTGGCACGTGCTGTGGGCGGCCGTGCTGCGCCGGTACGCGGCCCCACGCTGGCTGCCGGCCCTCGTGGGCGCGGCTCTGCTGGGCTGGCCGATCGCCACCACCCTGCCGTTGCGCTGACCAGCTCCGCCGTGCCACTGGCCGCTGGCCGCCGTGCCACTGGCCGGTGGTCGGTCTACCGGCCGGCGCGGGCGACGCGCAGCGCCCACCACACCAGCGGCACCTGTAGCGGCACCCGGCCGTAGGCGATGGCCCGCTTCGTCGGTCGGCGGTGCCGCCAGTCCACAGCCATCTTCACGTTGGCCGGCAGCACGGCGACGAACAGCGCGGCGGCCGCCCGACCTCCGGCCCGCCGGGTGGCCGGGTGTGCCACAGCCGCCGCGACAGCCAGCTCGGCGACGCCGCTGGCATACGTCCAGAGGCGGGCCGGTCCGGGCAGCGCACGCGGCACGATCGGGTCGTAGAGGCGGGGGCGGAGCAGGTGGGTGACGCCGGCGGTGGCGAGCAGCCCGGCGAGGGCGACTGCCTCGCCGCGACGGGTGGTCATCGATGGTCCCCCTGCTGCTCGACGGCGCGCTGCACGGCCCGGTAGATCTGCCCGAACCGTAGCGCGTCGGGTGTGCGCAGCAGCATGTGCTCCTGGCCGTGGTGCTGCACCCACAGCTCGTGCACGTGGCTGCCGCGCTCGTAGGAGCGGTCCAGCCAGCCGAGGGGGATCTCCAGGAACGGGGCCAGTGCCAGCGCCCCCACCGCGCAGGCGGCGAGGATGATCAGCGCCAACTGCCAGTTGCCCCGGTCCTGAGCGGACCAGGCAAGCGAGACCACGCAGACCAGCCCGACGAGGGGCGGCAGGGACAGCAGCAGGACCAGCACGCCGCGACCCAGCACCCGGCCGCGGACGGCGAGGGTCTTCGGCCCTCGTTCGTGCCAGACGAACGTCACGTCGGGCAGGGCGATCACCTGACCGCCCGCCCGGATCGACTCGGAGGTCACCTGCACCGCGTCGTCCCGGTAATAGAGGGTCATCACTAAGCCTAACCACCGCCAGGCAAACCCGCAGCGCCCACACGTGCGGCGGAGAGGCGAAGTGAGGGTCAGCGGCGGGCGGCGGGGCGGGCCGGCTGGGTGTGCTCCATCGCCCGCTGCACCGCCCGGTAGATCTGACCGAAGCGCAGCGCGTCGCCGGTCTGCAGCAACCGCACCGGTTGCCCCCGCCAGCGTGCCCAGATCTCCAGGTGCCGGCTGCCCCTGGCGTACGAGCGGTCCAGGTGTTCGAAGAGGAAGTCGGCGACCGGGCCGACGGCCAGCCCGACCAGCACCGAGGCGCCGACGATCGCGATCGTCACGGTGGGGGAGCGGTGCAGCCAGACGGCCAGGCCGATGCCGAGCACGGCCGCGACCAGCGGGCCGGCCAGCGCGGCGCCGAGCGCGCCCCGCCCGACAAGCACCCGCCAGGAGCGGCTGCCCCGGCGGTGCCAGACCATGGTGATCTCGGCGAGCGAGTAGTTGCGGCCGTCGACCCGGACGGCGGTGGAGGTGACCTGCACCGACCTGTCGTCGTAATACGTGATCATGGCTGGACTCCCGCCCGCGGGGCTGACACCACACTACTTACCCCAACGAGCCGGGTCGTAAGGTTGGCACGCGACTTCGACGAGGAAGTGAGGGCAGCGTGGGCGAGTTCGTTCGGCTGGAGACCACTGACGGCATCGGTACGATCCGGCTGGAGCGGCCGCCGATGAACGCGCTCAACACCCAGGTGCAGGAGGAGTTGCGCGCCGCCGCGACGGCCGCCACCGCCGACCCCGAGGTCCGTGCCGTCATCGTGTACGGCGGGGAGAAGGTCTTCGCCGCCGGGGCGGACATCAAGCAGATGGCCGAGATGTCCTACGTGGACATGGCCGAGCGGGCCGCGAACCTGTCCAGCGCCCTCGGCGCGATCGCGCGGATCCCCAAGCCGGTGGTGGCGGCGATCACCGGGTATGCCCTCGGCGGTGGCTGCGAGCTGGCGCTGGCCTGCGACTGGCGGGTGGTTGCCGAGGACGCCAAGCTCGGTCAGCCGGAGATCAAGCTGGGCGTCATCCCCGGCGCGGGTGGCACCCAGCGACTGGCCCGCCTGGTCGGGCCGGCGCGCGCGAAGGACCTGATCATGTCGGGGCGGATGGTGGACGCGCAGGAGGCGCTGCGGATCGGCCTGGCCGACCGGGTCGTACCGGCCGCCGAGGTGTACGACGCGGCAGTCGCGCTCGTCACGCCGTACCTCAGGGGGCCTGTGCAGGCGCTGCGCGCGGCGAAGCTGGCTGTCGACGGCGGCCTGGACATGGATCTGAACTCGGGCCTGGCGTGGGAGAGCCAGCTCTTCGCGGCGCTGTTCGCGACAGACGACAGGCGCGAGGGCATGGCGGCGTTCGTCGAGAAGCGCAAGCCTGACTTCACCGGCCGCTGACGCCCGGTCCGGCGGTGAACCGAGAACGGTTCACATTATGCCTACCGGCCAGTAGCGTGGGGCTTCGATCATGAGCGACGAAGAGGAGCGGCGATGACGGAGCGGATCGAGGGTCACGGCGGAGAGCTGGCCCTCGCGGCACTACGCGCGCACGGCGTACGGGAGATGTTCACGCTGTCCGGCGGGCACGTCTTCCCGCTGTACGACGCCGCGCACAAGGCCGACTTCCCGATCTACGACGTCCGGCACGAGCAGTCCGCGGTCTTCGCCGCCGAGGCGGTGGCCAAGCTCCAGCGCCGTCCCGGCCTCGCCGTGCTCACCGCCGGCCCCGGCGTCACCAACGGCATCTCGGGCATGACAAGCGCCTTCTTCAACGCCTCCCCGGTGCTGGTGCTCGGTGGCCGGGCGCCCGCCTTCCGTTGGGGGTCGGGCAGCCTCCAGGAGATGGACCACCTGCCGCTTGTCGCCCCGGTCACCAAGCACGCCGAGACGGTGTTCAGCACCGACGACATCCCGCGCGCGGTGGACGCCGCCCTCACCGCCGCGCTCACCCCGCACCGGGGCCCGGTCTTCCTGGACTTCCCGCTGGAGACTGTCTTCTCGGTCGCCGACGCCGACCTGCCCGCGCCGTCCGGCGTCGACGCCGTCGAACCGGACCCGGACGAGGTCGGCCGGGCCGCGAGCCTGATCGCCGGCGCGCAGCGGCCGGTCATCATCGCCGGCTCGGACGTGTACGCGGGCGACGCGGTCGCCGCCCTGCGCGAGGCCGCCGAGGCGCTTCAGGTGCCGGTCTTCACCAACGGGATGGGCCGCGGCTCGCTGCCGCCGGAGCACCCCCTCGCCTTCGCCAAGGCCCGCCGCGCCGCGCTCTCCGGCGCCGACGTCGTCGTCGTCGTCGGCACGCCGCTTGACTTCCGGCTCAGCTTCGGTGACTTCGGCGACGCCAAGGTGGTGCACATCGTCGACGCGCCAAGCCAGCGCGCCACGCACGTGCAGCCGGCCGTCGCCCCCGCCGGTGACCTGCGCCTGATCCTCTCCGCGCTTGCCGACCACGCCGGTGACCGGGCCGACCACAGCGACTGGATCGCCGACCTGCGCACCGCCGAGGACGCAGCCCGCGCCCGCGACGCGGCCGAGATGGCCGCCGAGACCGACCCGATCCGGCCGGCCCGCGTCTACGGCGAGCTGCGCCGGGCGCTCGCCCCCGACGCGATCACCATCGGTGACGGCGGCGACTTCGTCTCGTACGCCGGTCGGTACCTGGAGCCCGCGCAGCCCGGCACCTGGCTGGACCCGGGCCCGTACGGCTGCCTGGGCACCGGCATGGGTTACGCGATGGGCGCCCGGGTCAGCCACCCGGACCGGCAGATCTGCGTGCTGATGGGCGACGGCGCGGCCGGGTTCTCGCTGATGGACGTCGAGTCACTGGTCCGGCAGAAGCTGCCGGTGGTGATCGTCGTCGGCAACAACGGCATCTGGGGGTTGGAGAAGCACCCGATGCGGGCCATGTACGGCTACGATGTCGCCGCCGACCTCCAGCCCGAGCTGCGCTACGACTCGGTGGTCAGCGCGCTTGGCGGCGCGGGGGAGACGGTCGCGAAGGCCGCCGACCTTCAGCCGGCCCTGCAGCGGGCGTTCGACGCCGGAGTGCCGTACCTGGTGAACGTGCTCACCGACCCGACCGACGCGTACCCCCGCTCGTCGAACCTGGCCTGAGTCGCACCCGCCGCCGCCGTCGCCCCTCGCGGGCGCGGCGGCGCGGCGTCTTCCCGCAGCTAAATAGGCGGAATGTCAGCGTCGGCCGTCGTAACGTCAGCGCGGGAACGGCGGGATGTCAGCCCTGTCGCCCATGGTGGTGTCATCACCCGCAGACGACAGGAGTTGCGATGGACCACGCGATCCGCGCCGAGGGTCTGGTGCGGCGTTTCGGCGCCACCACCGCCCTCGCCGGAGTTGATCTGGCGGTCCCCACGGGGACGGTCTTCGGTCTGCTCGGGCCGAACGGCGCCGGCAAGACCACTGCGGTACGGGTGCTCGCCACCCTGCTGCGCGCCGACGAGGGACATGCCACGGTGGGCGGGTTCGACGTGGTCCGCGACGCTCACCGCGTGCGTCAGCTCATCGGTCTCACCGGCCAGTACGCCTCGGTCGACGAGACCCTGACCGGCGCGGAGAACCTGCTGCTGATCGGGCGGTTGCTCGGGCTCGGTCGGGCCGACGCCAAGCGGCGGGGCCGGCAACTGCTCGACGACTTCGGGCTCAGCGACGCCGCCGACCGGGCCGTGAAGACGTTCTCCGGCGGGATGCGGCGGCGCCTGGACCTCGCCGCCAGCCTGGTGGGTCGGCCGCAGGTGCTGTTCCTCGACGAGCCGACCACGGGTCTGGACCCGCGCAGCCGCAACGACCTGTGGGACATCGTCCGCACGCTTGTCGCGGACGGGGTGACGGTGCTGCTCACCACCCAGTACCTGGAGGAGGCCGACCAGCTCGCCGGTGAGATCGCCGTGGTCGACCACGGGCGGGTGATCGCCCAGGGCACGCCGGAGGAGCTGAAGGCCAGGACCGGCGGGCAGACCCTCACCGTGCGCCCGGTCGACGTCGCCGATCTCGCCACAGTGATCGCCATCGCCGGCGAGGTGGCCGGCGTGACCCCCGACGTCGCGCAGACCGCGGTCACCGTCGCGGTGAACGATCCTCGCGTGCTGCCCGTCATGGTGGGCCGCCTCGACGCGGCCGAGATCCCGGTCGCCGAGCTGGCGCTGCGCGGCGCCAGCCTGGACGAGGTCTTCCTCTCCCTGACCGGCCACCGGGCAGAGGACGCCCCGGCCGACACCGATCTGGAAAGGACCCCGGCATGACCGCCGTGACCCTCAGCCCCGCGCTCGCCCCGGCCCGCCGACTCGGCGTCGCCGCCGGGCTGCGGCACACCTTCACGCTGGCCTGGCGCAGCCTGGTGCAGATCAAACACAACCCGATGGAGCTGCTCGACCTGAGCATCCAGCCGGTGATGTTCGTGCTGCTGTTCACCTACGTCTTCGGCACCGCAATCGCCGGCTCGTCCGGCGAGTACCTCACCTTCATGCTTCCCGGCATCATGGTGCAGAACGCCCTCTTCGCCACGATGACGACGGGGTTCGGGCTGAACAACGACCTCACCAAGGGCGTCTTCGACAGGCTGCGGGCGCTGCCCATCGCCAGGTGGGCGCCGCTTGCCGGCCGGATCCTCGCCGACACCGTCAAGCAGGCGTGGTCGATCGCGCTGCTGCTCGGCGTCGGGTCGATCCTCGGGTTCCGGGTCGGCAACGGCGTGCTCGGCGTGGTGGGGGCGTTCGCGCTGCTGCTGGCGTTCACGCTTGCCGCGTCCTGGATCTCGGTGCTGGTCGGGGTGCTGGTGAGCGAACCCGACAAGGTGCAGATCTTCGGCTTCATGGTGATCTTCCCGTTGACCTTCACCAGCAACATCTTCGTGCCGACCGACCGGATGCCGGGCTGGTTGCAGAACTGGGTGGAGGTCAACCCGGTGACAGTGGTGGCCGACGCGCTGCGCGGGCTGCTCGTCGGCGGGCCGGTGGCCGGGCCGGTGCTCCAGACGCTGCTCTGGGGCGCCGGCATCGCGGTGGTCTTCGCGCCGCTGGCCGTACGCGGTCTCAAGCGTCGAGTGTGACCCGCAGCAGCTCCGGCACCCCGTCCGACCGGACGCGCCGGCCGCCCGCGTACGCCTCGGTGAACTCCGACTCGCCGAGCGCCGCGCGGGCGGCCAGCGCCACCCGGATCGCGTCAAGCGCGCCCTGGTCGTCGCCGCCGCGTACCCCGTCGGCCGCGCCGAGCACGGTGGCCGCCACGGCCGGCCGCCCGCTGCGCAGGGCGAGGTCCGCGTAACCGACAAGCGTGATCGCGACCACCGGCGCGTCGCCGGAGGCGAGCGCCAGCTCCAGGGCCTGGTCCAGGTGGGTACGGGCGACCGTCAGCTCCCCCTGGGCCGCGGCGACGTGCCCGAGTGAGGTGGCCAGCATGGCACTCCACTGCGGAGCGATGCTCCGCCGACGGACCAGCTCCGCGGCCCGGTCCGCCCAGTGGGCCGCCTGCTCCCAGTCACCGCAGTCGCGCAGCAGCTCCGCCCAGACGGCGGCGATTCCGGCCCGCGGCTCGTCGGCGCCCAGCCGCTCGGCCTCCTCCTGCGCCTCGGTGAGCAGCGTACGGGCCAGCTCGTGCTCGCCCACCTGCCAGTACAGCTGAGCCAGTCGGGACCGCATCTGCGGCACGTCCTCGGCGGCGCCCAGCTCCTCGACGTCGCTCAGGGCGGCGCGGAGCTGGTCGATGGCGAAGTCCCGGTCGCCGGTCCGACCGGCCAGGTCGGCGAGCGAGAAGCGCGTGGTGGAGAGGCCCCACCGGTCCCCGACGCCGCTGAACAGCTCCAACGCGGCACGGAAGTCGTCGGCCGCGCCCTCCGGCGGCACGCCCAGGTTGAGCTGGGTGTGCCCGTGCATCATGCGGGCCGCCCCGGCCACCCACGGGTCCTCGTCGGTGAAGAGCCTCCGCAGCGCGGCCAGCCCCTGCACCTGCGTCGCCGGGTCGAACATCAGGGTCATCGCTCCGGCCATCCGCAGCAGGGGCGAGTCGGCGCCGCCGTCGGCAAGCGCCACCGTCCTGCCCATCCACACCTGGGCCGTCTCGAAGTCGGCGTGGGCGCTCAGGGTGTTCAACGCCCCGGCCAGGTATGCGGTGGCCAGCGCGGTCGCGGTCGGCGCGCCGTCGTCTCCGCCCGGCCGTCCGACGGGCCGCTCGGCCAGGGCGAGCACCTCGCGGGCGAGGTCCGCGCCCTCCAGTCGGTTGCCGCGCGACCACCAGTACCACCCGAGCGCGCCTGTCAACCGGACCGCCCGGGTGACCTCGTCGGCCCCGATCGCCCAGCGCAGCGCGCCGTGCAGATTGTCGTGCTCCGCGCGCAGCCACCGGACCCAGCGCAACTGGTCCCGGCCGCGCAGCTCCGGGTCGGCCCGCTCGGCGAGCTGGAGGAACTCGTCGGCGTGTGCCCGCCGGACCCGCTGCTCCTCACCCGCCTCGCCCAGCCGGTCGAGCCCGTACTCCCGGATCGTCTCCAGCATCTGGTAGCGCGGTTCGCCGGCATCGCTGGCGATGACCAGCGACTTCTCCACCAGGGCGAAGAGCCGGTCGAGGACCTCGGACGCGGCCAGTTCGCCGCCGCCGCAGACCCGCTCCACGGCGGCGGCCGTCGCGCCGCCGGTGAAGACGGCGAGTCGCCGCCACAACGCCCGGTCGGCCTCGTCGAGCAGGTCCCAGCTCCAGTCCACCACCGCGCGCAGCGTCTGGTGGCGGGGCAACGCCGTGCGGCTGCCGCCGGTGAGCAGCCGGAACCGATCGTCCAGCCGGGTCGCGACCTGCTCGGCCGTCATGGCGCGCAACCGGGCGGCGGCCAGCTCGATGGCGAGCGGCATGCCGTCAAGCGACCGGCAGATGCTCACCACCGGCCCGACCGTGCGGTCGTCCACCTGGAAGTCCTGTCGCACCGCGGCGGCCCGGTCGGCGAAGAGCCGCACCGACGGGTACGTCAGCGCGGTGACCGGGTCGGCCCCGATGGGCGGCTGCTCCAGTGACTCGACGGGGTGCAGCGCCTCGCCGGTGATGCCCAGCGGCTCCCGGCTGGTGACCAGCACCCGTACGCCCGGGCAGGCGGCGAGCAGCCGGTCGGCCAACTCGGCGGCGGCGTCCAGCAGGTGCTCGCAGTTGTCCAGGACCAGCAGCGCTCGTCGGCTGGCCAACGCGTCGATGGCCCGGACGGTCGGCTCGGTGGCCTCCCCGGGTGGGATCCGGGACCGGCTGCCGGCGAAGAACGCCTGCTCCCGGAGGCCGAGCGGGCCCAGCAGCGCCTGTGGCACCTCGGCCGGGTCGGTCACCGGTGCCAGTTCGACGAGCCAGACCCCGTCCGGGAACCGCGCCGCCACCTCGCGGGCGGACTCGATCGCGAGTCGGGTCTTGCCGGCGCCCCCGGGCCCGGTGAGGGTCACCAACCGAGCGCGGTCGAGCAGGGCGCCGACCCGGTCGACTGCCGCTTCCCGGCCGACGAAGCTTGTCAACGCCGTCGGCAGGGCGCCCTGGCCTCGGGCCGCCGCCGAGGGTGCGGGCGCGCTGCGGGGCGCGGTGTCGGCGTCGGACGGGGCGGGGTCGACCCGTTGACCGCGCAGCACCGCCAGGTGCAGGGCGGCCAGCTCCGGACCGGGATCGGCGCCGAGCGTGTCGGCAAGGTCGGTGCGGAGCCGCTCGTACGCGGCGAGCGCCTCGGACGGGCGGCCCGCCCGGTGCAGGGTGCGGATCAGCTGGCCGGCCAGCCGCTCCCGCAGCGGGTGGACGGTGACCAGCTCCCGCAGCCACGGCACCAGGTGCGCGGGATCCTCGAGCGCCGAACGGGCCTCGATCAGCTCCTCGGTGGCGGTGAGCCGCAGCTCGTCCAGCCGGGCCAGCGGGGCGCGGGCGAACGGGGCGTCGGCCACGTCGGCCAGCGCTGACCCGCGCCACAGCGCGAGCGCCTCGTCGAGCAGCTTGCGGGCGGCTCCCGGGTCGGCGGGCAGCAGCGCCCGGCCGGCGAGCACAGCGGCCTCGAACCGGTGCAGGTCGACGGCCTCCGGGTCGACTGTGAGCTGGTATCCGCCGGGACGCGCGTCGACTCCGAGCCCGGGCACGGCCCGGCGGAGCCGGGAGACCAGCGCCTGGAGCGCGTTACCCGCGGCGGCCGGCGGCTCGTCCTCCCAGAGGGCGTCGACCAGGTGCGCGACGCTCATCACCCGGCCGGGCGCCAGGGCCAGCAGGATCAGCAGCCGGCGCAGCCGCGCACCGTGGATCTCGATAGTCGTCGTCGGATCGACCCGGACCTGCAACGGGCCGAGCAGGCTGATCTGCACTCCGCCGATTGTGCCGCCCGCCGGGCCGTACGCCGGCACCGGCGCGGCCGGGCTGCTGTTCACACCTCCGGCCGGTCACCCTCACGGGGCGGCTCACCGTCGCGGCGGCGCAGGTCGTCCTCACGCCGACGCAGGTCCTCCTCCCAACGGCGGAAGAGTTCCTGGTCCTGCTGGCGGGAGCGGTCCTGCACGGAGCGGAGGAACTCCGGGTCGTCGTCGGGAGCGAGCGGGCGGCGCGGCTGCCGTTCGGTGGAGCCGCCGCCGGCCGGCCACGCCCTGCGCGTCGCGGGGTCGGGCTCCCGTCCGGCGACGAACCAGGCGATCGACCCGACCAGGGGGAAGAACAGGATGATCAGCACCCAGGCGATCCGGGGCAGGGCGCGGATCTGGCCCTCCTCGGCGGAGAGGCAACTGATCAGCGCGCAGACGGCGAGGACAATCTGCACCAGGAAGAGGAGAACGTACAGCCGGGCCATGCACCCATCATGGCGCACCGCGTCGCGTCACCACAGTCCGCGAACCGTCACCAGCACGCCGAGCACCGCGAGCCCGACGGTGCCCAGCGCGACCAGCGGTAACGTCCGGCCGCCGGTGCGGGCCGTCCCGGTGCCGGTGCTCCGGGGCCAGCAGAGCACGAGCGCGCCGCCCCAGACCAGGACTGCCGCACCGGCGACAAGCGCTCCGAACGGGCCGCCGTTCGACGCCAACCGGACGGCGAGCGCGGTCACCACGGTGAGCGTCAGCAGGGTGCGTCGCCAGGCCAGCCGGGTCCGCTCCGGTTGCAGCCCGGGATCGCGCCCGGCGCTCACCGTCCGCCGATCGCCCGCGCCAGCACCGCGATGACCAGTAGCACCGCGCCGACGCCCACGGCGAGGGCGAGGACGGCGGGAAAGCGGGAGGCGGGCAGCTCCTGACCGAGCCGGATGGCCCGTTCGGTACGCGCCCAGTGGTCCACCGCGCGGATCGCGACGGCGCCGCCGAGCAGCAGCAGCGCGACCGCGATGACCTCCCGCAGGTGACTCATCGGCAGTTGCGGAAGGAACTGCGCGGCGGCCAGCCCGCCACCGACAAGCGCCAGGCTGGTGCGCAACCAGGCCAGGAAGGTCCGCTCGTTGGCCAGCGAGAACCGGTAGTCCGGCGTCTCACCGACCGCGCGCGCCTCGGCCGGGTCGAACCACCGCCTGATCGCCTCCCACATGCTGGGAGATTATCCGCTTCCCCAGGGCCTTAGCCTGGTGTGGTGACGGATCTTGATGTGACCACGCTGCGCACCGCCTACGACAACCAGCTCCGCCCGGAGATCCCCGACCCGATCCCGGCCGGGGTGACTGTGGAGCGGGACGGGCCGCTGGTCCGGATCATCGGGCTCGACGCCGGCGGGTTCCTCACCTACCGCGACCTGGGCGGGTTGACCGGCGACGCGCTTGACGAGCTGATCGCCCGGCAGGTGGCGCTGTTCCGCGAGCGCGGCCAGTCGGTCGAGTGGAAGCTCAACGAGCACGACGAGCCGGCGGACCTGGCGGACCGGCTACGCGCCGCCGGCTTCGTGCCGGAGGACCGGGAGACAGTCGTGGTCGGGCCGGTCGCGCCGCTTGCCGCCGCGCTGCCCGTCGTCCCCGAGGGGGTACGCCTGCGTGAGGTGACGTCCCGCGCCGACCTGGAGCGGATCGCCGCCATGGAGGAGGAGGTCTGGCAGGAGGACCGCTCGCACCTGGTGTGGGGGCTGGCCAAGGAGATCGACGCCGACCCCAACTCGATCACGGTCGTGGTGGCCGAGGCGGACGACACCGTGGTGAGCGCCGGCTGGGTGCGGTTCCCGGCGAACACCGGCTTCGCCACCCTGTGGGGCGGCTCGACCCTGCCGCAGTGGCGGCACCGGGGCATCTACCGGGCGCTTGTCAACTACCGGGCGCGGTTGGCGGAGCAGCGGGGTCGCACGCTCATGCAGGTCGACTGTTCCGAGGACAGTCGGCCGATCCTGCAGCGGCTCGGCCTCGTCCCGGTCACCACCACCACCCCGTACGTCTACACTCCGTGATCATGGAGCAGCGGTTGACGGACGAGGAGCGCTTGACCCTCAAGACGGGCGCCTTCGGCGCGGTCTTCCTGGTCTCGAACGCCGACCCGGGGATGCTGGGCGTGATCCGGGAGAGCGTCGCCGCCTCCGGCGCGTTGGCCGACGCCAGTGGAGTGGTCAAGGAGGCGCTGACCACAGGTCCCCTGCCCCGGCTGCCCCGGGACTCCCAGTTGGAGATCGAGTCGGTGGTGTTGCCGGCGCTCGGCCGGGCGGTCCGGATCCTGCGGGAGAAGTCGCCGGGCGACGTCGAGGCGTACCGGTCGGTGGTGCTGACCGCGGCGGACCGGGTGGCCCGCGCGCACGACGGTGTGGCTGCGGCGGAGGCCGCCGCCATCGACCAGATCCGGGATGCGTTGGCCGAGCCGGCCTGACGGGTGAGCTGTGTCACTCTCCGTGCCCGGGAGCCGCAACCTACTGGCAGGTAACATTGCGCTCGTGGGCAACTGCACAACAGCTCACGGTTGACCTGGCGTCGACCGACGCGCGAGGCTGCGGCCCAGACCGGGCGAGCCAGTCGCAACACCACACAGGAGGGTCGTCGAAGCGCGATGAACATCGTCGTACTCGTCAAGCAGGTGCCTGATTCGGGCGCGGACCGCAACCTGCGCAATGACGACAACACCGTCGACCGCGGTTCGGCGAACAACGTGATCAACGAGATGGACGAGTACGCCATCGAGGAGGCGCTGAAGATCAAGGAAGCGCACGGTGGCGAGGTCACCATCCTGACCATGGGTCCGGACCGGGCGACCGAGTCGATCCGCAAGGCGCTCTCCATGGGCCCCGACAAGGCCGTGCACGTGCTGGACGACGCCCTGCACGGTTCCTGCGCCGTGGCCACCTCGAAGGTGCTCGCCGCCGCCCTCGGTCAGTTGAACGCCGACCTGGTGATCTGTGGCGCCGAGTCCACCGACGGCCGGGTCCAGGTCCTGCCGCACATGATCGCCGAGCGCCTCGGCGTCGCGGCGCTCACCGGCGCCCGCAAGCTCACCGTCGACGGCGCCACGCTCACCGTCGAGCGGCAGACCGAGGAGGGCTACGAGGTCGTCACCGCCTCCACCCCGGCCGTGGTCTCCGTGTGGGACACCATCAACGAGCCGCGCTACCCCTCGTTCAAGGGCATCATGGCCGCCAAGAAGAAGCCGGTGCAGACGTTCTCCCTGGCTGACCTCGGCGTCGCGCCGACCGAGGTGGGCTTCGACGGTGCGACAAGCGCCGTCGTCGAGCACACCAAGCGCCCGCCGCGTTCCGGCGGCGCCAAGATCACCGATGAGGGCGAGGGCGGCGTCAAGCTGGTCGAGTTCCTCGCCACCGAAAAGTTCGTGTGAGAGCGGGTCTGGACATGTCTGAGGTTCTCGTCGTCGTCGAAGCCACCAAGGAATTCGGCGTCAAGAAGGTCACCCTGGAGATGCTCACCCTCGCCCGCGAGCTGGGCACCCCGAGCGCCGTGGTGCTCGGTGGCGCCGGCGCCGCCCAGGCGCTGAGCGCCAAGCTGGGCGAGTACGGCGCGGAGAAGATCTACGCCGCCGAGGGTGACGAGATCGACGGCTACCTGGTGGCTCCCAAGGCCACCGTGCTGGCCGAGCTGGTCAAGCGGGTGCAGCCGTCCGCCGTGCTGCTGGCGTCGGCCCAGGAGGGCAAGGAGATCGCCGCCCGGCTCGCCGTCAAGCTCGACAACGGCATCCTGACCGATGTGGTCGGCCTGGACGCCGACGGCACCGCCACCCAGGTCGCCTTCGCCGGCTCGACGATCGTCAAGTCCAAGGTCACCAAGGGCCTGCCGCTGGTCACCGTCCGGCCCAACTCGGTCACCCCGGCCCCGGCCGCCGCGAGCCCGGCGATCGAGCAGCTCACCGTGTCGGTCACCGACACCGACAAGCTGGCCACCGTCGTCGAGCGGGTCGCCGAGCAGAAGGGCTCCCGCCCCGAGCTGACCGAGGCCGGCGTGGTCGTCTCCGGTGGTCGAGGTGTCGGCAACGCCGACAACTTCAAGCTGGTCGAGGAGCTGGCAGACCTGCTCGGCGGCGCCGTCGGCGCGTCCCGCGCGGCTGTCGACTCAGGCTTCTACCCGCACCAGTTCCAGGTGGGCCAGACCGGCAAGACGGTCTCCCCGCAGCTCTACGTCGCGCTCGGCATCTCCGGCGCCATTCAGCACCGGGCCGGCATGCAGACCTCGAAGACGATCGTCGCCGTCAACAAGGACGGCGAGGCCCCGATCTTCGAGCTTGCCGACTTCGGCGTGGTGGGCGACCTGTTCAAGATCGTCCCGCAGGCCGCCGAGGAGATCCGCAAGCGCAAGTGACCGCGTGACAGAGAAAGTGGCCGCCCGTCGCCGGGCGGCCACTTTTTCGTGGGGAGCTGATCGGCGGGCCGGGGAGCTGAGCCGGCCCGCCGATCAGCCCGTCAGGGTGCCCCTCAACAGGCTGTCGCCGGAGTGGCGGGTGTTGTTGTCGTACTGCTCGGCGGAGACGTCGACCACCGAGTAGCTCTTGAGGTCGACGTTCGGGGGCAGGGGCAACACAGCGTCCGAGTCGCCACCGAGGGTGCCGATCGAGAACATCTCCATGTTCGTCGGGTTGATGAGCCAGACCTCGTAGTACCCCGGCACGCGCGGGAGATTCGCCACATGCAGATGCAGTTGGCCGCTCTGCAGAACCCGCGCGTCACCCTGGGCGGACTTCGGCGTCGAGCCGAACGCCGCCAGCGGCGCGCTGGCCAGCACCGCGGGCGTCGGAGCGGGCGCCGGCTCGTCCGGACGCAGCACCGAGACCGTGCCCACCACGCCGATCGCCGCCGCCGCGACGGCGGTCACCGCGGTGGCCGCCCAGCGCGACCAGCCGGTACGCCGACGGGCCGGTGACCTGCGGCCCGCCCCGGGGCCCGCCACACCGGGCCCCGAAGGCCCGGCCGGCGAGCCGCCCGGCCGCTGCCCGGTCGTCGCCGGCCCGACCGTCGTCGGCCCGACCGTCGTCGCCGGCCCGGTCGTCGCCGGCCCGGTCGTCGCCGGCCCGGTCGTCGCCGGCCCGGTCGTCGCCGGCCCGGTCGTCGCCGGCCCGGTCGTCGCCGGCCCGGTCGTCGTCTGGGCGGCGGCCTGCTGGCGGCGGGCCTCGGTCAGCGACGGTACGGCCTCGGCCGCCCCGATCTCGGCGGCGATGCCCTGCCAGATGTGGTCCGGCGGGTCGGGCAGGTCTCCCAGGCCCTGCGTCTCCACGCCGAGCCCGGCCACCTGCCGCAGGGCCGTCAGCTCCGTGCGGCAGTGCGCGCAGGTGTCGAGGTGGGTGCTCTCCCCGTCGTCCGCATCGCTCTCACCGAGCGCCAGAAAAACCAGCCGCTCGTGCTCCAGGTGCTGCACCGTCCACCTCCCATCTGCGTTTCAAGCTCGCCATGCCGCGTCGGATGTGACTCTTCACGGTGCCCAGCGGCACCCCTGTCACCGCGGCTATCTGCTGGTGTGTCAGGTCGTCGTAGAAGGCCAGCTCCAGCATGCGTCGCTGGTCGTCGGGCAGGCGTGCCAGCTCGTCCGCGATCACCAGCCGGTCCACCACCCGGTCCGGGTCCGGCGCGGTCTGCACCTGCTCGGGCAACTGTCGGACCGTCTCCACCACGCGGGTCTCCCGCGCCGTGGCCCGCATCCGGTCGATCACCTTGCGTCGGCCGATGCCGAGCAGCCAGCCGATCAACGAGCCCTTGGCCGGATCGAAGGTGTCCCGTCCCAGCCAGGCGGCCACGAACGTCGCCTGGGTCACGTCCTCGGCGTCGGCGCGGTTGGCCAGCATTGACGTGGCCAGGTGGAGCACAGCGCGGCCGTAGCGGTCGTACGCCTCGCGCAGCGCCACCTCGTCGCCGGACCGGAACTGGGACGCCAGGTCGTCCACCGGTGGGTCCGGTTGCTGCGGTAACGCCGTCATCGGGCGGCCAGCCTTCGATGGGGCATGCCCGACTGTAGCTGCCACAGCCTCCGCCCCACTCTCCCGGTCGATGTCATCTCACCAGCTCTTCGTCTGTCGGGCCCGGTCCGGATGCGGTCGTGACCGGAAAAGAAATCGCGTCGAGGGCGCATCCACCCGTCGCGGAGCCGGCGTAACCCGTTCTGCAAGCCAGGCCTGACGAATCAGCACCAATCACCAGGAGGCAGACATGCAGCTCTCGTACTTCCGTCGGGTCGCCGCGGGCGGCGCCGTCGCCGCGTTGGCCTTCGCCGGCGTCGCCGCGTTCACCGCCACCCCCGCGTACGCCGCCACCTCGAAGGTCTCGGTCGTGCACGGCATCCCGGACACCCCTGTCGACGTCTACGTCAACGGCAAGAAGACGCTCGACAACTTCAAGCCCGGTGACGTGGCCGGCCCGCTGAACCTGGCCGAGGGCGAGTACGACATCGCCCTCACCAAGCCGGGCGAGCCGGTCGGCAGCGCGATCCTCAAGGTCGACAACGCCAAGGTGCCGGGCGGGGCGAACATCAGCATCGCTGCGCACCTCGACGCCGCCGGCAAGCCGAAGATCACGCCGTTCGTGAACGACGTCTCGAAGGTCGACGCCGGCAAGGCCCGGCTGATCGTGCGGCACACCGCTGCCGCCCCGGCGGTCGACGTGCGTGCCGGTGGCACCCCTGTCTTCAAGGGCCTGACGAACCCCAAGGAGGCCAAGGGCGACGTCGACGCCGGCACGGTGAAGGCGGACGTGGTGCTTGCCGGCACCGACACCGTGGCCATCGGCCCGGCCGACCTCAACCTCAAGGAGGGCACCGCGACGATCGTCTACGCGATCGGCTCCGCCGAGGGCAAGTCCCTCGACGTGGTGGCCCAGACGATCACCGGTCTGCACTCCGCCCCGGGCGGCGTGCCGAGCGGTGACGGTGGCCAGGCAGGCACCGGCGTGCAGACCTGGTGGTACGCGCTGACCGGTGCCGGCGTACTCCTGCTGCTCGGTGGTGGGGTGCGGATGGCGACCGCGCGGACCGGTCGCAAGTGACGGTGCGCAACCGCGGCGCGCTGGCGGCCCTGGCCGCCGGCGTTGCCGCGCTCACCGTCGCCACCCTGGTGGCGTGCAACTCCCAGCCGGCGGAGAACGTCGGCGTCGAGGAGGCGAGCACGCTGGCCGCCAGCGCGACCCCCTCGGCCGTCGGGGGTGACCCCTCGGTGCCGGTGACCGCCGGTGAGCTGCCCGCCGGCGTCCGGATCGTCCCTCCGGTCCGGCTGGTGATCCCCGAGATCGACGTCACCGCCACGGTGAACGCGGTAGGCATCAACGAGCGGACCAACGAGTTCGAGGTGCCGCCGAGCGTCGACGAGATCGGCTGGTACCGCTACGGCCCCGGCCTGGAGACGGGCGCCGGATCGGTGGTCATCGCCGGTCACGTGGACAGCGCCAAGCAGGGCAGGGGTGCGTTCTTCCGGCTTCGCGAGCTGGACCAGGGCGACACCCTGACCGCGACCGGCAGCGACGGCAAGGCACGGAAGTACCGGGTGGTCGCCCGGGAGGAGTACGCCAAGACCAAGATCCCGCTGGAGCGGTACTTCGCCCGCGACGGCAAGCCGCGACTGACTCTGATCACCTGCGGCGGGCCGTTCGACGCCAAGGCCCGCAAGTACCGCGACAACATCGTCGTCACGGCGGTGCCCGCCTGACCGGGCGCTCCGGGGTGGGCGGAGCCCTCTGCCCGCCCCGGCCCGCGTCCCGCAGACGTCGGGGTCCCCTCCGGCATTCGGCTCCCGACCCCTCGGCCGTACGCTGAACGGTGATGGCTTACCTGGATCACGCGGCGACGACTCCGATGCTCGATGAGGCACTGGAGGCGTACGTCGCTACCGCCCGCGAGGTCGGCAACGCGTCCTCCCTGCACGCGGCTGGTCGTCGTGCCCGTCGTCGGGTCGAGGAGTCGCGCGAGCGGGTGGCCGCGGTGCTGGGCGCCCGGCCGTCCGAGGTGATTTTCACCGGTGGGGGCACGGAGAGCGACAACCTCGCGGTCAAGGGCATCTTCTGGGCCCGCCGGGGCGCCGGCCCCGACCGCCGACGGGTCATCTCCAGCGCCGTCGAGCACCACGCCGTGCTGGACTCGGTCGACTGGCTGGTCGAGCACGAGAGCGCCGAGGTCGGCTGGCTGCCGGTGGACTCCGCGGGCCGTCTCGACCCGGAGGACCTGCGTGCCGAGCTGACCGCGCACGCCGACCGGGTGGCAGTGGTCACCGCGATGTGGGCCAACAACGAGGTCGGCACCGTGCAGCCGGTGGCCGAGCTGGCCGCCGTCGCCGCCGAGCACGGCGTGCCCTTCCACACCGACGCCATCCAGGCCGTCGGGCAGGTGCCCGTCGACTTCGCCGCCAGCGGGGCCGCCGCGCTCACCGTCACCGGGCACAAGCTGGGCGGTCCTACCGGGGTGGGCGCGCTGCTGCTCGGCCGGGACGTCGCGGCCGTACCGCTGCTGCACGGTGGCGGCCAGGAACGCGACGTCCGTTCCGGCACGCTGGACACCGCAGGCATCGTCGCCTTCGCGGTCGCCGTCGAGTCGGCGGTGAAGGGCCAGCAGGAGTACGCGGCCCGGGTGGCCGCGCTCCGCGACGACCTGATCGAGCGGGTCCGCCGGGCGGTGCCCGAGGTGATCTACAACGGTGATCCGACCGACCGGCTGCCCGGCAACGCGCACTTCTCCTTCCCGGGCTGCGAGGGCGACGCCCTGCTGCTCCTGCTGGACGCCCAGGGCATCGCCTGCTCGACGGGTTCGGCCTGCTCCGCGGGGGTGGCCCAGCCCTCGCACGTGCTGCTGGCGATGGGCGCCGACGACGACCGCGCCCGTTCCTCGCTGCGTTTCACCCTCGGCCACACCAGCAGCCAGGCCGACGTGGACGCCCTCGTCGCGGCCCTACCGGCAGCCGTGGAACGCGCCCGCCGCGCAGCGGCCCCCCGCACCCCCCGCTAACCCCAACCCCAACCCCGGCCCCCGGCGTCCCCGCGCCCCCCGGCCCCCGCCCGGCCCCCGCCCGGCCGGCGCCCGCGCCCGCGCCCGCGCCCGCGCCGATCATGAAGTTACTGCCCCGCAGATCGGCGTGTCGTGGCGATAACTTCATGATCGACGCGGTGCGTCGGGCCTGCGCGCGTGGGTTGGTGCGGGGGCGCGGGCTTGGCTGGGATGGGGATGGGGGTTCAGCGGCGTGGTGGATAGGGTTGGGGCCGGGCCTGTGGGCAGGGGGGTGTGCTGGTGAGGGTTCTGGCGGCGATGTCGGGCGGGGTGGACTCGGCCGTGGCGGCGGCGCGGGCGGTGGCGGCGGGGCACGACGTGACAGGCGTGCACCTGGCGCTGGCACGCAACCCGCAGACGTACCGGACCGGGGCGCGCGGCTGCTGCACCCTGGAGGACTCCCGGGACGCCCGCCGGGCCGCCGACGTGATCGGCATTCCGTTCTACGTGTGGGACATGGCCGACCGCTTCCACGAGGACGTGGTCGACGACTTCGTGGCCGAGTACGCCGCTGGTCGTACCCCTAACCCCTGCCTGCGCTGCAACGAGAAGATCAAGTTCGCGGCGGTGCTGGACCGGGCGGTGGCCCTGGGCTTCGACGCGGTGGTCACCGGCCACCACGCCCGCCTCGGCCCGGACGGGCTGCTGCGCCGCAGTGTCGACATGGCCAAGGACCAGTCGTACGTGCTGGCGGTCCTCACCCGCGAGCAGCTCGACCGGTCGATGTTCCCGCTCGGCGACTCGACGAAGGCGCACGTCCGCGCGGAGGCCGCCGAGCGCGGCCTGGCGGTGGCCGACAAGCCTGACTCGCACGACATCTGCTTCATCGCCGACGGGGACACCCGTGGCTTCCTCGCCGGCCGGCTCGGCGAGGCGCCCGGCGACGTCGTCGACGCGAGCACCGGCGCGGTGGTCGGCAGTCACACAGGCGCGTACGCGTACACGGTGGGTCAGCGTCGCGGTCTGCACCTGGACCGACCCGCGCCCGACGGTCGGCCACGCTACGTGCTCTCCATCACGCCGAAGACCAACACGGTGACTGTCGGCCCGGCCGAGGCGCTGGAGGTGTCGAGGGTGCGGGCCACCCGCCCGGTGTGGACCGGTAGCCCCCGACCGACCGCGCCTGTCGAGTGCGAGGTGCAGTTGCGCGCGCACGGTGACGTGGTACCAGCGACCGTCGACCTCGACGGCGACACGCTGCACGCCGAGCTGCGTCGGCCGGTCCGCGGTGTCGCCGCCGGTCAGGCCGTGGTCGCGTACCGTCCGGACCCGGCCGGCGACATCGTCCTCGGCTCCGCGACCATCACCGGCTGACCGCGCGGTCGCCGAGCGGCCGGATCGCGGTCAGCGGGGGGCCGGGGCGCGGGCATCGCGGGACCGGCGCGCCGGCGGTGCGCGGTCGCCGAGCGGCCGGCGCTTCCAGCGGGATAGCCTTCCGCCGTGACAGATCAGGCGTGGCCCTGGCCGGCCGGCGCGGCGACCGGTATCGGCTCGCTGCCCGGCACCGACATCGCCGAGGCCCAGCGGGTGGTCCTCGGTGAGCTTCCCGAGCTGCCGCACCTGCCCGAGCTGCCGGGGCGCGGCCCCGGAGCCGACCTGATCGGCCGGAGCGCCGGGCTGCTTGTCGAGCTGCCCGTCGAGCTGTACGCCGGGCGGTGGCGGGTCGCGCCCCGGTCCGGCCGTGACCTGCGCCGGGCCCGCGACCTGATGGAACGCGACCTGGACCAGCTCGCCGAGCAGGCGGAGGGGTACGCCGGCCCGATCAAGGTGCAGGCCGGCGGCCCACTCACCCTGGCCGCCTCCCTGGAGCTGCCGATCGGCGGCCGACTGCTGCGTGACCCCGGCGCCGTCCGCGACCTCACCGGCTCCCTCGCCGAAGGGCTGCGCGGGCACGTCGCGGCGGTCGCCCGGCGGCTACCGGGGGCGTCGGTGCTGCTGCAACTGGACGAGCCGTCGCTGCCGACCGTGCTGGCCGGGAGGGTGCCCACCGAGAGCGGGCTGGGCGCGTACCGGGCGGTGGATTCGGCCGACGCGGCCGCCCTGCTGCGCACTGTCGTCGACGCGGTGGGCGTACCCACCGTGGTGCACTGCTGCGCCCCGCAGGTGCCGCTGGAGCTGATCCGCTCCACCGGCGCCGTCGCGGTCGCCCTCGACCTCGACCTGGTCACCGAGCTGGACCCGCTGGGCGAAGCCATCGACGCGGGCCTCGGGCTGCTGGCCGGCGCCGCGCCGACCCGGCCGCCGTCGGCCGGTGGCGCACCGACCTCCGCGCAGATCGCCGACCGGGTACGCCAGATCTGGGACCGCCTCGGCTTTCCCCGCCGCCAGCTCGCCGAGCAGGTGGTCGTCACCCCGGCCTGCGGCCTGGCCGGCGCCACCCCGCAGTACGCCCGGGCGGTGCTCGCGGCGTGCCGGGACGCCGGCCGCCGGTTCACCGAGGAGTGACGTTTTCCTGTCGTACCTGCGGGGCAGGATGACGGTCATGATTGGACAGCTACGTTCAGTGGTGATCGACTGCCCCGACCCGCGGGCGTTGGCGGCGTTCTACTCCGAGCTGCTCGACATCCCCCTGGTCGAGGGCGAGGGCGAGGGCGACGACGAGTGGGTGGTGCTTGGCGGCCCGCCCGGTCACCAGCCCCGGCTGGCGTTCCAGCGGGCGCTCAACCTGCGGCCGCCGGCCTGGCCCGACCCGGAGCGCCCGCAGCAGTTCCACCTGGATGTGACTGTGGACGACATCGAGAGCGCGGAGAAGGCGGCGCTGGCGCTCGGTGCTCGGCGGCTGCCCGGCGAGGGCGAGGGCTTCCGGGTCTACGCCGATCCGGCCGGCCATCCGTTCTGCCTCTGCTGGGACTGAGCATGGCGTGGGTTGCGGCGGCCCGGCATCATGGCCGCCGTGATCCACTCCTCCCCGCTGCGCGCATCCGGTTCGCTCTTCGGCCTCGCCTACGGCGACGCCCTGGGCAAGCCCACCGAGTTCCTGACCGTCGCCGAGATCCAGCGCCGCTACGGCTCGACCGGCCCGCGTGAGCTGGCCGGCGAGCCGGCGCTGGTCACCGACGACACCCAGATGGCGCTGGCGGTGGGTTGGGCGCTGCACGAGGCGCCGTCGCTGACACCGGAGATGGTGGAGCCGCTGCTGCGGCGGCGCTTCCTGGCCTGGGCGGTCAGCCCGGACAACAACCGCGCCCCCGGGATGACCTGCCTGCGCGCCTGCGCCGACCTGGGCCGAGGGCTGCCCTGGCAGGAGGCGACTGTCGCCGACTCGAAGGGCTGCGGCGCCAACATGCGCGTGACGCCTGTGGGGTTGCTCGACACCGACCTCGACACGCTGGCCGGGCTGGCCCAGTTGCAGGCCGGACTGACCCACGGCCACCCGACCGGGTTGGCGGCCAGCGAGCTCACCGCGTACGCGGCCTTCGCGCTGCGCGCGGGCGCCACACTGCCTGAGCTACCCGCCTTGCTCGCCGAGCGGGCGCTCGCCCAGCGCCTGATCTACCGGGAGCGGTGGCTGGGTGATCTCTGGCAGCGCGCCGGCTCCTCGTCTCCAGCCGACTTCATCGCCGCAGGCTGGGACGAGTGCCTGGCCGCGCTGCGCCGACTGACCATCGCTCTCGGCGAGCCGGACGACGGCGGCGACCCGTGCCGGGCCACCGGTGAGGGCTGGGTGGCCGAGGAGGCGCTGGCCACGGCGCTGTTCTGCGCCGTACGTCATGCCGACGACCCGGTCGCGGCCCTGGCCCGGGGCGCGACCACCGCCGGCGACTCCGACTCGATCGCCGCCCTGGCCGGCGCCTTCGTGGGCGCGGCCACCGGGATGGCCGCCTGGCCGCCCGAATGGGCCCACCGCATCGAGTACGCCGACCAGCTCGCCACCCTCGGCGCGGCCTGGGACTGACCCACCGTCCCCCGGCCCGGCCCGGCCCGCTCAGACCTGGCTCGGCCCGTTCGGCCTGGCTCGGCCCGTTCGGCCTGGCTCGGCCCGTTCGGCCTGGCTCGGTCCGTTCGGCCTGGCTCGGTCCGTTCGGCCTGGCTCGGTCCGTTCGGCCTGGCCCGGCCCGTTCGGCCTGGCCCGTTCGGCTCGGCCTGGCTCGGCTCGGCCTGCCCGGCGCGGCCTGGCGGTGATCCACTCGGATTCCTGGAAGTCGCGGTGTTGCTGGTCGGCGGATGCCCCGGATTCCTGGAACCCGAGTGGATCATGGCTCAGGCCCGGCCCCCGGCGCGTGGCTCGTTGTCAGCTGGTGGGGAGGTGGCGCAGGTTGCGGACCTTTCGCCACAGGTCGGCGTCGCAGCGGCCGGCGCGGTCGGCGAAGTCGGCCGAGCTGATCCGAGTCGGCTCGGTCAGGCTCAGGTAGCTGTCGTGCTCGGCGTCGGGATCCCAGTCTCGGGTGGGGATCCGGACGTGGTCGTCCCGGTCGCTCTTGTCCTGGCTGGTGATCTTCAGGACGTCGGCGCCCCGGGAGTCGGCGCGCAGCACCAGGCAGGGCCGGACCTTCGAGCCGCTGCCGTCGGCGTACGGCACGTCGGCCCACCAGATCTCGCCTGCCGTCGGCGTGGCGGTCGCGCGATCGGTGTCGCGGGAGCGCGGCGCGGTGGTCGGTCGATCGGTGCCGCGTGGCCTCGGCGGCGCGGGACGGCGACCACCCGTGCGGGTCGGGGCCCCGCGAGCCGGTCGGTCGGCCGAGCGTCGGCTGTTCGCCCGGTGCCGCCAGCTGTTCCATGCCCAGCCGGCGGCAACCGTCAGCAGGATCGCCGCCGCCCAGAGCAACGCCTCGGTCATCGCCACCTCCGCGTCAGTGCGGCCCGGGGCCGCCTCGTCCGGCGATCGTCGCACGTCACCGCCCCTTCCGCCCGCCGACGACACCGCCGCCCGCGCGGCCAGACTCTCCCGCCTGCGGGCCGACGGGAGCTGATCGACTCCACATCGCCGATGTGGGGGCATCAGGGCGCGCGGACACCCCCATGTCGGCGACCTGGAGTCGATCAGCGGCCGGCGAGTCCGGCGTCGATTGCCGTTCGGCGGCCCCGGGGCGGCACGGGTACGGGTTGCGCGGGGCGTCACCGGTGGCGCAGGTGGGCGGCGGATTGTCACCCCGGACCGATACCGTGCCTTAGTAGCGTGATCAGGGAGGTCGCAGGCGTGTCCGAAGGTGGCGGGGTGTCCGAGGAGCAGATCGGTCAACAGGTCAGCCCGGCTCAGGAGGCGGCGGCCGGCGCGGAGCCGACGCCGCAGGCGCGGGAGCGGCACGCCACCCTCAGCCGTGAGCTGACCGAGCATCAATACCGCTACTACGTGCTGGACTCGCCGATCATCACCGACGCCGAGTTCGACAAGCAGTTGCGCGAGTTGGAGGCGTTGGAGGAGGAGTTCCCGGCGCTGCGAACGCCGGATTCGCCGACCCAGCGGGTGGGTGGCACCTTCTCCACCGACTTCACCCCGGTCACGCACGCGGAGCGGATGCTCTCGCTCGACAACGCCTTCGCCGACGAGGAGCTGGCAGCCTGGGCCGAGCGGGTCGAGCGGGACGCGGGCGGGCCGGCGCCCTACCTCTGCGAGTTGAAGGTCGACGGCCTGGCGATCAACCTGACCTACGAGGCCGGCCGGCTGGTTCGTGCGGCCACCCGTGGTGACGGCCGCACCGGCGAGGACGTCACCGCCAACGTGCGCAGCATTCGGGACGTGCCCGGGCAGCTCGCGCCGTCCGCCGAGTTCCCGACGGTGCCCGAGCTGCTGGAGGTCCGGGGCGAGATCTACTTCCCGGTGGCCGCATTCGCCGACCTCAACGCGAGCCTGGTCGAGCAGGGGCGGGCGCCGTTCGCCAACCCACGCAACGCCGCCGCCGGCAGCCTCCGGCAGAAGGACCCCCGGGTCACCGCCTCCCGACCGCTGCGCCTCGTCGTGCACGGCATCGGCGCCCGCCGAGGGTTCCAGCCGACGGCGCAGTCGGAGTCGTACGCGGCGCTGAAGGCGTGGGGGCTGCCGACGAGCGACAGGTGGCGGGTCGTCCCGGACCTGGCCGGCGTGGCGGAGTACATCGCCTACTACGCCGAGCACCGGCACGACGTCGAGCATGAGATCGACGGTGTGGTGGTCAAGGTCGACCCGGTCTCCATCCAGGGTCGCCTGGGCTCCACCAGCCGTGCCCCACGTTGGGCGATCGCCTTCAAGTACCCGCCGGAGGAGGTCACCACCAAGCTGCTCGACATCGACGTCAACGTGGGGCGTACGGGTCGGGTCACGCCGTTCGCCGTCCTCGAACCGGTGCGGGTGGCCGGCTCCACAGTCGCGCTCGCCACTTTGCACAACGCCCGCGAGGTCGAGCGCAAGGGCGTGTTGATCGGCGACACGGTGGTGCTGCGCAAGGCCGGCGACGTGATTCCCGAGGTGCTCGGCCCGGTGGTCGACCTGCGGCCCGCCGACGCCCGCCCGTTCGTCATGCCGACCACCTGCCCGGCCTGCGGCACCCCGCTCGCGCCCTCGAAGGAGGGCGATGTCGACATCCGGTGCCCCAACACCCGCAGTTGCCCCGCCCAGCTCCGCGAGCGGGTGTTCCACCTCGCCGGTCGTGGCGCGTTCGACATCGAGGTGCTGGGCTACAAGGGCGCGGCGGCACTGCTGGACGCGGAGATCATCGCCGACGAGGGTGATCTCTTCCAGCTCGATGCCGACCAGCTGTCCCGGTCGCCGTTCTTCGTCAACAAGGACGGCACCCTCGGCAGCAACGCGGTAAAGCTCCTCGACAATCTGGCCGTCGCCCGGGAACGTGACCTGTGGCGGGTGCTTGTGGCGCTCTCCATCCGGCACGTCGGCCCCACCGCCGCGCAGGCGTTGGCCCGGCACTTCCGCTCGATGGAGGCGATCGACGCCGCGAGCGAGGAGGAGCTGTCCTCGGTCGACGGGGTCGGGCCGACAATCGCGGCGAGCATCCGCGAGTGGTTCGCCGTCGACTGGCACCGCGAGGTGGTCCGCAAGTGGGCCGAGGCGGGCGTACGGATGGCCGAGGAGGCCGTGGACGAGGGCCCGCGCCCGCTGGAGGGGTTGACAGTCGTGGTGACCGGCACCCTCGCCGGCTTCTCCCGGGACCAGGCCGCCGAGGCCGTGCAGACCAGGGGCGGCAAGGTCAGCGGGTCGGTCTCCAAGAAGACGAGCTTCGTCGTCGTGGGGGACAATCCGGGGTCCAAGGCCGACAAGGCGGCCAGCCTCAAGGTGCCGGTGCTCGACGAGGACGGGTTCCGGGTGTTGTTGGACGCGGGTCCGGACGCCGCACGGGAGGTCGCCCGGGTGGAGGGCTGACCGCCGCCGCACGCCCGGCTCGGCAGCACCGCCTGACCGCCGGCCACGCCGACGCGGCAACCCGTCGCGTATACCAACTTAATTACGACTACGACCGATTCGTGACTGTCATACCGGGAAACCCGGGGCTGAGGGCGTTTCATTGGGGCACGGCGTGCTCACTCGGCACGTCGACAGTCGGTCGGGAGGTGTGATGGAGGTCGCCGACCCGCGCAACTCCGTCCCACCGGGGCGGGTGACGCCGATCGCCGCCTTCGTCGTCGGCATCCTGGTGGTCGCGGCACTGACCGCCGCGGGTCCACTCACGACGCTCCCCGACGAGTTGCCCCGGCTGCCGGTGGCGTTCTGGACGATGGCCGCCCTCGCGGTGGTCTGCGACGCGCGCCCGTTCGTGCCGCCGGGGCGACGGCAGACCTCGGCGGTCTTCCCGTCCACCTGTTTCACCTTCGCGATCCTGCTCGGTTGGGGGCTCGGCCCGGCGGTGGCGGTGCAGGCCGTCGGGGTGATCGTCTCCGGTTGGCGGATGCGCCACGCCGCGTGGCGGACCGCGTTCAACGTCGGCCAGTACGCCTGCGCCCTCGCCGCCGCGTACGGCGTCATCCAGCTCGGGCCGGGCCCCGTCTTCTCCGGCGGTCGTCTGCACGTCACCGACGTGGTCGCCGTTGGCGGGGCGACGCTGGCCTGGTTCGTCGTGAACTACGGCCTGGTGAGCTGGGCGGTGCGGCTGCGCTTCGGCGACCGCTGGTGGCCCACCGTCCGTCAGGGCATCGGTTTCGAGCTGCTCTCCACCGGCTCGCTGCTGCTGCTCGCCCCGGTGCTGGTCGCCGCCGCCCGTCTCAGCGCGGCGCTGATCCCGCTGGTGCTGGTGCCGCTCTTCGCCGTGTACCGGATGGCCCGGCTGACCGTCGAGCAGCAGCACCTCGCCGCCGCCGACCCGCTGACCGGGTTGCCCAACCGTAAGGCGTTGCTGGCCGAGGTGGCCGAGCAGGTGCACCTGCACGCCGAGCGGGCCGCCCGCGGCGAGCCCGGAGGGCGCCTGGCCCTGCTGCTCATCGACCTGGACCGCTTCAAGAACGTCAACGACGCGCTCGGGCACGCGGTGGGCGACCGGTTGTTGGTGGAGGTCAGCGCCCGGCTCACCGACGTGGAACCTCGGCCGCAGATGATCGCCCGGCTCGGTGGGGACGAGTTCGCGATCGTGATGACAGGGCTGACCGACGTGGGCCAGGCACGTGAGCTGGCCGACCGGGTCGTCGGGGCGTTGGCCGAGCCGGTGCCGTTGGACGGACTGCCGTTGGACGTCGGCGGCTCCATCGGGATCGCCCTCTTCCCGGAGCACGGGGAGGACTTCGCCACCCTGATGCGGCACGCCGACGTGGCGATGTACGACGCCAAGCACCGCAACGACACGGTCGCCGTGTACGCCCCCGAGTCGGACCACAACTCGGCCGAGCGTCTCGGTCTCCTCGCCGACCTCCGCCGGGTGCTGGAGTCCGGCCCGTCGGCCGCCGGCCCGCTCGACCCCGCGCCACCGCAGAGCCAAGCCGAGCACGCCGGCCGCGCCCGCCACACCGAGCACGCCGGCCAAGCCGAGCATGCCGGCCACGCAAACGCCGAGCACGCCGGCCACGCAAACGCCGAGCACGCCGGCCACGCAAACGCCGAGCACGCCGGCCACGCCGAGCACGCCAACGCCGAGCACGCCGGCCACGCAAACGCCGGCCACGCCAACGCCGAGCACGCCAACGCCGGCCACGCCGAGCACGCCAGCCACGCCGAGCACGCCAACGCCGAGCACGCCAACGCCGAGCACGCCAACGCCGGCCACGCCGAGCACGCCAACGCCGGCCACGCCAACGCCGAGCACGTCGGCCACGCCAACCGTGCCAACGCCGGCCGCGCCGACCAGGCCAACGTCGGCCGTGGCGAGGCGGGGGAGTCCGAGCGGACGGCAGACGTACCCCTCGCTGCGGAGGCCGAGGTGCGCGGCGGTGACGGTGCGGCGCTGCCCACTCCGGCGACGGCCGAGGTTGCGCCGCATCCGGGCGGCGCGCCGGTGATCGCCGCGGCGCCGCCGGCCGGCGGGCGGTGGTGGGGTCGCCGGCGGCGGGCCGGCGGCGACCTGGTGCACGCCGACGAGCTGATCAACCGGATCGCCACCGGCGCCGACCCGATCCGGGGCCGCAACAGCCGCGCGACGATCCCCGGCACCCGCCCCGGCCCGTCGCGGGGCCTGCGTGCCGGCGGCCAGGGGCGGCGATCGCCGAACGGCGGGGCGGTGCCCCCGCCGAGCGACGGCCGTCCGGCGCACGCCGCCATGGCGGTTCCGGAGGACCAGGCGATCGAGCCGACCGGATGGGTACGCGACGACGGCGAGTCGGTCGACGACGCCGGTGAGATCACCATGTACTACCAGCCGCAGATCGCCATCGCGACAGGCGAGGTCGTGGGCGTCGAGGCCCTGCTGCGGTGGCGGCACCCGCGCCGGGGCATGGTCGACCCGGAGGAGTTGATCCGGGTCGCCGAGCAGAGCGCGGTGATGCGGCTGCTCACCCGGCGGGTCGTGGACGACGTGGTGGAGCAGCTCGCCAAGTGGTCGGCGGCCGGCATCGGGCTGCGTGCGGCGCTCAACGTCAGCGTGCGGGACCTGCACACCGGCGAGATCGCCGACCAGATCGCCGACCGGCTCGCCCGCTACGGGGTACCGGCCGAGCGGCTGCAACTGGAGATCACCGAGGGTGCGCTGATGGCCGATCCGCGCCGGGTGCTGGCCACGATCTCCCGGCTGCACCGCATCGGGGTGGCCATCGCGCTTGACGACTTCGGCACCGGATACTCGTCGCTGCAACACCTGCGCCGCCTTCCGCTGTCCGAGGTGAAGGTGGACCGGTCGTTCGTGCTCGGCATGGCCGAGGACGCCGACGACGCGGCGATCGTCCGGTCGATGATCGAGTTGGCGGGCGCGCTGGGGCTGCGGGTGGTCGCCGAGGGCGTGGAGGACGAGCGGACGTGGCGGATGTTGTACGCCGCCGGCTGCGACGCCGCCCAGGGCTGGTTCTACGCCCGCCCGATGCCCGCCGAGGAGCTGGTCACCTGGCTGGCCCGCTACCGGCCGGTCCGCCCGACGGGTGGCCCGGAGCCGGAGGCCGGCCGCCGTTCGATCCGCTGACCCACCCGAGCAGCCGGCGGAGGGGGCGGAACAATAGACTCGCTCCGGTCACCGCGCGTCACACTGCTCGCGTCGCGCGGCCGGCAGACCGCCCGACCAGCAGGACATCAGAAGGGGGCACGGATGGCCGCCATCTCCCGCGAGGAGGTCGCGCACCTGGCGCGCCTGTCGCGGCTCGCCGTCACCGAGGAGGAGCTGGACACCTTCGCCGGCCAGCTCGACGTGATCCTCCAGGCGGTCGCCCAGGTCGGTGAGGTCGCCGCCGCGGACATCCCGCCGACCTCGCACTCGGTGCCGCTCACCAACATCTTCCGCGAGGACGTCGTCACGCCGTGCCTGACTCCGCAGGAGGCGCTGTCGGGCGCGCCGGACGCCGAGGACCAGCGGTTCCGCGTACCGCGGATCCTGACCGAGGATGTGGCCTCATGACCGATCTGACGCGAATGACCGCGACGGAGATCGCCGCGCTTGTCGCCGGCGGCGAGACCTCCGCCGTCGAGGTGACCCGGGCGCACCTGGACCGGATCGCCGCGGTCGACGAGCAGGTGCACGCCTTCCTGCACGTCGACACCGACGGCGCGCTCGCCGCGGCCCGCTCGGTGGACGAGCGCCGGGCCGCCGGCGAGGAGTTGGGCCCCCTGGCCGGTGTGCCGGTCGCGGTGAAGGACGTGCTCGCCACCCGTGGCGTACCGACAACCGTGGGGTCGAAGATCCTGGAGGGCTGGCGCCCGCCGTACGACGCGACGATCGTGCAGCGGTTGCGCGCGGCCGGCACGGTGATGCTCGGCAAGACGAACATGGACGAGTTCGCGATGGGCTCCTCCACGGAATACTCGGCGTACGGGCCGACGCACAACCCGTGGGACCTGAGCCGGATCCCGGGCGGCTCGGGTGGCGGCAGCGCGGCCGCGCTTGCCGCGTACGAGGCGCCGCTGGCGATCGGCTCGGACACCGGCGGCTCGATCCGCCAGCCCGGAGCGGTCACCGGCACCGTGGGCGCGAAGCCCACCTACGGCGGCACCTCCCGCTACGGGCTTGTCGCCTTCTCGTCGTCGCTGGACACGCCCGGCCCGTGTGCCCGTACGGTGCTCGACGCGGCCCTGCTGCACCAGGTGATCGGCGGGCACGACCCGCGCGACTCCACCTCGATCCCGCAGCCGGTGCCGGACGTGGTGGCGGCGGCGAAGCTGGGCGCGACAGGTGACCTGACCGGCGTGCGGCTCGGCATCGTCAGCGAGTTCGTCGGCGAGGGCGCCGAGCCGGGCGTGATGGCCGCGTTCCGCGAGTCGGTGGACGCGCTTACCAAGATGGGCGCCGAGGTCGTGGAGATCTCCTGCCCGACGTTCGCGTACGCGTTGCCGGCGTACTACCTGATCGCCCCGAGCGAGTGCTCCTCAAACCTGGCCCGGTTCGACGGTGTCCGGTTCGGCCTGCGCGTCGGCGACGACGGCAACCGGTCGTTGGAGGAGGTCATGTCGCTGACCCGCGAGGCCGGCTTCGGCCCCGAGGTGAAGCGTCGCATCATGCTCGGCACGTACGCGTTGTCGTCGGGTTACTACGACGCGTACTACGGGCAGGCGCAGAAGGTCCGTACGCTTATCACCCGGGACTTCACTGCCGCGTTCGAGCGGGTCGACGCGTTGATCTCGCCGACCACCCCGTTCACGGCCTTCCCGATCGGCGCGCGCACCGCCGACCCGTACCAGATGTACCTGGCCGACCTGTTCACCATTCCGACGAACCTGTACGGCGGGCCGGGCATCTCGGTGCCCTGCGGTCTCTCCGAGGGGCTGCCCGTCGGCCTGCAGGTGATGGCCCCGACGATGGCCGACGACCGGATGTACCGGGTCGCCGCCGCGCTGGAGTCCGCGGTCGGCACGTTCACCCCACCGGCACTGTGAGGCAGGAGCCCAGATGACGACGACGCTGCCCGCGTACGACGAGGTCGTCGCGCGCTACGAACCGGTGATCGGCCTGGAGACCCACGTCGAGCTGGGGACGAACACCAAGATGTGGTGCGGCTGCCCGACGGACTTCGGCGGCGAGCCGAACACCCGGGTCTGCCCGGTCTGCCTGGGGCTGCCGGGGTCGCTGCCGGTGGCCAACAAGGCAGCCATCGAGGCGATCATCCGGATCGGCCTCGCGCTGAACTGCTCGATCGCCGAGTGGTGCCGCTTCGCCCGGAAGAACTACTTCTACCCGGACATGCCGAAGAACTTCCAGATCAGCCAGTACGACGAGCCGATCTGCGTCGACGGGTACCTGGACGTCGAGGTGGGCGGCGAGACGGTGCGGATCGAGATCGAGCGGGTGCACCTGGAGGAGGACACCGGCAAGACGTTGCACGTCGGTGGCGCCACCGGCCGCATCCACGGCGCGACCGAGTCGCTCGTCGACTACAACCGGGCCGGCATCCCGCTCGTCGAGATCGTCACCAAGCCCATCCCGGGCACCGGTGCGCTGGCTCCCGACGTGGCCCGCGCGTACGTCACCGAGCTGCGGGACGTGATCCGCACGCTCGGCGTCTCGGACGTGCGGATGGAGGAGGGTTCGCTGCGCTGTGACGTGAACACCTCGCTCAACCTGCCGGGTCAGGAGTGGGGCACCCGCACCGAGACCAAGAACGTCAACTCGTTGCGGTCGGTGGAGCGGGCGGTCCGTTCGGAGATGCTGCGGCAGGCGTCGGTGCTGGATGCGGGCGGCCGGATCACCCAGGAGACGCGGCACTTCCACGAGGACACCGGCGACACCACGCCGGGGCGCTCGAAGGAGACGGCCACCGACTACAGGTACTTCCCGGAGCCGGACCTGGTGCCTGTCGCACCGGACCCGGTCTGGGTCGCCGAGCTGAAGGCCGCCCTGCCGGAGCTGCCCCGCGTGCACAGGCGTCGTCTGCAGGAGCAGTGGGGCCTGTCGGACCTGGACATGCAGTCGGTGCTCAACGCCGGCGCGGTCGAGCTGATCGAGGCCACCGTGGCCGCCGGCACCACCCCGGCGGCGGCCCGCAAGTGGTGGCTTGGTGAGCTGTCCCGTCGGGCCAACGAGAGCGGCGTGGAGCTGGCCGACATCGGGGCCACCCCCGCGCAGGTCGCCGAGCTGCAGGGCCTTGTCGACGCGGGCAAGCTCAACGACAAGATGGCCCGTACGGTGCTGGAGGGCGTGGTCGACGGTGAGGGCTCACCCACCGAGATCATGACCAGCCGGGGCCTGGAGGTCGTGTCGGACACCGGCGCGCTCACCGTCGCCGTGGACGAGGCGATCGCCGCCAACCCCGGCATCGCCGACAAGATCCGTAGTGGCAAGGTCGCGGCTGTCGGCGCCCTCGTCGGCGCGGTCATGAAGACCACCCGTGGTCAGGCCGACGCGAAGACGCTCCGTGAGCTGATCCTGGAACGCCTCGGCGTCCAGGGCTGATCCGTCCGATCGAACACCGCTGGCGCGGGACGCGCCAGCGGTGTTCGCCGTGCACCGCATCCCCTCGCGAGGGCGTCAACGGCGACGCCCGGATGGAGTCACAGTGAACCAGCACGACCTTGATGTCCTCGACGAGATCCAGCGGCGGGTGCTCTGGCTCGCCACCCGGATCGTGGACGCCGCCAACCACGACCGGGCCACCGGCGACGGGGTCAAGGTCGGCGGCCACCAGGCGTCAAGCGCATCCCTCGTCACGGCGATGACAGCCCTGTGGTTCGCCCACCTGGACGCCGAGGACCGCGTCGCCGTCAAGCCGCACGCCTCGCCGGTGTTCCACGCCATCCAGTACCTGCTGGGCAACCTGGACCGCTCGTACCTGCCCCGGCTGCGGGCCCGGGGCGGTCTCCAGTCGTACCCGTCGCGCACCAAGGACCCCGACGAGGTGGACTTCTCCACCGGTTCGGTGGGTCTGGGCGCGGCGGCGCCGCTCTTCGCCGCCGCCACCCGCCGCTACGTCGACGCGCACTTCGGCGCCCGTCCGCACTCCCGGTTCGTGGCGCTCATCGGCGACGCCGAGCTGGACGAGGGCAACATCTGGGAGGCGGTCGCCGACCCGGCCACCACCGGGCTGGGCAACGTCATGTGGCTCGTCGACTTCAACAGGCAGTCCCTGGACCGGGTGGTGCCCGGCATCCGGATCAACCAGTGGCGCGGTCAGTTCGAGGCGGCCGGTTGGCACGTCGTGGAGGTCAAGTACGGCCGTCGGCTCGCCGAGGCGTACGCCCGGCCCGGCGGCGAGGCGCTGCGCGACTGGATCGACGCGATGCCCAACGAGCAGTACCAGTCGCTGTTCGGGTTGACCGGGCCGGCGCTGCGCAAGCAGTTCCTGGACGGCGCGCCGACCGAGGTGGGCGCCTTCACCGAGGGCATCGACGACGAGGAGCTGCGCCCGCTCGTCACCGACCTGGGTGGGCACGACCTGCAGGCGATGCTCGACGCGTACGCCCAGTGCGACGCGGTCACCGACCAGCCCAGCGTCGTCTTCGCGTACACCGTGAAGGGTTGGGGTCTGCCCATCGCCGGCAATCCGCGCAACCACTCGGCGCTGCTCAGCACCGAGCAGGTCGACGCGCTGCGGGCCGCGCAGGGCCTGACGGCCGAGACCGAGTGGGACCGCCTCGACCCGGCGTCACCCGCCGGCATCCGGGCCGGCGCCCGCCGCGAGGCGCTGTCCCGCGCGCCGCGCGAGCGCGCGCTCGGGGTCACCGTTCCGGAGAGCACGGGAGTACGCGCCAACAAGCCGATCTCCACGCAGGAGGTCTTCGGTCGGGTGCTGGTGGACCTGGCGCGGGACCGGGAGGTGGGCCGCTACCTGGTGACCACCGCCCCGGACGTGGCGACCTCCACGAACCTCGCCGGGTTCATCAACAAGACCGGGGTGTTCGCGCCCACCGAGCAGCGTTCCTGGACCGAGGACCGGATGCTGCGCTGGACCGAGAGCCCCGCCGGGCAGCACATCGAGCTGGGTATCTCGGAGATGAACCTGTTCCTGCTGCTCGGCCAGCTCGGCCTGTCCTGGGACCTGTCCGGGCAGCCGTTGCTGCCGGTGGGCACGGTCTACGACCCGTTCGTGCTGCGCGGCCTCGACGCGTTCCTGTACGGGACGTACTCCGGCTCGCGGTTCGTGGTGGCCGGCACCCCGTCCGGCATCACCCTCGCTCCCGAGGGCGGCGCCCACCAGTCCACGATCACCGCCTCGGTCGGCCTGGAGCTGCCCGGGGTGACCTTCCTCGAACCGGCGTACGCGGGCAGCCTCGACTGGCTGCTCTGCGACGCGCTCGGGCAGATCGCGGGCGGGGCGGCCCCGGCCGCGACGGCAGCGCCGACCGAGGACGGCGCGTACTACTTCCGGTTGAGCACCCGACCGCTGGACCAGGCGCCGTTCGAGGCGGCCCGCGCCCGCCTCGGTGACGCGGTGCTGCGCCGACAGGTCGTCGCCGGGGCGTACCGGCTGGTCGACGCGCACCAGGCGTACCCGCACCTGGTCGACGCCCCGGTGGTGCAACTGGCCGCCTCCGGCGCGGTGCTGCCCGAGACGCTGGCCGCCGCGGCGGAGCTGGCCGAGGAGGGCGTCGCCGCGCACGTGGTGGACGTGACCTCGCTGGACCGGCTGTACCGGGCGTGGCAGCGCACCCTGCGCCAGGGCGTACGGACGGCGACAGTGCCAAGCGTGCCGGGCGCGCTGCGGTCCGCGTTCGCCGACCGGGTGCCGGTGGTGACGGTGCACGACGCGGCGTCGCACGCGATGGCCTGGCTCGGGTCGGCCCTCGGCGCCCCGGCGGTGCCGCTCGGGGTGGACGAGTTCGGCCAGTCCGGCAGTGTGGCCGACCTGTACGAGCTGCACGACCTGCTGCCCGGCAGCATCGTCAACGCCGCCCTGGCCGCGCTCGCCCTACGCTGACCCGCCCCGCACGCCCCGGCCCGCGCTCAGCGGGTCGGGGTGGGGGTGACCGAGGCGGGCGTGCCGGCGTTCGGGTCCTGCACGATGTGGCGTTCCAGGTTGACCTGGGCCTGGCCGGTGCCGCCGACGGTGATGTCGTCGTACGCCTGGAGCATCTTCTGCTGGTCGAAGTAGAGCACTGTCATCGACAGCGGGGTCGGCTTCTCACCCTCCAGGCCGCGCAGCCCGGCCCCACCTGTCGAGCCCTCCACGAACAGGGCTGTGGGTTGCTGACCGGCCGCCTGCGGCAGCTTGGAGACCTGCCGGGCGTGGGTGTGCCCGGCCAGCACCAGCGGGCAGGTCCCGGCGAGCGGCCCGGCCGACGCCGGGTCGTGTACCAGCGCGATGTTCACCGGCCGCGGGGAGCTGCGCACCGTCGCGGCGAGCTGGTCACCGACGCCGATCACCTGGTCGGCCACCTCCTGGGTCAGTCCGCTGCCGGCCGGGGAGGTGTTCTTGTCCGGGGTGAAGCGCGGGTCGCCGATGCCGGCGATGGTCAGTCCGGCGACAGTGGTGGTCGAGTTGTTCAGCACTATCGCGTTCGGCTGGCGGGCCACCGCCGCGGCTGTCTTGCCCGAGTCGTGGTTGCCCCGGATGAACACGTACGGCTTCTTGAGCAGGCTGATCGAGCCGACGAAGGACGCCTCCGGCTCACTGCCCCAGTCGGTGATGTCACCGGTGTCGATGACCACGTCGATGCCGAACTGCTCCACCACCGTGCGGATCAACTGCCAGCCGGTCGGGTTGAGGTGCATGTCGGAGACGTGCAGGACCCGGGTGGTGCCGGGTGCCGGCTCCAGCACCGGCAGGGCCGACACCGTCGTGTAGAGCTGGCTGACGTTGCCGACGATGCGTTGCAGCTGCTCGGCGTACTTGGTGTAGTCGTTGGCGATGCGGCGGGCGTCGCCGACGATGGCCGGCGCGTTGACAAGCAGGCCCTCGTAGCGCGGCTCCTCGATCGCCTGCGGTCGCAGGGTCGCGGCGGCCGTGCCGAGGCTGCCGGCGGTGACCAGCAGCGACAGTCCGCCCGCCCAGGCGGTACGCCGCACGTTGCGGAAGATCAACCCAGCCAGGATGAGGGTGACCAGGACCGCTGATCCGAGGGTGCGCAGGCCCAGCCGCATCACCCCGGAGCGGACGTCCTCCACGGCGCTCTGGCTGGCGCGGCTGATGCTCGCCGGGTCGTCGAGCAGCGCCTCGGTGCGCCCCTGGTCCAGCGCGCCCAGCCGCACGGTGAGGTGGGTCGGCCCGCTGTGGCTGTCGAGCAGCAGTGCGCCGAGCGGTGGCACGTCGATTGTCGTCCCGCCGTCGCTCGCCGGGGAGAGGGTGAGGTTGGCGCGGAACGGCCCGATGTCGGTGTTCACCCGACCACCGGCCAGCACCCCGAGCACCGCCCCGGCCAGGGCCACCGCGAGCACGGCGAGGATCACACCCGTACGCCGCACCGGTCCACCGGGCCGGCCGATACGCCGGCCCGCCGGGCGCGACGGCTCGCCGCCGGTCACCGGGTCGCCCCGGTCCTCGGCGTCGTCGTGCTGCTCGTCGCGTTGCCCGTCCATGCTGAGATTCTGACCTGCCCGTCGGAAGATCTTGGCAAACCTGCGTGGAAGGTGACGCCTGTCAGCTGCGACCGCCGTCGCCGCCCGCGAAGACCACCCGCAGGAGGCGGTCGTCGTCGGCCGCCGGATCACCCCGCCCGTCGTGGTTGGAGGTGCTCACCCACAGCGATCCGTCCGGCGCGGCGGCCACCGCGCGCAGCCGGCCGTACCTGTTGGTGAGCAGCTCGCTGGGCTGTCCGAGCAGCGTGCCGGTGTCGGTCAGCTCCATCACCCAGAGCCGCTTGCCGCGCAGGCAGCCGGTGACAAGCAACCGGTCCGTCGCGGCCAGCCCGGAGCAGGACGCGTCCGAGGTCGCCCACTGCGTGATCGGGTCGGTGTACCGCTTGTTGCCGGCCCGCCCCTCGACCTCAGGCCAGCCGTAGTTGCCGCCCTTGGTGATCTGGTTGATCTCGTCCCAGGTGTTCTGGCCGAACTCCACGGCGTACATCCGCTTTGCGTCGTCCCAGGCGAAGCCCTGCACGTTGCGGTGACCCAGCGACCAGACCGGGGAGCCGGGGTACGGGTTGCCCGGCGCGGGCTTGCCGTCGGCGGTGATCCGCAGGATCTTGCCGCCGAGGCTCTTCGTGTTCTGCGCGTTGGGGCGCTCGCCCGCGTCGCCCGTGCTGACGTAGAGCTGCCCGTCCGGGCCGAAGCCCAACCCGCCGCCGTTGTGCACGTTCGCCTTCGGGATGCCGGTGAGGATCGCTGTGGGTTGACCGCCTAGTTGCAGGCGGGCGACACGGTTGTCCTGCTCGGCCGTGTAGTAGACGAAGACCGTCCGGTCCCGGGCGTAGCCGGGGGAGACGGCGATGCCGAGCAGGCCGCCCTCGCCCGCCGCCGCCACGTCGCTGATCGTCTGCACGACCCGGACCCGCAACCCGTCCGGGCCGGACTCCGGACCGACCTGGAGAATCCGGCCGCTGTCCCGTTCGGTGACAAGCGCGCCGCCGTCGGGCAGGAACGCGATGGCCCACGGCACCCGCAGCCCCTTGGCCAGAACTGTCGCCACCGCCTGCTGGCCCGCGCCGCCGGGGCTCGCCGGCGCCGACGGGGTCGGCAGGTTGGGCGGCTCACCCGCCGGGTCGGGCTCGGGCTCGCCGAAGCTGCAACCCGTGGCGAGCAGCAGCGCCGCGCAGGACGCCGCGAGGACCACCCGGAGGCGGCGGACGCGAGGGTACGGGGGACGGGCTCTCACCCGGCCCAGCGTAGCCCGCCGGACGGCCCGGTCGGGCCCGACGGATGAGCCCCGGCTCGCGCCGGAACCGCTCAGCGGGCCCGGACGGCCAGCAGCGCCGTGTCGTCCTCGCGATGCTGGATCGACGCGAGCAGCAGGTCACACAGGTCGTCGAGGGGCACGGTGTCGGTGCCGGTCAACCGCTGCACCAGCTCGGCGAGCCCGTCGTCGATGGACCGGTCTCGACGCTCGATCAGCCCGTCGGTGTAGAGCAGCAGCGTGTCGCCGGTGGCCAGGCTCGTCGAGTGGCTGGTGCGTACCGACGGTCGGGCCAGGCCGAGCAACGGCTCCGGCGTCGCTTGGAGGACCTCCACCGCACCGCCGGCGCGCACCACCAGGGCCGGCGGGTGCCCGGCGTTGCACCAGGTCACCTCGCGGACGCCTGAGCGTTGGGCACAGATGCGCACAAGCGTCGCGGTGGCCGCGATGGGCAGTCGCAGGCCACGGATCGCGCTGTCCAGGTGGGTCATCAGCGCCCCGACCGCGTCGGGGCGGCCGAACGCGTTGCCGCGCACCAGGTTGCGCAGCTGGCCCATGGTCGCCGCCGCCTCGATGTCGTGCCCGGCCACGTCCCCGATCGCCGCGATCAGGTCACCGTCGGGCTGCACGAAGGCGTCGTACCAGTCGCCGCCCACCTCCACCCGGTCGGCCGCCGGCTGGTAGCGGGCCGTCAGCTCCAGCTCCGTCACCAGCGGAAGCCGCGGCAACATGCTGTGTTGCAGGACCTCGGCGACGTGCCGCTGCTCCCCGTACATCGAGCTGTTGCCGACGGACTGCCCGGCCCGGCGGCCGATGTCCACGGCGGTGAGCAGGTCACGGTCGTCGAACTGCTGACGGTCGGGGCCGTTGACCAGGGTGATCGCGCCCAGCACGGTGCCTCCGACGGCCCGTACCGGGACGCTGAGGTAGGAGGCGATGCCCAGCCGCTCGGCGATCGCCGACATCTCCGGGTCGGTGGTGCCGCGGGCCACGTCGGCGAGCGACGCCACGCCGCCGAGCCGCGGCTGGCCGGTGCGCAGCACCGCCCGGATGATGGAATCCTGGCTCAGCCCCGTACGCAGCAGCTCGGCGAACCTGTCGACGTCCGGCGTCCGGGCCGGGTCGCGGTGCACCGCGACCACCTCGCGGGGCTGCCCGGACGGCCCGACCAGGGTGAGCAGGCACCAGTCGGCGAGCAGCGGCACCATGGTGGCGGAGAGCCGGCGCAGCGACGTGCCCACGTCAAGCGTGCCGGCGAGCGTCTCACTCACACCGGCCAGCAGCTCCAACCGCTGGTGCGCCCGGACGATCCGCCGACGCGCCTCCTGCGCGCCGTCGAGCGCGATCCGCAGTCGCAGCTCCGACGAGCAGGCGGCGGCGAGGTCGGCGAGCGTCCGCAGTTGCCCGGCGGTCCACGCCCGGGGCTTGTTGTCGATGGCGCACAGCGAGCCGAGCACCCGGCCGGACAGGTCGGTCAACGGCATCCCGGCGTACGCGACGACGCCGAGGTCGTCGATGGCCAGGTTGTCGCGGACGCGGGGATAGAGCCGGGCATCCGGCAGCACCATCGGCGCCTCGATGTCCACCACGTGCTGGCAGAACGAGTGGCTCAGCGGGGTCTGCCGCCGCTGCGACCACGGCTCCGGCAGACCCACCGCGCCCGGGAAGAACTGGCGGTCGGCGGAGACCAGGGAGACCAGCGCGACCGGGACCTCCAAGAGGTCACTCACCAGTCGGGCGAACCTGTCGAACGCCTCGTCCGGGGCGGCGTCCAGGCCCGTCTCGGAGAGCGCACGCAACCGCGCCGCGTCGCCGAGCGCCGGAGGTGGGGCGATCGAACGTCGCGCGTTGGCGGGGGAGCCGTCGGTCATCGAGCACCTGTCTGCCGGGTCGGAGGCCCGACCGGCCCTCCGACCCTTGGTTATACCTCGTCATGGCCGGGACCGAACATCGGTGTGCCGAGTCTCGCCCGCCCCGCCGCCGCGCGCCATCCCCCGTGCCGCCGGATCGCCGCCGTGCGCGCACCTGCAGTCGTGCCGGCGGCTATCGTCGGCGGACGTGAAGGTATGGATTCCGCATCAGGCCGGCCTGAACCTCGTCGGCGAGCTGCCCCCGGGCGTGACGGTGGAGGTCGCCGAGCACGCCGACCGGTTGCCGTCCTCCCCGGCCGACGTCCGTTTCTGGGTACCGCCGTTCCTGAGCGGGTCGGACGCGACAGCGCTGCTGGGCGAGCTGCCCGACCTGGAGGCGGTGCAGTTGCTCTCCGCCGGGGCGGACGCCTGGGTCGGCCGGATGCCGGACGGGGTCACGCTCTGCGATGCCCGGGGCGTGCACGACCCGTCCACCGCCGAGTGGGTGGTCACCGCGATCCTGGCCCAGCTGCGGGCCTTCCCCGCCTTCGCCCGCGCGCAGGCCGAGCGGCGGTGGGCGTACGACGGCCACGCGCCGACCGACGAGCTGACCGGCAAGCGGGTGCTGATCGTCGGGGCCGGCTCGATCGGCACCGCGGTACGGGACCGGCTCGCGCCGTTCGAGGTGAGCTTCACCCTGGTCGCCCGGTCGGCCCGGCCCGAGCAGGGGGTGCACGCCGTCGCGGAGCTGCCCCGGCTGCTGCCCGACGCCGACGTGGTGGTGGTGCTGGTGCCGCTCACCGACCGGACCCGTGGCCTGATCGACGAGGACTTCCTGGCCGCGATGCCCGACGGTGCGCTGCTCGTCAACGCGGCCCGTGGTCCGGTGGCCCGCACCGAGGCGCTCGTCGCCGAACTGGCCACCGGCCGGATCTCGGCGGCGCTTGACGTCACCGACCCCGAGCCGCTTCCCGCCGACTCTCCGCTGTGGACGATGCCGAACGTGCTGCTCACCCCGCACGTGGCCGGGTCGGTGCACGGGCTGGTGCCGCGCGCGTACCGGCTGGTCGGCGACCAGGTGCGACGATTCGCCGCAGGTGAACCGCTGATCAACACGGTGGTCGACGGCTACTGATCGGCCGGGCGGTCCCGGGTCGGGTCGCGCTGTCCCGGGTCGCGGTGTCCCGGGTCGGGTTTCGCCGGATGCGGGCCGGGGGCCTGCTGGCTTACGGGCCGGGGGGTTCGGCGGCCTCGTCCGGCAGTGTCTGGCCGGTGGCCGAGACCAGTCGGGGCAGGTCGGTGCCGCGTACCGCCGGAAGACCGACCTGCTGGCCGTCGTCGAGGCGGGCGACGGCTCGCCCGCGCGCGTCGGTGGCCAGCTCGACGACCCGGTCCCAGCCGATCCGACGTTGCCCGAACAGCGCCCGCAGGCGCAGTTCCCGGGGGTCGGCGTCGGTACCGGCCCGCCAGGCCCACACACCGACGGCGAGGGGGACGAGCAGCACCGGCAGCAGGTACGCCCGCGCGTTGGCCAGCGGCAGGGCGCCGATGAAGGCGATGACGGCGGCGGCCAGGATGGCCTGGTTGTACCGGAAGCGGACGGTGTCGGGCGTACTCACCCTGCGATGATCCCACCCCTGGTCGGCGGGGGTCGCGGCGGGCGGCGCCACGAGGCCCGCACGCCGTACAGTGATACGGGTCACTACTTCCTTCCGGTGACCGACGCGTAACCAATCTGGTCGCCGGTCGTTTCCCACTGTTGGGCAGTGGACCAGCAAACGTCCGCCGTCCCGCACCGCCGCACCGCCCCGTGCCCCCTCACGAAGGCGACCGCCGTGCTCCTCGCGTACCCGTTCCGTGTTCTCGTCCCCCGCCGGGCGGCCCCGGAGGTCGCCGTGTCCACGGCCGTGGCGCTGCTCGTCGTCGCCGGTGCCGCCGATCTGGTCCCGACCCCGGTGGTGATCGCGTTGTCCGGCGGCGCGGGCGCCACAGTCGCCGGCGTACGACTCTCCCGGCTGGCCAACCGCCGACCCAGCGACCCACCGTCCACCGACTCGTCGTGGCGGACGGCGGCCGTGCTGCTCGACGCGGCGGTGGTGGCTGCCGGCTGCGTCGCCGCCGCGCTGCCGCTCGTCGACGCCGGGCATCGCGCAGCCGCGCTGCTCGGTTCGCTCACCGTGGCGGTCCTGTCCGTGATCGGGCTGCGTCGGCGTCCGGTCCGGCCGCCCCGGACGGCGCGGCTGCGGGGGCTGGTCGAGGCGACCGGCCCGACTGTCGGTCTGACCCTCGCCGGCTGGTTGCTACTCCCGTCCGACTCCCTGCCTGCGCCGGCCCGGCTTGTCGCGGCGCTGGCGCTCGGAGCGCTGGGCATGGCCGCGCTCAGCGCCTTCACCGGTGCCGGGCGGCGCTCGGGCGACGCGATCTGCCGGGGCGGCGTCCTGCTCACCCTGGTCGGGCTGGCGCTGTTGACGATCCTGCCGCCCGCGCCGACGGGCCGGGCGGCGCTGCTGGCGGTGCCGCCGCTGGTGCTCGGGATGCTGCTGACCGCGCTCGGCGCGACCGCCGCGGTGGCGGCGGCCGGCGCGCAGCCGGCGACCGGCCCGCCCGCCGCGACCTGGCCACGGGTGGTGCTTCCGGCGTCGGTGCTGCTGCTCGCGGCGGGCCTGCACGTCGGCTCCGGCCGCACTCCGGACCGGACGAGCGTGCTGCTCGCCCTGGCGGCGGTGCCGCCGCTGGTCCTGCGGGAGCTGCTGCGCGGCGGCGACGCGGGCGCCCCGGAGCGGCACGCCGCGCACCGCCGACGCGCCGACCGCGCGGTCCGGCGTCGACGCGCGGCGCAACCACTGCGGTCCGACGCGACCTCCGTGTCGCCCCCATCGGGCCAGAGCCCGGCCGCCGCAGGGTGGCCGCCAGGCGTCGGCGGGACCACCACCCCCGGCGGCGACGGTCTCTGGCCCCCGGGTGCCGGCACCCCGACCGGCGTCGGCGCGGCGTGGCCCGATGCGGGCGTCGCCTGGTCGACGTTCGACCACCGGTCCGGTTCGGTCGGGGACCGGGCGGCGTGGCTGGACGCCCTCGCCACCATCGGCGACGTGCTCGCACCGGCCGGTGCGCTGCTGCTTGTGGAGCTGCACGGCGCGGACGGGCTCGGCCCGGTGGCGCGGGAGGACGTGCTTGCCGAGGCGGTCCTGCGGGCCCGCGCGATCGTCGGGCCCGACGACCTGGTCACCGCCTGCACCGGGACCGGCTTCGCGGTGGTCACCGGCGCCGGACCGGTGCTTGCGTACGCGCTTGGCATCCGGCTGTTGACCGCGCTCACGCCGCCGTACCAGCTGGCCGGGTCGGTGCTGCGCGTGCAGGCGAGCATCGGGCTCGCCGAGGTGAGCGGCGATGCCGGGCCGGCCGACGTGCTCCGTCAGGCCGAGCTGGCCCGGCGGCGGGCGGTGCAACTGGGCCGGGACCGGGTCGAGTGGTACGACGCGTTCCTGGAGGAGCAGTTGGTGCGCCGGCTCGACCTGGAACGTGAGCTGCCCGGCGCGGTGGCGCGGGGCGAGCTGGACCTGGTCTACCAGCCGGTGCTCGACCTGACCGACAGGCAGCCGGTGGGTGCCGAGGCGCTGTTGCGCTGGCGCAGCCCGGTGCTCGGCACTGTGCTTCCGACCGAGTTGCTGCCGGTCGCCGAGGACCTGGATCTGGTCGGCGAGTTCGAGTGGTGGGTGCTGGACCGGGCCTGCCGGCAGTTGGCCGCCTGGTCGGCGGGCCCGCGTGAGCTGTGGATGGCTGTCAACGTGACCGTCCGGGAGCTGACCACCCCCGACTTCGTGCAGCGCACCGCGGCGGTGCTGGCCGCGTACGGGGTGCCGCCGGAGCGGCTGGTGGTGGAGGTGGCCGAGCCGAGGATCGGTCCCGACCTGTCGACAGTGGTGGCCCGTCTGGCGGGGCTGCGGTCGCTGGGCGTGCGCACCGCGCTTGACGACTTCCGGGCCGAGCACGCGTCGCTGGCACAGCTGCGCCGCCTGCCGATCGACCTGTTGAAGGTGGGCCCCGAGCTGGTGGGGGCGCAGCCGGCGGGGCAGCCGCCGCTTATCGACGTGGTGGTGAACGTGGGCGAGCGGTTGGGCGTGGAGATCGTCGCCGAGGAGCTGGAGTCACCTACCCAGGTCGAGGGCGCGCGTCGGGCCGGCTGCCGCTACGGGCAGGGCTTCGCGTTGGCCCGTCCGGCCACCGCCGAGCGGGTCGAGGCGTACTTCGAGGAGTTCCCCTCGGCGTCCCGCTGAACCGGTTCACTTCCGGCGTGGCGGTGCCGTGCTCCCGCGCGGGGTCAGCTGCGGGCTCTCGTCCTGCACGCACGTCGCCGGCTGCCCCGCGATGACGGCGAGCAGGAGGCGGGCGGCGTGCGCGCCGTACGCGGGGATGTCGCGGCCAAGCGCCGTCAGGGGCGGGTGCACCAGCCGGCACAGCGGCGAGTCGTCCCAGGCCACGATGGACAGGTCGTCCGGCACGGTGAGGCCCATCTCCTGGGCGACCGAGAGCCCGGCGACCGCCATCACGTCGTTGTCGTAGATGACGGCGGTGGGCCGCGTGGCGGAGCTGAGCAGTCGGCGGGTGGCCCGCCCACCCTCCTCGCCCGTGTAGTCGGAGAAGACGGTGACCGCGTCGGCCAGGCCGAGTCGCCGGCACACCGCCGCGAAGGCGTCCGTACGGATCTCGGTGTGGAGCAGGTCGGGCAGCCCGCCGACCCGGGCGATGCGGCGGTGGCCAAGCGCCACCAGGTACTCCACCGCCTCGGTAAGCGCCGCCGTGTCGTCGGCCCAGAGGCTTGCCAGCTCGCCGGTGCCGCCCGGCCCACCGATCACCACCGCCGGCAGTTGGAGCTGGTGCAGGGCGGGGACGCGGCTGTCGTCGGTGCGCAGGTCGCAGACGAGCACCCCGTCGACCCGGCGCTCGCCCCACCAGCGCCGGTACACCGCGATCTCGGCGTCGTGGTCGGCCACCACCTGGAGGGTCAGCGCGTACGAGCGGGCCGAGAGTTCGGCCTCCACGCCACTGATCAGCGCCATGAAGAACGGCTCGACGCCAAGTGTCCGGGCGGGCCGACACAGGGCCAGGCCGACCGCGCCGGCCGCGGCGGCGGAGAGCGCTCGCGCGGCGCTGCTCGGACTGAACCCGATCTCGGTGGCGATGGCGAGGATGCGCTCCCGGGTGGCCGCGGAGACGCCGGGCTGCCCGTTCAGCGCGTACGACACGGCGCCCTTGGACACGCCCGCCCGACGGGCGACGTCCGCGATGGTCGGACGCTTCACCGGCGTACTCCTTGGTCTCTGGTGCCGTTGACAGCCCGAAATCCGAACCGTACGGTGGCTCAGCTTATCCGGTTCAGTGGGCATCTTTCGATGCAGAAGGTGCGGTGACATCGTGAGCCGACAGGCACTCTACGACGGCTGGACCCTGTCGGCGACGCCCGGAGCGCAGGTGCCGGCGGAGGTCGCCGGCCGGTCCGTGCCGGCGACCGTGCCCGGTTGCGTGCACACCGACCTGCTCGACGCCGGGCTGATCCCCGATCCGTACCTCGACGACAACGAGCTGTCCCTGGCCTGGATCGGGCGCACCGACTGGCACTACCGGACGGTCTTCCCCGCACCGGCCGGCGGCCACGACCGGGTCGACCTGGTGTGCGCCGGCCTGGACACCGTGGCCACCATCAGCGTGAACGGGGTCGAGGTCGGCCGTACCGAGAACATGCACCGCTCCTACCGGTTCGACGTCGGGGCGCTGCTGCGCGACGGCGACAACGACCTGGCCGTCGCGTTCGACTCCGCCTACCGCTACGCCGAGGCGCAGCGCGAGCGCCTCGGCGACCGGCCGAACGCCTACCCGGAGCCGTTCCACTTCGTCCGCAAGATGGCCTGCAACTTCGGCTGGGACTGGGGGCCCACGCTCGTCACCGCCGGTATCTGGCAGGACATCGGCCTGCACGCCTGGTCCACTGCCCGGCTCGCAGGCGTCCGCCCGCTTGTCACCACTGACGGTCGCGACGGCCGGGTCGAGGTGCACGTCGAGGTCGAGCGGGTCGCGGACGTCCCGCTCACCGTCCGCGCCACAGTCGCCGACACCCACGCCGAGGTCGTCGTCCCGGCCGGGCAGCGCACGGCCGTGCTGACCCTCACCGTCCGCGAGCCCGCGCTGTGGTGGCCCCGAGGGTACGGCGAACAGGCCCGCCACCCGCTGGCCGTGACCCTGCACGCGCCGGACGGCGACACCCTGGACGACTGGTCGCGGCGGATCGGCTTCCGCTCGGTACGACTGGACACCACACCCGACGCGCACGGCACCCCGTTCGTGCTGTCGGTCAACGACGTTCCGGTCCTCGTGCGGGGCGTCAACTGGATCCCCGACGACGTGTTCCCCACCCGGATCACCCGGGACCGCCTCGCCGGCCGGTTCGACCAGGCGATCGGGGCCAACGTCAACCTGCTGCGCGTCTGGGGCGGCGGCCGGTACGAGTCGGAGGACTTCTACGACCTCGCCGACGAACGCGGGCTGCTCGTCCAGCAGGACTTCCTCTTCGCCTGCGCCGCGTACCCGGAGGAGGAGCCGTTCGCCAGCGAGGTAGCCGCCGAGGCCGCCGAGCAGGTGACCCGGCTGGCACCCCACCCGTCGCTGGTGCTGTGGACCGGCAACAACGAGAACATCTGGGGCTGGCACGACTGGGACTGGCAGGAACCCCTCGCGGGCCGCACCTGGGGGCGCGGCTACTACCTCGACGTCCTGCCCCGCATCGTCGGCGAGCTGGACCCGACCCGCCCGTACTGGCCGGGTAGCCCCTGGTCGGGCACCGAGACGATCCACCCCAACGACCCGGCGCACGGCACCACCCACATCTGGGACGTGTGGAACACCGACGACTACACGAAGTACCGGGAGTACGTGCCGCGCTTCGTCGCCGAGTTCGGCTACCAGGCCCCACCGGCGTACGCCACCCTGCGCCGATCGATCTCGGATGAGCCGCTGGCGCATGACTCGCCCGGGATGGCGCACCACCAGAAGGCCGCCGGCGGTGACGCCAAGCTCCAGCGCGGCCTGGACGCGCACCTGCCCGCCCCGGCGGACTTCGACGACTGGCACTACCTCACGCAACTCAACCAGGCGCGGGCCATCCAACTGGGGGTCGAGCACTTCCGGTCACACCGGGACGTCTGCGCGGGCACCATCGTGTGGCAGCTCAACGACTGCTGGCCGGTGACCTCCTGGTCGGCCGTCGACGGCGACGGCCGCCGCAAACCCCTGTGGTACGCGCTGCGCCACGCGTACGCCGATCGGCTGTTGACCGTGCAGCCCCGCGACGGCGGCCTGGCCCTCGTCGCGGTGAACGAGACCGGCGCGCCGTGGCGGGCGCCGGCCTCGGTGACCCGGCTGACCCTCGACGGAGAGCCCCGGGCGAAGAACTCCGTCGACCTCGACGTCCCGGCGTACTCCTCGGTGCCGCTGGCCCTGCCGGCGGAGCTGGCTCGGCCGGACGACGCCTCGCGGGAGCTGCTGGTCGCCGAGGCGGGGGAGACCGCCGAGCGGGCGCTGTGGTTCTTCGCCGAGGACCGGGAGGTCGACTGGCCGGCGGCGGCCTGGGACGCGACAGTCGAACCCTTCGACGGCGGGCAGCGGGTCCGGGTCACGGCCCGCACGGTGCTGCGCGACCTGACCCTGTACCCGGACCGACTTGACGAATCCGCCACAGTGGACGAAGCCCTGATCACCCTGCTGCCCGACGAGTCGACCACGTTCACCGTGCGCGCGGCGGGGCCGCTGGACCCGGCGGCGCTGACCGCGCGCCCGGTCCTCCGCTGCGTCAACGACGTCGGCACTCCTTGATCCACACCAGCTCTCCGATATCGCGGTGTCCGAGCCGACCGGATACCGCGATATCACCGATCTTGTGTGGCTCAACCCGGCGTCGCTGAGCTACGACGTTGCCGTGTGATGATCTGAGCATGGTCAGCCGTACGGAAGAGGGATCCGCAGGTAGTCTCACCCAACTCACCGAGCAGCTTCGGCAGTTCGCCGAGGAGCGCGAGTGGCAGCAGTTCCACACGCCGAAGAATCTGGCGATGGCGCTCTCCGGCGAGGTCGGCGAACTGCTGGCAGAGCTGCAGTGGCTGACACCGGAGCAGGCCGCCCAGGTCATGACGGATCCGGAGGCGGGAGCACGAGTACGCGCCGAGATCGGCGACGTCATGATCTATCTGGTTCGGCTCGCCGACGTCCTCGGCATCGACCTGGTGACGGCGGCGACCGACAAGATGGCGGACTCGGCCCGGCGTTATCCGGTGGAGAGCGCGAGAGGGTCCGCGGCCAAGGCGCGACGGTCGTAGCCGCTGATTGATCTTCTGGCTACAGTCATGGCGGTAAGGCGGTCCGACGGGCTTCCGATGCACGGATATGCCCCCCATCCGCACGATCATTTCGTGCTGCCCGGGGGCACCTGTCGATGTCGGCGTACCGTACGTCCGCTGCTGGTCTGTTACGTCTCGCCGCCGACGGCACCCTCGTCGAGGTGCTGAACGAACGGGCCCGTCATGCCGGTCACGGCGTGAGCCCCGGCGAGAAGAGATCCTGGGCACGCAGTCTCCCGGTGCTCGCGCAGGATCTCGCCGACGCGGGCTTGGCTGAGGTCGAGGTGCTCATCGAGTACCAGCTTCCGTTGACAAGCCGACGCGTCGACGCGGTCCTGGCCGGCGTCGATCCGCAGACCGGTGATGACTCCTACCTCGTCGTGGAGCTCAAGCAGTGGTCCTACGCCACGGCCTACGAGGACTCCGACACCCTCGTGGCCGTCGAGCAGGCGCGTGGGCCTCGCCTGCATCCGGGCATCCAGGTGCAGGACTACTGCCGCTATCTCGCCGACTTTCTCGGCGTGTTCGGCCGCGACGAGAAGCTGTTGCGGGGTGCCGCGTACCTGCACAACGCGGTGGATCGTGACGTTGCCGACCTGCTCGACCGGCCGGCCACGGAACAGAGTCGGATCTTTACCGGGCAGCGTCGTGGGCAGTGGCTCGATCACCTGCGGCGCCGATTCGCGCCCGCCTCGGGAGCAGGCCCGGCTGACCGGTTCCTGACCAGCACCGTACGCCCCAGCCGGCACCTGCTGGCGTACGCCGCCGCCGAGCTGAAGGAGCGCTCGCACTTCATCCTGCTCGACGAGCAGCATGTGGCGTACGAACTGGTCATGCACGCGATCGAGCGGGCCCGGACGGCGAACCAGAAACGGGCGGTGGTGGTGGCGGGCGGGCCGGGTAGCGGCAAGAGTGTCATCGCCCTCGCGCTCCTCGGGGAGCTGGCCCGACGGGGTCGACCGGTGCTGCACGCCACCGGTTCGCGGTCCTTCACCCAGACGCTGCGCCGCTACGCCGGCCGGAAATCGACCCGGCTGCAGAGCCTCTTCAAGTACTTCAACAGCTTCATGGACGCCGACACGAATGACATCGAGGTGCTGATCTGCGACGAGGCGCACCGGGTGCGGGAGACGTCGGTCAACCGCTACACGCCCAAAGCCCGTCGGGACGTCGCACGTCCGCAACTGGAGGAACTCATCTCCTTCGCCCGGGTTCCGGTCTTCCTGCTCGACGAACACCAGGTGGTGAAGCCGGGCGAGTTGGGCAACGTCGAGGTCATCTCCGCCTTCGCGAAGAACCTTGGTGTCGCGGTCGACGTGGTCCCGCTGCACGACCAGTTCCGCTGCGGCGGCAGCGAGGCGTACGAGGAATGGGTTCTCGATCTGCTCGGCCTCGACGGCGGCGAGCCGTCCGTCTGGGCCGGCGACGGCCGGTTCGACGTACGGGTCGCTGAATCTCCGGAGGAGATGGAGACGTACCTCGTCGAGCGGCAGGCACTGGGTGGCACGGCCAGGATGTCGGCGGGCTACTGCTGGCCGTGGAGCGATCCGCGGCCAGACGGCACGTTGGTGCCCGACGTGACGATCGGTGTCTGGGCGCGACCGTGGAACGTCAAGAGTGAACGCAGTGTCGGCGAGGCGCCGGGCAGCGCGTTCTGGGCCACCGACCCGAACGGATTCGGCCAGGTCGGCTGCGTCTACACCGCGCAGGGCTTCGAGTACGACTGGTCGGGGGTCATCATCGGCCCGGACCTGGTGGCGCGCGACGGGCAGTTGGTGACTCGTCGCGAGGAGTCGAAGGATCCGGCGTTCCGCAGTCGAAAATCGCTCAGTGACGAAGAGGCGGACCGGCTGATCCGCAACACCTACAAGGTGTTGCTGACGCGGGGCATGCGCGGCACGGTGCTGTACGCAAGCGACCCGGAGACGCAGGAGTACCTGCGTGGTCTGGTGCGGGTCCGGCGGACCCCGGAGATCAAGTTCGAGGACCACGTCGGGTAGCGGCAGCCCACACAGTGTCGATACTGTGACCGTCAGTTCAGCGGATCGACGGGCTTCCTTCGACGGACACGCCCCCACCGCACGAGATCTTCGTGCCTCGGGGGCCTGTGAGTGCTGGCGTTCCAAACCACACCAGCTCAGATCGTCGCGTTGCAGGACGACAAGCGACTGGACGACGAGGTGGCGGCCTATCTCACCGCCTCCGGATACAAGGTGAAGGAGCGCGAGCGACGTTCCTGGCGCGAGAGTCTGTCCACCTTCGCCCGGCATCTGTGCGCCCTGGGCTACGGTGACCTCGACGCGCTCGTGGAGTACCGGCTTCCCCAGAGCAGCCGGCGGATCGACGTGATCATCGCCGGAGGCGCCCCGGTGACGATGATGCCGGCGTACCTTGTTGTGGAGCTAAAGCAGTGGAGCGAGGCCGCACGGCATGACGATGACGGAAGCGTGCTGAGCGTCAGCTACCTGGATCAGCCGCAACTACATCCCGCCCTGCAGGTAGAGGCGTACTGCACCTATCTCGTGGACTTTGTCGAGCGACTGCGGGAGTGGCCCGACGCCGTGCACGGAATGGCCTACCTGCACAACGCGGGACACGGTGACATCCCTGAACTGCCACGTGCGCGCACCTACCAGAGCATGGTCTGGACCCAGGACAAGCGCGCCGAGTTCCAGAGCTACTTCGAGCGTAGATTCGCTCAGGAAAGGCATCCACGAGCTGCGCATCGGCTATTGACCAGCCCAATCCGCCAGAGCGGACAGCTACTGTCCCTGGCGGCCGACGAGGTGGCCAACCGGGCTCACTTCACTTTGTTGGACGACCAGCGAGCCGCGTACGAACTGGTGCTACGCGGCGTGCGCTGGGCGGAGGAGGGTCGGCGCAAACGGGTGGTGATCATCTCTGGCGGGCCCGGCAGCGGGAAGAGCGCGATCGCGCTCAGCCTGTTGGCGGAGCTGGCTCATGAGACGCGGCAGTTGGCTCATGCCACCGGTTCGCGGGCGTTCACTCGGACCCTGCAGCAGTATGCCCGCCGCCAGCCGACGGACCCGCTGCAGCGGACCAGGCCATTGTTCTGCTATTTCATGGATTTCATGACGGCCGCTCCCAACAAGCTCGACGTGCTCATCTGTGACGAGGCTCATCGGATTCGCGCGCGATCGAAGAAGGGATCTCAGCACGGCACCAAACCACAGGTTCAGGAGCTGATCGAAGCCGCGAAGGTGCCGGTCTTCCTGCTCGACGACGATCAGGTGGTGCGGTCCGACGAGGTAGGTAGCGTCGATGCGATCATTGAGGCCGCCAGGCGGCTGGATCTGGAGTTCGATCGGATCGAGTTGGGCGGGCAGTTCCGCTGCGGCGGCAGCCCTCGCTACGAAAGCTGGGTGCTGCACCTGCTCGGTTTGGCGCGTGCCGATCCGTACCGGTGGAAGGGCGACGAGCGCTTCCGGCTTGCCCTGGTCGATTCTCCCGAGAAGATGGAGACAATCCTGCGAGGGTGCCACGACCGAGGGGAGACGGCCAGGATTTCGGCCGGATTCTGTTGGCCCTGGACCCATCGGCCGCAGAACGGCCGGCTCGTGTCCGACGTCCGCATCGGTGACTGGGCGCGACCGTGGAACGCGTACGACGACTACCCGCCCAAGGGCATTCCTACCAGCGCCTACTGGGCCACCGATCCACGTGGGTTCGGTCAAGTTGGCTGCATCTACACCGCCCAGGGATTCGAGTACGCCTGGTCCGGCGTGATCATCGGTAAAGATCTCGTGGTGCGGAACGGCCGGCTCGTGACTGATCCAACCAAGTCCTGTGACCCGGCGATCGTGAACTCGGAAGGCAGGGTCATCGCGAAGAACGCGGACCGGCTAATCCGCAACACGTACAAGGTGCTGCTCACCAGAGGGCTGCGGGGCACGCTTGTGTTCGCCGAGGATCCGGAGACCCAGGACTACCTGTCGAGGCTCATCCCTGCGCCGCACACGCCCGGTCGAGCGATCGCTCCCGGTGTGCAGCGGATCGAGGCGGCCGGAGTTGGCGGCCGAACAGGTTTCCATAACAGCACCCGCGTCACCCCTGAAGGGCTCTCGGAGACCGGTTCGCCGCACGCCCCTTCGAGCACCGCCGGTGGTGAAGTCGACGAGCGCTGAGATGTGGTGTCGGATTCAGAGCTCTCGCCGGACATCTGAGCCTTGCTGCCAGCGCCCTGGCGGTAGGCGTCATCGACCCGATCGCAGCGGCGTGCCTGCTGCCGACATCAGCGTCGCGCCGGCAACGTCAGCGGCGCCGGTGGCGAGTGCGGCGTCAGCAGCGCCGGCCAAGACGACGACAGCTCCCGAACCTGTCAAGCCGAAGACTTCCGGCATTGGCGACAAGGTTCGCGGCGGTGACTTCGAGTTCACCGTCAAGACCGTGAAGTGTGGGATCTCTCAGGTTGGCAGCGAATTCCTAAACACCAAGGCGCAGAGCACCTTCTGCAGAGTCGGCGTGACCGTCAAGAACGTCACCAAGCGCTCGCACACCTTCCACGCCGACGGCAGTATTACCGCCCAGGACGCCGGCGGCCGAGAGTACGAGGTCGACGGGGAGGCCGGCATCTACGGCAACAGCGACGGTCAGGGGTTTCTCGATGAGATCAATCCCGGTAATTCGGTGACAGCGAACGTCTACTTCGACGTACCGAAGGGCACCAAGCTTAAGACGGTCACACTTGACGCCGGCCTTTTCACCTTCGCTGAGGACGCCGTCGTCGCCCTGTAGGCGAGAGCGGCGCCAGGCTGCTGTCGAATATTGAAGGACTACTCGCGCCAGCCGCTTGAGACGTGGCCGATGGTCAGCCGAGGACGCTGATGTAGCGGCGTGCTGCCTCAGAGCTGCCTTGCACCAGGGCCATGGCTTCGGCCAGGCGTTGCTTGCTCTGTTCGCCGCGGGCGATAGCTTCGGCGATCGTCGGGTGACCGGTGCCGGCGGAGATGGCGCGCAGCCGAGCCAGCATCTGTTCGGTGTTTTCGGCGGCGGCCCGGATCTGGTTGATGGTGGAGTTGCCCTGCTCGGCGGCCTGCATCAGCGCTGCCTTGACTTCCTCGATGCTGGCCATGTCGCCCTCCGTCTGACGATCGCGCAACGAGTTCACGTTTGCGTGGTCGGACGGACACTATCGGAGATGAAGGGGCCACGCAGCCCCGCTGACTACAGGTATTCGGCTGCCGTGCGTTCCACGTCAGCGACGAACTCTTCAAGCTGTGTCTCGGTGAGATCGCGGTCCTGGAGCAGCTTGCCGAGGAACACGATCTGCATCTGGAGGGCAGTCTCAGGGCTGAGATTGTCGATCAGTCCGACCTCACCCAGGGCCGCGCGGACCAGGCCTTCCATCTCCAACGCAGGCAGCGACTCCGCGCCCGGGAACTGGGCGCGCGTCTCGGCGACGAAGTGGGCGACGTCGGTAGGGGAGTGGGTGGTGCCGAAGCGGTCGTTGACCGCGATGGCGAACGCAGCGCCGATCACCTGGTTCCCACCGCGCCAGCCGGAGGCCTCTAACCCATCCAGGAGTTGGTCCACCGTGCCCCAGTCACGTCGTGCCATCGCGCGGATCAGGTCGCTGAACTCGGTCCGTACGCTCACGATCTCGTAACCTCGCTATTCCCTTGCGGATCGATAAGACAGAGCGGTGGACGGCAATGCCCGCCACCAGCCCTACCACGACGAGGTGTCCCGCCGCATCCGGTGCTTCGTTGAGGAGAAGTTGTCCTACCGTAGGGCTGGCCGTCGGGGTTGTGGTGCCGGGTTGTTGGGCCCCTGACGGGCCATGTGGACCTCGGATGATCGTGAACGCTTCCCGGGCCGCCGCCACCGACTTCTGGGTGTTGTCCTGGACGTCCTCAACCTTCCGGGTCATCGTACTCAGGAATGATGCGACGTTCTTCCGTGCGGATTCGCGCTCGACTGTCTCGGCTAGCAGATCCTCGCCGGACGGTGTGGCCGTGTCAGATGGCTGTGTGGACGTTGCGAAGCCCGGAACGATCACGTTGGAGTAGGCGCCAATCCGGTCAGCCGCCTCGCTGATCAGGCGAGCGAGTTTGCCGGCCTTCTCGCCAGCGGTTTTGCTCTCTGCCACAGTGCCGGTGAGTTCGGGATGGCTGCTGCCCTGCGCTGCCTGTGTGTAGTGCGCGTTGGCTTCTTCCGCGTCAGACTGGGCCCGTCGCGCCACAACCGCGGCGCTGTGCAGGGTGTCGATGGCGCTTCGTAGCTGGGCGACGACGTCGCCGAGGCTTCCGCTCATCCGATGACGGCGAGGTAGGCGGCAGCGTGATCCTTGGCCGCCTTGATCCGGCGAAGCACCAACTCGGCCTCGTTCGCAGCTTCGCGGAGAGCCTTGCGGGACTCCTTCGCCTCGCCGCGTTCACTGTCCTGCAGGGTGGCGATTGCCAGTGCAGACGCATCGGCGAGCCGGGCATTGGCTTTCTCGATGCTCATCCGGGCGTTGTCGAGCGCTTGATCACCCTTCCGGATCGTTACCTTGACATCGCCGATGGTCACTGTCGCACGTTAGCTGAGCCCGGTCGTCGAGCGCAGCCCCGGCGAGGGGTGGGCGCCCCAGGCGGCCCTGAGACACCCACCGAGGTCTCAGCGCGAGGTGCGGGTCCGCCGCACGAAACTTGCCCAGGCGGTAGGGGCGAAGGTGAGGATTGGGCCGTGCGGGTCCTTGCTGTCGCGTACCGCGACGATGCCGGTCAGGTTGTCGGCAACCTCAACGCAGTCGCCACCGTTGCTGCCACTACGGGTGCTCTTACGCCATTGAGCACTGGTCAGATCAACCATGGTGAACCTCTCCGATGATCATATTGATGAGGTGCCTCGACTGTCCTCTATCGAGGGCGAGTTGATCCAGGCTGGCCCAGACCTTCTCGTAGGCGCTGAACTCGTCTGGGCGATCGAGGTAGAGCGCTCCGGTCCATGACCCGCTGTAGATGACCGGTGGTTCTGGTGTTGCCCGGTTGCCGGGCGGGAATTCCAACATGACGAAGGTGCCCGCCTCGACCCCGCGATGGAGGCCGATCGCCAGCGGCAAAACCCGAATGGTCACGGATTCGAGCTCGGCAACGCGCAGCAGGTGACGTAGTTGCTCGGACATCGTGCTCCGGTCGCCGACGATACGGAGCAGGGCACCCTCGGAAATCACGACGTCCAACCTGGGCGCTGCCGGTAGGCGACGCGTCAGCAGTGACTGCCGTTGAAGTCGCACCTCGACCAGCCGCTCGCGTTCGTCGTCGTCAACCTCGGATCGATGTTGGTAGACAGCGAGCGCATAGCCTCGGGTCTGCAACAAGCCGGGTATCAGCGATTCGTCATAGCGGCGGAGTCGGCTCGCTGCAGATTCGAGGCCTACGTACAGCTCGAACCATTCGGGGACGGCGTCGCCGTAGGCGTGCCACCAGCCTTTCGCCCTGGTCTCGCCGGCCAGGGAGGTCAGCGCGCGAGTCAGCTCGCCCGTCGCCCCGTACAGCTCGCACATCGCCCGGACGTCGACCCCGCGCACCGAGCCCAGCCCGCTCTCGATCCGCCACACCTTCTGCCGGCTGCACTCCAGCGCCTCTCTCGCCTGATGCCGGGAATGCCTGACCGCGGCCGTCGCCGGGGCCGCCCCGACCGATCCGGCGGCCCCGATCCCGGTGCCCCGGCCGGGGCCACGCGACCTCGTCGCCGACCCGGTGCCGGACCTGCACCGGCTTGCCGCCCGGCACGCCGGGCAGGCGGTCATCGTGCGCTTCACCCGCGCCGGCTGCGCGGTGCACCGACACGACGACGACGGCGTGGGCGGTTTCAAGCGGCGGTTGCAACCAGGTGCTTGTGGAGTACCTCGGCTGGATTCTGCCAGTCGAGGGTTTGGCGTGGTCGTCCGTTGAGTTCGCGGGCGACGGCGTCGAGGTCGTCCTGGGACCAGGTGCGGAAGTCGGTGCTGGAGCGGGGGAAGTACTGGCGTAGGAGACCGTTGGTGTTTTCGTTGCTGCCGCGTTGCCACGGGCTGTGGGGGTCGCAGAAGTAGACCTTGCAGTCGGTGGCCAGGGTGAACACGGGATGCCGGATCATCTCGATGCCCTGGTCCCAGGTCAGGGTCTTACGCAACTCGGCCGGCAGGCGGCGCATGAGACCGGTGAGGGTCTCGATGACCTGTTCACTGACCCGCGATTCGGGCAGAGCGCCGAGCATCACATACCGGGTGGCCCGCTCGACGAGGGTGATGATCGCGCTGGACCCTCGGGCGCCGATGACCAGGTCACCTTCCCAGTGCCCCGGCACGGCCCGGTCAGCGACCTCCGCCGGGCGAGTCGAGATGTGAAAGTCACGCACCCACGGGCGTCCCCGCAGCGCGCTGGCCTGTCGTGACTGCTGGCGGCGGCCGGTGCGTCCTGAGCGCAGAGCGACCTGCCGGGCGAGTTCTTGGCGCATCCCACCCCGGGCCTGGAAGTAAATCGCCTGGTAGATCGTCTCGTGTGACACCCACATCTCCGGTCTGTCGGGGAACTCCCGCCGCAACGACCGGGCGATCTGCTGCGGCGAATGCCGCTGCGTCAGACGATCCCTGACCGTCTCCCACAACGGCGGCCACGCCCGCCCCCACCTCGGACGCAACGTCCCCTCACGAGGACGCCGCGCCCGCTCATCCGCCTTGCCCTGAGCGTTGCGGTGACAGTACTTCCACCGATACACCCCACCCCACCCCTTCGGGTAGCCCACCCCCGCCACATACCCCGGAGCAGGACCATGCGGATGCCGCTGACCCGTCGGCACCCGACCCCCCGTACCGCAGTGATTCCGCGACAACTCCCGCCACACCGTCGAGCGATCCCGCCCGATCACCTGCCCGATCTGCGGACAACTCAACCCCTGACCGAACAACACCTCAATCTGCGCCCGCTCCGCGGACGACAACCTCTGCCCCGGCATGACCCCTCATCCTGACGAGAATCCACCCCGTTGCAACAACCACTTGAGCCCAAGGGCGATGGATACCGCGATATCGCCGGCCTCGTGTTGATCATGCGTGCGGTCGCGGGCCGGTGGTTACTCCGGGACGCGGCGGTAGGCGCCGTCGCTGGCCGAGGTGGCCATCGAGGCGTACGCGCGCAGCGCCGCCGACACCTGCCGCTGCCTGTCGGTCGGGGTGTACGGCTTGTCGCGCTTCTCCTCGGCCACCCGTCGTGCCTCCAACTCGTCGGCCGGCACGTTCAGGTCGATGGACCGGCCCGGGATGTCGATGACTACCTCGTCGCCCTCGCGGACCAGGGCGATCAGACCGCCGGAGGCGGCCTCGGGGGAGACGTGCCCGATGGAGAGGCCGGACGTGCCGCCGGAGAAGCGGCCGTCGGTGAGCAGCGCGCAGGAGCGGCCCAGTCCCCGACCCTTGAGGAACGAGGTGGGGTAGAGCATCTCCTGCATGCCGGGGCCACCCTTCGGGCCCTCGTAGCGGATCACCACGACGTCGCCGGCGACGACCTGCTTGGCGAGGATCGCGGTCACCGCGTCGTCCTGCGACTCGTACACCTTCGCCGGGCCGCGGAAGGTCAGACAGTCGTCAGGCACACCGGCGGTCTTCACGACACAGCCGTCCGGGGCCAGGTTGCCGTGCAGGATGGCGAGCCCGCCGTCGGCGGAGTAGGCGTGCTCGCGGTCACGGATGCAGCCCTCGGCCGCGTCGGTGTCCAGCGTCGACCAGCGGTTGGTGGTGGAGAACGGTTCGACGGTGCGCACCCCGCCCGGCGCGGCGTGGAACAGCTCGACCGCCGTCGGCGTGGGTGAGCCGCCGCGCACGTCCCAGTCGGTGAGCCACTGAGCCAGCGAGGGGGAGTGCACGGCGTGCACGTCGCGGTTGAGCTGCCCGGCCCGGTCCAGCTCACCGAGGATCGCCGGGATGCCGCCGGCCCGGTGCACGTCCTCCATGTGGTAGTTCGGCGAGTTCGGGGCGACCTTGGCGAGGCACGGAACCCGCCGGGAGATGGCGTCGATGTCGGCGACGCCGAAGTCCAGCTCCGCCTCGCGGGCGGCGGCGAGCAGGTGCAGCACCGTGTTGGTGGAGCCGCCCATCGCCACGTCCAGGGCGACCGCGTTCTCGAAGGCGGCCTTGGAGGCGACAACGCGCGGCAGCACCGAGTCGTCGTCGCCGTCGTACCACCGCTTGGAGATCTCCACGACGGTGCGGCCGGCCTCGACGAAGAGCGACCGGCGGGCGGCGTGGGTGGCGAGCGTCGAACCGTTGCCGGGCAGCGCGAGCCCGATCGCCTCGGTCAGGCAGTTCATCGAGTTGGCGGTGAACATGCCGGAGCAGGAGCCGCAGGTCGGGCAGGCGGAGCGCTCGATCTCGCCGAGTTGGTCGTCGGTGACCGCCTCGTTCGAGGAGGCGATCATCGCGTCGATCAGGTCGATCTTGCTGTGCACGACGCCCTCGATCGCCGTCGTCTTGCCGGCCTCCATCGGGCCGCCGGAGACGAAGACGGTAGGGATGTTGAGGCGCAGCGCGGCCAGCAGCATGCCTGGCGTGATCTTGTCGCAGTTCGAGATGCAGACCAGGGCGTCCGCGCAGTGCGCGTTGACCATGTATTCGACCGCGTCGGCGATCAGCTCCCGGCTGGGCAGGGAGTAGAGCATGCCGCCGTGGCCCATCGCGATGCCGTCGTCGACAGCGATCGTGTTGAACTCCCGGCCTACGCCGCCGGCCTCGGCCACCGCGTCGGCGACCAGACCGCCCATGTCCTTCAGGTGGACGTGACCAGGCACGAACTGGGTGAAACTGTTGGCGATGGCGACGATCGGCTTGCCGAAATCGTCGTCGGTCATCCCGGTGGCCCGCCAGAGGGCCCGGGCGCCGGCCATCGTCCGACCGTGTGTGGAAGTCCTCGATCGCAGCTCAGGCATGCGTACCAGCATGACACCGCCGCCGCGTCGGGCATCCGGAGTATCCGCCGTGTCCCAACAGATGCACATCCGGTCTCCCACGACGTGCGCTCATCCGGCACTCTTGATGGCGTGCATCTCCCCCCGGGCCTGGTCGCCGTCGCGGCGCTGAGCGGCGTGGTCGCCGCCGCGGCGACAGTGCTGTTGACCATTGTCGCCCGGCGGCGCAGCGGGCCGCGCCGGCCCGCGCACCTGCTGCTCGCGGCAGCAGCCGGGACGTCCCTGGCCAGTCTGCTTGTCGGGCTGGTGGCCGTGCTTTCCACGAGCGATCACTGGGTCCACGAGCAGGGTCAGCGCACCGGCTGGGCCACCGTGGCGGCGATCGGCACGGCGGTGAGCGGGCTGGCCTTCGCGGCCGGGCTGCTGCGACTGCCGGGGGTCGCCGCCACCGCCGCGGGGACCGCCCGGCTCGCCCTGGACGGTCTGACCATGGCGGCGGCGCTGTGGTTCGTCGGCTGGGTGCTCTTCTCCGAGCCGACCCGGCTGCTCGGCGCCGCCACCCCGATGGCGTGCCCGGCGATCCTGGTCGCGACGGTGAGCGCGGCGCTCGGCGCCGGCCTCGCCGTGATCGTCGTCTTCCGGGCCGCCGCCCCGCGTCAGCGGCTGGCCGTGCTCGCGGCCGGGATCAGCGCGGTGAGCTGCGGCGGGCTGGGCCTCAGCGCGGGGCTCTGCCAGGCGGGGCCGACCATGGCGCTCGCCGGCGCCGCGGTGCTGGCCGCCGGCCTGCTGACCGTCGCGCTCGCCGTCTACCAGGCCGACCGGCCCGGGCACGTCGAGCTGGACCTGGTCGGCCGCGACGGTGAGTACGCCGTCGCCCCGATGCTGGCCATGGCGGCCTCGGCGATGTACCACCTCCTCCAGGACGGGCGGTTCACGGCGCCCGCCATCGTCGCCGGCAGCGTGGAGGGCTTCGCCCTGGTGGCCCGGCAGTACCTCACCCTCAAGGACGTCCGCGACTACGCCGGCCGGCTGGCCGAGCGGGAGGCGCACTTCCGCGAGCTGGCACACACCGACCCGCTGACGTCGCTTGCCAACCGGCGAGGGCTGCTGCGGGCGCTGCACGACGGCGCCGCCGCCGGCACCCCGTGCGTCCTGCTCGGTCTGGACCTGGACGGCTTCAAGAACGTCAACGACATGCGCGGCCACGACGTGGGCGACGCCGTGTTGGCCGAGGTGGGCCGCCGGCTGCGCGGCAACCTGCGCCCGGGTGACGTGGCGGCCCGGCTCGGCGGCGACGAGTTCGCCGTGCTCATGCCGGCCCGTCCGGCCGAGGCGGACCGGGTGGCCGAACGGCTGCTCGGCGTGCTCAACCGGCCGTACGACCAGCCCGAGGGCCCGGTCTTCCTGTCCGTGAGCATCGGCGTGGCCGGGTGGGCCGGCGAACCGGACGTGGAGCTGCTGCTGCGCCACGCCGACCTCGCGCTGCGCTACGCCAAGCAGCGCGGCAAGAACCGGATCGAGCGCTACGACGCCGCGTACGACCAGTTGCTGCGCCGCCGCACGACGCTTGAGCACGAGCTGCGGGGCGCGATCGAGCGCGACGAGCTGCGGCTTGCCTTCCAGCCGGTGGCGTCGCTGCCGTCGGTGCGGCCGGTCGGGGCCGAGGCGCTGCTGCGCTGGCGTCACCCCGAGCTGGGCAACATCCGCCCGGACGAGTTCATCCCGCTCGCCGAGGAGTGCGGGATGATCGCCACTCTCGGCGCCTGGGTGCTGCACCAGGCCTGCTACCAGCTCTCCCGTTGGCTTGCCGACGGGCACGACGTCTGGGTCTCGGTGAACGTCTCGCCGCGCGAGCTGCACGCCCCGGAGTACGTGGTCCAGGTCGCCGAGGCCCTGCGGGCGCACCACGTGCCGCCGCAGCGACTCGTGCTGGAGGTCACCGAGCACGCGGTCGCCACCGACCTGGACGAGCTGATCCGGCGGCTGACCGCGCTGCGGCTGACCGGCGTCCGGATCGCGCTCGACGACTTCGGCGCCGGCTACTCGTCGCTGGGGCAGCTGCGCCGGCTGCCGATCGACATCCTGAAGATCGACCACAGCCTGGTGGCCGAGCACGAGCCGGTGCGCCCGGTGGGCCAGGACGGCCCGGCGTTCGCGCCGATGGTCGACATCGTGATGCGGCTGGGCCACCAGTTGGGCCTGGAGGTCATCGCCGAGGGGGTGACCACACCTACCGAGTTGGCCGCTGTGGTGGCCGCGGGCTGCCGGTTCGGGCAGGGCGCGTTGTTCGGCTGGGGAGTGCCTGCCGAGCACCTGGAGGCGATGCTTGAGGCGGCCACCTCACCTGGCGCGCGACAGGCCCCGTTGCCCGCTCCGCGCCGGGTTCCCGGCGGGTCCGGGCAGGTCATGCCGGCCGGTGGCGGCGCGGCGTCGGCCGACTCGCCGCCCTCCGTTAACCAACATGTGGGATCAGTTGACTCATCGCGTGAGATGCGTCAGGCTTAGCCGCATGTCGTCGTACCGGTCGCTGCGAGTACTTACCTGAGCGCACTCTCCCTCATCGAGAGTGCGCTGGCCCCGTGCATCTGCACGAGGGCCGTTTTTATTGCCGTCGGAACCTGTCGCGACGGGCCCACGCCCGCCTCGCATCGCTGAACAAGCCCCAGCCACTCCAGCCGAAGGCCAGAACCGCCATGACGAGACCCACGCCCGAGACCCTCGCCCACACCGCCCGGCGGGCCCGCGCGACCGCCGACCCGGCCGGCACCGTCGACCCCGCCGCCGCCACGCGCCCCGCGGCCACCCCGGCTGCCCCGGCCGTACGGACAGTTGCTCCGGCCCAGGTCTCCGGCGCCGGCTCGCTGGTGCGGTCCCTGGAGGCGCTCGGCGTCGACGTCGTCTTCGGCATCCCGGGCGGCGCGATCCTGCCGGCGTACGACCCGCTCTACGACTCGACCGTCCGGCACATCCTGGTCCGCCACGAGCAGGGCGCCGGGCACGCGGCGACCGGGTACGCGCAGGCCACCGGCAAGGTCGGCGTCTGCATGGCGACCTCCGGCCCGGGTGCGACAAACCTGGTCACGCCGATCGCCGACGCGTACATGGACTCGGTGGCGATGGTGGCGATCACCGGTCAGGTGGCCCGCCCGTCGATCGGCACCGACGCCTTCCAGGAGGCGGACATCCAGGGCATCACGCTGCCGATCACCAAGCACAACTTCCTCGTGCAGACCCCCGAGGAGATCCCGCAGGTGCTGGCCGAGGCGTTCCACCTGGCCAGCACCGGCCGGCCCGGCCCGGTGCTCGTCGACATCCCCAAGGACGTGCTCCAGGCGTCGACCACCTTCGCCTGGCCGCCCACGCTGGACCTGCCGGGCTACCGGCCCACCCTGCACCCGCACGGCAAGCAGATCCGCGAGGCGGCCCGACTGATGGCCGGCGCCCGCCGGCCGGTGCTCTACGTCGGTGGCGGGGTGCTCAAGGCCGGCGCCACCGACTCGCTGCGCCGGCTCGCCGAGCTGACCGGCATCCCGGTGGTCACCACGCTGATGGCGCTCGGGGCGTTCCCCGACTCGCACCAGCAGCACCTGGGGATGCCCGGCATGCACGGCACCGTCGCGGGCAACTACGCCCTGCAGAAGGCCGATCTGATCGTGGCGCTGGGCGCGCGGTTCGACGACCGGGTGACAGGCAAGCTCGACTCGTTCGCCCCGGACGCGGCGGTGGTCCACGCCGACATCGACCCCGCCGAGATCGGCAAGAACCGGCACGCGGACGTCCCGATCGTCGGTGACGCCCGGCACGTCATCGACGAGCTGGTCGCCGCCGTGGGCGTCGAGCGGTCGGCGGGGCGTGGCACCGACCTGGGCGACTGGTGGACCCAGCTGGACGACCTGCGCACCCGCTACCCGCTGGGCTACGAGGAGCCGTCCGACGGCACCCTCTCCCCGCACTACGTCATCAAGCGGCTGGGTGAGATCGTCGGCTCGGACGCGATCTTCGTGGCCGGGGTGGGGCAGCACCAGATGTGGGCGTCCCAGTTCATCTCCTACGAGAAGCCGTACACCTGGTTGAACTCCGGCGGTCTCGGCACGATGGGCTACGCGGTGCCGGCGGCGATGGGCGCGAAGGTCGGCAAGCCGGACGCGGTGGTGTGGGCGATCGACGGCGACGGCTGCTTCCAGATGACCAACCAGGAGTTGGCGACCTGCGCGCTGGAGGGCATCCCGGTCAAGATCGCCGTGATCAACAACGGCAACCTCGGCATGGTCCGGCAGTGGCAGACGCTGTTCTACAACGAGCGCTACTCCAACACCGAGCTGGGCACCCACAAGCACCGCATCCCGGACTTCGTCAAGCTCGCCGAGGCACTGGGCTGCGTCGGGCTGCGCTGCGAGACCGCCGACGACGTGGACAAGACCATCGCCGCCGCCATGGAGATCAACGACGCCCCCGTGGTGATCGACTTCGTGGTCGGCAAGGACGCCATGGTCTGGCCGATGGTCCCCGCCGGCACCAGCAACGACGAGATCATGTTCGCCCGCGGCGTCCGCCCGGTCTTCGACGAGGACGACATCTAGTCATGACCGAACTTTCCGAGCGCAGCGAGCGTCATGAGAGCATGACGAAGGAGACGCAGTGACGATGCACACCCTGTCCGTGCTGGTGGAGAACAAGCCCGGCGTGCTCGCCCGCGTCTCCGGCCTGTTCTCCCGGCGCGGGTTCAACATCGACAGCCTCGCCGTGGGCGAGACCGAGAACCCGGACGTCTCCCGCATCACCATCGTGGTCAACGCGGAGTCGTCCCCGCTGGAGCAGGTCACCAAGCAGCTCAACAAGCTGGTCAACGTGCTCAAGATCGTTGAGCTGGATCCGCACGTCTCGGTCGCCCGGGAGTTGCTGCTGGTGAAGGTCCGCGCCGACCGGGCCGCCCGGTCCCAGGTGCTGGAGACCGTCAACCTGTTCCGCGCCCGGGTGGTCGACGTCGCGCCGGACACGCTGACCATCGAGGCCACCGGCACACCGGACAAGCTCGACGCGCTGCTGCGCGACCTCGAGCCGTTCGGCATCAAGGAAATGGTCCAGTCCGGGTTGGTGGCGATCGGGCGCGGCTCGCGTTCGATCACCGCCGGTCCCGCGCTGCGGGCCGCCTGACCCATCCGCACAGACCACGACGGGCCACCGAGGCCGTCGTACGAAAGGGAAGTCTCATGAGCGTTGAGGTGTACTACGACGACGATGCCGACCTCGGCCTGATCCAGGCCAAGAAGGTCGCGGTGATCGGTTACGGCAGCCAGGGCCACGCCCACGCGCTGTCGCTGCGCGACTCCGGCGTCGACGTGGTGATCGGCCTGCCGGAGGGCTCGAAGAGCCGTCCCAAGGCCGAGGAGCAGGGTCTGCGGGTGGTCACGCCGGCGCAGGCCTCGGCCGAGGCTGACGTGATCATGGTGCTTGCGCCGGACACCGCCCAGCGCAAGATCTACGCCGACTCGATCGCCCCGAACCTCGCCCCGGGTAAGGCCATCTTCTTCGGCCACGGTTTCAACATCCGCTTCGGGCTCATCAAGCCTCCCGCCGAGGTGGACGTGGCGATGGTCGCGCCGAAGGGCCCCGGCCACCTGGTGCGTCGCCAGTACGTCGACGGCAAGGGCGTGCCAGTCCTGGTCGCCGTCGAGCAGGACGCCAGCGGCAACGCGTTCGCGCTCGCCCTGGCGTACGCCAAGGGGATCGGCGGCACCCGTGCCGGCGCGATCAAGACCACCTTCACCGAGGAGACCGAGACCGACCTCTTCGGCGAGCAGGCGGTGCTCGCCGGTGGCGCGACCGCCCTGGTGCAGGCCGGTTTCGAGGTGCTCACCGAGGCGGGCTACGCGCCGGAGGTGGCCTACTTCGAGTGCCTGCACGAGCTGAAGCTGATCGTCGACCTCATGTACGAGGGTGGCATCGCGAAGATGCGGTACAGCATCTCCGACACCGCCGAGTACGGCGACCTGTCCCGTGGTCCGCGCATCGTGGACGCCCGGGTCAAGGACGAGATGCGCAAGATCCTCGGCGAGATCCAGTCCGGGGAGTTCGCCCGCGAGTGGGTCGCCGAGGACGAGGCGGGCCGGCCCAACTTCACCAAGTGGCAGGCCGAGGGCGCGGCGCACCCGATCGAGGAGACCGGCAAGAAGCTGCGCGGCATGATGAGCTGGGTGGACCGCCCGATCACCGAGACCGCCTGACCGTCCCACCCGGAACGGTCCACCGACGGCCCCGGGCCGGCGCTCTCCCCAGCGCCGCGCCCGGGGCCGTCCGGCATCTGTGACATCGACGCGTCAGGCCCACGTACTGGGAGCGAGTGACGAACGCCTCGGACGAGTTCGCGTCGCGGCTACCGTTTCGGCGCGGTGAACGGCTGATGTCCGTCGCTCGACCGGGCGTGTGAGGGCCCTCACCCCGCAGACCGGAACACGCCGGCCAGCGCGGCCCCTACGATCGCCTGTAGGTGCGCTGAGCCGGCACCTGACGGCCACGGCACGGATCAGCGCGGGGCGCAGTGCGGCGCCCCGCCGCCCGGGCCGATCGCAAACACGACCTCTACGAGGACCGATGAATCCTGTCGTACTGATCGCCGAAGAACTCGCCCCCGCCGCCATCGAGGTACTCGCTCACGACTTCGACGTCCGGCACGTCGACGGCACCGACCGTCCGGCCCTGCTCTCGGCGCTCTCCGAGGCCGACGCCGTCATCGTCCGCAGCGCGACCCAGATCGACGCCGAGGCCGTCGCCGCCGCGCCGCGACTCAAGGTGGTCGCCCGCGCGGGCGTCGGACTCGACAACGTCGAGGTGCCGGCCGCCACCGCGCGGGGCGTGATGGTCGTCAACGCACCCACGTCGAACATCGTGTCCGCCGCCGAGCAGGCCGTCGCACTGCTGCTCGCCGTGGCACGCAACACCGCGAGCGCCAGCGCCGCGCTGAAGGCGGGGGAGTGGAAGCGGTCCAAGTACACGGGCGTCGAGGTGCAGGGCAAGACCGTCGGCGTGGTCGGGCTCGGCCGCATCGGGGTGCTCTTCGCGCAACGCATCGCCGCGTTCGGCACCCGGCTCATCGCGTACGACCCGTACATCCAGCCGGCCCGTGCGGCGCAGCTCGGCGTACGCCTGGTGGGGCTGGAGGAGCTGCTGCGCGAGAGCGACTTCATCTCCATCCACCTGCCGAAGACCCCGGAGACGGTGGGCCTGATCGGTGAGAAGGAGCTGGCGATCGTCAAGCCCGGCGTCCGCATCGTGAACGCCGCCCGCGGTGGCCTGGTGGACGAGCAGGCGCTCGCGAACGCCATCGCCGAGGGTCGGGTCGCCGGCGCCGGCGTCGACGTCTACTCGAAGGAGCCCTGCACCTCCTCGCCGCTGTTCGCCTTCGACAACGTGGTGGCCACCCCGCACCTGGGCGCCTCCACCCACGAGGCGCAGGACAAGGCCGGCCTGGCCGTGGCCAAGAGCGTGAAGCTGGCGTTGCAGGGCGAGTTCGTCCCGGACGCGGTGAACGTGCAGGCCGGCGGCGTGGTCGCCGAGGACGTCCGGCCGCTGCTTCCGTTGGCCGAGAAGCTGGGCCGGGCGTTCACCGCCGTCGCCGGTGGGGTCGCCGCAAGCGTCGCCGTCGAGGTGCGTGGTGCGATCGTCGGCCACGACGTCTCGGTGCTCAAGCTCGCCGCGACCAAGGGCCTGTTCAGCTCGGTCGTCGAGGACCAGGTCACCTACGTCAACGCCCCGCACCTGGCCGCCGAGCGCGGCGTCGAGGTCACGCTTGACAGCCAGGCCGAGACGGCCGACCAGCCCACCCTGGTCACGGTGCGCGGCGCTCTGCCGGACGGCCGGACGGTAAGCGTCTCCGGCACTGTCACCCACTCGGGCGCCCGCGACGTCCCCCGGCTGACCGAGGTGGACGGTTTCGACGTGGAGATCGCCGCGGAGGGCATCCTGCTCTTCCTGCGCTACGCCGACCGGCCGGGCGTCGTCGGCACCGTCGGCACGCTGCTCGGCGAGTCGGGCATCAACATCGCCGCGATGCAGGTGGCCCGGCGTGAGGCCGGCGGCGAGACCTTGATGACGCTCACCGTCGACCAGGCGCTCGGCGCCGACCTGCTCACCTCGGCGGCCGACTCGATCGGCGCGACCGCCGCCAGCGCGGCGGACCTGCGCGACGAGTAGGCAGTCGCGGCGCCGGCCGTAGCGGCGCGCAAGGCAACACCACGGGGGGCCCGGCGACATGCCGGGCCCCTCTGTCGTACCCCTGGAGGCGCGATGCCCGGCACCCGTGTTGCGGGGATGCCCGGCCCGTCCCGCCTCGGGTCAGTGCGGCAGCCGGGCCGGGGGCGGGTAGACCGAGCCGTCCTGCGGGTCGAAGAGCATCAGCCCGTGCTCCCCCGCCAGTCGCTCGATGTCCAGCAGCACCTGGTCCGCGCAGGTCGGGTGCAGGTTCAGCTCGACGTGGTCGTGGGCGGCATGCAGCGGCGCGACGGCCCACGGGCTGTCCGGGCCGGGGTGTCGGTCCGGATAGGACGCGGTGATCGCCCGATAGAAGCCGACAACGCGCGGGTCCGGGTAACGGTCCACGTGCCGCCCCTGCCGGCAACCGTCGACAGCTGCCCGCACGTCCTCGGGCGTCGCCCCGTTCTCCAGGGCCCACACACTCAGATCGAAACTCACGGCGGACAGCGTGCCATCAGTCGTTCACCATGTCGAAACTGCCTCGCCGCCGCAGGCCAATCGTCGACCCGCCGCTCTTCCCGGCAAAGAGTCCGCTGTGGAGACTCTTGCGTCGAGTTGCGTCGATTCGCTAGCGTACGACTGCGGTTACTGGCCGCAGGTCGCGACGCCGGCCCGTCTTCGGGTGGCGCGGCCGACGTCCGGCCCGACCGGTCCGCACCCCTCGATTGTGCGAGCCACGCGCACTCGTCGCTGATCGGCCCCCACGGCCGTTGCCGAGGCCGTGGGGGCCGATCGCAATCCGGGTGGTGCGACGCGTTGGCCGGGTCTCACGTGCGACTAGGTGGCTGGCCGTCCGGCTATGATCTGCGGCCGTGACGAGCGCTCGGTTCTCGGACGGCGATACCCGTAAGGGCCGCCGATGGGTTGCCGAACTGCGGCGACCTGCGATGCCTCGACGGACGGTGGGGCCGACGAGGCTCCTCGCGGCCGTGGTGGCGGTGCTCGTGTTGGCAGGCTGTTCGACTGGTCCAACCGGCCCGCCTGCCTCGCGGGACTCGTCGGTGTCCGCGGGAACCGCCGAGCCGCGATCCACGAGCGGGCTGGGTCCGGCTGGGGGCCGGCAGCCCGGTACACCGGGCCCGGTCAGCGCCGACGAGGCGCAACGCCGACGCCTCGCGGCGACAGCAGCCCTCCTCAAGAGCAAACCGGGAGTCCTCGGAATCCTGGTACGGGACCGGGACACCGGCGAGCTCTGGAGGGCGGGAACCACCGACCATCCGGTCTGGACGGCCTCCACCATCAAGCTCGCGATGGCCGTCGGGCTGCTGGAGCGCTCCCGTGCGGGTGAGATCACGCTCGACGCCACCGCGCGTCGACAGATCGCCGACATGCTGAACGTCTCCTCCGACGACGCGGCTACCGCTCTGTGGAACCGCTACGGCCGTGACAGACAGCTCGAACGCTTCCAGCGGCGCTACGGGATGACGGGTCTGCGCACCGTCGCCGGGTACACGCGCTTCTGGGGTCACCTCAAGTGCACGGCAAATGATCTACAGCGGCTGATGTCGTACGTGCTTGATGACCTCAACCCGACCGACCGTGCCTATCTCGTCGGCGCGATGCGCTCGGTCGGCTCGATCCAACACTGGGGTGTCTGGGCGGCCGGCGCCGACCAGCGGCCCGGCACCAAGGACGGCTGGTCGATCGAGCCAGATCCGGGTGGCGAGCACTGGGTCACCAACACGGTGGGCTTCGCCGGTGACGACCAACGCTACGTCGTCGCCGTGATGTACCAACTTCCACCCGGCAAGGGGATCGACGTAGGGGTACACGCGGTGAGCGATCTGATCGCCACCGTCTTCGGGGCGCGGACCCCGGCGCGGGTCACCGTGCCGGACCCCAGCACCGGGCGGTAGCGGGACAGCGTTCAGCGCCGGTGGGCGAAGAGCGCGCGATAGTCGGAGCCGCCACGGAACCAGGCCAGCCCTGTCGGTCCGGCGGCGTAGAGCGCGGTGGCGTACGCGTCGGCGACCGTCAGGTCCGGGCCGACGACTGTCGCGGCGACGAGCTGGTTGGCCGGCTCGCCGGTGTGCGGGTCGACCACGTGTCCCCGACGCCCGGTCACGCCCGAGGTGCCGACGGCCCCGGCGGTCATCTCCAGCACCAGCGGCGCGCGCCCGGGTGCCGTCGGGTGGTGCACCGCCACCCGCCACGGCCCGCCGTGCGGCGCCCGGCCGCGGACCACGAGGTCGGCGCCGGCGAGCACGGCGTAGTCGTGGATGCCCGCGGCGCGCAGCCGGGCGGCGGCACGTTCCACTGCCCAGCCGCCCAGCAGGCCACCCGGGTCGAAGCCGCCGGGCACCGCCCAGGCGTCGAACCAGCCGTCGGTGGCGGCGCGCATGGCCGTGCAGCGGTCCACCAGGTCGGCCAGCGGAGGGTACGACTCCGGGCTGATCTCCCCCCGCCGCAGCATCGAGACCAGGCTCTCCGGGCGGTTCGGGCCGTAGGTCAGGTCGACGGCGCGTAGCTCCGCGACGCTGTCGCGCAGCGCCTCGCCGACGCCCCGGCGGCCGAGCCACTCGGGGGCGTTGAGCAGCAGGGTGTACTCGGCGGTCGCGGTGCGTACGGTGTGCTGCACGGCGATCCGGCCGTCTGCGGCGGAGGTCGGGTCGATCCGGTGTCGTCGGCTGCCGAGTCGCAGATCGGGCCGGCGGTTCCGGAACGCCGAAGGGTCCGGCCAGCGGGTCCGCGGCTGCTCGTCGATGCGCATGGCACCTGCCCCCTCGCAGTTGGCGTCGCGTCGTCGCGACCACCGTTCGCGGGCCCCCTGACCCGCTGCCCCCACCGTAGGCAGCGCAGATGATCGCCCCATGAATCCCAGCTGAGAGGGTGCTGTGGATTCGTCATTCCCAGATGTTGGAAGCATCGTACCGGGTTGCGGGACAGCGACGTACCGTGGGCGGGACGAGGCAGTCGAGCGTGGGGAGTACGGGCGTGGCGCGGATCGCGGTGGTGGCCGGGGACGGCATCGGGCCCGAGGTGGTCGCGCAGGCTCGCAAGGTCCTCGACGCGGTGCTGCCCGGCGTGCAGGCCACCGAGTACGACCTCGGCGCCGCCCGCTGGCATCGTACCGGCGAGGTGCTGCCCGACTCGGTGCTGACCGAGCTGGCCGGGCACGACGCGATCCTGCTCGGCGCGGTGGGCGACCCCACGGTTCCGCCGGGTGTCCTGGAGCGCGGCCTGCTGCTCAAGCTCCGGTTCGCCTTCGACCAGTACGTCAACCTGCGCCCGTCGCGGCTCTGGCCCGGTGTCGCCGGTCCGCTCGGCAACGTGAAGCCCGGCGAGGTCGACCTGGTGGTGGTGCGCGAGGGCACCGAGGGGCTCTACGCCGGCGCCGGCGGCTCCCTGCACCGGGACACCCCCGCCGAGGTCGCCACCGAGGAGAGCCTCAACACCCGCCACGGCGTGGAGCGGGTCATCCGTGACGCGTTCGCCCGCGCCGACCGCCGGGAGCGGCGCAAGGTCACCCTGGTGCACAAGACCAACGTGCTGACCCACGCCGGGTCGCTGTGGGCGCGCGCCTTCGCGGCGGTCGCCGCCGAGCACCCGGACGTCACGACGGAATACCAGCACGTCGACGCGGCGGCGATGTTCCTGGTGACCCAGCCGCAGCGCTACGACGTGGTGGTCACCGACAACCTGTTCGGCGACATCCTCACCGACATCGCCGCCGCGGTCACCGGCGGCATCGGGCTCGCCGCCAGCGGGTGCATCAACCCCGAGGGCGCGTACCCCTCGATGTTCGAGCCGGTGCACGGCTCCGCGCCGGACATCGCCGGGCAGGGCGTCGCCGACCCGGTGGCCGCGGTGCTCTCCGTCGCGCTGCTGCTGGAGCAGCTCGGGCACGCCGACGCGGCGGCCCGGGTCAACGCGGCGGTCGCCGCCGAGCTGGCCGGCCGCACCCCGGGCGCGGCGCTGCGCACCGCCGAGGTCGGCGACCGGCTCGCCGCACACGCCGTAGCCTGACCGCTCCGACCCACCAGGGGCCGGAGCGGCATCCGCCTGTCCGGGCAGTCCACCCGGTCCCGAGCGGCGCTACCTTCTGAACGACCGTTCGGGGTAAGTTTCTGGCACAACCACGTCGGTGTGCGATCCCGCATGCCGTTGTCCCCCAGGGAGGTCAGCGCGATGAGCGGTGGTGACAAGCTCGACTTCGAGATCCGTCCGAATCCCGCGCCGGTATCCGTCGCCGACCGGGCCGCCCTGCTGGCCAACCCGGGTTTCGGCCGCGTCTTCACCGACCACATGGTCACCGTCCGGTACGCCGACGGCAAGGGCTGGTACGACGCCCGGGTGGAGGCACGTGCGCCGATCCCGATGGATCCGGCAAGCGCGGTGCTGCACTACGCGCAGGAGATCTTCGAGGGGTTGAAGGCGTACCGGACCGCCGACGGCGGCGTGACGATGTTCCGGCCGGACGCCAACGCCTCCCGGTTCGTCGACTCGGCGCAGCGGATGGCGATGCCGGAGCTGCCGCCCGAGGTGTTCGTCGACTCGCTGCACAAGCTCATCGAGATCGACAGGGAGTGGATCCCGACCGGCGAGGACGGCAGCCTCTACCTGCGGCCGTTCATGTTCGCCAGCGAGGTCTTCCTCGGCGTCCGCCCGGCCAACGAGTTCCTCTACATGGTGATCGCCTCGCCGGTCGGCGCGTACTTCAGCGGTGGCGTCAAGCCGGTCACGGTCTGGGTCTCTCCGGACTACACCCGGGCGGCGCCCGGCGGCACCGGCGCGGCCAAGTGCGGCGGCAACTACGCGGCGTCGCTGGCGGCCCAGGCGGAGGCCATCGACGCCGGCTGTGACCAGGTGGTCTTCCTCGACGCGGTGGAGCGCCGCTTCGTCGACGAGCTGGGCGGCATGAACGTCTTCTTCGTCTACGACGACGACTCGGTGGTCACCCCGCCGCTTGGCGGCACGATCCTGCCGGGCATCACCCGGGACGCGATCATGACGCTGGCCGGCGAGGCCGGGCACCGGGTCGAGGAGCGGCCTGTCACGTTCGCCGACTGGCAGGCCGACGCGGCAAGCGGCCGGCTGCGCGAGGTCTTCGCCTGCGGCACCGCTGCGGTGATCACCCCGATCGGTGGGGTGCGCTTCCCCGACGGCGAGTTCCTGATCGGTGGCGGCGAGCCCGGCCGGGTCACCATGTCGCTGCGCCAGCAACTTGTCGACATCCAGCGGGGCAAGGCCGCCGACCCGCACGGTTGGGTGCGCCAGGTCCTCTGACGTCCGGCGCTGACCGGCCCGTCCCGACGGGCCGGTCGGCGCGGCACGCTAGGGCGTGTCGAGCAGGTGGTCGCGCAGTGCCGCGAGCTGCTCGTCGGTCACACCGGCGTGGCGCAGGTACGCCTCGATCGAGCCGTGCCCCTCGCGCAGCTCGTCGAGGAAGATCTGCATGGCCTCGACGGGTGACGCCAGGAACGGCGCGGGGACCTCCGCCGCGTCCGGCATGGCGGTGGCCAGCCAGGCGCTGAACTTGGCCGACGCCTCGGTGCTCAGCGCGTAGTCGGCGGTGATGTCGGCGTCGTCGACCCCCAGGACGGCGAGGGTGAGGGCGCAGACGATGCCGGTGCGGTCCTTGCCGGCCACGCAGTGCACCACGACCGGGGCGTTCGCGGAGTCCGCGATCAGCCCGATCGCCTCGGCCAGCCCGGCGGTGCCGGTCTGGGCCAGGTCGGCGTACCTGTCGGCGAGGTAGCGGGCCAGGTCGGTGCCCTTCTCGTGCGGCGTACCCGACCAGTCCTCGTGCTCCGGGTGGATGTGCCGGTAGGTCAGCCCCTGGTACGCCGGCACCCGTCCGTCGCGCTCCACCTCGGTGGGGCGGCGCAGGTCGATGACGGTGCGGATGCCGATCGCGGCGAACGCGTCCCGGTCCTGCTCGTCAAGGCGGTGCAGCGAGTCGGAGCGGAAGAGACGGCCCCGGCGCACGGCGCGGCCGTCGTGGCCGAGGTAACCACCGACGTCGCGGAAGTTGAAGGTCGCGGGCAGCGGGATGTGTCGGTTCTCGTCGATGGCGTCCACGCTGACACCGTAACGGCCGGCGAGGCGTTGCCCCACCGGCCGTCGGTGTGCGATCGGTTACCGCGCCGTCCCGGGCGGGAGCGCCCCGTACGTCTCGTCGTAGTAACCGCCAAGCTGGTCCCGGTACGCCGGGTCGCTGTGGCTGGCCTCGTCGTACTCCGGGGCGGCCTTGATCTGGTCCCGGGTGCGGTCCACGGAGACGGTGCGCTTGTCGTGGTCGACCTGGTTGACGGTGCCGGCGGGCAGCATCACCTTCTTGCCGAAGATCCACGGCCCGGTGTCCACGACCAGGTAGCTGCCGCCGACCTCGTGGCTGGCGCTGTCGATCTTGCCGACTCCGCCGTCGGTGGCCTCGACCTTGTAGCCGACCAGGTCGGCGTCGGCGACTCCGGCCGCGTCCCGGTAGCGCCACGGGTCGAAGGTGCCGGTCGGTGCGCCGCCCGCGACGGTGCCCTGGTCACCGCCGCGCAGCGGGTCGGGCCCGGCGTGGGCGGCGTGCGGGTCGATCCTGTCCATGCCGTTCACTCCTGACTGTCGCCGATCGTCTCGGCGTCGCTCGGTGCGTCCCACGCAGGAGCTACCCGGCGGTCGGGGGCCGGAAACGGCGACGGGCCGACGCCGTGGGCACGAGGCGTCGGCCCGTCGGGGCGTACCTGGCTCAGGCCAGTGCCGCCTCGGCGTCCAGGGTGACCGCCGCGGCGTGCACCACGGCGGAGATGCGCAGGGCGTCGTGCACCTGCTCCCGGGTGAAGCCGCGGCCGCGCAACGCCTTCTCGTGCAACTCGAGGCAGACCCCGCAGCCGGTGATCGCGGAGACGGCGAGGCACCACAGCTTGAAGTCGCCCTTGTCGACACCCGGCCGGGCGATGATCTGCATGCGCAGCCGGGCCGGCATCGAGGCGTACTGCTCGTCGTCGATCAGGTGCTTGGCCCGGTAGTAGATGTTGTTCATCGCCATGATGGCCGCGGCGCCCTTGGCCGCCTCGACGCCCTCGGGCCCGAGGTGCTCGACCGCCTCGGCGGCGATCTCCCGCAGCACCAGCGGGTTGCGGGCGGTGACCGCGCAGGCCAGCGCCGTGCCCCACGCCTGCGTCGGGGTCAGCGTCGACGCGCCGACTGTGGAGCCCAGGTTGAGCCTGATGTCCCTGGCGTACTCGGGCAGGGCCGTCCTGATCGTGTCCAGACCCACGGGGTCCTCCTTGAGAGCGGCGCGAGGGCCATCAACGGGATCGGCGTGTGCCCCCATCGTCATCTCGCGATGTGGATAGTTTCTCCCAAAGAGGGGGAGGGGTGGCAGAGTAGACGCCGTGACCAGCACCACCCTGATTATTGCGACCTAGCGCGCCGGCTCTCCCTCCGCCGAGCGCGCAGACCTCCCGCATCCGCGGGAGGTCTTTTTGTTGCTCCGAGAAAGGATCCTGATGACGTTCCAGGTCTTCGACACGACATTGCGCGACGGCGCCCAGCGCGAGGGGCTCACCTACTCGGTGGTCGACAAGCTGGCGGTGGCCCGGCTGCTCGACGAGTTCGGTGTCGGCTTCATCGAGGGCGGCTGGCCGGGCGCGGTGCCCAAGGACACCGAGTTCTTCCGCCGGGCGCGCACCGAACTGACCCTGCGGCACGCGGTGCTCGTCGCGTTCGGCGCCACCCGCAAGGCCGGCGTCGCGGTCGTCGACGACCCCCAGGTGCGCGCTCTGCTGGACGCGCAGACCCCGGCCGTCGCGCTTGTCGCCAAGGCCGACATCCGCCACGTCGAGCGCGCGTTGCGCACCACCGGCGCGGAGAACCTGGCGATGATCCACGACACCGTCAGCCACCTGGTCTCCGAGGGACGCCGGGTGTTCGTCGACGGCGAGCACTTCTTCGACGGCTACCGTCACGACCCGGCGTACGGCGCGGCAGTGGTGCAGACCGCGCTCGCCGCGGGCGCCGAGCGGATGGTCCTCTGCGACACCAACGGCGGCATGCTCCCGTCGCAGGTGACCGCCGCGATCGTCGACCTGTCCCGCCGGCTCGGCGTCGACCCCGCGCTGTTCGGCATGCACGCCCAGAACGACACCTCGTGCGCGGTGGCCAACACGATCGCCGCCGTCGAGGCGGGCGTCCGCCACGTGCAGGGCACCGCCAACGGGTACGGCGAACGCCCCGGCAACGCCGACATCTTCGCTGTCGTCGCCAACCTCCAGCTCAAGCTCGGCATGCCCGTCCTACCGGAGGGCTGCCTGGCGCAGATGGTGCGGGTCTCGCACGCCATCGCCGAGATCGCCAACATCGCCCCCGACACCCACCAGGCGTACGCCGGGGCCGCCGCCTTCGCCCACAAGGCCGGGCTGCACGCGAGCGCGATCAAGGTCGACCCGTTGCTCTACAACCACGTGGACCCGTCGGTGGTGGGCAACGACATGCGGATCCTGATCACCGAGATGGCCGGCCGGGCCAGCGTCGAGCTCAAGAGCCGCGAACTCGGCCTGGACCTGGCCGACCGCCCGGAGGCGCTGACCCGGGTCACCAACCGGGTCAAGGAGCTGGAGGCCGACGGCTGGTCCTTCGAGGCGGCGGACGCCTCCTTCGAGCTGCTGGTCCGCTCCGAGCTGCCGGAGGGCGGCCCGGCCCGACCGTTCACCCTGGAGTCGTACCGGGTGCAGGTCGAGCACCGGGAGGACGGCTCGGTCGTCTCCGAGGCCACTGTGAAGATCCGGGTACGCGGCGAGCGGGTGATCGCCACGGCGGAGGGCAACGGCCCTGTCAACGCGCTCGACGAGGCGCTGCGGGTGGGGCTGGCGCGGCACTATCCACGGCTTCGCGAGTTCGAGCTGGCCGACTACAAGGTGCGCATCCTGGAGGGCAGCCACGGCACCGGCGCCGTCACCCGGGTCCTGCTGGAGACCTCCGACGACACCGGCCGCGACTGGACGACTGTGGGCGTGCACCCCAATGTCGTCGAGGCCAGCTGGCACGCCCTGGTCGACGCCCTCACCTACGGCCTGGCTCCCGCCTCTGCCGCGACGCCCACCCCCTGACCTCCGCGCTCTGCGGCGCGTGCGCCGGATGTCGGGACAGTAGCTGCGGGATCGCGAGGGGGCCGGGCCGCGGGGTCAGGCCGCGGGGAGGCGGAGGGTGGCCAGGACGGGGCGGTGGTCGCTGCCGGGAAGGTCGAACACCGTCACCTCGTCGGCCGCGATGCGTCGGTCGACGAGCACGTGGTCGATCGTGACCGGTGGGATGAGGTCGCCGTCGTACGGGCCCCACGTCCCGGTCAGCCCCGCGCCGGTGGCGTCGGCGGCGTCGACGTAGCCGGTGTGCAGCAGCGCCCGCAGCGGCCCGTGGTCCAGGGTGGAGTTGAAGTCCCCGGCGAGGATCCGCAGGCCGCCGTCGGGGGTGGCAGGTGGCTGGGCGACCAGGTCGGCACGCCACCCGTCGACCTGGTCCAGCGCCGACGGCGCCGCGGGATGGGCCGACTCGACCCGGACCGGGGGCCCGCCGGGGACGGCAAGCGTGCCGTACGCCTGGCTGAACCTCCAGCCGCCCCGGTTGTTCCGGACGCCGGCGTCGCTGACCGGCCAGCGCGAGTAGAGCCCGGAGCCGTTCGCGCCGGCCTGGGCGCCGAGGCTCCGGTAGGGCAGCAGCCGGTCGAGGCCGGCCCGGTCCAGGGCGGCCTGCGCGTCCGGCGTGAACTCCTGCACGGTGAGCACGTCGACCCGGTGTCGGCGGACCAGCTCGACGAGCGTCGACGCGTCGGCGGCGCCGGCGAGCAGGTTGGCCGTGAGCAGCCGGATCGTCGGTCCGGTCACCGCCGGCTGCGGCGCGGCAAGCACCCGGGGCACGACCACACCGAGCAGTGCCACCGCGGCCAGGGCCGCGACCGCCGCGGGCCACCAGCGCCGCAGGGCGAGCGTGAGGGCGAGGGCGAGCACGCTCCATCCCGCGACGTACGGGGTGAAGGCGAGCGCCTGCACCAGCGGCCCCCGGTCCAGCCCGACCAGCCGCACGGTGGCCCAGGCGGCGGTCGGCCCGACTGCCACCCAGCAGAGCGCCGTGCCGATCGGCACTCTGCTGCGGATCCGCGCGGGCGGGGTGTCGACGATCATGGCGTCAGCCTAGCCGGAAACGGCGTCACCTTTATTCGTGAATGGTTGGGCGCTCATCTTTCACAATTATCTGACGGCAGGACGACAGGCCGATAATGCGAGATCAACTATTGACCTGCGGCTTTTTGCGGTGCTACGTTCCACGTGTTATAGCGACGCGACGCTGAGTAGTAACAGCAGCTCAGACCGGATGCAGATCAACGAGATTTCTACTTTCCCGACTGCGGGTGAGCGAGCTTCAACCGGTTCTCGTGTCGTCGTCGATCCCATTATTGGCAGTCATCCGTCCCGCCCCGCGGGTCGGCCGAATTCGCACGGTCACACAAGGGGGACCTGTCATGAGTACATCCTTCCGACGTAAGGCGGCAGCGGTCACGTTCGCTGTCCTGGCGCTCACCCTGGCCGGTGGGGGGATCGCCATCGCCCAGCCGTCGGCCACGGCGCCGCAGGCGGCCAAGCCGGTGGCGCGCGGCACCGACACCCAGCCGCCGGTCACGGCCGAGTCGGCCCGCATGGCGAAGGCCGCGCTGAAGTCGGGCGACGCCACCACGCTGGTGGCCACCACCGTCTTCACGGTCGTGAACCCCAACGGCACCAAGGCCCGCGGCACGGGCACCGTGCTCAAGTACGGCCCGGGGCAGTACGAGGTGCAGTTCGGCTACACCGTGTCGGCCGGCGCCTTCCTGGCCACCATCTCCCGGTCCGACTCCTGCTGCATCCCACCGGCCGGCGAGATCGCGGTCGCCCCGCGGCTGAGCACGCCCAACGCGGTCTACATCGAGACGCGCGACTCGGCCGGAACACCTACCGACCGAGGGTTCACCCTGCTCACCCACACCCCCTGACCGAACCGACCGGAACGGCCCCCACGCCTCGTGCGCGGGGGCCGTCCCGTCGTCGAATCGCCCCAGCCCCGACCTGCTGAGCTGGCAACGACCGGTCGGCGCCGCCCGTACCGTCTCGGGGTGGTCGTGCTCGCCTGGCCGGCGTCGTCACTCTCGTCCCCCGTCCGGGCGGCTCATCCCCATCCGCCCACAACGGGCCCGTCCGGCCCGCACAATCCGACGTTTGCCGGTGCCCCGCCCCGGGAAGCAAGCACCGTGACGGACATCTCGGACACCCTGGCCAGCCTGCCCACCTCGGTCGATCCCGAGCCGAGCGGCGTCGAGCTGGAACAGACCCTCTTCGAGGTCAAACGCGTGATCGTCGGGCAGGATCGGCTCGTCGAACGTCTGCTCACCGCACTCATCGCCAATGGGCACTGCCTGTTGGAGGGCGTGCCCGGCGTGGCCAAGACCCTGGCGGCGCAGACCCTCGCCACAGTGGTCGGTGGCACCTTCTCCCGGATCCAGTTCACCCCGGACCTGGTCCCCTCCGACATCGTCGGCACCCGGATCTACCGGGCCTCCAAGGAGACCTTCGACATCGAGCTGGGCCCGATCATGGCCAACCTGGTGCTCGCCGACGAGATCAACCGGGCGCCGGCCAAGGTCCAGTCGGCGCTGCTGGAGGCGATGGCCGAGCGACAGGTCTCCATCGGCGGGCGCAGCTGGCCGGTGCCGACGCCGTTCCTGGTGCTGGCCACCCAGAACCCGATCGAGTCCGAGGGGGTCTACCAGCTCCCCGAGGCGCAGCGCGACCGGTTCCTGATGAAGGTGGTCGTCGACTATCCCAGCGACGCCGACGAGCTGGCCATCCTCTACCGGATGAGCACCGACCGGCCCAGCGCGCGCCAGGTGCTCGACCCGCAACGGCTGCGACACCTTCAGGTGCACGCCGAGCGGATCTTCGTCCACCACGCCCTGGCCGAGTACGTGGTCCGGCTCATCCTCGCCACCCGGGACCCGGGCCGGTTCGGGCTGGCCGAGATCGCGCCGCTGCTGGCGTACGGGGCCAGCCCGCGGGCGACCCTCGGCCTGGTCGCCGCCGCCCGCGCGCAGGCGCTGCTACGGGGACGGGAGTACGTGCTGCCCGAGGACGTCCGGGAGTTGGCGGTGGATGTCCTCTCCCACCGGCTGGTGCTCTCCTTCGACGCCGTGGCCGACGGGGTCTCGGCCGAGAGCCTGGTCCGGCGGCTCGTGGAGGCGGTGCCGCCACCCCGGGTGGCCACCGGGTACCCCCAGCACGCCCCCGACCTGGCGGCGGCGTGAGACGCGCCGGCCGTACGACGGTGGCCACGTCGCCCGACCCGGGCCTGGCCGAGCTGACAGCCGACCAGCGACTGCGCCGACTCGAACTGACAGTCACCCGCAGGCTCAACGGTCTGCTGCACGGCCAGTACCGTGGCCTGCTGCCCGGGCCGGGCAGCGAACCCGCGGGCAGCCGTGAGTACCGGCCGGGGGAGGACGAGGTCCGCCGGATGGACTGGGCGGTGACCGCCCGGACCTCCGTGCCGCACGTCCGACAGGTCGACGCGGACCGGGAACTCACCACCTGGCTGCTCGTCGACGCCAGCGCCAGCATGGAGTTCGGCACCGCGGAGCTGGACAAGCGGGAGTTGGCGGTGGCCGCGGTGGCGGCGGTGGGCTTCCTGACCGCGGGCATCGGCAACCGGTTGGGCGCCCAGGTGCTGCGCGGCGACGGGGTACGACGCTTTCCCGCCCGCAGCGGACGTACCCATCTGCTCGGTCTGCTCCGCGCGTTGCTGACCGCGCCGCGCGCGACCGAGCCCGACGACCGGGCCCGGTCGCGGCAGGCGACCCCGCGGCCGGTCCCGGCGGCGGAGTTGGCGGACGGGCTCGACGCGGTGCACCGGGTCGCCAACCAGCGCGGGCTTGTCGTGGTGGTCTCCGACTTCCTCGACGGCCTGCCCGACGACCCCGACGAGCCGCCGCCCTGGGAGCGGACCCTGCGCCGGCTGTCCGCCCGCCACCAGGTGCTGGCGATCGAGGTGACCGACCCGCGCGAACTGGAACTGCCCGACGTCGGCCTGATCACGCTCGTCGACCCGGAGACCGGCCGCCGCCGCGAGGTGTGCACATCGGACCGCCGTCTGCGGGAGCGCTACGCCGCGGCCGCCGCCGCCCAACGTGAGCAGGTCCGCCAGGCGTTGCGCCGCAGCGCGGCGACGCACCTGGCGCTGCGCACCGACCGGGACTTCAGCGCCGACATCGTCCGCCACGTGCACGCCCAGCGGCGGATGGCCGCCGCGCCGGCCGGAGCCGTCCGCGGAGGTGCCGCGTGAGCTGGGAGTCCCCGTTGCGGCTGTGGCTGCTGATCGGCGTGCTCGCGCTTGTCGGCGCGTACCTGGTGGCGCAGCGCAGACGCAGCCGGTACGCCGTCCGCTTCACCAACCTGCGGCTGCTGGACCGGGTGGCGCCCGTTCGTCCGGCCTGGCGCCGGCACGTGCCCGCCGGGCTGTTCCTGGCCATGCTGGCGCTGCTCGTGGTCGGCTTCGCCCGGCCCACCGCCGAGGTCCGGGTCCCCCGGGAACGCGCCACAGTGATGGTGGCGGTCGACGTGTCCACCTCCATGCTCGCCACCGATGTGGAGCCCGACCGGCTGGCGGCGGCCAAGCAGGCGGCCCGACGGTTCGTCGAGGGCCTCCCCGACGAGTTCAACGTGGGGCTTGTCGCGTTCGCCGGCAGTGCCGCGGTCCTCGTGCCGCCCGGCACCGACCGGGACGCCCTGGACGAGGGCATCGGTCGCCTCGCCGAGGGAGTGACAGGGGTGCAGGGCACCGCGATCGGCGAGGCCATCAACACCTCCCTCGGCGCGGTCAAGAGTCTGGACAGCGAGGCCGCCAAGGAGCCACCGCCGGCCCGGATCATCCTGCTCTCCGACGGGGCCAACACGTCGGGGATGGACCCGATGGAGGCGGCGGCGGAGGCGGTCGCCGCGAAGGTGCCGGTGCACGCGATCTCCTTCGGCACGCCGTCGGGATTCGTGGACCGGGGCGGACGGCCGATCCAGGTGCCTGTCGACGGGCAGACCCTCAGGGCCGTCGCGGACGAGACCGGCGGAATGTTCCACGAGGCCAGCACCACCGACGAGTTGCGCGCCGTCTACGACGACATCGGCAGCTCGGTCGGCTACCGCACCGAACGCCAGGACGTCTCGGCCCGTTTCATCGGCCTCGGACTGGTGTTCGCGATGGGCGCCGCCGCCGGCTCGATGCGCTGGTTCTCCCGGCTGCCCTGATCCACCCGCGCCGACGTCGACTGTGAGGAGTACGCATGGCAGTGCAGACCGGACTGGGCGAACCGCGCGGTCCCTGGTTCATCTCGCCGGAACTCGACCCGGACGGGCGCGGGTGGTGGGACGCGCCCGGCTCGGGGCGGGACCCCGGCGGGCGGCGCCCCGGCCGGCTGCTCGCCGCGTTGGCGGTCATCGCGGTCTCGGCCGTCTCGGGCGCACTGGCCGGCGGCGTGGTGGCCAGCCGGGACGGCACGGCCGGGCCGTCCGCGGCGTCCGCCGCGCCGGTGCCGGCGGAGCTGGTCACCGCCGCCGAGCGGACCGTGCCCGGTGTGGTGTCGGTGCTCGCCGGCGGCGCGAACGGCGCGTCCGCGACCGGCTCCGGGTTCGCCATCGACGACCAGCAGCACCTGGTCACCAACGACCACATCCTGGCCAAGGCCGGCGGTGGGCCGGTGACTGTGGAGCTGCCCGACGGCCGCCGGTACGAGGCCGAGGTGGTCGGCAGGGAGCCGCGCAGCGACCTGGCGGTGCTGAAGGTCCCACCGTCGGCCGGCCTCGCCCCACTGCCGCTGGCCAAGCCGGGCGCCACCCGGGTCGGTGAGCCGGTGCTGGCGGTGGGCTCACCGCTGGGGCTGTCCGGAACTGTCACCGCGGGCATCGTCAGCGCGCTGGACCGCCAGGTGCGGTTGGGCAACACCCGACACCGCGCGGTGCAGACCGATGCCTCGATCAACCCCGGCAACTCGGGCGGGCCGCTCGTCAACGCCCGGGGCGAGGTGGTCGGGGTGAACACCGCGATCGCCACCATCGACGGCAACGGGTCGATCGGCATCGGCTTCGCCATTCCCATCGACCAGGTGCAGCAGACCGCCGACACCATCATCGGGAAGGGTGGCTGAGCTGCCCGGACGGCCCGTCGGGCCGCCCGCACTGTCGGATATCCGGCCACACGGCATCGGACCATGGAAATATTACGCTCGGTATGAATACTGGCGGAGGTGGAGCGTCCTCTTCTCCCGGTCCTCCTGCTGGTGGGCCTGGTCATCGGATGTGCGGTGGGGTCGGCGTACGCGCGGGCGCGGCGCGGGTGGACCGACTACCAGACCGCGAAGAAGTCGGTGCCCGGCGCTCGCCGTGGCGCGTGGTCGTTGATCCGTGGGGTCGCGCTGAAGGCCGCGGTGATCGGGTTGCTGCTGTTCGGCGCCGTGGCGTACGCCGCGGTGGGGTCGGACGACGAGACCGCCGGGCCGAAGCCCACCCCGCCGGTGACCGAGAGTGAGCCTCCGCGCCGGTGACCCCGGACGGGCCGTCGCGGGCTAGCCTCGGGGCGTGGACGACGGACTGCGGGTGACTGATCGATGGGTCGTCCCCGCCGGGGAGTTGCGGGAGCGTTTCTCCCGCTCGTCCGGCCCCGGTGGGCAGGGCGTGAACACCGCCGACTCCCGGGTCGAGCTGAGCTACGACGTGGCCAACTCCCCGGCCGTGCCCGAGTGGCTGCGGGCGCGGGCGCTGGCACGCCTCGCCAACCGCCTGGTGGACGGTGTGCTGACGATCGCGGCCAGCGAGCACCGGGCGCAGCTCGCCAACCGGGAGGCGGCCCGTGAGCGGATGGCCGCGCTGTTGCGTGAGGCGGCCGCGCCGCCTCCGCCCCCACGGCGGGCGACCAGGCCGTCCCGGGGCGCGAAGGAGCGCCGGTTGGCCGAGAAGAAGCGCCAGTCGCAGCGCAAGCGCGACCGCCGCGTCGACGGCGAGTAGCCATCAACACCGAGCCGTTCGAGTGACCTCTCCGACTGTCGAGTGACAGAATCTGCAATCTGTCAGCCGAAGTGTGTATGGTCGACATGTCACCCAGGAGAGGAAGACCCCCATGGACACCCGAACCCTCGGCACCACAGGCCCCACCGTCTCCGCCCTCGGGCTCGGACTGATGGGCATGTCCGACCTCTACGGCCCCGCCGACGAGGCCGAGAGCATCGCCACCATCCACGCCGCGCTGGACGCCGGCATCACGCTGCTCGACACGGGCGACTTCTACGGGATGGGCCACAACGAGATGCTGCTGCGCGACGCGCTGCGCGGCCGCAACCGGGACAACGCCGTGATCAGCGTGAAGTTCGGCGCGCTGCGCGACGTCGACGGCGGCTGGAACGGCAACGACGTCCGACCCGTCGCGATCAAGAACTTCCTGGCGTACACGCTGCGCCGGCTCGGCACCGACCACGTCGACGTCTACCGCCCCGCCCGGCTCGCGCCGGACGTGCCTGTGGAGGAGGTCGTGGGCACCCTGGCCGAGCTGGTCAAGGCGGGCCACGTCCGGCACATCGGCCTCTCCGAGGTGAGCGCCGAGACGCTGCGCCGGGCGCACGCCGTGCACCCCATCAGTGACCTCCAGATCGAGTACTCGCTGATCTCTCGCGCCCCCGAGGCCGAGATCCTGCCGACGGCCCGTGAGCTGGGCGTCGGGATCACCGCGTACGGGGTGCTCTCCCGAGGGCTGATCAGCGGCCACTGGACGGCCGGGCGGGAGACGACAGGCACCGACTTCCGTAGCCACCTGCCGCGCTTCGCCGGCGCGAACCTGGACCGCAACCTCGCCCTGGTCGACGCGCTGCGCGCCATCGCCGAGGCGCGGGGCGTCACCGTGGCGCAGATCGCCATCGCCTGGGTGCTCGCCCGGGGCGAGACCGTCGTACCCCTGATCGGCGCCCGTCGCCGGGACCGGCTCACCGAGGCCCTCGGCGCCGCCGACGTCACACTGACCGAGACGGACCTGGCCGCCATCGAGGCCGCGGTCCCGGCCGACGCGGCGGCCGGCAGCCGGTACGACGAGGCGCAGATGGCATTCCTGGACAGCGAGCGGTCATGACGACCCGGTCGTGGCGCGACAGTCGACCGGGGGTCGCGCCACGACCGGCGGCGCGGTCAGGGAGGCTGGGACGATGAGCGACGCCACCGCCCTGACCGCCGACCGCATCCTCGACAGCGCCGAGGAGGTGCTGCGCCGGTACGGCCCGGCGAAGGCCACCGTGCTGGACGTCGCCCGCGCGTTGGGCGTCAGCCACGGCAGCGTCTACCGGCACTTCGCCAGCAAGGCAGCGCTGCGTGAGGCGGTCGCCGAACGCTGGCTGGCCCGGGTCTCCACCCCGCTTATCGACGTCGCCACCGCCCCCGGCCCGGCGCCGCAGCGGTTGCGCCGGTGGCTGGCCGAGTTGAGCGGCACCAAGCGGCGGATGGCCCGGGAGGACCCGGAGCTGTTCGACAACTTCCACCAGCTCGCCACGCTCTCCGAGGGAGCGGTCGCCAACCATCTGGAGGTCCTCGCCGGTCAGCTCAGCCTGATCGTCGCGGACGGGGTGGCCGCAGGCGAGTTCACAGTGCCCGACCCGGCGGTGGCCGGCCGCGCGTTGTTGCAGGCCACCGCGCGGTTCCACCACCCGTCACACCGGACGGAGTGGAGCGAGCCCGGCCTCGACGACGACCTCGCCGCGGTGGTCGCGCTGCTCCTCGACGGCCTGCGTGCCCGCCCCACCGGCTGAAACCGGGTCGCTGCGGGTCGCTCCGGGTCAGGCGGGGACGGCGGCCAGCAGTCGGTCGCGGAGCACGGCCGCGCGATCGGCGAACCCGCGCTGTGCCGCGGCGTACTCCGCGCGACCCTCCGCGGTCTCCACACGCACCGGCGGGTGACCGAGCGCCGCCAGGTCGTACGGGCTCGCCCGCATGTCCAGCGTGCGGATGTCCCGGGCCAGCTCGAAACAGTCCGCGACCAGCTCGGACGGCACCAGCGGCGACAACTTGTACGCCCACTTGTAGAGATCCATGTTCGCGTGCAGACAGCCCGGCTGCTCGTTCGCGTGCTGCGTCTCCCGCGTCGGCGTGAGCAGGTTCAACGGACGCGCCGGCGGCGTGAAGAACCGGAACGCGTCGAAGTGGCTGCACCGCACCCCGCGCTCCTCGACGACGGCTGCGGTCCGCTCCGGGTCCAGTCGCAACGGCCAGGCGTTGTGCCGAAGCTCATCGCGGGTCTGCCGGTACACCATCGCCCACTCGTGCATCCCGAAGCAGCCGAAGTGCGCCGGCCGCCCCGCCGTGGCCTCCAACAGCGAGCGGATCCACGCGATCGACTCGCCGCGTCGCCCGCGTACCGCCTCGGTGTCGAGGGTGACCCCGGCGGCCGTGGCGCGATAGTCCCGGCCGAAGTCGGCCGGGTCCGCGTCGCGCAGCTCGACAGCCGCGCCCGGGTGCCAGCGGCGTAGCTGCGCCGGCCGGTGCGAGTAGTAGGTGAACAGGAAGTCGGCGACCGGGTGCCGCTCGCCCCGGCGCCGTCGGGCCAGGTGCGGCGTCAGCCAGACGTCCACCCGCTCCTCGTGGGCCCGGCGGCGCTCCCGCCAGGCGGCCACGTCGAGCACGGCGGGGGCGAGGGCGGCGGTCACGGACCCCAGGGTACGACCGCCGCCCCGCCGCCGGTCAGGGCATCTGCACCCGGACGCCGGCCGAGAACACCCCGCTGCGCAGCTCCAGCTGCCGGGGCGGGTCCCGCCCGTCGACGCTGAACACCAGTGGGACAACCACCCGACTGCCCGCGGCCACCGGGTTGGCGAAGACGTCCCGGCCCAGGTTGGCTGCCCGGGTGGCGGGCTCGTCAGTGCTCACCCACCGACCACCCGGCAGGTAGGCGCGTTGCAGCTGGCCGTGCCAGGGCTGCTGGGCGCCGGTGACGTTGCGCACACCCACGGTTGCCTGGCAGCGTCGCCCCCCGGCCGGTGTCGCGGCGGACCCGCCGGCCGCATTCGCGGCGCACGACATCCGGTAGACGGTGAACTCGAACGCGGACTCCCGCAGCGGCACGCCCACCGGCCCGGAGATGCCGGTGCCCATCCACGCGCCACTTGTCGGCTGCTTCTGGGTGTCGATCGACGACACCTGCCGGGTCGCCGTCCAGCCGGCCGTGCCGATCAGGCCCGCCAGCACCACCACCGCCGCGCCGACCAGCAGCCAGACCGGTGGCGTACGCCTTCGTCGGCTCGGGCTCGGACTCGCCGCGCGTGGGTAGATCGTTCCGCGTCCACCGTCCGGCGTTCCGTTGGTGGCCAGGGCGGCGGCGGTCACCCGTCCTCCGCGCCGTCGCCGCCACACCCAGGTCACGAGGGCGCTGAGCAGCACCAGGACGCCCAGTCCGGCCAGCAACACCGGATACCGCCGCCAGGGCGGCGCCTCGGTGACCTCGGCCGCCGGGGCGCCGGCCGCCTGCCAGGTGGCGCTTGCGCAGTCGTACGGCCGGGTGCCGTCACTCGTGAACGCGCAGGCCGGCGCCGTCAGCGGCTGGCCCGGCGCGACAGCGGTCAGCGCGGTCCCCAGTGTGGTGGTGCTGTGCGCGGGCAGCCGCAACCGCCAGGTCACCTCGGCCGTGGACCCGCCGGAGCTGCTGGACCGCCCGCCCCCGCTGATCGCGGTGGGCGACGACCCGGACGGCAGCTCCTGGCGCACCGTGGTGTCGAGGGGCGAGTTGCCCACGTTGCGGACGTGGATCCGGTACCGCGGCGCCGGGCTGCTCTCCGTCGCGACCGCCACCGTGACCGGAGGCGGGGGCGCCGACGCCGGTACCCGCGACGGTGGTGCCACCGCCGGTGGCGCCGACGGCGGGGTGGGTTCCGCGCTCGCCGCCAGTGGCGCCCGCGCGGCCACCGCCACCGCCGGCGGCGCCGGACCCACGGTCGCGGGCGGCGTGACCACCGCCGGCCCGGGCGTAGGTGTCGTCGTTGCGGCTGGTGGCACGGATGGGGCTGGTTGTGGCGTGGCGGCCGCAGGTCGTGGCGCGGCCGCCGCCTCCGGGGCCGCCGCGGGCAGGGCCGGCACGGCGGCGAGGATGCCGAGGCAGTGTACGAACACCGCGAGGGCTCTGTGGTGTCGTGTCGATGCAGGCATACGAACGAACCTCCGGAGCCGACGCTAGGGGCGTCCGCCCTCCGTGCGGGTACGAAGTCGGGAAGCCCGCCCCCGCCACCCCGACCTGCGCTAGGGTGCCGCGACGGTGACGGGTTGCGCACACCCGGCGGCCGGTTGTGGCCGGTGGCGGTGCCGGCGGGGCTAGATTGGCCGGGTGCGTATCGCTCGTTTCGCTCATGCCAAGGGAATGTCGTTCGGAGCCGTCGAGGGCGAAGCGGGGGCCGGGTCGCAGGGCCTGACCATCGCCGAGATCGAGGGTCACCCGTTCGGCCAGCTCTCCTTCAGTGGGGCCCGCTGGGCCCTCTCCGACGTCCGACTGCTCTCGCCGATCCTGCCCAGCAAGGTGGTCTGCGTGGGCCGCAACTACGCCGACCACGCCGCCGAACTCGGCAACGAGGTGCCCAAGGAGCCGTTGCTCTTCCTCAAGCCGTCCACCTCGGTGATCGGTCCCCGCGACGCCATCCGGTTGCCGATCTTCTCGAAGCAGGTCGAGCACGAGGCGGAGCTGGCGGTGGTGATCGGCGCGCCGGGCGCCCGCCGGGCCGACCGGGCCGCCGCCGAACGTGCCATCTTCGGCTACACCTGCGCCAACGACGTGACAGCCCGGGACCTGCAGCGCTCGGACGGGCAGTGGACCCGCGCCAAGGGTTTCGACTCGTTCTGCCCGATCGGTCCCTGGATCACCACCGGGCTTGACGTCTCCGACCTGGAGATCCGCTGTGAGGTGGGCCGCAACCCCGACGAGATGGAGGTACGCCAGCTCGGCCGGACGAAGGACATGGTGTTCGACGTGGCCGGCCTGGTGTCGTACATCTCGCACGTGATGACACTGCTGCCCGGCGACGTGGTGCTCACCGGCACTCCGGCGGGGGTTAGCCCTCTCGTCGAGGGGGATACGGTCACGGTGCGGATCGAGGGCATCGGCGAGCTCAGCAACCCGGTGGTCCCCGTCGCCTGATCCGTCCGATGCCCCTGTTTCCGCAGCTCACGGGTTGTTCGGGGGGATCGGATTTGGCCTGTCGGCACCGGGAGGGTAATGTTCACTCCCGGCGCCGCAAGGGGCCAATGGGGTATGGGGTAATTGGCAGCCCGACTGATTCTGGTTCAGTTAGTCTAGGTTCGAGTCCTGGTACCCCAGCGCTGCTGGAATTCGCGAGAGTTCCAGACGCTGGATTCTGACGGAGTTCGACTCCGCCCCTCCGGGGGCGGAGAGTGATCTCTGGTAGAGTGCAGCTCCTCCGCCCGAGCGGGTGGGGGAGCGAAAGTTTTCCTGGCCCCGTCGTCTAGTGGCCCAGGACGCCGCCCTCTCAAGGCGGTAGCGCCGGTTCGAATCCGGTCGGGGCTACATCTGTGCACAACCCGTCTCACCTCGGTGGGGCGGGTTGTTTCGTTGCTGCGCGCGCCATTCGCGGTGCCCAGACCCCACGCTCGCCCCGACCGACGGTGCCGCTAGACTACAAGCCGCGCCGCCCGCGAGGGCGGTGAACAGGAAAGTTCTGGCCCCGTCGTCTAGTGGCCCAGGACGCCGCCCTCTCAAGGCGGTAGCGCCGGTTCGAATCCGGTCGGGGCTACAACCAAAGGCTCACCTCGCGGAGCGAGGTGAGCCTTTCCCGTACCCACCCCACCCCACCCCACCCCCACCCGCTGGCCTGCCTCCGTGATCAAGAGGTTTGCGTCACCGTCGGAGCGTTTCGTGACGCAAACCTCTTGATCACCGGGCGGGGCTTCCTGGGGTGGGGGTTAGAGGCCGGAGAGGCGTTGGCCGGCTCTTACTACTGCCATGGCGTGGCGTTCGCCGGGGCGGCGGCCGAGGCGCTCTATCGGGCCGGAGATGCTGACCGAGGCGATCACTCGGCCGGTGCGGTCGCGGATCGGGGCGGAGACGCTCGCCACACCTGCCTCCCGTTCGGCCACGCTCTGCGCCCAGCCACGGCGGCGCACCTCGGCCAGGGTGCGACCGGTGAACTTGCTGCGCGGCAGCAGCGGCATCACCGCCTCCGGAGGCTCCCAGGCGAGCAGGATCTGGGCCGCCGAGCCGGCGGTCATCGGCAGCACCGAGCCGACCGGAACGGTGTCCCGCAGGCCGCTCGCGCGCTCCGCCGCCGCCACGCAGATCCGCTCGTCCGCGCGGCGCAGGTAGAGCTGCGCGCTCTCGCCCGTGGCGTCGCGCAGCGCGGCCAGCAGCGGCTCGGCGGCGGTCAGCAGGACGTCCGGGGCCGCGTTGGCCAGCTCGCCCAGCCGGGGGCCGGGACGCCAGCGCCCCTGGGTGTCCCGGACGAGCATCCGATGGATCTCCAGTGCCTGTGCCAGCCGGTGCGCGGTGGCCCGGGGCAGCTTCGTGCGTTCAACGAGTTCGGCCAGGCTGGCGCCGTCGACACAGGCGGCCAGGATGACCACCGCCTTGTCGAGAACGCCGACACCGCTCATACTGTGTCCCACAAGCCGAAACTTACCTCCCAGAATTTAGGATGTCCAGATGGTGGGAGTCACTCCTGAGCCGAGGACCCTGGCCGAGAAGGTCTGGGACGCGCACGTCGTACGGTCCGCCGCTGGTGAGCCGGACCTGCTCTTCATCGACCTGCACCTGCTGCACGAGGTGACCAGCCCGCAGGCGTTCGACGGGCTGCGGCTCGCCGGGCGCCGGGTGCGCCGTACCGACCTGACCCTCGCGACCGAGGACCACAACACCCCGACCGGGTACGCCGATCCGGCGTTCCGGCTCCGCCGCGGTGACCTGCTCACCATCGCGGACCCGACCTCGCGTACGCAGATCGAGACGCTGCGCCGCAACTGCGCCGAGTTCGGCGTCCGGCTGCACCCGCTCGGCGACGAGAACCAGGGCATCGTGCACGTCATCGGCCCGCAGCTCGGGGTCACCCAGCCCGGCATGACGATCGTCTGTGGCGACTCGCACACCGCCACCCACGGCGCGTTCGGCGCGCTCGCCTTCGGTATCGGCACCAGCGAGGTGGAGCACGTGCTGGCCACCCAGACGCTGCCGCAGAGCCGGCCGAAGACCATGGCCGTGAACGTCACCGGCCAGCTCGCCCCCGGCGTCACCGCCAAGGACCTGGTGCTCGCGCTGATCGCCCAGGTCGGCACCGGTGGGGGGCGCGGGCACATCGTCGAGTACCGCGGCGAGGCCATCGAGGCCCTCTCCATGGAGGGGCGGATGACGATCGCCAACATGTCGATCGAGTGGGGCGCCAAGGCCGGCATGATCGCGCCGGACGAGACGACCTTCGCGTACCTCAAGGGTCGGCCGAACGCGCCGCAGGGCCCGGACTGGGACGCGGCGGTGGCCTGGTGGCGGACGCTGCCCACCGACGAGGGCGCGACCTTCGACGCCGAGGTGACCCTGGACGCCAGCCGGATCACGCCGTTCGTCACCTGGGGCACCAACCCCGGGCAGGGCGCGCCGCTGAGCGCGCCGGTGCCCGACCCGGAGGAGTTCGTCACCGACTCGGAGCGCGCCGCCGCCCGCCGTGCGCTGGAGTACATGGACCTGCGCCCCGGCACCCCGCTGCGGGAGCTGCCCATCGACGTGGTCTTCGTGGGCTCCTGCACGAACGGCCGCCTGGAGGATCTGCGGGCCGCCGCCGACGTGCTGCGCGGCCACCGGGTCGCCGACTCCGTCCGGATGCTCGTGGTGCCCGGGTCCGCCGCCGTCCGGGAGGCCGCCGAGGCCGAGGGGCTGGACAAGGTCTTCGCCGACGCCGGCGCCGAGTGGCGATTCGCCGGCTGTTCCATGTGCCTGGGCATGAACCCCGACACGCTCAAGCCCGGCGAGCGCTCCGCGTCCACCTCCAACCGCAACTTCGAGGGCCGGCAGGGCCGGGGCGGTCGTACCCACCTGGTCTCCCCGCCGGTCGCCGCCGCCACCGCCGTGGCCGGGCGACTGGCCGCCCCCGCCGACCTGTAGAAGGGACTTCAGGAAATGGACAAGTTCACCACCCACACCGGCACCGCCGTGCCACTGCGCCGGTCCAACGTGGACACGGACCAGATCATCCCGGCCGTGTACCTCAAGAGGGTGACCCGCACCGGCTTCGCCGACGGGCTGTTCAACGCCTGGCGGGAAGACCCAGCATTCGTGCTCAACGATGAATCCTATTCCGGTGCGTCGATCCTCATCGCCGGTCCGGAGTTCGGCACCGGCTCCTCCCGGGAGCACGCCGTCTGGGCGCTGCGGGACTGGGGCTTCCGTGCCGTGGTCGCCCCGCGCTTCGGTGACATCTTCCGCGGCAACGCACTCAAGGAGGGCCTGCTGCCGGTCGAGTTGGAATTGAAAGCCGTCGAGGAGTTGTGGGATCTCGTCGAGGCCGAGCCGACCACTCCGGTGACAGTCGACCTGACCGCCCGACAGCTCCGCGCCGGGGACGCGACCTGGTCGTTCCCGCTGGACGACTTCAGCCGGTGGCGGCTGTTGGAGGGCCTGGACGACATTGGACTCACCCTCCGGCACGCCGATGACATCACCTCCTACGAGGCGTCTCGACTGCCGTTCCTGCCCTCGGTGGCATAGCCGTACGCGCGCCCGCACATCGGATTCCGCCCTCACCGGTCCCACCGGTGGGGGCGAATCCGTTACGACACAAGGGCTTTTTTCTACCGAATGTTTGTGTCCAGGCAGCACAGGGCATACGGTGCGCGCAGAATGGCTCGCGTCGAGTCAGTTGCACAATCGGGAGGAAGTCGTGAACAAGGCCGAGCTCATCGAGGCGCTCGCCGTTCGCCTGGGGGACCGGAAGACGGCGACGGCCGCGCTCGACGCGGTCCTCACCGAGGTCCAGGCGGCGGTCACCAAGGGCGAGAAGGTGGCGATCACCGGATTCGGAGCATTCGAAAAGCGTGTGCGTGGTGCACGAACAGCGCGCAACCCGCGTACCGGCGAGGCGGTGAAGGTCAAGAAAACGTCCGTACCGACCTTCCGCCCCGGCGCCGGGTTCAAGGAGATGGTGGCCAGCGGCAAGGTGCCGAAGGCCACGGTGGCGGCGAAGAAGACCGCCACCACCACGGCCAAGACCGCCGGCACCAAGGCGGCGGGCACCAAGGCCACCGCCACCAAGGCGGCCAGTAAGAAGACCGCCCCGGCCAAGGCGAGCAAGACCACCACCACCGCCGCCACCAAGGCGGCAAGCAAGAAGACCGCCCCGGCCAAGGCGAGCAAGACCACCACGGCGACCAAGACGGCCGCCAGCAAGAAGACCGCCCCGGCGAAGAAGACCACCGCGGCGACCAAGTCCGCCACGGCGAAGAAGACCACCGCGGCGGCGAGCAAGAGCACGGCGAGCAAGAGCACGGCGGCCAAGAAGGCGCCGGCGAAGAAGGCTCCGGCCAAGAAGGCGGCCAGCAAGCGCTGACCGCCTGTCCGCGCAAAGGGCGTCCACCGTCTCGGTGGGCGTCCTTTGCGCGTGCCGGACCGTTGACCGGGCTCGGTCGTACGCGCAGAATCGCCGTGCCGGCCCCCCTCAAGGACCGGTCCGCCGACGGGAAATGGGGCGCCGGTGCGCTACCGCCAGCTCACCACCGGATCGCTCGCGCTGGGCGTCGTTCTGCTCATCGACGTGCTGCGCGTCTGGCTGCCCGGCATCATCACCATCTTCGGGCAGGCCGCGTCCACCCCGGCCGAGCTGATGGGCGCGTTCGCGCTCGGCTGGTTCGTCCTGGCGATGGCCGCGCCGGCACTGGTTCGGCGGGTGGGCCCTCGTTGGGTCGCCGGCACCGCGGCCGTGCTGTTGGCCGTGGCCCGGCTCGCGCTCACCAGCGCCCCGGGCGGCCGTCCGCAGCTCTGGTTGGCCACCGCCGGTCTGCTCGCCGGCCTGGTTTGGTTGGTGGGTGTCGCCGGTGGCACCGACCGTCCGGTGCCGGGACTGGCCCTGGGGTTGGCGGTCAACGCCGCCGTCCACGCGATGCTTGACACCTACGACCTCGTCTGGCGCGGTGGTGGGGTGGCCTGGCTGCTCAGCGCCGTCGCGGCGGTGCTCTTCCTGCTCGGCACGGCACTGCCCACGGTGTTGCCCGCCGCACTGCCCACCGCGCCGCCGGGCCCGGGTGGCGCCCGGTCCTGGTTGCTGGCCGGGCCGGCGCTGCTGCTGGCCGGCATGGTGGCCCTCGCGCCGGCGCTGGCCGAGGCCGGGATGTCGTACCTGGTGGCGGGCGGGGACGTCGCTCGCTCACCGCTGTTCGGCCTGGCGCCGGTGCCGGTGGCGGTCGCCGGGTTCCTGCTGACCGCCCTCGGGGGCCCGACCCGGCGGTGGGGCCGACCACTCGGGCCTGCGGCTCTCCTGGCGGGCGTGGTGCTCTTCGCCCTCGACCGTGGAGACCTGCTCGTCGCGGCAATCCTGCTCACCGCCGTCGGACTCGGCGCCTGCCTAGCCCTCACCGACGCTCCGGGCGCCGCCGACGCCGCCGGCGACGCCGTCGAGGCCGGCGGGACCGACGCCGACGCCGCCGCCGCCGTCAAGGCCGGCGAAACCGCCACCGCCACCGCCGGCTTTGAGAAGGCGGCAGGCGCGCGCCGAGCGGCGGCCCGTCGGGGGTACGCGGTCGCCGCCGGCATGCTGCTCTTCGTGCTGGGGGCCGTCGGCTACTACTCCGCCTACGACCTGGGCTACCCGAACGCGGCGGTGCCGGTGGTGGTGGCCGGAGTGGTCGCCGCAGTGGCCCTGACCGCCAGCCCCTCCGGCCACCGGCGTCCCGGCCCGCTTCCGCCGCTGCGGACAGCCGGCGCGGTAGCCGCATTGGCCCTGGTCGCGCCACTGCTCGCCGACGAGGTGGCGGTGGCGAGCAACCGGGAGGGTCCGCCGGAGCGGTTGCGGGTCGTGGCGTACAACATCCGAATGGGCTTCGGACTGGACGGCCGGTTCGACCTGGCCGGGCTGACCGCCGCGATCGACCGCCAGCGACCCGATGTGGTGCTGCTCAGCGAGGTGGACCGGGGCTGGCTGCTCAACGGCGGCCACGACACGCTGGACCTGCTGTCCGACCGGCTCGGCATGCCGTACGTGTTCGGGCCGGCCGCCGACCCGGTCTGGGGTGACGCGGTGCTCAGCCGGTGGCCGGTGACCGACCTGCGGTCCCGGCCGCTGCCGTCCCTCGGTGCGCCCACCGGAGCGCAGGCTCTCGCCGTCACCCTCGACCTCGGTGACGGAGTGCGCTGCGCAGTGGTCAGCACCCACCTGCAACCGCCGCCCGACGCGGGCCCGGTGGCGCAGGCCCGCGCCGTCGCCGACTTCGCCACCGGGTACGCGGCCGGCCGGCCGCTCGTGGTGGCCGGCGACCTCAACACCGAGCCGGGCGACGAGGCGTTCGAGCAGTTCACCGTCGCGGGCCTCGTCGACGCGTTGGCGCTCGCCCGTCCGCTGGCGACGAGCCCCGCCGACGATCCGCGCCAGCAGATCGACCACGTCTTCGTCTCGCCCGGTCTCACCGCGAGCGATCCGGTCGCGCCGCGCGGCGAGGCCAGCGACCACCTGCCGGTGGCGGTGACCCTCACACTGCCGCCCCGCTGACCGCCGACGGAGGGCGTGCGAGCCGGCCCCTCACGGGCCGGTACGGGCGGTTGGCAGCGAGCAGAGGGGCACCCGAGCCGGCCGCGGCGGCTACAGGCGGTCGGTGGCGAGCAGGCGGTCGCCGCTGAAGGCGAGCAGCCAACCGCCGCCCTTCGGGGTGGTGAAGTCCTCGTCGGCGCGGCCGGTCAGCTGCTCCAACGCCCCGGGCAGCACCTTGCCCTGGCTGCACACCGCCACCTGCCCGCCGGCGCAGGCCAGCTCCAGCAGTCGGGCGGCGGTGGCCAGCACCCGCTCGTCGCGTTGCTGACCCGCCTGCGGCTCGTCCAGGTCGCCGCACACGTCGATGGGCATGTCGAGCAGCGCGGCCGCCGGGTCCAGGGTCTGCACGCAGCGGCGCGGCGACGCCGACACCAGCCGGGCCGGCCGCACCACGGCGATCAGCGGCGCGAGGGCGTACGCCTGGGCCCATCCCTCGTCGTCGAGCGGGCGGGCGGTGTCCGGGCCGGTCCAGGTGGCCCGTTTGCCGGCGTGCCCGTGCCGCACCAGCGCGATCGTCGCGGTCACCGGCGGCAGCGCGGCGTACGCGGCCAACACCTCGGCGTCGTGCGGGTAGCTGACCAGCCGGACCGCTTCGTCGACGGGGAGCCACCGGATGTCGTCGACCTCGGTGCCGGGCTGGAAACCGCCGTCGGCGACCGCGAGCATCGACCAGTAGTCGACAAGCTTGGCCTGCCCCTCGCTGCGGTAGCGTACCGACGGCAGCCGCACCTGCGGCACGCCCCGCACGTCCGCCTCCTCGGCCACCTCCCGAACCGCCGCGACAAGCGGATGCTCGCCCGGTTCGAGCTTGCCCTTGGGTAGCGTCCAGTCCCCGTAGCGCGGGCGGTGCACCACGCAGACCCGGACACCGTCGGCGGTCGGTCGCCAGCAGACCCCGCCGGCAGCCCGGATGCCCGTCACGGCAACCATCTGGTGCGTCGTCGCCGGGTCGCCCGGTGCCACACGGCGGGGAACCGGGCCCGCATGAGGCGGACCGTGTCGCGTTCCCGCTCGGCCAGCCGCCCGGCGGTGACCGCCAGCTCGTGGTCTTCCGGCCGGTCGGCGGCGAGGGCGAGCCAGGTCTCGGCGGCAACCGCCGCATCCTGGTGTTCGCCGAGCACGTCCTGGACGCCTGCCAACGCGCGGGCCAGCCGCCGCGCGTCCTTCCCGACGGCCGGAAGCACGGCGCTGACCGCGTAGCGGGCCTGCTTGCCCTCCTTGCGGACGGTGTGCCACCGGTCGTCGGGGGCCGACGGGTCGAGCCCGTCCACGCCGTCCGGGCCGCTGAGCTGCCGCCACGGGCGGGCCACAAGCTTCGGTAGCGTGCGCCCCGCCGGGGTGGCCGCCCGTCGGGTGAGCCGGGGCGCGCGGGCGGCCAGCACCAGGGCGTCGGTCAGGGCCAGGTAACGCGGGGAGCGCAGCGCCTCGTCGATGGCGGCGTGCGCCTGCCGCTGCCGCTGCGCGAGCGCCTCGTCCAGCCGGTCCACCGCGCCCGCGTCGAGTGGGCTGAGCGGATCGGCGGTCGCGGTGCGCCGCAGCCGATCGCGCAGCACCTCGGCGTCGCGGGCCGCGCCGAGTACTCCGGCCAGCCAGCGCAGCTCGTCGCGCAGGGGCCGCGCCCAGCTCCGGCGCACCAGCGGCCGGAAGGTGCGCAGGTCGCTGCGCAGCCGCCGGCAGGCCACCCGCATCTGGTGTACGGCGCTGTCGCCGCCGTCGGTCGACGTGCGCAGCCGCACCAGCGGGTCGTGCGCCAACAGCCGGCCCACCTCCTTGCGGACCGCCTCGGTGACCACCTCCCCGGCGCTCGGGTCGGTCGTCAGCCCGCCCGGCCCGACCAGGTCGGGGTCGGCCTGCGCCATCGCCCCCAACGCCCGGACGTGCTTCGGGGTGAACGAGCCGGCCCCCGCCCCGGCCTCGCGCAGCACGCCGCCGATCCGTTCCAGCAGCTTGCGGTCGCCGGCCTTGCGCTCCACCTCCACCTCGCGGAACGCGTCCGTGGTGGCGCCGGTGTCGTCGAGGACCGTCACCCGGTCGTCCACCACCTCGGCGAGCACCGTGCCGGCCCGGTCGCACACCTCGTGGGCGTGCCGAACGGTGCGTACGACAGTCACCGGCGCCAGCGGCGCGCCCCGGTGCAGGGCGGTGACCAGCTCGACCAGCTCCGGCGGCGGCTGCCCGACCGGCCCGGGGCGGGAGATCTCGTGCCGGACGCCTGGTGTGCCGGTGGGCAGCTTCACCGTCCACGGCAGCTCGTCACCCTCTCGGTGGCGCAGCGACGCCCCGGCACGGGCCAGCCGCAGGTCGACAGTGTCGAGATAGCGGGCGACGAGCGTCACCGGCGGTAGCTCCCGGACCCGGCCGCCGGCCGGTGACGTGGCGGACAGGTCCGGCAGCACGAAGGGGTCGTCCACCTCGTACTTCTGCTCCTCCTCGACCATCAGCTCAGCCTATGCCGTGATCGGTCAGCCGGCCGTGCCACCGACGCGGCGCAGCAGCAGTTCCTGCAGATGCACCCGGGCCGCCTCCTCGCCGCCGGTACGCCGCGTCCAGGTGCCGTCGCCGGCCAGCTCGAACGCGTCCACGTCAGGGCTCATCGCGGCGGTCAGCACGTGGTCCAGCTCGGCGCGGGCGACCGGATCGCTCACCTGTACCAGCGCCTCCACCCGCCGGTCCAGGTTGCGGTGCATCAGGTCCGCCGAGCCCATCCAGAACTCGGCCTCGCCGTTGTTGCCGAAGCGGAAGACCCGGGAGTGCTCCAGGAACCGGCCGAGGATCGAGCGGACCCGGATGTTCTCCGACAGCCCCGGCACCCCCGGACGCAGCGTGCACATGCCCCGGATGAGCAGGTCGACGTGGACACCGGCCTGGGACGCCCGGTACAGCGCGTCGGTCACGCCCTCGTCGACAAGCGAGTTGACCTTGAACTGGACCAGGCCGGGCATGCCCAACCGGACGTGCGCGATCTCCCGCTCGATGCGTTCGATGAGGCCACTGCGGATGCCCTGCGGGGCGACCAGCAGCCGCCGGTACGCGGTCTGCCGGCTGTAGCCGGTCAGCACGTTGAACAGGTCGGTCAGGTCCGCCCCGATCTCCGGATCGGCGGTGAGCATGCCGAAGTCCTCGTACAGGCGGGCGGTCTTCGGGTGGTAGTTGCCGGTGCCGATGTGGCAGTACCGGCGGATCTGGTTGCCCTCCTGCCGGACCACAAGCGCGGTCTTGCAGTGCGTCTTGAGCCCCACCAGGCCGTACACCACGTGGCAGCCGGCGCGTTCCAGGGTGCGGGCCCAGCCGATGTTGGCCACCTCGTCGAAGCGGGCCTTCACCTCCACCAGCACCACCACCTGCTTGCCGGCGGCGGCCGCGTCGACGAGCGCGTCGACGATCGGCGAGTCGCCGCTGGTGCGGTAGAGGGTCTGCTTGATGGCCAGCACGTTGGGGTCGGCGGCGGCCTGCTCGATGAACCGCTGCACGCTCGTGGCGAACGAGTGGTACGGGTGGTGCACCAGGATGTCCCCGTCGCGCAGGGTGGCGAAGACGCTGCGCGGTACCTCGCCCTCGGCGAGCCGGGGATGCGTGGCCGGCACGAACGGCGGGTCCTTGAGGTCGGGGCGGTCGGCCTCGCCGTACACCTGCCACAGCGCGGACAGGTCCAGCAGGCCGGGCACCCGCAGGACGTCCTGGTCGTCCATGTCCAGCTCGCGGACGAGCAGCTCCAACATGTGGTCGGAGATCGACGCGGCGACCTCCAGGCGGACCGGCGGGCCGAACCGCCGTCGGGCCAGCTCCCGTTCCAGAGCCTGGAGCAGATCCTCGTCGCGGTCCTCGTCGACCTCGACCTCGGCGTTGCGGGTGACCCGGAACAGGTGGCACTCGACCACCTGCATGCCACTGAACAACTGACCCAGGTGCACCGAGATCAGGTCCTCGACCGGCAGCATCCGCACGCCCGGCTGGTCCCGGTCCACCCGGACGAAGCGGGGGACGTTGTTGGGCACCTTCACCCGCGCGAACAGCTCGGAACCGCCGTCCGGGTCCCGAACCGCCACCGCCAGGTTCAACGACCGCCCCGAGATGTACGGGAACGGGTGCGCCGGGTCCACCGCGAGTGGGGTCAGCACCGGGAAGATGTGCTCCCGGAAGTAGGTGCGCAACCGCTCCCGCTCGCCGTCGCCCAGCTCACCCCAGCGCAGGATCCGGATGCCCTCGTCGGCCATCTTGGGCAGCACGTCGTCGACGAAGCAGGCGGCGTGCCGTGCGCCCAGCGCGGCGGTCCGCTCGGCGATCAGCTCCAGCTGCGTGCGCAAGGGCAGCCGGTCCCCGCCGCGCACCGGCAGGCCGGCGGAGAGCCGCCGCTTCAGCCCGGCGATGCGGACCATGTAGAACTCGTCGAGGTTGCTGGCGAAGATGGCCAGGAACTTGGCCCGCTCCAGCAGCGGGGTGCGCTGGTCCTCGGCGAGGGAGAGCACCCGCGCGTTGAAGTCGAGCCAGGACAGCTCCCGGTTGAGGAAGCGGTCCTCCGGCAGTGGGGGAGCCGCCGGTGGGTCGTCGTCCGAGTCGCCGCCCGTGGCGAGGCTCCCGGAGGGGCCGGGCACTGCCGCCCCGGCCGCCGGGCCGTCCGTCTCCGTGGCAGGCACGCTGGGTTCGATGACCTCGTCGAGCCCGGAGGAGGCGGCACCCGGGTCGTCGGCGAGCGTGTCGGCGCGGGCGGCGCCGGCCCGTTCGGCCCGGGACGGGCGAAAACGGCCGTCGGTGCCGCGGACGCGGGCGCCGTTGCGGGGGTCGGTGGCGGGAGAGGTGACCGGATGCTCGCGAGGGGTGCTCACCCGCTCATAATCACCCGATTCGAGTTAACGCAAAATGAACTTGGCCTCGCCAGCTCAGTTCATCGTCGGCAATGTCACTCGGACGACCTCGCCGTCGGGATCGGTGTCGATCCGCACCCGCTGGCCGAGCCGGAGCAGCCGCAGGCCGGAGGCATCGAACGCCCGGGCGGGAAAGCGCAGCTCGGTGCCGTCGTCGAGCAGCAGGACACCACTGCGCGTTGCCGCGTCGTAACTGGCCACCGTGCCCTGCATGCTGGCACCGTACACCGGCGGGTCGGCTCGTTTCAGCGCGCCGGGCAGCCGGCGGGTCGGCTCCTTCAGCGCGCCGGGCAGCCGGCGGGTCGGCTCCTTCAGCGCGCCGGGCAGCCGGCGGCGAGCAGCGCGGCGGTGCGCGGCCCCAGCCCCAGCCGGGCGGCGGTGGCCAGGTCGTCGGCGGTGTCCACGTCCCGCCGCAGGCTTGGCCAGTCGCCACTCAGCGGCAGCGCCCCGCTCGCCGCGTGCGCCGCCGCCGAGCCGACACCGAACCGTGGATCGAGGTCGACGCCCGGCGGCGCGGCGAGCAGCACCGTGCCACCGCCGGGGGCGTCCGCCACGAACCGGCGTACCCCCTCGTGGCCGCGCTGCGCCGCGAGCAGCGCGTCGGTCAGCTCGGCCGGGCGCAGCGCCGGCAGGTCGGCGGTGAGCCCGGCCACCCACCGCCCGGGGGTCTGTGCCGCGCCGTGCCGGAACGCGGCGTTCAGGCCGGCGTCCGGCACGTCGGGCAGCGTCCGCGCCCCGGCGGCCCGCGCCGCGGCCGCCACCCGGGTGTCGTCGGTCACCACCAGGGCCTCGGCGACCGCCGGGCAGGCCAGCACCGCGCGGAGCGTGTCGGCCGCCAGCGCCAGCGCCAACTCCTCGTGCGGTACGCCGGGCAGCGCGCCCCGCAGCCGGCTCTTGGCCGCAGCCAGACGCTTCACCGGCACCACCACGGCCCACCTCGGCTGACTCACGTCCGCAATCCTGCCAGCCGGACGACGGGACCCTCGCTGGCCGTACCGGGGGCGAGCAGGCATGATTTCCGCTGCGGGTGTCGCGGGTGGGGCCCGCGGCGGGTCGGGGCGCGACGAGGAGGCACAGTGGCACGGCGGAGGCTGGGGTTCTGGCAACGGTTCGCCGTGGGGCTGGTGAAGCCGGTGATGACCGTCTGGACCCAGCGGACCTGGCGCGGCCAGGAGCACCTCGCCCAGGACGGCGGCATGATCATCGTCGCCAACCACATCTCGCACGCCGACCCGTTGGTCTCCGCGCACTTCATCTACGACTCCGGCCGGTGGCCGCAGTACCTGGGTAAGGCAAGCGTGTTCCGGGTGCCGCTGGTCGGCTGGATCCTGCACCGCTGTCGGCAGATCCCCGTCGAGCGCGGCAGCGTGGACGCGGTCCGCTCACTTGACAGGTCGGTCGCCGCCCTCGACGAGGGCGGCGCGGTGGTGATCTACCCGGAGGGCACCACCACCCGACAGCCGGAGCTGTGGCCGATGAAGGCCAAGACCGGCGCCGCCCGGCTGGCCCTGGCCACCGGCGCACCCGTGGTGCCGGTGGTGATGTGGGGACCGGAGCGGATCTTCGACCCGCGGACCAACCGGCTGAACCCACGCCCCCGGATCCCGGTGACAGTGGTGGCCGGCGAACCTGTCGACCTGAGCCGCTGGGCGGGCACCCCGCCGACCCGGGCCACCCTCGAGGAGATGACGGACGCCATCATGCTGCGGCTGCGGGACATGCTCGCCGAGATCCGCGGCGGCACCCCGCCGCCGCTGTGGGAACGACCGGTCCGACCGTCCGTCGAGCGCCACCACGGTGAAGCGGCATGAGCGGCCACGTCGCGGTGCTGGGCGCCGGCTCCTGGGGCACCGCCTTCGCCAAGATCCTGGCCGACGCGGGGCGGGACGTGACCGTGTGGGCCCGCCGCGCCCCGGTGGCGGAGAGCATCCGCGCCGAGCGCCGCAACCCGGAGTACCTGCCGGACCTGCTGCTGCCAGCCCGGGTCACCGCCACCACCGACGCCATCGAGGCGATCAGCGGGGCCGAGGTCGTGGTGCTGGCCGTGCCCTCGCAGACCCTGCGCGGCAACCTCGCCGAGTGGGCCGGGCACCTGCACCCGGACGCCACCCTGGTGTCGCTCATGAAGGGCATCGAACTCGGCACCACCAAGCGGATGAGCGAGGTCATCGTCGAGACCGCCCGGGTGGCCGCGGACCGGGTGGTGGTGGTCTCCGGCCCGAACCTGGCCCCCGAGATCGCCGCCGAGCAGCCCGCCGCCACGGTGGTCGCCGGTACCAACAGCGACCGCACCGCCCTCGTGCAGTCGTCGATCCGGACGCCGTACCTGCGGCCGTACACCAACGACGACGTGATCGGCTGCGAGCTGGGCGGCGCGGTCAAGAACGTGATCGCCCTGTCGTACGGCATCGCCACCGCGATGGGTTTCGGCGACAACACCCGGGCCATGCTGATGACCCGGGGGCTGGCCGAGACGGCCCGCCTCGGTGTGGCGCTCGGCGCGGACCCGATCACCTTCGCCGGCCTGGCCGGCATGGGCGACCTCGTCGCCTCCTGCTCCTCCCCGCTGGCCCGCAACCGCACCTTCGGCGAGCACCTGGGTCGGGGCGAGACGCTGGAGCAGGCCCAGGCCGCGACGCGGCAGACCGCCGAGGGCGTCAAGAGCTGCCTCGCGATCCGCGACCTGGCCCGCGCCCACGGGGTGGAGATGCCGATCACCGAGCACGTCGAACGGATCTGCCACGAGGGGATGGACCCGCGCCTCGCCGTCGACACGCTGATGAGCCGAACCGCCAAGCCCGAGTCGTACGAGTGAGGGAACCGATGAGCGAACTGGGAGACGGCACCCGCTGCGTACGCGCCGGCCTGCCCGAGCCGGCGCCGGGCGACCCGTTCCTGCCCGGTCCGGTCTTCGCCGCGCCGTACCACCTCGACCCGTGGCAGGGCCAGGGCACCTCGCCGAACGGCTACGGCCGCCCCGACAACCCGACCCGGCGGCTGCTGGAGGCCGCCGTGGGCGAGTTGGAAGGCGGCGACTGCCGGGTGTTCGCCAGCGGTCAGGCCGCCATCACCGGGACGCTGCTCACCCTGCTGCGCCCGGGGGACACCGTGGTGCTGCCCTCCGACGGCTACTTCCCCGTCCGGGCGTTCGCCACCTCCGTGCTGGAGACGATCGGCGTGCGGGTCGTCTTCGTGCCGACCGTGGGCCCGTACCCGTCCTTCGAGGGGGTCCGGCTGGTGCTTGTGGAGACCCCGGCCAACCCGGGTCTCGACGTGGTGGACGTGGCCGCCCTGGCGGAACGGGCGCACGCCGCAGGCGCCCTGCTCGGCGTCGACAACACCACTGCCACCCCGCTCGGGCAGCGCCCGCTGGACCTCGGCGCCGACCTGGTGGTGGCCTCCGGCACGAAGGCGCTCACCGGCCACTCGGACCTGCTGCTGGGCTACCTGGCCAGCCGGTCGGCCGAGGTGATCGAGGCGGTGACGCTCTGGCGTACCGGCACCGGCTCGGTCCCGGGCGCGTTCGACGCCTGGTTGGCGCACCGGTCGCTGGCGACCCTCGACCTGCGGCTGGCCCGGCAGAGCGCGAACGCCGCCGCCGTCGCCGACCTGCTGGCGGCCCGCTCGGACGTAACAGGTCTGCGCTGGCCGGGGCTGGCGGACGACCCGGCGTACGCGGTGGCCTCGGCGCAGATGCGTCGGATGCCCGGGGTGCTCTCGTTCGACCTGGGCGACGCCGACCGGGTGGCCCGCTTCGTCGAGGCCGCGCGGCTGGTGGCGGCGGCCACCTCGTTCGGCGGTCTGCACACCACGGCCGACCGGCGGGCGCAGTGGGGGGACGACACCGCCCCCGGCTTCGTCCGGCTCTCCTGCGGTGCGGAGGACACACCCGACCTGGTCGCCGACATCGCCGCCGCGCTGGACGCGGCCGGGCCGGCCTGAGCGATCCTGTGACGTTCACCGATCGACCCGCTCTGGTGAGCCGGCTGCGTGCCGCCGGCTGCGTGTACGCCGAGGACGAGGCCGAGCTGCTGCTGGCCGCCGCGGACTCCCCGGCGACGCTTGCCGACCTGACCGCCCGACGCGTGGCCGGGGAGCCACTGGAGTACCTGCTCGGCTGGGCGGAGTTCTGCGGTCTGCGGATCGCCGTCGACGCGGGCGTCTTCGTGCCGCGCGGTCGGACGGCCCTGCTTGTCGACGTGGCCGTCGAGCTGACCGGCCCGGCGCCGGCCGTGGCCGACCTCTGCTGCGGCTCCGGGGCCACCACTGTCGCGCTGGCACGCCGCCTCGCGCCGCGCTGGCTCGCCGCCGCCGACATCGACCCGGCGGCCGTGGCCTGCGCTCGCCGCAACCTCGCCGGCCTGCCCGCCGAGGTGTACGAGGGTGACCTCTTCGCACCGCTGCCGACGCACTGGCGGGGGCGCCTCGACCTGGTGGTGGCAAACGCCCCGTACGTGCCGACCGACGCGGTGGCGCTGATGCCGCCGGAGGCGCGGCTGCACGAGGCCCCGGTGGCGCTCGACGGTGGGCCGGACGGGCTCACCGTGCTGCGCCGGGTGGGCGTCGACGCGGCACACTGGCTGGCACCCGGCGGGCACCTGGTGGTCGAGGCCGGCACCACGCAGACCGACGCGCTCTGCGACGCGTTCCGCGCGGCGGGGCTGGTCCCGAGCGTGCGGCACGACGAGGACCGCGACGCCACCGCGGTGACCGCCCGCCGCCCGGCCTGACCCCGCCCGCCTGCGCTGTGGCGGAGATGCCGGGTTGACCCGCCACACTCGTTCGCGTCCGCTGCTCTGCTTCGACCGGCGCGCCACTCGCGGCCGGTTTCTGGTACGCGGAGTGAAGCGGAGCAAGGGACGTGCGACAGCAATCCGGGGCACCGGGGACAGCTGATCAGGGTGTCGCCGGGGCTCGGCTGGTACCCCCGGCCCGGTTTCGGTGGGCGGGCGTGGCGGGGGAGCGGGGTTGGCACTAGCCTCGGCTCACACTCATGAGGGCGGGAGGCGGTTTCGGTGGGCAGCGCAGGTGTGCCGGTGGTCGTTGGCCTGGACAACGGTGGCACCAGCAACAACGCCACAGTCCTGACGGTGGACGGCCGGTTCCTGGTGGACGGGCTGCTGGAGATCCCCAGCGAGGTGCGCTCCGGGCCGGACGCGGCGATCGAGGCGCTCGCCCGGGCGCTGGACGGGGCTCTGGCGCAGACCGGCGTTTCCCGCGAGCTGGTCCGGGCGGTCGGGCTGGACACGCCCGGCCCGGCCAGCGCCACGGGCGTCATCTCGTCGCGCGGCTCGACCAACTTCTCCCAGCCGGCCTGGCGTGGCTTCGACGTGCGAGGGGCGCTCCAGCGGCGGCTGGGCCTGCCGGTGATCTACCACAACGACGGCAACGCGGCGGCGCTCTACGCCCACCACGTGCACTTCGGCGACGAGGCGATGGCCCGTTCGTCGGTCGCGGCGATCGTCGGTACGGGTCTCGGCGGCGGGGTGGTCGAGAGCGGCAAGGTGATCGCCGGCGCCGCCGGCATGGCAGGCGAGCTGGGCCACGTGCACATCCCGCTGAACGGGCTGCTCGGCCCGGACCAGCCGGACCCCACCTGCGCCTGCGGCTTCACCGGCGACGTGGAGAGCGTGGCCTCGCTGACCGGCATCGAGCGCAACCTGTTGCCGTACTGGCTGACCCGCCACCCCGACCACCCGCTGGCCGCCGAGCCGCTGGCGCGGGCGGCGAAGCTCGTGCGGGGCTACGGCGAGCGGGGTGACGTGCTGGCCCGGGACCTCTTCACCCAGCAGGCGATGGCGCTGGGCCGCCTGTTCACCGTGGCGGCCAACTTCACCGATCCGCACGCGTACTTCGTGGGGGGCGGGGTGGTGGAGGCGGCGCCGGAGTTCCGCGACTGGTTCCTGGCGACGGTCCGCGAGCACACGGTCCTGCGCGAGGAGCAGGCAGCGGTGGCCACCTTCGCGCTGGTGCCGGACCGCGACATGGCCGGGGCGCGGGGTGTGGCGATCGCCGCCCTGGAGGCGCTGCGCGCCGTGCCGGAGCCCCGCCCGCTGGTCGCCTGAGTCCCCGCTCGTCGGGCTGCGTCCGCTTGGCTGAGCGTCCCTTCCGCGCCCGCGCCCCGCTGATCGGGCGTTGACGGCCCGGTCAGCGGGGCGCGGGGGCGGGGTGGTCGCGCTCAGGTCAGCGGCGCGGTGGGGCCTGAGCGAAGGCGGCCCAGGCCGTCGGGGGGAACAGCAGGGCCGGGCCGGCCGGGTCCTTGGAGTCGCGGACGGCCACCCGTTGGGGGATCGTGGCCACCTCCACGCAGGCGCCCTCGTCGCCGCTACGGCTGCTCTTGCGCCACGCCGCCGCGGCCAACGCCGCTGTGATCGTCGGTGTCATTCGGTCCTACCGTCCCTTCAGGACTGACAGAAGCATCGCCCGGCTGTCCGCCGGACTGAGCGCCACGCTGCGCAGATGCTCCATGATCTTGGTGCAGGTACGCGTCTCGCCCGCGCGGTCGAGGATCATCTGACCGGCGACGGTCTCCACCGAGGCGATGATCGGGTCCTCCGGGTCGGCGAACTCCAGGATGTGCAGCGACCCTCGGGTGCCTCGGTGGTAGCCGGCGGAGAGCGGGATCACCTGGACGGTGATGTTCGGCAGCTCGGCCATCTTGACGAGGTGCCGTAGCTGGCCGTCCATCGCCGACTGGTCGCCGACCGGACGCAGCAGCGCGCCCTCGTCGATGATCGCGTCGAGGATGGGTGGGGTGTCGGCGGTGAGCCGCGCCTGGCGGTCGAGCCGGACCTTGACCCGCTGCTCCACCAGCTCGTCGCCGAGGGTGTGCGGACCGCCGCGCATCACGCCGCGGATGTAGTCGGCGGTCTGCAGCAGGCCGGGCACCACCGACGGCTCGAAGTTGGCGATGGCGGTGGCCTCCGCCTCCAGGGCGATGAAGTCGATGGTGCGGGGGTCGAGCAGGTACGAGTACGACACCCACCAGCCCGGTTTGCGGGCGTCCTTGGCGAGCTGCACCGCGGCGGCCACCTCCTCGGAACCCACCCCGTACGAGGTGAGCAGGGCGCGCACGGTGGCCGGGCTGATCAGCGTCTGGGCGTTCTCGTAGCGGGAGAGGGTGCTGCGGGTGCTGTTGATCTCATCCGCGGCGGTCTCCAACGTCAACCCGGCGGCTTCCCGGTGGGTGCGCAGGGCGATACCGAGTCGGCGGGCGCGGGCGGTCTTCGGGGCCATGCATCGATGGTCGCACACATTCATGGGAACGGGTACATGAGAGATGGGCGATGAGAGTTGCATTCATGGCTGTAGACGTGTCAATCTGTCATCGCGTCCTCACCGCCGGTTGTCGTGGCGACGGTGGTGGTGAGCGACCGGAGGGGATAGGGCGCGCGGCGATCGGGTTTCTCCCCCGTACCCGATCGCCGCGTGCCGTCCCTTCCCGCCCGCCGGAAGGAGACGACGTGCGTGCCGATCCGAAGTCTCTTGCCCTGCACCGCGAGGGCCGGCGATGACCCGCTTCCTTGTCGTGCTCACCGACGTACGTCCCGTTGAGGGCGTCGACCGCAACGAGCGCGTCGCCCCCGAGCGCCGCCGCCAGGTGGTCGGCGCCAGCAGCAGGGAGGCCGCAGACCGGATCGCGGGAGCCTTCATGGCGCTGGGCATGGTGCGGGCCGGACGGCAGCGGGTGAAGGTGATAGCGGTCGGCCGCCGGCACGCCGGGGACTGATCAGTCCCCGGTCATTCCGTCACGCACCGTATATGCTCTGTTGACCGATTGCGTGTCGGGTCGCGGCTCGCCGGGTATCGCCGCGCCTGATCGCCACGCACAGTAAGGTCAACCGCGTGAGCGCCACCGGCGAGCACGACCAGCCGCAGTCGCGTACGAAGAGGTGACCGGAGTGACCACCCCAGGCAAGACCCGCGTGGCGATCGTCTTCGGCGGCCGCAGCCCGGAACACGGCATCTCCTGCGTCAGCGCCGGCAGCGTTTTCGCCGCACTGGACCCGGACGAGTACGAGGTGGTGCCGGTGGGCATCACCCGCGCCGGCCAGTGGGTGCTGACCAGCGGTGACCCCGCCCAGTTCGCCATCAACGCCCGCCAGCTCCCGGAGATCACCGCCGAGTCTGGCGCGGACGTCGTGCTGCGCGCCGACCCGACAGGCAACGGGCTGATGGTGCTCGACCCGACCGAGGGCCCCCGGGCGCTGGCCGACGTGGACGTGGTCTTCCCGGTCCTGCACGGCACCTACGGCGAGGACGGCACGATCCAGGGCATGCTGGAGATGGCCGGCATCCCCTACGTGGGGGCGAACGTGTTCGCCTCCGCCGCCGCGATGGACAAGGAGTTCACCAAGAAGCTCTGCGCGGTCGAGGGCATCCCGGTCGGCGCGTACGCGGTGCTGCGCAACGGGATGACGCTCGGCGAGCAGGACAAGGAGCGGCTCGGCCTGCCGGTCTTCGTCAAGCCGTCCCGCGCCGGCTCGTCGTTCGGCATCACCCGCGTCACCGACTGGGCCGACCTGGACGCGGCGGTCGCCACCGCCCGGCAGTTCGACCCGAAGGTCATCATCGAGGCCGCGATCGTCGGCCGCGAGATCGAGTGCGGTGTGCTGGAGGGCGAGGCCGGCGGCGCCCCCGAGGCGTCCGTGCTGGCCGAGGTGCGGGTCGTCGCCGACCACGACTTCTACGACTTCGAGGCCAAGTACCTCGACGACTCCTGCGAGTACGACATCCCGGCCGGGCTGCCGGACCGGGTGGCCCGCCAGGTGCAGGAGTACGCCGTCCGCGCGTTCACCGCGCTGGACTGCGCCGGCCTGGCCCGGGCCGACTTCTTCGTCACCCCCGAGCTGGACGTCTACCTCAACGAGATCAACACGATGCCCGGGTTCACCCCGACGTCGATGTTCCCCCGGATGTGGACGGCCTCCGGTCTGGAGTACCCCAAGCTTGTCAACCGGCTGATCCGTACCGCCCAGCGGCGGGGCGTCGGCCTGCACTGAGCCGCCGGTCCCGACGCGCGGCCCGGCAGACGGGCCGCGCGTCAGCGGATCAGCGCGGGCCGCGCGTCAGCGGATCAGCGCTGGCAGCCGGCGGGGATGGCGCCGCCCGAGGGCACCGACGCCACGATCGCGCTGGAGATCGGCGAAGCCCACTGCAACGGCTGCTCGTACGACCGCGGGATCCGGACGGTGACAGGCGTCTCCCGGTCGACTGTGGTGAGCACTGTCACGTCCGTCTGCTCGACGGGGTGCCAGCACACCCGGTTGACCATCCAGACCTCGTCGGTGGCCGGGAAGGTCGGCTCGGTTCCCCCACAGGCCACGGTGAGCGCGGGGTCGCCGTACGCGGCGTTCTGTTCCGGACCGGCGGTGACCGGGCGCTGGGCCCGATCACGGATGGTCTGCGGCAGCTGGGACAGCAGCGCGCGGCAGACCGTGGCCGGACGCTCGGCCAGCGCCGGGGCGGCCATCTCCACCGGAGCGGTGGACTGCGCCCGTGTGGTGCTCGCCGACGGGCTCGGTGCGGCGGCCGGCGTGTCCGGGGCGAGCTTGGCGAAGGCCAGCACGGCGACCAGCAGTGTGATCGGCAGGGCGATCAACGTGGCCAGCAGGGCGGCGCCCCGGATGGTCCGGTCCCGCCCGGCCGGCGCGTCGGCGCCCGGGTCGGCGCTCTCGCGGATACCGTCGGCCGGCTCGGGCGTCCCGTCAGCCGGCTCGCGCTTCCCGTCGTCGTCCAGAGCAGCCGAGGAGGTCGTCATCTCGTCCACTTACAGCCGCACCACCGAACACGTGAGGGTGCGGGTGATGCCGGGCACCATCTGCACCTTGCTGACGATGAGTTTCCCAAGCTCGTCGACGGTGTTCGCCTCGGTGAGGACGACCACGTCGTACGGCCCGGTGACGGCGTCGACGCGTACCACGCCGGCGATGTCCGCGATGAGACCCGCCACGTCACGTGCGCGGCCGACCTCGGTCTGGATGAGGATGTACGCCTGTACCACGACTCGACCTCCGTCCGTCGCCGCCCGGGAGCGGCCCGAAGGGTGAAACTACCTTACGGACCAGGTCTGATCCCTATCGGTGGTCAAGGAGCAGCGGTGAGCGAGCGCGGCGGTGCCGGGCAGTACGGGCCGAACGCCGGCGGTGGCGCCAGCGTGGCCGGGATCGGCGAGTTCGGGCTGATCGGGCGGGTCACCGCCCGGTTGGCGATGGGCCCGACGACTCTGCTCGGCCCGGGTGACGACGCGGCGGTGGTGGCCGCGCCGGACGCCCGGGTGGTCGCCTGCACGGACGTGCTTGTCGACGGGCGGCACTTCCGGCGGGACTGGTGCTCGGCTGCCGACGTCGGTCACCGGGCCGCGGCGGCCAACCTGGCCGACATCGCGGCGATGGGCGCCACTCCGACAGCCCTGCTGGTCGCCCTGTGCATGCCCGCCGACCTGGAGACGAGCTGGGCGGAGGGCCTGGCCGACGGGCTGGCGGCGGAGGCAGCCACGGTCGGCGCGAGCGTGGTCGGCGGGGACATGTCGGCGAGCCCGACCCTGACCATCGCGGTCACCGCGCTGGGCGACCTCGGCGGCCGGGCGCCCGTGGTGCGCTCCGGCGCCCGCCCGGGGGACGTGCTGGCCCTGGCCGGCCGCATCGGGTACGCGGCGGCCGGGCTGACCGTGCTCACCCGGGGCTTCCGCACCCCCCGACTGCTGGTCGAGGCGTACCGGCGGCCGCAGGTCGCCTACCCGGCCGGGCCGCAGGCCGCCCTGCTCGGCGCGACCTCGATGATCGACGTCTCGGACGGGCTCCTCGCCGACCTCGGGCACGTGGCGGAGGCAAGCGGTGTGGGGATCGACGTGCGCCGCGACGCGTTCGAGGTGCCCCGGCAGATGGCCGACGCCGCGCGGGCGCTCGGCGTCGACCCGTACACCTGGATCCTGGCCGGTGGCGAGGACCACGCGCTGGCCGCGACCTTCCCCCCGACGGTGGCGTTGCCGCCGGAGTGGCGGCCCATCGGCCTGGTGACGGAGGGTGCTCAGGTGACAGTCGACGGCGGCGCGTACGACGGGCCTCGGGGCTGGGACCACTTCCGGTGACGCCTCGTGCCCGCCGTATCCTGGGCACCGTGAGTGAGATCGAGATCCGGGTGGTGCGGTTCGACGCGCCGGTGGCGCAGCAGTTGATCCGGGCCGCGCTTGCCGACCTCGCCACCCGCTACGGGGGCACCGGCGACGACACCCCGGTCGCCGCGACCGAGTTCGAGCCGCCGGACGGGGCGTTCCTCGTCGCCTACCTGGCCGGTGAGCCGGTCGGCTGCGGTGGCTGGCGCAGCCACGGCCCGGACACCGCCGAGCTGAAGCGGATGTACACCGCCCCGGCGGCCCGTGGCCGCGGCGTGGCGCGGACGGTCCTCGCGGCGGTGGAGCGCTCGGCCCGTGAGCAGGGCCGCAAGCGGATGGTCCTGGAGTGCGGGGACAAACAGCCCGAGGCGATCGCCATGTACGCGTCCGCCGGTTATGACCGGATCCCGAATTTCGGCTTCTACAAGGACGCGGAGGGCTGCGTCTCCTTCGGCCGCACGCTCTGAACGGCCGGCGACCACCCGGGCGGGGACACGACAGAGCCGGCGGACCGCAGGGGGCCGCCGGCTGAGCCGAACGAGAAGAGGTGGTGCTGCCGCGTCAGGCGCGGGTGACCTTGCCGGCCTTGATGCACGAGGTGCAGACCTGCAACTTCTTGGTGTTACCGCCACCGGCCGGGGTACGCACCGACTGGATGTTCGGGTTCCAGCGGCGGTTGGTCCGCCGGTGCGAGTGGGACACGTTGTGGCCGAAGCCCGGTCCCTTGCCACAGACGTCGCACACGCTAGCCACGGGATACTCCTGGGATTGAAACGTTCATGAGGTCGCCGGCAGGTGCTGCCCGGGCAACCTGGTCAGGTTACCCGATGACTCGCCGACCCGGCCAACCGGCCCGGTCGGGCGGTCGTGCGCGGCCCGGGCCGGGCCTGCTGGTGGGCCGGTGGGCCGGCCCGGCGGCAACGGTACCGGAGGCGTGGACCCGGGCCGGGAGCACCGTCGGACCGGGCGCGGAGGGACACGCCGGACGAGTCCGACGCGTGTCGGTGCGCAACAGTAGGCTTCTGGCCGTGCTGGACACCCTCGACGCCGCAGCGGTCCGCCGCTGGTGTGCGAGCGGGTTGGCCGCGCTCAAGCGCCACCAGGGCGAGATCGACGAGCTCAACGTCTATCCGGTGCCCGACGGTGACACCGGCACCAACCTGGTGCTCACCCTCACCTCGGCCCAGCAGGCCCTCTCGATGGACCTGGACACCCTCCCGGACAGCGGCTCCACAGCCCACGGCCACGCGCTGCGGCTGATGGCCCAGGGCGCGCTGCTCGGCGCCCGGGGCAACTCCGGGGTCATCCTCTCGCAGATCCTGCGCGGCTTCGCCGACGCCGTCGTCGCCGTGCCGGCGGTGCGCGGGCGGGCGCTTGCCGTCGCGCTGCGGGCCGCGACCGCCGCCGCGTACACGGCTGTCGGCCGTCCCGTCGAGGGCACCCTGCTCACCGTCGTCGCCGCGGCCGCCACCGGGGCCGAGCAGGCGGACAGCGACGACCTGCAGGCAGTGGCCCGCCGCGCGGCGCGGGCGGCGGCCGAGGCCCTGGCGCGTACGCCCGAGCAACTGCCGGCCCTGGCCCGCGCGGGGGTCGTCGACGCGGGTGGCCGAGGGCTCTGCGTCCTGCTCGACGCCCTGGTCGAGGTGCTCACCGGCGAGAGCGCCACCCCGCTCGCGCCACCGCCGCGCACCGCCCGCCCGGCGGCCACCGTCGCGCGGGAGACCGGTTCCGAGGAGTACGCCTACGAGGTGCAGTTCCTGCTCGACGCCTCCGCCGACGCGGTGGTGGTGCTGCGCCGGACACTGGACGCGCTTGGTGACTCGCTCGTCGTCGTCGGCGACGGGCGCGAGCCGGCCGGCACCTGGAACGTGCACGTGCACGTCAACGACGTGGGCGCGGCTGTCGAGGCGGGGGTCGCCGCCGGCCGCCCGTACCGGATCTCGGTGACCCGCTTCGCCGACCAGCCGGAGCCGCCCGCCGGCCCGACCGAGGACGGCCGGGCCGCCGTGGTGGTGGCCACCGGCAGCGGGATCGCCGAGCTGTTTGCTGCGGAGGGCGCGACGGTGGTGCCCGGCAACCCGTCAACTGGTGAGCTGCTGGACGCCGTGCGCGGCACGGGGGCGGCCCGGGTGGTGGTGCTGCCCAACGACCCCAACACCGAGGCGGTCGCGAGCGCGGCGGCCCGCGAGGCGCACCGGCACGGCATCAAGGTGAGCGTGGTGCCGACCCGTTCGCCGGTGCAGGCCCTCGCGGCCCTGGCGGTCCGCGACGGCACCCGTCGCTTCGAGGACGACGTGATCGCGATGGCCGAGGCGGCCGGCGCCTGCCGCTACGCCGAGGTCTGCCACGCCAGCAGGGAGGCGCTGACGGTGGCCGGCCCCTGCCGTCCCGGCGACGTCCTGGCACTTGTCGAGGGGGAGGTGCACCTCATCGGCGCCGACCTCACCGACACCTGCGCCGCAGTGGTCGACCGGATGCTCGGCGGCGGCGGCGAGTTGGTCACCCTGCTGGCCGGGGTGGACGCCCCCGCCGGGCTCACCGATGCCGTCCGCGCGCACGTCGCGCGGCGCTGGCCGTTCGTCGAGGTGCAGGCGTACCCGGGCGGCCAGCCGTTCTATCCGCTCCTGGTGGGGGTCGAATGAGCGAGCCGGCCACTGTGGACACCCAGTTGAAGAAGCTCGTCGGGGACAAGACGGCCAAGGCGTTGGCCGCCCACCTCGACCTGCACACCGCGGGTGACCTGATCTACCACTTCCCGCGCCGCTACGACGAGCGCGGCGAGCACACCGACATCCGGTCGCTGGATGTCGGCGAGCAGGTCACCGTGCTGGCGCAGGTGCAACGCACCGCCGTACGGCCGATGCGTCAGCGCCGGGGCAACCTGCTGGAGGTGACAGTCGGCGACGGCTCCGGCGGCCTGCTGACGCTGACGTTCTTCGGCAACCAGGCGTGGCGCGAACGGGAGCTGAAGCCGGGCCGGTGGGGGCTGTTCGCCGGGAAGGTCACCGAGTTCCGCGGCAAACGCCAGCTCAACGGCCCGGAGTACGTCCTGCTCGGCGAGGGCGGTGAGGGCGAGGCGGCGGTCAGCGACGAGATCGAGGAGTTCGCCGGCGCGCTGATCCCCGTGTACCCGGCGGCGGCGGCCGTACCGACCTGGGTGATCGCCCGCTGCGTGCGGGTCGTGCTGGACACGTTCACCCCGCCGGAGGATCCGTTGCCGGCCACCATGCGGGCCGGCCGGAAACTCGTCGACCTGGGCGCCGCGCTCCGCGAGATCCACAGGCCCTCCACGAAGGAGGACCTCTACCGGGCCCGACACCGGCTCAAGTGGGACGAGGCGTTCGCCGTCCAGCTGACCCTGGTGCAGCGCAAGCACCGGGCCGCCGACTGGCCGGCCCGGCCCCGCCCGCCGCGCGCCAACGGGCTGTTGGACGCCTTCGACGCCCGGCTGCCGTACGAGCTGACCGCCGGTCAGCGCGACGTCGGCCGGGAGATCGCCACCGACCTGGCCGCAGCGCACCCGATGCACCGGCTGTTGCAGGGCGAGGTGGGCTCGGGCAAGACAGTGGTGGCGCTGCGGGCCATGCTCCAGGTCGTCGACGCGGGCGGACAGGCCGCTCTGCTGGCCCCCACCGAGGTGCTGGCCGCCCAGCACCACCGGGGCATGCTCGACCTGCTGGGGCCCCTCGGGCGGGCCGGTGAGCTGGATTCCGCCGAGCACGCCACCCGGGTGGAGCTGGTCACCGGCTCGCTGGGCGCGGCGGCCCGCCGCCGGGCGCTCGGCGAGGTGGCCAGCGGCAACGCCGGCATCGTGCTCGGCACCCACGCCCTGCTCTACGAGGGCGTCGACTTCGCCGACCTGGGTCTCGTGGTGGTCGACGAGCAGCACCGCTTCGGGGTGGAGCAGCGCGACGCGTTGCGGGCAAAGGCCGACCAGCCGCCGCACACACTGGTCATGACGGCCACCCCGATCCCGCGCACGGTGGCGATGACCGTCTACGGCGACCTGGAGGTGTCCACCCTCTCCCAACTGCCCCGGGGCCGGTCGCCGATCGCCTCGCACGTGGTGCCGGCCTCCGAGAAGCCGGCCTTCCTGGACCGGGCCTGGCGTCGGTTGCGCGAGGAGGTGGCCGCCGGCCACCAGGCGTACGTGGTGTGCCCGCGCATCGGAGAGGGGCCCGCGTCGGAGGACGAGCCGCCGCCCGAGGACGACAACGGTCGCCGGCCGCCCCTCGCCGTGACCGAGGTGGCCCCGCTGCTGGCCGAGGGTCCACTGCACGGTCTGCGGATCGGGGTCCTGCACGGCCGCCTGCCCGCCGACGAGAAGGACGCGGTGATGCGCACCTTCGCGGCCGGTGACCTGGACGTGCTTGTGGCGACCACGGTGATCGAGGTCGGTGTGGACGTGCCGAACGCCACCGTGATGATCGTGTTGGACGCCGACCGTTTCGGCGTCTCCCAACTGCACCAGCTGCGCGGCCGGGTCGGCCGGGGCGCCGCCGCCGGGCTCTGCCTCCTCGTCAGCGAGGCCGCCGAGGGCTCGTCGGCGCGGGAACGGCTGGACGCGGTGGCGTCCACAGGCGACGGGTTCAAGCTCGCCGAGCTGGATCTGGAGCAGCGCCGCGAGGGCGACGTGCTGGGCGCCACCCAGTCCGGGCACCGCTCGCACCTGCGCCTGCTGTCCCTGCGCCGCGACGCCGACCTGATCCGCGACGCTCGCGCCGAGGCGATCACCCTGATCGAGGACGATCCGGAGCTGACCCGCAACCCGGCGCTTGCCGCGTCGGTGGCGGCCCTGGTGGACGAGGACCGCGCGGAGTACCTGGAGAAGGGCTGACGCCGGTCCGGTCCTAGGAGGCGAGTCGGGCGATGGCGAGTTCGTCGCGTTGCAGGATCGAGCCCTGTAGCTGCTGAAGGCGCCCGGATGGCTCGATGCCGAGAGCTTCGTTGAAGGACTTGCGAGCCTTCTGGTAGGCGCCGAGCGCTCCGGCCGGATCGCCGGTGAGGTACAGCGCTCGCATGAGTTGCTCCCAGGGTCGGTCGCGCAGGGGCTGGTCGAGCACGAGGGCGCGGATGTCGTGCAGGAGGCTGCTGGTGGCTCCGAGCGCAAGTCGGGCGTCGATGAAGTCCTCGGTGGCAATGACGCGCTGTTCGTCGAGGTCGGCGAGTTGTTGCGTGAGGGTGCCGGTAGCGGTGATGTTCTCACCCGCTGGGCCCCGCCACAGTGCGAGAGCGTCATGCAGCAGCGTCGCTGCCGCCGCATGTTCGCCGGCTCTCAGATGTGCCTGCCCGTGGCGAGTGAGGTCGGTGAACACGCGGGCGTCGGGGCTGCAAGTTCAAGAAGCCGTTCACCGCGACTGCCAACTGGGTCGACGACCCCAAAGGCAGCCATCGCCGGAGTCGCCGTCGGTTTGGCCGTGGGTGTCGGTTGCGGTTTCGCGATCGGCGCGACGGGTGCCGGTGCGGTCGCCTGCGGTGCCCTCGCCGGCGCCGCCGCCAACATGGTCACGTACGCCATCGAGACCAAGGTCGAACACAAGGGCAACGTCAGCCTCGGCGGCATGCTCGTCCAGGGCGCGATAGGCGCCGTCGTCGGCATGACATTATCCGCCGGAAGGCGGCGCTTCTGGGCAAGGTTCCATGCCCCAGGCCAGTAGGAGAAGTCCAGCTGGCAGGCCAGCCCTCTCCAGAATTTTTTTTTTTTGGCCGGCCTGCCTGCTGCACTCCCCTTCATTGTTGTTGCGCGCGCGCGCCCCCCCCCCCCCCCCCCCCCCCCCCCCCGCTTGCATGGCATGGCCCTTCTTCCGGGGGGGGGGGGGGGGGGGGGGGGGGGGGGGGGGGGGGGGGGGGGGGGGGGGGGGGGGGGGGGGGGGGGGGGGGGGGGGGGGGGGGGGGGGGGGGGGGGGGGGGGGGGGGGGGGGGGGGGGGGGGGGGAGGGAAAAAAAAAAAAAAAAAAAAAAAAAAAAAAAGAGAGAGAGAGAGAGAGAGAGAGAGAGAGAGAGAGAGAGAGAGAGAGAGAGAGAGAGAGAGAGAGAGAGAGAGAGAGAGAGAGAGAGAGAGAGAGAGAGAGAGAGAGAGAGAGAGGGCGGGGGGGGGGGGGGGGGTGCGGGCGGCGGGCGCGTGGCAGCGCGGGCGCGCGGTGGGCGCGGCGCGGCGCGGCGCGTGCGCGGGGCGGCGGGCGGGCGTGCATGCGCGTGGCGTGCGCGTGCGCGGGCGGTGGCGCGCCGCGAGCCCGCCGGGAGCGCCGCGCGCGCGCGCGCGGCGCGGCGCGCGCGCGTGTGCGCAGCGCGCGCGCAGCGCAGCGCGCGCGCGCGCGCGCGCGCGCGCGCGCGCGCGCGCGCGCGCGCGCGCGCGCGCGCGCGCGCGCGCGCGCGCGCGCGCGCGCGCGCGCGCGCGCGCGCGCGCGCGCGCGCGCGCGCGCGCGCGCGCGCGCGCGCGCGCGCGCGCGCGCGGCGCGCGCGCGCGCGCGCGCGCGCGCGCGCGCGCGCGCGCGCGCGCGCGTGCGCGCGCGCGCGCGCGCGCGCGCGCGCGCGCGCGGCGCGCGCGCGCGCGCGGCGCGCGCGCGCGCGCGCGGCGCGCGCGCGCGCGCGCGCGCGCGCGCGCGCGCGAGCGCGCGCGCGCGCGCGCGCGCGCGCGCGCGCGCGCGCGCGCGCGCGCCGCGCGCGCGCGCGCGCTGCGCGCGCGCGCGCGCGCGCGCGCGCGCGCGCGCGCGCGCGCGCGCGCGCGCGCGCGCGCGCGCGCGCGCGCGCGCGCGCGCGCGACGCGCGCGCGCGCGCGCGCGCGCGCGCGCGCGCGCGCGCAGCAGCGCGCGCGCGCGCGCGCACGCGCGCCGCGCGCGCGCGCGCGCGCGCGCGCGCGCGCGCGCGCGCGCGCGCGCGCGCGCGCGCGCGCGCGCGCGCGCGCGCGCGCGCGCGCGCGCGCGCGCGCGCGCGCGCGCGCGCGCGCGCGCGCGCGCGCGCGCGCGCGCGCGCGCGCGCGCGCGCGCGCGCGCGCGCGCGCGCGCGCGCGCGCGCGCGCGCGCGCGCGCGCGCGCGCGCGGCGCGCGCGCGCGCGCGCGCGCGCGCGCGCGCGCGCGCGCGCGCGCGCGCGCGCGCGCGCGCGCGCGCGCGCGCGCGCGCGCGCGCGCGCGCGCGCGCGCGCGCGCGCGCGCGCGCGCGCGCGCGCGCGCGCGCGCGCGCGCGCGCGCGCGCGCGCGCGCGCGCGCGCGCGCGCGCGCGCGCGCGCGCGCGCGCGCGCGCGCGCGCGCGCGCGCGCGCGCGCGCGCGCGCGCGCGCGCGCGCGCGCGCGCGCGCGCGCGCGCGCGCGCGCGCGCGCGCGCGCGCGCGCGCGCGCGCGCGCGGGCGCGCGCGCGCGCGCGCGCGGGGGGGGGCGCGGCGGCGCGCGCGCAGCGCCCCGCGCGCGCGCGCGCGCGCGCGCGCGCGCGCGCGCGCGCGCGCGCGCGCGCGCGCGCGCGCGCGCGCGCGCGCGCGCGCGCGCGCGCGCGCGCGCGCGCGCGCGCGCGCGCGCGCGCGCGCGCGCGCGCGCGCGCGCGCGCGCGCGCGCGCGCGCGCGCGCGCGCGCGCGCGCGCGCGCGCGCGCGCGCGCGCGCGCGCGCGCGCGCGCGCGCGCGCGCGCGCGCGCGCGCGCGCGCGCGCGCGCGCGCGCGCGCGCGCGCGCGCGCGCGCGCGCGCGCGCGCGCGCGCGCGCGCGCG